>CAWGVL010000031.1:0-14264 GCA_963825845.1 Bryobacteraceae bacterium | reverse complement strand
ACGATGAGGGCGCCTTCGGTCGGATCGCCCTGTACAGTCCAACGGTCTTCATGATGTTGAAGCACGGCGTTGTTGGCGCGGTCGGCAACGGCGAGCGCGCGCTGCAACTCGAACGATAGTGCAGCGTCTAGCGCGCCGCCACCGTCTTTTGTCATCTCGCCTTCGGGCGCATAGCCCGTACCGCTTAAACTTACGCGTCCGCTCGCCGTGACAATTGTGCGAACAGTCATTTCATTCTTCGTAAGCGTGCCGGTCTTATCCGATGCGATAATGCTCGCCGAACCCAGGGTTTCTACGGCAGAGAGGTGCCGCACGATTGCGTTTCTGCCGCCATACGTTGCACTCCCAAGGAAAGGACGGCTGTTACGATGGCGGGCAGACCTTCCGGAACCGCCGCGACCGCCAGAGCGACACCTAGGATCAATACATCGAAGATTGCTGAAAGACCACTCACACGTTCAGTCACGAAGATAGTGGCAATCATCACGACAGCAATGATCACAACGATGATCCCGAGCAACTTTCCAACGCGGTCGAGTTCCTTTTGTAACGGAGTGGTTTCTGTGGGAGCATCTCTCAACATGCCGGCGATGCGTCCCATCTCAGTCCGCATGCCCGTCATGACTACTACCGCCCGCCCGCGTCCGTAAGTAGCCGTCGTCCCGCTGAAAACCATATTTTCGCGATCGCCGAGACCGACTTCGGCTGCAATCGGCGCAATGCTCTTTGAGACAGGGAGGCTTTCACCTGTCAACGCGGCTTCCGCTGTTTGTAAGGCCGTGGACTGAATGACACGCGCATCTGCGGGGATGGTATCGCCCTCTTCGATAAGGATGAGATCGCCCGGGACTAACTCCGCCGACGGAACGCTCCGCAGTTCAGTACTGCGAATCACTCTCGCCTGAGCAGCTGCCGTCTTCCGCAGAGCAGCTATCGCGTTCTCCGCTCGTGATTCCTGAATGTATCCCATGATCCCGTTGAGCAGTACGATTGCGAATATGACAATCGCCTCATAGGGCAGGTACGATTCACGTTCGTACAGCCACAACGCGAACGAGATGGCCGTTGCCGCCAGTAAAAGGATTACAAGAACATCTTGAAACTGCGCGAGAAACTTTCGCCAGGCAGGTATGGGTTCTTCTGCGGTAAGCTCATTCTTGCCGTAATGCTCTAGGCGGCTTAGCGCTTCTTCTTCAGTCAAGCCGGCTCGGTCGTCGGTTTTGAGCGCAGCAAGCACTTCATCGGCCGTGTGCTGGTAAGCGGTTGTCTGATCTTCCATGATGGTCGGCGCGCTCATCGACGTGTCCTTTTGCAGTCCAGAGGCTGGTCAATACCATGAGATCACGGCTGCTTCACGACCGGATGATTACTCGCCTAGCTGATCTGCCCGCAATGACGTCATGATAGTAAGGTGCAACGAAAAATAACATTGATGAACGCGTCCCTTATCAGTGGGGGGATTGCTCTCATGGCCTACGGTGTTCGAAAGCACAGGTTGTCGCATATCCCATGGGCGGCCGCCGGAGCCTTCCTCATGTACCGCGGCCTGGTTGGAGAGAGGGCGCGCGAGCAGAAACGCCGGTTGCATGATCAAATCGTCAACGAGTCATCGATGGAATCGTTTCCGGCGAGCGATCCGCCTGCCTGGGTGAACGCAGGTTTGTAGCTGAAATATTTCGGGAGGTGTTCGCGCCTGCGGTCTTGTGCCCGCGAGCGCAGCCGTGGGGAGATCCGCGCCTAGAACAATGTCATCTGCCGGTTCTTCGTGGATTTCGGGTTGTCGTCGAACACACTGCGTCCGCCGAGCGAAGGTGAGATCTCCATCTCATGTTTCACCACGGCCTGCAGATCTGCCTCGACTGTCATTCGCGTTCCTACTGCTTCGACGAACCTGTGCAGACGGCGGAAGCCCTTGACCTTTTCTCCTCCGTCAAGACGAGCTTTGTCGAGCGACTTCCGCAACACATCGATTGACTGATCGAACGTCCGCAGCGGTACGGGAAAGGGATGCCGATCCTTTCCTCCGAGCGCGAAGGAGAATCGGGCCGGATCGTCAAAACGACTCGGTGCGCCGTGAATTACCTCCGCTACCATCGCCAGCGTCTGCAGCGTGCGCGGTCCGAGGTTTTCTACGAGCAAAAGGTCCGCGAAGCTCTTCAAGTCCCGGTCGTACGCTACCGCGAGCACCGATCCCAACCGCTTGAGATCGACATCCGCGCTCCGAACCTCATGGTGTCTGGGCATTGTAAGGTGTCGTACTTGGTGAAGCGTGAGGTCTGGCGATTCATGCGCAATGGTGAGCAATGCAGTCCGCGCCGTGGCAGCCTTTTCATCGACGAGGTTGAGAATCGGGCCTTGCGGCTCGCCCACAATTCCAGTGTGTGGTTCGGACGTGAAATCGGTAACTGAGGCGGAATGCCAGTGGTAGCGCCTTGCCATTCCTGCCGTATCATTCATCCCCTGCTGAACCACCGCCCACTCGCCGTTGGCGGCTACGACAAACGCATGCAGATAGATCTGAAACCCGTCGCTGATGCAGTTGTTATCTACCTTCGCTGTGAGCCGGCTTGTCCGCACCAAGTCGTCACCATTCAGGCCTCGAAGGTCCGCGACGGCCATCAACTCGGAGGGCGTCTTGCGGGACTGCTTCCCGCGTCCGCCACAGAAGTAGAGCCCCAATTCAGATGCCCTCGGATTCAGCCCGCGCTTCAGTGCTCCCAAGACGGATGTGGTTATGCCTGATGAATGCCAGTCCATACCCATAACACTTCCGAGCGCCTGAAACCAGAACGGATCGCTGAGTCGTGAGAGCAACTCCGAGTGGCCGTACTGTAGCAGAATGCTTTCCACGATAGCGGAGCCGAGTTGAGACATGCGGCTGGCCAACCAGGGTGGAATCCGCCCGCCGTGTAACGGTAAATCAGCAAACCCGGAGCGCTTCACTCTTCCATTCTCGAACACAAGCTGCGAAAATTATGAGCCACTTTTTCGGGATTCTGTGCTTACATGCGTGAGGGAAGGGCTACATGCAACGAATACCGGGGTCGATTCTCACTCTCCTCACTAGCGCATCATTGGTTTGGGCGCAGTCTGAGTCCGCAAGTCTTACCGGCATGATCACAGATCCATTCGGTGCCGTGCAGGGCAATGCCCAAGTGACCGCCGTACAAGAACAGACGGGAGCGCGTATTCAAGCGCTCCTTACCGAGAAGGTCAATATAGTTTCCCCGCATTGCGGCCAAGTACTTACACGATCACTGTGACCGCGCCTGGCTTCAAACAATCAGTACAATCCGGTGTCACGCTTCAGGTGAATCAGAGCGTGCGACTCGACATACGTATGGAGTTGGGTAGTACGACGGAACAAGTGAATGTTATAGCGACCACGCCGCTGCTCGAGACCGAAACGTCGGGTCGCGGCTCAGTCATAGACACTCAGAAGATTGTTGAACTCCCGCTGAATGGTCGAGACTATAATCAACTCGCGCTGCTTTCACCGGGGGTTCTTTTACCTACACCCCGGTTGCAGTCGATCGAGTTCAAGGGCGCCTTCAACGTGAATGGCAACCGCGCGTTTCAGAACGCGTTTCTTCTCGACGGGGTGGACAATACCTCGTATTCAAACTCCTTCCGTGGCGGTAACATGCAGGTTGTCCAACCTTCCGTTGACGCCTTGCAGGAGTTCAAGATACAGACAAACGCATACTCGGCTGAGTTTGGCCGAAGCGCCGGAGCGCTGATCAACGCCGTAATCAAGTCCGGTACCAACATGCTCCACGGGTCGCTCTATGAGTTCCATCGCAACCGCGTGTTGGACGCGACGAACTTCTTTTCGAATGGGACCGGCGCCGACAAACCATTTCGTCTACGCAACCAGTTTGGAGGTACGATCGGCGGACCTATCGTTCGTAATCGCACATTCTTCTTCGGTGATTACGAGGGTTTCGCGACAGACGTGGAACCGTCTACCTCACGTCGGTCCCTCAACCGATATGGAAGAGGGGGATGTTCACCAGATCGATCGCAAATCCCTTCAATCCAACTGACAGCGGCCAAGACATTCGGCAGCCCGCGTCTGCCGATTGTAATGACGGACGAGGCAACTGCTGGGTGATCCCTGAGCGATTCATCGATCCGGTCGGGCGCGCGATCCTGGCCGTAAATCCAGATCCAAATGCCGGCCGGACGGGCGACATCGACAACAACTTCGTTAATGTGTCGATTACCCGGAACCCGACTGATCAGTTCGATATACGTCTAGACCACACCGTATCGCCGAAACTGAACCTGTTCGGGCGGTATTCGTTCTCGGATACGAACCTGTTCAAACCTGCGCCCAAACCGGGATTGGCGGAAGCGGCGACGAACGATACGTTCGGATATGCGCTGTGGCGGTGCCATGGGATAGCGGCTGGCGGAACGTGGGTATTCTCGCCCTCCATGTTGGCTGATCTACGGTTCGGCTGGTCGCGCGGAGACTATGATCAGAAGCCACCGAACACGGGCTCCGGTTGTCCGGAAGAGGTTGTGGGCTTGCGAGGAGCCCCTACGGACGAGAGTATTTGCGGTGGACTGCCGGTGTTCGATCTACCCGGCTCAATTGGACGCCGCATCGGGCGAACAACGTCAGTCGCACAGTTCCAAACTCCCCGATCATTGGATTACCGCGGATCCATCGCGTGGATCAGTGGCGCCCATTCCGTCAAAGCCGGGGCGGAGCTTCTCCATGCGCAGACAGGAATACGCGACGTCAGTACGCTTCTCGGACAGTTCAATTTTACCGGCCGATTTAGTGGTCAGAACAACGATTACCAGGGCGGCATTGCCGATGTTTTGATGGGATTCCCCACGCGCTACAGGCAGGATTCGAACACGGTATTCAACATCTTCCAGCGGATGTACTTCGCCTTTATTCAGGATGATTGGAAGATTACGCCCAAGCTTTCATTGAATTTCGGAGTTGATATGAGTTTGGTACACCGCCCCGGGAAAGGGATAACCAGTGGGCCAACTTTATTCCTGATGCAGGGGCCTTCGTTTCGGCGAAAGACGGCAGCCTATTCGATCGGTCGTTGATCCACCCTGACTACAACAACTTTGCTCCGCGCATTGGCTTCTCCTACCGCGCTTTCACAAGTACCGTTGTTCGGGGCGCGTACGGTATTTTTTACAACCATGCGAACCGGCAGGGTCGGGAAGGACTGCTCGGTTTCAATTTCCCGTACATCATCCAGTTTGACCGTAACATCACAGGCAGTAACACATAAAGGCGGGAGCAGAATTCTTTCGGCTGCAAAACGGGATACCTCAGGACTACTCGATCCGGCTCAGGTCAATCCGGCGACGCTCGGGAGGAAAGGTTTCAGCGTACGCCGTACGTGCAGCAGTGGAACTTTGGCATTCAGCAGGAACTCGGCGCCGGGCTGCTATTCGATACCGCGTACGTCGGGCATCGGGGTCTGAAACTACCGGCATTTCGCAACCTGAATCAGCGGCCGTTTACGTTTAACGCTGCCGGCGCTCCTGTCGTTGGACCGCCCCCGCTCGCTCCTTTAGGTATCAGCGGCGATACCGTCCAGTACCTCGAGAATATCGGAGTATCGAACTATCACTCACTTCAAGTCCGTCTGGAAAAGCGCTTCTCCGCAGGCATTTCGGGCCAAGCCTCATATACATGGGGCAAGGCGTTGACCAACGCTGTCGATCATCTTTCGACCAGTGGGACGGGCAACGGCACGGATGTCGGCGCATTCAGGGAAGCGCAGAATGGTCTGGATCGGAGGTCGGAGTATGGCCCGGCTGAGTTCGATGTGAAGCACAGGTTCATCGCCTCCGCCGTTTGGCAGTTGCCATACGGAAGCTCAGGACAGCGATCGATTCTTCGTTCGATCCTGGGTGGTTGGGAACTCGCTCCGATCCTTACAGTCCAGAGCGGGCTCGCACTTACCGTCACGCAGGCTGAGCCGGTGAGTATCGGCGGTGAGCGAAGAAGCAGGCCCAACCGGATCGGCAGCGGTGAACTATCGGAAGACCGGCGCACTGTTGATAATTATCTGGATGCTTCGGCGTTCGTGCCCATCCAAACAGATCCGACACGCGCCGGCTTCACTCCCGGTCAGATCTTCGGGACTTCCGGTGTGGGGATTCTTCGTGGACCGGGGCTGGTGAACGTGGACGTGAATGTGACCAAGATGATCAGCATCACCGAACGCCACCGTCTTCAGTTCCGGTCAGAATTCTTTAACTTGTTCAATCACACGAATCTTGGTGTCCCCGGTGTGAACCTGGGCGCCGGATTCGGTCAGATCATCTCGACAAGCACCGAGGCCCGGGTGATCCAGTTCGCGTTGAAATACCTGTTTTTAGTACGCTTATGAAAGGATCGCCGGTGCAAATCAGGCGGTCCTTATTCCCAACTTACAATCGGTTTGTGCGCCTTTTCTCTTCTGCATGTCTCCGAGGGCTGGTTACGCTGCTGCTCCTCGCCGGCGGCCAGCCGATGCGGGCTCAGCAACCCGTCATTGACGCTCACGTCCACACGATCTTCGACGGCAAAGACAAGACTCCGGAAGCACTCCTGGAGCAGTGGCGCGCGGCTGGAGTCGTAGGTGGAATTGCCCACCTCAATCAGCAAGGTGAAGGCGGCGGAGCCTGGCCCGGTTTGAATATTGTTCAATGCATTGGGGTCGGCGCCTCAATCCGCCCCGCCGCGGTGGAAAGGGCCATCAGGAGTGGGCGGTACAAATGCATAAAGGTGTATCTGGGTTATGCGCATCGTTATGCCGCCGATCCCGCTTACCAGCCGCTGTACCGCATCGCGCAGAAACATGATGTGCCCGTTGTGTTCCACACCGGAGATACATACACGAAGACCGGCAAATTGAAATACGCAGACCCGCTCACGATCGATGAAGTTGCGGTCGACTTCCCGAAGACGACATTTGTTCTTGCGCATTGCGGAAACCCATGGATTCAATCCGCCGCCGAAGTAGCTTATAAGAACCCAAATGTCTATCTTGAATGCTCGGCTTTCGTCATAGGCGACCTTTCAAAAATGTCCGACGAGTATCTGAAGCGCTACATGATCGAGCCGATATCCTGGATATTCGGGTATGTAGAGGATCCGACCAAAATGATGTTCGGATCAGATTGGCCACTCACGAACGTCAAGCTGTATCTCGAGGCATTCAAGCGAGCGATCCCGGAACAATATTGGCCGCTCGTCTTACACGACAATGCGAAGCGGGTCTTTAAGCTGAATGCTCCCGTGAAGAGTTCACCATGATTTTGTTCAGGTGTGCATCGTCGATAGACTCGTAGATGCGCTCTCGGGGTCCGGCGGTACGGCTGTCGAAAGGCAGGAATACTCGGAATATGCTTCCTTCTGGCCCGGAACGAACAAGCTCGATGGCGCCGCGATGGAGGTCCGCGATCCATTTTGCGATGGACAATCCAAGTCCCGCTCCACCACCCATACCCGTATCGGATCGGGACCGAGCCTTATCCACACGGTAAAAACGGTCGAATATATGAGGTTGATCCACCTCAGGAATTCCGCGGCCTGTGTCAGTGACGGAGATGTCGTAGCCATCCCGTGACCTTTGCAGCGAAATCGATACATTTCCGCCGTTGTCTGTGTACTTAACGGCATTGTCGAGCAGAATCAAAACCATTTGCCGGATCAGCCCTTCATCACCGACATAGGGAGTGTCCGTCGCTACATGCGTCGAATCGATCTGAACGTGGCGGCCCTGGCCTAGCACCCGTGCAGCCCTTGCGCTCTCCATCACGACTTCATCGAGGTAAAAGCTCTCCCGCACGGGTGAGTACGCACTCGCGTCTGCTCTCGCGAGAGTAAACATATCCTCGACTACACGTCGTAGTCGCCGTAACTGCGCTTGTACAACCTCGAGTGCTTCATAGAGATCGCCGATATTTTGCGTCCTTGGATTAAGATTGACCTGCGTAGCGGTCAATGCGACGGAAATGGGCGTGCGAAGCTCATGACGCATCGGCCATGAACTGCCGCTGCTGACGGAATGTCTGTTGCAATCGACTGAAAAGCCGATTAAACGTCTCTGCGAGCAGACCCAATTCGTCATTCGCATTGGCGACTGTGAGCCTTTGATCCAGATTGTGCGAACTGATCTGATCCGCAGTTTTAGCCATTGCCAATACTGGAGCGAGACTCTTCCTGGCGAGCATATATCCACCCGCCGCAGCGACAAGTAGGCAGACTGGCACGAGAATAAGTAAGCTCTCCCGGAGGCTCGACAATTCGGCCTCCATGGACGACAGTGATTCGTTGGCTATGACTTCATATCTGGCGCCAATAAACGGTACCGAAACGTTTGCCACGGCAATACGAAACAATTCCCCCGAATTGGAGGTAACGGTCATTAGCCCCTCACGTCCCGCCGGTAACCTCGTTGTAAGGACTTCAGCCGGCATACCTGCGCTTCCAGGCTTCTCGGCAACCAGCCGTTGACCGTCGCGTACAAGAATGGCCGGACGCGGAAACGAGGTCTGATGCATCGTGTTTAATACAAGTCGAACGCTTTCTTCCCCCAACTTCCTTCCGCCGTGCTCTTCGATTTCGTGATTGAGCGCCAGAGCCGCGACTTGGGTTGCGGATCGCAAGGCCCCATCTACGCGCTCACTCACACTGTTTGCTACGAGCGTATAGAGGCCGACGCTGAAGAGCCCCAGAATCGCTCCAAGTACAGCGACATACCAAACGGTCAATTGAAAGCGAATGGATTTATACATCGGCCGGGCCCTCGGGTGTCAGTTGGTATCCCTCGCCGCGCCGCGTATGGAGCAATCGAACCGGTGTCCGTAATCGACCTTGCGCCGCAGCCTCTGCACATAGACCTCGATTAGATTCGACGCAGGGTCGTAGGACTCATCCCACACATGTTCGGAGATGTCAGCACGTCCTACGACTCCGCCATTCTGAAGCGCAAGAAACTCGAGCAACGCATATTCTCGAGTGGTCAGGACAATGGGTACACCCGCTCGGCTGACCTTCTGAAGGTGGGTATCCACGACAAGGTCTGCAATCCGAAGCGTGGGATTTTCTAGGCGCGGCCTTCTTCGGAGTAGCGCTCGCAGGCGCGCCAACAGCTCCTGGAAATCGAAGGGCTTTGTCAGATAATCGTCGGCTCCCGCGTTCAATCCTGCGATGCGATCCGGCACAGCATCTCGCGCCGTCAGCATTAGAACGGGAGCCATCTGACCTCTGGCACGCATCGCCGAGCAAAGCTCGAAACCGTCCATGTCGGGAAGCATCACATCGAGCACGATCACGTCGTATGGATTGACACAGGCCTTTTCAAAACCTGCAGCGCCGTCAGCAGCAGTATCCACAGCGTATGCGTGCTCGCGCAGGCCCTTCGCCAGAAAACGGGCCGCGTCGGCTTCATCTTCTACGACGAGTACCCGCATGCCGCCTCACGCCAGTCCTTCAAGATTCCTTGGCGCCATGCGGTCTCGCGTGAACCACGGATACAACACGGGTAACACATAAAGCGTAAGGAGTGTGGAAGTCACCAGCCCTCCAATCACCACAGTAGCAAGTGGACGCTGTATCTCGGCCCCCGTCGCATGCGACAGTGCCATCGGGATAAACCCGAGGCTTGCGACCAGGGCTGTCATGAGCACGGGTCGCAGGCGAAGTGAGGCCCCATCCAGTACGGCGTCATGCGTGGTAGCCCCATCCTTGCGCAGACTGTTCATATAACTGACCATCACAATCCCGTTGAGGACGGCAACTCCGAAAAGCGCTATGAAGCCGATGGAGGCGGAAACGTTCAGGTTCAGACCGCGAAGCCACAGCGCTCCGATCCCGCCGACCAGGGCGAAAGGAACGTTTAGCAGAATAAGGAGGGCCTGCGGCAGTGAGCCGAACGTCGCGATCAATAAGCCCAAGATGACGAGTACGGAGAGGGGAAGTACGAGGAGGAGACGTCGTGTTGCCCGCTCCTGATTCTCGAACTGACCACCCCACTCAATCTCATAACCATTCGGCAATCGGACGTTGCGAGTGACCGCTGCTTGTGCAGCAGCCACGAAACTTCCCAGATCGCGTCCGCGCACATTTGCCTGGACAACGATGCGACGCTGACCTCGTTCGCGGGACACGATTTCGGGACCAGACTCAACCGCAAGGTCGGCGACCTGATTTAGTCGAACGCGTTCGCCGCCGGGCGATTGCAGGATGAGGTTTCCCATAGCGTCCAGATTTGAACGGTAATGCTCCGGTAGTCGAACGGCGATCGGAAACCGCCGGTGTTCGTCGAGCATTTCTGAAATCCGCTGACCGCCTGTTGCAGACTCGACTATGTTCTGAACATCTGACACATTCAACCCATAGCGGGCGAGAGGAGCACGGTGAGCGGTGACGCGAAGCTCGGGAACGCCCGTCAATATTTCCGTCTGCACGTCCGCTGCTCCGGGATCGATGCCAGAGATCGGTGGGCCTGCTCTCCCAGTTGTTCGAGTACGGCTGTATTTTCCCCAAATATTTTTACGGCTACGTCTGCTTTGATGCCGCTGACAACTTCGTCGAGTCGCATCGCCATTGGCTGCGTGAAGTTGTATGAAACGCCCGGAACTCGTTCGAGGCGAGCAGAAACTTTCTGGATGAAATCCTCTTTGGTGTGCGCCGTTGTCCACTGATCCCTGGGCTTCAACAAAACGTACACGTCCGCCTCGTATACTCCCATCGCTTCGGTCGCAAGATCGGGTCGGCCCAGCTTGGTTACTACGCCACGTACCTCGGGGAACTCTCTTACGGCTTTCTCAATTACTTCACTGACCCTTACGGATTCCGAAAGCGAGATTCCGGGTAGCTTCCGCGTGGTGATCAGCAATGATCCTTCGTCCAGTCGCGGCATGAACTCTGTGCCGATCCAAGCGAGCGACGACACGGACAGCAATTACCAGGCAGGCTGCACCTGTGAGCACCAGCGTCCGATTTCGAAGGGCTGACTCCAGGGAACGGCGGTAGCCGCACGAAGCCGAACGAACCAGCCCTCCTCTTTTTCGACCACGCGACCGCGCAGCGCAAATGTAGCAAGGACAGGTACGACCGTCAAAGCCAGGATCAATGACCCGATCAGAAGCGAACAGACCGTGATCGCCATCGGGCGGAACATGCGGCCCTCCAGTCCCTCGAGCGCGAGAATGGGTAGGTACACAGCGATAATAATTGCGACCGCAAATGTGATCGGACGCGCTACTTCGAGTGCCGCGGCTCGGATAACATCCAGCTTGTTTTGTCCTTTGTCATGTGCAAGGCGTCGCACCGAATTTTCCATCATGACTACGGCGCCATCCACGACCATCCCGAAATCGATGGCTCCCAAGCTCATGAGGTTCGCGGATATTCCGGCAATTGCCATGCCGACGAATCCGAACATCATCGAGAGTGGTATGACCGCCGCTACGATCAGAGCGGCGCGGAAATTCCCGAGGAATGCAATCAGAACGATCACAACTAACACACCGGCTTCGAGCAAATTCCGGCTCACCGTCCGAATAGTGCCGTTGATCACCTCTGATTGGTCATAAAAGGGAACAATCCTAACTCCCTCGGGGAGGCGGAGACGGGACAGCCGTTCCTTTTACGCGATCGATTACACGAAGGCCGTTCTCGCCTTTGAGCATGATCGCCATGCCGGAAACAGTTTCTCCCTCTCCGTTTCGAAGCACTGCTCCCCCTGCCGCGGCACAGACCCGATAACCACGCGTGCGACATCCCGGACCAGGACTGGAGTTCCATGGCGCGCGATCAGCACTATACGTTCCACGTCTTGGACGTTGGCTGTTCTTCCAATGCCGCGAATTGTGTACTGCTGCTCGGCGTGTTCGATAAAGCCCCCGCCGAAGTTGCGGTTGTTCTCGGCGAGGCGATTGAAAATGTCACTGAGAGAGGTCATACCGCTGCAATGCGACAGGGTCTACTTCGATGGTGTACTGCTTCGTATACCCGCCCCAACTGTTCACTTCATTGACACCAGGAACTGTCCGAAGGATCTTGCGGATTGCCAATCCTGGAGGGTCTTACGATCCATTAAGCTTTCGCCGGATCCCTCGATGGTGTACTGATAAACCTCACCGAAAGCCGTAGCGACCGGGCCGAGCGTCAGCTCGAGTCCCTCCGGAAGACGGGATCGCACCTCCTGCAGCCTCTCATTGACGATCTGACGCGCGAAGTACGTAGGGACACTATCGTCAAGTATGATCGTCACGAGAGACAAGCCGAGCTTCGAGATAGACCGAACGCCTTCTGTGCGAGGCAGGCCCATTACCGCGGTTTCAATCGGAATGGTCACCAGTTGCTCAACCTCGGTGGGCGGCAACCCGGGGGCTTCGGTGATGATCACGACCTGATTATTCGTGAGATCCGGGAACGCGTCGATTGGAATGTGAGTGGCGATGTAGCAGCTGACAACGATAAATCCCGCCAATATGCATAGTGTGAGCCAGCGATGATCCAGTGAGAAACCAACGGTCCGATCCAGCATGATAACGACGACTACTCGCTGTCCTTCAGAAGTTGGCTTTTTAAAATCATCGCCCCGCGGACGACAACGGGTGTTCCCTGGTCGACTCCAGACAATACCTCAGACCCGTTTATCGAGCCGTCGTCCAGTAGTTATCTCCCGTGGTGTAAATTCACCTTCCTTGGTGCGAACGAACACGATGGTTTTGCCGTTCAATTCCTGAACAGCAGAGTCTGGAACAGAAATAGAAGATCTCTGTTCGGGAGAGTCAAGTTCTACAGCGGCGTACATATCGGGCTTCAGCAGTCCACCCGTTCGAGACCAGTACACGAACTTGGAGTGTTCTGGTTTGCGGATCCATCCTTTCGCCGAGTTGGAACACCTTGCCCCGGGAAGATTCTGTCGGGATGGCTCGTACCGAGATCGAACGGCTGACCGACACGTATTGAGAGAGCTCCCGGCTTCATCGGATCAGCTGCGATAGCAATAGGAAGAAGATCGGAGACGGTCACGCCGGATCCCCAATCGAAACCACGGTACCTACGTTCGCCACTCGCTCCATGACTGTACCGGCTGCTGGTGATCTGATCGGCACCCGATCCGCATCGGTAACCTCTGTCCCGGAGGGAGTTTTGTCCGAAAGCGGCACGTCGAGGAATTAGTTCAGGTGGAATTCGGCTTTATCGACTTCAGCTTGAGCGGTAGAGACGCTGAGTTGCGCGGCTCGGTATTGCGTCTTCGGCGGCTTCCAGTTGCTCGCGCGAGGCGGCCTTCAGATCAAAGAGTCTCTGCGTTCGGTCACGAACCCGCAACGCCTGCTCGCCGAGCAGCTTCAGTCGGTTCAACTCCGCCACCGCCTGCCGTCGAGTTGCGCGGGAGTCGTGTACCTCGTGGCTATGCATCTGAGCCACAATCTGACCCGCTTCCACCTTGTCCCCCAGATTGACGGCAACTGCTACGACTTTGCCTTCGATGATCGCTCCTACCTGCCAGGTACTGTTCTGATTCAACTGCAATTGTCCCGTCGCGGTAATCGGCGTGTCGACGGCCCCGGATGCCGCAGGTTCTACGGCTACATCTAGCTGCTTTTGTGTCTGCGGGTCTATCGATACGTGTGGGTCTTGCTCCTTCCCGGAGTTTGCGAGCTCAGGCGAGCGAGTGCGGCTGTTTCGTGCAACTCCCGAGCAGAAGGCAGGCGGATGCAATCAGGATCACACGGCTCATGGAAGGAGTCCCACAGCCGTTTGGAGGTATACGGCCGATTGTCGGTATTCTGTCAGGGTCCGGATGTATGGGCCTCCGCTTGGAGGCGCGTCCGTTCTGCATCTAGAAGTCGCAGGAGATCGGAAGCTCCCTCGCGGTATACGGCTTGTGCAATCCGGCTGGTCTTGAGTGCTTGACCTGAGGTCGGGAGCATCTGCCGCACCACACGCTGCTTCTGTTGATACTCCTCGAGGGCGGCGACAATCTCGGCGCGAGCCGCTACGCGTACGCCTCGTAAAGTCGCATTCGCGGCACTCTCTTCAGCGCTGGCTGCGGCAATTGCGCCTTGGTTGCGGTTGCGGAAAGGAAGGTTCACTTGCACACAGCGATTAGCGTATTCAGGCCGGCTGTTCTTTTATACCCGAACAGCACCTCCGGGTCAGGCGCCGCGTTCGCCGACTGGAGGCGTACACCCGCACGCGCCTGAACTATCGACTGTCGCGCCAACTCTACGTCAGGCCGGCGCTCGATTGCCTGATCGATGTCGTCGAT
>CAWGVL010000030.1:0-73009 GCA_963825845.1 Bryobacteraceae bacterium | reverse complement strand
GCGCCATTGATCGGGAAGGCAAACTGGTCGACTCGATGCTCAGCGCTACGCGGGATATGGAGGCAGCCCAGCGCTTCTTCCGTGGCACTCTCTCGGTTGTAGATAGAGCGCCGCGGCAAGTAACCAGCGATGGGCACGATTCGTATCCGCGTGCGATTCGGGAAGTGCTCGGCCACAAGGTTGAGCATCGCTGCAGTGCGTACTTGAACCGGCGGATCGAGCAAGATAACCGCGGCGTAAAACAACGGTACTACCCAATGCTGGGCTTTGGTGCTTTCCACTCGGCGCAGCGCTTCTGTCGTGCGTTCGAGGAGATGCGGCAGTACATTCGGCCTCGGCGCAAAAGAAAGCAATTCGTTTCACTCGCACGCTACAGACGACAATTTGTTACGAAAGTACAAGCGCTCGAGTCGATGTTCCTCGCCGCCTAGTCCGTCAACCATCCCCGATTGTCTGGCCAGCCACAGCACCTCATGTGAGACTGCCCTGAATTCTGACACTTTCGTTCGAGACATCAGAACCTGATCTTCAGCCCTAGTTCGATGACACGTGGCGGCGTCGTAGTGGTCGTAATTCTTCCGAATGCGCTGCTCACCAATGTGGAGTTGGGTAAGCCGAGGTTTACGTTGTTAAACACGTTAAAGAACTCGGAGCGAAACTGAAGTTCCTTTGTCTCCATGAACCGGAAAATCTTGAATATCCCGAGATCCACATTCCAGAGGCCGGGTCCGCGCATCGTATTGATGCCCGTGGTTCCGAACGTACCCAACGCATTCGCAGCGAATGCGGAAGTGTTAAACCATTGCCGCACCTTGTCGCCTCGGCTGCCCGAAGTGAGTGAAGGTATGCCGACAAGATCTGCTGTATCGAGGTTCTGCCCCGTGCGGGAATTGTCGGATCCGCTCCGCACCGTGAACGGGAATCCGCTTTGAATCTGAATGATTCCAGTCGTCTGCCAGCCGCCGAGAATATGACGGACAAATGTATTGGAGTTAGTCAGTAGAGGGAACTGCACCACCGCCGACCCCGAGAATACATGGGTGGCATCCAAAGTGAGAATTCCGTTGTCCAGGGCCGCGTTAAATGGGTTTCGAGTCCCCAGCGAACCCTCGCCCTGGCTCGCCGTATAGCCGGTATTCTTGGAAAGCGTATAGGCGGTCTGCAACGTAAACGTCTGCGACATCCGCCGGCGCAGCAGGATCTGCAGCGAGTGGTATTGCGAGTATCCGATGGTGTGTTCGTCTTCGATCGGGCCGAACAGCGGATACAGACGACGCGCTTGCGTATTTGCAACGGTGGCTCCCGGTGCGTAGATCGCCGCGTTGATATTTCGCGACCCGAACAGATGCGACGATTTGGATGCCACATACCCGGTAGAGAGAACCATGTCCGCAGGCAGTTGCTGTTCCAGCGTCAGGTTCCACTGTTGCGTATACGGCGTGACCATGTTTTCGTTTGCGCTCGACATACCGGTTGGCGTGAAGAACTTGTAGTTGGCCTTCTCTTCCGGAGTCGAAGGAGGCGTGTAAGGGAAAGGTGACTGGCCAAGGAAAGGATCCGCCAAAGGACGGTCGAATACGTTCACATCCAGCAGGAATGGCTGATTTAACGGGAACCGGTTCAAGCGGATTCCCGCGATCGAATCATAGAAGATGCCGTAGCCCGCGCGTAACGCCAACTTCTGATTGCCCAGCACATCCCAGGCGAAACCCACTCTTGGGGCAAAGTTATTCCAGTCGGGTTTGAAAATTCTCTCTGGTATTCCCTCATCGCCCTGGAACAGTTGCCCTGTCGGCGCGGAGGGCCACACCACGGACTGCCGGCCCGGACGGAATCCGGCCGCATTTTCGTGCAGTTCTCGGAAGCCGAAATACGGCTCGTACCTCAATCCGGCATTCAGTGTCAGGCGGGAGGTCAGGCGAATGTCATCGCTGAAGAAGAACCCCCACAGCGTCTGCCGAAGACTGTTGAGCCCAGGCGAAGCCTGCCGCAGCGAACTCACCCGGCCCAATACGAAGTCCGAAGCCGGATCGCCGCTGAACTGCCCGGAGAAGTTCATCGAACCGGCGGAGAGATACTCGTAGAACTGTTCGGTTTGATAACGACCGATCTGGGCGCCGACTCGCATAGTGTGCTTTCCGCGAATCCACGTGGCAGTATCGTCGAACTGAAACGTGTTTCTCTTCACGTTCCACGGAACGCCATTCTGAGCGCTGAAGTATCCCGGGAGCCCGACCACGGTCCAACCCTTTTGATCCGGAACCGTAGCCGGAATATTGGCACCGAGGGCTGTCCAATCGAAATGGGGAATGATATCGATCGCCGTCACCACACGGTTGAACGTAAAGCTGAAGGAGTTCAAGAGCGTCGGAGTGAACGTATGGGTTTGGTTCACAGTCAGCGCTTGCCGTGTGAAATGCTGATCCTGGTACCAGTCCGTAAAGCTGCCGCGATTCACCAGCGAACTGTCTCGATTCATCAGGTATCGCGCAAAGATTCGATCATTGGCCGACAATTCATGATCCACCCGCCCGACATACTGATTGCGGTTCACCGAAGTCCGCTGATTGCCGCTGAACAAGCCATTAGGCAGGGTAGGGAGAGGAGTGTACTGGTCCAGGAACTTCAGCGCAGGAGCGCTAAGCCGGTTCGCAGGGATCATGTTTCCCGGAAACGGAGTGTTCGTCAAAGGGTCGAGAATCGGTTTCGACAGCTCGGAGAAATCGCCGGTTCGCATGCGCGCTGTCAGCGTTTGAAAGGACGCCGTACTGGGCGCGCCGCGCTCGCGCATCGCTTCCCACGCGCCAAAGAAGAAGGTTTTATTCCGAATAATCGGGCCGCCGAGAGTAGCGCCGAACTGGTTGCGCTTGAACGGCGGCGCCTTGGCAGAGAAAAAGTTCCGGGCGTCCAATCTGTCATTTCGAAGGAATTCGAACACGCTTCCATGAAAGCTGTTGCTTCCCGATCGCGTCACCGCATTCACCGTTGCCCCGCGATTCCTGCCGTATTCCGCGCTATAGGAGCTGGTCTGGATGCTGAACTCCTGAATCGCATCCGGATTCGGAAAGCTGATTGCGGAGTTGAAGAACGAATCCGAATGTTGGCCGCCATCCAGCGTGTAATTGTTGCTCCCTCCCGTGCCGCCGTTTACTTGGAACGCGGGCGTGTTGGCGTCTTGATCGCCTGAACCTACGAAAACGGCGCCGTTCACTAGTTGTTGTAATTGGAGCACGTTCCGCCCGTTCAGAGGCAATTCCCGGACGCGAGTCTCATCCACAACTTCCTTCACTGAGCTGGCGACCGTATCTACCTGCGCCACCGCGGCGGTGACGGATACGGACTCGGTAACCTGCCCTACCTCGAGCGTGATCGGAATGGTGAGATTCTGATTCACCTCCAAACGGATATCCCGCTGCTTCAGCGTCTTGAACCCTGACGTCTCCACCGTCAATGTATAAGTTCCCGCCGGTACCGCCGGAACGATGAAGAAGCCGCTGGCATCGGCGGCGCTTGATCGCCGGGTTCCGGTCTGCTGATCGAGCAGCTCCACTCTGGCACCTGCAACAACTGCGCCTGACGGATCCTTCACCTCTCCTGAAATCGTGCCCGTGCTCAACTGCGAATGCAAGCTCATTCCGCAAATGAGCGCGCCGATCAGGATGGAGCGAGCTACCGACCGTGGAGTCAACATACCGGATCTTCCTCCTTTAAAGATGAGCCAAGATTCGGGCCGGCAGTCGTCAGAGTCAAGGCGAGCGAGAAACCAATGTTCAGGACTGGACTACCGTCCGATTAGGTCGGTGCCATTATATCCGCGATCTGGACGATGGCTCCGGTTTCTCAGCGGAGGCTCCTTTGGCTGCCGGAGATCCGTTCGGCTATTTGCATCAGGGAATCGCAGGGCCGGTGCGGCGCGTGGCGTATCGAAGTCAGGATAATAAGGTTCCGTTGCGAAATCTGGTAGAAATAGGCTGATAGGGTGAATGTTGCCCGTCACTGCCTTGAATCCGTTCAAGTGGCGCCACTATCCGGGTGACATTATTATGTGGTCCGTGAGATGGTACTTGCGATATCCAATCTCATTCAGTCATATGGCAGAGATGGCGGTCGAGCGCGGGCTTGCTATCGATGGTAGTTGCATCTGGCGATGGGTCCAGGTCTACGGCCCGGAGTTGGACAAGCGTTGCCGACCCCATCTGAAGCGAACAAATCGAAGCTGGAGACTAGATGAGACCCACATCAACATCAAAGGCAGAGATCAATTCCTGTATCGAGCTGTGGATTCAACAGGGCAAACAATTGACTTCCTACTCACGGATCGTCGGGATGCCGCAGCGGCCAAGCGATTCTTGCGCAGAGCGCTGTTGAATGAGGGCAACTCGATGCCACGCGTCATTAATGTAGATAAGAATCCGGCTTATCCTCGCGCGCTTGAGGACCTGAAAGGTGAAGGAGCCATCAGCGCAGATGCCGGGTTCGTCAATGCAAGTACTTGAACAACCTGGTGGAGCAGGAGCGATGTGAAACGCCGAACGTGGCTAGCGAAATGCTACGGTTCGCTGGCGACGGCATGGCGGACGTTGCGCGGAATCGAGGCGATCGAGATCGTGAGGAAGGGTAGAGTGAGGTGGATAGGCAAGGGAGATCCCGTTGACCAAGCGCAGTTCATCGGCAAGTTGTTCGCTGCGTAATCGCACTATCGACCACACAGTCTTTGCGCCGGCGGATTTTCGCAATGAAACCTTAATGGACTCCTACCGATCCGACCACAACCCAGCAATTCCATAACGGTCATTTCGCCCGAGGAGGGGGGCGGCCATGTCAAAGATCCCGTCTGCGGTCAGGACATCGAACGAGAAGCGGCAGTGACCTGGAGCTACGAGGAAGAACTGTACTACTCTAATCCGAACGCTGCCGCCAGAACTCGAAGACAACCCTGACCTGTATATCAATCCAGTTCGCTACCGGGCTAGATCGCGTTCGAGGACGGACTAGCCCTCTAGGAGAGGAAAGGTATGGCCAAGTAAAACAGAACTCGTTATTTCATTGAGTGAGTAGCGCGTTGAACTACGAGATTGTAAAGATGACCGCTAGACCTTTGTCCTTCTTCTCCTTCTCCTTCTTTTCGTTTTTGTCGTCTTTGTCCGCGTGCGATTTCGCCGCCGCCGGCGTGAGTGCGAGGATCGAGGTCATTATCGGTCCGGCCATCGATACTCCCGCAATAACCGCCGCACGCCGACTGACCGTACTGCGTTCACCCTTGAGGGCAGTTCGATCTACCAATCCGGGTCGCGCAGGTCGGCTTCCGCCAGTTGCTTCAATCCGCTAGGAATCAGGCCTCGAGCGTCGTCGCAACCTGTATCGCTGTGTAGGGCCGTGATCAAGTCATCAACCGTGCGGGAGCCGTCGCAATGCTCCCATAACGAGCATTCGTGGGGTTTAGATGGTGGACCGTCTTGTTGCCCTTTCGTAAATTACCCGTTCGCCGTGCATGTCTTCTGAGAGAAGACTACACTCTGGCGCACGCGCGGTTTGTCTGTCTGCATCTCCTTACCTCCGATTCGCAGAACGTTCAAACGTGTGACGTATGTTCTTGATTGCCGTTACTTTGCAAACACTTAAGAAAGTACTAGTCTGCCAAGGTGCAGAGGCTTACAAACCCAGTTTGGCCGCCCCCTTTCGCGGAACAATGATCCGTGGCGGATGTAGCGGCACCCTGAGCGGAGTACTTCCATCAAACCTGTGTGGTGATCGTCGCACGAGGTTTTCTTCGATGATCTGCCTGCACAGAGGCAGGGAACGTGGACCGACAGTGGGCTTCTTCCGGCGGCTGTTAAAGATTCGTAAAACCTTCGACCCGCGGGCACTCCGATCCATCTATGAGCGTGCAAGAACGCAGGGCGAAAATGAGAAAAGCTCTACTAAATCTGACTCTGACCGTCGTTGGAGCGCTGATTGTGCCTTCGTACAAGGCGCGGTAAGCACTGCCCAGAGAAAGACGGGCTCACCACGACGGAAAAGGATGTTCGGCATGAATTGGTCATGTTGCCCTGTTCAATCTTCAACAATCTTGAATTTCAGGTAAATGGCAATGAGGTGGTAAATTCGCCAAGTGACCTTCCGACACTCAAGTCCGATGCCGAGCGTGTCCTAAGCAGAATTGAAGGGATAACCAAAGTCGTAAACAACATCGAAATTTTGCCGCTTTCGCCGTTTGATGATCAGATCCGCCTTGCAACGTAACGGTCGATCTATGGCTTCGGTCCACTATCCCGCTACAAGTGGAGACCCGTGCCGCCGAACACACCATCGTCAAGAACGGTAACGTAACCCCTGGCCGGTTTTGTATCGAATGAGACCGATCGCGATATGGCGGCTCCGCGCGCCGATGGTGTGGGGTGTGTTCTCGGTCGACAACAGCCTGAAAGTCGCAAGGCAGCTAACTTACTTTACTCTTCTCTCGGAGGAAGATGGCGGCGCGCTCTCATGCGCCGGCCGCCTGTTTGGTTTTAAGGACATCAGTCGTCGGACCTCGTCCCAGTCCCGGCTTGACGCATCGAAGGGACACCTCTCGATAGGGGTGTCGAGGCACTACGGGAGAGGCGCGCGTACGAATCGTCGCGATTCCCAACAGCAATAATATTGCGGAGCGTTCGCGAGTCGTCTTACCGATCTCTTTTGTATGAGGGGATCGCGGCAGTAGTGACGATTAGATAAGCAAGATCAGAACGGGTGATTGGATACGTGCCAGTAACACCGACCTGGTGCAAGGTTTTACGGCTGACCTGGCCCAGGATCTTGCTTCCGAAGTTGTCGTCGGTAAACGCAAGCTTCGACCGAACAATGGCGAGCCTTATTTCTTCTTCTTGCCATCGGTGATTTTTGCCGCTTCCGATTTCGCGGCGGCCGGCGTGGGGACAACGATCGAGGTCATCATAGGTACGGCTATCGATAGTCCCGCAGCGATCGCCGCCCGCCGACCGACCGTACTTGGTTCTGCCATCACACCATTGACATCCACCGACTCGGGTTCGAGCAGGTTGGCCTCCGCCAGTTGCTTCAATCCGCTGGCAATCAGGCCGCAAGCGTTATCATTCACAGTATCGCTCTGCATGGCTGCAATCAAACCGTCAGTGTGTGGGATCCATCGCAGTGGCTCCATAGCCAAGACATCGTTCGGTTGAGGCCATGAACGGTCTGGTTGTGGGTTCGTAGATCACTCAGCGCGTTTTCTAAGCGCTTCTGCCAGCCTCAGAGGCCCGGGTTGTAAGATGAACACTTTCCGCTATGTCGGATTATCACGACTGGAGACAACTGCGCTGCCTCGGCGAAGGCGGTCAAGGGCAGGCATTCCTTGTTGAACGTGCCGATGGTGGCGACACGGGCAAATTTGTTCTGAAGCGTCTGAAGAACGCAGCCCGGAGCGGTCGCTTCGCGGCAGAGATCGATGGTCTTTCTAGGCTTGAACATGGAAATATTGTTCAGAGCACGGTGAGCACAATGGGAAACCGTACCTCGTAATGGAGTACTGCGAACGTGGCGACTTGGGCAGTTTTGACCTCACGCCCTCCCGGTCAAGGATCAAAAGCTTGCGCTTCTCGATGGTGGCAAAGCTTGCGAAGTGCTCACCGTGCGCTACAGAGGATCGCGATGCCGTCACCACAAAATCCACCACAGCGACAGACCCGCAGGTCAGCCAATAACCGCTAAGTTGTTGAAACAAATGGTGGTCGCCGTAGGACTCGAACCTACGACCTCCTGCGTGTGAAGCAGGCGCTCTAACCAGCTGAGCTAGGCGACCTAAGGATGAAGTCTGCTAAAGAAACCTCAGTCTATCACGCACGCCAAACGAGCTTATTCGCGACGCGCCAGCCCATACAGCACGCGCCCTGGATGCTCGCCCGTCATCTTCTCGTCACGAAGCACAAACGTCCCATTCACAAGCACATGCCGAATGCCGACCGAGTATTGATGCGGTTTCGTGAACTCGGATCGATCCCTGACCACAGCGGGATCGAATACCACTACATCGGCAGCCATGCCAGGCCGCAATATCCCACGATCCAGAAGCTTCAACCGGCTCGCCGGCAGACTCGTCATTCGCCGGATCGCATCCTCCAACGTCAGGAGCTTCTTCTCCCGAACATAGAGTCCCAGGACACGAGGGAATGTGCCATAGGCGCGCGGGTGGGGAGCCCCCTTGCCAAAGACGGGAGCCTCACCATCTGTGGCGATCATCGTGCCGGGGTACTTCATGATGCGCTCGACATCCGCCTCCGAAATGGCGTGGTAAATGGTCGCGCAACCACCTTGCTTTTGTAAATCCAGCGCAACCTCGGCCGCATTCTCAATCGTCACCGGTAGCCCTCGCAATGTCGTCGCATCGGCCAGCGTCTTGCCATTCAACGACGGATCGAAGTCGCATCGATTGAACTGAACGTTCTTGGGATCCCCTGCCCCGCGGTCTTCGCGAATACGCCGCGCAACTTCAGTCTTGATGCGCGCACGAGACTCGGGCGCTTCCAGACGCTCCAGCAGCGCGGTCCGTCCACCCTCGAGCGCCCACTGTGGAAACATCGCCGCTGAACCGGTATGCGAGGCTATATACGGATACTGATCCAACGACACGTCGACCCCGCGTTGCCTAGCTTCATCGATCAATCGGAGCGTTTCAGCGCTCTTTCCCCAATTGGCTCCGCCAATGATCTTGTGATGCGTCACCTGCGTGGGTAGCTTACCTTCCTCGCCGATGCGAATCGTTTCCCTGACACTGTCCAGCACCGCGGCCGACTCATCTCGCATATGCGAGATATGCATGCCTCCGAGGCTGCCCACCACTTTCGCGATCTCGATCACCTCTTCCGTAGGAGCGTAGTTCCCGGGAACATAAAACAAACCTGTCGATAGGCCGAAGGCTCCATCGAGCATCGCGCCACTCGCGAGATCCCTCATTCGCTGCAATTCATCCGGTGTGGCGTGACGATTGACGCTCCCCATCACGTGCGATCGAATCGCGCCGTGGCCGACAAACCAGCCGAAGTTCAGAGGGGGTTTCGATGCGGCAACCTTGTCAAAGAATGGTCGCATCGGAAGAGGAGAACTGCCGCCATCGTTCCCATCCAGAGCCGTCGTGATTCCCTGCCGGATCACGTTTTCCATATTCGGGTTTTCGGGGAGATCTCGGCCTGCGTGGCTATGAATGTCGATAAACCCCGGAGAAACGACCAGCCCCGCCACATCAATGCGCTGCGTCGCGCCTGCGGCGCGCAGATCGCCAATTGCCTCAATGCGATCACCAGTGATTCCTACGTCGGCGCGGTACCAGGGATTCCCGGAACCATCAATGATCCGGCCCCCGGATAGAATCGTGTCGAACGCCTGCGCAAAGAGCAGACAGAGCGGGAGCAACATGGCCTCAGCGCGAGCTATCGGCCGCCTGCGTCTCGCGCTTCATTCGAATTTCACGGACGGCATAGATGCGCCGGCCCTGACTCTCGAAATACGTGCGTACCAGAATCTCGCCAAGCAGTCCGGTGCAAAACATTGTCAGGCCCGTGAGAAAGAGCAGGGCTCCGGCGATCATCAACGGACCGTGCTGAATGACGATCTCGTTACCCAGCAGCCTGTATACGAGCAGATAACTCAGAATAGCGCCACCCAGTCCCACACCAATTAGCCCCAATTGTCCAAAGAAGTGCATTGGACGTGTGAAGTACTTCAACAGGAACTTGATGGTGATGATGTCGAACAATACCCGAAACGTCCGGCCCAACCCATAGTGCGATCCTCCGCTCACCCGGGGCGAGTTGCGGATCGGCACCTCAGCCACACGGGCGCCGTAGAACGATGCGAGCGCCGGAATAAACCTGTGCAACTCGCCATACAGATTCACGTCTTTCAGGATCTCGGTCCGGTATGCTTTGAACGTAGTTCCGAAGTCGCGGAGGTTCACGCCGGACGCTTTCGCCATCAGCCAGTTCGCGATCCGCGAGGGGATCTTGCGCGTAATGGCGTTATCCAAACGGTTCTTGCGCCAACCACTCGCGATGTCATAGCCTTCTTCAACCTTTTCGAGCAACGCCGGAATGTCCTCAGGGTCGTGCTGAAGATCGCCGTCCATCGAGATTACAACATCACCCTGCGCTTCGTCGAACCCGGCCGAAAGCGCGGCCGTTTGTCCGAAGTTCCGCCGCAGCCGTATCACTTTTAAGCGACCATCCGTCTCCACCAGATTTGCCAGTAGTTCGAAACTCCGGTCCGTCGACGCGTCATCGACGAACAGGATTTCGTAAGGCTTGTTCATGGTCTCCAACACGGTGGTGAGGCGGTCATACAAGGGCAAGATGGCCGGTTCCTCATTGTGGATCGGGATCACGATGGAAAGCATGGATTTCCTTTAGTTTAGCAACTTTCGTGCCATCTGAAGCAGGCCCCTGTTATAATTAGAGTTAACCTCGCCTGAAAGAAACCCGCAGGAGCAAACTTGGCAGACAACGATAACATTGGA
Source organism: Bryobacteraceae bacterium (assembly GCA_963825845.1). Taxonomy (GTDB): domain Bacteria; phylum Acidobacteriota; class Terriglobia; order Bryobacterales; family Bryobacteraceae; genus DASQDN01. The sequence goes on along the minus strand of CAWGVL010000030.1, from coordinate 62,502 downwards.
AACCCGCCCATTCCACCCGGCGGCGGGGGGACCACAGTACCGCCCGGGGGCGACGGCAACAGAAATCTTATACCCGTAAATATCGAAGAGGAGATGCGGCGATCGTATCTCGACTACTCGATGAGTGTCATCGTCGGTCGAGCGTTGCCGGATATCCGCGATGGCTTGAAGCCAGTTCACCGGCGTATTTTGTACGCCATGGGCGAGATGGGCCTGAATTTCAACAGGCCCACAAAGAAATGTGCTCGCATCATCGGGGACGTGCTCGGCAAATACCACCCGCACGGCGACACCGCGGTTTATGACGCGCTGGTCCGGATGGCTCAGCCCTTCTCGTTGCGCTACGTGTTGGTGGATGGCCAAGGGAATTTCGGATCCGTTGACGGCGACCCGCCGGCGGCATACCGGTATACGGAAGCCCGGCTTTCTCGCATCGCGCACACGCTGCTGGACGATATCGACAAGGAAACTGTCGATTTCAAATCCAACTTCGACGACAGCACGCAGGAACCGGAAGTGCTTCCCGCGCGCGTGCCGAACATGCTGATCAACGGATCGTCCGGTATCGCGGTCGGCATGGCGACGAACATCCCTCCTCATAACTTGACTGAGATCGTCAGCGCTACGATCGAGATGGTTCGCAATCCGAACCTGACTCTCGCTGAAGTGCTGAAGATTGCTCCAGGTCCCGACTTCCCTACTGGCGGTCTGTTGCTGGGCCAGGCTGGTGTGGTCGATTACTACAATCGGGGTCGTGGAAGCCTGAAGCTTCGCTCCAAGGTTGCGACAGAAGATCTTGGGCGTGACAAGGAAGCGCTGATTGTTACAGAACTCCCGTATCAGGTGAATAAAGCGCGCCTGATCGCCGATATCGCCGCGATGGCCAACGAAAAGCGCATAGAAGGCATCAGCGACATCCGCGACGAGAGCGACCGCGACGGTATGCGGATTGTGATTGAGCTGAAGCGCGGAGAAACACCCGAAGTCGTTCTGAACAATCTGTATAAGCACACACAGATGCAGATCAACTTCGGCGTGATCATGCTGTCGATCGTGAACGGTCAGCCGCGCGAACTCGGTATCCTCGATTGCCTCCGCCGGTTCATCGATCACCGAATCGACGTCGTTCGGCGCCGAACTGACTTCCTGTTGCGCAAGGCTCGCGAACGGGAACATCTCCTCCTCGGCTTCCAGAAGGCTCTCAATCATCTCGATCTGGTCATCGAGTTGATTCGTGCCTCCAGGACACCGAAGGAAGCGCGCGCCGGTCTCACTGGCGACGCTGAAACTTTGACATCGCTCCTTCCGACTGTGAAGGACCGCTTGCGGCTGAGAGCCGACATCGATCGGGCCATTTTCGATTTCAGTGAACGGCAGGCGCAAGCCATCATCGAACTGCAACTTCAGCGGCTGACCGGCATGGAGCAGCAAAAAATCCTCGATGAACTCGCGGAGATTCAGCGCATGATCGCCGAGTACCTGGAAATCCTGGGCTCGGAGACCAAGCTCCGCAGCGTGATCACGTCGGAACTAAAGGAAGTTCAGAAGACCTTCGGAGACGAGCGGAGAACGGAGATCATCGAGGATACCGGCGATATCAATCTCGAGGATCTGGTGCAGCGCGAGGACGTCGCGTTGACGGTGACTCGCGGCGGCTATCTGAAGCGTACTCCGATCGATACCTATGAGCGCCAGACGCGCGGCGGCAAAGGCCGGATTGGAATGGGAACGCGCGCCGAAGATACGGTGGAGCATCTCATTGTTGCGAACACGCACTCTTATCTCCTGCTGTTCACGAATAAGGGCCGCGTATATTGGCTGAAGATCTACGAAATTCCGGATGCCGGCACGACGGGCAAAGGAAAGAACATTAACGGACTCATCAACCTGCAGCCTGACGAGACTGTAAAAGCGTTCCTGTCGGTCAAGGAATTCGTCGAAGACAAATACATCGTCATGGTTACCCGCCAGGGCGTGATCAAGAAGTGCGATCTGTCGGAGTTCGACAATCCTCTGTCCCGAGGCATTATCGCGATCTCACTCGACGAGGCGGACGAACTCATTGCCGCGCGCCAGACATCCGGCAGTGATTTTCGTGTTCCTGGCTCGCACGAGGGAATGGCAGTCCGCTTCAAGGAAGATCAGAGTCCGACCGATGGGACGACCTGCGCGCGGAGTTAGAGCCATGAATCTCGCGAAAGGCGATCACATCGTGGGTGTCGAGATCGTCGGCGAGGATGACATGATCCTGTCGATCTCTGAGAATGGCTTCGGCAAGCGTACGCCTGTGAACGAATACCGTGAGACGGCTCGCGGCGCCAAGGGTGTGACTCTGATGAAGACCACTCCGAGAATCGGCAAGGTGATGAACGTGCTCTCCGTCAAAGAGGATACGGAGCTCGTCATCATCACTCAAACGGCAAGATGATCCGCATCGATTCGAGTACGATTCGACAGGCCGGACGCTCCACGCAGGGCGTCAAGCTCGTCACTCTCGAAGAAGGCGATCGCGTCGCCGCAGCGTCCTGCATACCCGATACCGATGGTGACAAAGGTCCGGCATTGCAGGGAGAGCTGATCCAATAATCCTCACATTGAGTCCCGCGGCTTGCGCCTGAGCCGCGGGACGCTAGAATGGCTATATGGCCACACTGGTGGGAATCGCCGGTACCTCCACCGGACCGAGCTTCGACGCTGTCCTCCTCGCTAAAAAACAAGATAAACTATTTGCGGTTCTGCGCGATCTGGAACAGGTCCTCGTTGCATACTCCGGCGGGACCGATTCCGCCTATTTGGCTTGGGCTGCTGCACGAGTATTAGGCGACAAAGCCGTCGCGATTACGGCGGACTCAGCCTCAATTCCGGAATCTCACAAACGAGATGCCGAAGAATTCGCCCGCGAAGCGAATTTCGCCACGAGTACATTCAGACTTTCGAGTTCGATAATCCGAAGTACGTCGCCAATAATCCTGATCGCTGTTTCCACTGCAAGGACGAATTGTTTACGCGATTGGATGAAGTCGGCGCGGCGCGAGGCATCCGTCACATTATCTACGGAGTAAACAAGGATGACCTGGGCGATTACCGTCCGGGTCAGAACGCCGCACGCCTACACGAAGTGAAAGCTCCGCTCGTCGAAGCGGAACTGACGAAAGCCGAGATTCGCGAGTTATCGCGTATAAGCGGGCTCAAGACATGGGACCGACCGGCATCGGCTTGCCTGAGTTCTCGTATTCCCTACGGAACCCCTGTGACCCAGAGACGATCAAGACTGTCGAGTCCGGAGAGGAAGCCATCAAGGCGCTAGGATTCCGGCAGTTTCGGGTACGTTTTCACGGAGAACTTGTCCGAATCGAAATCTCCCGTGAGGAGATGGAAAAGGCGCTCACCGTAGAGATCGCGGAAGCGTTTACGAACATCTTCAGACCGCTCGGCTTTAATTACATCACGCTCGATCTGCAGGGATACAGACAGGGCGCGATGAACGAAGTCCTGAAACTCCGCCGCGATTAATTCGTCTTACGTCCTCGCGCGCCTTCGCCTTTCAATCGCGCCAGCGCATCGGGATGAGTAGCCTCAAACGCAGCGGCCCGCAGTTCCAGTAATCTTGCCTCGTCATAGTCCTTGCGGACAATCAGGATACCGCGGAGGGCGTGAAGACTCACAAGCATCACTTCGTCTTGAACGGAACCTTCCGGCATTGTTATGACGCGCCGAAACAGAGGCTCAGCCCGCGTATAGTCAAGCTTCTGGAAGAACATCGCGCCCTGGATGCCGGCTGTATCCGCGAGCCGCTTCCGGCACTGCTGGCCCTCCTCCTTGCTGGCTGCGCAGTGTTCGAAGCTCTTCACCGCTTTTTCGACGAGTTGCTCGCCAATGAATCTGTCGGCTGAAGCGAAGTCGCTTCCCTGATAGAAGAACCCGAGATCGGCTTCAGCCAGCCCGCGATCCAGACCTTCGAGCGAGCGATCGACTCTCTGCTGGTAGAGCGCCTCGAGCTTATCGACAGCATTGGATTTTTTGTAGATCTCCGCCAGCGGCGACACAACGTCGGCATAAATCTCCGAAGCTCCAACCTGGGCGGACCGGGCAAGTTGCAAAAGGTTCTGATACCTCGCTTCGGCTTTCTCCCAGTCCAAGGCCTGAGCCGCGCTCCGAGCTTCGGCTTTCAAGCGGTCGAACTGCGCACGTTGGTCGGACCCCCACACAACCCCGGCGAACACAAACGCGGCCAGCAGCCTTTTCACGTTCACTAGGACGCCAGTTTATCCCTGGTTACATCGGGTGTTCCACTGATTTTCCTACTTAGTACGTACGGGTTAGTAGTACGGCCTATGTCTCATCTTCACCGTGAAGGGTTCTGAAACAGCCGAATCCCGGCGATTCCGATCGCTCCAGCATTGAGACAGGAGGGGGCATCCTCAGCGGTAACTCCCCCGAGGGCGTAGATCGGGACGGGGGAGATCCGCGCCGCATCACGCAACGAGTCCAGGCCGAGAGGCGGCCCCTTTCCAGGCGTATCGAAAACCGGACCGTACACGGCAAAATCCGCCCCTTCAGCCTCCGCGAGCTCCGTCGGGGAGTGGCAGGACACTCCGATGAGAAAACCCGAAGGCGCGATGCGCCGGAACTGGGTCGGCAGGATCGACCGGGCCGGTATGTGGACGCCATGGGCGCCGGCGGCCAGGGCGATATCAACGCGCCCATTGACTAAAACTCTGGTCGGCCAAGCCCTGATCGCACTGACGGCCCCTAACGTTAAGTCAAACAGATCCCGCGAGTTGAGATCTTTTTCTCGAATTTGGATGAAGTCTACTCCAGCCTCGGCGGCCCGACGAATCGAACCCAATATATCCGGGCACGTGCGACGGTCGGTGATGTAGTACCGCCGCATGACTATAGAACTTCGTAGTAGCGATCACCGGCGCATGACTTGCAGAGAGTCCGCCCTCCGCGAACGATTTCCCGCTGGAAGTTGATTCCCTCGCCGCAGGTATCGCACGTCACACGAGCCGCCTTGTATCCGGGCATCTCCTCCGGTCCGATTTCGACACGAACCCACCGCGTAGCAAACAACTCGTGGTCCGGCATTTCGCTATAGGCGAGCATTTGCTGCTCGTTCTTCTTCTCGATGTGGGGATAGAGTTCTTTAGCGCGATCCTTCGACGATTCCAGCGCTGCGATGCGAACCGCCCTATTGTCCCGCAGGTCGCAGAACGTCGCGGCCATCTTCCCGAAATCGCGGAACTTCAGCGCCCGCTTTCCGAGCCGGCATCCCGTTACCACACCGATAGCATCCGTTGCGCAGCGATCAATTTCGACGAACGTCACCAGACGCTTGCGATCAGCGCCGGTCGGGTCCTCGATTCCGAGATTTTGAAGTCCGCAGATCGCCATACGAACACCGAGGATCTGCCCGGCGCACAGGTGCCCATGCGCCTGCTTCGCGAGTTCAACATACTCCTCAAAGGTCTTCATAGGATTCGGAGGCCCTGTGATGGGAACTCGATCGTCCACTCCCTAGTTTGAGTGTACGCTTCGCGCGCAACTTCAACCTGCAGTCCGCCTAAAAATTCGAGCCGGACTCCATCTGGCACGTGAACCGTTCGTTCGAGTTCAGCAGGCACGCTGTTCCTGGATGAATTATGAATATCTCGGGGTCGAGCCCGCAGTTGCTTCGGGGTTACAAGCAGATGGACGTGATCGCCTTTGAAACGCCCAGGGAAATACTCCGCTTGCAGATCGTATTCACCAAGGCGCAAGACGCTCGTGTTCCGTGAAGGATCGAGAGACCGGATCTCGACGGGCACTATGTTGTACATACCGAGTAGCCGTGCAATGTCGAGTGATGCAGGGCGTCCGCAAACTACGGCAGGGGGTCCGTTCTGAACGATTCGGCCATCGCGAAAGATGAACATCTCATCGGCGAGTTCGAAGCACTCTTCCAGGTTGTGGGTGACAAGCAGAATCGGGATCGCAAACTCTTCGCGAATATGCCGAAGAATATCGTACAGCTCGGACCTCAGAGGAGAATCCAGCCCCCGGGCAGGTTCGTCCAGCAGCAGCACGCGCGGCACAACGACGAGTGATCGCGCCAGCGAACAACGCTGACGCTGTCCGCCTGACAATTGGTGAGGCCGCCTACCTGCCACATCGGTCAGCCTAAAGCGCTCGAGCATTTCACCGACACGCCTATGCCGCTCGACGCTGCCGGTATTCTGAGCCGCGAACAACAGATTCTCGCGAACCGTCATATGCGGAAACAGCGCGTAATTTTGAAGAACGTATCCGCAGCGTCGCTGCTGCGGCGATCGATTCACGCCCGCTTCGGCATCGAACAGCAGTACGTCTTCGACGAGGATCCGCCCACCCTCAGGTCGAACGAAGCCGGCGATGCAGTCGAGTACGAGAGTCTTCCCTGCCCCACTGGGACCAAAGAGGACGGTGATGCCCTTCGCTGCGTGGAAGGCGACTTCAAGCGAAAATGCAGCCGATTCCCGGGCGGCGGGAAACTGCTTGCCGATCGAAGCCTGGATCATCGAGCCTGCGTGGTGCGCGGTTGGAACCAGCCGCCCCCGAGCCGGTTCGCGAGAGTCAGTACGAGAAGCGCGATCACGGAGACGACCAGCACAAGCACGCGCGCCACAAATCCGTTGCCGGACTCAACCGCGTCGTAGATCGCGATCGCCACGGTCTGCGTCCGGCCTGGAATATTGCCGGCCACCATTAAAGTAGCGCCAAAATCCCCGAGCGATCGAGCGAAGCATAGAGCAGCGCCCGCCAGGATCGAACGCCAGGCCAACGGCAATGTGACCTTCCAGAATAACCGCCACTCCGATGCGCCCAGACTCCGGGCCGCACGCTCATATGTGTGATCCACCGATTCCAAAGCGGCCCGCGCCGTCTTCACGAGCAGCGGCGCGGAATGAATCAACGCCGCGACCACGGCGCCGTGCCACGTGAAGACCAGGGACGAACCGGTAATCCGCTCATACATTCGGCCGATCCACGCTTCCCGCCCGAGCAGGACAAGCAGGTAGTACCCGAGCACGGTCGGTGGGAGCACAAGCGGGAGAGTCACGACCGCATCCAGGAGGTCCCGCCCGCGAAACGAATAGTTCGCCAACAGGTAAGCCAAAGCCATCCCGCCCGCGAAGGCAAGAAGCGTGGATACCGTAGCGACCTTCAGGCTCAGCCAGAGCGGAAACCAATCGATTTCCATCTACGCGCGCACTGCGACGCGGGCGAGCACTTCCATGGACGCCTTGCAGAACGCAGGCAGATCCTCTGGCTTACGCGAGGTCACGAGGTTGTCATCGATGACGACCTCCGCGTCTTCCCACTTGGCGCCTGCATTCACGACGTCATCTTTAATCGAGAAAAAGCTCGTCGCTCTTTTTCCCTTTAAGGATCCCGTCGAGCAAAGCACCCAGGGACCATGGCAAATCGCCGCAACGAGTTTTCCCGCCCGATCGATCGCGCGAACGAACTCAATCGCCTTTGGATGGCGGCGTATGTGATCGGGAGCAAAGCCCCCGGGCACAACAACACCGTCAAAGTCGCCTGGCTTCGCCTCATCGTACGAGACGTCAGCTTTCACTGGATACCCGAGTTTACTGGTGTACGTCTGGCCGGCAATAGCGCCAACAGTAACTACCTCTGCTCCGGCTTCGCGGAATCGAAGCAGCGGATACCATACTTCGAGTTCCTGATACACGTTGTCGACCAGTAGAGCGATTTTCTTACCCTTCATCGAGTCCATGCGCTCATTGTAAATTGTGGCCATAGCGGTTCGAATGCGACAGCTTCTCGAAATGCTCGTAGACCATCCGGGCGATTTGAGGAACAGGGTTAACTCCACGTTCGAGATACGTTGCCATTACGCTAAGAACGAAAGGGCGCCCGGCAGAAACACGATCCCGGTCTCGGCGCGAACGCCATTCACTTCTCCAGGCTTGGAAGCAATCAGGACAGAATCCGGGGATACTCTCCCGGAAATTTCCGCTAACGAGTTTGAGGATCTCGATCATCTCGCGGGAGGCTGTCTCGTCTACAGCTTTGCCCCGATACAGGAGTTCGGCCATACGAGCCATCTCATTCGGAGTGGAGATGTTTTCCCGATCCGCCTTCGCCGCGCCAGGCTCGAGCATACGTCGCTGCAGTTTGGTCGCGGTGAACCCCATGTCTTTGATGGATCGATTCACGGCATCCATACCCACCATCGCGATCAGGCGATTCGTCGCGGTATTGTCGCTTGTCTCGATCATCGCGGTCACCAATTCTCGAATGCTAACTGTTATCGGATGCGAGCGCATAAGGATCCTCAAGTGACCGCTACCTTCAACGGAGTCTCTCTTTTCAAGCGTGATCGTGTCGTCGAGTTTCACCGTTCCAGCTCGCGCAGCTCGGAAGACTTCAATCATGATCGGAATCTTGATTGAGCTCGCCTGCGGGAATACAGTATCTGCATTACGCCCAATTTTTCTGCCAGTTTGCAGGTCTATAGCGGCTACGCCAACGACCCCGGTCAAACCCGAGTCTACGTTTTGGATTCGATCTAGCAGCTTACCTTCGAGTGCTCCGATCGGATCGATTTGAGCCGCAGCGAACTCGCCGGTACACACCATCGAGACCGCAAAAACCGTGATCAATTTCATAGTTCAGTCGTGTTATAACGAGTACCATGCCCACTGAGGCCAGCACACTGCCCGAAGTTCTCGCAAAATACGAATCCGACCTGATCGATGAATGGGTCCGGTTGCAATTAGCAGAATTGTCCTCGTCTGCCCACGGCCTCCAGGAGCGGCAAATCAGGGAGGAATCCCGCGACTTTCTCAACAGTCTTCGGCACGCGCTCGAAACGACGAACGGGCGCTATATATCTTCACCCGAGTTTAGCCGCGTTCGGGATAATCTAGAGGCTATCTGCACTCCCGCCTCAACCAGGGGTTCAGCCCCTCCGAGGTGGCGACGTTCGTCTTCTCGCTTAAGCACCCGCTCTTCAACCGTCTGCGGCGCGAGTTTCACAACGATATGGAAATGTTTGGGGAGCGGACCTGGGAGGCGACGATGCTCATCGACAAGCTCGGTTTGTATATCACCGAGGTTTATCAGAAGGAGCGCAACCAGGTCATCGCGCGCCAGCAGCAAGAAATGATGGAGCTGTCAACACCGGTTGTCCAACTCTGGGAAGGTGTTTTGGCTCTGCCGTTGATCGGTACGCTCGACAGTGCCCGCACCCAGGTAGTAATGCAGAATCTACTCGAGGCCATCGTGCAGACCGGGGCGGAGATTGCCATTATTGACATCACTGGCGTACCGACGGTAGACACGCTCGTCGCTCAACACCTGCTGAAAACGATTGCGGCGGCCCGGTTGATGGGCGCGGATTGCATCGTGAGCGGCATCCGACCCGCAGATCGCCCAAACGATCATTCATCTCGGTGTCGACCTGACAAACGTTATTACGAAAGCAACGCTCGCGGATGCATTCGCCATTGCATTGCGGCGCTCAGGTATGGCTGTGGTGCGCGCCAGATCAAATGGAGCAACCGCGAATTCAGTCGAGGTTGTCTGATCGTGGAAAGAATTCCCATCTTGAAGATGGGTGAGTTTCTTCTGGTGACAATCCAGGTGGACATGCATGACCGTCTGGTAATGACTCTTCAGGAGGATCTCACCGAGCGGATCGTGAAATCGCGCGCGCGGGGAGTGTTGATAGACATCTCCGCGTTGGAAATCGTTGATTCCTTCATAGGACGAATGCTTGCCAATATCGCCGGCATGGCGAGGCTGCTCGATGCCGAGACAGTGCTTGTCGGTATGCAGCCAGCCGTTGCCATCACCCTCGTCGAATTGGGACTGTCTCTCAATGGCATCCGAACTGCGCTGAACGTGGAAAGGGGCATGGACCTCCTGCGCTCATCCGCGGACATCGGAGGCCAGTAGCCCGTGGTCGCGGACGTAGAAGCCAAGCTCGATATCAAGTCGTCCGAGGATGTCGTGCGCGTGCGGCAGGCGGTTCGCGCATTGGCGATTCGGACCGGTCTGACGCTCGTTGATCAAACAAAAGTGGTCACAGCCGCCAGTGAACTCGCCCGTAACGCGCTCGACTACGGAGGCGGAGGAGTTGTCACGTTGGAACGTGTGATGAACGGCTCGCGGCCAGGTATCCGGCTGATCTTCGAAGATCAAGGCCCGGGCATACCCGACATCGATCTGGCGCTGAAGGACGGATATACCACAGGAGGGGGTTTGGGACTTGGGCTGAGCGGCGCGAAGCGGCTATCCAGCGAATTCTATATCCAATCGAAGCCGGGTGAGGGAACACAAGTCATTATCATCCGATGGAAGGGCTGATGCTCCTTCTACGTCACCTTAAAGTAGTCGAACGCAGTCAGGTTTCAGAGGCCAGACGCATCGGCATGCAATTTGCGACGCAGCTCGGATTGGATGAAACGCTGTCAGGCGCAGTCGCCGTGGTTATCACCGAACTTGCCAACAATCTCGTCAACCACGCGAAAGCTGGCGAGATCCTTTTGAGCACACATCGCGGCAATTTGGATGTGCTTGCCATCGATCGTGGTCCGGGCATGAACGTAGACGCGTGTCTTCGTGACGGTTTCTCGACCGCAGGAACCGCCGGCACTGGGCTTGGAGCGATTCGGCGTCTTGCCCACCAGTTCGAGGCGTTCTCGACACCAGCAGGGACAATCGTGTCTGCTGGATTTGGTCCTGGTGATAAAAACCTTGGAGTCGCCCGCGCTCCGAAACATGGCGAAAGCGCGTGTGGAGATTCGTGGAGCGTGGTCCGACGCAAGGACGAGACGTGGGTCCTGGTTGCGGACGGCTTGGGTCACGGCGAGTTTGCCGCGGCTGCTGCCGCACAGGCGGTTGTGACTTTTGAGGCGAGCCGGTTTGACACAGTGGCAAGCGTAGTTCAGGACATCCACTTGGCACTTCGACCGACACGTGGAGCTGCGATTGCAGTCGCCCGAGTCGGCGCAACTTCTATCGAGTACTGCGGACTTGGAAACATCTCCGGCGTGATTTATTCGGGCGGATCTTCAACCAATATGGTATCGATGGGCGGAACTGCCGGCCTGGAAGCGCGGAAGATCAATCCGTTCACTTACAAATCCAATCCAGGCGCTACACTGATCATGCATTCCGACGGCCTGCAGACTCAATGGGGATTGGACCGCTACCCAGGGATCGTGCGGTATCATCCGTCCGTATTAGCAGGAGCGCTCTTCCGCGACTACACTCGCGGAAGAGATGATGTTACGGTTCTGGTTTTGCGCATATGACTGCTCCGCTTTTGAACTTGCGATTACGGAACGAACGAGACGTAGTTGCTGCACGGCAACGCTCGCGCCAGATCGCCAGTCTCGTCGGTTTCGATGCGCAGGAGCAAACACGTATCGCCACCGCAGTCTCCGAGATTGCGCGTAATGCATTCCGATATGCCGGCGGGGGCCAGATTGAGTTCTCGATCGATGAGGCGCTCCGCATTCGTGTAAACGACAAAGGGCCAGGCATCTCCAACCTTGATTCCATCCTTCAGGGCCGGTACAAATCGCAAACCGGCATGGGGCTCGGTATCATCGGCGCCCGACGGCTGATGGATACATTCCACATCGACAGCAGGCTTGGCCAAGGTACGTCCGTGCTGCTCAGCAAGGTTCTTCCCAGGAAAATAGAAAGGCTGGGGGCGGCCGAGCTGGGCCGCATTGCGGATGCGATCGGAAAACCCTCAGACGACCCGTACGAAGAGCTAGACCTCCAAAGCCGCGAGCTGATGCGCAGCCTCACTGAACTGCGAGCGAGGCAGGAAGAGTTGACACAGCTCAACCGCGAACTGGAGGAGACGAACAGGGGAGTAGTGGCGCTCTACGCCGAACTCGACGAAAAAGCCGAACATCTGCGCCAGGCCGACCGATTGAAGTCGACCTTCCTGTCGCACATGAGTCACGAGTTTCGTACGCCATTGAACTCGATCATGGCGCTGTCAAAGATCCTGATCGATCGGTTGGATGGGCCGCTCAGCCAGGAGCAGGAAAAACAGGTCACGTTCATCCATAACGCGGCACGAGAGCTTACGGATATGGTGAACGACCTTCTCGATCTCGCCAAAGTGGAAGCGGGCAAGATCGAGGTTCATCCCGCGGAGTTCGACGTAGCGACACTTCTGGGCTCGCTTAGAGGTATGATGCGGCCGCTTTGTACGAGTCCGAACGTGCAGCTCGTCTTCGATGATGCGGGCTGCGATTTGCCACAGTTGTATAGCGATGAGGGGAAGCTTTCACAGATTCTTCGGAACCTCCTCGCGAATGCCATCAAATTCACCGAGCAAGGGGAGATCCGGCTGAGTTGTGAGTACGATAAAGCATCCGACTTCGTCGTGTTCAACGTGTCCGACACCGGACTCGGGATCGCGCCTGAAGATCAGGAGCAGATCTTCCAGCAGTATTACCAGGTGGACAGTCCGCGTCAGCGGAAGTTCAAAGGGACTGGACTAGGGCTACCGCTCTCGCGAAAACTTGCCGAACTACTCGGCGGTTCCATCCGGCTGCGCAGCCAGGTCGGAGTAGGATCCACCTTCTCAGTCAGGATTCCTCTACACTATCCTTCAACCAGCGGAGATCCACTAGTCCCTAGACATTCGCCAGCGGACGCGAAGCGGCAGCAGCGTATTCCGCGAATCCTTGTCATAGACGACGAGGATGTTGCTCGCTATCTGATTCGAAAGTTGTTGTCCGATCTGCCTATTGAAATTCAGGAATCGAAGTCGGGCGCGGACGGCATTCGGTTTGCCCGGGAGCATGCGGTCGATCTGATCATCCTGGACCTTGCCATGCCACAAACGTCCGGATACGAGGTGATGGCGACACTGGGAAACGAGCCTGTAACTCGTGATATTCCTGTAGTGGTGCACACCTCGCTGAGCCTCGGCCCTGCGGAGCGTAAGGCGCTGTCGCACGCAAAAGCGATCGTGAGCAAATCACGTACTGAGCCCGACCTGCGGAATATAGTGGATGCCATTATCGCGAGCACAAGATAATATTCTTTTCTCTGAGGACACGATGAAGACGGCCAGAATCCTCAACGTCGATGATCATGACGCGGGCCGGTACGCTCGTACGCGGATCTTGACGCGCGCCGGATTCCTGGTCGAAGAGGCGAGCACCGGCGAGCAGGCGCTCCTCGCGGTCCGAGAACGGCCACCGGATCTGGTCCTCCTCGACATCAACCTGCCCGACATAGATGGTTTTGAGATTTGCCGGCAAATCAAGAACAACCCCGAAACCGAGCGTGTACCCGTAATGTTCCTCTCTGCCGCAAGACTCGCCGATCTTGATGTCGTTGCGGGTCTCGAGCATGGCGGAGATAACTATCTCCGCGAGCCTGTAGAGCCAGCCGTTCTCATCGCAACCGTTCGGGCGCTTCTCCGCGTCAAGGATGTGGAAGAAGAACTCATACGTTCAAACGAGCAACTCCGGCAATTCGCATTTGTCGTCTCACATGAGTTGCAAGAGCCGCTCCGCATGGTGAAGTCGTATACTCAGCTGCTTTCACAACGGTACAAGGACCGGCTGGGCGACGAGGCGAACGATTTCATGCAGGTTACCGTCAACGGTGTGAGCCGCATGGAAAAGTTCATCTCTGACATGCTGTCCTACGCGCAAGCGGTGGAAGCGGAAATCGACATGAAATTGGTCGCCTGTCAAACCGCGGTCGATTGGGCAATGCTGGAATTGCAGGGCGCAATCGACGAGAGTGGCGCTTCGGTGACACGAGACGAGTTGCCCTCTGTGATCGGAGATCCCGTGAGGCTGTCCCAGGTGTTTAGAAACCTGATTGGCAACGCGATCAAATATCGCGGTGACCAGCCGCCCGCTGATTCACATCGGGTGCGAGGAAGCACCTGACGAATACGTGATTTCCGTGCGTGATAACGGGATGGGCATCGAGGCCGAAGTACTTTAACAACATCTTTGTCCTCTTCAAGCGGCTTCATGGCCGGGAGCGGTCTGGGTCAGGAGTAGGACTGGCCATTTGCAAAGAAATCGTTGAGCGGCACGGCGGAAAGATCTGGGTGGAATCCGCAGTCGGACGCAGGTTCGACGTTCTGGTTCACTCTCCCGAAAGCCACGCGTGACCGCACAGCGGCAGCGACATGGTATGCAAGACATCGAGAAACTCGGCGCCTTCTATCTGGGGCGCGTGTACGACACATCTGCGCGGCAGACGTCGCCTGACGCCGTCCTTTACGACAGCAAAGATCTCGTCACGCACGCTGTCGTGCGTCGGGCATGACCGGCAGCGGCAAAACCGGACTCTGCATCGATCTGTTGGAAGAAGCTGCCATCGACGGCATTCCTGCGCTCGTGATAGATCCGAAAGGAGACATCGGCAACCTCCTGCTGCAGTTCCCCGATCTGCGTCCCGAAAGACTTTGCGCCCTGGGTGAACCAGGAGGATGCCGAGCGCGCAGGTCAGACCGTCGACCAATTCGCCGCCGCTCAGGCGGAATTGTGGAGCAAGGGATTAGAGCAATGGGGGCAGAGTGGCGAACGTATCCAGCGATTGCAGTCGTCTGCGGATTTCGCGATTTACACTCCGGGCAGCAACGCCGGCATCGCAATCTCGCTACTGAAATCCTTCGCAGCCCCCGAACCGGCCATTGCTGAGGATCGCGAACTCTTACGAGATCGCATCTCCGGCGCCGCCACTGCGCTGCTATCTCTCATGGGTATCGACTCCGAGCCGATGAAGAGCCGGGAGCATATCCTTCTGTCAAACATTTTCGACACGTCGTGGAAGAACGGTGAGGACCTCACGATTGAAGGGCTGATTCATGCAATTCAGGATCCTGCGATAAAGCGCATCGGCGTTCTGGATCTCGAAGCTTTTTATCCCTCGAAAGACCGGTTCGAGCTGGCGATGGCCCTCAACAATCTGCTGGCGTCGCCCGGGTTCGAGGCGTGGCTGGAGGGCGAACCGCTTGATTTCGGCAGGATCCTGTACACACCCGAAGGCCGGCCCCGCATCGCGATTTTGTCCATCGCTCATCTGACCGACTCTGAGCGGATGTTCTTCGTGACCCTGGCGCTGAACGAGATGCTGAGTTGGACTCGACGTCAGTCGGGAACAACCAGTCTCCGCGCCATCCTCTACATGGATGAGATCTTTGGATACTTCCCTCCAGTATCGAATCCTCCATCGAAACGGCCGCTGCTTACGTTGTTGAAACAGGCGCGCGCGTTTGGCGTCGGCGTGGTCCTGGCGACGCAAAATCCAGTGGATCTCGACTACAAAGGTCTGGCGAACGCAGGAACGTGGTTCATCGGCCGCCTGCAGACCGAGCGCGACAAGCAGCGCCTCATCGAGGGACTCGAAGGCGCGGCGAGCGAAGGCAGCCAGAAATTCGATCGGCGCACGCACGGAGGAGATTCTGGCCGGTTTGGGGAAACGTGTATTCCTGATGAATAACGTTCACGACGATGCCCCGATCGCGTTCGAGAGCCGCTGGGCACTGTCGTACCTGCGCGGTCCATTGACGCGCGCGCAGATTAAGAGCTTGATGAGTTCCCGCCGATCTTCCGCTACGACGACAGCCGGCGAAACGCAAGCTCCGAAAGCCAGAGCCGCCGCCTCGCAGCGAACCGTTCTGCCTCCGGAGATCTCGCAACGGTACATCCCCTCGCGAGGGCCGAGGGCGGGGATGGTTTATCAGCCTGTAATTCTCGGATCCGCGCAGGTCCGCTACGTCGATACGAAAACGAAGGTCGATTACGTGGAGGACATCTTGCTTGCCGCGCCGGTGCGAGACGACAGCATGCCGGTCGAGTGGGATGAATGCTTTGAGATGAAGGTGGATGTCAATGATCTCGAGACCGAGCCGGTGGCCGGAGCCGAGTTCGCGCCTCTTGCCGGCCGACGCCGCGAAGCCCAAGAGCTACACGGCCTGGAACAAGGACCTGATCAACTGGATCTACGCGAATCGCAAAATCGAATTGCACTGCAGCCCTTCCTCGAAAGATTATTCGCAGCCGAACGAGAGTGAAGGCGAATTCCGCGCTCGCCTGCAGCACACCCTCCACGAACAACGCGACGCGGCCATCGACAAGATTCGGCAGAAATACGCGTCGAAGGTTACGACACTGCAGGAGCGGCTTCGACGCGCTGAGCAGGCTGTGAACAAGGAGAAGGAGCAACGGTCCGCTTCGCTTCTCTCAGTGGGCGCCGACATCTTCGGTGTGGTGTTCGGACGAAAGCGAGCCACCACCGCAATTGGCTCCGTTTCGCGAAGCTACAAGGAAACGTCTGACATCGGACGCGCGGAGGAGAACGTTGAAGCCTTGCGGAAGCAACTGGCGGACTTGCAGGAACAGATCGAGTCTGAGGCCACGGCAATTCAGGAGCAGATGGATGCGGCGACCGGCGCGCTCGAGACGATTGCTGTAAAGCCCAAGAAGACAAACATTGCCATCCGGATGTTTACGCTTGCATGGGCTCCGTATGCCAAGGACGCCTCAGGCGAACTCAAGCCCGCCTGGGAGTAGCCGCTTGGGAGGCGCGCGTGGCTTTAGCTTTCTGTCCGAGGCCACACTCCTCATGGACAGCTTGCACTGCTTTCTCCAGTCCGGATCGCGCGACGACAATTACGATCGTCAACTCACTTGAACCTTGTGCGATCGCGATGATGTTGATGTTTTCGCGTGAGATGGCCGTGAAGATCCGACCGGCTAACCCGGGGGTTCCCTGCATGCCCTCGCCGACAACCGCGAGCAGTCCCACTTCGGTGTCTACCTTGATCGGCTGCAGATAGCTATGCTCGAGTTCCAGCTCGAATTCGGATTCGAGGCCGTCCAGCGCCGCGCCCAGCTCATCCTTGCGGATCAGAAAGCAAAAGTTCTGTCGATAACTGGAACTCGAAAACGCGAGCACCTCGGAGCCAACTCCCGCCAGGGCATCCAACGCACGCCCCATGATTGCCGTGCCGTTCACCGCCGCTTTGGCCGCCTCCACGGATACCAGCGCGACGTTCGCCATCGACGTGACCGCACGGGGACCCGGCGGCACCTCGAGAGTCCTGGTCACGATCCGGGTCCCCGGAGCGGCCAGATTGAAGCTGTTCTTACTCCAGACCGGAATCCCTTTTTCGATGAGAGGAGCCAGCGTACGGGGATGAAGAACTTTCGCGCCGTTGTACGCAAGCTCCGCCGCTTCTTTGTACGTGACCTCATCCAATACGGCCGCATCGGGAACCAGCCGTGGATCGGCCGTCATGATCCCATCAACATCCGACCAGATCCACAACTCCTCGGCATCCAGAACCGATGCCAGGATCGAGGCGGAGAAATCCGACCCGCCACGGCCGAGCGTGGTCGGACGTCCGTCTACCGTAGCTCCGTTGAACCCCGTGACGATCGGGATCGCTCCGGATTCGATGATCGGCAGCAAGCGCTTTTGCGCCTTTTCCCTAGTCTCATCGAGCAATGGCTCCGCGTTGCCGAATTCGTTATCTGTCACGATCAGTTCGGCAGCATTTACGGCTTGGGCGCGAACTCCCGAACAGTTCAGGTAAGCGGCGATCATCATTGCCGATAAACGCTCGCCGGTCGCAATGGCTTCGTCAACCGAGCGCGGCGGCCGCTCGCCCAGCATCAACATGCCATGCGCAATCCGTTGAAACTCACCTACCAGGATGCCGACTTCACAGATCGCAGTCGGACACGCTGTGGCGTTCAGTAGCGCTCGGCAGGTCTCGACATGGCGCGATTCAAGCCGCTTCAGATTCGTTTCAACTTCAACCGGCTGGCCTGTTTCCGCCGCCCGCAAGGTATCCAGCAGGAGGTCTGTGATCTTCGACATAGCGGAAACCACGACCACCACCGGACGATTTGCGCGCACGTCGGCGCATATCTGCGCTGCGTTTCGAATCCGATCGGCGGCGCCCATGCTGGTTCCACCGAACTTCATCACCAAGAGACTGCTCAACGGGAATACTCCTTTCCGTTTGCGGTTCGCTCACGGACGATCTTCAAAACTTGTTCCTCCACCTGTTCGACAGTGAGGCCTCCGGAATCGAGGTACACAGCGTCGGGCGCCTGTACCAGCGGGGCCTCGGCACGGCTGCGATCCCGTTGATCGCGATCAGCGATATCGCGAGCCGTCCCGTTCGGATCCACGCGTCATCCCGCGCCCTTGCAGTTCGCGACTGCGACGCGCGACGCGCTCCGAACTCGGCGCATCCAGAAAAATCTTCACCCGGGCATCCGGGAAAACGACGGAGCCGATATCGCGGCCTTCCATGACAACGCTTCCGTTTGCGGCCATGTCGCGCTGTTTCTCAACCATCGCCCGGCGGACCCCCGCGATGGCAGACACTTTCGAGGCAGCGACTGAGATCTCGGGTTCTCGGATGGCCTGTGTGACGTCTTCGCCGTTTAGAAGGACGCGCTGCGTTCCCGGCTCGAAGGCGATATCGGCCTGGAGAGCTAGTTGTTCAATCTTGTGAACATCGGACTCAGCGATGCCTGCACGCGCCGCCCATAATGCGACGGCACGGTACATCGCGCCGGTATCGATATAGACGAAGCCGAGCTTCGCCGCAACGGATTTGGCGATTGTGCTCTTCCCCGCTCCCGCAGGACCGTCGATAGCCACTATGATTCGCTGCTGCGACATCTGGAACTACCATCGTACCGTTACGATTCCAGCGTCCCTCTCGCAACTCCTTCAACGCCTATTCCAGTGTTAATCGACATTGGTCGTTGCCGTCATGTTTTCAAAAGAGAGTCGAAGCAGTCCAAATCGCATCGCGAACGTCTGAAGAGCAACGACTCGGCTCGTGCATCGGAGAGTCATTCCTTGGGTCCTGAATTTCATGCAACTTCTGCGTGGAATTTCCGTAACTGGTCGGTAAGGGCCCCGGTAACAGACGGTAAGAACCTGGAGGTGGTCATGAGGCGATTTGTCGCTATCGCCGTGATGGTCGTGGTTTGTTCAGTCGTAAGCTGGAGCCAGCCCCTAGCCGAAGCCGAGGAGCACAACAGACGAGGTCTCATTCTTTTCAATGACAGCAACTGGACCGGAGCGGAAGCCGAGTACCGAAAAGGGCTCAGCACCTTAAAGGCAATCGGTCGTGAGGGCATGCCGCAGTACACCGCGATGTTGACCAATCTTGCCGTCGCATTGCAGTCGCAGGGCCGTATCGCTGAGGCGAGAAAGGCCTTTGAGGAATGTATCGACATGGAGACTACGACACTCGGGAATCGCGGATCCACCCTGGCGCATGCTCTCAACAGTCTGGCGTTGATGCAAAAGACGGACATGGAGTTCGGAAAATCGGTCGCACTGCTGAAGCGCGCGCTCGCGTTGAAGTATGTCGATGAAAGAACTCGCGCGAGCACGATTCACAATTTGGGGTCAACCTACTTCGAAATGGGCCAGCTTGGAAAAGCGGAACAGATGTTCGAGGCCGCTGTTAGCGAGTTTGAACGACTCGATGCCACAGCGGAGTTGGCCCTCGCATTGACTTACCTGGCGAAAATCGCGGCTGGAAAATCCGACTTCGCTCATGCCGAATCGCTGCTCAACAGGGCGTTCGAAGCGAGAATAAAGGCGTTTGGTCCCGAGCACCTCAATACGGCGGTGACTTTGAGTGATCTGGGTACGTTCGAAACAGAACGCGGTCGCTACGACAGGGCCGTCGCGCACTTCGAACGCGCGCTGCAAATCGCAGAAACCGTCATCGGCGTAGATCATTTGTTCGTTGCGCCAATACTGTATAACTACGCAGACGTAAAGCGTAAACAGGATCGTTATGAAGAAGCGTTCGCGCTGTACGAACGTACGATTCGCATTATCGAGCGTCATTACGGACCCGAGCACCCGCGCTTGGCTGCTGTCTATACCAATGCCTCGCGATGCGCCGCCAAGCTGAAGCGAAAGCCCGAAGCCAAGGAGTACGCACACCGCGCACACGCGATTCAGGATCGGATGGTTGCTTACTCCAGGCATTCTGTCGATGTCAGTGCTTTCCTGCCGAGTAAGTAATTACTTACTGAGTGCCCGCTGTTACACTAGGCAAAGAAACGGCGAAGCACGTGAGCGATCTGCAGGAACAACTGGCGCTATTGCGGCGACGAATCGCGAAAATCGATCGTAAATTCGCGGGCGCCCCGGCTCGTCCGGCCGCTCCGCCACCGTTCGTTGATGACCGGCCCGCACGGTACTTCGTCGATGAGTGGCTTTCCGGCGAGGAGAACCGCACACCACACGGCTGTCACTTCTGCACCGACAAAATTTGGGAGCGGCACCGCCGGCATGGGTCGCTGGACATTTCCTCGCTAGTCGAAATGCCGGCAGACTTACTCACTGCAATCTCCGACGGTACGATCACGAATTCTGACTGTACGAAGTGGGCCTTTCTCGATACCGAAACCACAGGTCTTGCCGGAGGCTCCGGAACGTATGCATTCCTGATCGGTGTTGGACGTATCACCCCGGCCGGGTTCGAACTTCGGCAGTTCTTCATGCGCGACCTTGCCGAAGAAGCCAGCCTGCTCTATGGGTTGTCTGAGTATCTCAGCCAGTTCGAGACACTGGTCACGTACAACGGCAAAACCTACGATCAGCCATTACTGGAAACGCGCTACCGTATGGCGCGGATGAAGCCGCCGTTCAGCCGTATGGAGCACCTCGATTTACTATTCGGCGCACGAAGACTTTGGAAGCTCCGGTTTGACAGTTGCCGGCTCGTCGACCTGGAAAACCAGGTGCTGGGTTTCGAGCGCGAAGGCGACTTGCCCGGCGAGATGATTCCCTACGTGTACTTCGAGTACCTGCGGAAGCGTGAGGCAAGCCGCATCGTCCCGATACTGCACCACAATGCAATCGACATCCTGACGCTCGCATGTCTGACCGCGATTGTTCCTCGAGCATTTCAGTCACCTGAAGATGCCCCCTTGACGCACGGGGCGGAGATGGTCGGCTTGGCGCGATGGCTGTGCCGGTGCGAACAGTACGATAAAGCGTTGAAATTGTATCGCCGCGCTCTGGACAAAGGTCTGCGCGATGAGTTGATGTTCCGCACCATGTGGGACGTCGCTCGTATCGAGAAGAAGCTTGGCCGCGACGATGCGTCTCTGGCGGTGTACTCCGAATTGGCCGGCGGACGCAATCCCTTCCGGCTGTCGGCTCTCGAGGAACTTGCCAAGTACTATGAACATAAGGAGCGCAATTACGTTATGGCACTCGAGCTCACACTGACCGCCTTGTCGTATTGCGATTCCGATGCTCTTCGGCATCGCAAAGCTCGCCTGGAACGGCGTGTCGCAAAGCGAGCTGCTGCCCCACGATTAATCTGACCACTACATGCGTTTTATTCTTCTCGCCATTACACTTGGGTCCACAGCGTACGGCGGGCGCGAAGTTGCCATCACCATCGACGATCTTCCTCGTGGCGGCGACGCCGGCACTGATCCCGCTGCAACGCTGCGGATGACCCGGAAGCTATTGGAGCCATTCCGTCGTGAGCGCATCCCGGTCACAGGCTTCGTTCATGAGTGCCTGCGCCCTGAAGTGTTGCAGGATGCGCTCAGCTTATGGAAAGAGGCCGGCGCCGACTTAGGCAATCACACGTGCTCGCATTCGGATCTCAACTCTACACCCCTCGAAACGTACAAAGCAGACATCCTCAAAGGCGAGAAAGTCACCAGCAGCATTCTCGGGCGTCGTCCGCGTTACTTCCGGCATCCATTTCTGCACGCAGGGAAAGAGGCCGAGACAAAGCTCTCGATTACTTCCTTCTTGAACGACCGGGGCTACACCATCGCGCCGGTCACCCTCGACAATTCGGATTACATCTTTGCCGCGGTGTATGCGAAGGCACAGCAGACAAACGATAAAGCTCTGGCGGACCGTGTCCGCGCGACGTACCTCACGTACATGGATTCGATCTTCGATTTCTTCGAGAAGAGATCCGTCGAGGTGACAGGGCACGAGATCCGGCAGATCCTACTCATTCACGCGAGCCAGCTCAACGCGGATGCGATACCTGATCTGCTGGCCATGATAAAGCGCCGGGGCTACACGATCGTTACGCTGGACCGCGCGCTGGAGGACCCGGCGTACCGGCTTCCCGAGGAGTACGTCGGTCCCGGTGGATTTTCATGGATTCACCGTTGGTCGAAAACGAAGGGGATGCCCGGAAAAGGCGAGCCCGAAGAACCGGCCTGGATTCGAGATCTCTACGAGCAGCGCTGAATTAGGCGGGCAAGTACATCAGCGAGCGCAAAGGCTCCCATGCACGGTTCTGCGATTCCGCTACCGCTGCGTACGTGATGTGGCCGTCGTATGTATTGACACCTTCACAGATCGCCAGAGAATCCGCGCAAGCTTTCTCGAGTCCTTTGGATGCGAGTTGCAGCACGTACGGAAACGTGGCGTTCGTCAGCCCGAACGTTGACGTGTGCGGCACAGCCGCCGGCATATTCGACACGCAATAATGCACTACACCATCGACGACGTAAGTGGGATCAGTGTGTGTCGTGGGATGGGACGTCTCGAAGCAGCCGCCTTGATCGATCGCTACGTCAACCACAACGGAACCGCGCTTCATTGACTTGATCATGTCCCGTCGCACCAGTTTCGGAGCGGCGGCTCCGGGAATCAACACGGCGCCAACGACCAAATCGGCGAGCCGTAGCGTTTCCCGAATCGTCCAAGTATTCGAGGCCAGCGTGACGATCTGACTGTTGTAAATATCATCCAGTGCGCGCAGTCTGTCGAGATTCTTGTCGATGATCGTGACATGAGCGCCCAGTCCAACGGCCATCTTTGCGGCATTGTGCCCGACCACTCCGCCCCCGAGAATCGTGACATTAGCTGCCGCCACGCCGGGGATACCGCCGAGCAGGATGCCTCGCCCGCCGTTGGGCGCTTCAAGGTACTGAGCGCCGACTTGAACGGCCATCCGGCCCGCGACCTCACTCATGGGTGTCAGCAGAGGCAACGAGCCGTCCTTCTCGCGGATCGTTTCGTACGCCACGGCTGTGACTCGCCTCGTGAGAAGTTGGTCCGTAAGTTCCGGCAGCGGCGCGAGATGAAGGTACGTAAAAAGGGTAAGGCCGGGACGGAGAAATTCGTACTCCGAGGGTTGTGGCTCCTTGACCTTGACGATGAGATCTGAGCGATTCCAAACATCGGCGGCCGATACGACAACTTCAGCGCCGAACTCCTCGTACTCGTCATCGATAAGCGTGCTTTTCTCACCTGCGCCTGATTCGACGAGTACCGTATGCCCCGCTTCGACGAGCGCTCCGACTCCGCTAGGGACAAGGCCCACCCGAGCCTCATGGTCCTTAACTTCTTTCGGAACGCCGACAATCAAGGGTTGGTCTCCGGTTTGGCGGAGAACTGCGCAATCGGCTCGCGTTTTGGACCGAGGCCTAGGGCAATGAGCGATAACGCTCCAATTTTACCGTCGGACGAAAGGTTTTGAGCCGCCTGGAATTTCTTCAAGGCATCAATCGATTCAGGGCCCCACACGCCGTTCACTTCTCCAGTGAAGTAGCCTTTGCTGGCAAGCGCTTGCTGGATCTCCATGTAGCGTTCAGGTGTCGGCGCACTCTGTCGAGGATTGGAACGCCGTGCGCTCTGAACACGCTTACTCGACTTGCCCTTCGCCGATTTAGTCGACTTGCTCTTCGAGGAGGCCGACACTGCAGCTTTACCAGTACCGGAAGGCGATGTCGACTGGCGCGATTTAGGCTCGACGCAAACCGCGCTGACAGAAAGAATCAACAGGATTGGAGCGATAGATTTCATCGGACGCAACTTTCTATTGTAACGCCTGCCACGTTCTGGCAAGATGGCGCCCGGAAGTTCCGATTCAATCTACACCGTGAATCCTGAGCCTCACTATATTCTCGGCCGTGAGGCCCCTCAAACCAGAACTCTTCAGTTTATGCACATACGGCAGGCTCACGCCATGAAGCCTCATATCGATTAGCTGTTTTACCGTCGCGGGAACATTCGCATCCTTCACGCCCCGCGCGAAGTCCAGGCTTACGTCGGACATCACCATTGAGAACAACTGCTTGTCATCGGGAGCGTCATACCCGAGTTTCTGTAGCTCTCGAACGTATTCGGCGTTCGGAACAAATTCGAACGCTCCGATGCCGACACCGTTCTTGAAATATCCCTCACACACAAGCCTGCCGGCATCGCGGACGAATTCGAACTTGGCTCTGCCGCTGCCATCCACCGTCTGAATGGAGAGTCCACGGAACTCACTGATCGACCGGTCGGAAGCCGTCCCGGCGACTTGGCCCCTGCCGAGGATCGGCAATGAGCCGACGCCGGCCGACGAGTCGCCGATTCACCTTCCGTTCGAGCTACGCGCCGGCTATGTTCCGTTGATGTTGGCAGCTCTCTGGGCGGTGGTTTGCCTTCTGCAACTCGTTCGTGTCGTTTGCAGCTACGTTTACCTGAGTCGTCTGAAGCGGGACAGTGTTCCTGTGAGCCGCGAATTACGATTGAGCTTCGATGAGTGGAAACTCGCCTGCGGTGTGGACCGCGACGTTCGTCTCCTGATCTCCGATCACGTGTCGTCTCCTCTGGCCGCCGGTTTTTCCAAACCGGCTGTGATCATGCCTCGTGCGCTGATGGACAATCTGTCACCCGCAGATCTGGATCACATATTGCTACATGAACTCGCCCACCTGGCTCGCTTTGATGATTGGACCAATCTGACTGCGCGAGTCATGGCAGCCGTGTTCGGAGTACATCCGGTGGCCGCGTGGATTCTGAAGCGTATCGATCGCGAGCGGGAGATTGCATGCGACGACTGGGTCGTGGACATGACGGGGCGCGGCAAGGCCCTATGCTGCGAGCCTGGCGCGCCTGGTTGAATTTCGCTTATCTCGACCAGGAAATGCTCGCGACGGGGATCGGCGGGCCCAAGTCCGAGCTTGCTAGCCGCATCGAGAGGCTGGTGAAGGGGAGCGGCCGGTTTGATCCGAGGACTTCGTTGTTGCGGGTGAACCTTTCCGTTGCGGTGCTTGCGCTCGTTGTGTTCGCGGCCGCAGCCCGAGGCCCACACTGGATCGCGTTCGCGCAAGACGATGCGCCAGTGCCGCCTACACCCGCGATGCCACAAGTCCCACCGATGCCACGGACGCCGGCAGTGGCGCCCGTCCCTGCCGTTCGGAGCGTTAAAGCGGTTCCGCCTGTCCTGTGGGCTCCACCTGCCCCTCCGGCCTCCGTGGTTGCCGATTTTGAGGATATTGCGGCCCCTTCTGAGTTTGCGTATGCCGTTCCACCTCCGCCGACTCCTCCTTCGCAATCGGCGCAGGCGCCGCCTCCGCCTCCGCCATCTCCCCTTCCTCCTGCCGCCAAAGAGGGCGCACCTCGTAGCTCCCTCTTGTCAGCGCTTACAGAAGCAGGGTATGCGGATTTGTCAGCCGACGAGGTCATCGAGTTGAAAAACCACGGAGTGAGCGGCGACTTTATCAAGTCGATGAACCGGGCGGGGTGGGGCAAATTGACGACGAAGCAACTGATCGAACTCCGGAACCACGGCATGAGTCCCGAAGACATGGAAGGTCTCTCATCGGTTTGGAATGAAGAATCTGACTCTGAGGGATTCGATCGACCTGCGCAATCACGGTGTGCGGCCCGAGTGGGTACGGGAAATCTACGCGCTTGGCTTCGGTCCGTATGCGGTGCGGCAGCTTATCGAGTTTCGGAACCATGGCGCGAAAACGGAATTTTTCCGCGCGTTGAAAGAGACAGGCCTCGCGCAGGCAGATCCGAAAGAGATCATCGAAGCCGTGGACCACGGCCTGAACGCGTCCGCGCTGCGCGAGGGTAAGAAGTTCGGCGCGAATCTGACGTTACGCCAGATTATCCGGCTGAAAACGGCTGGCGTCATTTGACTCCATTTGCCGGGCGTTAATTCCAATCGACCTGAATTACGAGGCTGATTCCAAACACGAGGGTACGCATGAAACGCTCATTTGTAGTGATCGCTCTAGGTGTGTCCGCACTCTTCGGGTCCGGGCGGACGTGGGATGACGAGTGGCGAATTACGCCTGCGGACGATTCGAGTCGTTTCCGATTCTCGATTGATCGTGTCAAGCCGGGAAGCCAATGGAGCGTGAGGCGGCAGGGATGGCCAGCACAGCGACCAGCACGGTCCAAAGGATCACGTGACGAGTGGCCGCATTCACGCCCCGAGCGAAATTCGAAAAGGCCCATGCGGCGCCGCCAATCGCAGCCGCGAAGATGAGCGAATTCAGAAGAACTAACACCAGCGCCCCGGCCGCCGAGTTCATAAATTCGAGGACAGGCATCACCGGTCCTCCTCTGCAACCAGTTGACGGATGCGTTGCAGTTCTGTCTCGCTGAGTTCCTCGTCGTTCAGAACGTTTAAAACGAGCAGTTCAGGTGAATTTCGAAAGAACTTACTGATCAGGTGCCGTACGGCATTCCGACTCGCTTCCTCCCGCCCCACAACCGGGCGGTACAAGAACGCGCGTCCCTCGGCAGGCTTCGTGTGCTCGAGATACCCTTTGTCCTCCAGGATGCGCATCGTAGTGAGAACGGTGTTGTAGGCGAGGCCGAGTTCCTTCGGCAACGCTTCCGCCACCTCCGACACCGTCGCCGACCCTTTGTCCCAGATCACATCCATCAATCGGATTTCAGCTTCCGTCAGGCTGGACGATCGCGTTCGAGCCACGTTGTCACCCCTTCAACTAAGGAATTAAGAGTGCTTCCCATTCCTTTCTACTCGGAATCGTGAAGAGTGTCAACTAAAAATTTAAGAGTTCGCACGACGCTCGCTGCCTGCTATACGCGCACGATTCATACGGTCGCCTAATCTCCTAAGAGACGCCCGTAGGGTTGCAGACCTTGGATATTGTCCAATGCCGCCTTGGCTGCGGCCGTAATCGGAATCGCCAACACCAGGCCCATACCGCCCCACATCGTTCCCCAGAACATCAAGGCAATCGTTACGGCCAAGGGATTCAAGTGCACGCGGGCGCCGACAATCGCGGGATAAAGCAAATTCAAAGCCATGAGGTGAAAGAATGCGACTTCGGCCCCGATCACGACGTAGGGTGTGATCGTGTTGTACGTCATCAGCGTCGCGGCAAAGGCGGGGATCAGCGCCAACGGAAGCCCGACATACGGCACCAGGCTCAAAAACCCGCTCACAATTCCCACCATCGGCCAATACGGAAGATGCCACGACCAGAAGCAGATCGCGCTTACAAGCCCCAGAATCATCCCAAGGATGAAGTTTCCGACCACATACGCTCGCGCCATATCGGCAATACTCTGCCACGTACGCCCCGCGACTACTCGGTCCTGACCTTCAAACATCGAGAGAAACCGCTTCCGCAGATGGTCGCGCCAGCTCAGCATGAAAAACACGAGAAATGGCACGAACGACCCCATCAACAGCACGTTATATAACGAGCTGACATAACCATATGCATTGCCAAAAAGCGACGTGTTTTCCTGCCGGATTCTCACTTCCTGTACTGCCGGAGGTGAAGGCGGAGCAGGCGGTGGTTCGTTGCGCCTGCGGCGCTTGGCCGGCGAAGGCTGCTCAGTCGGAGGCTCCTGGGTCTCCTGCACCTGAAATCTTTTAGGCACTACGAGTTTGTAGATATTCTGCTCGACGCGCTGCATACGGTCGGCAACATTATCGACGATTTCATTCACTCGGCGGCTGTAATACGGAAGGTCATCCACGAACTCGATTGCTTGCGTATATAGCGCAAATCCCAGCAGATATAGCCCGAGCAGGGCGAGGCAGCAGACGATAAAAGCGGCCCCGCCGCGGGGAATACGCAGACCCATCACAAGCACCACAAAAGGCTCGAGTAAAAAGGCCAGAATTACCGAAATGACAAGTGTTATGCAAAACGCCCGACCGAAATACAACAAGGCGATGCAGACACCCAGTCCCGTCAGGAACAGACCTACCGTGTGAAGCTTGTGCAATGGCGCAGGAGGAGAATAAACTGCCACAAAAGACCCTAATGGTACTGTATCAAGGGTAACGCGATTGCTGCGTTACAGTTGGGATGTGGAACGCACCGAAACCGGGCGTGTGCTCGCATTAGATGTCGGGAAGCGGCGTATCGGTCTTGCCATCAGCGATGGTCTCGGCCTGACTGCGCAGGGTCTGCCCACACTCCAGCGGACCACGATCCGTGAGGACTTAATGCACCTGGCCGAACTCACTGCCGAACGTGAGATAGGGCTGTTCCTCATCGGCGACCCGCTCCATATGAGCGGAGATCAAAGCAGGCAAGCGCAGTACATACGCGACTTTGCCGCGCGTCTAACTGAACGTACGGGCGTTCCCATAAAGTTCTGGGACGAGCGTCTAACCACTGTGCAAGCGCATCGGGTATTACGGGAAAGCGGCATCAGCATCGAAAAACGGGCGAAAGCAATCGACAGGCTAGCCGCGGTCATTCTTCTCGAGAGCTATCTGGACTCGCGTGCCGCGGAACCTGGGGAGCCCGAATGAGAACACTCCTCATCCTGCTCCTTCTGCTCATTGTTCTCGTTGGCGGAGGACTGTACTATACGCTCGCCTTACCCTATGCGAATTACGGGAAGGAAGTGTTCGTCGACATCCCGCCGCGCACCGGAACTCGCGAAATCGCAAAGCTTCTTGCCGATGGCGGAGTCATTCAAAATGAATGGCAGTTCCTCGCAGCGCGGGCGCTGGATCGCCGCTCCGTCTTACAAGCAGGCGAATATAAATTCGATCGCCCTCTGTCCCCTTGGGATGTCTTCCATAAAATTGCGCGCGGTGACGTATTCTATTACGAACTCCGCATTCCGGAGGGCAGTAACATGTTCGACATCGCCGCTGCGATCGAAAAACTGGGATTCATCAAACGAGACGCGTTTCTTGACGTTGCTCGTAACCCCGCGATCATCCGCGACCTGGCGCCCAAGGCGCCTACGCTTGAAGGGTATCTCTTCCCTATCCACTTATCGTCTCGTGCGCAGCACGACCGCCCAGCAAATTGCGCGGGAAATGACGACGCAGTTTCGCAAAGCGTGGGAGCAGGCGGGAGGCGGCAATACCGACGTAAACCGGCTCGTCACTCTTGCGTCTCTTGTCGAGAAAGAGACCGCCGTCCCGGCGGAAAGGGCCGACGTCGCGTCGGTCTATACGAACCGCCTGAAGATCGGCATGAAGCTCGACTGTGATCCGACGACGATTTACGCTGCGATGCTGGAAGGTCGATACCGCGGGACGATATATCGATCTGACCTGGACAGCCCGAATCCATACAACACCTATCGCAACGCTGGGCTTCCTCCAGGGCCGATTGCAAATCCGGGAATGGCGTCGCTACGAGCGGCTCTAAAGCCCACGGCGACCAGTTATCTCTACTTCGTCGCTAGGCCCGACGGTTCCGGCCGTCACGCCTTTTCCGAAACCCTGGAAGAGCACAACGCCGCCGTCCAGGCGTACCGCAGCGGCCAATGATATGCCCTCTCGAAAAGGGAGCAAGCACGCCCTTCTCGAAGAGCAGATCGCGACCGTGGATGTCGTCGACGAAGCGGTCTGGGAAACACTGAAACGGGACCTCGCGCCCGTATCCGAAAGCTATCTGCGACATCTCATAAAACAAAGCGGCCGTCCCATGACACCGCTCGTAGAAGGCGTGAACGTGAGCACTCCCGATCACGCAGTCCGCACGCTGCGGGCTCTTGCCGCCGAATACGAGTCTGGAGATCCCCACCGCCGCAGGCGTTGTCGAGCACTGGTTTTAGAAGCGAAAGAGAGAATCCGGTGGCAACTGCACCGTTCGGCGCAACCGGGGAAAGCGACTGTGGACCCACAAGAATCCAAGCAGGAATTATTCCTGTGGGTCTCCACCTGGCTGGAAAACCCAGCGATATTCCCGGAGTGGATCGCTATACGACGGGCTACTGAAGTTCGAACGATTCCACCTTGATGACCTCTCCGTCGAGAGAGCCGCTCACCTTGGCCTTCAGATCCTTCTCTTTGGCTCCCGGCGCCTTCAGACGTTTGAGAGCCATAGCATTCCCGCTCTCGTCAAACTTCAGGAACTTGCCGTCGGGCAGGACAACGCCAAAGCCGCTCTTAGCGCAGTTCGGCATCACGGCACACTTGGACGTGTGACTCGACAGGTCCTTCCCTTTGCACATCACGTCGACGATCGTCCCCGTCCACGTTTCGCCCAGACAAGTCCCAGCGAGGATCGAGCCTGCAATGATCAGTTTTGTCATCTGTTTGTTCTCCGACGTGGTCATTATAATTCGTGACCTTAGTACCGAGGGGACTATTCTCAGGTGAAACGTTTATTTACTTACACCTGATCGCAACGCTATTCTGACGGTTCATCCATGGAGTCATATAACTTTTTGGTTAAGGTTGTTCGCAAACGGCGTATGTCGCTCGCACCGGTCACGGCCTTGATGACACTCTCGTCAGCGGCTGCGACTCCAGCGAGCGCATCGGTGATCATCGATTCGTTCAGCATCAGTTCCAACGCGACCGTCATGCTCGGCGCGGACACTCCGCCTGCTCCGCCCGTCTACTTCGGCCCGAACGGGATAGCTACGGCTTCGGCGCTAGGCGGCTTCCGCATGATGGCGTCTTATGTGACAGCTGGGGATGAAGAAGACCTGTACCGGTTTCGAGTATCGAACAGCACCGGATTGGCCAGCATAGAAACCAGCGCTCGTGTAAGAGGGCGTGGTCTCCTCACGTACAACGGAACGAATAGCCCCAATACCGGTGTTACCGCGGGCCACTTCAATCCTCCGGGCAGTTTCAATCTGGGCGGCATCGATATCACACAAAGCGGCGCAAATCAGGCCGTCTTCGTCAACGGCTACGCAGATAACAAGGGCATTCCGATTGTGTTCACTTTCTGGACGAATAGCAGCTCCTATGCTCGTGGCGTGCTCAACCTGCCCGGCACTCCAATGGCGCGCTGGTCGCATACTACCTGCCGTTCACGAATTTCACGCCGACGGGAGGCAGCCTGAACAGCATCCTTTCCAACGTCAACGCAATCACTATCGAATTGGATGGCGCGGCTCCCGGAGTGACTGTCGGAACCGACGTGGTCCTCGACTACATCGTCGCTGCTTCTGTCCCCGAGCCCGGAACATATCTGACCATCGGCGCCGCTCTGATCGGACTCTGCTTCGTCCGTCGCCGCACGAGAGCCTAACCAGCGGCGGATTTTCAGCGCCGCTTTTCCAGGGTCCGTCAATGACTCATTCACCGAAGTAGAAAATTTTTCTAAGCTCCTAATTCATCACAACTTACCCGCCTTTCCGGCGAGTACGCACCCTTAGCTCGACAGCCTCTGAAGCTACGATCGAAGCGAAGGAACCGGAATGACGGAACGAATTCACAAACTGCAGCCAAATCGAACGATGGCCCTCCGCGGATTCGATGACCTCGGAGCCGCCGCGCCCTTCACTCGGCCACAGGTGACGCTTCAAAGTCAGCGGTATCTTCCGGGATCCCGCCGACTTCGCCGTCCTCATCCTTTACGACGCGGACAATTTCTATGAGCACCCCCGACTGAAGTATTTGCCCGACTTCCAGCTTCGATGGGCTGACGTTGTCCTTCGACGTCCGGTACAGCGGCCTGATGCCGCTCGACTCCCCGAAGTACGCCACGATCGATTGGCCATATCTCGACTACATTCTCGCTGACGGAACGACCGGCCGCGTCGCGCTGTTCGAACACGCCTACACAGAACGGTGGAGAATACCTGAGTTCCCGAACATCGTTCATGATCGTCGCGAACAACCCGAAAGAGTTCGATCGCCTGACGCTCGTGGTACCTGAACATCGCGTACGACTACATCATTCCCAAGTTCGACGTGCGCTGGTCATTACGGCTCAAGGCGCCGGATCGACGCACACCGTCACCGTGGCGGGTCAATCGTACACATACACTGAGCAATCCGGAGATGCCAATGCCGGAGTAGCGGCGGGACTCGCTGCAGCGATGACAGACTGCGCCGATGTGATGGTTGTGCGCGGCGATGGAACCGCTGAACTCGGTCCCGTTAATCAGCTCAATGTTCGGGCCCGTCGGACGGATGGACTCCGTTCAATGTCACGTTTCGGGGATCGATGTTTACCTTGACAGGTGTCAGCGCCGGAAGCATTGCACACGCGTTCGCCTCACAGATCAACGCCACAACTGGAGCGCCGCAGGCGCGCTGATCCCATCTGCAGGCGCAATCCTCCGGTGGAACGCTGACCAATCACGGCAGACCGGCCGGGCATCGACGGCAATATGCTCCGAATGTATGCGGTCGCAAAAAACGATCGGCTGAAGACCGCCGGAACCGGCCGCGTATTCTCCGGAGGCAAGTCCGACGCGATCTGGCATGTCACACTGGACTTCGGCGCCTTGGGTCTCCAAAACATCCGCCAGATGTGGCTGACCTTCGCCCCGCCTCTGGCGAATGGAAAAGCCTTTGAAGACCACGGAATGGGAGGCTTCGTTTACGAACTGGACATTCGACCGGACCGGATGACGTGAAACTCCTCAAGGTCGCCGGACCCGGATCCGTTCGCATCGAAGAGAACGACTCCTGGTGCAAGTACTCCGGCCAGTGGGGCGACGAAAGCGGCTTCTTTTCGGAAGGATTCGCGAAACACACGTCCACGGTAGGCTCGTCGGTGTCGGTGCGATACTCCTGCTCCAGCCCGCACGATCTCTATCTCGGCACGTCGCTGTACGGAGACCGGGGCGTCGTAGCGATCCAACTTGACGGAGGCGCCGAGATGTCTTTCAATTGCCGGCTCTCGGCTGAGCCGGCCGTCAATACGTCGCCGGAAAATTCGTTCAATGGTGCTCCCGGGGAACACACTGTCACGTTCCGGCTCGCTAGCGCAGGACACTTCTATTTCGACTTCCTCGAAGCCGCGATCCCCACCGACGTGCCTGAACCGCTGCCTGTCGCAGCCCAACCTCTCGCCCGCGCTCGACTACAGTACGGACCACACGTACAAGCTCTCACCCGAGCGGCTCCTATGGATTTTCGATGGGCTCGGCTATCACGGTCCGATGAATGAATATCTCGGCGTGTTTTGGTGGAATCAGCGAAAGCGGGAGGGCGCAACGTTCCCGTCACATCACCGTTCAGTTCAACGGAGAGTTTGTCGCCGGCGATCAGGTGTTCGTCAACATCGGCGGTCAAGCGATGCGGCAAGTCTGTATTCCCAAACGAATCGACTGCGATCATTGCGCGTCATTTCGAGTACTTCATCAACGCGAACTACGTCGGAGTTTGGGCGCGCGCTACGGATAACTCGCTAACGATCACCGCGCGCTCACCGAAGCCCGCCTACTCCTACACGTTCGCCGCGAACGTTGACCAGGCAACTGGCTCGACTGGCTCCGTCTCGATCACCGGAGCCCTGACCGGCGGCCAACCCGGGCGTTGGGTCGTCGATCCCGAGCAATCACCCGTTCTGAATCGCGGAGCGCGCGATTGGCACGCCGGATTCTTCGCGGGATGCCATGCTCGGAATCGCGAGGTGGTCGTGGCCAGCGTCGATGGAGTTGGTCAATCCTCCCGAGGGTTTCGGCGCTGTATATCCGGATGGACAAATCGTCGAGACCGACGTTGGATTCGGATCGCTGAAGTCCACCCATTGTGCGTTTGTGCAGGTGGTTCGGGACTACCACACACGCGTCTTCGAAAACCTTGCCGACTTGATGGCGGACGCCGGAATTCCCCCCAGCCTGCAAATGGGTGAATATCTGTGGTGGTTCTTCACGAACCATAGCGCCGCTCGGCCGAACGGAGGAATGGGTTTCTATCACCCGGAGATCAAGTCAGCGGCACAAACCGCTCTCGGCCGCCCGCTCTACCATTTCAAGCAGCCGACCGACGACCCGCTGGTGAATACTTCTGCCGATGCGAAGTTCCTACGGGCGCGGCTGCGCGATCACGCGAGCGCGATCATCGCTCAAGTGAAAGCAACCCATCCGAACGTTCGCTTCGAGTTGCTCTTCCCCTATGACGTGAACCACCCGCAACCGGCGGGAGTCCATAATCTTGGCGGAGCGTTGAACCGTTTCGTGAATCTGCCGGCCGAGTGGGAAACAAAGGCAACATCCGGGTTCGATCGCCTCAAGATGGAAGCTCTGGATTTCGGAGCCTGGTCGCGAAATCTGGATCTGGCGCGCACGGCAATTGAGTTTCCGCTCGCGCTCGGCTGGCCCCGGGATTCCGTACGTCATCTTGTACCGGTCTTCCGATCAGGCTATGCGTGGGAAAAAGAAATCGCCATGGCAACCGGAGCGGGTATCCCGTATATCAACCTGTGGGCGTTCGACCACGTGTGTATCTATGGTCTGCCGCCAAGCCCCGGAAGTTCGGGACGCTCCCAACGCTTCTGACCTAGGCCAGCATCTTTTTCATGACGGTGCCGGCGATGTCCGTCAACCGGAACTCACGGCCCATGTGACGGTACGTCAAGCGCGTGTGATCCATACCGAGGCAGTGCAACATCGTCGCCTGCAGGTCGTGAATGTGGACAGGGTCCTCGGTGATCTTGAACCCGAGGTCATCGGTCGCGCCGATCGTCGTACCGGGCTTGATACCTCCACCGGCCAGCCACATCGAGTACGCATTCGGGTGGTGATCCCGGCCGCCATTATCCGGATCGGACGTATTGCGGATCTCCACCATCGGCGTGCGGCCAAACTCGCCGCCCCACACGACAAGGGTGGAATCCAGCAAGCCGCGCTGCTTCAGATCCTTGATCAGCGCAGCGGTGGGTTGGTCGGTAATATCGCAGTTCTTCTTCAGAGCCTTATTCAAATTCGTATGCTGATCCCAACTCGCGTGCATCAGCATCACGAACCGGACACCGCGCTCAACCATCCGGCGAGCCAGCAGGCAGTTCGTTCCAAACTGCTTCGTGTGTCATTGTTCACGCCATACATCTCAAGCGTGGACGCCGACTCCTTTGAGAAATCCGTCAATTCCGGACCCGCCGTCTGCATCCGAAATGCAAGTTCATACGACGCAATGCGGGAAGCGATCTCCGTATCGCCAGTCTCCATCAAGCGTTCCTGATTCAGATCGCGAACGGCATCGAGAGCCGCACGTTGCTGCTCTCGCGTAACACTTTCAGGATTGCTGAGATACAGGATCGGATCGCCCGAGCTGCGCAACATCGTTCCCTGATACACCGAAGGAAGGAATCCGCTGGAGAAGTTGGACGCGCCCCCACTGGTACCGACACCTGACGAAAGCACGGCAAAGCCCGGCAGATTCTTGGACTCGCTACCTAACCCGTACACCGCCCAAGCACCCATAGTCGGACGCCCGAACTGCTGAGAACCCGTGAACAGCAGCAGTTGTCCCGGATGATGATTAAACGCATCGGTATGCATGGACCGGACCATGCAAAGTTCATCCCCTACTTGCGCGGTATGCGGCAGGTAATCCGAGAAAACCATCCCCGACTGGCCATACGGCTTGAACTCGCGAGGACTCGCGAGCACCGCCGCGGTCGGCTTGATGAACGCAAGCTTCAAATCCTTGGTCATCGAGGGCGGCAACGACTTGCCGTGCCACTTCTGCAGTTCCGGCTTCGGATCGAACAGATCCATCTGGCTCGGACCGCCTTCCATGAACAGGAAGATCACGCTCTTTGCCTTGGCCGGAAAGTGCGGCTTCCGCGGAGCGAGAGGATTCAGCGCTTCGCCGCTCTTCGCTTCAGCCGCCCCGAGGAGGTCGGCCAATGCCATCATTCCAATGCCGCCGCCGGCATTTCGAAGAAATGAGCGCCGTGAGGCGATGCGAGCTAGTTCGATTGGATTCATGGCTATTCCCTCACGATGAACTCATCGGTGTTCATCAACACGCGTCCGGCCGCGACCCAGGCCGCATTCTCCCCGGAACTGGTCAATTGCTCATCTACGTACTTTCCGAGTCGCTCTCGTTCGCGCGTAGACGGATCACGGCCCAGCACCATCCGGAAGGCCGAATCCAGCGCGGTTCGCCGCCGGTCCTGAAGCACTCGGAAAGCGAATGCCTGCGCCGACTCGAAGAACACCGGATCGTTCAGCAAATTCAAAGCTTGCAGCGGAGTATTCGACCGTGATCGTCGCGTGCAGGCGACGTTCGAGTCCGGCGCGTCAAAGTTCATCAACTGCGGATAAGGCGCCGTCCGCTGGAAGTGGATGTACAAGCCCCTACGGTACCGGTCGGCGCCGGTGCTTTCGGCCCACTTGCCGCTATTCCCATATACCAGTTCCGCAACCCCGGCAGGCTGCGGTGGCTTTATGCTCGGACCGCCAATCGATGTATTCAAAAGACCGCTCGAAGCGAGCGCAGCATCACGAACCAATTCCGCCGGAAGCCGCAAACGAGTCTGGCGCGAGATCAACGTATTTTCAGGATCACGCTCCTTCAGTTCGTTGCGCACCTTCGAACTCTGCCGGTAAGCGGCCGACGTAACGATCAGCCGGTGCATACGCTTCATGCTCCAGCCCGTATCGCGAAACTCCGAAGCGAGCCAGTCAAGCAGTTCCGGATGGGTCGGCTTCTCGCCTTGCGTGCCGAAATCTTCCGATGTCCGAACGATGCCGCGCCCGAAGAACTCCTGCCACATGCGGTTCACAGCGACGCGCGCGGTCAGCGGATTGTCGGGTCCGGTCAGCCATTTCGCAAACGACAGCCGGTCCTTCGGGCTCGACTGCGTCAGAATGGCCGGCACGCCTGGGCTCGACTTCAGGACCCTTCGTCCGGTAATCACCGCCGAGCGCGATGTACGCTTTGGGCGCAGTTTTGTCGACGCTCACCGCCATCGCCTGCGTAAAGGGCGGCAGCTCCGCGGTAAGCTTCGCAAGCTTCTCTCTGCATTCCTTCAACTTGTCATCACGAGCCTTGTCCTTCTTAATGTCAGGCCCGGTATTGCTCAAGAAATGCAGCGGTCATTCGCTCGCGCTGCCTGGGTGTCCGCTTCGCTGGCTCGATGAGCAGAAGCTTCGCAAAGTTGTCGACCATCGCACGCATGCTGGTGACCATGAAGTCCCACTCGATGTCCACACCGGGGTTCTCGTAGCGTTCCTTACCTTGGCTTCCCACGCCGTCTGTTCCGCCGGAATGTTGTACTCCGCCAACAGCGCCTCACGCTTTGTCTCGTACGCCGGACGCGCCTTCAAATACGGTCCAATCTCACCGGGCATCGGCGCGTCGATATCGTCCTCTTCGATATCGGAAATGTACGCAAACAGTTGGTAGTACTCGCGCTGGCTGATCGGATCGAACTTGTGGTTATGGCACTGAGCGCATCCTGAGGTCAATCCGAGCCACACCGTGCTGATCGTGTTCGCGCGATTTACGTTCTGTTCGAAGCGAGCCTCCGCACGATCGACACCAGCCTCGCGATTCACCAGAACGTTGCGATGAAATCCCGTCGCGATGCGCTGCTCGACCGTCGGCTTCGGCAGCAGATCCCCCGCGATCTGCTCTACCGTAAACTGATCGAACGGCATGTCCTGATTCAAGGCGTCGATTACCCATTGGCGATAGCGCCACGCATACGGCCGAACGAGATCTTTCTCGTATCCGTCGCTGTCGGCGTAACGAGCGAGATCGAGCCAGTGCCTCGCCCACTTCTCGCCATAATGCGGCGAGGCGAGCAGCCGGTCCACCGCATGCTCATAAGCGTCGGGTCGCTTATCGCTCAGGAATTTATCGATCTCAGCCGGAGTCGGTGGCAGCCCGGTCAGGTCCAGGGACGCGCGGCGCAGCAACGTGGCTTTCGAAGCCTCGGGTGACGGCTCAATCTTCTCTGTTTCCAACCTCGCCAAAATGAACGCCGTCAATCGGATTCCGCACCCATCCTTGCTTCTGCACTGTCGGAACCGCAGCCCGTTTAATCGGCTGGAACGACCAATGCGAGGAACGCGGCGCAGCAGCCGCTTTCTCCACCGGAGCTTTCGCGCCGCCATCGATCCAATCGCGAATCGTCGCGATCTCCGTCGATGACAGCGGCTCGCCCACCGGGGGCATCTTGAATCCGGGTTTCGTGCTCGTAACGCGCTGAATCAGGGTACTGTTCGAGGCATTTCCGGGCGCGATGACTCTCTGCAATCCTGATGCCGTATCTACCCGCAGACCCGCCATCTGCTGACCCGAGCCATGGCACGCGGCGCACTTCTTCGAAAAGATCGGCTGTACGTCCCGGGTGTAGTCGGAATCCGCAGCCAGGGCGCAAATTGCCCACAAGAATAATCCGCAGCGGCGCATTGTAGTATCCTATTTTACCGTTTTTAGAATGTACCTGGATAAGCGCCGCCATCGATGAGTACATTTTGGCCGGTGATGTATCCCGCTTGTGCGGAACAAAGGAAGGCGCACGCCTCGCCAAACTCCGCCGGATCTCCGAAGCGGCCGGCCGGATTCGCTCGCCGGCGCTCCTCCATAACTTCCTCGACCGTACGGCCGCTCGCCTGAGCCGTGGTCTTCATATTCGCTGTCAGTCTGTCCGTCGCAAAAGACCCGGGGAGCAGCGCGTTGATTGTCACGTTCCTCCGCACCGTCTTTCTCGCAATTCCGGCGACGAACCCTGTCAAGCCGGATCGTGCTCCATTCGACAGCCCGAGAATATCGATTGGGGCCTTAACTGCGCTTGACGTGATATTCACGATACGGCCGAAGCCGCGATCCATCATGCTGTCGACCGTCGCCTTAATCAATTCGATCGGAGTCAGCATGTTAGCGTCGAGCGCTTTGATCCAGTCTTCGCGTGACCAGTCCCGAAAGTCCCCCGGAGGCGGACCACCTGCATTGTTCACAAGGATGTCCGGTTCTGGACAGGCCTCCAGCGCCGCTGCCCTGCCCTCTGGCGTCGTAATATCCGCCGCAATCGCAGTCACGCGAACTCCGGCATCGCGGCGTATCTCGTCAGCAGTCGCCTCGAGCGGACCGGCCGTCCGCGCGAGTATCACGAGGTCCACACCATTGCGGGCCAGCGAAAACGCGCAGGCACGGCCCAGCCCTTTACTGGCCGCGCACACTATGGCCTTCCGTCCGGTTATGCCAAGATCCATAACGCCATTCTAAGGAGTCGTCGGAGCCGGGTTCGGAAGCAGGCTCGGATCGTACTTCGATCCGGCTGACACCTGGACCATCGTGATCCGCATCTTGGTCGGAAAGAACTTCTCCGAGTCCGGCCGGCTTGTGCGCGTGGCCCTCGACCGCCGCTGCCGTCCTTGATTACCAGGTCCATCTGCTTGATGCCCTCCGACCAGATGATGGAGTCGTTCTCCCAGAACGACGTCATCGACACGTCGCGCTCGTAGACGCCCTTCTCGCGGTAGAGGCCGGTGCCGGTGCAGCCATAGCCGTTCCCTTGCCCTTGATTCGGGATGTAGCAGAGCGTCCATGTCGTGGGCTCGCCGCCCGCGGGTTTCTCGATCACCTCCGCGCGGATGTGGACGGTCCCATTGCGATAATCCACCGGGCTCGTCCAGTCGCGCGGGCGATCCGGGTTGAGCGCCGTCGCCCTTGACGTAATAGTGCGACTTGCTCGGCTTCGAGTTGTCCGCATCCGCCTTGGTGTAAGTGAACGTGACATCGAACAGGACGAACTGTTCAGCGAAAGCGCTTATTCCGGAAAGCAGCAACAACGCGATTGCCAGGCTCGTCTGCATCATCGTTCTCTATTCTGCACCGAGCCGGTTCTCGAACCGAAGTCGGGCGCTCCGCCTATCCCACCACCCGTTATGATGAGAGTTCACCCATGCAGAATCAGGCGCTACCCACCGCTGTTCTCCTTCACATTTCTCAACAGATTAGCGTCGGCCTCAAGAGCCTGACCGCAACAGTCGAGCTGCTCGATGAGGGTTCCACTGTTCCCTTCATCGCGCGTTATCGAAAGGAGGTCACCGGCAATCTCGATGAGGTTCAGATTCGGAACATCGAGGAGAAGCTCGCCTATTTTCGAGAACTCGAAGACCGCCGAAAGACGGTGCTCGAAACCATCGACTCCCAAGGAAAGCTGACGCCCGAACTGCGTGCGCGCATCGAATCGGTTCTGGAAAAAAACGAACTCGAAGATCTGTATCTGCCCTACAAGCCGAAGCGCCGCACCAAAGCATCCATCGCTCGCGAAAAAGGACTCGAGCCGCTCGCCCAATATCTGTGGGACCAGGTAGGCAGCGAGTCGTTCGTGGCGTATGCGGAGTCTTTCGTTAGCGCTGAGAAGAATGTCGATTCCGCGGATGAGGCGCTCGCCGGCGCGCGTCACATCATCGCCGAATGGATCAGCGAAAATGCCGATTTCCGCAAGGCGGTTCGACAGATGATGCTCGACAACGGCACGGTCGTGAGCCGCATGATCGACCCCGCCAAAGATCCAGAAGGCAAATATCACATGTATGCGGATTACAAGGAGCCCGCGTCGAAGATCCCGTCGCATCGTATGCTCGCGATCCGGCGCGGCGCCAAGGAAGAAGCGCTCACCTTCGAGATCGAACTCGAGCGCACGGGTCCTCTCACGTACCTCCGCAACAAAGTGCTCAAGGCTGAGGGCGAATGGATCCCTCATCTCGAAGAGGCCATCGAAGACTCGTACGACCGGCTGCTGAATCCTTCAATTCAAACCGAGGTTCGGCTGGAGTTGAAGGATCGCTCGGATGAAGAGGCCATTCGGGTGTTCAAAGACAACTTAGAAAACCTGCTGCTTTCTCCGCCGGCCGGCGCGTTGAACGTAATCGCCCTTGATCCAGGTTTGCGCACAGGCTGTAAGGTTGCGGTGATCGACGATACAGGCAAATTCCTGGAGCATTCGGTCATCTACCCGCTGGAGCCGAAGAACGACATCGTCGGGTCCGCCACAACCTTGCGGAGAATGATCGACAAGTACAACGTGCGTGCGATTGCAATCGGGAATGGCACCGGATCGCGGGAAACCGCTGCCATCGTTCAGGATTTCCTGAAACAAGCCGGA
Organism: Bryobacteraceae bacterium; assembly: GCA_963825845.1. Taxonomy (GTDB): domain Bacteria; phylum Acidobacteriota; class Terriglobia; order Bryobacterales; family Bryobacteraceae; genus DASQDN01. Next base: position 21,463 of record CAWGVL010000030.1, on the reverse strand, counting down.
CTGCGCGAAACGTTCAGTGTCGTCGTAAACGAATCGGGCGCTTCGGTGTACTCCGCATCCGACATCGCGCGTCAGGAGTTCCCCGAACTCGACCTGACAGTCCGTGGAGCCATCTCCATCGGACGCCGCTTACAGGATCCGCTGGCAGAGTTGGTGAAAATCGATCCGAAGTCGATAGGTGTAGGTCAATATCAGCACGACGTGGAACAGAAAAAGCTGATGCAAGGGTTGGAGAGTACGGTCGAGTCATGCGTCAATCGCGTTGGCGTCGATCTGAATACAGCATCATGGGCTCTGCTTCGCTACGTCGCGGGAATCAATGAACGCACTGCGCAGAAGATCGTCGAGTACCGCAATGAACATGGCCGTTTTCGCTCACGCGTCCAGCTAACCGCCGTTCCCGGCTTCGGGCCGAAAACCTTCGAGCAGGCCGCCGGCTTTCTCCGCATCCGCGGTGGCGAAAATCCACTCGACATGACCGCTGTCCATCCTGAATCGTATCCGGTCGTGGAGAAGATTGCACAATCGATGGGCGTCCCGGTGAACGACTTGATCACCAAGCCCGAGTTGGTTGAGAAAGTGAAGATCGAGGGATTCCAAACGGAAACAGTCGGTATCTACACTCTGACCGATATCCGCGAAGAACTCCGCAAACCCGGCCGGGATCCTCGTGATAAGTTCGTGGTGCCGAACTTCCGGGAGGACGTTCGCGAAATCAAAGATCTGAGTCCGGGCATGGTGCTGGAAGGCGTGGTGACAAACGTGACGAAGTTCGGAGCATTCGTCGATGTCGGCGTTCATCAGGACGGACTCGTGCACATCAGCGAGTTGTCGAACCGGTACATAAAGGAGCCCTCCGACGCGGTAAAGGCTGGACAGATCGTCAAGGTAAAGGTATTGTCCGCCGATGCGAAGGCCAAGCGCATTGCGTTGTCGATCAAAGCGCTTGAGGCCCCGCGTGAAAGGCCGGCGCCGCCGCCCAAGCAACCGCAGAAGCCTGATATGAACCAGCAGTTGACAGCACTGAACAACAAATTCCGAACTCGATGATCCTCAAATCCTTTTTCCTCGCCGCGCTCGGCGCCTTCCTGCTTCAAGCGCAGCCGGTAGGTGATGTACTCACGAAGGCTCGCGCAAAGATGGACGAATTGTCGGCCAAATTGGAGAAAGCCAAGGCGTCCGACGATCTGCGCGCGGACGCGGGCATCTACCTGAAGGCTGGCGAATGGATGCTGCGTCATCCTGAGGAATTCTACAAACCCGAATACAGCGACCAACTCCTCGCCGTGCTTGACCGTGGAATCGCCAGGGCGACTGAACTTGAATCAGGATCACCGTCCTGGCCGAAGCAGAAGGGCCGGCTATCACGAGCGTACCGGTCGCGGGTGGATGGCAGTCTGCAACCGTATGGTTTGGTCATCCCCGACAGCTATGACCCGGCAAAGCCAACACGGCTCGATGTCGTGCTCCATGGCCGGGCTGCAACGATGACCGAAAGTAGTTTCCTCTTCAGCCATGATTCATCGAAGCCTCTCCCACCCGCCCAGCAGCACATCGTTCTGGAGGTATTTGGCCGAACCAATAACGCGTATCGGTGGGCCGGCGAGACGGACGTCTTCGAAGCTCTCGAATCCGTGCGGAAGCGCTATAACATCGACCCGGAGCGTATCGTACTGCGTGGATTTTCAATGGGCGGCGCGGGCGCCTGGCACATCGGACTGCATCACCCGGATCAGTGGGCTGCAATGGAAGCGGGCGCGGGCTTTGCGGAGACAAAGATCTACGCCAAGCTGCCACCGTCCACTCCCGATTACCAACTGAAGTCGCTCCACATCTACGACTCGCTCGATTATGCGGAAAACATCGCGAACGTCCCGACGGTAGGCTACGGCGGCGAAATCGATCCCCAACTGAAGGCAAGCCAGAGCATCCAGAAAGCCGTTGCTGGCATGGAGAATCTGAAAGCCCTCTTTCTGGTCGGACCGAACACACCTCACAAGTGGCATCCCGACAGTCTGAAGCAATCGGACGAATTCATCGACGCGGCCGTCCGCGAGGGTCGTCGTTCGCCCGACAAAATTCACTTCGTGACCTACACCACCCGATACAACCAGTGCTTTTGGCTGACGATCGATGGTCTTGAAAAGCACTACGAGCGCGCGGAAGTAGACGGCACAAGGAGCGAGTTCAAGACACGCAACATCGCTGCGCTGACGCTGGACCGGGAGGGCAATCCCACGATCGACGGCCAGAAACTCGGACGTGGACGCAGCTTCATCAAGGAGAACGGCAAGTGGCGCGCGGGAACATTGAAAGGGCTCCGCAAACGCCATGGATTGCAAGGCCCCATCGACGACGCTTTCATGGATGCTTTCGTCACGATGGATGCGCCTGACAAAGTGCGCGCCGAATGGGACAAGTGGATGCGAGGCGATCTGCCGAATGCCACATCACCGGCCAAAGGGAAGAACATCGTCCTGTTCGGCGATCCGCAGTCCAACGCAATCATCCGCCGCATCAATGACAAGCTGCCGGTTCGCTGGTCTGGCGAGGACATCGTGGTCGGAGAACAGCGCTTCCCTGCCCGCGACCATACGCTCGCCATGGTGTACCCCAATCCTTCCGATCCGGATCACTACGTTGTGCTCAATAGCGGGCTAACCATGGGCGAGAAAGAATTCAAGGGCACAAACGCTCTGCTCTTCCCCGGCTCGGCGATTACGCGGTGATTCGAAAATCAGACGGCGCGGTTGTCGTTGCGGGGTTCTTTGATGAGCAATGGCGTTTGGCTTTGAAGTAAAGGACTCCACGCCTCACGCGAAAGCTCATAAGTGTGGAAGACGCGGCCGGGAATCTCCTCGCTGCGGACAAACCGGAAACCGAGCTTCTGCAGGATGTGTTCCGACGCGTTGTTTCCTTTCTCGACGTCTGCTCCGATCGTCTTCAGACGGAGCTTCGAGAACGCAACTTCGATAAAGGCATTGGCGGCTTCCGTGGCGAGTCCCCGTCCCCAATAAGGCCGGGCAAGGTAGTAGGCGAGGTTCACGGTACGCCGACCGTCGTACGTGTGTGAGCTAAGACCGCAGTACCCTATATAGCGGTTCTCGTCTTTGAACACAGTCGCCCAGAGACCGTAAGTCTTGCCGGGCCGGCCGAGAAACTGATGCCGAAACCGGTAAAGCGCTTTTCCGACCGGCCATGCGTGCCCGCCGACATAGCGCCGCACCTCGGGGTCGGTCTGCATCGTGATGAAATCGAATTCATCATCCGGTTCATGCGTCCTGAACCGAAGTCTCGCTGTCTCCAGGAAAATCACGGCGCCTGTATCACCCAGCCGGTCCTTGCGTTAGCCTTATAGTATGCCGGACGAGCCCAAAGCGCCAATCGCCATAGACCTTACGGCGCTAGGTCACCGCTTGCGCGAGCAGACGGAAGGATCGCCCGAGCGCCAGGACCTTCTCGAACGCTTGCGAAAACAGGTCCAGTCTGGCGAATATCATATCGACTCAGAAGCTCTTGCTCGCAAGCTAATTGAAGAAGCTGAACGAGAGGCGGCCGGCGGTCACTTCACAGACGATGCGAAGTAGCCCTTCCTCGCCTGTACCTTCAGGTCCTTTTTCGGAGTCTTGATCTCCAGCTTCCGGAACCCGTCGTTCTTGCTTTCCGCGGGCGTATAAGCAATCGCGTACTGCGTACGCATTTCTTCCTGGATATCGCGGAAAATATCGTCGAGCGTATGCTTTCGATCCACGCGGAACATACGTCCGCCTGTTTCTTCCGACATCTTCTTCAGATCGCCGTCACCGCCGCCGCCATACCCGAATCCGCCATAGCCATAGGCTGACTGGTCCAGATATTGGATGCTATAGATGATCGCGTCCGCGCGGTGAGCCGCATCGATCGCTTCACGTATCGTTTGCCGGCTCCCCATGTCGACCCCGTCCGTGATAATCACGATCGCTTTGCGGCCGACCTCGTTTTTCAGCTTTTCATCGGCCGCGAGGTAAACGGCGTCATAAAGGATCGTGCCGCGAGTCTTTGAGATGGTCGGAACCGGGCCGGGATGAAAGCCGCCCACACCCGAGTTCTCACGCAAGCCGTCGAGACCCGCGCGCAGAAGCTTCGCCGAATTCGTAGAATCCTGGAGCAGTTCGGCCTCGGCGCCGAAGCTGATGAGGAAGGCCATATCTTTCGGCCGTAAAACTTTTGAGAAGAACTCGCTGGCAGCCTGCTTTTCGACTCCAATGAGGTTCCGCTGACTGCCGCTGACATCGACAAGGAGTCCGAGCGTCAGCGGTAGATCGCTCTCACGAGTAAAGTGTTTGATGGTCTGCTCTTTGCCGTCTTCGAGAACCGTGAAGTCTTCCTTTTGCAGGTTCGGGACGAGCGCGCCCTTCTTATCGCGAACGGAGAACAGGATGTTTACAACATTAACGTCGACTTTCAGGACCGTTTCCGCTTCCTGAGCGACAAGCACTCCGAGGCACAAAACCACGGGCAGGCAGAAAGCCAGCTTCCTCATAAAATGAATGATGCATCCGGAACGAAACGTGTTCCAATCCGGTGCTCTACATACACAACGATGAGAAAAGCTATCCAGCATCTTGAGGCTCGCCGATCCCGTCCTGGCTACCATCATTGAACAAGTGGGGCCATTTCGAATGACCTACACCGATCCGGTCTTCGGCAGCCTGGTCCGTTCCATCGTATACCAACAGCTGAGCGGAAAAGCGGCCGCGACCATTTTCGGACGGCTGCTCGCCGCGACCGGCCAACCGATCACGCCCGGAGCCATCCTCCGGCTCAGCTTCGACGATATGCGGGCGATCGGCCTGTCCAAGCAGAAGGCAACCTATATACAAGACCTTGCCGCGAAGACTGCCGCCGGGGAGGTCGTGTTCGAACACTTTGCGCGCATGACGAACGACCAAGTCCTAGATCGGCTTACCACGGTGAAAGGGATCGGCATTTGGACGGTACAGATGTTCCTTATGTTTTCACTCCGGCGTCCGGACGTCCTGCCATGCGGAGACTTGGGCATCCGGAACGCGGTCCAGAAGGCTTACGGACTTCGTGAGCCCGCTACCCCGGCGTTGGTCGAGGAAATCGGCGAACGTTGGCGCCCGTATTGCTCGGTCGCAAGCTGGTATCTCTGGCGAAGTCTCGAAGTCAGAACGTAAACCATGAGACAATTCTGAGACGGATGGACACCGCCTACGATCGAGTGCCGTATCCGACCGCTACCTACACGCAGACTCACGTAAGACGGCTGGCCGCAATCGCCCGCCTTTTCGGGGTCAATGCACCGGATATCCGCGCGTGCCGAGTGCTCGAAATCGGCTGCGGAGAAGGCGCGAACCTTGTCGGCATGGCGGTCGACCTGCCCGAAAGCCAGTTCGTAGGCATTGACTTGTCGCAAACCGCAATCGCGCGCGCAACAGAACTGGCCCGCCACGCCGGCGTGGAGAATGTCACCTTCCGGCAGGTCGATGTAGCCGAGTTGATCGGCCGTCCGGGCGAATGCGACTATGTCATTGCCCACGGTGTGTTCTCCTGGGTCCCCCGTGAAGTGCAGGATAAGATTCTCGAGTTGTGCGAGCGCGTTCTGGCGCCGACGGGAATCGCCTACATCAGTTACAACACCTACCCGGGATGGCACGTTCGGGAAATGATGGCCGAGATGATGCGATTTCACACCATCGGTGTGGACGACGCGGAGATGGCGGTCACCGAAGGTCTTGGGCTCGTACAGGCTGTAGGTCGCTCACTTGGGGAGGACAACCCTTACGCTAAAGCAATTCTCTGGAAATGGAGCGGATCGTCCGCCGCAACAAAGTTGTAACCTTCCACGACGACCTCAGTCCCGACATGAAGCCGCTGCTATTCTCGGACTTCATCAAGCGTGCGAAAACGAATAACCTGCAGTTCCTGGCCGAAGCCGACTACACCACTATGGTGTACGAGGATCTACCGGCCGAGGCTCGTTCGGCGTTGGACGAGATCCGCGACGACGCCGTGCGCCGCGAGCAGTATCTCGATTTTTTCAAGCTCCGGCGGCTGCGGGAAACTCTCCTTTGCCGGTTGGACCTTACCGTGCTGCCGGAGGCTTCAACGGGGGCCTTCGACATCCTTTTTTTTGGCGTTCCCCTGGAACCGAAAACCAAGCCCGACTACACCAACGAGGAGCCGCTCGAGTTCGTCGGTCAGCGGAATATGGCGGTGACCGTTGCGCAACCGTTTGTAAAGGCGGCAATCGCCGTGCTCTGCGAGGCTTGGCCCGCACGGCTGAAGTATGACGACGTGCTCGAACGGGCTCAGTCCCTCTTACCCCAGCCCGACCCCGGCGGCCGCCGTAATGCTGTCCGAGTTGCTCATGAAGATGTACGGCGCCGGCCTGATGGAGATCGACACGAACCCCTGGACGTACCCGAGCAAGCCGTCCGATCGCCCGTCCGTCAGTCAACTGGCCCGCTTCCAGGCGAGGGATGGGGCGCGCGTGACTTCGCTGCGCCATCAGGCCGTCGATCTCGATGATGAGGCCGCGCGACGACTGCTCATCCTGCTCGATGGTACCCGCGACACCCGTGCTTTGATCGATCAGTCGGGACTCGATGCGGCCACCGTCAAGGAATATTTGAGGAAGTTGTCGTCGCTGTCTCTGCTGGTCGCATGATATGAAGTCGTATCGGAAAGAACTCTGGTTTGAGGTGCCAACCCGCAGAGCCTTCATTAACATCACACGGGACGTCGAGGCTTGTCTGCGCGAGAGCCAGGTTCGCGAAGGTCTTGTCCTTGTAAACGCAATGCACATCACGGCATCGGTCTTCATCAACGATGACGAATCGGGATTGCACCACGATTACGAAAAGTGGCTCGAAGAACTCGCGCCGCACGAGCCGGTCTCGCAGTACCAGCACAACCGGACCGGCGAAGACAACGCGGACGCTCACCTCAAGCGCCAGGTCATGGGACGGGAGGTTGTCGTCGCGATTACAAATGGCAAGCTCGACTTCGGTCCTTGGGAACAGATCTTCTACGGCGAATTCGATGGCCGGCGGCGCAAGCGAGTGCTCGTGAAGATAATCGGCGAATAGCGCCACCCAAAATGTGTAACCTCGGTTTACCATGGACTTATGGGTCGTCGATGGCGCGCGGGGGTGCTGTATGCAGCAGCGCTTGCTGTATTCACCGCGAGCGCTCAACTGATCGAGTTCGAATCGGGCGGCCTTAGATATCAGGCACTCACGAAAGAGGGGCTCACGATTATGGTGGCCCCCTTGCCCACGCATGTACGCCAGTACACCGTTCTTCAGGTAGCCATTCAAAACGGCGGTAAATCGCCTTTCATCATCCGGCCCGAGGACTTCTTGTACACGCCTGACATCGGCGGTGAGGTCAGCGCGGTTCCTGTCCGCACCGTGGTGAACTCTCTCATCGACCGCGCCAGCAAAGGGGACGTCATCAAGCTGATCACGGCCTACGAGAGCGGCATTTACGGCAACTCGCAGTACAAGTCGACCAACGGCTACGAACAGCGGCGCCAAAGCGCTCTCGCCGAGTTCACATCCACCAGGATCAAAGCCGCGGCCGCCGCATCGGCGATAGCTCTGGTCCAAACCAAGCTAGCGCCGGGGCAGTCGACAGACGGCGCAGTATTCTACACCATGACGGGAAAACCGTTCTCCACAGGCGTACTCCGCGTGCGCGTGGCCGGGTCATTGTTTGAGTTCCCGATGGTATCATTGAACTAAGGACCTAATCCCCATCGAGAATCAGGAGATTGTGCTGACCCCGGCTGCGCATTTGGAAAACGCCACTGCCGAGGAGATCGTCGCGTGGGCTGTCGACACTTACGGCGACCGTCTTGCCGTCGTCACCAGCTTTCAATACGAAGGCATGGTCATTGTCGACATGGCGGCCCGGAAGTCGAAGGACGTGCGCGTCATCACGCTCGACACTGGCCGGCTGCCCGCCGAGACCTACGACATGATTGAGGCGGTCCGTGCCCGCTACGGAGTTCGTATCGAAGTGGTCTCGCCTGAGTCCTCGGAGATCGAGACCATGGTCGCGGCCCACGGCCCCAACCTCTTCTACGAGTCTGTTGCGTTGCGTACCGCGTGCTGCCATTTCCGCAAGGTACGGCCTCTGAATCGCAAACTCGAAAAGTTCGACGCGTGGCTCACAGGATTACGTAGAACCCAGTCGGACACTCGCGGCTCATTAGGGACCTTTTCGACAGAGAACGCCCGGCTGAAGATCAGCCCGCTGGTGAGTTGGAGCCGCGAGGACGTCGAGGCGTACACCCGGGAGCACGACGTGCCTCGCCATCCCCTGTACGCGAAGGGCTACACAAGCATCGGCTGCGCTCCCTGCAGCCGACCGACGGAGCCGGGCGAAGACGAACGTGCCGGTCGGTGGTGGTGGGAAACCGGAGTCGCGAAAGAGTGCGGACTGCACTTCTCACCGGATGGCCGGGCAATGCGCACAGTCGACGTGCTCATCCATGAGATCCTAGAAAATTCGAATGCAGCATAAAGGGTTTACGTTGTGGTTTACCGGCCTGTCCGGGGCCGGAAAAAGCACAATTTCTGAGCAGATCTTTGCGCGATTGCAGGCTGCCGGGGCAAAGGTCGAGTTGCTCGACGGCGACATCGTCCGCACACACCTCTCAAAAGGACTCGGGTTCAGCAAGGAAGATCGCGATACGAATATCCGGCGAATTGGGTTCGTTTCGGAATTATTGACCCGCAACGGCGTGATCTCGGTCGTCGCCGCGATTTCGCCCTACAGGGATGTACGGGAGGAAGTCCGGTCCCGCATAGGGAACTTCGTCGAGGTTTACGTTCACTGCCCCATAGAAGTTCTGGCCGAGAGGGACGTAAAAGGCCTCTACAAGAAGGCGTTAGCGGGTGAAATAGGCAGTTTCACCGGCGTTTCGGATCCCTATGAGCCCCCGGTCAACGCCGAAGTGACGGTGGATTCCTCGAAGGAGAAGCTTGAGCAAAGCGTCGAAAAGGTGTGGACCAAGCTTCAGGAGTTGAAATTAATCGGATGATCGACCTTCATTCCCACACAACGGAATCGGACGGAACCTACACGCCGGCGGAACTCGTCACTGCGGCGACGGAGATCGGGCTGGCTGCGCTCGCCATAACCGACCATGACACGCTCGCGGGCTATGAAGCCGCCAAACCGCTGGCGGAGGAGGCTGGTCTGCGGCTTGTCTGCGGCATCGAACTGAGCACGAAACTGCAGGTCCCCGCCCGGAAGACGGTCCATCTACTGGGATATTTTCCGGAAAGCGAACCCACGGCCGAGTTCGTCGATTGGCTGCTTGCGATGCAGGCGGCGCGCCGCGACCGGAATCGGCGGCTTGCGGCAAAGCTGCAGTCGATGGGCGTCGATATCCGCATCGAAGAAGTGGAAGCGCTGGGCCGCAGCCTGGCCGGGCGTCCTCACTTCGCGCGTCTGATGGTCCGAAAGGGCTACGTATCAAACACCACGGAAGCCTTCGATCGATATCTGGACGAGTCAGCGCCCGGTTACGTCGACCGCGATGAACCGCCGCTCCAGGAGGGAATCGAGCGGATACAGAAGGCCGGTGGCGTCTCCTCGCTTGCCCACCCCATTCGCCTCGGCAAGCGCGATCTCACGGAAGAGGAAGAACTGATCGCCCACATCGGCGGTTTAGGCCTGGACGCGATCGAGGCTTACCATTCCGACCACGACGAAGCGGACGTGCGGAGATACCTCTGCTATGCCGAGAAGTATGCTCTGAAAGTTACAGGCGGATCCGATTTCCACGGGGACAATAAGCCCAACGTGCGGCTCGGACAGGCCAATGTGCCTATTTCGCTGCTGGCCGAACTGTCGCGCTAGAGCCCGAGACGGTTAACGGGCTATTCATGGCTTCGTTTCGTACGATGCCGATCGCCGCAACCTTGCCTCGTGCAGGTGAGTAAGCCGCGGAGGTGATCGTGCCTACCTCTTTTCCGTCCGCCTCCACTTTTGCGCCGGCTTTGGGCGCATCGGATGCGTCGATATCGAGTGCGATAAGAAGTCTGTTCACGTGGCCGCGCGAACGGACACGCTCCACGATCTCCTGGCCGATATAGCAGCCCTTCGAGGGATGGACGGCATGCATCTGCTGCGTCTCTTGCGGCAGACTCGAGTCAGTGATGTCAACGCCGTAACGCGGCTTTCCATTCTCGATACGGACTACGTCGGCGGTCGTGCGATCCACCTGAATCACGCCTATTGCCGAAAGTTTGCGGATTACGTTTTCTTTGTGTTCGTTCGCGATGAACGCCGCATACCCTCGCTGTCCGGTGTAGTTGACGTGAGCAATTTCGCCGTGATGCCATTGGACGATGCCGCATGGCAGGTTCACCGCAGGGACTCCCAGTGATTCCAAAACCTCCGCAGATGCGGGTCCTTCCAGGCTCAACGTCGAGTAGTCATTCGTGAAATCGTGGAGGACCACATCGTCCGCGATGATGAATTTATCCAAATGTTCGAAGACACGCTGCCTGGTTTCCGGTTCGGTGTCGATCAGCAGGTAGTCCGACATCGCGAAGATATTCGCGTCGGCGAGGATGCGGCCTTGGGCGGTTAGGAAAAAAGTGTAACATCCGGCGCCGGGCACAAGAGACTGGATGTCGTTGGTCGTCATGCTGTGCAGCAGCCGTACACGGTCCTCACCCGTGGCGCGAATATTGCCACGTCCGCTAAGGTCAATCCAGGCTGCACGCTCGCGAAGCGCTTCGTAAGAGTTGCGATCCATAGACGCCTATCATTGTAGAGCGAGTACTCGACGGTAAATGATTCACGAAATTCTTCCCGTGGGAATGCTTCGGTGCAACTGCTCGATTTTCGGCGATGAGAACACGAAAGAGGCGATCGTAATCGATCCGGGTGATGACATCTCGCAGATCCAGGCGATTCTGCGCGAAACACGAATTAGTTTGTAAAGCGATTGTCATCACGCACGCCCACATCGACCATATCGGCGGCGCACAAAAGCTGAAAGCAGCTACTGGCGCTCCCGTCTACATGAACGCCGAGGATCAGGACTTATACGATCACCTCGATATGCAAGCCGCATGGCTAGGGATGCCGACGCCAGCGCAAACAGAGATTGATACACCCGTGCGGGATGGCGACACCCTCAAACTGGGTAAGACCGCGATCCACATTTTGCACACACCTGGCCATACCCAGGGCAGTTTATGCCTCTGGATGCCCTCGGAACGCAAGTTAATTGCAGGAGACACGCTATTTCGCGAGAGCATTGGACGCACAGATCTCCCCGGAGGCAACGGTCGTCAGATTCTGCAATCAATTCACACGAGCCTATTGACTCTACCGGATGAAACCGACGTTTACCCAGGTCATGGATCACCCACGACGATTGCGCATGAGCGCGTGCACAACGCATTTCTGTGAGTAGGTACACTTTTCGTGGGGTGAAAACGGCTACGCATGATAAAATTCATCTAACGTGAGTCAGTCGCAAAGCGTATACAGGGTCTTCTTTGGTTTCAAGGATGATCCATTTAGTCTGAGCCCTGACCCGACCTTCTTATACCGCAGCGAACAACACGAAGAAGCTTTGTCGAACCTCATTTATGGGGTCCAGGCTCGCAAAGGATTCATCGTTCTGACGGGTGAGGTCGGGACGGGAAAGACCACCATGCTCGAATGTTTGCGCGATTATCTCGGTCAGCAGCATGTCGAGTTCGCGTTTGTCTTCAACTCGCGGATCACGGGCTCCGAATTCCTGGAGATGGTGGCTTGGGACTTCGATCTAAAATGCGACCGTAAGTCCAAGCCGGAGATACTGGCGGCACTGAACGACCTACTCGTCTATCAGGCGGAGCGCGGACGGACGGCCGTATTGATCGTCGACGAGGCGCACAACCTCGAATGGGAAGTGCTTGAAGAGATCCGTTTGTTGGGGAACCTCGAGAACCGCCGCGGCAAGTTACTGCAGATCATCCTTGCGGGTCAGCCTGAATTCGATCGCAAGCTCGATGCGCCCAATCTGCGCAATTTGAAGCAGCGTATCGTGCTTCGCTACAACCTGAGTCCTTTCAACGAACAGGACACCATCAGCTACATCAACAGCAGGTTTACAACGGCCGGCCTGCCCGACCAGACGGTCTTGTCGCCGCAGCTCATATCGGAAATCCATCGCCGGTCCCAGGGCATCCCTCGCCTGATCAACGCAATCTGTGACAACCTGCTGCTGAACGCGTTCGCCGACGCGTCAAAAATAGCCACGCTCGACATGCTGAATGACGTCACCAATGACATGCGTCTTGAATGGGGCGACCGCAGGCGATCGAGCGCCCTGGCCCGATTCGCTGAGGGCGCGAATGAAGGCTCGTCCGTGTTCGGTTCGTAAGTAAGTCACCTCTGCCGCTCGGTTCCTCTTAAAAAACCCACTTACAAGCTCCCGCGGTCCTAAGGCTAAGTAGTACTATGAAGCCAGTGATACTACTTATAGGATTTCTGATACGATTTCGCGTAAGTTAAAGAAAACAACCTAGTGCGTACTGGGGCTTTCACTTGGAGGGTCCTGGAACTAGGGTACTAGGCTGAAATTGTGTTCTAAATTTCACTTACAAGGAGAAAGTTAATATTACCCGATTACTCGCCAACCGTATTTCGGTGGTGCTCGCAGCCGCTCTCTTCGTTGCCGCCTCTTGGCTCAACGCCTCTATCGAGAATCGAACTGCCTCGACAACTCTGGTTTTGTCACAACCGGACCAGTCCTTGGAGCAGGTAGCAACGCTCGAGAAAGCGCCCAGCCTTTAAGAAGAGGAGCCCACCTACATGAAAAAGCTACTATCCAGCCTCTCCGTTCTCTTTGCGTCCGCTGCGCTGTTTGCCGCTGGTTTCTCTCGCAATCGAGATGTGAACCGAATCCTGCCGCCCCGACAAGCATAACCGTCATCGTCGATCACACTCTCGCATCCGGTCCTACCATCCCTCCTGGCCCATGGGACGAAGAAGAACCGAACTCCGGCGAGACCAAAATCGCGTCAGGCCCGACGATTCCTCCTGGCCCGTGGGATGAAGAAGAACCAAACTCCGGCGAGACGAAGATCGCTTCGGGCCCAACGATTCCTCCCGGCCCCTGGGACGAAGAAGAGCCGAACTCCGGCGAAACCAAACTTGCCTAACGCCTTTTCATGAATTTAGTAACAAAATATGCTGTCCAGGTGCGAAATACCGTAGAATAGTCGCGAGCCATTCCATCACTTGCGACAACAGCTGATCGTCCTTCAATGGATATTCTGGGTTATCGGCCTTAGCCTGCAACTCCTTCTGACCGCCACGCTATGGCAGCGGGCCGGGCGGGAGTTCCCTGCGCTGTTCGCATATATAGGATGTCTGGTCGTCACTACTACGGCAGACATTCTGGCATATGCAGTACTAGGTAAGTCCTCATATTACTACCGGACCTATTACTGGTCTGCCGAACTTCTGCGCCAGACGGCACTTTTCGCGCTCGTGATTTCACTCGCGATGCACATGATGCCGCATGGACGGAGAACAGCCGCATTTGCGCGATTGATAGCGTTAGCTGGTGGAGCAATCTGGATTGGTTCGGTCGCGATTTGCTATTCGACGAACCTGAATAACTGGATGACCACAGTGGCGCGCAATCTGAGCTTCTTCACCGCCGTATTGAACCTGGTGGCTTGGTTTATGTTTGTGCGAGTGCAGCCTCGCGATGTGCAGCGATTGATGATTGCGGGCGGACTCGGTCTGCAAATGACGGGTGAAGCGATTGGCCAGGCCGTCCGGCAAATGAATGTTTCGATGCAGGTGTCGTTAGGGGGCAGCATCTTCATTGTGTTGACTCATTTGCTGTGTCTGTTTATCTGGTGGCGGGCGTTGACTCCGGAACCGCGTTACCATTGATGCTTATAACGTATTGACATGGTGGAAAGCTCGAAAACGGTTTTGGCGGTGCTGGAAGATTTATTCTTTAACGTCAAGATTGCGGATGCGGCCAAGCGGGCGGGACTTCACCTCATCGTGGTTACAACTGCGGAGGCCGCACTGGCCAAGCTTGCGGAAAGACCGTTGCTGGTCATTCTTGACTTGAACTGCGCCTCTGTCGACCCCGTGAAACTCGCCTCTGATATGAAGGCGACCGAGTTTCGCGATATTCCCGTGATCTCGTACGTTTCTCACGTTCAGACGGAACTCAGACAGCGCGCTCAAGCGGCCGGATGCGATATGGTCATCGCGCGATCGGCCTTTTCGACCGGCATGTCCTCCATTCTGCGCGATTACGCAGGCCTCCCACAGTAAGCCGAACCCGTTTGGCGGCACTCTTGTGTGCTTGAGAGGAAAATACTTCCCTTTCGGCGGCATTCACGCTAAAACAGTTGTTGTGGAAATCTTAGCAAAACATTCTTCACTCTATTTGTTTTCATAACGTTATCCTGTGGAATACGACGGCCTTGGAACCCGTTTTTATTCACAGGGTAGGCGCTAGAGTCTACATGAGTTATTTCAGTTGCAGTGACACCGTTGTAACGGTACATTAAGCGTTTCAGCATGGCAGCTTCCGACATAGCCCTGGAAAAAGGGCTGCCCTCCAACATCGACGCCGAGAAGTTCGTTCTGGGAGCGATTCTGCTCGATGACAGCAACTTCGTCGAGGTCGCCGGACTTCTCGAGGTCGAAGACTTCTCGCTCGAGAAGCACAAGCGTATCTTCCTCCGGATGCGCGACCTGGCCGAACGCGGCGAGCGCATCGACCGGGTAACCGTCGCTAATGAGCTGATGAAGCAGAACCAGCTCGAGTCGGTCGACGGACTCAGTTACCTGGTGTCCCTCGACGACGGTTTGCCGCACATCTTTTCGCTCGACAGCTACGTAAAGATCGTCAAAGACAAGTCGACGCTTCGGCGCATCGTTTTCGCGTCGCAGAAGTTGATCGACCGCTGCATCATCGGGCAGGAAGAGCCTGAAGAGATTCTTGCCGGCGCGGAAGAGACCATCCTCAAACTCGGCGAAAGCCGCGCTCGCGACACCCTCGTCAACACGGAGCAAATCCTCGCGAGTTTCGAAGGAGGCATCAACGTCTTCCTCGACCCCAGTAAGCGGATCAAGGGTATCAGCACCGGATTTACCAAGTTCGATGAGATGACCGCCGGCATGCACGAGGGCGAACTCATCATCCTCGCCGCGCGTCCCTCGATGGGAAAGACCGCCCTGGCGCTGAACATCGCCCACCACGTCGCGACGAATATGCACGACCCGAAGACGGTGGCTGTGTTCTCGCTTGAAATGTCGGCGGATTCGCTGCTAACACGCATGATCTGCGCGTCATCGTTGATCGACCAGCAGAAGTTCCGCGCAGGCTACCTGAATCAGGACGAACGGCGCAAGCTTCAGATGGAACTTGGCCGGCTCGTCCAGGCTCCGCTTTGGATCGACGACACGTCCGGCACGAATCTTATGGACGTGCACGCCAAACTGCGAAGGTTAAAGGCCGAGCAGGGACTCGGTCTGGTGATCATCGACTACCTCCAGTTGATGAGTTCCCGCGGCCGAACGGAGAACCGTAACCAGGAAGTCAGCGCGATCTCGCGCGGCTTGAAGCTGATGGCCAAGGAAATGAGAGTTCCCTTCCTCGTGCTTTCGCAATTGAGCCGCGCGCCCGAGACCCGCCCCGGAGATCACCGCCCGCAGTTGAGCGATCTTCGAGAATCCGGTTCAATCGAACAGGATGCCGATCTCGTGATGTTCATCTATCGCGAAGAGGTCTACAACCGCGAGCGTGAGGATCTTCGTGGGCAGGCGAAGCTGATCATCGCCAAACAGCGTAATGGCCCGATCGGTGACGTGAACCTCGTGTTCGTCCATCACGCGACAAAGTTTGCAAATCCTGTCGATGACATGCACGCCGGCGACGAGTAGCTACGTCGCCGGTCGAAACGCAAACCAGACGGCGATCAGGATGAAAAAGAACGATACCGCATAGTTCCAGCGGAATCCCTCGCCCAGGTAAAGCCAGGCGAACACCAGGAAGACGCAGAGCGTAATCACTTCCTGGATGATCTTTAGCTGAAAGCCCGTAAGCTGACCATACCCGGCGCGATTGGCGGGAACCTGCAGGCAATACTCAGGTAGCGCAATCAGCCAGCTCGCAAGTACGGCGAGCAAAAGCGGACGTGAACGGAACTTCAGATGTCCATACCAGGCGAACGTCATGAACACGTTCGACCCAACGAGCAGCAGGATTGTCCGCCACATCAAGCGTCGATGTGATCGGCAAAAAATGCGTCAATCTTGGCTTTGTGGGTAGGAACCAATTCGCCTGAGATCCGGCGCATCTCCTCACGACCCAGCGGCTTGAACGCCTTTGCAAGAGAGATGTTCTCTTCGACGAACTCGAGTTTCGGCATTCCGACCACGCACGCGGTAACGGGCAGCGACAGCGAGTAACGGATCAGGTCCTTGGCCGGAGCTTTGATCTGCTCCTGCGCGAACACCTTCATCGCGATGATCCCCATGTTCTTCCGCACCGCTACGGGAAGCGCGAGCGATTCGAAACTGTGCTCGTGCTGCTCGCCGTATGCGCTCACACCCTTGGCCATTCCCGCTTTCGCCGCATTCAGCGCCATTTGTGTGCAGTTGAAATCGTGGCGTTCCAACGCTGTCTTCAACACGGCAGGATCGGTGTGACTGGTGATACCGATAAAGCGCGCGACTTTCTGATCTCGCATGCTGCGTACAACGTCGAGCACATTGCCGGGCGCTTCGATCTCCGCCAGATCTTTCTCATCGAGCAGGCTGTGAATGTGCAGGAGATCGACCTGATCGGTATTCAGGCGTCGAAGGCTGCCCTCAATGATCCTCTTCGCTTCGTCACCTTTGCGCGCGTTCACCTTAGTTGCCAGGAACACGTCCTTGCGGCGCGCCGGCATGAGCTTGCCCACCCACGTTTCGCTCTGACCGTTGCCATATCCGTAAGCCGTGTCGATGTAGGTCACGCCCATGTCAAGGGCCTTCGTCATTGCGTCCAAAGCCTTGTCTTCTTCTTTGTACGCCAACCAGCGGCTGCCTGAACCGAACGCAAGGACAGATACCTTTTGACCGGTCTTGCCGAGCGTGCGCATCGGCATCCCGGTGCGCTCATCCTTCGCCTCTGCGGCGCCGGCAACCGTCAGGGCCGCCGATGTTGCAAGAAAGTTTCTTCGCGTCAACTCCATCGATCGCAATCTCCTGATTCCTATTCTCACCCAGCGCGACCACGAACGGCAGCTTCACTGTGGCAAACCAGTTTGTCGGCCGTATTGTTGCTAAGATATCCCGTGCGTGGTCTATGCAGTTGACCCGTCCCAACAAACCGCGCCAGCGTCGCGCGGCGCCAACGGCGATCCCCGCACCCATACCCGCATCCTCATCCGGTTCGTTACGAGCATCGGCATTCTTCGCCGCGGCTTCAACGTCAGGTCTGCATCCCATGAGCCCTGAACGCCGGCAAAAGATCGAGCAGCTTTATCAGGCCGTCATGGAGCAGGAACCTGGTAGGCGCGCAGCTTTCCTGAAGGAGTCGGTCCCGGATGACGAACTCCGTCGTGAGCTCGAATCTCTGATGCTCGATCCGAATCCCGAAGCCATGGTGCAAGAGAGACCTGGTTCCGAGGGCCCCCTGAAACCGGGGGTCCTCGTCGGGCCATATCGAATCGTAGAGCGATTAGGCAGTGGTGGACTTGGAGATGTGTATCGCGCAACAGACACGCGGCTGCGGCGTTCCGTAGCGATCAAGATTATCCGCGATCAGAATGAGAACTGGAGACAGAGGTTCATTCACGAAGCCCGCGCTGCATCCGCCCTGAACCATCCCAACATCGTAACCGCCTATGACGTATCGAACGCTGAAGGCTTGGATTTTCTGGTGATGGAATGCGTCAAGGGTCAAACCTTGAATCGCGCCTTAAATGGAAAACCGATGTCCGTCGGTGTCGCGCTCGGGTATGCATCGCAGATTGCGGACGCACTCGCCGCAGCTCATACAGCCGGAATCATTCATCGCGATCTGAAGCCGAGCAACATCATGATCACGAGCGAGGGCCTCGTGAAAATTCTCGATTTTGGTTTGGCCAAGTTCACGATAGTCTCCGCAGCGGACGAACCAGAAACAACGAGAACGCTCATGGAGCCAACTCGCGAGGGACTGATAGTAGGCACAGCCGCTTATATGTCACCCGAACAGGCTATGGGCAAGCCCGTGGATCCTCGTTCTGATGTGTTTTCATTTGGCCTTGTGCTGTATGAGATGTTGAGCGGCCAGCGGGCATTCAGCAGCGCAAACACGGCGGAGGTGTTGGCCGATATTGTGCATTCCGAGCCGCTACCCGTCAGGTCCGTTGCTCCGGAGACTCCGCCTGCCCTGGAGCGTCTGCTGAACAAGTGCCTCGCGAAATCCCCCGACCGGCGGTGGCAGACCGCAATTGATTTAAAGGATGAACTCGACTGGATCGCCAGGGATTCAGATCACGATCTGGCCCAGCCGCGTGCGCGACCGTCAACGCTTCCACGTTGGTCGTGGATCGCGGTTGCGGCCGCAGCCCTGATGATGATCGCAACACCTTTCTTGTGGTACCGGCCAAAGGCGGAACAGTTGTCGGTGGAGCTTGCCCTTCTCCCGCCCGCCGAGGCGACTTTTCATTGGTTGCAGCCGGGCGTGATCTCTCCCGATGGTCAGACGTTCGCCTTTGTGGCGGAAGCGCACGGCAAGAGCGAACTCTGGCTCCGCCGCCTTGATTCGAAAGCCGGTAAACCTCTGCCCGGAACCGAGGGAGCATCCGCTCCGTTCTGGTCGCCAGACGGGCGCTTTATCGCCTTCTTCGCGGATCGCAAGCTGAAGAAGGTCGCGATCGCTGGTGGCTCACCGCAAGTTCTATGTCATGCGGCGGCGGGCCGGGGCGGCGCCTGGAGTCCTCACGGCATCATCGTCTTTGCGCCCCAGATCCTGGGAGCGTTGTTTCGTGTGGCGGATTCCGGCGGTGAGCCCGTTCCGCTCACAAGATTCGACCGTTCCCTCGAACAGAATGCGCATTATTGGCCTCAATTTCTCCCCGACGGCCGTCGCTTCATGTATTTCGCGCGAAGTGGAAACCCGGAGCTCAGCACGCTGGAACTCGGATCGGTGGATCTGCCACCTGAGTCAAACCCTGCTGCGCGGTTCGTGCATACGCTGTCGAACGCCGCATATGCTCCCGGGCGCGGGAATCGATTACCTCAGATCCTGTTTGTCCGCGGTGAAACATTGCTCGCGCAAGCCTTTGACGAAAGCACATTAAAAGTGAAAGGTGACCCTGTTGCCATTGTGGAGGGCGTGGGTTCGAATGCTTTTGTCGGCCTCGCGGATTTTTCGGTTTCCGGTAACAACGTCCTCGTCTATGGCGGTGGCAGTAATCTGGTTTCTGAATTAACCTGGAGGGGTCGCGACGGCGCCAAACTTGGCTCAGTTGAAGCTTCGGCATCGTATCTGGCTCCGAGATTATCTCCTGATGGCGGGAAACTCGCAGTCTCACGCGCCGATCTCGGCAATCCGAACGCGGATATCTGGATTTTCGACTCTGTTCGGAACACCTCTTCCCGACTGACGTTTAACCCGGCTCTCGATCTTCACACCGTTTGGTCCGCAGACGGCAAACGCGTCCTATTTTCATCGAATAGCGCTGGCGCGTTCAGTATCTTTGAGAAAGACGCCACGGGAGTGGGATCAGAGAAGCAGATCACGAAAACAGAATCCAATCAGTTCGTGGACGATTGGTCGCCCGATGGGCGGTTTGTTCTCTTTGTGCAACAGGGGGCTCACACTACCGAAAATCTATGGGTACTGCCCCTGGAACGTCCGACGAACGCTTTCCCACTGATCGGGACAGGCGCGTCCGAGCGCAATGGTCAGTTCTCTCCCGATGCTCGGTGGGTAGCGTATGACTGTAATGACACCGGGTCGTATGAAGTCTACGCGCAGGCGTTTCGGAACGTGGCGAGCCTGGAGCTAGGTGGCAGGTCTCGAGGAATGGGGGCTCGCAGCCGCGATGGCGGCGCGACGGAAAGGAGATCTTCTATATCTCGAAGGATGGCACGATGATGGCGGTGTCCGTGGAAACATCCGCTTCAAGCTTCACGGCCGCAACGCCCCACGCGCTATTTGCCGGCGCCGCTGCTGACGATCAATGACTTCAGCTTCTTCTACGACGTGACTCCGGATGGCAAGCGCTTTCTGCTCGTCAGCCCGAGCGAACAGGGCCGGAGCAGACCGGTGTCCGTTCTTACGAACTGGCAAAGCCGCCTGAAATGATCCGGCGCATTCGGCGCTTGTGTGCCAAGTGCCTGCACAGTAATCACTTACCTACGAATAGAGCTATTCTGCGACGGACTTTGACCAAGTAAGAATTGCATGTAGAGAGCGCCTGGACCGCCTCATTTGGCCTGTCGAGTGCTACAATAAAAGAGGTCTTTGCCCGCATCCGTTGCCCGCGAGTGCCTTCTAGCCGTTCTTGCGACTTGTTTTTTTTGGGATTTCCACGCACCGGCTGACAAAGACCGTATGAGTTTCGAGGGTAATTCTGTTGTTGCGATATATTTTCAGGCCGGCGAATTGATCGGCCACGCAGCAACTGGGCCGCACGGTTGTGGGCTACCGGCGGTCTGAAGTCAGGCTTCGACCTTTGTCGGAGCTACCACATCACTGCGCAAGCGGCAGTCGTACAAAGGAGCAGCTATGGCCGGTCGCGGACCACAATCGTTCAAGAAACGTCAGAAGGAACAGCAGCGGAAGGAAAAGCAGCAGGACAAGGCAGCGAAACGCGTGCAGCGCAAGTTGGACAAGGAAAACGGAGTTATCGTAGACGACGTTGAAGAGGTCGACGACCTCAGCCTGGACGACGAAGAATCAGCGGAAGAAATTGCAGCGCGGATTGTAGGCCTGAGGCCGATCGATCGGGTTTAACTAAGCACAACAAAGGGCAGACCTTTCGGCTCGCCCTTTTGTCTACAAAAAGGGGCGAGCCTCAAGGCCGCCCCTTTTTGTTTTTCCGATTGTCTGCAGCCTACCGAGCCACTCGCTTCGACTTCCAGAAGCCCCGGCCCGCAGTTCCCTTCGATTCCGGTTTCTGCAGCATCACGACCTTCGGCGCCGTCGCGATCTTCCCTTCCAGCACGGACGCCGGAACTTCCGTTCGAACCAGGCTCAAATTCAGCGTTTTCTCGATTTTCCTGATCTCCGATCGCTGTGAACGCGATGCGAACGTCGACGCTGTACCGCTGTCGCCTGCTCTCGCCGTACGGCCGACACGGTGGATGAAGTCCTCCGGTACTTGCGGCAGGTCGAAGTTCACGACATGGGAGATCCCATCGACGTGGATACCGCGAGCAGCGACATCCGTCGCGACCAGAACCCGATAGTTGCCCTGTT
>CAWGVL010000029.1:0-198122 GCA_963825845.1 Bryobacteraceae bacterium | reverse complement strand
GGATGCGGCTGATTCCCGGTCATCGGGATGCACGATATTAAGCCATCCCTGGCCTCGCAATGTTTCCACAGGCAGTCCACTATAATCCGCAAATCGCTTGCTTACGTAGTCAGCCGTGCCGTTCGGAGCAGCGCTGTAGAGGATTTCAGGAACCATCGCAGCCAGTGTGGTCAGGCGGACTTCGCTCTCCTGCAAAGCCTCCCGGGCAAGCACCGTTTCCGTAACGTCCAACATCGCGCCGATCGTGCGCCAAGCTCTGCCGTCCGCGTTTCGCGCAATGCAAGCCCGATCGTAAATGTGCGCCCACGTTCCGTACACGCGACGAAAGCGGTATTCCGATGCCCAGGCATCGCCTGTTCCGTCCACCGCTGCCCTAAGATCTTCGACAACCGATTCGCGCTTTTCCGGGTGGATGTGATCTTTCCACCACCCCATACCTGACGCGGCAACACTTGGTCGCCCGTAATTCTTGATATACGTCTCACTCCACACGGCGGTTTCCTTTCGAGGTTCCACTCCCAAATCGCTTCGTTGGCCGCTTCTGTCGCCATTCGGAACCGCTCTTCGCTTTTCGCCAATCCGCGTTCGTTCTCTACTAACTGCGCGTTCGCCTTGGACAAGTCCAAAGCAGTCCGGTGCAGATGCTCTCTCGCTCGATTTAGCCGTTCGATGATGCCGCTCAATAGCACTCCGAGCAGCGCGAATGCAATGAGCATGATTGATTGGCTCGGCGGATCGTAGACGAAGAAAGTGTATCGAGGTTGAATGAAAAGGTAGTCTGCTACAGGAATGCGCAGGACAGTTGCGGCGATTCCCGCGCTGAAACCGCCATATAGGCCGGCAATGACTACCCCGAAGGCGAAAATCAGGAGAGCGCTTCATCATGCACGAAGGGATCTACTGCCAGCCGCAGCAGCGCCGATCGTATTACAGCGGCGGTCGCCAAGACGTAAGGACCGCCTGCGAACCGCGGTGGACTCTCCGTAGCACTGTGCTCATCGATGGATTCAGTGCTCATCACGTGAGCAGACGCGACACCGCTTCCAGAAACGACAGCGCCACTCGGTGCATTGCAAATTGCTGAACCGCCTGCATGCCTTTTATTGTTAAATGCCTTCTTAGCGCGCTATCGGAGTACAGACTCTCAATCGCCGCGGCCAGGGCCTCGGCGCTATCCGGCTCAACGAGGCAGCCGTGCTCGACCACTTCCGGGACCGCCGCCGCCCGTGCTGCGACAATTGGTTTGCCAGCCGCCATTGCCTCCAGAAAAACGATCCCGAACCCCTCTTGAATGCTGGGCAGACAAAATATGTCCGCTCGCTGGTACTCAGCGGCCAGTTCGCCGTGCGTCACGTCTCCAATCCATTTCACGACTGATTCGAGATGCAGTTCACGCCATAAACTCCAAAGGTGGGCTTTTTCCATCCCTCCACCAACGATTCGAATTTCGAGTTCAGGAATTGCCTCCCTAAGCATCGCTGCGGCACGCAATAGAAGATCGACGCGTTTTCGCGCATAGAAGCGGCAAACACAAAGCACAGTGAAACGTTCCGATACCGGACGTGAATCCGCTTGCCGCAGAAGACCCTGCCATCGCTCCAGGTCAATCAGTTCCGGGATGACGATGGCGTTTGTCGCGCCGTAAAGTTCGTCGAGGCGTTGCGCGCAATACCGGCTTGGGGTTGTCACGAGATCAGCCCGCCGCGCATGCAGCTTTTCGAGGTGAGCTTGGAAAATCACACTAGCCTTTTCCGCGCCGCGTTCAAACGGGATTACGTCTGCTATCACACCTTTGATTGAGGCGATGTGGGGGCGTCGTTTGTGTCCCGCTATGGAGTAAGCGTCTGCATCAAAGCCGACGGTGATTGCGTCCGGCCTGAACGTGCGCCATCGCAAAGATTCGTTGAAGATAATGCGCTCAAGCATCAACACGGGGAGATGGTGACGAGGAGCTATCATCTCAACGTCGCAGTTGAGCTGGCACAGAGCCTTTGCGAGCGTCTGAATTCCAACAAAACAACCGCTGCCGCGATACACATCCTGGGGAATGGCCGTTATGAAGTCGAACCGCACGGCCTGCGCACCACGGCTCCAAGCGGAGCCATAGGCCGGTCGTGATATGGTTTCGCGAATTGTTGATTGCGCAGCCATAATCAACCAACCTCAATCCTTGGATCGGGTGAAGTTTCAGCCATGAATCCCGCGGGCATTAACACGAGTATGCGACACAGGCGTCAGGTCGGCAATAGTCCGTTCATCACGGTGATATGAACGTTCGTAATCGACATGCTCGTCTTATCCAGCTTCATGGGCGTGGTTGTTAGCGCACAGTCCTGGACCTTTTCGGGCGCCGTGTGGCTTACAAGCGCTCGAGGGGCTGCCGGTCCGGTTTTCTAGCAATGATGCCATGGCTCTTCTTGTCGCGTGCCGCCAATACCTTATCGTATGCTGCGGCAAAGGCGGCAATGCCGTCCAGTTGCAGCTTTTCGGTTATATCATCCAGATCGATCTTGAGAGATCGCAATCTGCGCAACTGCTCGTCCGCCTCTCCGACATTTTTAGAGCACAGTTGCGCCCCTAACGTGTCCGTGCTGTCGAAAGGCTTCGAGGGTGTCGGGGGAAGGGTATTGACGGTTTCAGGCCCAATGAGCTCTTCGACATAGAGGACGTCCCGCTATTCGGGGTTCTTGACTCCCGTGCTCGCCCACATGACACGCCGAGGATGAACTCCACGCTGCCGGAGCGCCGCAAACGCGTCGCCATGGAAGATTTCACGAAAGCGCCGGTAAGCAACCTTGGTGTTGGCGATAGCAATCTTGCCCCGCAACGCCAATGCTTCTGCCGAGCCGTTGGCCTCGTGTGCACGATCGACCACGGAATCGATACGGCTCACGAAGAATGAAGCGACCGACGCGATGTTGCCGGGTTGGCGGCAGCGCGCGAGGCCCCGTAGATAAGCCTGGGCCACCTCTTCGTAGTGCCGCTGCGAAAACATCAATGTGATGTTCACGTTGATCCCTCTCCGATGAGCTGCTCGATGGCCGGAATCCCTTCGCGGCCGGCTACGACCTTGATCATCAAATTGGGAACGTTCACTGCGTGCCAGAGACGGCGAGCTTCCGAAACCGTGCCGGTGGTGTCTCTCGTAAGTTGAGGTGGAGGCTCCAGGCTGACGAAGCCATCGGCGCCGCTGCTTTCCTGATATGCGGACCGCAGGAAACCAGCGGCGGTGCGCACATCCTCGATAGCGAGTGTGTCGTAGATCGCGCGCGGATCCATATGCGAGTCGCGTTCCAGCATGTGCTAGAGACCCCTCGTCATACTCCGCGCTGCCGTCGATCGCCTTCTCAAAAATATTCGGGTTGCTGGTGACTCCGCTCAGTCCATCTTCGCGGATGAAGTGTTTGAGCCCATGGCCCATGAGCAGACTTCGGCGAATGTAATCGAGCCAGATTGACTGGCCCTGCTTGAGCAAATCCGCGAGAGCAGTAGTGATCTCTCGATTCTCCATACGACGTCCTGCTAATTACTTTTCATCGCAAAATGGACCGCTGAGCGCCTGACGGGCGAAGATTTGGGCAGTGCGGTTGGTGCTAAAACATTCACTATTGATCCTGTTTCAGAGTGGCCGCACAATGGATCATGACGCGCCGCAAACAAGGGCAACGAACACTCTGGGAAGGCATTGTGGACGAGGATGTCCGTGCGCTTTGGGAACCGTGGATGATGGAAGCCGACTCTGTTCTGGAAGACGAAGAACTTATCCAGCAGGTGTTCGAGGCGCAAGGCAAGCGGCATGAATACAGTGCCACCAAGGGCCGGTCGCAAACACCGGCTGAAATAGTACTGCGTCTCCTGCTGCTCAAGCATGTTCGCAACTGGAGCTTCGATGTGCTGGAACGTGAGGTGCGAATGAACCTCGCCTACCGCGACTTCGCCCGCATCGGTCTGGGCAAGGTGCCGGACGCCAAGACGCTGGCACGAATCGCACAAGCGCTGGGCGGAGAGGTGATCGCGGAACTGCATAGGCGGCTGGTTGAGATCGCTCAGCAGAAGGGCGTGATTCGAGGGAGGAAGATGCGCGTCGACACCACAGTGGTGGAGACCAACATTGATTATCCGACCGACTCCAGCATGCTCGGTGATGGAGCGCGCGTGTTGACGCGCACCATGAAAAAGATCGAGCGAGAGACTGGTGGCAAGCTGAAACGTAAGGTGCGGAACCGGACGGGGAGCATCAACAAGCGGGTTATCGCGATTGCCACGGCCAGCCGCCATAAGGGTCCGGAAGGTGAGGCCAAGCGCAAGAAGCAATATCGGGAACTGCTCCGCTACTCACGCCAAGTCCTCAATGATGCCAAACGAGTAATCGCCGAAGTCGAGCAAATGCCTGCCAAGAAGCAGAAAGATCTGCGGAGTTTGCGCGAGCATTTGAGCGTCATGGCGGGCCGGGTCCGGCAAGTGGTGAAGCAGACCAAGGTGCGCATCTTCGATGGTGTGACGCAGTTGCCGGGCAAGATCGTGAGCTTGTTCGAGCCGCATACCGAGATCATTCGCAAAGGCAAGGCGAGCAAACCAACCGAGTTCGGCAAGATGGTGCAACTGCTGGAAGCCGAGAACCAGATCGTCACGCACTACGATGTGTTCGACAAGCGCCCGAGCGATCGCGAACTCTTCGCCGAGGCAGTGGCAACACATAAGCAGATTCTGGGCCGCGCGCCGAATTTGGCAACAGCGGATGCGGGCTATTACTCACAGGTCCAGGAACGAGCCGCGCAGGAGCAAGGTGTGAAATGGGTTGCCATCCCGAACCGAAGCACTCGTAGCGTTGAGCGCAAGGTAAAAGAAAAGACCCGATGGTTCAAGAAAGCGCAACGCTGGCGCACCGGCTGCGAAGGCCGAATCAGTGTACTCAAGCGCCGGCATGGACTCAACCGCTGTCGCTATCGAGGCGAAGACGGGATGAAGCGCTGGGTAGGGTTGGGTGTTCTCGCCGATACCTTGATCAACATGGGCAATGCATTGGCGGCGAGAGCATGAAAGGCCGGACGCCGCCGGCGGCTCCGCTCCGGAGTCGACGCCGGAGAAGTCCCATTTCTGAATCTCAGAAAGCACGCGACGATCGCCCGCCCAAGTCAGAGTTGCCTATTTTGCGACGGAAGGTAACTAGACTCATATCAACCTCCCTGCCATAAGATGTGAGAGATTGCACGCGTCGCTCCACCACAGAAGGGTGTGATCGCAGAGTTTGAAATCAAAGCGGCCGTGCGATTGCTGAATGAATCGTCAGGGGACAGACAAATGCTGGACAACCCCGCGCTTCGTCTCACGTCTGTGGACGAATGTGTTGCCCGCTGATGATCTCGCTTACCTTTTAAATTCGATACCGTTATGGAAGATGGACCAGGGAGATCCACGCCCGGGACGGACGTTTGAATATTGATGGCATCGACTATCCGGTTCTGAGCGAACGTGAACCGGCGAAGCTGCCTTGGGGTCTGATGAGTAATCGACGTCGTGTTCGAGTGTACACCTGTGTTCACAAGGCGAGACGATCTCGTCAAGCAGATCGAGGCAGGGGCGCGTTTTGTCATCCTGTCGGCTCCAAGCGAAAAGCGATGACATCCCCGACATTAGTCTACGCACTGAACGAATCGCATGAGGCACCAGCACAGATCGTGTCTTGCGCAAGCTGCACCACGAACTGCATCACACCGGATATCGAAATCATGGGACGAAGAATCGGTATCAAGAAGGTCATGATGACGATCCACGCTTACACGGCCAATCAATCGATTGTCGATCCGGCAAGAAGGAACGCAGAGGCCGCGCCGGCGCCGCCGATCTTGTGCTTGCGGGTACAGGAGCGCCAATTGCGACGACTCGTGCGCTGCCGGAATACAAAGGCAAGTTCGATGGCGTGGCGGTCCGGGCGCTAGTGCCGGTTGGATCTTTGGCGGATATCGTCTTTGTTACTGTCCACGGCACCTCCGTGGAAGAGGTCACTCGGGTCTTCACGGATCGCATCTTCCGACATCATTCGACAGTCCTATGCCTCTATTGTCGATCCGAGCTTGACCCAGGTAGTGGATCAGGATGTCGTCAAAATCATGACCCGGTATGACAATGAGTGAGGAGATGCCAACGAGATGGTTCGACAGGCGATCAACTCGTTTTGAGCGGCTGCGGTTTCTCTCTTCCCAGTTTTGCTTCGAGGTACTGCTTCAGCGCGACAGCATTGTTGTGCTCGGCATCATGGGAACTATACAGTAGCGTGGCCGTCCCTTTCCGCGCAGCAGCTAGAACCGGCTGCCAGGCTTCCGGGTGCGCGTCAAGTTCCTTGTAATACTTGCTCCGGAACTCCTCGTACTTAGCGGCGTCGTGCGAAAACCACTTTCGAAGCTCGGTACTCGGCGCTACATGTTTGAGCCACTCATCATAGTCCAGATCTTCTTTCTTTATGCCGCGTGGCCAAAGCCGCTCAACGAGGAACGTTTTGCCTTTGGCCCGTGTTTCTTCGTACACGCGTTTCGTTGCGATCATATTACTCCATCAACCTGGCATGGCGACTTTTGGTGAGGGCCGATGCCGCACAATGTATCCAAGCAATACATGGGCCAAATGGAACAGATCACAACATTACTCGATAAGGAAGGAGCGCTCGACGACCGCGTTCTACCGGAGGACCTGAGAACTCTGTATTCGGGAGATCTGCGATTCTCGGCGGATCCGGATCGAACTTATGTGATCGGCAACTTCGTCAGCACGCTGGATGGAGTTGTCAGTTACGAGATTCCCGGTGGATCCGGCGGCGGGGAAATCAGCGGATTCAACGCGGCGGATCGCTTCATCATGGGTCTGCTTCGCGCATCCGCGGATGCGATCATTGTCGGCGCGGGCACGCTTCGAGATACCGCGGCGGGACATCTCTGGCTGCCGGAACACGTGTATCCGGAGGCCCGTGAGTTGTACGCACGCTATCGCCTGGGGTCGCTGAACAAGCCAGAGCCGCCACTGAATGTAATCGTGACCGGCAGCGGAGCCGTTGACCTCGAAAGGGCCGTGTTCTGCACGCCAGAAGTGAGAACTCTTATCATTACTTCGCCGAACGGCGGAGAACGGCTTGCAAGCAACGGGTTGGAATCGCTCTCCACGGTTGAAGCAAGAGTGCTTGACGGTCGTGGCGGCAAGATAACTCCTGTATCGATCCTGAAACTCCTGCGTGAGGAATTCGCCGTGAAGCACCTGCTGCACGAGGGCGGCCCCACTCTTTTCGGCGATTTTGTGGCGCATGGCTGCTTGGATGAACTCTTTCTCACTGTGGCTCCGCAATTCGCCGGACGGGGCCTCAACGGGCAGCGGCCAGGCGTGATCTCAGGCACGGAATTCGTTCCGCAGACAGCGCCTTGGTTGAAGATCGTCAGCGTAAAGCAGAGCGCGGACCATCTCTACCTGCGATACAGGTTGCCGAATCGCGTCCGTTAACCAGCGGTATTGATTGGCGAGCAGCTCAAGGCGCCCAAGATCAGTCGCGTTGATCACTGAGTCGATGGCCCAAGGATTGCACTCTAATAAGCAGACGATAAGGAGATCGTACATTATGCACGCAGCAGAAATAGAACGGAGAAATAGCCTTGCGAATCGGGCAGCCGACGCTTTGACTCAGACCCTTTCCGATGAGAGCGTACTCTTGCTCAAGCTGAGGAATTATCACTGGAACGTTGCCGGACCGCACTTCCGACAGCTTCACGCACTTTTCGAGGAACAGTACGGCGTTCTCGCGGTTCGCATCGATCAAGTTGCGGAACGGATTAGAGCTTTGGATCTCATGCGACCGGTACCATGACTGAGTATCTTCAGCGAAGCACTCTTCGTGAGCACCCGGGCAGCTTTCCCGCGGCACATCAGATGCTGCACGATGTCCTGAAAGATCACGAAACCATCATAGGATTCATTACAGAGTCTCTAACACCGCCATCAGAACACATCCTGGATATTGGCACGATCGATCTGCTAACAGAACTCATCCAAGATCACGAGAAGATGGCTTGGGCGCTGCGAGCAACCTTGTCCGATGATCACGAAGATCAGCACTGGCATCCAGTGATGTATGGCTGAGCATCGCAGGCGCTTTTCTCTACGTCCGCTGATGCCATTCCGGCTGGATGCGATTGTTTGGGCCCTGCGACGCCGCTCCGTAAATACGGTGGACCTTTGGAGCGGCGAGATGTACCGCAGGGTCCTGAACGTTGATGGCGCGCCTGTTCTTGTTTCGGTGACCCAACGAGCAACGGTGCTGGACGTCACCTTGACCGGAGAATATCTCTCACCTGCAATCCAGAACACCATCAAACCTATAGTGGAGCGCCTGCTTGGGATCAATGTAGGCTTTCAGAGTTCTACGCGTTCGCGGCCGGATATCCGCGACTGGGCCAACTGGCTACGCTGTTTCGAGGGTTTAAGCCTCCGCGTTTTTCTACGGTCTGTGAGGGTCTCGTGAACGGAATCACTGCCAGCAATTGAGTCTCGCGGCCGGCATCGTGTTCCTGAACCGGCTTGCGGAAAGATATGGCCTGGAGTTTGGTGCCGGCTTGCATGCTTCTCCTCGTCCGGACGATTTAGCCCATCTACATCCGGCCGACCTCCGTCGATTGGGTATAGCAACAACAAGGCGCGTTCCATCATTGGAATCGCACGGGCAATCGTCGAAGGAGACCTCGATCTGGAGGGACGTGAGCGACTGGATAACAAGGAATGTTCCGAGCGGTTAGTTGCAATCTACGGGGTCGGGCGCTGTACCGCGGAATACGTGCTGCTCCGTACCTTGGGAAGAACGAATGTATTTCCAGGCGATGACGTTGGCGCTCGTAACAACCTGGAGCGCTGACTGCGGCTCAGAAACAAACTCGATTACGACCGTGTGCAGCATGTTCTTCGCAGGTGGAAAGATTATGGCGGTCTAATCTTCTTTGTCTTGCTGTTGAAGAACATCGACCAAGCCGGCTGGCCGGATGGGACTGCTGCACGAACTGCCGGCAGCCGCCACGACCACCGTGGGGATATAACTTAAACCGCGCCGTACCGCCATCCCTCGCCCGATCACTTCGAGCGCCTCTCGTGACAGAGAAGTTCGGGCCCTCGGAAATATATGCTGCTCCTCGACGCGGATGTGATCCTGGTACAGAGCCGATAACTCGCCGACAACGGCTTGCAAGCGAATGACTTTGCTTTCGGCCAGATTCCCGGCCGTCAACCACAGTACACCGAGGCCGTCGACTGTCTTGTGCAGCCCCTCGATTCTGCGATGGTCCCGCTCGAGTTCGGAAATCATTCCGTCGTCATCGGCGCGATCTTTCTCCAGGGCAAGAAAAAGTCCATCTTCCTCATCAGCAGTGTGGTGTGGCGCCGCGTGACGAAAATACCTCAGCGCTGTTTCCATTGCGGCCTTCTCCTGCCGGTTCAGTCCGTTTCCGCCGCGCCGTATCGTCAGGTCGACCAGCACAGCCAGAAATCGCTCGATTCTGCGGTGACATGCGGCCATCAAGCCTACCGGATCATCGAACCCGGGTTCCGATTGACCTATCTGCACAGGCATTGCAAATGCTCCTCTCGTGTGTCTCGCCAGCCTCATATTTGCCTGCCGTTGCTGAGCATCACTTTCGCAACTGAAAGCCGGCAGGAGACTGGATTCTTTGTGTTTCACGATTCAACCGTAGAGATCCAAACGTCCTGAACGCCTGATCGAGAACTCGGGTGACCTCAGCGCCACGATAGGGTTTGGCGATGACATCATAAGCGCCCAGGTTAAGAACCTCGGCCCAGAGCCGTTCATCGGCCAAGTATGCGCTGACAATGAATACAGGCGGAACCGGCGTCCCACGCAGGGCATCCCACAAATCCTGCCAGCCGCCGTCTGACAGTTGGTCATCACAGATCACAACGCGCGCGCTCCTTCGCCCCAGCCAGTCGGCAGCCTCGGCCACCGAGGAGGCCCAATACCGTGGGTACGAGTGGGAGACAAGCAACTTCGCTAGCGCCGCCTGGTCCTCCGGCGCCGACGAAACCACCAGAACGCGATTCACCGAATCCTCGGCGCTTGCCTGACTGACTTGCGAGCGGTACTTATTCTCGACTACCTGCGTTACATGTGCGAGTTCCATACTTTCAGTCTGACTACATGCGCCAGAAAGCTCAATGGAACGGCTGTCACTTACAGACCTACGTTTGTCATCGAAGCCATACTATAGGAACGGGTCCGGCGAAGGGCCATTGCTGCTGACATGCCGGCTATCATGCCGATGACCATGAATGTATGATTTGCGATGATAGCCCACGCGCCTGCAGACGAGTTGGAGATGAGGCCGGCGAGCTGCATACCCGCGAGCATGCCAGCGCTGTCGAGCGCCATTGTCGAGCACAGTCTCTTCTCTCGCCTCGCCTCCAGGAGACAGCGGCTGAAAACAACGCTGGGCAATAGGCCGGCAGCGATCATCACGCTGCTCATTTGAAGCCATTCGGTCCAACCCGCAGCGTGGCAGAACACGCCGGCAGGCAGGCCGAATGCCATTCCCGCTCCCCCGATCGAGAACATGATGAGAAGCATGTCTACATGAGGATTCAGATGGCGCCGCCATCGCCAAAGCTCCGCAATGACAATGACAATACCGAGCGTAGCCACCCAAAATTCGATCGATTCGAGGAGGGTCAACTCCGAGCGGGCCCACAACAGAGCACTTTGGGCGATAACACCGGCCGCTAGGGCGAGACTCGTTGCCGCCTCAATGCGTATCATCAGACCCACCAGCAGTCGCGAGCGAGTGATCGGCATCGAGAAGTCGCAAAGACCGCAGCGTGACTACGCAACTCGAGATTGCCATCAACAGCGCCGCGACCACCGGATGCAAAACGCCGCAGGCGGCGAATGCCATCCCAATCAGGTTATAGATGAGAGCGAACTTCAAATTCAGACGAACGAGCCGCACGGTTTGACGGCAGATTGCGATCGCCGTGGGGAGCCGGTCGAAGCGTGGGTCCGGCCAGATAATTGACGCAACTTCTTGTGCCAATCCGGGCTCTGCGCCCACAACAATCGCGACATCGCTGACCGCCATAGCGGCCGCGTCATTCATCCCATCGCCGACGAATAGAATTCGCCGCTCCCTCTGGTTCCATGAGCGGACGAGGCCGAGTTTTTCCTCCGGGTTGAGAGCGGCATATGTATTTGGAAAACCGAATTGGGAAGTACGCTCCATTCGATCTCCTGTCATCAGAACCGTGTCAATGTCCATCAACTGAAGAGCTTCCGGCAGCGCCGTTGCGTGCGGCCTCTGCGTTTCCCCCAAGCAAATTGTTGCTGCACGCTCACCCTCAATTTCGACCGATAGCGATGCGCCATCCGGTGTGGCGGATGCGCTTACGATTCGAATTGTTCGCGCCGATTCCGCCGTCGCTCCGACGTGAGCGGAGATGCCTCTGCCCGGCTCAACGCAAACCGAATGTGCCCGATACCGGTCGCGGCCACCGGTAAGTTGCGCGAGAACGCGGGCGATGGGATGGTTCACCGGCGCCTCGGCAGCGCTGATGAGGTCTTCCAGATCCGTCTGCCTTTCGCGCCACTTCGATTCGATTCGGAGCTGAGGCGACAATTCCGGCAGGCTAAGCGTACCGGTCTTGTCGAAAACTGCACGATCGACTGCCGCCAGTTTCTCGATCGCGTCTCCACGCTTCACATAGAAACCGAGGGCCTGCAATCGCCGCATCCCCGTCCAAACCGCCAGAGGCGTCGCGAATCCAAGCGCGCACGGACAAGCGACGAGTAACACCGCCATCGCATTGAAGAGCGCCGGAACCCAGCCGGCGATTGCGTTGTGAACGGCGAAGGTGAGCATCGCCACAAGCACTACTGACGGAACGAACCATCGCGCGAGTCGGTCCGCTAAAATCTGGGACTGCCCCGGCTGCAACGCTGCTTCCCGAAGCACGCTCGTGATGCGATCCAGGCATCGATCGAATCCGTCCACAGTCGCTTCGATTACAAGAGTTGCGTCGACAACGTGAGTACCGGCGACGACGGCTTGACCTTCTTCACGGCGCGCGGCCAGCAGTTCACCCGTCATACTGACTTCTTGCACTAGCGCCTCTCCCTGCAGGACTACGCCGTCTACAGGAATCATCACGCCGGGATGCACGCGGACATGATCGCCCCTACGGATGTCTGCCGCTGTTCGGGTCTCCCAAACATCTTGCTTTCGGACTTCACATGTCAACGCGGCAGGATCCAATTGCGTCAGCGCAGATAATACGCGCGATTGGGTATAGCATGCCAACTGGCGGCCAAATGCGTATATCACTACGAGAATGCTCGGGACCTCGAAGAATACCGGCCCTTGACCTGATACGTAAGAAATAAGTGATGCGCTGAAAGCTCCGAGCATCGCCAGGACGAAAAGGCTGTCAATTGACAACCTTCCTGCGCGAAGCGCCTCCCAGGTGTTTCGAAGCATTTCGCCGCCCAGAAGGAGTGTCACCACTCCCGCTACGGCCAGGGGTATGGATTGCAGGACCAGCTTCTCAGTAGGATCGGCTTCAGAGAGATTCGCCGCAAGCGCGAAGGTCATGCTGTTGCCTGCGAGAAACGCGGCAATTGCAACTCGCCACCATGAGCCTTCGCTTCCGTTCGGTATCGCGCAGCATCCCGCGACGGAGGAATCGGCCATCATTTCGATAGATGCGCGGAGCTCGTTTGCGGAATGGTCGCTGGAGCTTCCGCAGCTTGCTGAAGTTCCGCCCACGTCCATGCTTGCGTGCGCGCTTGCAGCCTGTTCCCTGACCGCTGCTACCAGCGCCGGATCGATTGCCGCGGCGTGATTCTTCCAGGCGCTCCGTATATAGGTAAGAACTGCAGCTATCTGAGTATCGCTCAGCCGATCCCACCCCGGCATCTCTCCGTTGTAAACCGCTCCGGCAACCTTAATATCGCCATGCAAGCCGTGGAGCAGAATACGAGCAAGCGTCTGAGGATCGCCCAGAACAATCTCCGAGCCGGACAGGGGCGGATAAGTTCCCGCCAAACCGAGGCCGTTCTCCTGATGACACTGTGCACACATCATGAAGGTCCGGCGGCCCAGCACCACGGGATCCGGCGGTGTCTGGACCTCCGGAGGGTTTGCGCCGCCTGCATAGTGCTCATCGTAAGTGTTGGCGTTAAATCCTCCGGAGTTGCTCGAGAGGTAATATCCTGCCCATCCTGTCAGCAGGAAGAAGAAAAAGTACGAGCGCGACCGGGGTCGGCGCGAGGCCGTCCGTTGGTTCCGACATCTCACGAGTCACCGCGGCGACCAGTTCGGAGGGTTCGGCGCGCAGTTTCTCTTCCGCCTCGGAGGAGCCCTTGACTGGCTGCGAACCTTTACCCAGAATGCCCTCGCTCATCGATGGGCCTCCGGCAGATCGTAGCTGTGGTCAAGACTGAGGAGATAATCGACGAGATCGGACGCCCGCTGTGTCGGCAACAGATACATAGGCTTTCCTTCGCCTGTGTATTTAGCTGGAATCAGAGTCCATTTGCCTCCCCGATCAGCGACTGAAACCGAGTGAATGTCGACTTTCTTGAAAAGAAACCGGAACGGCGGCATGATAGATCCTTCCGATGTAATCTGCGCGTTGAAGAGATGCAGATAATGCCACTCGCGGCTTGGCTGCCGTACTCCTATGTTTGCGAGATCGGGACCGGTCCGCATCGTTCCCATCAGATGCGGCTGATCGTAGATATAATCGCGCGCGACCGATCGGCGAGTACCCCAGTTTCGTGCAATATCCGCTCCGAAATCGGCGCTACGAACCTGTTGGCTGTGGCAGTAAATGCAGCCTTCCGATATGTAGACTTGCCGGCCCAAATAAGTTGAGCCCTCAGGTTTCACCGGATGAGCCAGGTCGTTATCGTCGACGACCGGTTTCAACTCCTGAAATTGCCAGTTCGGAACCAGCACGAGCCCCGCCATCGAGAACAGGATCGTTGCAAGAACGCCGATGAGAAAAGACCAGGACCGGTTCATATCGTTAACGCATTTCTCCCGGCCTGGTCGTGAATAGGGTCGGGCCCACTAGCGGGACGGAACTGCTATGCAAAATACGGAAGATCAGGATGGCGAAGGCCACATGTCCGGTTGTCATCATCATCCCGGCGAGACTCCTGGTAACCAGATACGGCTTGGTATATCCGACAACTTGCAGGAACGGGACGCCTGGGTCGTTCATCATAAGGCCCTGATACCATCCGGCCCAGCTCAGCGCAACGAAATAGAGGCCGATTCCAATCGCGCACGTCCAGAAATGCAGCTTGATCAGGCGAGGCGAAGACCACTCATTGCGTGTCAATCGCGGGATTACGTAATACATTGCACCGAACATGATCATCGTGTAAAACGCATACATTCCCAGGTGCGCGTGAGCAACTGTGTAATGCGTAAAATGCGCTACCTCGCTTACAGAACGCAGGGCCTCGATCGAACCTTGAAAGCTGACTGCCGTGTAGCACATTGCCCCGAATACCGTAAATCGCAACGCCGGACTCGTCCGCAACATGTGGAAGCGTCCCACCATCGTCATGTGATGATTGATCGCGACAGTGATGACGGGAATGAACATCATGATGCTCCCAACAATTCCCGCTGTGATGATCCAGGCCGGCAACGGACCTCCCACCAGATGATGGGTGCCGATCCAACTGTAGAACAGAGCATTGGCCCAGAAACCCAGGAGCGAGAGATGATAGCTGTGAATCGGCTGACCGGTGACCTTGGGAATCAGGTAGTAAGCGGCGGCAAGTCCCATCGGGGTGATGTAGAGTCCGAGGACGTTATGGGCATACCACCAGTTCGTTGTCGCCCAGGCGGCGCCGCTGACCAGACCCGTTGCAGGCAATAAAACCGCGGCAACGTACAGGATCGGAAACCAAACAACGGAGCCGAATAGGTACCACTGCGAGACGTAAGTGTGCCGAACCCGGCGACCGGAAAACATTGTCAAAGAGGTCCAGAACAGCACTAAAAGAACGTAGCCGAAGAATGTCAGCACTCGGGTCGGAAATTCGAGCCATTCGACACCAGTAGAGTGTCCAGCCAGCAATTCGTAAACACCCCAGATCACGGCGATATTCCAAATCATCACGGTCGATGGGAGCACGATGCGATTTGGGAGCCGAACCTTGCATAATCGCGCCTGCAGCCACAAGAGTGACCCGATTCCCACCATTGAGGACCATCCGTAAACAACGGTGTTCAGATGCACCGATCGAATACGTCCAAAGGTGAGCCATTCCCAATTTTCGAGAAACTCTGGATGGTGAAGCTTAATTGAGCTGATTAACGCTGCGGCAGTGCCGAAGAGCAGCCAAAACACTGCGCTCGCATAGTATCCGAGTACCGTTTGTCGGCAGGAGCGATCGATCTGAATGCGCGTGATTACGTCGTCTTCGAGATCTGGAACAGCGCCCGGGGACACAACCAAAGTGCTCATGATCGCCGTCCGGGGAACGTATCCGTAGCCTTGCCGACCGGCTCGTCACCGTCAAAGATACTCTCGGCGCCGGCTTGGAAATCGGACATCTCTCCGCGCCGGATGGCCCATACCAATGCCCAGACTGCGCTCGTTCCGAAGGCAAGCATGCTTCCCCAGATCAACAGATACGCGAGTTTCATCACTTACCGCCAAAGGGCAAGCGCGTGGCGCTCCCGCGCCGCTTTATCAAGGGGGGTAGCGTTGGATGGAACTGGCTCCTGAAGACAACTGGTTCTACCGTTTCCTTCGAGCGGGGATCTAACATCAATCCGACCGAACGCGTCATAGCTCGCTGAATGTGAGTGGACCCTCGAACGAGGGCGTTGAGAAGGTGGTTACGAAATCTGCCCG
This sequence comes from Bryobacteraceae bacterium, assembly GCA_963825845.1. GTDB lineage: Bacteria > Acidobacteriota > Terriglobia > Bryobacterales > Bryobacteraceae > DASQDN01. The sequence goes on along the minus strand of CAWGVL010000029.1, from coordinate 182,216 downwards.
TTCGTAACTTTGTGTCGTACTGCAGCTTGAATAGGACGCCCGTCAGCCCCTCGACCACTTCCCCATATTTCGACGACTTCGTTGCCATGCCCTGAGTCTGACGCGGCGCCGGTGAACATACAATAGAGCGACTGTCACTTGCGGGAGGACGATTGTAATCGACTTCGGGGTGAGTCCTCGATGGAAGGAAGGCGGGCCGAAAATCGAAATTCCTGATCGCGGATCTCTACACAGATGGCTTCAAATCCGGCCAGTGCAAGCCGCCGGGGAATGTAGCCGGATCGACGAGGACCATCGTGTCTGCGATATGAAAACCCCTGACTGAATAGAAAAGCATCCAGGCTATCGACGCCGGCGAACGTTCCACTTGGCCGCAATACGCGAAGCGCCTCTTTCAAGACACAATTCTGTAGCGCCGCTGAGGGAACGTGGTGCAGCATAGCAAAACATACTCGTAAGCTGTCCCAGTGATACTGTTACGAATATTCGACTGAGTACGTCTATGCTCTGTGACACGATATCGGGAGTTGCTATCGCTGACAACAGAACAGCGGGAGGAGTTGATGCGGTGGGCTCAGTCGCGTAGCTTGCCGGCTGGAGATGTGTTTCGGGCGCGACTGATCTTGGCGTTGGCTGATGGCGTGACATACGAAGTCATAAAGGGAAGCCTGCATACAACCGCGCCGACGATCTCACGTTGGAAGCTGCGGTTCGAACAAATGGGCCTGGATGGCCTCGAACCCCAACACAAGGGCAGCACACCTCGGACAGCAACGCCAGCGGTTCAGGCGAAGATATGCCGCAAGGTGCAACTGAAACCTGGTGATGGCAGCACCCACTGGTCGGTCCGCAAGCTAGCAGTCCGAGGTGAAAATCCACATAAACCATTTCCACTAGCTAATGTTTCAGCTTAGAATTGGGCATGGCGATGGGAACAAGGAAAGGACGGGAACGGCAACAGGAGTTGTGGGTGGCCACAGCGACTTTGGCGCGACCGGCGGGCCACCCTTTCTATGAGCGGCTGAACGTGTTGCTGGACAAATGCAGCTTCGACGAATTCTGGAGGTATCTGGCGGCGGTTCTATGCCGAGAACATGGGTAGGCCGGGCTTGTCACCGGGGATCTATTTTCGGCTGCTGTTGCTGGGATACTTCGAGGGAATCGATAGCGAGCGGGGAATCGCCTGGCGAGCAGCGGATTCGCTGAGCGTTCGAGCCTTTCTGCGAGTCGGTTTAGAGGAAACAGCGCCGGATCAAACGACGATCTCGCGGACGCGGCGGTTGATCGACGTGGAGACGCATCAGTTGGTGTTCGCGTGGGTTCTGACGGTGCTGGCGGAACACGGCTTACTGCGTGGTAAGACAATCGGGATCGATGCCACGACGCTGGAAGCGAACGCAGCATTGCGAAGCATCGTGCGGCGGGATACGGGTCAGACATACCAAGAATTTTTGCTCCAGTTGGCGAAGGCGTCGGGAATCGAAACGCCGACCCGATCACAACTGGCGCGTTGGATCGCAAGCGGGCCAAGAAGGGATCCAACCAGGAGTGGACGCATCCGCAAGATCCCGATGCGCGAATCACCAAGATGAAAGACGGGCGTACGCATTTAGCGCATAAGGCCGAGCATGCCGTGGACATGGAAACGGGGGCGGTGATTGCGGTGACCGTGCAGCCAGCGGATGCCGGAGATACGCAAACGGTGCAGGAAACGCTGGAGCGAGCAAGCGAGCACATCGGTATTGTCGCCGAAGCCGTGAATCCAGCGGTTGAGGCTGGATGGTGAACGCGAATGGACCCGTGGAAGTCGTGACCGACAAGGGGTACCACAGCCGGGAAGTGGTGCGGAAGATCGGGGAAGCCGGATTCGGACCTATATTTCGGAACCGGACCGCGGCGCGCAGCGTTGGATCGATCAATCGGCGGCGCAAAAGGCAGTCTACGGAAACCGCCGACGTGTCAAAGGGGAGCGTGGCGCAAAGCTGCAACGCCAACGAGGAGAGCGGCTGGAACGAATCAACGCCCATCTTTACAACCGGCGGAATGAGGCGAGTGCACCTGCGGGGTCGTGACAACATTCTCAAGCGGCTGTTGATTCACATATGCGGGCTAAACCTCGGATTGCTGATGCGGTGGGCCTGCGAACTCGGAACGCCTCGGGGACTTCAAGGAAGGCGAAATAGTCCCGTTGATGCGTTCCAGCAGCTTCTGCATTGCATTATTTGCCTGATGATTTGTGATGATTCGCGGCAAGAGTCGTTCCCGGTAACGTCCACGCCGCAGGCATCGCCTGATCATCAACTCGCGGCTTGCTTCCACTCCTCGTTCGTTTTTTTAATAATGTGATTTCCGCCTCGGACTGCTAGCGCCGAGACGGGCGTGAGCAAATCGAGCGTGCATCGAATCCTATCCCAAGCGCGACTGCAGCCACATCGACTGCAGCACTACATGACGAGCAACGATCCAGACTTCGAGGCCAAGGCTGCGGACATAATCGGACTCTATTTGGAGCCGCCGCAGCATGCAGCCGTGTTTTGCGTGGATGAGAAGACCGCGATTCAGGCGCTCGATCGTCTGGACCCGGTCCTGCCGCTGTCGCCTGGACGAGCGGAGGCGACACGGGTTCGAATATTACCGACATGGAACCCTATCGTTGTACGCGGCACTGGATGTGAAGACCGGAAAGGTGCAGGGGAAAACCACCAAGCGACACACCAGCAATGAGTTCATCGTATTCTTAACCGACCTTGTGAGTCGAACTCGTTGGGCCAGAGAGATCCACGTTGTCTTAGATAACCTCTCAGCACACAAGACCAAAGCCGTCGAGCAATTCCTCGCAAAACATCCCAAGGTTCGCTTTCATTTCACGCCAACATACTCTTCGTGGTTGAACCAGGTCGAACTCTGGTTGGCAAAGATTCAGCGCGATCTGCTTGCCCGCGGCATCTTCACTTCTGTCGCTGACTTGGCGCGCAAGATTCGGAAATACATACGTGCCTATGCCAAGGTGGCGCGCCCATTCCGCTGGTCCTATTCAGACCCGACCAGGAGAATCATTGCTAATCCAATCGCTGGGACAGCTTACTAGCTATCGAAGCGCACAAGCAAAGGCCCCGCCGAAAACATTTGCGAGAGTGATGGGGTTCGCGCTAGATCAGACCGCGTTTTATTGCGTGAAGAACTGCCTCAAGCCTATTGTGCGTACGAAGTTTCTGGTTGATGGCGTGGAGATGATTTCTTAAAGTTGGTAGGGTAATACTCAGTTCCTTTGCGATTTGCGCCGAATTCTTCGCAGCAGCAAATAGTTTCAGGACGCGTTCTTCTTGCTCGGAGAGCCGCTCGACGGGAGACGGCCTAGTCGGCCCGTTGCCAACAGAAAGAACCTGTTTTGATAATTCGAGCATTCTTGAAAAGGCTTGCTCCAATTCCTTACGGTCGCTGATGTCGTGAAGGAGATGTGCAATGAGACGCCTATGGAGCCGCGAGTCATCAAATACGATCGTTGAAACGCTCACCCATCTCCGCTCGCCGGAGTGCGTTGTAATCTCGAGATCAAACGTCGGTATCGACTCAGTTTCTACCGCGCAGTGGTGCACACTACACTCGCCGCCACAAACAACTGTGCCGAGCGCGCCCCTGCCTTGGAGAACTTCATGACAGGTCCTGCTCAGAACATCGGCTGCGGCATAGCCTGTCAATTTTTCGGCGGCCGCATTCCAGGAGCATATCTCGCCTTCGACAGTGACGACGAACGCCGCATCTGCGGTACCCTCAAGCAGTTTGTATACATCTCCGGCGAACATCTTTACGATTTAGCAGTCCCGAGACCCGATTCTATACCGATAACGAGCCGCTTCAGCGTGGCGCCCAGCACAATAGATTCTATCAGTGGGAGTATAGCTGCTTGCCTGTTTCATAGGTCCTTCTGTCTCGTTTGTCGAATCCACAGGTGCTAGTGCTTTCCACACGGAAGCCATGGAATTCCTCCCAAGATGCAAGTGTTCAAATGGGATAAGGCCGATTATCGACGGCAAGAGTGTGTCTCTTGTGTCTCGTTATCTTGAAGAGAGCACGTCGGGTACCACTTGTTACAACAGGTAGCAGACTCTGTTCGCTGGGTTTACGAGTGTGAACGCGCCTGTTTTCAGGCAGTACTGACTGAAAAGGCGCATCTGGTTGCAAAGCCTTGCGCCCTCAACCAGTTTCTTTGGTTTTGCACTTCATCAGTCCGATGGCGCCAACTTGTCGTCAATGGATGCCTTGCGCGCGAGCTGGGCGTTCGTCCGGCATAGCACCTGGAACCTTGCCCATTCCAGCCCGACCGACGACCTTCGGCGCCATGTGCCGGTTCCAGAGATTATCTCGGCTGGGTGGAGTGTTGCGTTCGGTAGGGAATAGAAAGCTATCGGGCTTCTGCCCTAATAGCATGTCTCGCCAGAGCGCGAGGTCCTGCACAGTGCCCGGTGACAATGCGACGACACGACCGGTGCGCTTTCTTTTTCGACCCTTCGGCGTATCGCGTCTTTAAGTCTTCGTCATCGGGAATCATGAGGAGCACCTTGGAAGTGATTGCTCCCGACAGAGATGATGCCAAAAGCGCCAGCGCATCCGCAGCTACGGCAGTTCGCATGGCGTTACAACTTGACCAGACGCATTTCGGCAGTCAAAGCACGGTCTTTACCGGCATCCAACTGCATAGCGCGACCCTGCGCCATCGTGTCTTCGAATGGTTGGACAGGGCAACTAAATGGCTCGATCCCGAGACAGTACGCTCGCCCATAATACGGATAGTGCCAGCTTCCGCCGTACACCTGCCAAGACCAGAGATATGGCATTACCGCTTTGTCCCAACGCATCTCCGCGGCTACCGCGAGCCGCCGATTACTCAGACGAAATCTACCTTCCCGCACATTCTCCAAGCAGATTACCTTTTCTGAACGTGCGTCGATAGAGGGAACGCTCTGCTTGTGAGCAGGCCCATTATCCGAGGCGGGGAAATCGATTTCGCAACCCGCTTCGAGAAACGGCGCTCCGAAAACCGGGTGATGTCCCCACGCATAGGGAAGTTTTTCGGAGCCAAGATTGGTCGCTGTTTCCTTGAGAAACAACGTGCTGTCGCCGGTTTGTAGCGTCATGGCGCGGACGAGGCGAAACGGTGTGCGGATCGTTTCAACACTAAACTCGACCGTGATCCTTTCGCTTTTGTCCTCGGAGACACGCACGTCCCACGGTTGCAGGCTTATCTCACCATGCTGTCCCAACTCAGCTCCCGAAACGTTCACCGAGTGGCCGGCAGATGGGAAAATCTCCTGCCATCCGCCGGAATAGTAATCGAGAAAGGCTCCGCCGCTACGCGCCTTCGTGGGAACAAAGGTCGGCGGCAGAATCGGCTGGGGCGCGTGCCAAAGGACATCTGTATCGTTTGGCTTGTAGCGGAACTCCAGGATATCCGCTCCCTTCGACGTGAGCACTGTCACGCGGACAAGCTCGTTTTCCATGACGAGCAGGTTGTGTCCTCGCCATTGATATTCGTTGATCCGGCACGCGTGATGCCGATTGCCGTATAGTCTCATCGTTAGGGTTTGCGTGCCAGGGATGGGCCTGGGAAATCATTCTTGCCGGCGCTTGGCCGCACGGGACCGGGCGGCAGGGATTTGTGCCATTCCAGCAGCGGGCGCGACAGTCGCGCTACGACCTTCGCCTCCCGGTCAGCGAGATTCTGCAACTCTGTTGGATCACGTGGAACGTTGAATAACTCGACGCGGCTGCGATCCGGATTCATCAGCAATTTCCAATCGCCATCACGAATAGCCAACATAGGACTACGATTCACTGCGTGGCCATAGATATCGAATCGCCACTCCCACAGCAACGGCTTCTTGCGTCGGTAAACGGCTCCACTTAACGCTGGACTCAAGCTTTCTCCGTCAGGCTGATAGGAAGACGGCAGAGTGCCGCCGGCCAAGCTGCTCAATGTGGGCAGGAGATCGACGGCGGTTGCGATCGTCGTATTGTCTACTCGTCCCGCTGGAACTCTATTCGGCCAGCGTACGAGAAATGGGACTCGAATTCCACCTTCGTAGAGGCTACGCTTACGGCCCCGAAAAGCGCCGGTAGAACCGGCGCCGCTATGATTCACGCTGTAGATATCGATCTCTTCCGGACCGTTGTCACTGGAGAAGATAACGAGCGTGTTCCGGTCGAGGCCCAATTCATTAATGCGCGTGAGCAGACGTCCAATATGGTCGTCCATGCCACTGACCGCGCCGTAATAAATCTGATGGGCGCCTTTATATGGCACGTTCGGAGGGCCGAAGTCGCTATAGCGGGCTGTCTCTGCAGGTGTCGGATTCAGGATGGCGTGCGGAATCAGCGTCCACAGGTTTACGAAGAAAGGCTTGTGCCTGTTCTTCTCAATGAAACGGATGGCATCGTCAACGATCAATTGTGTTGTTTTCGACCAGAAGTATGGATCGGACTCGGCTTCAGGCCAAGATGTTCGGAATTCATCGAAGCCGTAGGCCGTCGGCTTCGGATCTTTGGCTGTGGAGCTGAGATGCCATTTTCCGAAGTGTGCCGTCGTGTAACCGGACTCTTTCAAGACGCGCGCGAGATTGGTAGCTACCGGATCCAGGAAATCCGCGGAACCGTTCTGCTTGTTGACCTCTGGCATATCGAGAGCACTGTGGATCCGGTGGCGAGCGGGAAAATTCCCCGTCAGGAAGGCGGCACGGCTTGGGGAACATACCGCCGAGTTTACGTAGAACTGTGTGAACCGTGTGCCCTGACTTGCGAGTCGATCGAGATTCGTTGTCTTGATGAACGGATGACCATAACATCCAAGGTCGCTCCAGCCGAGATCGTCTGCGAGGATGAAGATAAAGTTCGGACGTTCGCTGCGGCGTCTTAGTCTGACCGAACAGCGGATTCGTCCCGGCAGCGGCAGCGGTACTGAGAAAGGTGCGGCGATTCATGCTTAGTTGCTGACGATAGATCCGTTTGGAAAGCGCTTCGGGCCGAAGTTGCCATCTTGCATCGAACACGGATACTTCGCAGCAGCGCGTTCGTCCAGATCTACACCATGGCCGGGAGCTTCATTGAGGAACAAGTATCCTTTTCGTATCTCCGGTGTTCCGGGGAAGATCTCGCGCACCGCATCGCTGGGAATAAACGCGCCTTCCTGAATACCGAAGTTAGGCGACGCAAGGTCCAGATGCCCATTTACCGCGTGTCCTACTGGCGAAAGGTCTCCTGGCGCGTGCCAGGCAGTTCGCACATTGAACCAGTTACCAAGCACGGCAAGCTTGTAAGCCATGGTCAAGCCGCCGATCGTCGGTATATGCACACGGATAAAGTCGAGCAATTGATTGCTCACCAACTCTATGTAATCGTGACGGTTTGCGAACTTCTCGCCGATGGCGATCGGGACGCTGGTTTGTGGTCGAAGTACCTTCAGGTAGCTTATGTCCTCGGGATAAAACGGGTCCTCGAAAAAGTAAGGCCGTAGCGGTTCAAGGCGCTTGATCATCTGAATCGTCGTGATCGGAGGAAGTTGGCCGTGCAGATGTTGCATCAACTCAGGCTTGTCCCCGACGACTTTCCGGACGTGCTCGAAAATCTTTGGGATCTCACGCCCCCACTCGTCCGGATCAATGACGGGATCCGAGCCAAGCGACGTTCCGAGAGGCATGCCGGATAAGGCCGGCGTCGGATCCACCTTGGAGCCGCGATAGTTGAGGCGTACATGCGTGTAGCCGCTGGCCAGCGCCTTCTGGACACTGTCGGCCATCTCCTCACCGGTGTTGCCCCCCGCATCACCATAGCAATGTACCGCGGCCCGCATCTTACCACCGAAGAGTTCGTACAGCGGCATATTCGCACGTTTTGCCTTGATGTCCCACAGCGCGATATCGATACCTGCTACCGCATAATTCTCGGCGGGGCCGCCCCTCCACAAGCCGCTTGCATTCATCGAGTGATAGAGGTCGGATACCATTTCGGGATCCTTACCGATCACGAACGGCTTCAGGTATCTTTCGATGAATGTCATGACCGCTGCTGGTCGAAACACGAACGAAGCACACCCTAGACCGTATAATCCCGGTTCACTCGTCTCGACTTTTGCGATGACGAGCCGCTGCATCGTGGAAATTGTGCCGTCACGATACGGTGGATTTGTGCAGATCACTTTTACATCTGTGATCTTCAGCGGAGGAAGACCTCGTCGTGGAGTGGCCGTTTGTGCCAGAGCCAAACCAGGAACACCAAGCAGTTCGCGACGCCTCACGTTCTAGTTCTCCGCCATTAGTTTTCTACGATGCCGCCTTCGCGTCTTCGCTTGGGGCCGAAGTTGCCGGGATCATTTGGATGTGGGTATTTGGCTGCAAGCTTCTCATTGATGTCGATTCCGAGACCGGGTGAATCGTTCGCAAACATCATGCCGTTACGAATCTGCGGGCAGCCCGGAAAGACCTCTTCCACCGTCTCTCCAAACACGATGCGTTCCTGGATGCCAAAATTTGGAACTGCAAGATCGAGGTGGAGGTTGGCGGCGTGGCCTATGGGAGAAGTGTCACGAGGCGCGTGCCAGGCCGTGCGTACGCCGTACCACTCGCATAAAATCGCCAGACGGCGTGCCGCCGTGATTCCGCCGATGTAGGACTGGTGAACGCGGATGAAGTCGATGAGTCGATCCTTAATTAGCCCCACAAACTCATGCTTGTTGACGAACTTCTCACCGAGGGCGATTGGAACCGTTGTTGCTTGGCGCAGACGAGTCATAAAGCCGATCTCTTCGGGATAGAACGGATCCTCGATGAAGTATGGCCTGTACGGTTCGATCCGTTTGATCATGTCGATGCACTCTACAGGGTGCAGTTCCCCGTGAATGTCGTGCAATAGCTCGACCTCATCACCACAGATCTTGCGGACTTCGGCAAATAACTTCGGAGTGCCCTGGACATAGCGCGCTCCGTTTTGCATCATCTCGGTCGGCAGACCGCGAGTTGCATCGGTGAGAGTACGCTCGTTCGCGGCGACTGTCGTATCGGTCAATTCGATGCGGATATGACGATAACCCTCCGCCGAGAGCCGTTGCACGTTCTCGGCGCATTCCTTTCCATCACGGCCCCCCGTATGCGCATAGCATTGGGCGGCCGAGCGCATCTTTCCGCCAAGGAATTGATACAGGGGCATGCCCGCGCGCTTGCTTTTGATATCCCAAAGAGCCATGTCAATCCCGCTGATGGCGTTGTGAAGCACCGGTCCGCTACGCCAAAGAGAACTGGCGTTCATACCCGCCCAAAGATCCTCGACCATCTCGGGATCTTTACCAATAACAAATGGCTTGATGTACTGCTCGATGGCTACGGATACCGCTTCTGGTCGAAACGTATAGGTCGCGCAGCCCACGCCGTAGAGGCCGGGTTCAGATGTTTCGACTTTGGTGACCACCAATCGCGTGTACGCCTTTAGATTAAAGCCGGGGAAGGGAGGGCAAGTACGGATGACCTTGACGTTAGTGATCCGAATCGGCGGGAGCCCCTTGACACGTTGGGCGTTAGCTAGTTGAGCGGCGGGGACGGCCGCCACAAGCGCAGCGCGAAGCGTATCGCGTCTTGTCAGGGGAAACGATCTGTCAGTTCGAGCCACAGTTCTGGAGCGCACGTTTCAGCCGTTCCAAGGTCTGGTCGGCATCCTGTTCCGTATGGGCCGTGGAGACGTATAACCGTCCATCCGGCACGATGATTACAACCTCGCACAGCGCTGCGCGAAGAAACCGATTCGACAATTCGCGATGATCCGAGAACTTATCTAGATAGTCGATCAGTCGAGGGTGCTTGGTGAAGTGCAAGGCGAACGCAGTGCCGAAACCGGCCGTCTTCAGCGATAATCCCGCGTCCTCGGCAAGGCGCGGCAAGTCGCATTTGATTCTCTCACCAATCCGATTCGCCTTGCAGAGGGCTTCACCTCCATCCCGGGATAGTTCGGAGAGGCAGAAATCGGCGGCGGCGAGCCAAATAGGGTTTCCGTTGAAAGTACCGCCGAAAACGACACCTGACGTGTACATTTGCTCCATGATGTCGGCCTGTCCAGCGATCACACTCACCGGGAAGCCTCCTCCGACTGTTTTTCCGAACGTTGCCAGATCCGGGGTGACGCTGAAATGGGCTTGCGCTCCCCCGGGTCTATTCGGAAACCTGTGATCACTTCATCCAATATCAACAGACAGCCATGTTTCGTCGCCAGTTCGCGGACGCTCTGAAGGTAGCCCGGCAGAGGCATCAGGCAGCCGCTATTGCATAGGACGGCTTCCATCGTAATGGCGGCGATCTGTCCATTATGGGCCTCGAGGATCTGCTCCAGAATCTCCAACCGGTTCCAAGGAGCGACTAGAGTGTTCTCTTCAGAGTTCGATACTTGCCCTTTGGAGCCGCGTACAGTCTTTGGCTTATAGAGCAATCCCACATCTGCCTGCTGTGGCATGTAGCTAAGTAAAGCTGAGTCCATACAGCCGTGGTAGTGGCCTTCGAGTTCAGGATCAGTGAGGGATTGGTGTAGGCGCGGGCCAATCGATGGACAAGTTGGACCGCTTCGCTGCCGCTTCATGTGATGGCCACGCGTTCGGCGCATCGAACCATTGCCTGAATCTTCTCGGCAACGACAAACTGCAGTTCGTCCTGGGCGCCATAGCTTAGTGGCCTCTCAACGTGCTGTCGCAGCCTTTCCACCATTCCAGGATGGCGATAGTCGAGAATCATCGGTCCCCAGGCTAGCTGGTAATTGATGTACTCGTTTCCGCCAACGTCCTTGAGTCTGGACCCGTGACCGTCTTCCAAGAAAAGAGGAATGGGCGCCTTCGCGCGAAACGGGCTGCTAACGCTGCTTGCGAGCGAGCGGTGAGAGCGCTCCAAGATTTCGACCGATTTAGCCCAGTTCCTCATCAAACAATTCCTTCCTTTCGTTCTGGCCTAGCCATGGTCCCACGCACACCAATTCGGTGGGATTGCGATTCGCTGCTCAGTGCTATGGCCGGCAATGTTCGCCAGCAAAGTGATCACGCGCGCGTTTTGTCCGCTTGTGCTCTTGCCCGAAGCGCGCGCATATGGCCGATCGCCCACCCATTGCTTGCTGGGCTTGGTTCCGGGACGTGATCGGGGATCATGACTCCGTCGAACTTCACCTCCTGCAGCAGCTTCATAACTTTGTACATATCGATGTAGCCGTTGTCGATAAACGTCTCCTGGAAGACTGGGAGGGGCTTGTCGACGTTGCGGAAATGAACTTTGAAGATTTTCTTCAGTGGTCCGAAGTGATGGATCATGTCATAAACATCTTTACCCGTCATGTCACCGCCTTCAGCCCAGGTGCCGACGCAGAAACAGAGTCCGAAGTTGTCACTGTCGGCGATCTTTATCGCTCGTTCATAACCTTCCAGATTGCGGAAGACACGAGCCACACCGCCGAGTGAAGGCACCGGCGGGTCATCCGGATGCAGCCCAATCTTTACACCTGCCTTTTCCGCTACAGGCATGACAGCACGGATAAAGGTTGTGAACGTTTGCCAGATTTCGTCCTCGCTGTAGACTCGCCCGTGCGATAAAGGCAGCTTCTTAGCGGCTTCCCAATCGAAAAGGCGTGTCGAAGCACCCCGCGTTACGCCGCGACCAGTCGCATAGTAGGGAGCCATTTTGATGTTGGCCATGTGGGCGTAGGTCGTATATCGGATACCGGCCTGCCCGAGATTTCGAAGATACGCTTTGTACTGCTCGATCTTCTCGTCGCGTCCTGGCAGCCCAAGCACCAGAGCGGGATCGCAGTGCAAGTCCAGAATGCCGATGTTCCATAACTGAATGCCGTTCGACTCCAAGCGCCGGCGCATATCCTTCATATAGTCAAGCGTCACCTTGTCGATGGTCGTCCAGACGGTTGCGTATTCGACGCCAGACTGTTTGAAGATTGCGAAGTCTTTTTCCGACGGGTCCGGGCTGAATCGGTCTCCGATCGCGATCCCTCCAGGCCCTGCGATTGAGGCTGACTGACCGGCAGGAACTAATGCAGCTCCTGCCCCAATGCGCATAAAACTTCGTCGTTGCATCTGCTTCCCTCTCAATCAGTATGTAAACTTTAACGCGAATTGGATGTCCCGATTCGGGATCTGTGGGTTTGTCGCTGTAATACGGCCAAAGATCGCGGATTCGGTTGTTCGATTCGGAGTGTCGAAGTGAGGACGGTTGAATGAGTTGAAGAATTCCGTACGGAACTCGAGAATCTTGTTCTCCGTGATTGGGAATCGGCGGGCAATCCCGACATCCCAGTTGTGAATACCTGGGCCGACTTCGGTCAGACGTCCGAGATTCCCGTAATACGAGCAAGAGTTCGGAGCCGCAATACACTTGGCATCGGTCGCCTTATCCGGCGATGCGAATGCGGCTGGACTAATCCAAAGGTACGGATCTTGTACGAATCCCTCCGGTAGGCTCGGTCCAAGGCGGTTGGGTCTGATATTTGCGCCGAACGCCCCGAGATTCGCAGGGTCACCTGGGACGTTAATAGTGAAAGGCAGCCCCGACTGTAGCGTAGTCGTTCCCGAAAGCTGCCAATTTCGGGCAATTTCACCAACGAACCGGGATCCGCCCACGGTCTTTCCCGTGAATGGCTCCCATAAGTAAGTCAGCGACAATCGATGCGGCACATGGAAACTAGACACACTTTTCTCGGCTTTCCGGTTTGCAGGATCTTGTGCCCAACGAGCGGTGTTCAGCGGTGTCGAGGACGCGAAGAAGTTGTCATCGGTCGTTTTCGAGAAAGTGTACGCGGCGAGTATCGTTACACCTTTCGCCGCCCGACGTTCGAATCGCGCTTGCAGCCCATGGTACGTTGCGTTCGAGTCGCTGGAGAAGAATCGAAGCGCTCCGATGTCCGGCATCGGCCTCCGTTGCTGGTTCGAACCGGGGCCAGGTGTTGGCATGTTCAGAGGCACAGTCTGGTCCAGGTTTGTGCTCTTGGACCCCACATAGCCGACTTCGAATACTGTTCCACTGAACAGTTCCTGCTGCATCATGAAAGTCCAGGATTGAACGTAAGCTGCGCGGAAATCGTCCGCAATCGGCAGAAGTGCCGGGAAAGCCGGCAGTGTTCCGGAGCCTGGGAAACCATTCGCCAGGGTGAGGAATTGGCCGTTCGCTACATTGAAGGTCTCGGTAAGGCTCGCGGGCGGATTGTTGCCCATCAGAGTGTAAATCTGCAGAGGCGGCATGTTGTAGTAGATGCCATAACCACCACGGAAGACGGTCTGGTGACCGCCGATTTTGAACGGCGAGTAAGCAAATCCAAAGCGTGGCGCAAAGTTGTTCAAGTCCGAGCGAAAGAGACCTTGTGTCACCCCGAACTCAGGCACGAGTTTGTGCAGGTTGAAATCAAAGGTGCGAAGATTTCCGCCCGAGTCTTCCGGCACACCCATGATCTCGTACCGTATACCGATGCTGAGGTTCAGTTTCGGTGTCACGCGCCAATCGTCTTGCACGTAGTATCCCGTGGCGGACCTGATGGATGTTGTTGTATATGCCCGGACCGACGGCGCGACTGGTCGCGCTGGGCCGCCCGAGGATAAAATCGGCAGTTGCGTTGCCGGTTTGCGTACCCGTGAAAGTGAATGTGCCGCGATTATCTTGTTGAAAGAAACGGTCGAGTCTGCTCTTGCGAATGTCAAAGCCCGTTTTGATGGCATGAGTTCCCCGAGTCAGCGTTAAGTTATTGGAGACGGAATAGGTCCAGTCCAACTGTGTTAGCGGGACGAGGAAGTGTTCGTTTATACCCAGTATGCCCGGAATGCTTATCGACGGTATGCCCTTGAGTTTCGGGTCTTCCGCAACTCCTGTAATCCCGAGATCGCGGGAAGGACTGAAGTTTTCTCTGCTTGGGCCAAAGAACTGATCGTTCGCGCGGTTGTACCCGAACCGCGTTTCGTTCAGCGTTGTCGGGCCGAACACGTGTACGTAGCTGAGTAACACGTTCTGATCGCGGATATCTTGGACGATTGAGAAGTTGGGGTTCAACTGAATCTCCGGAACATGCTGATCGCTGATGCCGTAGCGAACGAACAAACGGTCATTGGAGCCGATGTTGTGATCTATCCGTGTGAAGCCCTGTTCTTGATTTGCGCTTTGACGTACGGCGCCAGCGTAATTTAAGGTCCCGACCGCATTTGGCAGAGGTAAGTACTCGAGTAGCGCTTGCGCTTGAGACGCTACCCGGCTTGGCGGGATGACGTTCCCTGGAAAGATCTGTCCCGGACTATCTGGATCGCGCAAGGGAGTAGTGGAAGCGGAGAAGTTGCCTTGGCGCTGGGCTTCTGTGAGAACCACCGCATTGCCGACGTTGGCTCGACGTTTACGGAAGCCTTCATAGGAAAGGAAGAAAAAAGTAGAGTCCCTCTTAATCGGTCCGCCGAGAGTTGCTCCAAATTGATTTTGCTGAAACGGCGCCTTTGGCTGAGTACTGGGCAGGAAGAAGTCGCGAGCGTCCAGGTTGTCGTTGCGGAAGAATTCGAAAAGAGTGCCGTGAAATGAATTGGTACCGGCACGCAGTACAAGATTTACCTGTGCGCCGGAAAGCATCCCGTATTCGGCGGAATAGTTACCTGTTTGTACGCGGAATTCTTGAAGGGCATCGATCGACGGGCGGAAGTTCGATTGATTCAACAAAGCAGAGTTGATGCTGACACCGTCCATCGTAACCTCGGTATTGAATTGGCGTTGGCCATTAGCTGCGATCTGGAACGGATTGCTAAAGTTGACGCTATCGTTGGAATGGCGTTGGCCGGGCGTGACGCCTGGGACTAAATATGCCAATTGCGCATAGTTACGACCATTCAAAGGCAGGTCGACGATTTTCTTTTGCTCGACAACTGTCCCCAACGCCGCGTTCGATGTATCTAAGGCCGAGATGGCAGCCGTGACCTCTATTCGCTCTGTGACATCGCCGACCGCTAGTGCGAAGTCAACTGTAAGACGTTGGTTCACCCGAAGGATCACACCAGGTCTGACCTGTGTTTTGAAACCGGGCTTCTGGACCGTAATTCGATATTCACCTACCTCTAGAGCAGGCAACACGTAGTAGCCCTGATCATTCGTAGTTGTAGCTCGCACCTGATTGGTTGCCACGTGCGTCGTGGAAACCTCCGCCGCGGCGATGGGCGCGCCGCTGCTGTCTACAATAGTTCCGAGCAGCGTTGTGCTGCTGGTTTGAGCCCACGCTGAAGCGGCCGCAAGCACCGACAAAAGAGCATAACGACAGAAGTACCGGTTTGCCATAATTTGTAGAAACCCGCTAGATGCGGTATAGTACCATGGTCTGACCAGATCAGTCCAATCTGTTATGAACAGGCGTGAGTTTCTTTCCATGACGCGGGCGCGCTGTTTCGCGGCCGGAGTTATGTTCTCACCTGTAGGCCAGGAGTGGCTTACGGCTCAGGAGGTCCAAGCGCGTCGAGGCATGCCTCCGATCAAAATTACGCGCGTACGGTCAATCCAAACACGCGCTAACGCTGCGTGGACGATCGTTAAAGTGGACACGAGTGAGCCCGGCTTATATGGAATTGGTTCCGCCTCCGATATCTTTCGTCCGGGTACAATCCCACCGGCCGTTGAGGTTCTCTCGCAAGGTCTGATCGGCCGCGATCCGGACGAGATCGAAGATATCTGGCAAGCCAACTACATGAGTTCGCTTTGGCGCAACAATGCGACGATGAATGTCGCATTGGGTGGTGTCGACGCGGCGCTTTGGGATCTCAAAGGCAAGCGTGCCAACATGCCCGTGTATCAATTGCTGGGCGGCCGTTGCCGTGCGGCTGTTCCTGTCTACGATCATGCTCGAGAAGAGAAAACCTTCGAGGCGCTGGCGGAAGCTGTGCGACGTTCCGTGGAGAATGGATTCACGCACATTCGTGTCCAACTCGGCGGATATGGCGGAGGTGGATTCATCGACGCGGGCAAGGGCGAGCGGCCGCAAGGTGGTCCGACCGGACGGGTCTTTGACGAAGATCTCTATATCGATACCAACGTCAAGATGTTCGAGTATGTTAGGAAACAGGTTGGGTTCGAGCCGAAGTTGCTTCATGACGCGCAGGAGCATTTTTCGCCAATGAAGGCCATCCAACTGGCGAAGCTGCTGGAACCATCAAAACTTTTCTTCCTTGAGGATGTGATCAATCTCGAACAGCTTCAGTGGTACCGGACGATGCGTCAGCAGACCACGACGCCGCAGGCGGCGCACGAAAAGCTGACGAGCCCTTCCGAGTATATGCCGCTCATCTCCGAGCGCCTGGTCGATTTCATCCGCTTCCGTGTGGCAAAGGTTGGTGGGATTACTCCGGCGCGTAAAATCGCTGCCATGGCTGAATTGTATGGTGTACGCACCGCTTTTCAAGAAGGCGCCGATAACGACCCGGTTAGTCTTGCGTCCGCCATGCACATCGACACATCAATCGTAAATTTCGGTATTCAGGAAGAGAACCACTTCACTCCTGAGGAGGTGGAAGCTTTTCCGGGCACACCCGTTGTGAAGCGCGGATATCTTTATCCAAGCTCGCGACCCGGTTTGGGTATTGATATCGACGAGGCTCGTGCCTCCAAGTTGTTGACGTCGACGCCTGGAGGAAGAATGACACAGTACTATCCTCCGGATCGACGCATCGATGGTACTTTTGTCCGACCCTAGCAGATTTCCACGTCACATGAGAAAAGCCGCTATCCAAACGCAAAGCGCGACACCGATTCGTCTCCAACTGAGCCAGATCCTCCGCGTCGCAATCGAGGATGGCACGTTTCCCGCGGGTGTGCGAATTCCATCTGAGAGAGATCTTGCCGAACGATACGGAATTTCTCGCGCGTCGGTTCGGGAGTCCATAACGGAACTCATTCAGGCAGGTGCCCTGTTCCGGACCGTTGGTAAGGGAACGTTCGTGGTGGACGCTCCACCCAAAACTCGCAAGGAGGCGACGCCGCTTGTGCCGCCGCGCGCAGATGGGATTTGCTTCGCAATTAGCGACGGAGTTTTCCACTTCGTGCAAACCGGCTACAACCGCATTCTCGCCGGCGTCGAGGCGGCTTGCCGTGAAATGGGAAAACGACTTTACTTCCAGTCAATCGGCGATGGTGCACGAGACACGCTCGCGAACAGCGGAGGAGCGCCCGCCGGATGCATTGTGGTCGGAGGCGTTGGTCGACACGTTCTGGATCGACTGCGCGAGAATGGCACGCCCTACGTGCTGGTTGACCTCCTTGTCAAGGACGCGAGCTCCGACCACATCTCTGTAAGGATCGACTACGGGTCGGGAACTCGTGCGGCAATGGATCACTTGCATGGTCTGGGTCATCGGACGTTTGGATTTCTCGGGTTTGCCGGTTCGGAAAAGTACAAAGCATATTGGAGGCAGCTGCAGGAATACGGCATCGCGTACGACCCCCGCCAGGTCGCTTTGCTTTCCACCATGGACCTCCAGCCAGGAATAGTGGCCGGGTATCAGGCGATGGATGAACTGCTCGAAGCGAATGCGCTTCCAAGTTCCCTTCTCGTCGTGAACGACTTCGCCGCGCTTGGGGCGCTAGAGAGGCTGAAGATTGCTGGGCTTTCGGTTCCGGGTGACATTAGCATCATCGGATACGACGATCTTGGGCACAATGCGACTCCACCACTGACGACTGTACGCGTAGATCTGCATCAGGTGGGAAGGCTTGCGGCCGAAGCGCTCTTCCGCAAGTTGAACGGGGAGGAAATCGGCAACCAGGAGTACGTTGTGCCTGTCGATCTCATTGTGAGAGGATCGACCGCACCGGTGATATCGGGAAAGTAGAGAGAATGATCCGAATTGGAATTGCTGCACTGATGCAGGAATCGAATAGCTTCGCGCCGAGGCTGGCGGCTCGTGAGGAATTCGATTTCACCTCCGCGAAGACATTCTTCGACATTATCAAGGAACTAATTCAGAAGTCGGTGGATTTCTCGAAGGTTGCGCTGAACGAAGTTGGGAGTCCGTGCCGCTGTTTACTGCTCATGCGACCTCCGGCGGCGCGCTAAGTCGCGAGTGCTTCGAAGGATTGGTCGGCGATTTGATCGAAAGTGTGCATGCCCGAGAGTTCGATGCATTGCTGCTGGCGCTGCATGGCGCTATGTCAGCCGAACATCTTCCGTCGGGTGATGCCGAGATCGCCTCCCGCGTTCGGGCTGAAGTCGGGTGGAGCATTCCCATCGTGGTCACTCACGATCTGCACGCTAACGTGATGCCGGAGCTGCTCGAAGCGGTGGACGGCCTTTCCGGCTACAGAACCTATCCTCACGTAGACCAACGTGAGACTGCGCTTCGTGCCGTAGCATTGCTACATCGGCGGCTCCGCGGCTGACGCCTCTCGCAATTGGCAGCTCCGGATTCCCTTGCTGACTGTACCGCAAGCCGGGTCCACATTTGAACCTCCACTGGCGCACGTCATGCAGGAAATGCGCGCAGCGTTTCCTGATGACGATCGATGTTGCGCAACGCTCTTCACGGTACAGCCGTGGTTGGATTTCGCCCCGGTTGCCTCCTGTGTCACTGTCACGGACTTCACGGATAATCCGGAAGTTCCAGAGAAGATGTTGCAGATCGGCCGGCAACTCTGGGCATGCAGGAACGATTTCGAGGTGCCGTGGGTTTCGCCCGACCATTTAATCGAAATGATCCGTGGCGATGGCGCTCGTCCAGTGCTGGTATCTGAGGCTTACGATTCACCGAGCGGTGGGGCCACGGGCGACCACGCCGGTCTGCTCAGAACGGTTCTGCCCTATGCGGAGAAAGTCCGCGGGTGTTTGTTCCTCATTGATCCTGAAGCGGCGTCCAGCGCTGCGACCGCCGGTGTGGGCGCCGAGATTGAAATGAATCTTGGCGGCAAGCTTGACGAGAGATTCTCCCCATCGGGGTCTGCTCTGGTAAAAGTCCTCGGTGTCAGCGACGGCGAGTTCCGTTTCAAAGGCCCAGCCTTTCACGGACTCCTGGTCTCGATGGGCGTATCAGCAACGCTAGGCGTTGGCAAACTCTCCATCGTAGTCGCATCCCGGCCAGTCTTCATGATCGATCCCGAGTTGTATCGAAGTCAGGGAGTAGAGCCTGCGGAACAGGAGTTCGTCGGTATCAAATCACCGACGTTATTCCGTCCTGCGTACAACTCGATTAGCGAAAACGTAGTTCATTTCGATATGCCCGGACCATGCAGAGGCCAGCTAAGACTGATGCCATACCAGAACATCAGCCGTCCGATGTTCCCGTTAGACGACTTTGAGTGGAGCCCAACACTGGCCGATGTCCAGAGTTGGGATGGCAAGGAAAATTAGCTACGGAGGCAAGGAATTGAAAGTCACCGATATACGGATGACTCCGGTCACGATTCCAATGGAGGCGCCTTTACGGTGGAGCATGGGCGTAGAGACCGGAACGACGCGAGGCATCATTGAGGTGTTTACCGATGAAGGAATCATCGGCATCGGAGAAACATACGGAGGAAACGCCGCCGAGCACGCGATAGAAGTTGCGAAGCCGTTCGTTCTTGGACTCGACCCTCTGGAGATCGGTGTCCTCCAGCATCGTCTCGGCGTATTTCGAATCGGTTATGAGACGGCGGTGCCGGCCGTTGTTCGCGCGGGCATCGAGATGGCATTTCTGGACGCTGCGGGAAAAGCGCTCAATCGTCCGGTATATACCTTACTCGGAGGTAAGGTTCGGGACAGGATCGAGTCGGCCGCCTACCTCTTTTACCGGTACCGCAGCCAGGATGGAAAACTGGGAGGTGAGGATAGCGCCCAGGCCATGCTGGACCGTGCTCAGGAACTCGTTGCCCGTTATGGTTTCCGAGTCCTGAAGTTCAAGGGAGGCGTGTTGCCGCCGAATGAGGAATTGGCCGCGCTGCGACTATTGAAAAAGCACCTGCCCGACTCTCCTCTACGGTGGGATCCAAACGCGGCCTGGTCTGTCGAGACATCGATCCGCATCGGGCGAAGACTTCTGGATGAGCAGATTGACTTGGAGTACCTCGAAGATCCCACCGCAAATCTTGAAGGTATGAGTCAGGTTCGAAAGGCGGTTCCGATTCCGCTCGCGACCAACATGTGCCTCGTCAGTTACGATCAGCTTGCGCCTGGTATTCGGATGCGCAGTGTCGATATTGTTTTGGCGGACGTGCATTTCTGGGGAGGTTTTCGCGAGAACCAGCGGATGATGGCGGTTTGCGACGCTTTCCAACTGGGAGTGGGTCTTCATAGCGATCGAGAACTCGGTATATCAACCGCGGCGATGCTCCATTTAGCGGCGGCGTCGCCATCGATGACTTACGCGATCGATAGCCACTACCACGATCAGGTTGACGATGTCATCACCAAGCCGTTCCAGTACAAAGATTCATTTCTAGACGTCCCGGAAGGACCGGGCCTCGGCATTGAGATTGACAGGGGCAAGATGGAAAGATATCACCGACTCTATCTCGAGATGGGGTCTGTTAACGAGTTCTACGATCCGAATCGGCCTGCATGGGTACCTGCCCTGCCGATTTTCTGATCCGGCAGGGAACAGCCGGCAACGTGAGCAAAACAAATCGAAGCAAAGTTGTGGTCGTCCTCGCTACGGTGTTGTTCGCCTTGTCGCTATGGCCCGCTGTAGCCTTCGCGAACAGGATAGAGCCCTTTGTATTCGGCCTGCCGTTTTATCTGTTCTGGATGGTATCGCTTGATCTTGGTGTTGCGGCTTTGCTGGCGGTGGCCTATTACTGGCTCGACTGACATGCTGAACCATTGGACGATTATTCCAGCGGTTGTACTCGGTTTCTTAATTCTGACGCTCATCGTGGGATTGCGCGCGGGCCGGGGACGCGTCCATACGACTGCGGATCACGTCGTGGGCGGCCGAAACCTGGGTTTTCTACTCGTGTTCTTCGTCAGTATTGGAGAGATTTATAGCTCCGTCGCATTTCTCGGCCAGCCCGGATGGGCGTATGAACATGGCGTATCAATCTTTTCAAACGTTGGCGTTTATCTCTCTTTTGTTGCCTTCTGGCTGGGACCGAAGATTTGGTCCGCTGGAAAGGAGTCAGGATATCTGACGCAAGCGCAGTTTCTCGGCGACAGGTACCAGTCGCCGTTGCTCCGTACTGTTGCGGCCATCGTCGGCATAACAGCCTTGGTGCCATACATCTGTGTGCAAATCATGGGTGGGGGATACGTCTTCAACGTCACTACTGACGGCCGTATCCCGTTCTGGCTCGGGGCCCTGCTGGCGTTCAGCGTCGTTGCTGTTTACGTATACTCCGGCGGGCTTCGGGCGATAGGGTGGGTGGCGGTGATGAAGGGAATCTTCATGGCCGTCATCGGGCTTTTTATTGTCCATCATGTGGTCACGCATTTTTTTGGCAGCATGTCTGCCATGTTTCATCAGATTGCCAGACGCTCACCAGCGCACTTGATGTTCCCCGGGCCGAAAGGCTTCGTGAATTTTCAGTTTCAGACGACATCGTTGATCAACAGCCTCGTCGCGTTCTATATGTGGCCTCACTTGTTTGCAAATTTCTTTAGCGCGCGCGAGCCGAAAATTATTCGACAGCAGGCCATCTTCGTTCCGATTTATAACCTGATAGCGTTGTCGTTCACGCTCGTTGGATTCGCGGGCATCTTGGTGCTGAACAATGTCAAACCCGATACCGTGATGGTTGAGATGATCAAGCAGGTAGCTCCGCTATGGCTGGTCGCTTTGTTCTGCGCCGGCGCATTATCCGCCAGTATGGTTACAGGAGCAGCGTGCGCTCTTGCGGCCGCGGCAACTATCGGCAACGATTTGGTTCAGCCGCGAATGCACCTTACTGATCGCCGTTTGAAGCGCCTGATCCAGACACTGGTCTTCGTGGTCATCGGAGCGGCGTACGGGCTGGCGCTACTCCAGCCTGCGCTGATCGTCTACATCATCCTTATGGCTTATGCATTAACGGCGCAGATGTTCCCGGGCGTCGCGGCGTCGTTCTACAGCCAACGCATCACGTCTAAGGGCGTCACGGCTGGCCTGGTTGCTGGATTCGTTACGGCCCTGGTGTTTATCTTTCGTTGGGTAGAACCTCCCGGCAATATGCATGCCGGCTTTCTGGGGCTTTGTGTGAATGTTCCTCTGATGCTCGCGGCCAGCTATGCGACAACAGGTCGGAGAAAAGCTCGTGGCACTCGAGTCTCACCATACTTAAGTTCTTGCTCCTCCGTCGGACTCGTGTTACGCTTTTGCATACTTTGTTGGTATGGCCTGGTATGACCGCTCGTCCTATCCGGACTTTAGGGGAGGTTTTGTCGTGAATCGCTTATACTCGGCAGCATTGCGAATCGTGATTTGCCTTGCAGCGCCAAGCTTGATCTGGGGGCAGACGAATTTCGGACAAATCAATGGTACCGTCTACGATCCCACAGGCAATCTTGTAGTAGACGCGAAGATCGTACTTCAGAATCTTGATGCCCAGGGTACTCGCGAAGGTACCAGCACGTCGGCTGGAACCTTTGTTATCCCTACGGTGCCGCCCGCTCGCTACACGTTGAAGGTGACGGCGCCCGGTTTCCAAACCTATGTAGTTCCTGAATTCCGATTGCAGGTGGCGGAATCCCGGACTTTCGAGGTTCGAATGCAGCTCGGCCAAGTCGCGGAACAGGTTCAGGTCACCGCTGAAGCGGTTGCGGTGAATCAGACGGACGCCACGATCGGCACAGTGATTCAGCAGCAGGAAATTGTCGAGATCCCTTTAAGCGGCCGAAACTTTTCGCAGTTGATTCTCCTGGCTCCTGGCGCGTCGCCCGCGGCGGTCGGGCAGCAGCAGTCCTTCGGCATTACGGGTGGCTTCAGCCCCGCCGTGAACGGCATGCGGCACATGATGAATAACTTCACGCTCGATGGCGTGGAAAACAACATGCGCTTTACGAACTCATTCGCGACGGCGCCACCACCGGACGCCTTGGAAGAGTTCAAGATATCGTCGCACCAATCCGATGCCAGCGCTTCACTGGCAGCCGGAGCAAACGTTAATCTCGTCACACGCTCGGGCACAAACCAATTTCACGGATCGCTGTGGGAATTTCTCCGCAACGATAAGCTCTCCGCAAATGGGTTTATCAATAATCTATCGGGTACTGGGAAATTGCCTTTCCGGCAGAATCAGTTCGGGTTTTTCCTGGGAGGGCCATTATACATACCGAAGCTCTTCGACGGGCGCAAGACAGGGACGTACGTCTCTGGATATTACGAGGGCACCCGCTTTCGGAGGTCTGCGGCGACGCGTGCGACTGTACCTAGCGACGCTGTGCGTCGAGGTGACTTCTCCGAGTTATTAGGACCAGTGATTGGGACCGACTGCCTAGGGCGGGATGTCCGGCAGGGTCAAATCTACGATATTAATTCGGCACGGGTCACGCCGCAATGTCCCAGCGGGGTACGCGATCCCTTTCCGAACAATCAGGTTCCGCAAATTCACTCTGTTGCCCAAAGTTGGCTCGACTACATTTACCCTCGTGCGAATGCCGTGGGCGCGCAGAACCTCATCCTGGCGCAAAGCACACGTCTCGATCAGGACCAGTGGGGTGTTCGCATCGATCAGAACATTTCCGACCGTCAGCGTTTGTTCGGCCGCGTGTCCATGTATGATGCGAGCCGGCGCCAGCCCACAGGGTTGCCGGCGAACGTCTCCTATAACAGCAACACGGGCGCTAACGTTGCGATCAACTATGCTTTTATCTTCAGCCCCACTTTGCTGTATGAGTTCGCGGGCGGTTATAACCGGGCCACGATTCCATTCGGGAATGAGCCTTTGGGCCAGGACTTTCACGACGCAGTGGGCGACAATTTTGCTCCCGAGGTGCCTTTGGGGTTCCTGCCTTCAAGCCAGGTTTTGACTGGATCACGGTATACGACAGCGTCGTATGTGTTTTACGATCTGGCGAATCCTGATGATTCCTTCCAATTCAACAACAGCCTTAAAAAGGTTGCTGGCAACCACACCTTCAACATGGGTTTCAACCTGCTTTACTGGCGCCATCACGTGGGCGTTCAAGGCACATCGAACTTGCAGTATTCCCCGCTGACGACCGGTCTGCCAGGTCTTACCGGCACTGGCGAAGCGCTCGCAAGTTTTTATCTCGGCTATCCCACACAAACGAACTACGGATTTGGTGTGCCGAAGACGACTCATGGCAACATTTACGTCGGATTTATTGGTGATACTTGGAAAGCAACGCGCCAACTGACACTAACCCTCGGCCTCCAATACGTCTATGCGACGCCACCTCGCGGCAACCAGGTATCTGCAATGGACGTGGATCTGGCGAGGACACAGCCTTCGGCTAGCGACTTTACCTTCGCGTATATCTGGGGCGAAACAAACCCGATCACCAACGCGCCTGCGAATGCGTCTCCGGGATTGCTTGAACCCGATCGAAACAACTTCGCCCCACGATTTGCTATGGCCTATTCCCCGTTCAAGAATACATCTATTCGGACGGGTTTCGGGCTCTTTTACGATTACAATACGAACCTGATCCAAAACAACAACGCTCGTGGGTTCGCTTATCCGTTCGCCGTGTCTCGTGCAGTCACGGGTCAAAATCTGAATGGTGTCGGTCCCGCAAACCCGGCGATCACTTTGGACGGGCCTTATGCGCCGTTTGTGCCGAGCCGTGCGCAGTTTGGAAGCCCGCTTGACCGTTACCGCCGCGACCCGTACGCGATGAATTGGAATTTCGGCATAGAGCAATTGTTGCCTGCCAACCTGCTTCTCGCGGTGGACTACGTTGGATCCGGCGGTCGTAAACTCTCCACCAACGTCCAGTTGAACCAAGCGCCGGTGGGACCAGCCGGTGATATCAATTCGCGCCGACCGTGGCCAAATGCGGGGACCAATCCATTCATCATCAAGCAGATTGGCAACTCCAACTACCACTCTTTGCAAGTCAAGCTGGAGCGCCGGTTCTCGGGCGGACTGACATTTCGAAATTCGTTTACCTGGTCGAGAACGCTCGATTACGACAGCGATCCGAATTCGGCACAGGTCAGCTATACGTACAACCTCCGCTATAGCTACGGCCCGGCGACGTTCCATATCCCGATCGTTAACGTCACATCCTTTGTCTGGCAACTGCCATTTGGCCGAGGTCGCGCGATGGCGAATAACATCAACCGCTTTGCCGACACAATTCTCGGAGGCTGGCAGATTGCCGGCATTGTGAATCTTCGAGCTGGTCAGCCGTATCACATCCTTTCCGGATTAGATACCGGCAATACCGGTAATTCGATAGCATCTTCTACCGAGCGCGCCGATGTAATTTCTAGTCCCGTGCCGGACGGATTCAACCAAACGCGAGAACACTGGTTCGATCCTAATGCGTTCGTGATTCCGAAATCCGGAACGTTGGGAAACCTGGGCAGAAACGCTTTGTATGGTCCCGCATTCCAGAATGTTGATTTGAACTTGTCGAAAGACTTCCAATTTAAAGAGCGGCTCGGAATGGAATTCCGGGCTGAGTTCTTCAATGCGTTCAATCACACAAACTTCGGCATTCCCAACAACACATTGGGTAATCGCGCATTGTTGGGACAGATCACTAGCACGTTCGCGGCCCGCGACATTCAGTTAGCGCTGAAGATGCATTGGTAGTAGCGATACTCTGATTGCATGCGGTTGTTCTCTATTGCGGCCGCCGCGGTTCTTTCATACGCGGCGGCGCCAACTTCTCCGCCAATCATCCTCATCTCTGTTGACACTCTCCGAGCGGACCATATAGGTGTCTTCGGTTCGCGAGGTCGTCCGACACCGAATATCGACGGTCTGGCCAAAGGCGGTACTCTCTTCACACAAGCCAACGCACAGGTACCGTTAACATTGCCCTCGCATGTATCAATGCTAACGTCCACTCAGCCCTTCGCTAACGGTGTTAGTGACAACGGGCATGTACTCACGCCGGCAGCGATAACGCTTGCCGAAGTCCTGAAAAAACGCGGGTACGCCACAGGCGCATTCGTCGGCGGATTCGTCTTAGATCGGCGATTCGGGCTGGATCAGGGGTTTGATCACTACGAAAGTCCATTTCAACCGTCTGCGGAGCGAGACGCTGATTCGGAGGACTTGAAGAGACTTGGCGCGGACGTGGTCGCCGCGGCAACCAAATGGACCGAGAAACACTCCACAGGGCCGTTCTTCCTATTTCTGCACTTATTCGATCT
This sequence comes from Bryobacteraceae bacterium, assembly GCA_963825845.1. GTDB lineage: Bacteria > Acidobacteriota > Terriglobia > Bryobacterales > Bryobacteraceae > DASQDN01. The sequence continues at coordinate 155,959 of CAWGVL010000029.1, read as the reverse complement.
TCATACACCGGAGAATCTCCCGCAACATGTCCGAAAGCGATTTCCGGGTCCACGTTATGCCGCGGAGCTCGCTTACGTGGACGAACTGCTTGGACAATTCTTTGCTTTTTTGCGGAAGCAGGGTCTTTATGACAAAGCGCTGATTGTTTTCACGTCCGATCATGGAGAAGGACTTGGCGACCATAGCGAGAATTCGCATGGGTTCTTCATTTACCAAAGCACGTTGGCCGTGCCGCTGATCTTTCACTGGCCTGTTGGTTCTACTGGATTCGCCGCGCGCGCGGATGAACCTGTAAGTCTCCTCGGCATCGCCCCGACCATACTGGAGATCTCCAACACTCCCGCTCCGTCGAGCTTCCAAGGTAAAAGTCTCGCGCCGCTCGCTCGGAGTGGAAAGTCCGCCTCACTTGAGGAGATATATGCGATGAGTTTCTACGGTCGCGATCACTTCAACACGAGTGCGCTCTGGGGCATGCGGAAGGGTCGCTACAAGTACATTCATGCGCCGCGTCCGGAATTCTACGATCTTCAAAACGACCCGGCAGAGCAAAACAATCTGTGGATGACCAACAGAACGTCGCTTGCCCGGGCGTACGCCGATCGTGTCGCTGTCATCCGGCGACAACCTGGGACAAGTCCATCAGAGTCAACGGACCCAAGCCCCGAAGTACTGGCGCGCCTACGATCCTTAGGATATCTTGCGGGCTCATCCGCACCGAAGGGATCTCCCGAGTCGGGCGCCGATCCAAAGGATCGGATTGGAGATTACGAGACATATCGGCGCGCGGTAACTCTTAGCGGGCTGAATCGGCTCGTCGAGGCGAATGGCCTGCTTCAGGAGGCGCTCGCGCGTGATGGCCGTCTGGCCGACGCGCGTATTCTGTTTGCATTGAATCTACAGAGGACCGGACACCACCGCGAAGCCGTCCAGCAGCTTACAACGGTCGTGCAGGCCCTACCTGCGAACGTCGCCGCGCACTACTATCTTGCGAATAGCTATGTGCAACTTAAAAACAACGATGGAGCTGTCAAAGAGTTACAAGCGACGCTGGCTGCAGCCGCCGATCGTACTCGCGAGTGGAAGGCGATCACAATTCCGGCTGGAGAACTTCTAGCGCGGCTGCTGTTAGAACGCAAGGAGTACGTTCAAGCCAAATCCCAATACGAGCAACTGCTCAAGCTCGATGAGGGAAACTATGAGGCGCACTACAATCTAGCCTGGATGGATGCTCGCGACCAGCGTTTGACCGACGCCGTGCACCACCTTCAAGCAGCCATCAAAGCCCGTCCTCAGGACGCGGCTGCGAGAAATGCGCTAGGCGGACTCTATCTACGGACTTCGAAACTAACCGAAGCGGAAGTCGAACTTAGGGAAGCAACACGACTGGATCCTAAGTCTCCGTGGGCTTACTATAATCTAGGTTTGGTCTCTCGAGCTCGCGGCGACAACCAAGCGGCTGCCGCTTTCTTTCGTCGAGCGTTGACAGCGCAACCCGATTTTCGTCCAGCCCAGGAAGCACTTGCGACATCTCAAAAGAAGCAACAGTAATTTCTATGTGATGATATCTTTCACGACGACTCCACTCACGTCCGTAAGCCGGAAATCCCGACCGCTATAGCGATATGTCAGGCGAGTATGATCAAATCCCAACAAATGCAGAATCGTCGCATGAAGGTCATGGACATGGACTGGTTTCTCGACTGCTCGATACCCGAAGTCATCCGTGGCTCCGTAAGCCGTGCCGCCTCGAACGCCTCCGCCGATCAACACCGTCGAGAAGCCTAAACTATTGTGGTCGCGTCCGTTCTGAACCTTGACGAGGCCGCTGACTTCGGCAGCGGGGGTTCTGCCAAACTCACCACCAACGATGATCAATGTTTCTTTCAGGAGCCCGCTCGTTCGTAAATCTTTGATCAACGAAGCTATCGCCGGATCGGCCTGTGAGCAGAGTTTTTGGTGATCCATGATGTCGTCATGGTTGTCCCAGGGTTGACCCGGTCCGAAAAACACTTGCACCATGCGAACTCCGCGTTCCACTAGGCGCCTGGCTAGCAGACATCCACGACCGAAGTCGCTATCCCCGTATCGACTTCGCGTTTCTTCCGATTCCTTCCGAATGTCGAAGGCATCCATAGCCTCCGATTGCATGCGGAAGGCTGTTTCCATGGTGGAAATTGCGGAATCTAGTTCGGGATGAGAACCGGCACGGTGTGTGAACGAGTTGTTCATCTTCCCGAGAAGGTCCATCTGACGCCGCTGGCTGGAATTGCTAACCTGGGCATTTCGGAGGTTGGGAATCAGCTTTTCAGGGTCCACTTCGTTCTTATTGACGATGTGTGTTCCCTGGTATGCGCCAGGGAGGAAGCTTGAACTCCAAAGTTGCGGACCAACGGTCGGAAGGCCCGGGCAAAGCACTAAATACCCAGGCAAATTCTGATTCTCGACGCCGAGCCCATAAGTGATCCATGAGCCCATAGATGGACGGCCGGCAAGATTATGCCCGGTGCTCATCAGGAAGAAGCCTGCGTCGTGGAACGGCCGGTCTGTATGCATCGACCGGATGACACAAGCATCGTCGATCTCGGCCCCGAATTGCGAAAACAGGTCACTTACTTCTATCCCGCTCTGGCCGCGCTGTCGGAAAGCGAACGGTGAACCAAGCAGATTGCCGGTCTTTCGCTCGGTTTTCGGATTCTCCGTGGGCATAGCCTTGCCGTTATACTTCTGGAGCATCGGCTTGTAGTCAAACGTATCGACGTGTGAAGGCCCGCCATTCAGGAAAAGGAAGATGACTCGTTTCGCTTTGCCTTCAAAATGCGTCTTCGGCGCATTCTCGGCAGCTCCAGCGAGCAGAGGCTGGGCGAGGATGTTGGCAAGTGCAAGTGACCCGAAGCCGCCGCTGAGCGACTGTAGCAGGGACCTCCGGCTCATGCGGCAAGTAAGAGTGCTATCTCGTGGAGTGTAAAGCATATGGTCCATCGCTCAATTCGTGTAAAGAAACTCGTTCGAGGCGAGGATCGCCTGCAGATACTGCGGCCAGCCTTCTCCTCCTGCCAAATATTCGCGCCCCCACTGAATCTCTTCGGCGCTTGGAGTGCGGCCGAATGCCAGGCGATAAGCCCGCACGAGTCGGGCTGTTGAATCGTCGCCGGCCTCAGTTGCGACTCTGTCTGCGAATTTTTGTGCTTGTTGCGTCATGAAGGTGCTGTTCAGCAGAAAGAGCCGTTGCAATGGTGTATTTGTCGCGATGCGTTTCTCGGCGGTATCGTTGGCATTGGGAAAATCGAAAATTGCGAGCGTATTATCGAGTTTGCGCCTGCTGACGAAACTATAAACGGTTCGCTGGAGATTGCGTTCGTCACCGATGGGGCGCGCCTGTCCACCCAGCGTTTTGTCCAGTTGCCCGGATACTGCCAACACGGAGTCGCGCAGCGCCTCGATATCAAGCCGCCGTACATTCGCGCGCCAACAAAACCGGTTGCCAGGATCCTTCTTGGTGTTGGCTTCTGGCGTATCGGCGCCGAGAGCATAGGTCGAGGAAAGCATGATCTCACGATGCATCGCTTTGATTGACCAGCCATTTTCTACAAACCTCGATGCGAGATAGTCGAGCAGTTCCGGATGTGTCGGGCGATCGCCGAGCTGCCCGAAACCGCTAGGTGTCCTTACGATGCCGTCTCCGACATGATGGGCCCAGATGCGATTCACCATTACCCGTGCCGTCAGTGGATTGCTGGCGTTGGCGATGGCTTCGGCAAGCTCCAATCGGCCACTTCCGTTCGTGAACGGACGGGGATTCCCATCAGAAAGAATGGACAGAAAGGCGCGCGGAGCCTCCTCTCCGAGATTCTCCGGATTCCCGCGAATGTGAACTTTGACATTCTTTGGTTTCTCGACATCTTCGATGACATGAAGAAAAGGATATTTGGCGGGAAGCTCGGCTTGTTTGCGCTGTACCTCCGCTGCAAGCCCGGCTGCGTAACTCTTCCACTCGCCCTCCAGAAAACGATCTATTGCCTCTCCCTTGTACTGCAACACGCGCTCACTCTTGTCATTAGAGAACCCAGTTCGTGAATCGCCGAAGATTTCTGACCAGAAAACGTACTTACCGCGCGGATAGGGCAGCAGCACGACTTTCGCCAAAGCCGGATTTCCCTCCGCGCCGCCAAGGGTCGCCAGATTCTTCTCTTCAATACTGCGAATCTCATCATGTACGGCCAAAAGCTGCGCCTGGAACTCACGAGCTACCGCAATTACCGCAGCTTCTTCGGCCGTGTTCTCCTTTCGAAGCCGCTGCCACGTATCCAGATATTTGTGAGTGTGTTCCTTCTTCTCCAGATAACGGATCGAACGTTGCAGCGTTTCCGTGTCGAGTTTTTGCTCCGCAGCTACCTCAGAGGGAGTGCGATGCTTAGGTCCGAGCACATGCCAGGCAGCGAGGATATAGTTCGCCGTCTGCTCTGCCAGGATCTCTGCAAGTTGCCGCGTCTGCCGATCTCGAAAGTCCGTCAGCTTCTTTTTAAGCGCCTTGATTTCGTCAGCCTGTTTGTCGTACTTTTCGACCACATCCTTCGGTGCGAGCGGATATTCTTTCAATTGCGTACTCTGAAATACACCAAGGAGAGCGTAATAGTCTTTCGTCGGAATCGGGTCAAACTTGTGGTCATGACATTGAGCGCATCCGACCGTCAACCCTAAAAATGCCTTGCCTGTCACATCGGGACGGTCCTCCTGATACTGCGCGCTAAACGCGAAAAAACCTAGTCCTGGCCGTAATCGTTCCCGCTCAGCGCCGGCATCAGATCGCCCGCGATCTGAGCCTTTATGAAAAGATCGTACGGCATATCGTCGTTGAAGGCCCGAATCACCCAATCTCGATAGCGAAAAGAGTTCGCGTATGGCTCGTCTTCAACGATATTCAACTTGTCGTCTGTATAGCGAGCGACATCGAGCCAGTAACGCCCCCAACGCTCTCCATAATGCGGGGAGGCCAGGAGTTTGTCGACCACCTTCGCAAACGCGTTCGACGATTCGTCATTCACAAAACTGTCTACTTCTTCTGGTGTAGGAGGCAATCCAATCATGTCCATGTACGCGCGTCGTAGGAGGATAGGTTTGGCCGCCGGCGCAACTGGTTGTAATCCCTCTCTCTCAAGGCGGGACAAAATAAAAGCGTCGATCGGCGTCTTCACCCAAGATTGATTGGCGAATACGGGTATCTCCGGTTTACGGACTGGCTGGAACGACCAGAATTGCCGCTGCTCGGCGGTGATTTGATATCCGTCGTGAGATCGGACTGACGGCGTTGCGTAATCGGGCCACTCCGCGCCATTTTGAATCCATTGCCGCAAAACACCGATGTCCTCTGCCGGGAGTTTTCCTTCTGGCGGCATTTTCAGCCTGGCATGAGTGTGTGTAACTGCTTGGAAGAGCAAACTTTCGTCAGGCTTGCCCGGAACGACCGCCGGACCGGAGTTGCCACCTTTTAGCAGCGACTCTCCGGATACCATTTTCAGGTTGCCCAACGCCGCCGACGTGTGGCATGCAAAGCAATTCTTGGCCAGCACTGGCCGAACACGCATCTCGAAGTAGTCGCTGGGACTTTCCGACCAGAGTGAAAGAGGAACCAGAGCTGCCAATACCATCATGCTGACAGCAATCCGCATGTTTGCAAAAACCTCCAGTGCGTGGACTGATCTGGTCGGACCAGGATTTTCTGACTGTAGCATAAAGTTGTCCATTGGCGATGCCAGCCTACGACAGTAAGCGGTCGTCTCAAATCAGCGCCGATGAGCCAAGTAACGACGAATCAGAACATCCAGGGAGGGACAGTATGGTGGCTCTAGGATATCGAATTTCGCCTGCCCCGTTTGGCTTTGTAAACACTTCGTCTCAACCACAACGCGTGCTGGCACAAGAACGGATTGCTGTTGACCGTTGTCCGGGACGACCGTCGGTGACCTGCTCCGGAAAAAGTCAGCCAGTCATAATTTGGAAAGCTCCTGACATGAAGACGAAGAGGAGCTTTCGAGATGAAGAAGACACGATTCAACGAAGAGCAGATGATTGGAGCCGTGAAGCAGATCGAGGCTGGGCGAGCGGCAGCTGAGATCGCGCGCGAGTTGGGCGTATCGGACCAGACGCTGTATAACTCGCGAGCGAAGTACAGCGGGTTAGAAGTGAACGAGGCCAAACGGCTGAGGGAAGTTCAGGCCATACTGCGCCCTCATCAATCCAGCGGCGGAGGGTGGTCACCTGCCCCGGTTTCAGGCCCCGGTCCCGCCGGAGGCGTTTTGACCTTTCCTCGACCAGAAACCATCATGATCAGAAGGCTTCCTGCGCTATCACGGGGCTGAATGACCGGCGCCGAATGACTGCCCGTCATCGCAGCCTCGGGTTAATCGAATCGTAGGCCCTCATTTGTTGGCTTTGTCCGTGACAGCCCTGACAGTTTGCTCGGAGAATCGGCTCTACATCGGGGGCAGGACTGAATGCAGAGCGGAAGCGACGAGGACGTCTGCTGAAGCCGCAAGGCCAGACAGCGACAATCCGCATTGCCGATGTTAGATGTTAAACGAGCTGGGCGCGTAGCGGCGAAGGGACGCGCGAGAGAGTTGCGCGAGCAGTGGCCTTTCGATCCCACGATCGGTTTCGCCCCAGCCAGTTCCGAAGAAGACGACAACTTTGGCCCGATATCGTAAACGAGGATCATGCGCGCGTGAAATCTCGCAACATTCGATGAGTTCCTTCCACGACCTTCTACCCATCACGGTTACACCAGCCATCGTTCTGAAACCCTAGGCGGCTGACGCCGATCTGACCAACGATCGGAGGATCAGCATGCCGAAGTCGTTCCTGAACTACCCAACTTGGTCATCCCTGTTTGGGCTCTCACTATTCTGCCTCCCCGCCGGCTTAATCGCCGCGCCAATCGTTGATCCCGCTGGCGATTTCATCAATGTGTACACCGGACCGGCGAACGGTGATCTGGACGTGCGCCTCGCGGAAGTATTCCTGGATCCTGCGGCAGGAACGTTAACATTCACCAGCACGTCCGCAGCCGACATTGGGACCACACCGACGGGAGTCTTTGTGTGGGGCGTCAACCGTGGAGCTGCGTTGGCAAATTTCGCAAATATCGGTCTGCCGAACATCATGTTCGATGCGGTAGTCGTGTTTACAGCCCAAGGTGGAGGTTTCGTGTTTACCATCAATAACAACACGCAGACCACGTTGAACTCGGCTGACATCACTATCGACGGCCGCAATCTTTCCGGTACAGTGTCGTTATCCTTACTGCCGTCTCTGGGTTTTGGCGCGCCCGCCTATACCGTGAACCTTTGGCCGCGGTCGCAGCCGATCTTTGACCAGGTCGAAGTCATCTCCGACTTCGCACCCGACGCCACAAATGCTGCAGTAACGGTCGTACCTGAACCGGCCACATTTGGACTCTCAGGGCTGATGCTCGCAATGGTGGCATACCGCTTCCGAATCAGGAGCTAACCTCTCCACACCATATAGTTAACTTGATGAGAATGGCATGTGGCGCGTCTGCTGGCGTACGTAACGAGACTGGTGAATCACGAACTGCTGCTTCAAACTGAATATCTTCTGGCACAGAACCGCATTCTCCGGATATGCGCCGAGCCCGGCTTCGGCTTTCGAGCAAGCGCGTAGGCGGTCGGCCGCGTATCAATCGCGATCGAACAGAACATAGCGGTAGGGGCAGGGCAGTGGTAGAGCCTCCCCTAGCTGCTGGACAATCCAATTGCTGGTGGGATGTTCTGTGCAGTTGAAGTGCAGAACTCTTCGCCAGCCGTGTTCGATGAGGAAGAAGCAATAAAGAGTTCGGAACTTCAGGATGGGAACCGTAAAGAAGTCGAAGGTGGCGATAATTTCGCGATGGTTGTTGAGGAATGCGAGCCACCGCTTAGCCTTATTCTTGTCCATGCCGTCGCTTCAGACCTTGCAGGTAGCGAGAAACCGTTGGTTCGGACACGTCGAACCCGACTTGGAGCAGTTCGCCATGGTGCGCGGCGCTCCCCAGCCCGGATTCTCGGCTTTCATCGCCGGATCAGCTCGCGGATGTCGAGAGTCATCTTGGGCCGCCCAGGTTGGCGAGACCTCCACCGCCAGAACAGACAGGGGCCAGCGCGATGCCAGGACACCACCGTTTCCGGTGTGACCAGGATGGGCACATCAGCCTAATCCGAATACAGTTCACCGTAGCGTGGTCCGGAGAGTCGGTCCGCGCGGCTGAGCCTTGGCCGAGGTTGCTTCCTTTTGAAAGCGGCGAGTTGCTGCCGCAGGACAGCCGCTTCCAAGCCGAGCTTGTGCGCGGTACGAAGAATGCATGGATGTACGTAACGACCGCTAACATGAGCGAACCCATTGCTCCGATGCCATCCAATGGATTTCAACGGTCGTGACAAGCTCACGTTTAACTACCCGATTGCGATACCCAGGTGGATTTTGATGACCTGCAGCAGGATTCCGTCCGCACGTCAATACGAGAAGCACGGAGTGCGCCACCGAACCTTCGGGCTGCGGGCCGACAGCATCGGCAAACACGATCGTGCCGAAAAGGCGTAATCCCAGCGAAAAGGGCAGTGACGCGGATCTATTCAGGCCAATTTGTCAAGTCGCCTTGGACATGTTGGCTCGAAGTCGTCCATTCCTTCCTCACACGCGCACATCAGACTTCCAGCTTGACTGTCGGCTTCGTATTCGGAAAGATCCGCTCGACGCGAGGCTGGCCGGGGCCTGGCTTCTTCATGCCATAGGCGTTTACCGGTTGTGAGCGGTTCACCCAAAGGGTGTAGTACAGGTGGTCCGCCCTGGGGTCGTCCGTATTGGGGTGCAGCAGAATCGTGAGTCCCAGGCTGTTCAACTGCAGCCATGGAACGATGATCGGCAGCAGGTCGTTAGTGAAGCCGAAATAGAAGGATGGCGTTACGTGAGGACCGCGCGGGGTAAGATTCCAATTCCCGAGCTCCACCGGAAACCGCTCAGCCGACCACTTGCGAACCAGTGCCGCCTTTTCATAGGTATCTTCGTCGAAATAGAAATGGGCGTGATAGCTCTTGATGTCGGTGTAGGGTCGCGGCGCACTCGGCAGCCCATTCTCCTCGCCGGGACGCACACTCTTGGGCCGCACGGCGGGTTCTTTGATCGTGTCGTATCCCCACGGACTCTTGCCTTCATCGGGAGGCGGAAATACGGGAACGAAGCCCTCTCGGTACGGCGAAACCACTCGCTTCTGTGCCTTCTCCTCTTCAGCGGCTTCAACTTGGGTAGCGAGCGATCCAGCGGTCAGACCCGCGCCCGCCGCCATGAGACCCGACCTAATGATGAACTGCCGACGGGCGGGTGACAGCAGATCGGCCCAATACTGGTCCACTTCGCTATTTGGAGTGACATTCTCATCGAGTGAATGATTCTCAGCCATAATCAGCAATTCCTTTCAAGATCCATTGATGTTACTGTTTCTGGTCGGAGGTGCGCCTTTGCAGCGAGCGCCGATCAGGGATTCGGAGCGCCAGGATCACACAAAAATAATGCCATCAACCGGCATTTTCAACGTTGGGCACGAAGGTAGAAGAGTGTTGCCATGAAGAGTAATCGCTCGTGCAACTACGGCTATCGTTTCCCTACCGGGATCACCAGCTATGTTGTCTGGGTTTATTATCGCTTCTGCGTGTTGTGGATCAAGATCGCGAGGTGATCAACATTCTGATCCAACCCGAATCGTGATCAACGCGACGCGGAATGATTCTTAACACTCCTGTATGGTCAGGGCGGCCGACCCTTGCGCACGACCGACAAACTGGGAACTATCCTGCTGCGATGTGAGTGTGGAACGTATGCAAAGCATCAGCCCCCGCCAACGAGAGCACCAAAATGCGGCGATTCAGATCGACAGGCATGCCCAACGGTTTCTCTCACTTCATGATGCCGTCCGGAATTTCGTTGATGGTCTAGACCCGCACGGGCACCGGCACGATTTCTATGACATGATTAACTGCAGTGTTGCCCAATCAGCGGAGAATGATCGGGGTGACTCCTCCAGCCTAAAGGAGAGAACACCCGACGGGAAACGGTTTGGAAGTATGAGGCGGCTCCCATCCTTTGCGGTCACAATTCTGATCTCCGCCTCGTTTGCGGACATCCTGTACGCCGCCGATGTTTCCACTCAGGCGCGTGAGATCCTGCAACGCCGCTGCCTGAACTGTCATGGGGCAAAGACCAGGATGGCGGGCCTTGACCTTTCCACTCGTGCCGGAGCGGACAAGGGTGGGAGCAAAGGGTCGGCACTCAAGCCCGGGAGCGCAGGTGAAAGTCTGCTCTGGACACGTGTGTCCAAAGGGGAGATGCCTCCTTCAGCGCCGCTTCCCTCTTCTGAAAAAGACATCCTGCATCGCTGGATCGAATTGGGAGCCCCCTGGACCGATGTGCTTACAGAGATGCGAGCGGGGCTCGATTGGTGGTCTCTGCAGCCGTTGACCATTCGGGATGCTCCAACGAGTTCGGCGATTCCTCCGGCGTGGTCGAAACTGCCGCTCGACAGATGGATCTATTCCAAGCTTGGGGAGCAAGGTCTGACTCCCTCGCCTGCTGTCGACAGACGAACCCTGATAAGACGTGCCAGCCTGGATGTCAGAGGATTGCCTCCCGCTCCGCATGAGATTGAGGAATTCGTTAACGATTCGCGTCCCGATGCGTATGAACGCTTGATCGACAGACTGCTCGATTCACCTCAGTACGGGGAACAATGGGCCCGGCACTGGCTCGATGTGGTTCGCTATGCCGAGAGTGAGGGCTTTGAACGGGACTGGCTGCGCGACCACGCCTGGCCCTATCGCGACTACGTGATTCGAAGCTTCAATCAAGATAAGCCGTACAACGTTTTCGCGAAGGAGCAGATTGCCGGCGACGTGTTGGCGCCGGTGACGCACGACGGAATCATCGCGACTGGCCTGCTTGTCCTTGGTCCCTATGATGCGGTTGGGCTTACGTCCGCCGTGCCGCAGGAGCGGGCAATGGTACGCGCGGATCAACTGGAAGAAATGATTGGAGTGGTGAGTCAGACCTTCCTCGGGCTGACGATGAACTGCGCCCGCTGTCACGACCATAAGTTTGATCCCATTCCACAGCGAGATTACTATCGTCTGAAAGCTGTGTTCGAGGGCGTCTGGCAGCCGACGGAAGGTGACGAACTGAAAGCCGATGGGCGAGTGGTGATGACTCCTGAGGAGTACAAAAGCTGGACCGCCACGGAGAATCTACTGCGTGCCCGTGTTTCGAGACTTGAAGCTTCTCTGGGCGATCTCGATCGAGCCGCACGGCGCAAGATTGAACAAGAACGCAACTTTACGAAGAACGTACTTCCTGAGCCGCTCGCCCGATGGACCTTCGATTCGGATGCCCGCGATGACTTCGATTCGCTGCATGCCACGAGAACCGATGCATCCCAAATCAATGAGGGCCGGCTACAGCCTGCGCCTGGGAAGGACGCCGCGACATTGTCCACGTCTGCTTTGCCGTCCGACGTTCGCGAAAAGACTCTGGAAACGTGGATTCATGTTTCGCGGCTGCCTGAGAAACCTGCGACTATGTTGAGAATCCGTAACAGGAGTGGTTTCCGAGGCGCCTCTGTGGACGGGATTCAGTATGCCGCCGGCAAGAAGAGGCAATGGGAAAACGTAAGCACGGTACGCTTCCGCTCGGAAGAGGTTGACGGTCCGCCGGAAGATACCCTGCCCGGACAAACCGTTCACATCGCGATCGTGTACGCGGCAGATGACACGATAACACTATTTCGAAATGGGCAGCCCTACGGCAAGACATATAAGCCGGACGTGAGCTTACCTGTCGGCCGACTTCAGACGTACGGAAAGCAAGATGCAATCATCGAACTGACGTCGTCGAAGGATCTGCAACTCGAAGAAGCAAGGTTGTACGCCGTTGCGCTTACATCGGAACAGATCTCCGCATCGTACAGGGCCGGAGTTCTTACTCTGAGTGATCAGGATCTGCTCCGCAGATTGACCAGAGAGCAGCAAACTGAACGTGACCGGCTTTTACAGGAATTGGCCGATGCTAAGAAGGACCTCAGTTCGGTTGAACGGCCAGTAAAAGCCTTTGCCGCTCAGATACGCGAGCCCGAACCTACCTATCTGCTGGTTCGCGGGGACGTAAATCGAAAGGGTGAGCGCCTTGCCGCCGGCGCCCCGTCGTGCATTTCGGGTCTAAGCCCCGATCTCGGCCTGACCATGGATGCCTCTGAGGCAGAACGCCGGCGCGGGCTCGCGAACTGGATTGCGAGTGAAGCCAATCCGCTCTTCTCTAGAGTGATGGCAAACCGAATCTGGCATTATCATTTCGGCGCGGGCCTGATGGACAACCCTAATGACTTCGGGTTCAACGGCGGCAAGCCTTCCCACCCCGAGTTGCTGGACTGGCTGGCGAGTGAGTTTGTACGCAGTGGTTGGAGCATGAAGAAACTCCACCGGCTAATTCTGACGTCACAAACTTATCAGCAATCCGCGCGATACAACGCAACGGCAGCCAAGAAGGATGCGGATAATCGATTGCTCTGGCGGTATTCACCCCATCGGCTCCCAGGTGAATCTGTACGTGATGCGATGCTTGCCGTCAGCGGTACGCTGAACCCTGCGATGTTCGGCCCCAGCTTTCGTCCTTTCAACATCGTGAAGAACTCGGGCTCCTATCACACTTATGTGCCGCTGGATTCCGAGGATCCAAGCCAACAGCGGCGCACTATCTACCGGATGAACGTGAACTCTGGCGGCAACCCACTGCTGGATGCGCTTGATTGTCCGATACCATCAGTCAAGACACCACGCCGCACGACCACGACGACCGCGCTACAGGCGCTCAGCCTGATGAACAATGCTTTCGTTCAGCGGCAGGCGAAGGCTTTCGCCGACCGTCTTTCGCGGGAAGGTTCCACGATAAGCTCCCGCATCGAACAAGCGTTTCTACTCGCGTTCGGTCGACTTCCCGGAGGCGATGAACTCGTCTGGAGTACGGCTCTCGTCGAAGAGCAGGGACTGGAGCTTTTCTGCTGGGGACTATTTAACTCGAGTGAGTTTGTCTATGTGCAGTAATGAATTCGGCCGGCGGAAGATTCTTCTGGATGCCGGCGCCGGCTTTGGGTGGCTCGCTCTCTCGACTCTGTTGCTGCACAACGAAACTCGCGGGGCCACTTCAGATAGGACAAGGAATCCAGGCCCGCATTTCCAGCCGAAGGTGAAGCGGGTAGTGCAGGTGTTCTGCGTAGGAGGCATGAGTCACGTAGACACCTTCGATTACAAGCCCGAGTTATCGCGCCGCAGCGGCAAGCCATTCGACATGCCGACCTTCTTCGGTCAAGCGGGAAATCTGATGGGTCCTGTCTTCAACTTTGAACAGCGCGGGCAGAGCGGTCTCTGGGTTAGCGACCTGCTGCCTGAACTGGCGCGATGTGCTGACAAGCTGACTGTTATTCGCACTATGGTGTCCAGGAGCGCGAATCATATGCCTGCGGTGGCCCAGATGAATACCGGCTTCATTCTGACGGGATTCCCGAGCATGGGCTCTTGGGTCGTTTACGGTTTGGGAACAGAGAGTGAGAATCTGCCGGCATTCGTCGTGATCCCTGATCCGCGAGCGTACCCGTGGGGCGGAACGCTGCAGTGGTCGAATGGATTTCTTCCTGCAGCAGTGCAAGGCACTACGTTCCGCGCGGTCGGCGAGTCGGTGCCCGATCTGTCGACACCCTCCGCAACTGGAGACGCCAAGAGGCGAGCCGGTCTAGAATGGCTAGCCAGAATGAATCGCAGATATGCCGAAGAGCATCCCGGTGACAGCAATCTCGACGCCAGGATCCGCAGCTATGAGCTTGCGGCCAGTATGCAGCTAAGCGTGCCGGAAAGCGTCAATCTGCAAGGTGAGTCCGAAGGCACGCGACGTATGTATGGGCTTGAGGAGAAAGAAACGGAAGCTTTAGGGAGGCAATGCTTGCTGGCTCGCCGTTTGCTGCAGCGCGGCGTTCGCTTCGTTCAGGTATTTCATGGAGGATCTTCCGTCGACTGGGACGCACACGGAAGCCTGCACTCGAACCACACGACGAGGGCAAAAGAGTACGACAAACCTGTTGCCGCATTGATCCGGGATTTGGACGCAACCGGACTCCTGAAAGATACCCTCGTGATGGGTGTGACCGAGTTCGGCCGCACGCCTGTTTCTCAGGGCGCCGGAAAGACTGCGGGGCGGGACCATCATCCTGACTGCTTCACCTGCTGGTTGGCAGGAGGAGGCGTGAAGCCCGGATTTGCCTATGGCGTCTCAGATGAAGTCGGATACAGGCCGCTGGAAAATCCGGTGTCGATATACGATTTGCATGCGACTGCGCTGCACCTGCTCGGATTGGATCACGAGAAGCTGACTTTCTACCATAACGGCATTCGAAGGCGACTTACGGATGTGCATGGACATGTAGTGGACGGACTTCTGTCGTAATCATTGCACCATCTTGACGATCGAAATGTGCGCGAACCGTTCACTCACCTGCTGATTTGATGCACCTGCTGCTTCCCGTCGGGCATTCCCGATAAAGATCTGGCGTCATTCACGAATTGGGTAGGGACCAGCTAAAACCTCGCTTGCTGAAATCTCCATAATGCAGGAACTTGGGCGCCGCACATCGACATGAAGCAAGCAACCTCCAGACGGCAGGCTCTTCTTAGTACGAGCAGCGCCGCGCTGCTGTCGCTTCAATTCTCATGTTCTTCAGAGAAGTCGAGCGGCCCATCTGGGAAGACTATTCACGATCACAACGATGTCGTTGAAAACGAACTCTCAGTAGAAACTCTAGCCATTATGCTCGTCCGAGGGGAGTTCCCCGAAAACTACGATGAGATCATCCGCGAGATCTCAGACGATGATTTCGAACGTTTGTGGGAATTCTTTGATGAGAAGCGGTAAAGCGAACGCGCCAACGCCGCACATGGCCGTGAACTTGGTTCCTCGGTGATACGATGATTTTGCAACCCGATGAGCGCAATCGCGATCCTCGTAGCTCTCGTCCTTCCCTTACTGCTGTCGTCTGAAACGGTCACGCGGGAAGCTGTCCTGACAAAGTATTGTCTGGCATGCCATAACACTCGCGCGAAGATCGGCGGTCTGGTGCTGGAGGGCGTGCCGGCTGAGAATCCCGCGGGCCGGCCCGACGTTTGGGAAAAAGTTGTCCGCAGGGTCAACGCGGGGGAAATGCCTCCGGCGGGATTGCCAACCCCGGGCGAAACTTCGTTGAAAGCATTCGCGGCGGATTTGGTGCGTGATCTCGATGCTGCCGCGCGGCGAACGCCTTACGCCGGCGAACCGATCGTACGCCGGCTGAATCGCACCGAGTACGCTAACGCTGTCGGTGATCTCCTGGCCATTGAACTTCCCGTCGCAGCGGAGTTGCCGCAGGATGGCATCGCCGCGGGGTTCGACAATATTGCCGACGCGTTGTCGATGTCACCACTGCTCCTGGAACGCTACTTGAAGGTGGCTCGCCGGGTGAGCGAACTCGCAACGGGAACACGCGATGCGGCTCCGGTGACTGAAGTGTACCCCGCAACCGGTACCCAAGCTGCCTGGCAGGAGGGAATGCCATTCGGGACGCGCGGCGGCATCCGCGTTCGGCACTATTTCTCACATGATGGCAATTACGAACTGCGCGCCTTTCTCAATAAGGAGAGCCTCACGCCCACGGAAGGCGTCCGGTTTTTCCGTACGCGTGTCCCGGTGAGGGCGGGCGCTCATACGGTTGTCATCACGTTCCCGGATGAGTTCGCCGCGCGCGAAGGTCCCGTGTCCGATGTTGCGGGCCCCGGTGGCCCCGCGCTCGGGGGACCCCTGGACTTACTGGGTACCGCGATTCGTCCGACCATAGACTTCCGTGTGGATGGCCGGCGCGTTAAGCTCTTCGAGATCGCCGGGATGACTCCGGGCGAAGCCGCGTTTGACGGGCAGCCCGGGCCACCGACATTAACCCGAATCGAAATCGCCGGGCCGTATGGCGCAACGGGAGTGAGTGAGACCCCAAGCCGGCGTCGTATCTTTCTCTGCAAGCCCTCGAACGCCGGTGAAGAAGAACCTTGCGCAACGCGGATCTTGTCCGCAATCGTTCGCCGCGCTTTCCGCCGGGATATATCCACACCCGACCTCCATCCGTTCCTGAAAACCTACAAAGCGACGCGGACCAAGCGCGGCTTTGAGGAATCGATTGCGGCGGCTATTCGCGACGTCCTCCTCGCTCCCGACTTTCTCTTCCGCCTGGAGTTCGACTCTCCCAACGCACGCGCCGGCAGCGTCCATCCGGTCTCTCCTTTGAGTTGGCATCGCGGCTGTCATTCTTTCTGTGGAGCACGATCCCTGACGACGCACTGCTTGACTTGGCCAGCAGCGGGAAGCTGTCTGACCCGAAAGTGCTGGACGGCACGGTGCGAAGGATGCTTGCCGATCGCCGCTCCCAGGCGCTTATAGATAACTTCGCGGCTCAATGGCTCGGGCTACGCGGGCTACGCGATATCGAGCCGGATAAACAAACCTATCCGGAGTTTGACACTGCGCTGGCAGCGGCTTTCCAGTCCGAAACGGAGATGTTTGTCCGTAGTCTCTTTCGCGAGAACCGCAGTATCTTCGACTTGCTCGATGCGGATTACACCTATCTGAACGAGCGTCTCGCCTCGGTTTATGGGATTGGCGGCGTCACGGGCTCGGGGTTCCGTCGAGTGCCGCTCCAGGGTAACAATCAACGAGGCGGGCTACTTACCCAAGGAAGCGTCCTGCTTTCGACATCCCATGCGGCCCGGACGTCGCCAGTGCTGCGAGGCAAATGGAT
Organism: Bryobacteraceae bacterium; assembly: GCA_963825845.1. Lineage (GTDB taxonomy): Bacteria > Acidobacteriota > Terriglobia > Bryobacterales > Bryobacteraceae > DASQDN01. The sequence continues at coordinate 139,064 of CAWGVL010000029.1, read as the reverse complement.
CCTCGAAAACCTGCTCAATTCTCCTCCTGCCCCTCCGCCCGCGAACGTTCCACCGCTGGATGAGAATCCGGCGAACGGGCGCAAGTTGACAACCCGGGAAAGAGTGGAGCGTCATCGGAACAATCCCGCCTGCGCCGGTTGTCACGCGCGGATCGATGGGCTCGGATTCGCGCTCGAAAACTTTGATGTTATCGGCCGCTGGCGAACTCGCGACGAAGGCGGAGAGATCAATCCTTCCGGCAAGCTGGCGAACGGTGCCGAATTTTCGGGCCCACAGGGATTGAAGGACTTTCTGTTGAAGATTCGGAGCAGTTCGTTCGGGGGACCGTCGAGAAACTGATGACGTATGCCTTGGGGCGCGAGCTGGATGCGCGTGATCAGCCCGCCGTACGCGAGATCATGCGAAGCACCGAAGCTAATCGGTATCGATTTTGGGATCTTATTGCTCTGATAGTGAAGAAGTGTCCCCTTTCAGATGAGGCAGACGCAGGAGCGCTGAAAGGAGCGGACATGTTTATCACACAAAAAAGCTTGCCGCGGCGAACAATTCTCCGCGGCGCGGGTACGGCCTTGGCGCTTCCGCTCTTGGACGCCATGGTTCCCGCGCTAAGAGCAGAACGGCTGACCGCCGCTGCGCCGGTGAGGCGACTGGGTTTCGTGATGTACCCGCTGGGCGTGGATCAGGATCGCTGGCGGCCGAAAGGCGAAGGCGCCGCTACGAGTTCAGCGAAGCGCTGGAGCCGCTCGCTCCTCACAAGAACGAAGTTTGTAGTGATCAGCGGGCTCTCCTCAGATCCGGACAGGATCGAAGCCAGGCTTTCATGACCGTGCGCTCGCGTCATTCATGACCGGCGTGGAGCCGACGAAGGGCAAGATTCACGTCGGCATCTCAATCGACCAGATTGGCCGCGCAAACTCTGGGTAAGGAGACGCAGTTCGCTTCGCTCGAACTTGCTGCGGAGAAAAAACACGTCGGCAGTGCGCACGTAGGCCCAATCTTTAAGAGCGCGACGGTCCCTCTGCCGCTCGAGTACAATCCACGTCGCGTGTTCGAGCAGCTTTTCGGCGAAGGTGGCCGGATCGATCCGGAGGCCGCGGCCGCGCGGCAAGCAGCGGATCGCAGTAGCCTTGATACGGTCACCGAACGCATCGCGGAATTGAAGAAAGCAACTTGCCGCCGGCGATCGCCGCAAACTCGACGAGTATGTGGAGTCCATCCGCGACATCGAACGCCGGATCCAGGTCGCCATGCGAAAGCAGCCGAAAGACCTGCCGGATACAGCCCGACCTTCAGGAGTTCCTGACTCATGGGTCGAGAACGTCAAACTGATGTTCGATCTGCAGGCGCTGGCGCTGCAGGCAGACCTCACTCGTGTTTGGACCTTCCTGTACGCCCGCGAGGCAAGTTCCATGAACTTCCCTCATCTCGACATTGTGATGGGGCACCACGAGATCTCGCATCACAACTTCGAAAAGGATAAGCTGGATGCCCTCGCGAAGATCAATGTTGACCAGTCGCAGTCTGTTCGCCTACTTTCTGAGTAAGCTCGATGCTCTGAAAGAAGGCAATTCGACGCTGCTCGATCACTCCCTGATCCTCTACGGCAGTAATCTGAGCGTGCCCACATCGCACAGCCAGCGCGACCTGCCTATCATCCTGGCGGGCGGCGCGGCCGGGCGCATCGCCGGAGGCCGCTACATCAAGTTTCCCGGCGACACTACGCCGTTGACAAATCTATATCTCACGATGCTGGATAAGGTTGGCGTGCCTACTGAAAAGTTCGGCGATAGCACCGGGAAACTGAACCGATTGGAGGTTTAGGTGATTCCTCGAGTGGCACTCGCTATGCTTGCTGCGCTGCCGGCATTGGCCGCGTCAGGCGAAGCGCTAATCGACGCGGCACGGACGGACGATCAGGCCGCCGTTGCCGCGGTCTTGCGTCAAGGAGTCGATGTGAATGCGCAGGAGGAAGACGGCACTACATCCTTGGCGTGGGCAGCAAACCATAGCAACTTGGAGATCGCGGAACTCCTGTTGAACAAGGGGGCCAATCCCGACTTGACGAACGCGATGGGCATCGGTCCGCTATCGCTGGCCATTGCCAACGGATCGACGGCCATGGTCAAGCTCCTGCTAAGCAAGGGCGCCAATCCGAACATCGCGCGAGAGAATGGCGAGACGCCTTTGATGACGGCCGCGCGGTTGGGCCAGGTTGAGATGATGCAATTGCTGCTCAACCGGGGCGCGGACGCCAACGCACGCGATAAGAAGTTCGGCCAGACGGCCCTCATGTGGGCCGCAGGCCACCCGGCCGCGGTACGCCTCCTGGTGGAGCAAGGAGTAAATGTCGGTACGGCCACCAAGACGTGGGATGTGAAGTACACGATCTACGCGCCCACCACGGTGACTCTCGGCAAGACGGGCATTCCCTGGAATACGGATGGCGCGTATAACAGTAAGAAGGGTGGCCTTAATGCGTTGTTCTTCGCTGTACAGCAGCATGATCTCGAATCAGTCCGAATCCTGCTCGACGCCGGTCTCGACCTAAATCAGCCTGCAGCGGACGGCGCTACGCCTCTCCTCGCCGCGCTTTACAACTGGGATCCGCCGGACCTTACGTTCATTCCCGGCAAGGGGGCACCGGCTCAGGCGGGCAGCTCTCAGCATTTCCACGCCGACCTCGCGATGGCGCGTCTTCTTCTTGATCGAGGCGCGACATTGGGAGGGACTGATGGGGCCGGTTATACGACACTTCACGCGGCAGCTTTGGCAGTTGCCAACGCGATGCTCGGGCCGGATTTTCGTCGAGGCGGCGCCTATGGCGGTAAAGCCGCATTGCTCACGCTCGGTCGGGTGGACAAACCCGCGCCGGCGTCGCAGGTAGAAGAGGCGCTGGCGATTGCACGCAGGTTGCTCGACGCGGGAGCGGATCCCAACCGGAAGACGCGATTTCCTATCGCCGGCCCTGCGGGCGATGTTCGTATTAATCCCGCGCCGCCCGGGTCTTCCGCCTTCCACATTGCCGCGAGTTCCCGTAACGTCGAGTTATTAAAAATGATGGCGCAGCGCGGCGGCGACCCCAACCTGGTCCGCAACGACGGGCATACACCGTTTTCGGTCGCGGTGATCGCCGGCGATCTGGCCGCCGTTCAGGAACTGGTCGCGCATGGGGCCGACTTGAGGCTTCGCTACAATCCCACTGAAAAGATCCCGGACCCAGTGGAGCCCATCACCTTACCGAGGCAGAATCAGACCGTCATGCACATCGCGGTGCTCGGCGGGTCGAAGCCCGTGATCGAGTATCTACATTCGAAGGGTGTACCGCTCGACAGCAAGAACTCGGCCGGAGAGACCCCGCTCGATCTTGCCGATCACCAGGAACGCTATCGTGAGGCGATTGAACGGCAGGGAGCCGAAGGCGATACCGAAAAACTCAAAAAAATCTTACGGAGCACCGTTTTGTCGGACGCAATCCGGAAACTCATGACCGGCGGTGTGCAGCAAACGGTCTCCCGCTAAGCTTCCGGCCGGTCCGTGGCGCGAACCTGAACGGCACTTGGAATAGTGAGTATCCAAGATGGTTACACGAAGGCAGTTCGTAGAATGCTCGTCCGCCCTCATGGTGGCGCGGACATTCGCGGCATCCTCGCCCCGCTACCGGGTGGGAGTGACGACGAACACGCGTGGCGGCTGGGAGAATGACGTATTCCTCTCGTTCCGAGAAGCACGAGAGGTCGGTTATTCGAATGTTGAGTCATTCATCCATTACTTCGTCGATTACTGGGAAAAGCCGAAGGAATTGCAGAAGAAGATCGATGACATAGGTGTGAACTTCGTCACGATCTCAAATGGCGCGCCCTTGGAGATGCGATTCGAGGATCCGACCAAACACGATCAGATCTATCGCGAGCATCTGAAACTCGTCAGGTTCAACAAGAATTTTGGATGCAAACACCTGAAGATCAACCTGGGTCGACGGCGGCCTCAGGGAACGACGGATGAGGATCTTAAGAATATCGCGATTGCTCTACGGGAACTCGGGCGCAGGATCAGCGATGAAGGTGTCCGGTTTGCTCCCCACGCCCACATGTGGAGCCAGTTCGAGAACCGGCGGGAGATCGATTTCATCGTGGAGAACACAGATCCGACGCACGTCTGTTTCGTGCTCGATACCGGTCACATCACGATGGCTGGAATCGATCCGGTAGAACTCGCACGGAAACTGGGCCACAGGATCGTTGAATTCCACATGAAAGATGTCAAACCGGAGAACCGAGGCGGCGCGAAGACCCGGCTCGCGAAGATGGATGGTATGAATGATCCGTGCTTCTTTCCGCTGGGCTCTGGTGGCGTAGACTTCCCCGGCTTGAAGGCTCACCTCGATGAAATCGGGTGGCAAGGTTGGCTGACGGTGGAGTTGGACACATCGCCATGGCGCCCACCCAAAGAAAGTGCGCGGATCAGCCGTGAGTACATCGAGAAGACTCTTAAGATAAATGCTCTAAGTTAAAGCTTGGAAGGCGCAGTCCAGCTTGCGCCGAGTCTCTTCGATGTCGTCGGCCGTGTGAGCCGTCGAAACGTACATGCGTCCGTCGGGAACCATCTGCACGCCTTGACTCAACGCTGCGAGCAGGAACCGCTGCAACCGTTCACGATCATCGTGGAACGTGTCACGATAATCCGTCAGTTCCTCACATTCCGTGAAGTGCAGGTAGAATGCCGTTCCGAATCCCGTGACTTGGAGAGGAATGCCACGCGATTTCGCGGACTCGCGAATCCCTTTCATGAGTTCGGAGCCAAGATGATTTGCCCGCTTTAAGGCTTCTCCATCATTTCGGCTGAGTTCGTTCAAGCACACATCCGCTCCCGACAATGAAAGAGGGTTTCCATTGAAGGTCCCGCCGAATACGACGCCTCCCGTGAACATCTGCTCCATAATGTCGGCGCGTCCGGCTACGACGCTCAACGGCATCCCGCCTGCGACGGCCTTGCCGAATGTCGCGAGGTCCGGAGTAATCCCGAAATGTGTCTGAGCCCCACCGGGATCAATGCGAAAGCCCGTAATCACTTCATCGAAGATCAGCAGGCATCCATAACGGTCAGCCAGCGCTCGAACGGCCTCGAGGAATCCGGGCTGCGGCATCAGGCAACCGCTATTGCACAATACGGGCTCCATCATTATGGCTGCCACCGTGCGTCCGCGTGACTCCAGAAGTTCCTCGAGGATGTCGAGACGATTCCATGGAGAGACGATCACGTTCTCGGAGGAGTTTGCAACCTGTCCGCATGAGCCAGGGACCGTATGCGGGGACTCCAACGGACCGACTTCCCCAGGTTGCGGCTTATAGCTGTGCAGCGCTGAATCCATCCAGCCGTGGTAGTGGCCTTCAAACTTCAGAATGGCGGGCCGCCGGCTATACGCACGCGCCAGGCGATGAGCCAATTGCACAGTCTCGCTTCCGCTGGAGGTGAATGCAATGCGTTCAGCGCAGGGGACCATCGATTGGATCTTCTCAGCGACAGTGATCTCCAGTTGATGCTGAGCCCCGTAACTCCACGGCTTCTCCACCTGCTTTCGCATTCGCTCGACCATCGCGGGATGGGAGTAGCCGAGAATCATCGGTCCCCACGCAAGCTGATAGTCGATGTACTCGTTTCCGTCCACATCCCGAAGGCGCGCTGCTTTCCCGTCCTCAAAGAAGAGGGGCACCGGCGCCTTCGCACGAAAGGGACTGCTCACACCACCAGCAAGAGAGCGCCTTGAGCGTTCCAGCATTTCGCGAGACTGATCCCAGTTTGTAATCAATGAATTTCTCCCGTCTTCGGCGGTGGCGCCGCAGTGGTACCTCGAATCACTAACTCTGTAGGCACGGCAATTCTGGCAGGTGTAGAGGCGCCTGAAAGCTGATCGATCAGCATTCTGGCGGCAATCCGCCCGACTTCTTCAGGGTAGGATCGAATCGTCGTTAGAGGCGGGTTGACATCGTGGCCCAAGTCATCGCAACCGATGACGCTCATTCGTTCAGGAACGCTGATATCAACCATTTTCAATGCTTCTATCAAACCCATCGCCACTAAGTCATTTGTTGCGATAACGGCGGTTGGCAAGGAGCCCGAAGCAATCATCTCCTGCATTGCATTGAAGCCCGAGAGGATGCCCGGTTCGACGTTGGGTAATTGGAGGAATTGAACCAGGTGCGGATTATAGGGCAACTCTAGTTTCTCCAGCGTCTGCCAATACGTTCTGTATTTTTCGGAGTTGGGAAATCCGATGAAACCTATGGCTTTGTGCCCCAACCCGACCAGATACTCGATTGCCTGCGCCGTCCCAATCCCATAATCGGCCCCAACGGCGCTGGTATTACCGTCTTGCACTATCAAGTCAGTCAACACGACCGGCACATTCCAATCAAGGAGCCGATCGAGCGATCTCTTGCGAAGCCCTCCCGCAACGAGACAGCCATAGATGCCATTCGGCTGACCCGGAGATAGACCAAGTTGCGGATCGTTTTCTTCTTCGCCGACAGAATGAAAGAGCAGACGATAGCCCTGGTGGCGGCAGGTCTGTTCAGCGCCCACGAGAATCCGACTGTAGCCGGGCTGAACAAACTGAAATATGTTCTCACCGATCAAAAAGGCCAAGTGCTTCTCTTCGGTAGATCGGCCCGGATTAGGATTCGCCGCATTCGGCAGGTTGCCGATGATGGACGCCACAAAGGTGCCCTTGCCGATAACTCGAACCAGGGCGCCTTCTTTCACCATGAGGTTTAACGATTCCCGTACCGATGTGCGCGACACGCCGAACCGTTCGGCTAGCGCGCGCTCCGAAGGCAGCCGCCCCGAATCGCCGTAACGGCCATCCTTTATCTCTCTGGCTAGGATAGACCGCAACTGAGCGGGAACCGATGAAGCGCTGTTCGTTTGTATCTTGGCCGCCTTTTCAATTATCGACAACGTGGTCCTACCAGACTATGCCATTTGAACCCGGCAGAACTGCAGATGTCAACATAAGTTTGGCTTGACAGATATACCGGTCTACTAGTAGCATACGACCACTGCATACCAATTCAGGGAGATTGCTATTGCCCAGATTCACAACGTCCGTTGCGGCCCTGCTTGTTTGGGCTACTCTTCCGCTTTCGGCTCAGGTGACAACCGCGAGCCTTGTAGGCGTTATCACCGATTCGTCGGGCGGCACTGTCTCCGGCGCCTTGATTCGAGCGAAGGCTGTAGCGACGAATCAGGTACGCGAAACCAAGGCAGATGCGGATGGCGACTATGTTTTAACGAACCTTCCCATCGGCGAGTACGAAGTGACTGTTTCTGCCAACGGTTTCCGAACGGAAGTGAACAAGGGACTGGTTCTGCAAGTGGCGCAGCGCGCGAGATTGGATGCAACGCTCCAGACCGGTAGCGTATCCGAATCGATCAATGTGACCGCCGATGTTCCCATCATCAACACGGAGGACGCCGTCTTTGGCGATGTTATCGATAATACGCGCGTTGTGGAACTACCTTTGAACGGCCGGAATTTCAACACACTCGCTCTTCTGACGCCGAATATCCAGAATGGGGTGCCCGGCGGAGCAACGCTCCAGGGCTTTCTTGCAGGCGGCATCGCCGTCTGGGCGCATGGCAACCGCGATACCGATAATGAGTGGAACCTGGATGGAGCCACCATGAACGTCGGCTTTTACAACTGGAATTCTTTCAATCCGTCTGTCGATGCGATTCAGGAATTCAAGATCCAAACGGGCACATTCGCAGCCGAGTTCGGATTTCAAGCTGGCGCAAATGTCAACATTATGACGAAGTCGGGCACGAACAATGTTCATGGGACGCTGTTCAATTTCCTACGGAACGACAAGATGGACGCTCGAGGTTTTTTCCCAACTTCGAAGCCGAAATTGAGGCAGAATCAGTTTGGCGGAACGGTGGGCGGTCCCGTTTACATCCCCAAACTGTACGACGGCCGCGATAAGACGTTTTTCTTTTCGAACTACGAGGGCATTCGAATTCGTCAGGAGCAGTTCGGACGTTTCACGCTCCCTACAGATGAACAGAGGGCGGGCAATCTGACGCGTACAGCAGCCGGCGCGCCGTTTACGGGCACAATACTCGATCCAACGAACGGACAACCTTTTCCAGGAAACATTATCCCGGGCAATCGAATCGCCGGCCAAGCGCAGGCGGTATTAGGTTATTTTCCACACGTAAACACTCCAGGCGAAGTGTTCAATTATCAGATTCTCGCGCCCGTCCTGACCGATAGCGACAGCACGATTCATCGCCTGGATCATCGGTTCAGTACAAACGACTACATCTTTGCTCGAGGAGCGTATGACAACCGCGTACGACCCGATGCGGAGTTCTTTCCCGGATTCGTGCGTACGACCACGCTAAAGGCGTATAACGTCGTCATTGGACATACGCGCGTCTGGAATCCATCTATTGTTCAGGAATCGCGTATCGCATACAACCGCAGCTACATTACCCAGTCGGATCCACGCGAGAACACAGACTTCAATATCGAACAGGAACTGGGAATTCCGGGTATTCCCGCGGAGGGCCGTACCAATGGCTTTCCTTACTTTGCGATAGCAGGGTATTCCCCGGTAGGCGATTTCACCAATAACCCGCTCATTCAGCCCGACGATGTCTGGCAGCTTCTGACGAATCTAACGATGACGAAAAGCCGCCATACGATCAAGTTCGGATTCGACGGTCGCAAAGTTCGGTCCGACCGAACGCAAGGTTTGACCGTGCGAGGGCAGTTTAACTTTGAAAACAATAACCCGGTGGGATCGGGGAACTCGTTCGCCGACTTCCTGATCGGGCGGCCCCAGCAGACTAGTCTCGGAAACCGTGCCTATACCGTTCGTATGCGAAACACGCGCCTGGGATTTTATGTGCAGGACGATTGGCGGGTATCCTCCAGGCTGACGCTTAACATCGGTTTACGATACGAACCCAGTACACCGATTCACGATGCCCGAGGCGAGGTTACCGGCTTCGATTTCGTGGCCGGACAACCGATCCCCATGAAGGCGAATGACCCGTTCTACCCGCATGATTGGAACAATTTTGCTCCGCGACTCGGCTTCGCGTGGAGGCCTTTTGCGAACGACCGTACCGTGATCCGCGGCGGATACGGGATTTACTACAACTACAGTATGGGACTGGCGCTGACACGCATCGGCAGCAACCCGCCATGGGCCGTGCTGACAAACTACATCGCTGCGCCGAACGCGCCAACTCTGAGCTTTGACACGCCATTCCCGTCCGCTGCAGCCGGTGCGCCGCCGCCGCCCAATTATGCCGGATTTACGGATGATTTCGGCGCAGGGTACTCGCAGTTGCGATCGCTTCATATTTCGCAGCAGCTCACCAGCAAAGATGCGATTGAGATTGGCTACGCCGGCAACTTCGCCTTAGGCGGGGACCGTGCGGTGAATGCGAATGATGCCCCTCCCGGACCGGGAGCGATTCAGCCCCGGCGGAGATGGAGCCAGTATGGGGTCGTTACCCAGATCCGCTCCGATGCTAAGACTTTTTATAATTCCGGAACGCTGAAGTATACGAGACGGTTCAGCGACGGTCTGACCATTCTGAGTTCGTATACGTTGTCTCGTACGATCGATCAGGCGTTTTCCTCGATTGCCGGTAATCCTACCGGAGGGGCCACGTCACAGAGCTTCGACAACTTGTCTCAACGCGGCCTCTCGGCATCGCACCGCAAGCACGTTTCTGTCACGAGTGCCGTCTACCAGCTTCCGTTCGGAAAGGGTATGAAGTTTCTGAATAGCGGCGGACCGTTGGGCGTGATATTCGGCGATTGGCAACTCAGTTCGATCCTCACGTTCCAATCAGGAGGCGCGTTCAACGTTGGGGTGCAGGGCGCGAGCGCACGCCTGAATAGCGGGAGCGATCAGCGAGCCAACCGTCTGCGGGACGGCAATCTCCCAAGCGACCAGCGTAGTATTTATCGCTGGTTCGATACGGATGCGTTCGCGCTGGCTCCGCTCTACACGTTTGGAACGGAGGAGACCCGCACGCTGATCATGCCGGGCCTCGCGAACGTTGATGTAAATCTCAAGAAAGCCTTTCGATTCGCGGAGCGCGTCAGTCTGGAATTTCGCGCCGAGTTCTTCAACGTTCTGAACCATACAAACTTCTCAGCGCCTGGAGCAACGCTTGGTACTCCGCAGTTTGGCATCATCTCCTCGGCGGGGCCGGCGCGAGTGGGTCAAATGAGTCTAAAGATAGTATTCTGACGAAGCCCGAAGTTAGGAGATCTGCTTGAGGATTGCTATCGCTTCAATGCTCCAGGAGAGCAACACGTTCTCCCCAGTCGCAACGCACTATGACGATTTTGCTCCTGTCTTCGGACGTAACGTCCTCTTACGGCACGAAGGAAAGCTGACCGAGATGGGCGGCTTTATCTACGTGCTTAGAAAATCGAGTGTCGAAATTGTTCCAGTCTGCGCCGCATGGGCCATTACCGCGAATCGGCTGGTCCGTGCGGATTTCGAACGCCTGACAGGTGAGTTCGAAAGCTCACTTCGCCGGGCTAAACCAGATGCTTTGCTGCTCGCGATGCATGGGGCACAAACAGCAGAAGGAGAGGACGACGTCGAAGGCTTCATTTTGCAGCGCGCCCGATCCATTCTAGGCGCCGATAAGCCGATCGTGCTCTCGCTGGACCTCCACGCCAACATCACAAGCCGCATGGTGGAACTGTCAAGCGCGATCGTTGGTTATCACACGTATCCTCATATCGACATGTTCGAGACCGGCAAGAAGGCCGCCCGCATCATGCTTCGCATCATCAACGGTAACCTGCAGCCACGAATGGCCTTTCGCAAACTGCCGTTGATCCTGCAGGCCGAGCGGTCGCAAACGTCCAGTGGTCCCATGCACAAATTGATTACCGCGGCCCAGGAATTAGAGCGGAAGGGAAAGGCAGAGGCCGTCTCGATCTTTCCTGTGCAACCGTGGATGGACATCGCGGAAATGGGATGCGCTGTTGTCTCCGTGACCAATGGGGATGAGGGTAGGGCGCAGAAACAGGCGGACGTCATCGCGCGCAGGCTATGGGATAAGAAGGAAGCATATGAAGCAACGCTCGTGTCCGCGCCGGAAGCTATCGCCGCTGCTCTCAAGATGAAAGGCGGCCCTATCGTGTTGTCCGAGTCCTCGGACAGCACAGGGTCCGGTTCGCCAGGAGACAGCACCGGAGTGCTGAAACATCTCATCCGTGCTCCACTGACTGAGCCGGCAGCAATTTTCCTTGTCGATCCAAACGGAGTGGCTGCTTCCATCGAGGCAGGAATCGGCTCTACTGTGACGCTGAAGATTGGTGGCGCTTTCGACAGAGAGCACTCCGAACCTGTGAAGGTCAGGGGAAATGTGAAGTTGATATCGGATGGCCGCTGGGTTGCGCGGGCCCGCGGATATAACACAGGAATAACGACCTGTATGGGTCGGAGTGTCGTCCTTGAGGTAGGGCAAGTGATGATCCTCATGGCGGAGCGATCCGCGATGACCGTGGATCCCGAATTGTTCCGCAGCCATGGCATCGACCCGGTCTACTGCAAAATAGTCGTAGTGAAGTCGCCGAACGGATTTCGATCTGCCTATCAGCCGATCGCTCGTGCGTTGATGGTGGTCGACACTCCGGGCGTGAGTACGGCGAATTTACAGACCCTTCCTTTCAAGCGGATACCGCGTCCCATTTATCCGCTCGACCGCGACACTCCCAGACCCGAGGGTCTCTGATTCATGCAAATCCGCCATTCGATCGTCCTGCTTGCGCTGCTGATCAACATGATCTGCTATACGGATCGTGTTTGCATCGCGATTGCGGGTCCGGAAATGCGGAGCGCGTTTGGGTTATCGCAAGTGCAGATGGGCCTGGTCTTCAGTATTTTTAGCCTCTCCTATTTTCTAGGCCAGACGCCGTGGGGGATTCTCGCCGACCGGTATGGCTCGCGACATATCGTCACGTTCGCCATCGCGGGATGGTCCGTATTCACGGCTCTGACCGCAACGGCCTGGAGCTTTGTTTCTCTGATCGCCATACGCTTTACGTTCGGAGCGTTAGAGGCGGCCTTCTCGCCGTCAGTAGCGTCTGCCTTCAGCCGTTGGGTACCCGTGAACGAACGCGCAACGGCATTCGGCGCATTTCTCGGCGGCGGCAGGTTGGGCGGCGCGATCACTCCGCCGATTGCAGGTCTTCTGGTGCTCCATTACGGATGGCGCATTCCCTTTGTCGTCTTTGGCGCGTTCGGTCTGCTGTGGTCTGTGTTGTGGTACGCATGGTATCGGAACTCGCCTGAAGAACACTCCGCCGTCAAACCGCCAGAGCAAGCCTTGATTGCGAAAACGACTAATGCGCGGGAAGCATCGGAAGCCGGGGGACGGAGCACACCTGCGCCTTGGGCCCCCCTGCTCCGTTCGAGCCGCCTGTGGTGCCTGCTCGCAGCCGCGTTCGGGTCGACGTTCATGTGGCAGTTCTATATCACTTGGTTTCCAAGCTATCTTCGGGAGCATCGGGGCATGTCGTTGACGGAGTCGTCCTTTTATGCGGGGCTTCCTCTTCTTCTTGGGGTGGGCGCGAACTGGATCGGTGGAGTTATCACCGATCTTGTCGGGCGCCGCACGGACGACCGGTTTGCGCGCACAGTAATTGGGTTCGTTTCGTTAACGAGTGGCGCCCTACTGATGTCCACTGGTATTTGGTGTCCGCAGCCCGCTGTCGCCGCTCTGCTGATGGGCATGGCCGCTGGAGCCGTGGATCTCTATTTGGGCGCCGCCTGGTCATCGGCCACGGACATCGGGGGCGCGTCGGGTGGCGCCGTCTCGGGATTGATGAACGCAGCATCGAATTGCGCAGGATTCGCGTCGCCGGCGCTGATGGGCTGGGTACTGCAGCGATCGAACGATTGGAACTCTGTGTTGTATCTCGGGGTTGCAACAACATCGATCGCGGCAGTTCTGTGGCTGTTTGTGAATCCCCGATACCAGAAACAGCCTGTGCCGGACATGGTGCACGCCGGGAAAGCATAGCGCATGAGATTGTTTCTGGCCTTGTTGCTCCTCACCTCTGTCATTGCGTCGGCTGCAGTCGACCCCGATCTGCCGTCGCCTGCGCCTGTCGTGCGTGGGATTTTCCCGCATGGAGTCCAGCGGGGCTCCTCCGCCGAGGTGGAGATGTCTGGCCAGAACCTTCACGATACTTCTTCAATCGAGTTTGCCGGACGAGGAGTGCGTGCTGAGATCCTCTCTGCACTCGGGTCCAAACTGAAGCTGAAAGTCACAGCGGACGGGACCGCAGAAGTTGGTCGGCGTGACTTTCGCCTCACGACACGCCGCGGCGTTTACGTCGGAGTTTTCGATGTCGGCGCACTGCCGGAGATGCTCGAGAAAGAGGGCAATGACGACTTTCGCAAACCGCAGCCGATCGATCTGCCGGTACTTGTGAATGGGATGCTCGGCAATGAAGATTGGGATCACTTCCGGTTCCATGCCTCTGCGGGCGAGACTCTGATCTTTGACGTCAGTGCGACGCGGCATGGTTCGCGACTGGATTCCGACGTCGCCATCCTAGATCAGCAGGGGCAGGAACTCGCGTGGACGGATGACACCTCTATCTTTGGTGACCCGCATCTTACCTATAAGTTCGACAAAGCGGGCGAATATATTGTTCGTGTCGGTTCGCTTGCAGGCGGGGGTGATTACCGTCTCGCGGTTGGTCGTGTGCCATACGTGAGTCGTACTTTTCCCGCCGGATTGACGGCCGGAAAGTCCACGGTGCTGACCTTGAGCGGAACACATCTGGACCTTGCGGACGAAGTATGGATCGGAGATCGTATAACCAAGGGCCAAATAGTGGGAAAGAGCCCGTCGGAACTTCAGGTTCGATTCAGCGTGCCGGCGACGCTTCCTACGGGTCCTAATAGACTCCATGTCTCCATGCAGACTCTGGAGATTGCAATTCCAACGGAGATACGAGTTTCATCGTTGCCCGAAGTTACAGTCACGAAGGCGCCCGCGAGTCTTTCAACGGCTCTCCCGGTCACTCCTTCCGTCGTGTTAAACGGAGTCATCGATCGACCGAAGGCTATCCACTACTTTCGCTTCACCGCCAAGGCCGGCGATTCGTACACGTTTCGAAGCGAGTCAATGAAACTCGGCTACCATCTCGATCCCACGTTGATTTTATTCGACTCTCGAGGCAAGAAGCTCGCGTATGCCGACGATCCGGGTGTCGATGAACGGTCCGACGAATACCAGTTGGACGTCGATCTCAGCTACACATTCAACAACGCTGGCGAATATTATGTCGCCATACGCGACGGCATGCATCGCGGCGGCGAACAACTCGTCTACCGTCTCACTGCGGAGCGAATGCGGCCAGACTTCATAGTCGAACTCCGCGAGCCGTCCAAGAGCTTATATCAAGGTCAGGAGGATACGGTCCAGGTGCGCGTGCGGCGCCGCGCAGGTTGGAATGCTCCGGTGGAGGTATGGGCGGAAGGACTCCCGCCTGGAATCAATGTCGATCGGCAAACCGTTGCCCCCGTGGACTCGGTCGTGAAGGATACCTGCGGAGTAGACCGGACCATTGATGGGACGATTGCTCTCCTGAAGTGCCGTGTGGATTCGTCCACGGGTGGCCAGTTTGCGTTCAAGATCAAAGCACGCGGCGTTATGGACGGGACTGCTGTCGAGCACGACGCGATTGTCAGATATCAGAATCTCTCCTCCGGATATGTATACGGTCCTATGCAGGTTCAGCATTCGCAGATGACGGTAACCTCCCCGCCGGAGGTGATTCTGAGCACGCCGGAGGTTTTCGCGGTGACTCAGGGCAGCGATGGCAAGTTAAAAGTCACGGTTCGGCGGTTTGGGACCGCGAAAGCGTCCGAACTCCTGATCCGGGCAAAGCGGCTTCCGTCGACGGTGACGCTCTCGCCAGTAAAGGTGCCTCTGACGGAGAACAATGCTCAGCTCGTTATCAGCGCCTCGCCACAAGCAGAGTCGTCTCCGGTTACTCTTGAAGTAGTCTCACCGGTTGACGGTCGACCAGTAGGCGAGTCGGCGACTTTCCTTATGGAAGTAAAACCGGAAGCTAAAGGGGGGAAATGATGATGCGATCCCCAGTACATCTCCTACTGCTAATCGGGCTGCCTCTGGGAGTTGCGGCAAAGACAGTCAGCCTCAGTATCTACCCACCGGAGGTTCGTCTTCATGCCGGAGGCGAGGGGCAGAAAGTTCTACTGACTGCGACTGATGACGAGGGGGTCGCTCGCGAGGTCACTTCCGAAGCTACCTGGGAGTTCGGTGGGGCGCTAATTGCATCGTTCCACAAGCCCCGCACCGTAAAGGCGGCGCGACCCGGGAACGCGCGGCTACGCGCTTCTTTCGACGGCCTGTCTACCGAGGTTCCGGTTGAGATTCTCCCGGAACGGCGGCATGAGTTGAGCTTTGTCAACGATATCGTTCCGATCTTTACCCGCGCCGACTGCGCGAACTCAAACTGCCACGGATCGGTGAGGGGACAGAAAGGATTCAAGCTCTCACTCTTCGGTAGCGATCCCGAACTGGATTACGATGCGATCACGAAAAACTCCGAAGGACGTCGCATTGATCGCGCAAATCCCGCCAATAGTCTTGTCCTACGCAAGCCCGTGATGCAGGAGCCGCACGGCGGAGGTCAGCGGTTCAAGGTGAACTCAGCGGATTATAACGCGATGCTCGAGTGGCTTAGCAAAGGCGCTCCATTCGATGCGCCAGGACAGGCGCGTTTGCGGAGCCTGAAGGTGTATCCACCGGAATGGCGTATGGTTGGCGTAGGCAGCCACATCCAGGTGGTTGCGGTCGGTGAATACAATGACGGATCCGTGCGTGATCTTACTCAGGTTGTCCGCTTCAGCTCGAACGTTGCGCCGATAGCGGCAGTGAAGCCGGATGGAACAATCACGGCGGAAAGCGTCGGGGAGACGGCTATCATGGCGCGGACGCTCGGACGTGCTGCCGCCATCCCGATCATCGTCGTGAAGGAACGCCCGCTGAAAGATTATCCGGCGATTACGGAATCGAATTACATTGACAAGCATGTGTTTGCCAAACTGCGCAAGATCAACGTCGTGCCGTCGGACCTGTCGACCGATGAGGAGTTTCTGCGCCGCGTGTATCTTGATGTGGTTGGAGTCGTGCCGTCGCTGGACGAAGCTTCGGCTTTTCTGAGCGCAAAGGACCCTGACAAGCGCGCCAGACTCATCGACCAGCTACTCGAACGAACTGAGCGTGCGGATTTGTGGGCGATGCGATTCGCAGATATGTTCCGCGCGGGCTATAACGAGGCAGGGCAAAAGGGGGGTGGCGCATACGCGCGTTGGTTCCGCGACCAGGTCCGCAAGGATGTGCCCTACGACGAAATGGTCCGGAAGCTTCTGGTCAGTGAGGGACGCCATGACTTCGAGGGCATTTCAAACTTCTATTTCGTAAGCCGTGAGATCACACCGGAAGAATCGGGCGCGAATGTCAGCCAGGTGCTTCTGGGACTTCAGATCGAATGCGCGCGCTGCCACAACCACCCGTTCGAAAAGTGGAAGCAGGATGATTTCTATGGCTTTGCTTCGTTCTTCGCCCGCGTTAGCCGCAAGGACATGTACCTTAACAACCACAACGGTACATATCTAAAGGACTCCGGCGAACTGCTGCACCCGAAGACGAAGAAGCCGGTCACGCCGAAGTACCTCGACGGTGACTTTGAGCGCGAGGCCCCAGGGGAGGATGTCCGCGAAAAGCTTGCCAAATGGGTGACAGCGCCGAACAATCCGTATTTTGCGCGTGCTACCGTCAATCGCGTTTGGAAGTTCTTCATGGGCCGAGGTATTGTGGAGCCCGTCGATGATTTCCGAGTGACGAATCCGCCAAGCAACGAAGTGCTGCTGCAGGCTCTCGCCGATGATTTCATCAAGAGTGGATATAGTCTGAAGCGATTGGAACGTGCGATCCTGAATTCACGCGCGTATCAGCTTTCCTCCGTACCAAACCGGACCAACAAGGGCGATGAAGTCAACTACTCGCGATTCCTCGTGCGTCGTTTGATGTCGGAGCAGATCGTGGATTCCATGACGCAAGTGACAGGCGTGCCGGAGAAGTTTCCGAGTATGCCGCTCGGCAAAAAAGCGATGCAGATACCGGTTCTGCCGTTCATGAAGCCTAGCTACATGATGAAGGTATTTGGCCGCAATGACCTGCGTGAAGTCATTTGCGAACGCGATACAAAGCCGAGCGTTGCTCAGGTGATGCATCTGGTGAGTGGCGACACGCTTCAACGCCAAGTCACGGCGAAAGGCGGCAACCTGGATGCGTGGCTCGGGAACCCTGCGCTCTCGGATCGAGACATAGTCAGTAACATCTATCTCGCTGCTCTGACGCGAAAGCCATCGGACGATGAGGTCGCCGCAGCGCTGGCGCCCGCGACGGACAATCGGACAGACTCGGAGACTCGCCGCCGCACGTTTGAAGACCTGTTGTGGACAGTCTTCAATTCCAAAGAATTTCTGTTTCACCATTAGGGAGACCGCATGGAAGCATTTGGCCGCCGGTCATTCATCAGATTAGGTTCAATCGCTGCATTTCGCTGGATCACTTTGGGCGATGCGTTGGAACAGCGCGCTTTGGCAGCCTCACGAAAGGGTGACGACATCTCCGTTATCCATCTGTTCCTGACTGGTGGCATGAGCCAGATGGATACCTTCGATCCGAAGCCTGGCGCCAAACCCGAGTTCCGCAGCAAGTTTCAGCCGATCGCGACGAGCGTGCCGGGTTTCAAGGTCACCGAGCATCTTCCACGCTGCGCCAAACTCGCCCACAAGTACACGACCATCCGGTCGATGACGCATAAGACGCCAGTGCACGTGCCTGCCTGTGGGCTCATCCTGAGCGGGCACTTGCCGCTGTCGAGCATCACGCACCCGTGCGTAGGATCTGTTGTCGCGAAAGAAGTGGGACCGAGGAATGAGTTGCCTGCCTTTGTTTCCGTCCCAGGGTCAACGGGTTACTGGGAAGGAGCCGGATATATCGAACCGCGATTTAACCCGTTCGATGCAGGGAATCCGAATGCCGAAAACTTTCGTGTTCGCGATCTGGATCTGCCCCTCGGCGTGGACTGGGCACGGATGGATCGCCGCCGCTCGCTGCTGAAGCTGGCCGATGAGAAGTTCCGTCAGTATGACTCACAGAACCTGATCGAAAACATGAACTCCTACTATCAAACCGCGTTCGGTTTGATGCAATCGGAACGTGCGAAAACGGCGTTCCTGATTGGAGAAGAGTCGCAGAAACTGCGGGATACATACGGACGCACTTCATTAGGGCAGGGCGCTCTTCTGGCGCGCCGGTTGGTTCAAGCCGGCGTGCGCTACATCACCATCTCGCGCGGGTTCAACACGTGGGATCATCACGGAAACATCTTTCCGCAACTGAGCGAGACATTTCTGCCGGAGCTTGATAACGCATTCGCCACGCTGCTTGAGGACTTGGAATCACACGGCCTCCTCAGCAAAACACTGGTCATTGTCACGGGTGAGTTCGGACGCACGCCGGAAATCAACGGTCTTGCGGGCCGCGATCATTGGGCAAATGCGTTTTCGATGTGCCTTGCAGGCGCTGGTGTACCCGGTGGCCAAGTGTGGGGAGAAACGGATGAGAACGGCGCGTATGTCACCAAGGATCCTGTCGAGATCCATGACTTCACCGCCACTATCTTCGACAAACTCGGCATCGACTATAAAAAAGAGTACATCAATCCGCTGGGACGACCGACCAAGCTGTCGGCAGACGGCGCGAAGCCGCTCGCGTTTCTTTATTCGTAATGCGCCTCGCCATCTTGCTCGCCGTTAGCGTTCTCGCGATCCAAGCACAACGCGAGCCGCTGCGGTTCGAGGTGACGTGGGTGAACCGCCCGTCGACCCTTCCGCAAGGTATCCAGCATCATACGCTCCACAGCCCATCGATGAAGCATGAGGTGGGCTGGAGCATCTACCTGCCTCCGGAGTACGATTCCTCACAGCAGCGATACCCGGTCGTGTACTGGCTTCATGGCGCAGGCGGAGATGAAACGTCCGGCTATATTGTCGCGAAGGAATTCGATGCCGCCGTCCGCGCCGGGCTAACGCCGCCCTCCATCATCGTCTTTCCGAACGGAGGGAAGAAGACCGAATATCGCGACTGGCGGGAGCAGAATGTGATGCCGGAAACGATGATCATCCGGGAACTGATTCCGTTCGTTGACACCAACTATCGTACTCTTGCCACAACGCGCGGGCGTGCTCTGGAAGGAATGTCGATGGGAGCCAACGGCGCATTGAAGCTTGCCCTGAAGTATTCGGAGCTATTCGGTTCGGTAGTCGCTTATGCTGGCTCTTACAAGCGTCTGCCGTTAGACGGCTACTTTCCCGGAATTCGCGAAGAACAGCAGCAGTGGATCGCCAAACTCAGCCAGTGGTTTTCGGCCGATGATGACGTGTTCGAGCTATCGGACCGGAACTCGGCGAAACTCGGAGATCTGCGCATTCGCTTCGTGGCGGGCAGTAAGGACATTGCCTTGGGAGACGCGGAAGGTCTGCATCAATGGCTGACGCAGCGCGGTATCCCACATGAGTATGAATTGCTCTTGGGCGTGGGTCATGACGCAAAAGCCTACTATGAACGATCCGGCCTGAGCGGATTTCGCTTTCAGGCGTCAGGATTCAAGCGCATTGCCGAACACGCTTCTCGCTGATTGCCCGCATCTCAGGGAATAGCAAAGATGAAAATCGCCGATTGCGATGCGACGGCCACATACTGTTTTCCACCGACTGCATAAGCTATCGGCGAGGCCACGATGTTAGCGCCTGTGTAGTAGTGCCAGAGGTAAGCGCCTGTGCGCCCGTCGAGAGCAATCAGGTTTCCGTCGTTCGACGATGCAAACACCACTCCCCCTTCGGTCGCCAGACACCGGTCGCAGAGGAGCCTAGCTGAAGGGGGAAGTTCCACTTTGTGGCACCTGTTAGCGCATCCAGCGCTCGAACCGATCCCGGCACACCCACTTTGCGGTCGAGTTCTTGTCCGCCTCCGGTAAAGCCTTCCCCGGGCATGGGGTCTCTCGTAACGCTCGTGTACCGGGCGCACGCTTCGCGCACTGACAGGATAAACAGATTGTTCGCCGCATCATAAGAGGGTGAGCCCCAGTTAGCGGCTCCCGCGGCGTCTGGGCACACATAATTGCCCTCAGGAGTCGGCGTCGTGTTTGGCAGGACGATGGGCCGCCCTTTCGCGTCAAGACCTTTCGCCCACGTCTGCTTTGCAAAAGCCTGGCCAGTGAGAAATTCGCCGGTCTCCCGATCCAGCACATAGTAAAAAGCGTTGCGCTGCGCAGTCACCAATAACTTCCGCTTTCTGCCCTCGCACGGTTCCTTCTATCAATACGGGTGTCTGATTCCCATCCCAATCGTGCACATCATGCGGAGTGAACTGGAACCACCACTTCATCTTTCCGGATTCAGGATCCAGCGCCAGAACAGAGCAGGAGTACAGATTGTCCCCAAGTCGCACAGATCCGTCATAGTCAGGTCCAGGATTTCCGGTGGTCCAGAACAACGTGTTCGTCTCCGGATCGAAAGTTCCCGTCATCCAGGTGGGAGCGCCGCCAAAGTCCGACGAGGTCTCGGGATTCCATGTCTTCCGATTGGGATCGCCGGGTTGTGGAGTCGAGTACGTACGCCACAGCCTTTTACCTGTCTTCGCGTCATACGCGTCGACAAAACCTGTAAGCGCACACTCCCCAGCAGTCACACCTACGATGATGCTTCCATCGATAGCCAAGGGAGCATGTGTGATGGAAAAGCCTTTCTTGTAGTCATCCACCGCGACATCCCAAAGCACATTCCCACTCTTCGCATCCAGCGCGACCAGGTGAGCATCGAGTGTAGCCATATAAAGTCGGTCACCCAACAGGGCGAGTCCACGATTCGTCATCACAGTGCAGTGGCTCGCAATTGCCGGCAGGCGCCGCGTGTATTTCCACAGCGGGTACCCGGTGCGGGCATCCAAAGCCGCCGCATTGTTAAGCGGGCCCGTGACGAACATCATTCCATCCACCACCAGCGGAGTTGTCTCAACGGTGTTGCCCCCGAGTTGAAACGTCCATTCGCTCTTGAGTGTCGACACATTTGCCGGGGTAACTTGCTTGAGCCCTGAATAGTGTCGGCCCGCCAAATCTCCCCAGTACGTTAACCAGTTATGCGGCTCTGCCGAGGCGTTCATCAATCTGGAATACGTGACGTTGAAATCGGTATCGGGCTTCCATTCCTTCGGCGGTTCGTACACTTGAGGCGCTTTGTAAAGGAAAGCCACTATGTGCTTACGATCCTCAACATCCAACTGAGTGTGAGGCACGATTTGTGATGGCGATCCGAACATCGGATTTTCTCAGGAAATGCCATCGGCGTTGCTCGTCCATCAGCTGCAGGGTGAAAGTATCCTCACTCTTCTTTACGCCGCGCACCGAACTGCCCGACAGTAATGTCGCTTCGATCAGAGACCAGGGCTCCGACATCTGCGCAAGGAGCTGCTCTGGAGAATAGCGTGACTTTATGTGCGTGAGCTCCGGCGCCATAATGCCGCCGTCGACCACCGAACATATGACAGGTAACGCATCCTGTGGACTCGAAGAACAACCGGCGTCCTACGTCCGGATCACCAGGGAGGGTCACAACGGTTGCCGAACTGGCAGCAGAGCGAAGAAATCCAATAATCAGTCGCGCGTCGGATTCACTCATGGTGATAGCCGGCATCTGTGTGCCGGGAATCCCTTTGATGATGTTTCGCATCAGGTCAAGCGTCTGAAGAACCGTGCTTCCACTCCCGCTCGTAAGATCCGGGCCCCGGCCGCCCTTAGCTGTATCCCCGTGACAGGCGGAACACTTCCGAACGAACAAGCTTTTGCCCTGAGGTGTTTCAGGATGTTGTGAGAGAAGCCGGGTTGCGGAAAGAAGGAACGAGCAGAGGACGAGCCTATTCAGGCGCATCTCAGAAATGACTCGAAGCATGATCATGGCCGTGTGTCCAACCATTGTTACCCTGCACACGTCATACAGGCAAACTAAAAACGTGGTGGGATCACCTAACTAGGTAAGTTGTTGATTCAAGGTGTGAGCTTGACATATAACTCCTCTGCTGCGATTGCGTGGTGTTTGCATCTAACCGAGGTATGAGCATGACCAACTCGCTGAAGGCATCGATCGTGCTAATGGGAACGTCGCTTTTAGGTGTGGCCCAAACTGCTCCCAAACCTGGTGACGGCACGCTTGCTGCGCTCAGTCGCTCATTCGAGCAGATGGTTGCCCACGTGACACCCACCGTGGTCCAGGTGCTGACCAGCGGACTATCCGAACGATCGAGCGGCTCCGGCGTGATTGTCGATCCCGCAGGATACATCATTACGAACGCGCACGTAGTCGGACTGTCAAAGCATGTTCAGGTGCTTGTCGCCGGTCAAAAGGGGAATCCTCCACATCCCACGTCTGTGCTCAAGCGTGCCGGCCGTCTAATGACTGCGAAGGTTGTCGGGTTTGATCGGGAAACTGACATCGCCGTGCTGAAAATCGAGGCGCAGAACTTACAGGCGATGCCGTTCGGTGACTCGGAGGGACTGCATCAAGGCCAACTGGTGTTCGCCTTCGGAAGTCCCTACGGATTGGAGAATTCCGTCAGCATGGGGATCATAAGTTCTGCGGCGCGGCAGGTGCAGCCGGACGGACCGATGATTTATGTGCAAACGGACGCTCCGATCAATCCAGGCAACAGCGGAGGTCCGCTGGTGGATTCAAGCGGAGCGATCGTCGGTATTAATACGTTTATCGTGTCTGCGTCGGGCTCGAGCGCGGGTGTCGGCTTCGCGGCGCCCAGCAATATCGTTCGTACCATCTACGAGCAGATACGGAAGACGGGGACTGTAAAACGTGGGCAGATAGGGGCGAAAGTGCAAACCATCACGCCTGAATTGGCATCCGCCCTCGAACTGAAACAGGATTGGGGAGTATTGGTCGCCGACATTACCCCACGCAGTTCCGCCGAAGTCGCCGGCTTGGAGATAAAAGATGTATTGCTGACGCTAAATGGCAAGGTGTTGGAGAATGCTCGGCAATTTGACGTCAATATTTACGGAAAGGCCGGTGAAACCGTCACTGTGGAATTGCTTCGTGGCGGCGACAAATCCACGAAGCAGATTGCAGTACTGGAGCGCCCTGCGGATCGCGAGCAACTTCTATCGCAAGTGCAGGGAGTTCTTGTCGCCAGGCTCGGTGTGCTTGCGGTGGACCTCGACGAAAAGATCACACCATTCCTTCCGGAATTGAGGCGGCTCGCGGGGGTTGTCGTCGCGGGATACGGTGCGCGCAATACGGTGTTCGCCGATGGTCTGATGCCGGGTGACGTGATCTACACGGTCAACGGCGCGAAAATCACGAGTATCAAAGAACTCGAGGCATCGCTTGCGGCAATGCAGCCGGAGAAATCCATCGCCATTCAAATTGAACGGGCAGGGCAGTTGCAGTTTGTCGTTATTGAAATGCAGTAGCCGGCGCGCGAACCCCAGCTATCGATAGAACGGCTTCCAGTGATCCACCTCGGACCATAGTGCGGTTCCGGCTTGTTGAACTCGAGAGCGCCGAGATCGGGTGCTTTCCCGGTTATGTTGTCATTGATAGTGGGCAGTGGTACTCCTGCGTCAATCGCCTTGGCGTTCGGTTTGAGTTGGAAGTTCAGATCCATGGAGTGATAAACGTGGTGGCGGCGGGCAGGGTCTGGGGGAGTCAGCTTTTCGAAGATGTCGTAATCCACTTCGATGCCATGCGCCTCTTGTCCAGCAGCCTTCTGGAATTCAGCGAGCGTCGCGAAACTCTGACAATCGGCGTTCTGCGGCTCATAGGCAGTCTTGCCCGATGCGGGCGCCAGCCACGTGTACTGAGCGCGTACGTTGCGATTGGGGCGATAGCCGTTATAGTCGCTGCTGTAATTGGACGTGGCGTTCGCCCAGGTCATCACCCCCCGATCCACGGTATCGCGGCCGAGAAAAAGATTATTCCGGTAATGAGTGTTCGAGTAGGGATCGCGTGCGGTCTGCTCCCCGATCAGCGTGTTGTGGTAGACCAGGATGCCGGCCGGCTTGGCGCTGAATTTGAAGGCTCCGCCCGCGGGCACGTGATACAGGATGTTGCGGAAGAAATAGACCGGGCCTCCAAACATCGGCTGGGCGCTATAGCCGTTGTGGGCGGCATTCACGCCTCGATTCTGAAAGACGC
Source organism: Bryobacteraceae bacterium (assembly GCA_963825845.1). Lineage (GTDB taxonomy): Bacteria > Acidobacteriota > Terriglobia > Bryobacterales > Bryobacteraceae > DASQDN01. The sequence goes on along the minus strand of CAWGVL010000029.1, from coordinate 114,704 downwards.
GGATGTTGTGCGCGCCGCCGTCGGACTCAATGAAATCGTCGTTGGATAGGTGGATATCGTTGTTGTAAATATCGATCGACGACGCGCGGCGTTCCGGGTTGGAGTCCGGTGGGCCATACGTGGAAATGCAGATGCCGTCGTGAAAATAGGCGACTGCATTGTGGGCGATGATATGCCCCGGACCGTATACCTTAACTGCAAAAAAACTTCGCAGTTGGTGCGAAGGGTAGATGCCAGCAGTGCGCATACCCGCCTGGTTCCAGCCGATGAGACGCATCTGGTCCTCTCGGCCAAGGAACAGATTGTCGGAGATGACAAAATCCTGCGAATCGGCATTCTCCGTCCAGATGCCTACGCCGATGTCTTCGAATCGGCAGTTGCGCACCGTGAGGGCCACCGCGCCCATCACTTCTTTGTCGCCGGCGAAGAGAGCAACCTCGGTATTCCGGAACGTCAGACCTTCAAAGATGTGGTGTTGAGTGGCCATGACATCGAATAGTTTGTGGTTACCCGCGCCGTCAAAGATCGCTTCACCATCGCCCGCGCCTTTGATTGTGATGGGCTTCTCAGCCGTGCCCTTTAACGAGAGCGACCAGGAACCGGTGAACGGCGCGCTAAGCGGGTCGACATAGTTCAGACGTTCCGGACGGTATAGCCCGGCATGGACGAGGATGGTGTCGCCGGGCTGGGCCTTCTTCATTCGAACCGCCGTCCAGTCTCCGCGCCCTTCGCCATAGTAGGCGGCCTTGAGGCCAATAAAACTGGGTTCCTGCCGTGGACCCTCATGATCGGCAGGATAAACGTGGAGGACACGTCCTGCCGCATAAGGTTTTGGTTCGGCGCGCGTGGCCACAGTGACTCGTTGCTGCGCCTGCCCTGTCACGCCGTCCGGATCCTTCAGCGTGAACTCGCACTCATAGTTGGTGGCTGGTTCGAGATTGAGGATGCTGCCGGCGAACCCCTCGGGGACGGTGTAGGTCATGCTCTCGCGAGTGCGATAGACCTGTTCGCCGCCGATGCGAAGCAATGGGAGCGCGGGACGCCAAGCCTCCGTACCCACCTTTCGAAAACGGACTTCCACCGCGGCATTGCGGTTTGCGTCCCCTTCGATCGCCCATTCAAAGCCCAGGTTCAGCAGTGTTGGGTGTTCGACGTAGAAACGGCCCGGACGCGTGGAGCTTTGGGCGGACAGAGTGCAAGCGGATAGTAGAAGAAGTAGGGCAGCAGTGCGCATGTCGAAAAGTCTCAATTATATCCGCTCGAAGTGACCACGTATCGTCTAGCAGTCCGAGGCGGAAATCACATTATTAAAAAAACGAACGAGGAGTGGAAGCAAGCCGCGAGTTGATGATCAGGCGATGCCTGCGGCGTGGACGTTACCGGGAACGACTCTTGCCGCGAATCATCACAAATCATCAGGCAAATAATGCAATGCAGAAGCTGCTGGAACGCATCAACGGGACTATTTCGCCTTCCTTGAAGTCCCCGAGGCGTTCCGAGTCCGCAGGCCCACCGCATCAGCAATCCGAGGTTTAGCCCGCATATGTGAATCAACAGCCGCTTGAGAATGTTGTCACGACCCCGCAGGTGCACTCGCCTCATTCCGCCGGTTTCGTAAAGATGGGCGTTGATTCGTTCCAGCCGCTCTCCTCGTTGGCGTTGCAGCTTTGCGCCACGCTCCCCTTTGACACGTCGGCGGTTTCCGTAGACTGCCTTTTGCGCCGCCGATTGATCGATCCAACGCTGCGCGCCGCGGTCCGGTTCCGAAATATAGGTCCGAATCCCGGCCTCCCCGATCTTCCGCACCACTTCCCGGCTGTGGTACCCCTTGTCGGTCACGACTTCCACGGGTCCATTCGCGTTCACCATCTCAGCCTCAACCGCTGGATTCACGGCTTCGGCGACAATACCGATGTGCTCGCTTGCTCGCTCCAGCGTTTCCTGCACCGTTTGCGTATCTCCGGCATCCGCTGGCTGCACGGTCACCGCAACCACCGCCCCCGTTTCCATGTCCACGGCATGCTCGGCCTTATGCGCTAAATGCGTACGCCCGTCCTTCATCTTGGTGATTCGCGCATCGGGATCTTGCGGATGCGTCCACTCCTGGTTGGATCCCTTCTTGGCCCGCTTGCGATCCAACCGCGCCAGTTGTGATCGGGTCGGCGTTTCGATTCCCGACGCCTTCGCCAACTGGAGCAAAAATTCTTGGTATGTCTGACCCGTATCCCGCCGCACGATGCTTCGCAATGCTGCGTTCGCTTCCAGCGTCGTGGCATCGATCCCGATTGTCTTACCACGCAGTAAGCCGTGTTCCGCCAGCACCGTCAGAACCCACGCGAACACCAACTGATGCGTCTCCACGTCGATCAACCGCCGCGTCCGCGAGATCGTCGTTTGATCCGGCGCTGTTTCCTCTAAACCGACTCGCAGAAAGGCTCGAATGCTCAGCGAATCCGCTGCTCGCCAGGCGATTCCCCGCTCGCTATCGATTCCCTCGAAGTATCCCAGCAACAGCAGCCGAAAATAGATCCCCGGTGACAAGCCCGGCCTACCCATGTTCTCGGCATAGAACCGCCGACAGACATCCTCCACAAATTCGTCGAAGCTGCATTTGTCCAGCAACACGTTCAGCCGCTCATAGAAAGGGTGGCCCGCCGGTCGCGCCAAAGTCGCTGTGGCCACCCACAACTCCTGTTGCCGTTCCCGTCCTTTCCTTGTTCCCATCGCCATGCCCAATTCTAAGCTGAAACATTAGCTAGTGGAAATGGTTTATGTGGATTTTCACCTCGGACTGCTAGCACGGTCGCTTGTCGGTTATCATGTCGCGACCCGGCGGGGAGCACAGTTTATCGCGGATGTTTCAACTCCTGCAGGGGAACGGTCACGCGGTAATGGGGCCGATTATCCGGCCCGATCAGGTCGAAACGTCCGCCGATGCTCGGCGGGCCGGATTGCCCGCCGAGGAACGTGACGGATCGCTCTCGTACTGTGCCCTCGCCGGCTAGTCCGCTCCACGTTCCGGACACAAGCCGTGCCGGCGGTGTTACGTTGAAAAGCATATCGACTTGTAGGGTTCGAGAGTCATCACCATACACAGCCCGCACCTCGAGACGCTCGCCATCACGGATTCCTTCCAGAGACCTGAGCGCTAAGCTCGAAACATCGTTCGCGCTGCCGAGATTTTCGACAGGCTTGGTGGGTCGGGAGCCGCAGCCGCTAAGGATGATAAGACCCAAAACAGCCGCAGCCGGGTATTCTCGGAACATCATTTCAGTCTACGCAAGACGCGTCGTATGTCGAGACGTCTGACCGAACGGAAAACTTCGATATGCTCAGGATCATGCGACTAGCGCTTTTACTCATGAGCGCTCAGATAGCAATCGGTCAACTCACAGGTGTGTGGGAACAGCGTTCACGTTATCCTTTGCCGGCGACAGAAGTGTCGGGCGCCGCGATCAATGGATTTGTGTATGTCGTATGTAGTCTGACTGCACAAGGTTCCACGAATCGTCTGTTCCGCTATGATCCTCGCACTAACTCGTGGACAGAACTCGCCAGCCTTCCCGTGCAAGGAGGAGCCGACCATTGCAATGTTGCCGCAGCCGGCGGCAAGCTATATGTGCTCGGCGCAATTCGCGTCGGCTCCTGTTTTATTGACGGGGATACCTGGGAATATGATCCCGCATGGGATCACTGGGAGATCGTTGGACGAATGAGCACTCCTCGTGGGGCCAGCGGGGTCGCGGCTATAGGCGGAAACATCTACGTCGCCGGTGGTTTGGCAACCGCAGGTAGCGTGTCTGATTTTGAGGTGTTCGACACGGAGAGAGGGCAGTTGACGCGCTTGCCCAGCATGCCGACAGCGAGAGACCACCTTACTGCGCAAGCCATCAACGGACGAAATCTACGCGATCGCGTGGCCGCTCCGATAGGGATCTCAATGCGAACGAGGAGTACGACCCCGCCACGATGGCCTGGCGCTACCGAGCGCCAATTCCGACGGCCCGCGGAGGCCTGGGGAGTGCAGCCGTAGATGGCCGGATCCAGGTGTTCGGAGGGGAAGGGAACAGCGGCTCTCTCGAACGGCACGTTCAGCGCCAACGAAGAATTTGACCCGGTCACGAATGAATGGCGCAACCTTGCTTCCATGCCCACGGCCCGCCACGGTCTCTACGGAATCACTATAGGCAGGTCAGTGTTTGTGCCCGCTGGCGGACCGCGTGCGGGCGCCTTATACCCGACCGCACACGAGGCATTCTTTCTTCCGCCCGCACAGCAGCCGTCCATTGCGGGAGGGGCAATTTTGAGCGCGGCCGCCGGACATCCGGTAATCACCCCCGGCGGCGTTGTTTCTCTGTACGGTTCCGGACTGGGGCCGACTGAGCAGATCGCGGCAAGCTGGCCTCTGCCTACGCGCATCCACGGAGTGTCGGTCGAGGTGAACGGAAAGGCAGTTCCGCTCTTGTTCGTATCGCTGGACCAGATTAACTTCCTGCTGCCGTTTGAAACGCAACCAGCGTCGACGTTGGTCGTGAACTATGCGGGAAGCGAGAGTAGCTTGATACAACTCGGACCGGACAAGTTGCTTCCCGATGCCGCACCAGCCATTTTCACGATCTCGGCGGACCAGCAAGGCGCCGTCTCACTTGCCGGTGCAGAACTGATTGCCGGTCCGGCGCGCGACAAGGTCTCACGTCCCGCCCGGCGTGGCGAAGTCATCGAGATTTATTGCACCGGACTGGGACCGGTGAGCAATCCGCCGGCCGCCGGAAGTCCAGCGACAGACTCGCTGTCCAGCACGCTCGGTCACACAATCGTGACGATCGGAACTGTGTTTGCGGAGGTGTTGTTTTCGGGCCTCGCACCAAGACTCGCTGGCGTTTACCAAATCAACGCCAGGATTCCACAACAAGCGCCAGCGGGCGATTCGCGTGCCGCTATCGGTCAGTGTCGACGAGCGAGGACGCGTAAGTAACATGGCAACGATCGCTGTTCAATAGTGTGTTGGTCCTCGGATGAGCGGAATTGAACAAGTCGAACTGGTCCTGTTGCTTCTGCTGCTATTTATCGTTGTTTTCGGACTTCTCGCCCGAAGACTCCGAACGCCATACCCGATCGTCATGGTCATTGGCGGATTGCTTCTCAGTTTCATTCCCGGCATTCCACGCCTCGCTCTTAATCCCGACTTGTTTTCCTGGCGTCCTCCCTCCGTTGCTTTATGCCGCCGCATGGACCACTTCCTGGCGTGAGTTTCGGTACAACCTCGTCAGCATCTCTCTTCTGGCCTTCGGGCTGGTCGCATTTACGGTTGTAGCCATTGCCCTGATTGCGCCGAGCATCTTTGATGGTTTCGACTGGCGCCTCGGCTTTGTGCTCGGCGCGGTTGTTGCTCCGACAGACGCAATTGCCGCCACTGCCATCGCCCGGCGTGTAGGGCTACCTGCCCGCATTGTGCACATTCTCGAAGGGGAAAGTCTCATCAATGATGCGACTGGCCTGCTCGCCCTTCAGTTCGCGATAGCGATTGTGGTGCAGAAGGCGATACCGACTGTCTCCGAGCGGCATTCTGATCTTCCTTTGGCTCGTCGGCCGGCGGTGTTGGCTTGGGTTTGGTTGTCGGTTTGATCGTCGAGTATTTCGAACGGCGAATCGACGACGGTCCCATCGAGATCACCCTCAGCGTCCTTGTCCCCTACGCGGTTTATCTTGGCCGCGGAAGAATTCCACTCCTCGGGTGTGCTGGCGGTAGTCACATGCGGATTGTTCCTTTCCCGGCGGAGCGCGACCTTCTTCTCGCCTTCGGTTCGCATCCAGATCTGGTCCGTCTGGAAGTCCTTGAACTTCGTTCTGAATGGATTCGTTTTCGTGCTTATCGGACTTCAGCTCCCCGCCATCCGCGCTTCGATCGGCGAATACAGCTCGGCCAACTTTGATGATTGACGCTATTGTTTTTAGCTCGATTGTGATTCTGCTGCGCATGGTGTGGGTCTTCCCGGGAGCGGGTGTCGCATGGCTCATGCGGACGCGCATTGCCCACCAGGATGAAACGCCTCCGCGTCTCCGCGAGATCTTCGTTATAGGGTGGACAGGCATGCGAGGAGTCGTCTCGCTTGCGGCGACTCTCTCGCTTCCGGCCTTGGTGGCTGACGGCAGCCCATTCCCGCAGCGGAATCTAATCGTATTTCTGACGTTCTGTGTTATTCTCGTGACGCTGGTCCTGCAGGGTCTCACGCTTCCGCGTCTCATCAACGTCCTTGGCCTGAGCCAGAGCCGCCGGGCAGGATTGTGAGGAGACGGAAGCGCGACGCATTGTCATCGAGGCCGCAATTTCCCATCTGGAAAATGCGAGGAAAAAGGATACCAACGAGTTCGCCGCAATATATGACGATCTTATCCGTCACTATCACCAACGTCTGATAAGCCTTCAACCCCGAGATGATGGTCAGAATGAGTTAGCTGATTATGATCGGCAGATCGAGCTTTCTCTCGAGGCACTGCGCGTTGAGCGTGAGGCAGCGATTCGTTTGCGTGACGAGGGCCGTATCAATGATGAAGTCCTGCGTAGTATCGAACGTGAGTTGGATCTGAACGAATCCAGGATTGCTGCAATCGGCGATGCATAACCAAGCCGCATCACCGGAGCGGATCAGCGAGCGCCTCTTTCATCGCATTTCGAAGTGTGGCTTCGCACGTCGCAAAGTCTACCCAACTGTAATGGTCGTCGTAGCCTTCGGCCACGGCCGCGTTCGTAGGGATGTAGCCAGGCGCGCACTCGCCATAACCCAGGCTCATGACCGTTTTCTGCGGAGCGGCCTGCTGTGCCCAGAGCTGATATTGCACGAAAGCCTCTGCTGGAAGGACTACAATCGCAGCGGATCCGAAGTCGACGGCCGGTATGTCGATTGACTCGCGACGAGCCAATCGGCGTAGCCAGCTGATCCCGAGTGCTGCATCCAGCCTCTCGCGCCGTGGCGTTAGGTCAGAAGCCAAGCAAGCGATTCAACTCCCGCCAACGAATACTTTGGGTCTTTGCGCGGTTGAAACATCAGTTTCGCGCTGCGGAAGCCGATCCGGTTTAGCGGTGCGCGTTTGGTTGCGCTCCACGCAGTTGTCATGGCCTGATAGAGCCGTCCGGCAAGGATCTGGCGGTTCGCGGGATTTCCATCGTTATAGCGCCCGGCCATCGTATCGCCGCTTGCTCCAGAACAATAGATGTGAAAAACATCGGGAGACTCAGCCTGCAGCTTGCGCCTTGCAATCCCGGGAAAGTCTGCAGACACATCGCCTTTTCCGTAATAGCTCATCGGATGAGTGGAGTAAGCATACAATGCCGCGACGGGCTTCGCTCCATTCCAAAAGCTGATTGTCTTGAGAGCGGGATCGATGAGTCCCTCAGGTTGATTGCGGATCGTTGGATCGCTGGTTGCACTGGTGCGGCCGAAGGAAACCTTCCCGTCACCTCCCACGTACCGGCGGTTGGAGGCCACTTTTTCTACTGCGGCCTGTCCTGTGCCCAGGTGAGTGATGGCTTGCGGACGACGCGCGCCGAATAGCGGCTGCGACTTTGGCGATACAATCGCCCTCAAACGCCGGATCACAAAGTTTGTGAGGCGAGTGCGCATGATCGAGCAACTGCTGCGCTTCGATATCTGTGTAAGGCGCGTCGTGCTGGTGGACGCAACTGAGAAGAACACGCTCCCGCGTCGTCCCGGCAGCGGCTGCGAGCTCCGATCGCCAAAGATCGTATGACTTGTTGCGTACTTCGCACCAGTCGAGCGCAACGATGACGACGGGTCTGGCGCTGCCAGAGAGAATAACGCCGCGTGCTTCTAAAGGGTCGACGATCGAGCGTGCGGTTCCTGTATAAATCGGTGCTCCGACCGGTGGCGTGATATCAGCCATAAATGTGGCGAGCCGCAGGCCGGAGCCGAATGTGGGGGTGGCGGAGGCCCCGAGCAGGAAAGAACGGCGCAGCATGTTGGACGGCAGCATGTCAGATGATCGTAGCAGTCATCACCGCGCGTCGCTCGGATGCGGACCGTAGCTGAGGCATTGCTTGGAGCCGAGTTGTGTCGGTGTAGGTGTAGGAACGCATAGCAACATGGCAATATAGGACGATCTCCAGGAAATTTATGGGGTAGCTGTCGATTCTACCGGGCATCGTTCGACGTACCAATAGAGCCTGGGTTCAGTTCGTCGGTGCAGGGAGCTTGGAGACTTGGCCCGTCCACGTCCCAGTTCCTACCTCGGCGGCTGTAGCCGGGCATACGAATACAAGAGGAGATGTGATCATGAGATTCCTGAGCATTTACAAGAGCGCCGAGACCGGCCTTCCGCCCACGCATGAAGAAATGGCAATGATGGGCAAGCTGATCGAGGACGGCATGAAGGCCGGCTATCTCGTTTCCGTGGAGGGCTGCCTGCCAAGCGCGACCGGCGCGCGTATACGACGTTCTGGCGGAACAGTGACGGTGACTGACGGACCCTTCACGGAGGCCAAGGAGGTGATTGGCGGGTTTGCGTTGCTGCAGGCGAGCTTCGAAAGAGGAAGCGATCGAATACGTGAAGCAATTTCTTCAGGTTGCGGGCGACGGCGAGTGTGAGCTCCGGCAGGTGTTCGAAGCGGACCAAAGTGCAGGGGCATAGAGGAATGCGTGTAGGCAACCGCGGAGGCTGCCTACTTTCACATCGAACGTTTCATCGCGATCCAGTTAGGCCTCCGGTCGCGAGGCCCGAAGCTTTTTCTATCATTGGTTGATGTCTCGACTCGCGACCGCGCTTTTCTTCGCCGCCTCGGTGTGCCTCGCGCAATCGCCGTCGACCGATCCGTTTCTCGCCTGGCTCGACCGCATCGCGCAGCAGCAGCTTGATGAGCGCGAGCGCGCGATCGCCGCAATCCGCACACAGGCCGATGCGGACCGCCGCAAGGCGATCGTGCGCGCCAAGCTGACCGAGCTCATCGGCGGGCTGCCAACGTACAGCGGCCCGCTCAATGCCTCGCGTCACCGGCCGCCTTCAAAGCGACACGCACACGATCGAGAAGGTCATCTTCGAAAGCCTCCCCGGCTTCTACATCACCGCCAACCTCTACCGGCCGAACACACCCGGACGCTACCCTGCGGTCCTCGTGCCATCGGGCCACACGCAGGAAGGCAAGCCCGAAACGCAGATTGTCGCCGCGAACCTGGCGGCGAAGGGATTCATCGCGCTCTCCTACGACCCGATCGGGCAAGGCGAGCGCGAGCAGACGTATCTGCCGCAACTCGGCAGGGCGCTCTCGGGAGGCGGCGGCAACGAGCATCTCGAGCTCGGCGCGCGCAACATCCTCATCGGCCAGAGCGTAGCGCGATACTTCATCTTCGACGCCAAACGCGCGGTCGACTATCTTGTCAGCCGCCCCGACGTCGATCCCGATCGCATCGGCGTAACCGGCTGCTCGGGCGGCGGCGCGATTGCGACCTATGTTGGCGTCTTCGAGCCGCGCGTCAAAGCGGCCGCGCCGGGCTGCTTCATCAATTCGTTCCGCACTCTGTTCACCAGGTCCGACGGCCGATTCGGAAATGAGCTTCCCCGCATTTCTCGCAAGCGGTCTCGACATGGCTGACTTCTTCGAAGCGGCCGCGCCCCTTCCCTGGTTGATGATGGCGACGACCGAAGACTACTTTCCTCCGGACGGCGCGCGAGCCGTCTACACGGAAGCGCGCCGCTGGTACGAACTCTACGGCGCAGGGGACCGCATTCGCTTCTTCGTCGGCACGGGACCGCACGGAACGCCGCGCGACTCGCGCGAAGAGATCTATCGCTGGATGATCCGCTGGCTCGCCGACGGCAAAGGCGACCCGCGGGACCAGCCGGTGAAGCTCTACACGAATCTCGAGCTGCAGGTGACGCGAGAGCGGCAACGTCGACGGCGAACCGGGCAGCCGGAAGCTGTATCAGATCATCGCGGACGAGTTCCGCGCGCGCAAGCAGAAGCGCGGCGTTCCCGAACTGCTCGCGGAGTTGCGGCGCCTCGGCGTTCCTTCGAAAGGTCCGGCTCCGTCCGCGACCACCACGTCGAAGACCGAAGACGCGGACTTCCGCATCGAAGAGATTCGTTTCGAGAGCGAGCCGGGCGTGACCGTCTCCGCGAGACTGTATCTCCCGAAAGGCGCGGGCCGCAAACCGGCGGTAGTGATGTTCGAAGAGAAGCGACTGCCCGTGCCGCTGTACGTTCAGCGGAGCCAGTCGACGACGGCGATCGCCGAGGCGCTCGCGCGATCCGGACAGATCGTAATGGAGGTCGATCCGCGCGACTCGCCCGCCGCGAACGACGGCCGTCCCTTCCTTGGAAACTGGCTCACGAACGAACGCGCCGACCTCGTAGGGCGAAACCTTGCGGCCATGCGCGCGCACGACCTGCTTGTTGCCGTGGACGTGCTCGCCGCGCGGCCCGATGTCGACGCGAGCTCGATTCGCGGCTACGCGCGCGGCGTCAAAGGCGTATGGCTGTTGCTCGCCGCCGCGGTCGACCAGCGCCTCGGCAAGATCTGGCTCGACCGCACGCCGTGGAGCATCGCCGCCGCGCTCGAAGATCCGCTGACGAACCACCTGTTCGACGCGATGATCCCGCGCTTCGCGCTGCACTGGGACTTTCAGGACCTCGTCGACGCTATCGGCGATCGCCGCGTGCTTTGGACCGATCCCACGAACTGGATGAACCGCGTGGTGCCGCTCGGCGCGCCGTATCGCTACCGCTATGTCGGCGAAGGCGACGGCCCGTTAATCGAAGAATTCCTCCGGTGAACATCGGCCACATCGGAGTTCCTTTGCGATAAGCTGATCTGAACACAATGTTGCCGTCCGAATGACGCCGCCTACATGGTCATGGAGATCTTATGAAGAGACGTGAATTTTTCGCTGCGGGTATGGGTGCCGGCTTGGCCCTGAACTATGGCAGTGCTGCCTTCGCGCAAGGGGGGAAGAAACCTCCTGTGCGGAAAGCGAAAACGACCAAGCTGTTCAAGAGTCCGCAGGGATTCCCCAACGCGGTATCCGTTACACCCGAAGGTCTGTGGATTGGGGAGCAGAAGCTGTCCGGCGAGCAGGCGAAGGCGTACAAACTTCCAGAGCCGAAATCGTTGGAAGAACGCGCTTGGCTCGTAGATTGGAACGGCAAGACGCTGAAGACAGTGACAACGCCATCGCGCAACACGAGCGGCATGGCCGTGGGCGGAGGCTATGTGTGGATGATCGCTAACGCGCCGCCGCAAGGCGTCTTCCAGGTCGATATGAACTCGAAGCTGATCAGCCACCGCCAGATCCCGCTGGGAGCGCCCGGAGGAGATGGTGGCGGCTCGCATGGCGGCTTGTGGCACGAAGGGAAGCTCTGGATTTCATCGCTACGGCTGCGCGGAAACCTGCGCTTGGATCCTAAGACCTGGCAGCCCGAATATATGATCCCGTTCTACCAGTCGTACCCTGATTGGATCCGGTATCACGGGATTGCCATTCTCGACGGAGCCATGTGGCAGGTGATTGGCAATGACAGCACCGGTCACAAGGACTACAAGCCGGGCCTTGTGCGGCATGATCTCGAGACGGGGCGGGTTCTGGAGATTGTCGAACTCTTACCAGGATCGAGTGACCCCCACGGACTCGCGGTTCACGATGGAAAGCTCATCAGTTGCGATGCCGGAATTCACCCGGGCTGGCCAAATAACGACAGTCCCACCGCGGGATGGATATTCCAGATCGATTTCGTCTGAGTGACACGCGTTTCAGCAGTGCGCGCGGGATCCACATGGGACAGCCGGACCACATCAAAGTCGCTATGGATCGAAAACAGTTCAGGGGGTATGTCTACTCCATCCCGGAACGATTCTTACGCTCGCTCACCGGGTTGAGTAGCGGAGCGGCCCGAGAACTCAGCCATGTCATACTGCCTGCACGCGTGCGACGCTCAAGGCTCTACCAGTCGCTGGTCGGATCGACCCTTCGTTTCCTCATTGAACAGGTCGCGCAGGTCGAAGGAGCCTATGAATCGGATGCAGGGACTCTTCCTTCCGACTTTCTCGTTCGTCGTACAGCTGGCAACGTAGTGGAACTCGCGGGTATTGCATCGTTCCACGCTTCTCCAGTGTGGGTGCTTGCAGCCCTGGCCGATCTCGCGGGTGCCGGGCGCGAGCTCATCGCTGAGGTGGCGGAAGCCCTGCAGGAGGAAGGCCTATTGGAGCGAGGCCGTGAATTTCAAACCGTGGATCAACTGCTCGAGGGGCTGGAGCGCACAACGGGTCGACTGACAGAAACAGTGAACACGCCACCATTGGACATAGGCGCGCTGCGAACAGAATGGGCGGAACTCCGCCGGGAAGCATCATCACTCTCCAGCGTCGGGATGCCCGTCGATCGACTCTACAGCCAATGGCGCGAACTCAAGCAGGAAGCGGCCGTGCAGGGACGGTCTGTCCTGCAGCTTTCCTCCCTTATGGCATTGACCGCCGTCCGCGAGCTGCCGGATAACGTACGATGGTTGTCCCGCGCAGCACAGATCAGCGGGCGGCGCGCCGGAGGGGTGCTCGCGTTAGGCCTGCTGGATCACTACAGTAAGAGCTTGGCGGAGATCCGGGACGTCGGCTACATCGATTATTGGCTGCGCGAGTTTCGACCTTACCTGAACGGTGCGCTACGGCAGTTTTCGACTGAACGCGTGTCTACGACCGAGCGGTTCCTGAATCGCCTTAGCAACACCGATAAGAGTTGATACGCAACCGGGCACCAAGCGCCCGTGCATCCGAGCGCTCGGTCACAGCGACCGGGCATGAATGCAGTTGCGATGGTGTTCCAAACTCGTTATCTGCTCCTCACTGCATTGATGCTGATACTGCTAAATCTATTGAAAGCTACCGGTGAATACATCCTTGGCAGCATCGTGAAAGGAAAGGCGTAGCATCCATCGCCTCGGCGGAGGCAGGCGGTCTCACCAGGAGCAGATCATTCGAGAGTTTCCTTAGAGAATCGAGCGACATACCGTCGAGGGCAGGCGAGCCATCGAGCTGCCCTTTGCCCATATCGAAGGCGCTCGGTACACCGCCGCGGTGGCATCGGCTCGTGTGAACAGAGAGCGCCTTGTCACCTTCCGAATATCGGCTGGAGCGCTCTACTTCAGAAAATCCGCCCGATTGAGATAAACATCTTTCGGTGGCCGGCGTCACCTACACTCACACCGAGGATAATCGGACCGATGAAGGTATCGGCGACAACTCCGGCCGTGGCGTCCAGGCCGCTACGATCGGCTGAACTGGCGTGGAACACCCGTCCGGCTTGGATGAAGCCAATGGCATACCACTTCGCCAGCATGCCGCCGCTGATCTGACGGAGATACCCGGCTCCGGCGAGAGCATAGTCGGATCCACGCAGCTCATAGAAGCCGTATGAGCTGAGTCTTAGCGGCCCGCCAATGGCGAACACCTCGCTCAAAGGAGCCTTACGGTTGAACGTGGTTCCCGAAGAGGCTGTGGCAAAGACCGAAGCGCTTTTGTCGACAGGGTGGAATGAGGAGGCCGAGAACTCCGCCTGCGGAAAGTCCTGTGCGGATGTAGCGCTATTCAAAAACCAACTGCCGCGCATATTGAGCTGCAGACCGCGCCGTGGAACTGTCGCGCTGTCCTGTCCATCGTGGTACCACCGCAATGTGAAGAGGTTCGACGCTCCTGTGAAGGCAGGCAAATTCGGATCGCCGATAATCACGGACGTGTCACCATACCGGACCTCGTAGCCTAAACGCACCTCATCGGTTCTCGAAAGAACACCGTACCCCAGATCGATGCCAGCTCCCACCGAGGATCGGCGGTAGTTCGCAAGGGTATCCTTCGCCGGGACTACATTGGTTGTCGCTCTGCCGGCGTTCACACGCGGCGCAACAAAGAACCTGCTTTTGCCCAGTGGCCGGTAGTACTCCAATCCGAACAGCAGTGTTGTACCAAGACTTGCGTCCACTCGCATCTCTGACCCATATCCGCCGATGTCGAATATCGTAGCCCTGGCCCGGACGTTGACGTCGACCTCCTGAGTATGGGCCCCTTGTATCCCAAGCCCGATTCGCATCACCGCCGGTCCATTTACGAGCGGATCGGCATGGATTAATAGTTCTGGACTGAGTGATGGATCTGCTGCAGCCCTCACGTCATAATTCAGAGCGGAATATCTACCCCAACCCAACATGTTCGTGAGATCGTCCGCGAGCACATCCACGTTTACGGGGCCTCTGTGGCGTTGTTCCAGGCGGTCGCGAATGGCATTTGCCGCTTCAGTGGTGGGCGCCTCGACAACAAATGACCGCGGGACCGGAATACTACGGCGGATGCGGGCGGTCACATCGCTTCGATAGCGCTCCCACTCAATGCGCCCAATTTCGAAGCGGTTCAACTGCGACTTATGCGCTTCTGCCTCGGCGTAGCCCGATGCCGCGAGACCGTCGGCCTTGGCGAAGCTCCGCGACGAATACTCTTTCAGATTCGGCGTGAGGACAATATCGGCAAGACCAAGATTTCTGCGTATGTTCTCCGTTGCGGCAAGATAGCTGCTCTGATCCAAAACACCGATCAGCGACTCGAGATCTTCCCGAGTACGAAGAGGCGTGCCGACGTTCACTGCGATGATGACATCGGCTCCCATGGCTTTTACAACATCCGTCGGCACGTTATTGAGGACTCCGCCATCGGTCAGTAGTTGATTGCGCCGCTGGACAGGTGTGAATACAGCGGGAATGGCCATAGTCGCGCGCAGCGCCTCGGCAATAGGCCCGTCACGTAAGACAACAACATCAGCGGTGATCAGATCTGCCGCTACACAGCGAAATGGAATCGGCAGTTCATCGAAATCGTGAATATTCCAATACGGTAGAGCGAATCGGTCGAGTATCAGACTCACAAAGTGCCCGGCATTCACGCCTGATCCCAATCGGAGTCCGTTGTTCCAACCAAGTTGCAGGCCGGGATAATCGCGCCGGTCCTGCTTTCGCCGTAGTATCAGATCTTCGTAGGATGGAGTGCCTCTCAGCGTCTCATCCCAATCGATTTTGTTGACAACCAGATCTCGGAGTTCAGCAGGTTTCATCCCCATCGCGTAAAGTCCGCCGACGAGCCCGCCCATGCTGGTTCCCGCGATATAATCCACTGGGATCCGATGTTCCTCCAGCCACTCGAGCACTCCTATGTGCGCGAGACCTCGCGCGCCACCGCCGCCTAGTACCAGCCCGATTTTCGGCCGTTTTGTTTTCACATCGCCCTGTCCCATAATCTGAGGCGCGAAACAGAGCAGCAGCGCGATAAACGTGCGAGACCGAACCGGCATATTATTCCCGAACGATACCACCTCAGGCCGCAGTATCGAATGCGCGTGCGCCTCGATGGTCACCTATGCTGACACGACTATCGAGTTGATTTTGGCGCTATATCGTTTTGACGGAAACGGTGGAGCGTCTTCCTTAAGTAATAGCGGAGAAATTCAAGTTGCTATATCTACCGGTGTCAGGATCGAATCGAATTACGTTTGCACGGTTCGTATCACTTGCGTTACGCGAAAATCTCGCTGACGACTTTCGCCTGGTGAACATCAGTTAGTTTTTCGTCTCGCGTATCGTGCTTATACGAGAGACGATTCGAGTCTACGCCGAGCAGGTGCAGTATAGTCGCGTGGAAGTCAGCCATACGCACTGGCTTTTCCGCCGCATGGTAACCGAATTCGTCTGTGGCGCCATGGGTGTATCCGCCTTTGACGCCGCCTCCCGATAGCCATAAACTGAACCCGAATTTATGATGGTCCCGCCCGTCCTTCCCCTCCGCCATAGGAGTCCTTCCGAATTCGCCTCCCCAGATCACCAAAGTATCTTTAAGCAGGCCGCGCTGCTTTAGATCGGACAATAGAGCGGCGGTTGGTCCATCTGTGTGCCGGCAAATCTCCCGGTTCCCGGAATTGTTGTTCTTGTGGGTGTCCCAGGGCTGACCATTATGCAGGACTTGCACGAACCGGACCCCTCGCTCCAGCAGGCGGCGCGCCAACAGCAACTGCCGTGCGTGAATACCAGCCTCGGGATCATCGGTTCCATAGGCTGCGTGAATGTGTTTCGGTTCCCGTGACAGATCCACGGCATCGCTTGCGGCTAGTTGCATCTTAGCCGCAAGTTCAAAGCTGGCGATCCGTGCTTCTAGTTCCAGTTGATCCGTTCTCGTACTAAAATGCCGGCGGTTGAGTTCGCGAAGCAGGCTCAGCCGTCCCTCGGCGGCCTCGGCCGAACCTCCCGGCTTCAAGTCGAGAACAGGGGTGCCTTCCGCTCGCATTGCGAAGCCCTGATATACAGCTGGCAGCCAACCATTCGAGAAGTTGCGGACGCCATCCACCGGTAGTCCCGTAGGATTCAGGATCGCGACAAACGCCGGCAGCTCTTGAGTCTCCGATCCGAGCGCGTAGGTGATCCACGACCCCATGGAGGGTCGGCCCGGCATGGTTGTTCCGGTGTTGAAATACCAGATCGCCTGCTCATGGTTTGAATGCTCGCTGACCATCGACCGGATCAGTGTAATGTTGTCCGCGTGCTGCGCCAGCCCGGGTAGCAATTCGGACAACATCATTCCAGACTGGCCGCAACCTCGGAATTGGAACGGACTGCCAAGCCATGCTCCGGTCTTCTTGGGATCTACAGTGTTGATGTAACCCTCGCCGGGAGGCTGCCCATCGCGCCGCTGCAACTCGGGCTTTGGATCGAACAGATCCATCTGACTCGGTCCACCGTTCTGGAACAGCAGCAGCACTCGCTTGGCTCTCGGTGTGAAGTGAGGTTGCTTCGGAAGCACGTCATAACGTGCAGGCCCTGAGACTTCGGCGGCGGGTAGGGACGGCAGCAGCGATGCTAGCGCGAGTCCTGGCAAGCCAATACCAAGCCGGGATAATGCGTCACGACGCGACAGCAGTTCCCGAATGGGAGTCTTCATCACATGGGGCACACTCATGGTCTATCCCTCAATCAATCCAGATAAATGAATTCATTCGCGCCCATCAGTACTTGGCACAGATCGCTAAGCGCACGCAACATCTGCACACTTGAGCTCAACTCAGAGTAGTGTCTCCTCTGACGATCCAGAAACGATGCCGACGTGTCCAGTTCGTCCGAGGTAGGTTCTCTTCCCAATGCGAGTCGGAATGCGTACCGCACTTTCGCCGTGTACGCTGTATCGTCTTCGGACGGCGCTTTCTCGACCACCCGTTTCGCGAAATGCTCCGCCTGTGCGGTGATGAAATCACCATTCATCAATGCCAACGCCTGCGTCGCGGACGTCGAACGAGCGCGTCGAATGCAATTGATCTCCATCACTGGAGCATCGAACGCATTCAAGAAGTTCTGCGGCGCTGACCTTCGCACAATCTGGTAAATCGAACGTCTGCCTGTCTCGCTCTCTCCGGTCGGTGATACTTCTCCAGATTTCTTTGTGTCCGATGAGACTGGCTTGCCGTACATCGTTGTGTCCAGGGTGCCGGCCACGGCCAGGACTGCATCGCGAACTGCTTCCGCCTCGAGCCTGCGCGGAGTCATGCGCCACAACCAATGGTTGTCCGCGTCCTTTGCAAGCCCATCCGGTCTTGCCGCAGAACTCTGGCGGTACACGCTGGACGTAACGATCATTCGGTGTAATGACTTGATCTTCCATCCATTACCGACAAACTCGGTTGCCAACCAGTCCAGAAGTTCCGGATGCGTCGGAGGAGTACCGGATTTACCGAAGTTGTCGAGAGTTGGTACGATCCCAGTGCCGAAATATGCTGCCCAGACCCGATTTACAAACACTCTCGCCGTCAAGGGATGATCAGGTCGTGTGATCCACTCTGCGAATGCCCTTCGCCGACCGGTAGTCTTGGCCCCCCGGTTCGCCGCCGGGATCTGGAAAGGGCGCCGTTCGTCTGCCAGAACTGAAGGTATACCAGGTTCAACTGGATCACCTGGCTTTAATGGATCGCCGCGCTGCAGGATATGCGTCACGGGTGGCGCTGCGTCCTGATCATACAGCGCCCGGATCGTTGGAAGCTTAATCTTCTTAGCTTCCGCTTCCTTCATCTCTGCGGTGTTCTCGTCCGTTTTCTTGGCGTACTCGGCAAACGTGATCCTGAGATCCTCCTCCGTGGCCATCTCGCCCTTCGGATGCAGGTTTCGGTAGTGCGCCCGACGACTCTCCTGTAGTTGCTTCAGTGCTTTGGTGATGCCATCGAGCGGTCCGTTGTGTTTTTCCGCTGCTTGTTGTTCGGCTTGTGGAGCGTCGACCACAATTCGCTTGTAGCTCGGAAGCACTTTGCCGGCAGGGCGGAGTGCGCCGGCAAAGATCGCCTGCATCGAATAGTAGTCGCGTTGACTCAACGGCTCATATTTGTGATCGTGGCACCGCGCGCAATGAACTGTCAGGCCTAACAACGATGATGCTACGATCTGCTCCGTATCAAAAAGAGTTCGCCAATGATACTCAGCGAAGTCCTTGGGCAGGAAGTCCTCCCTCGTGGCATCGACCGCAGTGCGCAAGTACCCCGTTGCAGCGAGAGACTCGACGACCTGCGTTGGAAGCACATCGTACTTGTAATACTCCGAGATCTCATCGCCGGCCAGTTGTTCGCGAACGAACTGATCGTACGGCTTGTTGCTGTTCAGTGAACGAATGACGTAGTCCCGGTAGCGCCACGCGTTTTCTCGGATTACGTCGGCAGCCAGGACTCCCTCGGAGTCGGCATAACCCGCGGCATCAAGCCAATGCCGCGCCCAGCGCTCTCCGTATCGCGAACTGGCAAGGAGTTCATCTACGTACTGCTCGTACGCAGCAGGTGACCGGTTTGCGAGGAAGCGGTCGATCTGATCCGGTGTCGGTGGCAAGCCCGTCAGATCGTATGTAACTCGCCGTATAAGCGTCAGAGCTGTAGTATCGGGTGACATTGACAAGCCATGCTTTTCGAGCTGCGTCAGAACGAAAGCATCGATCGGATTCCGAACTCGCCCGTTCGCGCGTGGCCGAGGTACAGTAGGGCGCACGGGGGCCTGGAATGCCCAGTGACGGCGATCGCTCACCCCTGCGGGTACATCCGCTTCCTCCGCCCGAGCTCCCGATTCAATCCACGTTCGGAGCACGGTCACGTCCTCCTTGGCGAGTCGACCGGTCGGAGGCATCTGTCCGCTCAGCACACGCCGATACAAGAGGCTGCTTTCCGCCGATCCAGCCGCAATCGCCGCTCCGGACACACCACCCTTCATGAGTGAAGCACGCGATCGCACATCGAGCGATGCCTGCGCCGATGCTCCGGTGTGACATCCGGCGCAATTGCGCTCCAGAATGGGTCTGACGTCTCGGGCGAAATCCGGCGTTTCGGCGCCGTTAAGCGCATGGATGCTGCACAAAGCCAACAGCAGGATCGAACGCGAAAAACTCATCGAGACTCCGTCCCGCCTTCTCCCCGAATTGAAATCAAAAGACGGCGATATTGCGTGTTCTGATCGCGTACTTTGATCGTTCGGTGTTTCTCGAATTCCAGGCGCGCGCCTTCAGTATCTCCCTTTTTCTGATACAGTCGCGCGAGCATGTAGTGAGCTCGTTCGTGATCCGGGTCCATCGCTATCAACTGTTTCAGCTCACCAATAGCCAGGTGCTCAGCCCCCGTCTCCTGCAGCGCTTTCGCAAGCAGAAAGCGTGCTCGTATGTTTGATGGATCTAGTCGTAAGGAACTGCGCAGCGCGCTCATCGCTGTGTCCAATGAGGAAGCGTCGTCTCTACCTTCCATTAATAAGCCTGCGCCTTCCAGGTACGATCCGAGTGGATTCTGTGGGTTGACCTGTTGCAGCGCCCTGCCGAGTTCCATCAAACCCTTGGCGTTCTTCGAACTTTCATAACATTCACCCAACGCCTTATAAGCCGGCTCGAAACGGGGATGCGTGGAGACTAATCCTTCGAGCAGTCGCTGTGCTTCGTCACTGCGATTCTGAAGAATGTACGACACGGCAAGCCCAACCGTAACTCGTGGAGATTGCGGCATGCGCTTGGCAGCAACTTCGAAGACCCGGACAGCTTCATCATGAGCGCGGTGGTGACCCAGAAATTCGCCGACATCCAGCAGGTAGTCTTCATTTTGAGGATCAAGCTGCAGTGCTCGCTGAAGATACTGAAGCGCAGGTTGAGCGTTACCTACTTTGAATTCGGCGTAGCCCCGAAGATTGTTCCATGATGGCGCGTGCTTCAGCGGACGCTCTGTTGCGCGGAGCAGCTTCACTGCCTCGGCGTATTGCCGGCGTTCTATGTGATCAGCCGCTAAATTCGCCAGGCGTGCCGCTTCATCGAGCCAAGCTTTCGTGACAGCTGCGTTGTTTGGCCTCATCCGTTGCGTCGCATCCAGTCTTCGGTAAGCTTGCAGATCGTCGGATGGGGTGGTTGCGCCTGACAATACGATCCCCGTCGCGACCCACAGCCATATTTGCCAGCATGAAACCATAACTGCTAAAAAATGACTTTCGCGGCCACCTGCATCACTCGCGCGGGTGATGACCCAAATACCCGTCCGAAGTTCGGATCGTTCACAGTGGCAGTCGGGAACGCGAACGAGTGGAAATTGAAAGCATTGAATCCCTCGAACCGCAACTGGAACTTTCGCTCTTCGGCAAAAAGAAATTCTTTGTAGAGGGACAAGTCCACGTTCTGATAACCGTCTCCACGCAATATATTACGTCCCGCATTGCCACGACGATAGATGGGTGCACCCGGCGGAGCAACAAAGCACCCGGTATTGAACCAACGCTCTGGCGTTCCTCCACCCGAGCCGAAATCACAGCCTGCGATTACATCCGCCCGACTGCCGGTGCCGGTATTGGAAGGATCTCCCGAGAAAGTCGGCGTGAATGGGAACCCGTCCTGAAGCGTGACCAGTGAACCCAGAGTCCAGCCTCCAAGCAGGACACGAGTCGCGCCTTTCGAGGTTCGCAGCCAGGGCAATTCCCACACCAGACCCGTCGTAAACACGCGCGGCACGTCGAAGAGCGACACTCCCCGGTTCAGACGTGCGTTGTAGGGATCGTAGAGTCCTTCACCATTCGTTGAGTCCTGGTCGATACTCTTGGACCATGTAAATGCAGTCAGCAGCGAAAGGCCCTTGTAAAAGCGCCGCTCCAGCTTGAGCTGTAGTGAGTGATAGATGGACGATGCAGATTGATCATTCCATGTGATCACTCCAAAATCGGGGTAAGGACGACGATTCTGCACGACGCCCGGACCTTCTCGGGGCACATTAATCCCCCTGCTGCTCTGAAGGCGCGTGCCCTTCGTGCCCACGTAGGCGGCATCGACGGAGAATTGTCCGGGGAATTGCCGCTGGATAGCAAAATTCCATTGCTGCGAGTACCCGAAATCACGCGCTGCGGGGTCGTGAGCGAGCAAGGTCGCAAATTGACTGAAAGACGATCCCGCCGGAAGAAAATTCTGTGTCGTCCGCGTTGGAATGAACGGGTCGTTCAATATGCCGGACTCGCGGATCAGGAAAGGAACCGATTCGAATTCACTCTCGCGGTTGCCGTCCAACTGCACCCAGAACAGACCGTAGCCTGCCCGGATCACGGTGCTGTTCGACAAGCGGTACGCCAATCCCGCGCGAGGAGCCCAACTGTTGTGCCCGACTTCTCTCAGGTACTTCTCGCTTATACCCACGTCGCTAGCAAACACAGAAAACTGGCTGTAGAAAGGCCATGACCGTTCCACCGAGCTCTGCAGATAGGGCGGCGACACGGATTCTGCATTCGGCACCAGGATTGCCCCGCGACCGTTTCGAGCCGAAGGCAGAAAACTCGCGAACTGGCCCCGTCTTTCTGTTGTCGGCAGGTTCAACTCATACCGAATTCCCAGGTTGAGAGTGAGTCGCGATGAGACCTTCCAGTCGTCGGTGAAATACGCCCAATTATTTCGCAGCCGTTGATAATACCAGCCAGGAGGCACGTAACGACTAGCCGAAAAAGGAATGCCCAAAAGAAAATCAGCTAGTCCTGCGCCTGTATTGGCCAGGTTGGCCGGATTGTTTGTATACGATCCTGTGTAGTTAAAGGTACCGCTCCCTTGGCCGCTTGTTGTCAGGTTCTGCTGCCAGGAACGATACGTCTCACCCATTTTGAACGTGTGCCGGCCACGAATCATCGTGTAGTTGGCTGTGTACTCGAAGTTGTTCGACGTATAGTTGAGCAGGAATCCTTGTGGCAGTCCTGTGAAGCCGGTAATACTCATCACCGGATAGCTCGGGTAGATATCAGAAACCCCGGGGCCAAAGCCCTGAATACCCAACTGGGTCGTATAGTCAACCGTCCCAAAGTTAGGGGTATCGAACAGAACCTTGGCGCGGCTATAGGAGGCGCGTGCTTCGAGCAGCGATGTCGGGCTGAACAGGTGAGTCCAGTTGATCACGCCGTTGTATCCGTTTGGCCGTTTCGGGTTTGCACCCGGATCATACGGATTCAGACCGTGATAATTACCGAAGCTTTCTTCCACTGCTCGCTTCAGCGAGAACCGGCCGCTCACGCTATCACTTCCACTAAAGCGATGATCGATCTTGATTGTCGTCTGATTGTAGTAACTCGGTACACTGAATTCCCGGCGCAGATTCGCCGCGATACCCGGCTGCAAGGGCAGCGGAATCCATTCGGGATTCAGGAAGAAGCGGGCGATCGGATCGATGCGTTCAGGTGGGATTACATTCCCTGGAAACGGCTGCCGGATAAACCCGTTTGGGCGGCTCGGGTCCGGTACTGTGGTTGCAGGATCGTAGATCGCGTTCGGAAGTTCCGATAAATCTCCAGTCCGCATGCGGGCCGTCGGAACAGAGGGAGCGAAACTTTGACCCTGGCGTAACCGTAGACCTTCGTAGTTGAAGAACCAAAAGGTCTTGTCGCGCCCATTGTAGACCTTCGGTATCCACACCGGGCCACCGGCATTCGCTCCAAACTGGTTGCGTCGCAGCGGGGGCTTACGGGTCGCGAAGAAAAGCCGCGCATCCATCGCGTCATTCCGCAAAAACTCCCAGCCTGCTCCGTGCAGTTTGTTGGTACCCGACTTGATCGACACATTGACCGTGCTGCTGCCATACCCGAACTCGGCGGACATGTTTGAGCTTTCCGTCTTGAACTCTTGGATCTCATCGATCGACGGTGTCAGGATAATGCCGCGGCCATTCTGGTTTGATGCGTTTGACCCATCGATGGTGAATAGCAACTGTCCTGGTCGTCCGCCATTAGACACATTCATCGTTCCCGTAGTTGTCAGCGAACTGGCGCCGCCGCTTAGGCCTTGGGCGGTCTGGAAATTTGTGCCTGAGATATTGCCAGGAGTCAATAATTGCAGTTGCTGGAAGTCACGCCCATTTAGGGGAAGTTCGGTTACTCTCTTGGCCTCAATGACCTGCCCTGTACTGGCATTTTCGGTGTTTAGCAGAGGGGCTTGCGCTGCGACCTCTACAGTTTCGGTCACTTGCCCAACGGTCATAGCTACGTCAACCCGCAGCGTGGCATTCACATCGAGTTTTATGTCGGTGACTTCCACTCTCTGAAATCCCGGCGCCGTTGCTGTTAATCGATAGTCGCCGACAGGCAGGGTTGTCACAGTGTAAAGGCCTGCGTCGCCCGTTCGTGTCTCCCGCGTCTGATTTGTATTGATATTTCGGATCGCCACCGTCGCGCCCGGAATTGCAGAACCGCTCGGGTCGGTGACCGATCCTGTTATGTTGCCAACCGAACTACCTTGCGCCCATACGACATTAGGTGTCCAGGAGAGCATAAGAACAAACCAAGCGAGTCGAGACATAACAGATCTCCTCGGAAGCGCTGCTCACGCTAGTTAATGATTGTAGGCGATTATCGGGAAACCGTATAGGGAATTCATTGCGCTGGGAAGAAATCTGGCGTGCTTGCGTCCAGCATACTGTCTCTCGAAGCGAGGGCTCCAAGCTGATCGCCTGACCGCGCCGATCCTCGCATTGCAACGCCCTCTTCCGCCAGCTACAGCTCAGCCTGGTCACGTCCGCCTGCCACAACTTCCGGCTGAACTATCGAACGTTGAAGTTATCACATTGCTCGCGTTAACGCTCCAAGACTTGCCCTACCGTCGCCCATCCGCACACGCTGCGAGCTTGCGCATTCCCCCAGAATGTTAAAGCCGTGCTCTTTCATCCGTTCGCGCTTCGGCGGACTTGTATATACCAGCCTTCCGAGTCCGCTTCATCGAAGGGACACTTTGATTTGTTGATTGAGATTGACCCCGGTTATTCACATGCGCGCGATACCGACCAAACTCAGCGCGCCAGCAGAGTTCTGAAACCGCTGATTCCACGTCAGGAGGGCAATCGAGTACGTCGCGATCTGCTCCCGCAAACCGCGTTCCGCAAACGCGTTTCAATGAGCTGTTGATCATCTATCTCGGCTATTATTCGGATCCGAATCGCGCTCCATTGCCGACTCCAAATGGCGAAGCAGGCTTCATTGATTGCGACTCCTCTCCGGTCGACACTAATCGTTGGACCGGCCGGCTCGAGCAGAACGGAATGCAAAGCATTCGATGCGCGGCAGCATTTCGTACTTCACATTGGGCAGCCGGCAATGGCTCAGCGTTCTTCAACCGGTGAACCTGACCAGGCAAGGCGTATTCTCCGGTAGCGACGTCGGTATCGACGTAAGTAGTTGGAATCTCTCCGGGACACCAGTCTCCGCGCGGAATCCCGTTACATGCAGCTGCGATTCGAAGGTCAGAACATCTTCAATCACATGAATGCCGGCAAACCGATAAACCAGTTGCCGGACCGCGCCTCCGAACGATAGCCAGTCAGCAGGAGCGTCCGCCGCAGATCATGATTGCAGCTAAATTTTTCTTCTGACAGATCGTTCGGGTAAAGTCGAATAGATGCGCGAGACAACGTACTGGCAGCGGACTGACACGTTCGAAGAGAAGATGCGCCTCCTCGGAGACGCTTATCGGCGAAAGGACTACAGAGTAGCGCGTTCCATCGCCGATTCGATTCGTGGGTCTCTGACGCTGGAACAACAACAGCACGCGTCAATTGGTACTCCTGTTCTTGGAGCCGATTCATCCATACCCGTTGCTGATTTACCACAAAAATGGCGAGAATGGGCGCTAGGCTGGGCTTACGCGAAGATTCTCGCATTGGATGAGACCGTGAACCTCGATCGGTCCGGCGAGCCCGTCGAACTCATCGCTGCCTTCCGCCAGGATCAGGCTACTTCCCTGATGCGGGAGGTGCGCGTCGCGCAGGTCGTCAATGGCTCACTTCGTGAAGTCCGAAGCCAGATCACCGAGGAGGTCCGGCGCGAGGGCGAGCGCCATTGCCGTATTACGTTCTTCGCGGATTCACCCGCGCATCAGCGCACATATTGGGTGATTTTCCATGGCAACCCAGATGCCGAACTTCCGGACTATCCCTCCGATCTCGAGATTCGCGGCGATGGCGTCGCGCTGGATTTCGAGAATGAATACTATCGTGGCCGCCTGTCCAGGCAGATGGGCCAGTTGGAACGGCTTGTCTACAAACGTGAGCACGGTCAGGAACTATTTGCTGGCGGTGAAGGCCACGGGGAACCACCGGGTATCGATTGGGCCCATGACTACGTCACTTCGGGCAATTTTCAGAAGCTCCGCGTCACCAATTGGCCTGAGTGCCCCGACTATGAAGTCCTTCGCGGCCCGCTATCGTTGACGGTTCGGCGGTGGGGTTTTCCGTACTCCACGGTTCATCCGCTCTTCAGTCCGGCACGGCTGAATGTCTTCGTCGAATACCGCTTCTATGCGGGCACACCTTGGTTCGTGAAGGTTGGCTCGATGCAGGTGATCAAGGATATCGAGATCACGTACCTGCGCGATGACGAATGGGTGTTCTCAGGAATGTCCTTCACCGATATCGTTTGGATGGGCTCGGATGGGAAACTTCGTACCGGTCCGGTGGACACGGGAGAGGCCGAGAACCTGTGGGCCGTCGGCTTCTTCAATCGCGATACCCGCGATTCTTTCATTGGGCTTTTCCTTCAGCACACAGCCGGGAATGTGGGAGGTTTGAAACATACTGGTGCTCCATTGTTTTACTACAAATGGCACGGTCACGTATGGAGCCGCGCTCTCTTTCAGGGTGCGACTCTTCCGGCGGGCGCGGTGCTTCGACAGCGAAATGCGTACCTTACCACTCCTTTTCCGGAGCAGGGAGGCGCCGGCATGATCGAAAGCACGCGACATCGTCTGATGAATCCCTTGGCTCCCTCGAGCGCATCCCTGCCTTCTGGGTTTCAGGCGGCAGCATGTTCTGGAAGACTAGGCCGGAATGGTGAGATCGGCGATAGCCTCATCTCCAAGAGGGAACTCTGGAATGCGCTCGCAACGTGCCTGGATGAGCAGCTATATGCGGCCCGCCCCAGCGTCGTCGATCTGGGTCTGATCTATGATCTTCGCGTGCGCGCCGACGTTGTCCATGTCCTGATGACCATGCCTCACCGCGGCCGTCCCCTTTCTGGATACTTCTCGTACGGGTCCGGCGGGAATTCGTCGCCGATACGGGATCGACTGTTGAAAGTGCCGGGGGTTCGCAAGGTCGTAGTGGAGCAGACTTGGAAGCCCCACTGGAACGCCAACTGCCTCACTGATGAGGGACGCCGTAAACTCGGCATTCCCGGCTTTTGACTTGATACGCCGAATCCGCTCTTCGGCAAATACCGCACTATCTAGGGCGTGTTCAGACAAACCGGAGCGCTTCGACGATGAGCGCGAAGGAGAGGAAAGCAAGAAAAGCGACGTCGAGCTTTTCAAAGCGGGAGAAGATGCGGCGGAAACCTTTGACCGGCCGGAACAGCCGTTCGATTTAGTTGCGCTTCTTATAAAGGGCGCGGTCGTACTCCCAGGGATGGACTCGGTTGGACTTTGGCGGAACCACTGGAATCATGCCCAAATCGAGCACTAGTTGCCGTGTTTGATCCCCTCGTAAGCTCGATCTATCAGGAGAGGGAGCCTTCCGGCCTGCAGCCTAACTCCTCCAGTAATGCGCGTCCGTGTGGCGCATCGTGGTCGCCGGCGGGAGACAGCGCAGAGACTAAGGCGGTGCGAACATCCGCGGCAACCATATCAATCTTGGTGTCCCATCCGCCGCGGGACCTTCCAATAGCTTGCGGGCCGTTTTTTTGAGCGCCGGTACCGTCCGCATGCACTTTCACCGAAGTGGAGTCGAGCGCAAACGCTTCAATCTTTATGGGTAGATCTGCTCCATTTGCATTTGTTCAAAGACGCGGTCTAACACGCCGCACTTGGCCATCGATTCATGCGCGTATAAATCGTATGCCCGCGGCCGAAATGCTTGGAAGTCCCGCCACGTCGGCTACGTACAGGATTGCGTTGAGCACTTGCAGGTTCGTCAAACTCACATTGCCGCGCGTACTGCTCTTCCGGAATTTCCATCTTCAAACATTCTATACAT
This sequence comes from Bryobacteraceae bacterium, assembly GCA_963825845.1. Classification (GTDB taxonomy): domain Bacteria; phylum Acidobacteriota; class Terriglobia; order Bryobacterales; family Bryobacteraceae; genus DASQDN01. The sequence goes on along the minus strand of CAWGVL010000029.1, from coordinate 87,209 downwards.
CTATTGTTTTCTAGTGTAAACACGCCCTAGATCAGCCCCGACAACAGGATCTTGTTGAATATTGTTTGGAGCACCGCGTCTGCGAGCCGTGATCCCGAGCGACGGGATGACCGCCATTTTGAATCCATTCGGCTTCAACTGGATCGGCGTTCGCGGATGAATGAGTCCGCGTCAGTTTCAAATGATGAATTAGCGGGCAGGTCGTCGGCCCATCGATGAGCGCTATAAATTCACCAACCGCATCTCCGCGTCGAAGCTTCGCTTGCCGTTCAAACCACCGAGCCGAACAGCCTCGGAATCCAAGCCGTCATCATGTACGATCGCGCCATCGGGAACGCCCGTGACCGTCTCCAGGCCCATATTGGGGGTGAGAGGTTGCATGCATCGGCTTCTCGTCCGAAAAGTGAGGGGAGCGAACCGGTCCAAAGAAGCACCGCGGTCCCACCAGTTGCTGGTTCCGGACGGGAAGAGCCCGAGCCATCGGAAGGGCTCCGAGTTTCACCTTCATGTCGGGAACGACTGCGTTGTTTCTCCAAGACGCGCCAGCCCCGATGCACGCTTCCGCTGCCACTCTCCATGCTCAGCCATGTTGGTGTCCTACCCTTCCGCCCGATCGCATCACGCACGCGACGTCTTTGATCTCAACACAACCTAACGGGCAAAGAGTCTAATAGCTATGCTGTTTCACAGGCGGATCGCTTGTCTCCTGTTAACTGTATTCGGTGGCTCGGTGTGGGCATTCCAAGACCAATCCGAACACTCATCACCGCCGCCCCTGACATTCTCGGAGATCAGAGCGCTTGCCCGATCTGAACCGCCGCCCGAAGCAGTACTCAGAAAACTACAGCGTCTCCTGAACACCCCTTTCATTGAAAATCGGGCGACATCGGACGCATCGACGACATCCGCAGCTTCCGGGCTCCGCGTTGGCTTCTGGAACATCGAACGCGGGCTTGAGTGGGAATCAATCGCCGCCGCGTTCAAAGATGGAGATGCTTACCGTGCGCGGCTCAGACCCATCAAACAGCTACACGAGCGCGAGTGGAATCGTGCTCAAGCAGAACTGGCGGAACTCAGGCGTGCCGACATCATCATCCTGAATGAAGTTGACCTGGGAATGAAACGTACGCGATACGCGGACGTCGCTCGAGAGCTGGCAAGAGCCGCCGGCATGAACTATGCATTCGGCGTGGAGTTCCTCGAAGTTGACCGCCTATACACAGGCGACGATCGGATCGAGATGAAGACTGCAGAGCTCTCGAAGGCTCTCTCCGACGATCTTCGCGTCGATCCCGAGCGGTATCGCGGGCTGCACGGCAACGCCGTTCTCAGTCGTTTTCCAATCCGCTCGGCCAGGATCACTCGCCTGCCCGAGTGCTATGACTGGTTTGGCGAAGAAATCGACGGAATCGCTGTTCTGGAAAAAGGCAGACGCTGGGCGGCCGAAAAGGTATTTGCCGAACGTATCACGAGGCAGATCCGCCGTGGAGGACGAATGTCTCTGGTGGTGGAGATCGATGCTGGCGGGCCGCAGCTGGTGACGGTCGTGTCGACTCACCTGGAAGATCGTACGCGGTCCTCATGCCGTCGCGACCAGTTGGCCGAGGTGTTGAATCAGGTACGAGATGTAGGCGGTCCGGTCATTATAGGTGGCGATCTGAACAGTTCCACCAGGGGATGGAACGCCGAGGTCTGTTGCTTACGAGATTAAAAAACGTGTTTCGGATCCGCGCTTTTGGACGATGCAGGGCATTCGGTGGTTCAGTCCAGTTGCCATTCCGAGCTTGCTCGTGCTTCCATTCAACCTTTGGAAAAATCACCATGACCCTACCGTCATCCATATACCCCTTATCAGTCCAAACCGGGGAAGGCGAGGCTTCAATGAGTTACGAGACTTTCGGTTTTCAGACGGCGGCCGTATAGATTTCAGTGGCGATCGAACGCGCAGCGGCAACGGGCGCGGTCGGACGCTTGCAAACTCGAATCAGCGCGCCTGGAAGGGGTTTCATCCGACCTACCACATGGAGCGCACGTACTTTATCGCGGGCACATACAAGCTGGACTGGCTACTGGTGAAAGAATCGGCGGCTTCCACGACCAAAGTGCATTGCAGGCCGCGCAACCCAATGACGCTCAGCGGATTCAATGAGGCCGGTGACATGCGGTTATCCGACCACCATCCGATGACCGTAGACGTCGAATGCGCCGCAGTAACGGTCGCTGGTTCAAGGGACGTTCAGTAGCATAGCCTTCTCGTAGACACGTTCAGCTGGTCACCATCTCTGCGGCTCAACAGCAACACGACGCTGCGTGGCCGTCAGTCGGATTTGTCACTCCTTCACCCGTCTGGTAGCCCATGTCCATATCGGTTCAGGGCTGCACCTCAACTTCGCACGACTCTTGTCCTGTTGACTAACCTGGCTTGCCGCAAAGCATCCGAGACTGCGACCGAGAGTGGCGTACGGGTGTGGTCAATCAGGCTGGAGGTGCCAGCCGCCGTTGAATACAAGCACGAACACTGAATTCCCACGCGGGACCGCGAACCGAATGGATGTTACCCGTGACCTCGCGCAACTCCGTCCTTAGCGGCCATAGATGTCAGTTTCCGTAATTGCCGCTGAATCGTCCTGGGAGTTCCCAAGCGAGGCAATGCGCACGTAGCGGGCTCTGACATCCGAGATGTCGAAAATTTGAATGTCATTGGTCGAGCCGGAGCTGTGTAAACTTAGCGGCAGGTTCCATGTTGTTCCGTCTAGGGAAGTCGTGATTCGGATAAACGCGACGCGCTCAGTCCCCAGATAAAAGGCCACCCCTACGCGGGTAACCGTACGTTCTGCGCCAAGATCATACATGATCCACGACCCAATCCCCTTGGCAGCCCAGCGAGTGCCGAGGTCGTTGTCGATGGTATGCTCTGGCGGGTTTTCGGGCTCAAAGGAACTCGCGGTGATTCGCGCGACGCTAGCCAGTTTTTTGCGCTTAGCGAGTTGGGATGCGTATAGAGACACCGGGGTGAGTGTGCTGCCTCGGCCTTCACCTTCCAGCCAATCCCGGTCGCCGCTGCGCTAATCGGCCGGGACGATAGCCTTAGAGGCGGCTCCCGACGTGCCGATGATGTAGCCCTGCAGTGCTTGCGCCGATGCAACGATGTATTGATGTCTGGGATGGTAGGAACGGCCTTCGGTGTTATAGAACACGGTTTGTGTTGCTGTGATGCCGTGTGTTGGTGAACCGAACGGGCGGTAGTGGGCGTGAAAGAAGTCCGCTTCTATAACAAGGTTATCCACGAGGTTCGATTGGCTCATGAACTTGTGAAAGTCGCTACCCCCGCCATTGGCGCTTTCTTTGGAATGCTCGATCCTACAGCGGTGAATAACGTTGCCGGAGCACTGCATCCCGCCAAACGTTATGCCATGTCGCATATAGCCTGCTATGCAGTCTTGTACGAGCACCTCCTCGCCTGAAAGTTGAAAACCGTAACCATTCCCTCCTTCCCCCAGGTACTCCGGGCGGGCGACATGCACGTTCTTGAGCGTTACGTGCGATGCGTCGCGAACAGTTATGGCGTTGCTTAAGACGTGAACGTTCTTGCTGTTCTGGGCGGGCCTGTACGTCGCGATGTTTTTGAGCCAAACGTTACGTGCGCGGTGGATATCGACGAAGCGGCTGGCATGCACGTCGTACGCTGCGGTACCGGGTCTGTTGAAGTCTAGCAGGCCAAACCCAGAGCCTCCGTGCTCTACGTTGCCGATGCTCAGGTCTTCAATACCGCTATTCTCGATAATTGGAGACGTATGATAAAGCCGCGCATTGTCGCGGGTCTTAAGATAAAAGCGAACCGGCGTGTCTATGATGATGGCTCCTGGTTCAATCTTCGTTATAGTGCGGCTAAACGCGACGCCTCGGATGCCGGGGTCGTTCGCTTGCCATACGCCGCTCATATCTAGCTCGTTGATAAACGCCTTAGTGAGACTTGTGCCAACAACAATGTTGTCTCCGACGGCAAAGCCTGACGTGCTCTCGACGGGAAGATGGTTGGTTGGCGTCAGTACGTCCGCGCTGAGAAGAACCGGCGTCCCGACAACGTCCTCCCATCCGCCACTGGTCGCGTAGCCAATGCTAACCACGATTTTGCTGCGCATGCTTGTCGTCGTGTTGAGCAAGAAGGTCTTACCGACACCTGCGCCGCGCAACACGACGTTGCTGTATCGAAGGCGCAGTCGGGCATCCGCTTCGGCTTGAATGCGGTATGTGCCTGCCTGCAGATACACTACTCCACCGGCTCGCGCCGGCGGGATCGATTGCGCGTTGTATGGCCAGAGTGGAATCGCGCGTAGCGGTCGGGTCTGCGCCGTAGCCCACGGCGTCAAAGACGGGTCCCGTCTTGAGCGGAAGTGGTTGGCCTTCGAATGCGCCAGCATACGACCAGTCCTGCAACATGCGCTCAGTAAAGGGTGTTGATACTGGTGGCTCCCAGTCTATCGGGTACAGCCGACTGCGCCAAGGTGGTTGTGAATGCAACTGATCAGCAAACAACAAGAGCGTTGCCGTTGCGAGGACACCGCATCGGCCGAAAGACTTCAGCATCATACTACCTGCCTAGATTCTAGACCGCCGTAATTCCAGACCGCACTTGAACGCAAAAAGTTGCGCATCGGGCCGGGAGCCGGTAGTGCGCAGCGAATTCCGTATAGCGCGAGTGCAGTGGCCTGGCGTTCTGTTGCCACGTCCTTCGCGGAACGCGTGAGGACTTCGATGGCGCGCATGAATCTTGAATGCGGGCAACCGAGGCACTGTTGTGCGCCAGGCAAACAACAACCCGAGCCCGATAGCAAGCAAAATCCAAGTCGAAGGCTCGGGAATCGCAGCACGTAAATTGGATGCCTCTCCGAAAATCAAGGTGTCGAGAGTATAGGGCAAGAGGGCGTCACCGCCAGCGCTAGCGCGAATCGTCACGCTGGTGAACGGTGTATCGGAAGTGAATCCGAAAAACTCACCAAAGCTTGAGCCCCCAAAGTAAACTGGCCTGCTATTGATAGTTGAACCTATATTGAGAGTGGCGACATAATCGCCCGAATTTGGAGCGAATGTGTTTATGTCAATCGCGAATGCGGTGATAACAGCTGCGAAAGAAATCACGGCTGATTCGGTCGGACCGAAGTATCCGAATGATGTCGAGCCGAGACCGTTCGGAGGTGTTGTCGCTAAGAAGTCACTCGTGACAACAGCATTGCCCTGCGATGCAGAATAGGTCACACCGTTTATCGTATTCACGGTCGTGCCAGATGCTATCGCGTCGAAGTTTTGACTGAAAAGATTTCCCGCGGCTGAGGCGGAGTGGAAGACATCACGCTCTACAGAAGAGTCAATTGTTACCGCTTGCGTAGCTGACACCACGGTCAGAATCAGGAAGACGCAGTTCGGCAAGGCTGACATGAAAAGCTTCATCTCCCTCTCTAACCTCCAGCGAACATATGCATGCTCCACCACGCATACTTTGAGCCTGATGCCGTACGTCTGTCAAGCAGGGCCTCTGACGCCTCGGACTGTAGACACCGTTACATAAACAAAGGAAACTTGTTCTTAAGTGTGTTTGGAAGTATCATCCGTATCGCGTAGTGATCTAACTGGAGTCATATGCGCAATAGGCCGCTGTAGGAGGATGGATGAAGACATTTCTGTTACTCGGGTGGCTCGTAGTGCTATCGTGCGCAGTTACTTTTGGATCGCCTTGCCTTCCGGGCAACCTTCAAACTTTCATTAACCTCGGCGCTACGGGATGCCAAGTTGAAACCGTGGAGTTCACCAACTTTACGCTATTGCCGGAGCAGAGCATAGCAACACCCATCGATCCGACGCAAGTGCAGGTATCTCCTGACGGCATTGTTTTGAATCCGATGCTCTCGTTCACGCTAAACAGAACCGCGAATGCCGGGCAGGTGTTCAAGTCATTCTTTAGATTCTCAGCTTCAGACTCTATGTACGGTGCATTGATTGGTCTGATATCACCGAGAGTAACCGGCGACGCCGCGGTCACCGCAATTCTTGACGTGTGCCCTAATGGCTCGTTCAGTGGTGGTGCGCCGCTTGGCTGCCCGACATCGCCGGCCAGCTTGGTCGTGTTCGCAATTGACCAGAGTTCATTGTTGAAGAGTTCCGCTGGTTTCACCGTTTCGAACTCGGTTGATGTCTTCGTCGACGTGACTCTGGATGGTGGCCGTAGCGGTTCGGTGACGCTGAACTCAGCCACTGTCGGCTTCTCGAGCGTCCCCGAGCCTTCTACAGGGCTGCTCCTCGCGCTTGGGCTTTCAGTTTTCGGTATCTTACGAGCACGTCGCGAATAAGCGGCGAATTAAGAAAGTCTCGGCAGCGATTCGAAGGAATGTCACTTGGGCGTTCGCCCCCTTCACAGCTATGACGGCCGTTAGCAATAGGAGTCATGCTGAGCCTCATGCTCGGGCCCACTGACAGGAATCGGGCCACAAAGCTCCGGCCGAGAGCATCTTCGTAATCGCTATTTCACTAACAAGCGAACTATTTGGGAGGAGTAGAGATGACAAAACGTCCCAGCCTCGGCCCGATGCTGCCGTATAGGGTAGTTTTAGTACTTTCTATCGGTTTGATTTCGCAGCCGGCTTCGGCCAACTGCCATGGATGAACACCAGCCTCACCCCTCAGGCACGCACCGAGCTGCTGATCGACGCCATGACTCTGGACGAAAAGATCCAGCAGATTGCGAACCAAGCGTTTCCCGAGACGGAATTGCCAGGCTGCGGATTCACAGACGTCGGACGGCAGATCAAGGGCATTCCCAGGCTCGCGATTCCCACGCTCCGGTTGATTAACGGTGGCAACGGCGTGAGGGGTGGCGCCTGCCTTCCTGAGCCGACCGCAACCGGTTTTCCGTCCGGCCCCACTTGGCGCTGCAACATTCGACCCTGCGGTCAATTTCGCGTGGGGCGCCGTTCTTAGGCGAGGAAACTCGCAGATTCGCACATCAAGTGCTGCTCGGTCCCGCCTTAAACCTGAACCGCCATCCGTACAACGGGCGCACACAGGAGTACTTTTCGGAGGACCCGTACCTGGCCGGCGTGATCGGGACGCAAGTGACGAAGGGCATTCAGTCCCGCGGCGAAACTCACGCAATGATCAAGCACTTCGCAGGCAACGACGACGAAGGTGGCGATTTCGAGCGCTGGACGAGAGCCGTCAGGATTCCCACTCGAGCCATGCACGAGCTGTATCTGCTCCCGTTCGAGATGGCGATCAGGGACGCTGACGCCGCATCCGTGATGTGCGCGTACCCTCACCTCAACTTCGCGTACGCATGCGAGAACCAGGATCTGCTGATCCGGACTTTGCGGCAACGGTGGGGCTTCGACGGGTACGTGGAGAGCGACCGGCGGGCCAGCAGAGCACCGTGCCGTCGATCCTCGCTCAGGTGTCGGTCGAACTCGACGAGAAGCCCGAGTTCTACTCGCGCCGACAACGTCAAGGCCGCCCTGGCGGCCGGCGAGATCACCGAGGCCGACATCGACCAATTGCTCAGACGCGCGCTACTTGAAGATGTTCGAATTCGGCCATTTCGACACCCCGTACAACCGTTTCCTGCCCATCCGACTACGCGGCGGGCGCCGCTGTGGCACGGCAAGCGGCCGAAGAGGGCATCGTCCTGCTCAAGAACGAGGGGAACCTCCTGCCACTCGGGAGGAACATCAAATCCGTCGCGCTCATCGGCGCCGAGTGGTTCGCGGGTATGGCTTCGCTTCCGCCCCGCAATGGCGACCCCGCGGAACTCACGACGGTCATGTCGCCACCGCAGTTCACGGTCAGCCCGGAGCAGGGGCTCAGGAACACGCTCGCGAAGATCGGCTCCGCTGCGACGGTGACGTATAACAACGGCTCCAACATCGCCAGCGCCGTTGCTCTTGCCCGGCAGTCCGACGTTACCATCCTGATGGTCGGCAACACACCGCGCGAGACGAGGGACCTAAAACTCTCTCCCTGCCAGAAGTGCCCGCAATGAATCCCCCGCCAGACCCGTGCGATACCTGAGGACGAGGAGGAATGCCCTGAGACGTCCACACGGCTCCGCCGGTCACCGACCAGGAGGCGCTTGGTCCCGGCGATCCTCGCAGCGAACCCGAACACCGTCGTTGTCCTGAAGACCGGAGGCATGGTGCTCATGCCGTGGCTGAATAACGCGCCCGCACTCGTCGAGGCATGGTTTCCGGGCCAGGAAGACGGTGACGCGGTAGCGGACATCCTCTTCGGCATCGTCTCGCCGTCGGGCAAGCTGCCGGTCACCTTCGGGAACACCGCGCGCGAGGCGGCCTACGCCACCGAGGCCCAGTATCCCGGCGTCCACGAGAACACCGGAGTAGCCCGGCGGTCAGGGTCGCGACCCGATACCCGGCGCCCCGCAACTCGTCGACTCGCTACACGGAGGATCTGCAGATGGGCTACCGGTGGTATGAGGCCAACGGTGTGACAGCCGCTGTTCCCGTTTGGGTTCGGCCTGTCGTACACGACGTTCGGGTACAGCGACCTTTCCGTCACGCCCAAGGTCGATCCGACGACGGGCCACGCCGTGTTGACCGTCACCTACAAAATCACCAATACCGGCAGCCGGCGGGGCGCCGAGGCCTCGCAGGTCTATCTCACCTTGCCGCCGGTGGCGGGTGAGCCGTCCAAGCGGCTGGTCGGTTTCCAGAAGGTCGATCTGGACCCGGGCGCGAGCCAGATGGTCACCGTCACCATCGACTCGTCCGCCTCCAACCACCCGCTGTCCTACTTCCAGCCTGATCCGAACGGGACTTGGGGGGATGGCAACTGGGTTACACCGGCAGGCAGCTACACCGTTCACGTCGGACGCTCCTCCGCGGACACTCCGCTTCGGACGACAGTGAACCTGAACGTCGTGGACTTGCCCTATCGTCTGCAGCTGGTTCCGGGAACAATCAACCTGCGCGGCGCGCCGGGTCGGGTGACGGCAATATTGAGCATCGCGGCGCCGTACAGCCTGTCGGACCTGCATATCACCAACGTTCGCTTCGAGGGCGTACCTGCGCTTACAACGGCACTTTCTTCCGATGGACGCGCGTTGGTCGCCACCTTCGACGGCAGCCGACTGACGGACCTCGCGGCTGGTCAGAACGTGATCGTGTCGCTCGCGGCCGACATCGTCAAGGACGGTACCGAAGACGAGCTGTGGGCGCAGACGACCGCAACCGTACTGAAGTAGACGCAATATGGGCGTCCTGCCGAAGGGGCATGGGACGCGGAGGAAAGACAGAAGGCGGATTTCTCGAAGAGGCCGAGGGCAGCGGAATTGAGCAGGATGTATGCCCGCAAATTTCGGTTTCGTGTGTGATGCCCCCATGGATGCCTGTTCAGGTGCTAAATCTCTTTCACCTGCGTCTACAAACGAGAGCGTATCCAGGAACGCGCAGTACTTCGCCACACCTTTGATGCGGAGAAACGTGCGCTTGTCAAGAACTGTTGCTGCTCCAATTCCGTCTGGAGGATTCAAATGGCGATTTCGGATTTCGTTGGAATTTTCGCTCGGAACTGGTGGGTATTTCTGCTGAGAGGCCTCGTAGCCGTCCTGTTCGGATTGATGGCGTTCGTCGTGCCCGGACTCACTCTACTCACTCTCGTTTTCCTCTGCGGTTTCTACTTCATACTTGAGGGGGCAATGGCATTACTGATTGGCGGCCGGGCACACGCGTGGTCGCTGATTATCGCCGGTGCGATCGGGTTGATCGCCGGTGTACTTACGTTCGTCTATCCGGGGATCACTGCGTTTACCCTGCTTATAGTGATCGCCTCATGGGCGCTTGTCCGGGGCATCTTCGAAATCGTAACGGCAATTCGCTTGCGAAAGCAGCTTCACGGAGAATGGCTGCTGATCGTTGCCGGCGCGCTTTCCGTTTTGTTCGGCCTAATGCTCCTTCTTAATCCCGGAGCTGGAGCACTCGCCATGGTTTGGCTGGTTGGCTTTTACGCCCTGATGTTTGGGATTACCATGTGCGTTATCGCATTTCGTTTGCGGCGGTTGTCACACCACCATTTCTGATAAACCCTCTTGCCGGCCTGGCTTGTCAATGGGCTCCGGTTCCGGCTGCCTGATCTCCGCCCCGTTCGGCGTGCCCAATTTTCGGCGAGCTGTGTTTAGCAATTGCACGTTAGTGTTCCCAGATATGCTTCTGGAGACCGTAACCTCCCGTGTGACAAGTTTTGGATCGCAGCCCCTCGGAGGAGTTGACCGAGCAGTCAGGCTGCCGAACCGAGAACGACATGTCGAAAATAGACAAGACGGATCTACCGAAAACCTTTGGTGTATTCAGCCCAGCCGGCCATATCGTGATGGGCTTCACGAGCGATGAAGCAATGAGGGCTGCGCGGCAAGCGCTGCTTGACGCTGGATTCAATGAGAACGCAATTACACCATTCAGTAATCAAGAGGTCGTGTCGGAGATCGATACGATGAGTCGAATGCGAACATCGTGTCTATGCATGCGGGAGCCCGATGGATGGACCAGCATCTGGAACTCGCAAATCCAGGTGGCGGATTCCTGGTTGTTTATGCGCCGGACGAGTCGGAGTCCACTCACGCGGCCGATATCGCTAGAGAGTTTGGGCTGAAGCTCGCGCACAAATACAATCGACTTACTCTGGCGGATCTCACATGAATCGCTGCGGAAACCTGTGAAGTCATGTATTATCTCGCCCTGAGCGTCACTACCTGAGGGCAGCCGTTCGAAGAGCAACGACGGTACCTCTCACATGACCCCTGGATTGATGCGGCCGTTCGTATTCGCATTCGAAAGGACCGGCCTAATCACATCACTTTGCAGTTGTCATAATCGGGATTGTTCACGGCGGATCACGAGCGAACATAGTTCCCAACTTGGTTGTGACGGCTGGGACGATATGCGCCTACGACGGGCGGATCGCAAGCAGATACACGCTTCGGAGCGACACAACGAGCGATCTGTCGGAACCGTTATGGAATGAAACCAATTCGGTACATATCTGGTCCACTCCCCTGAAGAACCTGGGCTGCGGTTGCTGCAATGCCTGACGGTGCGATTCCTCCGACGCGCGAAGATCAGTCCCTAAGCGGCCCACCTCTATATCCACAGTCGACAGGTCCTGACGGCCTTGAGCGACTCGCACGCGCATGGGCGATGCCCTCTCGATGGGGCGCGCTTAAGGAACCCAACAATACGTGGATCGGTCGGCTCTATATAGCGACCGGATTCGCGTTCTTTCTCGGCGCCGGCGTCCTCGCCCTTCTCATGCGCATCCAGCTTGCGATTCCGAATAACGCCTTCCTCAATCACGCCACCTACAACCAGTTCTTCACGATGCATGGCACCGTGATGATGTTCCTCTTCGCGCGTGCCGATCGGCGAGGCGTTCGCGATGTTGCTCTGCCGAGCATGGTCGGCACGCGCGACATGCCGTTTCCCTGGCTGTCGGCGTTCGGCTTCTGGTGCTATGCGATTGGCGGCGTGCTCGTGTTCGCGAGCTTGTTCTTTGGCATTGCGCCCGGATGGCGGCTGGTTCATGTATCCGCCGCTCACCGGCCGGTCCATTCACCAGGAGTCAACACGGATGTATGGATTCTCGGGCTTGGCTTCGTCGAGATTTCTGCAGTTGCCGCGGCCGTCGAGTTCATCGTCGGATTACTAAAGACCCGCGCGCCGGGCATGACCCTCGCGAAAATGCCGATCTTCGCCTGGTACATGCTGGTCACGGCGGGCATGATCATGATCGGCATGCCGGCAGTGATCGCGGCGGACATATTACTCGAATTCGAACGGGCCTTTGGGACTGGCCGTTCTTCGATGCGACACGAAGGTGGCGATCCGCTGCTCTGGCAACACCTTTCTGGATTTTCGGACATCCGGAGGTCTACATCATCTTTTTTCCTGCCGCCGGGATGGTATCGATGATGCTGCCGAGTTTCGCCCGCACGAGCCTCGTCGGATACGCGTGGGTTGTTATGGCCGCCGTCTCGATCGGGTTCCTCAGCTTCGGGCTGTGGGTGCATCACATGTTCGCCACTGGGCTTGCCAGCGATGTCGCTGTCGTTCTTCGCTGCGGCGAGCATCGCCATCGCGATTCCGATGGGCATCCAGGTCTTCGCCTGGCTCGCGACGTTATGGTACGGCAAGCCGGTGCTGCGCATACCGATGCTGTTCATCCTTGGCTTTCTGTTCAATCTTCACACTCGGCGGGCTGACGGGCGTAATGGTGGCGGCCGTTCCCTACGACTGGCAGGTTCACGACACCTACTTCGTCGTCGCGCACTTTCATTACGTGCTCATCGGCGGCATGGTCTTTCCCGATCTTCGCTGCGCTCTATTACTGGACTCCCCTGGTGACGCGAACGCTTCATGTCGAGCGGCTCGGGCGCTGGGCCTTTTGGCTCATGTTCATCGGCTTCAACGGCGCGTTCCTGCCGATGCACGTCACCGGGCTGCTCGGCATGCCGCGGCGGGTCTACACCTATCCGGCGATCCTCGGCTGGGTAAATGGGCTTAACCTTGAGCGCCTACGATCTTCGCCTTTCGTGTTCGCCGCGGGGGTGCTGGTGGTGATCTGTTCGACTTCATTCGGCACTTCCGGACGGCCCGGAGGCCGGTTACAACCCGTGGCAGCGCGCCGTCGCTCGAATGGATGTCGGGCAATCCGCGTACGGGTTTCGGAGTCTGCCTGCCGATTGACTCGCGCTATCCGCTCTGGGAGCAGCGAAGGATCTGAAGGAGGACGAGGTCGCGGGACGGCCGGGGCTACCTGCCAGATGCGCCGACGGGGAGCGCGAGTCGCTGATGACCGTCGCCGATCACCGGCGAGCCGGAGCAGATTCTCCGGCTCCCTGGACCCGGCTGGATACCGCTTTCTGGCGGCCGCATCGACGGCCGTTGTTCTTCGCGGGCACTGACGCTGAAGCTCACGCTGGGTCGGCACGCTCAGCGGGTCAGCGGCCGCTCGCGTTGTTGCTTTATTGGCTGTGGAATCTCGACCAGTCGCTCCCGAAGGCATTGGCCGATGCCGGTCGCGGCCTCGCGCTGCCGCTGTACAGGAATGACAACCGGAGCGTCGGCTGGTGGGCGATGGTCGTGCTGCTGATTGCGGATGCAACCCTCACGTTTTCTCTCGTTTTCGCATATCTCTTCCTTTGGACGACACGGCCGGTCGTGTGGCCGCCGGATGGATCGCAGGTCCCTGACCTGGCTACCCCTGCTGTGCTGGCGAGTCTTGTCCTCGTCTCATACATCTCTTTTGAGATTGCCGAGCGCTTGAACAGGCGCGACAGGCGGGTCATGGTAAGTGCGTGTCTCATGACAGTGGCTATCCTTTCTGTCGCTGCCGTGACGAGCGGCTCGTCATGGCCCAGCAGCCTCGGAATCGATCCAACACGACACAGCTACGGCGCGTCGGTGTGGACTCTTATTGTGTGGGTTGGCATGCACGTGGCCATCGGCGCGTTGATGGCGATGTGGTGTTTGGCGCGCCTTTGGCTCGGCATGATCGATTCGTGGCGATGCGTCACGTTGCGCGTAAGTCTTCTCTGGTGGCGTTTCAGCGTGGTGACAACCGTATTGGTTGTGGTGATGGTGACTGGCTTCCCCCATGCATTCCGATAACGTCGATGGCGCAAACGTCGAGCCCCTCGCGGATAAGGGCGTCATCTCTCGCCTGCTGGATCCGGCATTTGGTTTTTTGTATGGCTCGGTCACTTGGTTTTCATCTACGTCGCTGCTGCACTCTCATGCGGCCTGGGCCTCGTGGCGATAGATGCAAGTCCACTATCGGGTTTTGTTGTCACGCTTGCGGCGTTCACCGTGGCCTCGGCGACAGTCGTGGTGTTGCACGGCGTAAAACGATACCGGCAGAGTAAAGATATGAGCGATCACGGGTTTGCCAATCGGATCGCCGTCGGCCAGGACGCCTTGGCGGCGCTGGCCATTCTGTGGCAGTTATTCCCGATTTTTATGGTCCCTCCATGTCGCTGAGACGCGCGTTCGTTCTGACACCGATGATTGTGATCGCCGCAGTCAGACCCGTCGCGGCACACGTTGACGAACTGGTGACACCGGATCGGCTGTGGAGGGTGTGGAGCTTCGAACCCCTCGTAGTCTTCTCCCTCTCATTCGCGATAGGTCTTTATGCCATGGGCGTCCGGCGCCTTTGGGCCAAGGTCGGCAAGGGTCGAGGAGTCTCGCCCATCCGGCGCTGTCGTTCGCTGGTGGTTTGGCGGCTCTGATTGTGGCCCTCATTTCGCCACTCGATTCGCTCGGTGGGACGTTGTTGTCCGCGCACATGGCACAGCATGGACTCCTGGCGGGTGTGGCGCCACCGCTGCTGCTGATGGGCCGGCCCGGTGTAGCGTTCGTGTGGGGGGTGAGTCCGATTTTCAATCTCAATCCGATGACATCGGGATTGTGGCGCACCATGACAGCGGTCACACATAGGTTGTCGTCACCGTTGATTGCGACTCTGCTGTACGGCGTGATGATATGGTCGTGGCACGCGCCATCGCTATTTGGGGCGGCTGTCGAGTACGACTGGGTGCATGCGCTTCAGCATGGGTCCTTCTTTGTCCCTGCGCTCCTCTTCTGGCGAGCACTCCTGGATGCAAAATCCGCGCGCCGTGCCGCATCTGCAATGTTGGCGACATTCGTGACCTTTATGCACACCGGTCTACTTGGTGGCCTGATCACCATGGCGCCGAAAGCTTTCTATCCGGCGTACTTCGGGCGAACGGAAGTATGGGGAGTGACCGCACTCGAGGATCAGCAGATCGCCGGACTGCTGATGTGGGTTCCGCTTGGACTGCCATATCTCGCGGCCGGCCTCGTTCTTGTGTCGCGCGTGCTGGGTACCCATCTCGACACTGACGCTCAGGTAGATCTGAGTGTTCCTGCTCGCACATCGATAGGACGGGAGACTGCGTTATGAACTGCACAGTTTGGCTTTAAATTCTGCATCGCTCTGGTATCCGCGTTTGGTGTCGTTGCCTGTGGGGGTGGTAAGTCGAGATCCGGTCGCCAGACGGCGGAGTGGCCGGGCTACAACAACAGCTACGACGGACAGCGGTTCGCAGCGCTCGATCAGATCAACACGAAGAACGTCAAGCAGCTGAAGCAGGTATGTGAGCTGACGATGGGTGAGGAGGGGCCATTCCAGACCGGGCCCGTTGTGGTCGGCGATCGGATGTTCATTACAACCGCGCACACGACTGTTGCGATGAATGCGACGAACTGCTTTGTGTACTGGCGGCATGTGGATAAGAGCAATAAGAACGATCCGATTTCTGTAAACCGAGGTGCCGCGTATTTGGACAAGCGCGTTTTCCGCGGCATGCCCGGCGCTCGTCTCGCTGCCTTGGATGCGGAAACCGGAAAGCTCCTGTGGGACGTCAAGGTCGGCGAGCCGTCGATCAGCGAATTTCTAAGCAGCGCCCCAGTCGCGTGGAACGGCCTGGTCTTTATCGGAGTTGCAGGAGGGGACTGGGGAATCCGCGGTCGTGTCATGGGTTTCGATGCGGCGACGGGCAAGGAGGCGTGGAGATTCTACACAATACCTATGGGATCGGAGGCAGGCGCGGAGACGTGGCACATCCCCGCCACCGCCGAGCGCGGAGGGGGCGCCACGTGGACTTCGTACACTCTCGACACTATGGCTGGGGAATTGTTCGTGCCGGTGGGTAATCCAGCGCCGGATTTCGCGCCCGACGCGCGTCCCGGCGACAATCTTTTCACTAACTCGATCGTTGTACTCGATGCAAAGTCAGGCGCGCTGAAATGGTGGTATCAGGCCACACCGCGCGATGGATTCGATTACGAGATGGGCGCCGCGCCGGTACTGTATACCACTCGCGACGGGGAGTCGCGCGTGGCGGCTGGAAGCAAGGACGGGTTTCTGCACGTGGTGAGCCGCAAGAGCCATACGCTTGCTTTCAAGACGCCAGTCACCACAATCTTCAACGCCGATAAGAAGCCCACCTTAGAAGGCATCCGCGCGTGCCCCGGATCACTCGGCGGCGTGGAATGGAACGGACCGGCGTTTGACCCCGACACTCATTCCATTTACGTAGGTTCTGTCGACTGGTGCGCGAGCTTCAAGCTTGGCGCAGAAATCGAGCACAAGCCGGGTGACCTACATATGGGCACTGCATACAAGGGCGATCCGGCAGAAAAGGCGACCGGATGGGTGACGGCGGTCGATGCCGGGACCGGTGCTGTCCGCTGGAAGTTCAACACGCCGGAGCCAGTCGTCGCTGGCGTGACCACCACGGCGGGTGGTCTCCTGTTCACCGGCGACCTGGGCGGAACATTCTACGCATTCGACAAGTCGAATGGCAACGTTCTGTTCAAGGGAAACACCGGCGGGGCGATTGCCGGTGGCGTCGTCACCTACATGGTAGGTGGGAAGCAATACGTCGCCACAACATCGGGAAACATCTCCCGCATGACCTTTCAAACAACGGGCAGCCCTCGCGTAATCATCGGCGCTCTCGAGCGCGCCCGAAGGGAGGCCCGAGATACTGGTCGCTCTGCCGGAGGTAACCGAGGCGGGTGCGCCAGACGTGCCGTTGGGATCCGCCGCGCCTGCCGCTTCGGGCAAGCACAACTACGATCAGTTCTGCTCCAGTTGCCATGGAAGCCGAGGCGAGGGTGGCGCCGGCGGTCCAAGCCTGGTCCTGCCCACAGCACCTAAAGAGGCGACGGCCATCGCCGGGGTCATCAAGAATCCGAATCCGCCGATGCCCAAATTGCACCCGAGTCCGCTCGATGACGCCGAGGTGACTGCTGTGTCCGAATATGTTCGAACACTTCAGGGAGCGGGAGGCCGCTGAAGACCATGAATCGCGCCGGTCTTCTCACGCTTGTTTTTGGCTGTGCTGGGTTGAGCGCCTGCAGTGTCCTTAAGGAAGAACGTCCAAACGATAAGTACGTACCTGATGGCGATCCCTCACTCGGGCTCGCCATCATCGCCAGTGGCGCTCATGGTTGTGCGGGCTGTCACGCAATTCCGGGTGTCGTTGTTGCAAGAGGTGTCGCAGGTCCTTCGCTGGGAGGCTTCGCACGCCGAGCGTTTATTGCCGGTCAGCTACCGAATCAGCCTGAGGTGCTCATTGAGTTTTTACAGGATCCACCGGCACTCGTGACGGGCACCGGTATGCCTGACGTCAGACTGAGCCTTAAGGATGCGCGTGACATCGCGGCCTACCTGTACACACTGGAGCCATCGAATGTACCCCTAGATCGTTACCCATCCTGGGCGCGATCTTGCTGCTAGAGAGTTGCACCGGACCTCAGTCTGCAATCGATCCTGCCGGACCGGCCTCGCAATCTATCCATCGGCTGGGGCTGATGTTGTGGATCGGAGCGGCGCTCGTCACGGCTCTCGTCATCGTGCTCATGCTTATACCGTTTCTCCGCCGCCACGAGCGTCCTGTCAATCGCTCGCTGTTCCTGTGGGGCGGGGGCGTGGCGCTTCCGACTCTTTCGTTATTCGCGCTAGTGCCTTACGTCATGACGGTAGGTAGCGACATGAGAGCTCCAGACGGGTGCCGATCGATTCTCGGTGGAGGTGACAGGTCATCTCTACTGGTGGGACGTGTCATACCGCCAGCCAAACAGACTCGAGCGAATCGCGACAGCGAACGAACTGCGGGTCCCCGTCGGCGAGCCTGTGGAGCTTTGGCTTCGCTCGGCTGACGTGATCCACAGCTTCTGGGTACCCAGCCTTGCCGGTAAGACAGACATGACACCAGGACGCGTCACACGCATGGTGATCCAGGCGGACCGCCCGGGCATCTTCCGAGGCCAATGCGCCGAGTACTGCGGCGCGCAGCATTCTCTCATGGCATTCGAGGTGATAGCGCTACCGCGCGCTGAGTTCGATGTGTGGCTTATCAGGCTGGCGCAACCGGTTCGAAAGGCCCCAACACCAGAGCTACAAGAGGGACTGGATCTTTTCACGAGCCTAGGCTGCGGCGAATGCCACACGGTGCGTGGTGTTGTCGAGAGTTGGCGCGGCCCCGACCTCACGCAGGTAGGCGCCCGTCGCTTGATTGGCGCAGGAGCGCTTCCCGGCGGCATCGGCAACATCGCGGCCTGGATCGCCAGCTCTCAGCACCTCAAACCCGGAAACGCGATGAAGTCCTACGATCGACTCGAAAGGGCGCCAATTGGAGCGCTTGCCGGCTACCTCGAGTCACTGAAGTGAGGTCGCTGTTCAGGCGAATCCATTGAGTGTTGCCCCGGCACGGGACAGTAGCGCATCCCAGTGCCTCTGCATATGATTCCTTTTGGCCCGTAAGGGAAACAATGTAGCCGGGATAATCGGATAATCAACGTATGCGGTTGCTCCAATTTACCTCGATTGCCGCATCGGTCTGAATAACACCCTGGACCTTCGGTCCCTCATCGTCGGTAAGTGGCGCTCGTAGCGCGCTCACGATGACGGTGGTGCGCGTTCGCGGTCAGTGGGAAAGGGTTGCGTAGGTCGCCTGCCCGACCCGCCTTGAGGTCTTTTGATATATCTCGGCAGCGGTTTTAGATCGCGCGGCAGATTGTTTAGCCTCACGTGCGACCCAAGAATTTCGCCAGCCACGTCGCGCACCGTGAGTCGCATCTTCTAAGGCATTTCTCGAATTGAGAAGCATGCCCACAAGAGCCCACACAACGAGGGATTCGCAGGTAGATCAATGATCGTAAGCTGTGGAAATAAGTGGTGAGCGCGGAAGGAATCGAACCTTCAACCTACTGATTAAGAGTCAGTTGCTCTGCCAGTTGAGCTACGCGCCCACTTCGGGTGGGAAACAGACTAGTTTAGCAACAGGCTAGATGCGGCCGCCGCGG
Source organism: Bryobacteraceae bacterium (assembly GCA_963825845.1). Taxonomy (GTDB): domain Bacteria; phylum Acidobacteriota; class Terriglobia; order Bryobacterales; family Bryobacteraceae; genus DASQDN01. The sequence goes on along the minus strand of CAWGVL010000029.1, from coordinate 68,322 downwards.
TCATTTTTCACGCGCGATTGGTGTAATTTCGTGCTGTTGCGCTTCGGCTTCTTGATGATAAACGTACCGCTGCCAACGTATGCAGCCTTGTACAAATCTTCCGGAACAGGCTTCGTCGCCTGTGACGCTTTGGAATCCTTTTCCTTCATGTGTACTTGACGAGTGTAACACAAGACGCTTACACACCGAAACGCGCCAAAGAGCCTTAACGCACGTCCGGTGCACTCGCTTTTTGCAGGGAACTCGCGGCGATTTGCGCAATATCGAGTAATTTCGGACCATTCGGCGCGATCTGCGCCAGCGCGTCGCGGAACATCGTATTGCAAAACGGACACGCCGCGCCGATAACCGGAGCGCCGGTAGATAGGAGTTGCTCGGCCCGCTCGATACTTACCCGTTTTCCTTCTTCTTCGCCGAGGAATACCCGTCCTCCGCCAGCGCCGCAGCAGAACGAACGCTCCCGCGTTCGAGCCGGTTCGTCAACCGCCGCAATCCGCTCGACCAAATCTCGGGGTTCATCGTATATATCGCGATACCGGCCCAGATAGCATGGATCATGGAAAACGACGTCCGTTCGGTCCGCAGGGCCTTCCGGAAGACGATTCACGTGGCTTGCGAGAAACTCACTGTGGTGTTCAATCCGTACATCGGCGCCGGCCTCTTTCCAGTCCTCACCAATGGTGCGGACGCAATGGGGGCAAATCGAAATCATCTTCGTGGCGCGCGATGACTTGATTTGCTCCAGATTGTTCTCCGCGAGTTCGCTGAACAGATAATCGTTCCCAAGCCGTCGCACCGGATCTCCCGTACACTTTTCCTTTTTCAACACGCCGTACGTGACACCCAAATAGCGGAATACTTCAATCAATGACAGGATGATCTCGCGCCCGCGGGGATCATAGGACCCCATGCAACCGAGCCACAGACAATACTCTTGCGAGCCGTCGTAAACGGGAATAGCATTCTTCTGGATGAACTTGTCCCGTTCACCCGACGCCATTCCCAACGCATTGCCGTTTCTTTCCAAATTGTTGAATAACTTCCCGCCCTGGTCGTCTTCCCACTTTCCCGTGTTCACCTGCCCTCGTCGGAGGCCGATGATGATCGGAAGATGTTCGATCCCGACCGGACATTGATACTCGCATGCGCCGCATGACGTGCATTGCCACAGCATCTTCTCAGGGACATACTTGCCGACGATGGGTTCAGCCGCATTCGCGCCATGCTCTCTCAAATACTGCCGGACTCCCAGAATCACCTTCTTCGGGTCAAGTAGCTTCCCTGTATTATTTGCGGGGCAATGCTCGGTGCAACGCCCGCACTCGACGCAGGAAAACGCCTGCAAAGCCACGATATTCGTGATATCTTTGCCCGTGTCCAAACCGAAGTCCTCATCGCCCACCAGCGGCGGTATGCGACTGAAACTGCCGCGCCGCAGAAAGATCGTAGCCGGGCTAAGCAGCAGATGAAGGTGCTTCGTATGCGGGATTAGTGGAAGAAATACGATAAGCGCAAGCGTATGTAACCACCAATTCGTACGTGCCGCCGGACTTCCATGCCGAAGCAATGCGTACGAGGCCAGATAAGTAACCATCAGCGCCAGGATAAGCCCGCTGATCACTGCGGATTCCTTGGATACCGCGCCTAGCCACTTCGGTTGCACGATGAATCGGCGCGTTGCCAAGCCCACGATACCTGCCGTAACCGCGAGTGCAAACAAGGCCGCAAATCCGAAGTAAAACTCTCCGAAAATACTATCGGCCGAGAGCACCTGGTATCCGAAACCATTGGCAATGTGGTCGATCGTCACCAGTGCAAACGCCAGAAATCCCCAGAACACGAGCGCGTGAGCGATGCCCGGCAGCGGGCGCTCCTTGATGACTTTGGCCTGCAGCAGTACTTCCCAGACGAAATCCCGTGCCCGTTTGCCGAATGCGTCCGGCACAATCCCCGGATCCTGTTTCGAGCTTCGAATGATCTTTACGACAGGACCGAACCGGCGCAAGAACAGAAATACGGAAACGGCGATAAGAGTCAGTAACAACGCGACTTCCGGCCACGTCGGATCCACCATAAAGTTCTGTACTACATGTACCATGGAGTACGGGAGGACTCCTTTTGCGTTATGTGATCTCGGGAGGCGCCGGTTTTATCGGCTCCCACATATGCGACTACTTGTTGGATCAGGGACACAGCATCGTAGCGCTGGACAACCTGATTACGGGTTCGCAGGACAACATCGAGCAGCTCCGATCCAATCCGAATTTCGAATTCCAGGAAACGGATGTGACGCGCACAGTGACCGTGGATGGACCGGTAGATTGCGTTATGCATCTAGCCTCGCTGGCGAGTCCGAAAGACTATCTCGACCATCCCATCGAGACGCTGGAATCGGGCTCCACTGGAACGCGAAACATGCTCGATCTAGCCCTGCTGCACCAGGCCAAATTTCTACTGACAAGCACATCCGAATGCTATGGAGATCCTCTCGAGCACCCGCAGCGGGAGACTTACTGGGGCAATGTGAATCCAGTGGGCCCCCGGTCCTGCTACGACGAGAGTAAGCGCTATGCCGAAGCCATCACCATGGCTTACCACCGCACGTACGGACTCCAGACGAATATCGCGCGGATTTTCAATACGTACGGTCCCAGGATGCAGTTAAAGGACGGACGCGTCGTACCGGCCTTCATCGATCAGGTGCTCAATGGAGAAGCACTGACGATTTTTGGCGACGGTTCGCAAACACGAAGCTTCTGCTATGTTTCAGACCTCGTGCGGGGCCTGGTTCTGCTCTCCCGGTCGGCTGAACGCTACCCCGTGAATCTGGGCAACCCTCGTGAGATGACGATCCTTGAATTCGCCGATTGCATTCAGCGAACGGCAGGTCTTACGGCGCCGATCGAACACCGGTCGCTTCCACAAGACGATCCGAAGCGGCGGCAGCCCGACATCGCCAAGGCGCGAGAAATCCTTGGATGGGAACCGGAGATCGCGCTTGAAGATGGAATACGGGAAACTCTGGAATACTTCCGCGTGAAGCTCGCTAGGACCGTGACGCCCACACTCTGATCGCCGCAGCCCTGCCGAGCGGTACAGTCGTGCCCGCGATGCGCAGAGTGATCGTGTCGTCATAGTTGCGCGCGATCACTTCCACCTGGGCTCCCGGGCGGACTCCGAGTTCATGGAGATATTCGAGGAGTTTGCGGTCGCGTTCGAACACACTCCGAATCGTAACTGCGCCATCCGGATCGAATTCATCCAGAGGCTTCCATCCGCGTGCCCGCCGATGTTCCGGCGTGTCCAAACCCGACCCGGTTGCCATGCGGGCACTCCTGATCGTCGACTCCGAGTTTCTCTTGAAGTCGGCGCTCGAACTCCTCGGAAACCGCGTGCTCGAGTTGTTCGGCCTCGTCGTGGACTTTGTACCATTCCATACCGAAGATCTCGGCCAGCATGCGCTCGATCAAGTGGTGGCGGTTGAGCACACGGTTGGCTATCGCCTGACCCTGCGGGGTGAGGGTGATCTCCCCTTGATCGGCTACGTGAATCAGGTCATCACGTTTCAAACGCTTGATAGCGGCGGTAACGGCGGGAGGAGATACGTTGAGCCAGCGAGCAAGACTTGCGGCGATCACCGATTCTCCTTCAGATTGGGCTTCAGCGATGGCCTTCAAATAGTTTTCTTTGGAGATGGTGATGTTCACCACCTCCGATTCTAACAACGGGGTCTCACTGTGGCGTGCTACTTCAGCCGGGAGACCCCGAATCATTACTTCGTCGTCTCGAATTTCCGCATGAATCGCATAGGAGGTTCATCGGTCGCCAGTGTGTAATCCGGCGGTACCTGGAAAAGCGAAGGATGTGGATCGCTGCGTTTGATATTAGCGAGTTTATAGATCGTTTCACCCATCCGCGGGTCCACATGCTTGCTCATGACGACCGTCTGCAATTCAGGCGAATACCAGCGCTCGTTCACGATTTGAATCTCACGTTCATTGCCGATCTGGCCTGCAGGAATTGTGACAATCGAGCGCGTTCCCTCCACCTCAACACCATCGATTGTTTGTTTACCGAGTGATTCCGATTTCGGTGTGTCGCCGTTCCTCATCCGGATCTGAATCGCAGGGTTCGTCGCGCGAATCGCCAACCCTGCGGCTGGAGGCGGTACCGCCGCTTCAAAAGTCTCCTGACCCTTGCCGTCCGCCTGAACACGCGTGCGCGCCATAGCCACCGGAGGGTCTCCGGCCAGAACTCCGCCCGCGAATGAACCCGCTACCCCAAAAGAGACCGCTGCTCCGGACATCTGAGGCAGTTTCCGAGCAGTCTTCGTCTTGGTATCGAGGTGGTAGGAGACGCCGGCCACAGGATCGTTGATCGTTATGAACGTCGGAGTATCGCCCGCCGTTGCCAGCGCCCCTATCGGGGGAAGGCTCATTTCACGGCGTGTACGTCCTTCGGAATCACGATACGTCGCGAACGTCGATTTCGATGAGATGCGATTGCCGTCCGCCAGCGTCTGCGTGTTCTCGTTAACAGCGTCGGCTGAATACGGCGCTCCTTTGATCACCTTTCCCGCGATGCTCGCCTCGGTCGAGACGTACTGGATCGTTTCGGGTCCCGCCGCAAAGGCGTGGCGCTCAAAGGTTACATTGTCCTTAGGATCGACTAGCTTAATTACATCGTGCTCGATCCGCTGCGGTTCCTTGGGTTCGTTTTGCGCCTGCAGTGCGCCCGCGATCAGCGCCGCTCCTGCAACCGTCATTACCAACGTCCTCATGTGTAATTACCTACCTTCCTGAATTCAGCCCCGAATTTGAAACCAACCGAATTGCGCGGGCGATGCCATCGTTCCCCAGCAGCACATCCGCCTGCACGCGATCCACAGAAACCGGCAGCCCGAGCCTCCGCACCGAAGAGCCCGGCATATTCACACGCACCACCTGACCCTCGTCATAGGCGCTGAAGGGCGGAGCGTACGGAATCTCGACAAAGACTTCGGGCTGACGGTGCGCAGTTTCCGCGACTTCGACGTTCTCGGGCGGTGCGACGGACTTGCGTGTCTTGCTTGCCGCGCGTGCTTTCCGTCGAACCGTCTGGCGCACGGGCGCCGATTTCGGTTCGTTTCGTAAAACGGGCATGGGCGTTCCGACCGATGCGACCATCCGCGGTGGATCCGAGATCCCCGTAGGAGCCGATAAGCGCCATGCGACTCCAATCACGAAAGACGCTGCGACAGCGGCCGGTACCCAAAACCATTTATCGAAACTTGGCGACTTTTCGAGCATGCTGTGCCCGGAACGCCTCGGTTAAAGCCCGTTCCAACGACTGCGGGGCGCGTCTTCCCGGCCTCGTTAGCTCGGAGCCGGTTCAGCGCGTTCCGCAGTTCAACATTAGTCGGCTCGGTCATGCGAAACACCTCAACGAATTAAAACCTTCTGAATCTGGCCGGGACAATTTTTGTGCGAGTAGCGATCTGCCCCGCGCTAAACGCGATCGAATGGTTCCGACGGGTACGCCCAATGCCACAGCCGCCTCCGCGTAGCTGATCTCTTCCAGATCGCACAATACGATCGCTTCCCGATAGACGGCGGGAAGTTCAAGCACCGCTTGCCTGATCTTCTCGATCGTTTCCGCGCGGGTCAACTCCAACAGCAGGTCGCCGTCCGCCTGCGCCAGTTCCGCAGTGTCGTCCTCGAAGCCGATGTAGGCACGATCGCGTTCCAGCAGCTTCAACACATGATTGCGCGCGACTCCCAGCAGGTACGACACCACGGTTCCGCGACTCTGATCGAAGCGCTTTCCATTCCGGATCACTGTGAGAAACACCTCCTGCGTCACCTCTTCTGCGAGATCCGAACTGCCGCTCATGTGCAAAGCGAATCGGTAAACAGCGGACTGTCGCCGGCGATAAAGCGCCACAAAGGCTTGCTCATCGCCGGCGGTCGACCGGCGCAACAGCGTTTCGTCAGTGCTATCCGTGAGATCCGTCATGCCGCGCTCATCAGGGGCTGTTACTGTACATTCCTGAATGGCGGCCGAAAAGTTCCCGACTTTTGAGGCCACTTTCTTTCTCAGCTTATCCCTGAAAGATATCGCGGTTTGCTACAACTTACGAAAATCGCGTCTATGCTTCAGAATGATCCGAAATCTCGGTGAGAATAAATCGCTCCAGCTCCTGAAAGGCGACATTACCCAGGTTCCCGTCGATGCAATTTGTAATGCCGCTAACTCCCAGCTCGCCGGGGGACTCGGTGTTGACGGGGCCATCCACCGCGCAGGAGGTCCAGCAATCATGCGCGAACTGGATGAGATACGGGCCATCCGCGGCGGCTGCCCAACCGGGAGCGCTGTTGCGACTTCCGCGGGAAGCCTGCCTGCCAAATGGGTATTCCATGCTGTGGGGCCGGTATACAAAGATGGCGAGAGCGGGGAAGCCGAGGAGCTTCGATCTGCATACCACGCCTGCCTCGAACTTGCCGAAGAGACTGGCTGCGAATACATCAGCTTCCCCTCAATTAGCACCGGAGTTTACGGATATCCGGTGCGAGAAGCGGCAGCCATCGCAATCGACGAGGTCGTTCAGCACCTCAAGGACCCCAAGCGCAAACTGCAACGAGTCGTCTTCGTTCTGTTCGACGACCGCACGTGCGCCGCGTATGCGGAGGCTTTGGCAGGCGTTCAGGTTTAGGTTCGTTACAATAGGTTAGACATGCAGGTTTTACAAGCCGGACAGCATAAGCTGCTGCTGCTCGAACTCGACCCGGAGTTCCTCGGGAACATCGTCAAGCAAGCCGGCTTCGAATTCACGCTAAGCGAGACAGAGCGTACCGTTACCCTCGACCTGACCGCGCCGGATCGCCAGGCGCCGCTCCTGCTGTTCGACGCGGCGGATCCGGGCAACCTCGGATGGTTCTCTCGATGCCAGTTCTACGTGGATGGGACTACAGGACTCGTCCTGCAGACACCTATCATGGTCGCCAACCAGAAGGACCGCTCTGGCCACACGCTGCCTAATGCCCTGAGAGTCCAGATCGCGAAGGAAATCTCGACCACGTTCCGCCTTCCGGGCAAGCAGCCGGTGACCGAACAAATGGTCTACGCCGTTCTGTATAACCTATTGAACGCGTTGATGAATGTGGGTGTCGGAGTGTGCGGCGGCCGGATTGTCAAACCGCTGGCCGGCCGCACAGAAACGTTTGGGTCCCGAAACTAAGCGGACCGTCCCGCGGCGACGCGCTGCGTTACCTGGTCGACGACTGCTTCCACCTCGCGGCGATATTCAGTTAACAGTTCGGTTGTCCGAGCTTCGAAACGCATCACGAGAACGGGTTGCGTGTTCGATGCCCGTACCAGCCCCCAGCCTTCACTGAAGAGCACTCGGGCGCCATCAACGTCGACTACAGTGTGCGTTTGGCGGAAATGATCCAGGACTTGCGACACGACGTCGAACTTGACCTCATCGTGAGTGTCGACCCGAATCTCGGGAGTCGTGACCATCGATGGAAGCGCGCTCGTCTGGGCCGATAGCGGTTGACCGGAGTTCGCGACGATCTCTATCAATCTGCAGGCGGCATAGATGGCATCATCAAATCCGAAGTATCGATCTTTGAAGAACATATGCCCGCTCATCTCACCTGCCAGTTCAGCTTTCTCTTCTTTCATCTTGGCTTTAATCAGCGAATGGCCAGTTTTGTACATGATCCCGCGGCCGCCAAGTTTCTTAATCTCGTCGTACATGATCTGAGAACACTTCACCTCGCCGATGAAGGTCGCTCCGGGTTTCCGGCTGAGGATCTCGCGGGCATAAATCAGGAGCAGGTAGTCACCCCAGACCACATTTCCCTGTTCATCGACCGCGCCAATGCGGTCTCCATCGCCGTCGAATGCAATGCCTAACTCGGCGCCCGACGACACGACCGCTTTCTTTAAATCGTCGAGATTTTTTTCAACGGTCGGGTCAGGGTGGTGATTAGGAAACTGACCATCCATCTCGAAATACAGTTCTGTTGCATCGATATTTAGTTTCTCGAGCACCCGATGCATCGTTGGGCCGGCAGCGCCGTTGCCGGCATCGATGACGACTTTGATGCGCCGGCTGAACTGAAACTGACCGGAAATCTCCTCCACATACGGAGTAACGATGTCGAACTCCCGGCTGTTGCCCTCGCCCGAATCGAGATCTCCGGCTTCGATGAGGCTGCGCACTTGCTGGATCTCCGCTCCGTGAATCGTGCCTGAACCGGCTACGATCTTGAAACCGTTGTATTCCGCCGGGTTGTGACTGCCCGTAATCATCACGCCGCCATCCGGCCCAGGTGGTGAACAGAGTAATACAGAAGCGGTGTCGGACCCTCCCCTATATCCGTCACCTCGCAACCCGCAGCCATGAGACCCTTTACGATGGCGTCCCGGAGACGCTTGGAACTCAGCCTCACGTCCCGCCCGACATTGATCTTTTTCCCGTGCGTACGTCCGATGTGCGTCCCTATAGCGCGCCCCAACTGCTCGATTCCGGGGCTGAGCAATTCCTCGTCAGCGATTCCACGGATGTCGTACTCGCGGAAGATTGTCGATTTCAGCATCACCTACGAGTATATTTGCCCGGAGCGCGTGGTAGGCCGATGGTACCTCCGGTTTAGGACGTTCTAAGGGCCGAATGTCGATCTACACGTGCGATTCTAGATACTTATGCCCTCGCGACGCGCTAGTTTGGAACCCCTTCGCATCGTCGCGATTGGCGGGGGCACCGGCCTTTCAAGTCTTTTGCATGGATTGAAGCAGTTCATGCGGTGTGACGCTCATGCGCAGAGCCCAGGGGCAAATCTCGATCTAACTGCGGTAGTGACCGTCACCGATGATGGTGGCAGTTCCGGACGTCTTCGTCGAGACTTCGCCATGCTGCCGCCCGGCGATATCCGCAACTGCCTGGTGGCGCTGTCGGAAGACGAAGCGATGCTGGCGAGATTGTTTCAATATCGTTTCGACGCCGGCAAGGGACTGAAAGGCCACAGTCTCGGAAACTTGTTTCTCACCGCCTTGACGTCTTTGACCGGAGATTTTGCCAAAGCCGTCCAACACGCGTCTGACGTCCTTGCGACGTGCGGCAGAATCTTCCCCGCAACGCCGACCAACGTCGTATTGCAGGCAGTACTGAAGGATGGTACGTGTGTGGAAGGTGAGACTCGGATTTCCAGAAGCCGCTCGCCGATCCATCGCATCCGCCTCAAACCAGCCAGAGTGAAGCCGATGCAGGAAACACTGGATGCTATCGGCAAAGCCGACCTGATCACTATCGGTCCAGGCTCCCTTTTCACGAGCATCGTGCCAAATTTGTTAGTGAAAGGGATCCCCGAGGCGATCGAGGCGTCACCCGCGATCAAGCTGTGCTTCATGAATCTGATGTGGCAACCCGGGGAAACGATCGATTTTAAGGCCTCCGATCACGTACAGGCCATGCAGCAGCATGCGGGTCGGAAACTGATCGATGTCGTCGCGCTGAATACCGCTCCCCTCTCGGCATTCCTGCAGCGCCAATATGCCGCCAAAATGGCGTTGCCCGTCGAAAATGACATTGATCGACTCGAAATGCTCGGCGTAAAAGTGATCGCTCGACCGCTCGCCGCGCTCGGGCCCAAGATCCGCCACGATCCCGCGCTTATTGCGGAGGTCGCGGTTCACCTGGCGGGCGAAGGGCGGAGGCGCAGGTTGCGGGCACTAAAATCGGGAAAATAGATGACTGAGAATCTGACCGTTGTGATCCTGGCCGCAGGTCTGGGGACCAGGATGAAATCGCGAAAAGCCAAAGTGCTGCATGAAGCCGGTGGGCTTGCGCTGGCGGAACACGTTGTTAACTCCGCGCTGGCTCTGACGACGCCCGACAGAATTGTTGTCGTGGTGGGGCATCAAGCTGATCGCGTTCAACAACTCTTGGTTGGCAAAGGTGTGCGATTCGCAGAGCAAACGGAGCAGAAAGGGACGGGGCACGCGCTTGAAGTGTGCCGAGCGGCGGTTCCCGATCACGAAGGCCGCCTCGTGGTGCTTTACGGCGATTGCCCTTTGTTGTCTGTTGGAACGCTCCAACGCCTGATTCAGGATCACGCCGCAGCTGGAGCAGCCGCGACTGTCATTACCACCGAACTCGATATTCCGACTGGATACGGTCGTGCCATCGTTGGAGACGATCGGATGCTTAAGGAGATCGTTGAAGAAAAAGCAGCCACGCCCGAGCAGAAGAAAGTCCGTGAAATCAATTCAGGTATTTATTGTTTTGAAGCGCCGCTGCTCTGGAAGCATCTTTCAGACATTACACCCAACCCGGCGTCGAATGAGTACTACCTGACGGATATTGTGGAGATATACAACCGCTCAGGGTATACCGTCCGAGCGCTGCTCCATAAGGATGCCGACGAACTCCTTGGAATCAATACCCGTCTGGAACTGGCAATCGTTGATAACATCTTCCGCGAGCGGAAATCACGCGAATTGATGCTAAACGGAGTGACGATACGCCGGCCGGAAACCGTTCTGATTGATTCGGCGGTCAAGGTCGGCATGGATACGGTGATCGAGCCGTTCGCTCAGTTGCTGGGCAGTACGGTTGTCGGGGAGGACTCCGTCATTGGAGCGGGCTCGATTCTCAGAAATTGTCAGGTGGCCGACCGGGTCGAAATCGCTCCTTATACCATCGCACAGGACTCCCGGATCGACTCAGGGGCTACGATTGGGCCATTCGCTCGCCTTCGCCCGGACAATCATGTGGAGGCGAACGCGCATATCGGCAACTTCGTCGAGTTAAAAAAGACCCGACTCGGAGCGGGCGCAAAAGCGGGGCACCTGGCCTACCTGGGGGACTCTGAAATCGGGGCTGGCTCGAACATAGGCGCGGGCACTATTTTCTGTAACTACGACGGGACGAAGAAGCACAAGACGAACATCGGCGAGGGCTCATTTATCGGCAGCAACTCTACCCTTGTGGCCCCTGTGCACGTCGGAAGCGGTGCATACGTTGCGGCCGGATCAGTCATAACAATGACCGTTCCCGACGACGCACTGGGCATTGGACGCAGCCGGCAAACCGTGAAAGAAGGCTGGGCCAAAAGGCGCCGCGAAAAACAAGCAGACCGCGAGCCACGAACCTGAAGTATTCGGAATTGTGACGATGAAAACCCGCGGGCCTGGCCACGACCAGGCCCGCCCCCCTGCAATAACGCGGCGAATGCCCATCCGCGCTACTCCCACCAGGAGACCAAACGCGAGTAGAAGGAGAACCGTGTTCGTTTCGAACAGGTGATCTCACATTGATCGTGCCTGATCTTGTGCCGGGTGTGGTGATGAAATTGTAAAAGTTTCGTGAAGCTAGCTCCGGCTCAGCGGCAAGCGGACGCAGAACGCCGCGCCGTGCTCCACGGCTTCGGACCACAGGTCTCCGCCATGGGCCAGCACGGTTTGCCGCGATAAAGCCAGTCCCAGACCGAGCCCGTTTTTCTTGCCCGCAGTCGCAAATGGCTCGAATAACTTCTCGCGAACCTGCCGCGGAATACCGGGCCCCGTATCTTCGACACGAATTAATGCGGACCCGTTTTGTTGCGCGCCTGTGATCCGAATGCTGCCGCCCTCAACCAACGCTTCCAACGAATTTGTACACAAATTGAAGAACACCCGTTCGATGCGAGCCCTCTCCACGGGAGCCTCCAACATTTCTGGCAGATCGATCCGAATATCCGTATTTTGCGCTTGCGCAACGGCCAGCAGCGGCTCACAGGCAGCCGCAATCAGGTCCCGCAAGCAGCACATCTCCGCCGAATCTGCCTTGCCGCGCGAGGTATTCACAAGATCCTGCAACAACTCCTGAATACGCCGTGATGCCCGATAGATGTTATTCCCTAACCGCTTCACAGTGGCCGGCCCGAGATCCCCGTCAACCAGCATCTCCGACCCACCGTAGATCGCCGCCAAAGGATTTCGAAGGTCATGGACGATCGACGTCGACAGTTGCCCGATCGTGGCGAGGCGCTCCTGCCGGATCAGTTCCTGTCGAGCAGTCTGTATTGACGTACACATCGAATTGAATGTCATGGCTAGCCGTCCCAACTCATCCTGCCGCTCGACCGGGACGCGAAAATCGTAGTTGTTTCCCGCGACCGCAGCGGCCGCGATATCCAAGCGAACAATCGGATCGATAATCCGTCGAGTCAGCCAGTAACTGAGCAGGACGCCCGCGGCTACTGCGACCAGCCAGATCGCAATAAGATTTCTCTGCAGCGCAGCGATGTGTCTGCGTGCGAGAGCGAAGGACTTAACGATCCGTAGCTCGCCCAATGTGTGACCGTCCACCGAGATCAACGGCGTCGTTACCATCGCATACTCTGCATCCCCGGCCTTCTTCAAATGGGGTTCCGCTTCCGGTCGCGCTGACGCCGCGAGCACCCTGGTCGTGTCCGGATCCAGCGTAGACACGATCGTATTTCCTTCGGCCAGGTAAATGAAATCGCTGCCCGTGCTTTGCTTCAATGTCGCGGCGAGGGATGGAGTCACCGGATATCCGGCTACCAGCACGTTCAGCAGCGCTTCACCTTGTTGGGCTTCCACGTACACCGGTGTCACGACAATCTGATAAAGCTGCGATCCCTCCACCATGAATCCCATTGCCTGTTTTGGAAATTTGGCGGCTGCCGACCGGACGATAGGCACGACCTTTACGTTTGAAGCGCCCGCGAGCGAAGCCATCACCGCTCCATCGGGGTCTGTGACTAGAAAGATCGCGTCATCGTGTGAAATCTTCGCCCAGATCTCGCCGGCAGTGTCCTCAATCGTGGCCTGATCGCGTGTGCTGAATGCTGCTCGCACGTCGGACATTCTGCTTATAACGAGACTCACCGCTGAAAGCATGTCTGCCCTCGATCGCCACATTGACTCGTATGCGCGCAAACTGGCCCGAATCTCCTCTTCGAGTCCCTGCGATGTCGTATTCACCGCGTATCGCTGAACCAGCCACCCGGTGACACCGAGCAGAATTGTGATCACCGCCGATGTGACCAGCACCGCCTTCGGCAGCAAAGACATGCGGGAGAACCATGCCGCTTTCACTTCTTCGCTCCCGGGTAAAACGAATCCTCCTGTGCGGGAGGATACTCCTTACCGTACTTGTTTTTATGCCGGAGTGGAAGGAAACCGCTTTCCGAGATCGCGATGGGCGGGATCACGGCGGTGCTGTCGCGCACGTTTACCCTTCGTACAAGCGCTTCGATCGTCGATGCAGAGGCCCGTTCATGAAAAAGTCGAAGAATGTACTCCCCTACGGGCACGTTCGGGATGTGATAGTTTCCGTCCCGGTCGGTCTCTGCGAAATAAGGCGTGTTCAGCACCACGATAACCGCGCTCATAGTGGAATGAATGTTGCAAAATACTCTCACCACTCCCGGGCGGTCAAAGCGCACGGATCTCGATGTGCCCGGCGCATATAGGCCGATGTCGAAGACCTTGCCCTCGAAATTTGAAAAAGCGTTGTGAAAGATCGGATCGTTATTCGGGAAGTCGACTGTGCTACCGACGGGAATAGTCAGGATGTGAGGTATGAACTTCTTATTCTTTTGGTCAACTTCGGCGCGCACGGGCGACCGGACCGCGATGATAGCGGCGTTATTCACGGGCTCCAACCATACGACAACGCCCGAGAAGTTCTTTCCGGACCGCACTGTCGGATCCCGCGAGTCAATCAGGGAGATGCTGCCTGCGACCGAGGCCCCCGATGCAGCCGCCGCACATGAGATCCACACCGCGAGGCTAAAACTGATAAGCCAGCGCAAGGTCATAATGGTTATTCAACCGCGTGCCTGTCTCGAGGTAGGTCGTCCGAATCTGCATCACTTCGAGCGCGAGAATCACGTTGGGAGCGATGCGGTAAAACGTGTTCGCCGAATAGATGAAGTTCTTCCCGATCCCGCGGCCGCGCAAGTCGCGATTTCGGTCATCGTGCTGCCCACCGTAGACGTTGAAGGTCAATCGCGGCGTGGCGGCATAGCTGATCTGCCCCCAGCCTCCGATGGAGTGAATTGGAATCACCTGCCGCAATCCTATGATGGTGAACCCCTGCCGAAGCGTCCCCAGATTCGCCGTATTCTCACCGGCGAACAGCATTCCGGAGAAGTCGATTTTCGGGAACGGCGCCACCGACCAGTCGACGCTATAAAGTCGCGAAGGAACGCTCGTCGCGGCCACGTGCGTCGTACTGACATGAAAGCCAGGCGCAATCTCGAGATGACGGTCATTCGAAAAGACGCGTCGAAACGCAATTCGGGTCTCGAAACCCGGACGGCTGCTCTCGAGCGTAGACGTAAAGGCGTCAGGGACAATTGCTCCGCTTTCCGCTGTCTGGAAGACGCCGACCTGGGCCCGGATGTCCGTTGATTCCGTCAAGCGAAATTCCTGTTCCAGTCGCGCTTGCGGCTGCCATAACCAGGGATTCCCAGCGCTGGTGAGCGGCGAGACTCCGACGTGTGTAAGTGAGTTTGGCTCCCGAGGGGAGACGATGGGCTTGTCCTGACCAACCAGTAATCGCGTCGATCCCCAGTCGAGTTCCACCGTTGCGATCCGCAGTCGCATGAGCCGGCTCAGATTGTTGCTGATCGCTCTCTCTGAGCCGAAGGTCGATACGGGGTTGGCGAAGAAGTCCATGTACAGCGAGCCGTTTACCTTGGCGCCGAGTACCGTCGCCGGACTCTCGAACAGTAACCCGAGCACCGTCTGCCGAGCTGTCCCGCCTGCGGTGCGCGGCACTGCATTCGATGAGGCGACGGTAGGGAACTCCTGGGCGCCGCTGAATCTGGTGTTCATGTAAGCGTTGAACAGCAGCATGCCAGTGATGGAAAGAGGCAAGCGCCGCGAGGCCTGGACTTTGGTTTGGGCGAGCTCTTCCGTGCGGCGCTCCTGAACTTGCAGTCTTTCCTCAGCCGGCGGGCTTGGGGCAACCACCGGCGCGCCCTGTGCGACGGCCAACTGCCGTCGCAGCGCCTGGATCTCTTCGGTGAGCGCTCGGTTTTGCTTTTCGAGCGCATCCAATCGCTCGACGATGGCAGAAAGATTGGGTTGTTCTTGGGCGCACAGTCTCGCGCACAGCATCAGCGCAAGCCAAGATGCGCTACCTCGCATACAGATACCGTTCGAGCGCATGCTTCACCTCGTGCGGCGAGTATGGTTTGGCAAAGAATGCGTCAGCGCCGAGGCGCCGGAGACGCGTAGGAGTATCCACATGACTATCTCCACTTACTACAAAGATAGGCACGCTAGCAAACCTTGGTTGCGCTCGAATTCGCTCGATCAGCTCAAAGCCATCCACCCGAGGCATGTGCAGATCGGTTACAACGGCCGCAAGGGGTATCGTTTCAATCAATTTGAGTGCTTCCAGCGCTGACTCCACCATACGCACATCCACGTCGGGCAGATCGGAGAGCGCGATCGCAAGCGTGTCTCCACAAGCATAGCTGTCATCGACGATCAAAACAGTTCGACGCATCCGGGAGCCCGCTTACGGAAGGAATCGATATCCCACGCCGTGCATAGTGAGGAAGTGTCGTGGGCAATCGGGCTGCGGCTCGAGCTTTTGTCTGAGACGCACGACGTGCGCATCCACCGTTCGTGTATTTGGAAAGGATTCGTATCCCCACACGGAATTCAGAATTACGTCGCGCGTCAGCGGCCGGTCAGGATTCTGGAGAAAGAACGTCAGCAGGTTGTATTCGGCTGGGGTGAGCTTAAGCTCGGCGCCTTTGCGTGTTACCACCCGGCGCTCCAGGTCCACGCTGGTGTCGGAAAAAGAGATGACTTGATGGGCCTCGGGCAGCGATCTTCGGAGTACCGCTCGTATACGCGCTAGTAGCTCCCGCGTGCCGAAGGGCTTAACGACATAGTCATCTGCCCCGATCTCGAGAAGAAGAACTTTGTCGATCTCCTCACCGATCGCGCTGAGCACGATGATGGGTGTGGAGAACCTGGCGGCACGAAGCTGTTTGCAGACTTCAGTGCCGGTCATCGTTGGCAGCCGCAGATCTACCAGGATCAAATCGGGCTTTGTCACGAGCGCTCGTTCGAAACCGGCCTTGCCATCGCTTTCGAGCACTGCCCGAAACCCTTCCTGTTCCAGCAGGACACCGATGGTGTCCCGCAAACTATCATCGTCATCGATTACGAGAATTGTGCGCATACTTCAGCGAGCCTGTATCGCTTGCCGTGATTGTAATCGATGCCCCGGACATAGCGTAACCAAAGCACTCGCGCGATGCCCGCACTGGGGAAGGAGAGCATCGCGCGAGACCATAGGACATCTATGAACGAATTAACGTCCTACGGCAAGGAAAATGCCGGCCGGAGATTGAACGCCGTTGATGGTAGCAACAACGGCTTGATCGCCATCTGGCACGGCAGGGGGAACTACTACATTGAACTGGTAAAGTCCTACCCCAGACAGTCCCGCGAACGACACATCGGCCGCCATTCCGCCGATCGTGATTCGTACATCATTGGCGAGTCTTGGGGGAGCGCCTGACAGGAGTTGGCCGGCCGGCGCGGCCGGGTTGGTTGGACCGAATCCGGTACCGAACAGCAGGATTGTTTCACCGGGCCGCGCTCGCCGCGTCGTAAGGTCCGCGCCGAACAGAGCCGGTGGACCGAGATACGCGCCGTCGGGGGCGACACTCGCGGCATATTTGCTCTGCTGTGGTGAAAACGCAAAAAACGCCGGCGAGAACGCCTGAAGGTTGACGGTCCGAGGCGTGCTTTCGCCTGTGCCGTTCTTGACAACGACAGCCACATTGCCTGTCGCAGTGTCATCGGGCGCCTGAACGTTCAATTGCGTCGGACTCACATATGAGATCGCGGCAGGCTTTCCGTTGATTGTGACGCTGGCGCCTTCGAGCGTAGTGGGCAACCGGCCGTTTACGAAATCGCTATCTCGCCACTGACGGGTTGCCGATGAGAAGCTCTCGCCTACGATCGTTACCCAGGAACCTGCGACAACCCCGGCGTTGCTCGTTGCCGCGCTGGCGACACCGTTCTCACGAATCGTGGGCCGTTGTGTGGTTGCGCCGGCTGGATTAACCGTAGCTTTCGTCGTGTAGATGAAATCGCCCTGGTTATTTGCGTTTCCGTTTGCCGCGTTCGCAGCAACATAAAAATCTACGTCGCCAATGTTGCTGGACGGAGGAGCCCAATTGAATTCGAACGATACCGGACCCGCGGTCCCGTTCCTCGTTCCTTCAGAGGTATGCGTGATCCACTGACGCGTTCCGTCGGTTCCAATGACTTGCGTGTTGCCGTCGCTCGGAGTTACCTGCCCTGCGCCCGTGTTATTCGGGCTCGACGCGAGTCTCGGAGATGCCTGAAAACCCCAACGGCGTCCATTGGGATCGGTTATTGTTACGGTCACCTTTTTAGCAACACCCGGTGTGTAGGTCGAACCGTCGGAAAAGGTGACAGTCACGCGTCCGGGTCCTGAATTTACGTCCGGGTTCGACCGGTGGCAGGCGGTACAAACGTTGTCCCCCGGCGCGCCGGAGTGGCCTTGCGGCGCCCCGGCCGATCTTGCGAACAGGCTCGTTGCCGCCGCAAAACACGAAAGAATTATTGGAAAAAGTCGCTGCGAAGTCGTCACTGATTTTCTCCCCGTTTAGTACTGGTGCTGCTGATACGTTACACGGAGCGAAAAAAAGCGTTGTGCGCGAAATGTAAAAAAAATGTGAAGGCTGCGGGCCAGCCCGAGCGGCGTTAGTGTGGGTCGATCGCGAGAACGAAATAGTGCGCCGTTGCCGTCCCCACGTTCCGCCACCCATGCTCCTCATTTGAGGCGACATAAGCGACGGAACCGGGGCCGAGTTTCTCGCTTTTCCCGGAGATCGTAACCTCGAGGGTACCCTCGCGGATGAAGATCATCTCTTCGTGCGCGTGATGATGTGGAGCATGTGGGGCCAACCCCGGCGCCAACTCGGTCTCGTGTGTCTCGATCGTCTGCCCTGTGTGTGTTTTGCCCTTGAACACCGCGCGCGATCTGTTCTTCCCGTTTTCGCGCACCTTCAAATCTTCGAACTTGTAAGTCTTGGAAGGCAGCACGGCGTCTTGCGCCATTGCGCCGGTTGCGGCAGCGAAAAGCAAGGTCATGTCGCGGCGTGAACAGGTCATAGGTCAGCAGTATACATCTCGCTCGAGCTGTCACGTGCAGTGCAACTACCGGCTAGTTGCGTGGGCGATCGCGGAAGATTTGTTTTCAGTAATGATCCGTACTTTATGGCGGGCAGACAAACTTTTCGCGATTGCCGGTCCCGCGACGCTGACGGCGGTTGCAATGGAATCGGCCTCAATTCCTTTCCTGGCAACCACTCCCACTGGATGGGAATTTCGGAGCGCCATGCCCGATCGCGGATCCACAATGTGCGAATACCGAATGCCGCCCAATTCGATGAACTGGAACTCGTCGCCCGAAGTCGAGACCGCCGCGTTTGCAAGCGTCACCGTGTGTCCGAGCACCTGCACGTGCCAACCGGGCTTGTCAGGAGGGGCATCGCCCACGACAATATCACCGCTGATTGCCACCATCGCGCTCGTCACTCCAGCCTTACGCATGGCAGCCAATGCTTCGTCGCCGGCGTAGCCCTTCGCGACTCCGCCCACATCCAGCTTCATGCCGGGAACCCCGCATCCGATCTGCCAGCTGCGCACCTTCAGCTTTCGAAATCCCGACCTGTTGAGGGCCTCTGCGATTTGCGCTTTCGATGGCAACTGTTTCTCGCGTCGCGCCGTTCTCCAGAGCCGCGTGATGGGACCTACCGTAATGTCGAACGCGCCCTTGGTCTCTTCAGCCAGTTTCTGACCATGACTCAAGACGGTTAACAATTCGGGACTGATACGAGCATCATCTTCACAGGCCCTCGACAGTTCGCTGTCGGGATCGTAGTCGGAAAGAATGCGATTCAGTTGGGCGATGCGAGCGAACCCGGCTACAAAAGCCCGTTGCGCCTGGTCGGGAGTGTCCGCGTAAAGCGCAATCCGGACGAGCGTCCCCATGTGCGGTTCGGATGCTTCATAGCGTTCGCCCGCAAGGAGCGATGAAGCAAAGAAGAGACACAACGCGGTCGCGACATTACGGTTCGTCGTGAACACCGCTATTCCAATATTTGTACATCTGGTCCGCGTTCGGAATCTTTAATGGGCGCACAAGGCGGAAACCTAACCCCTGCGCATCCGTGTGATACCAGATGCTCTTCGGCAACTGCGGATCCTGCTGCTTCCACGATGGATCGGACGCCACCCGTGCACCGCAACGAAGCTGCGCCGCGCCGTCCATCCACGATCCTCCCCGGACTGCATGAGGATAGGGCTGCGATGCCACGTTCCATGGATTGTCGGAGCCTAGACCTGCGTATCCCTTCGGATCGTATTGATCGAGCGTCCATTCCATGACGTTGCCATGCATATCGTGCAAGCCCCACGGATTCGGCTTCTTCTTGCCTACCTTACCGTACTTTCCATCCGTATTGCCGGAGAACCAGGCGAACTCCCCGAGCTTCGAAGCATCGTCACCGAACGAGTAGGCGGTTGTGGTGCCGGCGCGGCACGCGTACTCCCATTCCGCCTCGGTCGGTAAACGGTAGAACTGACCGGTTTTCGCGCTCAGCCACTCAGCGTATTTATTCGCCGCGTGCTGTGTCATGCTGATCGCGGGATAGCCGTTGATTCCCATGCCGAAGCTCATCTCGACATAGGGTCGTGTCGGACGGCTGATTGCGTCGACCACAGCATCCTTATTCACGTCTTCCTTCGCCATGTTGGAAAACATGAACAGGCGGTACTCATCCCAGGTGACTTCGAACTTACCCATCCAGAAGGGATCGATTTTGACGTTCCGCTGAGGCTCTTCGTCCTTTTTGTGCCCCGGCTCGGTCCCCGGAGTGCCCATGGTGAACTCGCCACCCTTGATCGGAAGCATCTCGAAGCTTACGTCGGTGTTTGGAATCGACGTCTTGTAAGGCTTCATCTCCGATTCCGACTTCTCCCGGCTCTGGCTCACGATGCGGGTGTGCATCTCCGATACATTCGCCTTTTCGTCTTTCTTGCCAGGCGTCGGAGAACCCAAAACCATATCTGACGGCCAAGCCGCGCCCTCCGCGATCCACTGACGAATCAATTCCCGCTGCGGGGCAGGGAGTTGCTGCCCGGGAGGCATTGCCTTTGTTTGCCCTGGCTTCATCTCCAAAACCAGGTACAACCTCGACGCATCCGGTTTCCCGGGCACGAGTATCGATTCTTTCGTCGCCGCCTCGCTGGAGTGAAGCCGCACGCCGCCTACGCCGCGTTCCGCGCTGTGACAAGACATGCATTCCTTCTGAAGAATAGGGCGGATTTGGGAGCCGAAATCGATCGCGGCAGATGAAAAATCTGCCGCGAGACAGAGAACCAGCAGCGCACGCATAAGCGCTAGACCAGCTTTGTAACGCCCGGACGGGCCATCGGAGCAACAGCAAGACTCCCATTCCAGTCCAGCTTCTCCGGGAAAATCTTCTCCTGGGAGTTCATCACCTGCTCCCACGTCACCGCCTGCCCGGTGTATGCCGCCATACGGCCCATGATGCCGAGCAAAGTGCTCGTCGCCATCCGCTCGACCGTCGTTGATCGGCTCACCTTTGCGTATCGAGGCGAACAGCACGTCGTGCTCGCGCTGGTACATATCGTTCTTCTGGCCTTCAAACGTCCAGGTCTTCTGGCCCTCGATACGCGGCAACGGCCCGCGGCCGATAGTCAAAACACCATTCTTTCCCATAATGTAATCCGCATTTTCGTTGTAGCAGCCTTCGATCTGGCGGCAGCCTACGAACGCGCGCACGTTATTGGGATAAAGATAGTTCACTTCGAAGTGGTCGTAGATATTGCCGATTCCGTTTGGCGTTTGGCGGCCACCCACCGCGACGCAACTTACCGGCGGCTGATCCTTGAATGCCCACGCGACCTTATCGACCGTGTGAATCGCCTGTTCCACCAAGCCGTCGCCGCAAGTCCAAACGAAGTTGTACCAGTTGCGGATTTGCCACTCGACATCGCTCATTCCAGCGGGACGCGTGCTCTCCGGCGGCATGGGTTTCACGGGGCTCGTGTAATAGGTGCCGTAATAGGCCACGATGTCGCCCAATGTTCCATTGTGGATCTGGTCGAACGCTGCCTGAATGAAGTTGCTGTATCGCCAGCAGAAACCCGCAACCAGCGAAAGATTCTTGTCCTTCGCCATCTTGGCGGTCTCCATGACGTGTCGAACGCCTGGCGAGTCCACCGCCACCGGCTTCTCGCAGAACACGTGCTTGTTGGCTTCGATTGCCGCGCGAAGATGATGGGGACGAAACCCCGGGGGTGTCGCGAGAAGCACTACGTCCACGCCGCTGTCGATCAGTTTCTGGTAGGCGTCGAGGCCGACAAACATCTTCGTCTTTTCGACCTTCACCTTGTCCTTGGCGACGCGCTGCAAGCGGCCGATGCAGTCGTCGATCCGCTCCTGGTAGATGTCGGCCATCGCCGTCAGCTCGGAGTAGTCGTCCGCTTTCAATGCCTGCGCCGCCGCGCCGGTTCCGCGCCCACCGCAGCCGACCAGGCCGACTTTGATCGCTTTCCCTGTTGGCGCTCCCTGCAGGAAAATCGGGGCTCCTGCCACTAACGCGCTTGTTTTCAATATGTCACGCCTTGAGGCGGACCGATTCAGTTCAGACATGATTTCTACCTCGAATTCCCTTCGACAATCTTATTGTTACCTAAGGTACGCCTGCCGCTACGTCTTTGGTACGGCAATGATATGTCGTACGCCTGAACGTGGAGCACCCCAATGATCACTCCTCGGTCAGTTAGGTCCGGGTTGCCTTTCTTTCGATCGCCGTTCAGGCCGCCTCAGATACGAAATCAGACACAGGATCGATCACCGGCCCCTGCGACTGCGCCGCCGGCTTTGTGGTTAGGAGAACAAAGCTCAGGTCCTTCTCCGGATCGTGCCAGCAGAGTGTTCCCGTCGAACCGCCATGCCCGAAGGTCCGCTTCGAACAACCTTTTCCGAATTTGGAGCCGTTCAGCGCCCAGCCGATTCCATATGGCTGATTCAATCCCACGTTCTGATCGGTGATCATCAGAGATGCCGTCTCCGGCTTGAGCACGCGTGCATCGGGCGCCGCGAAGTACTTCAGTAGCTTGGCGACATCGCCGGCGGGCGCGAATGCTCCACCCCACGGCGCCCCGAGATTGCGCCAATATTCGCTGTTCCAGTTCCACGTCGGGTCATCCTGCACTTGGGATCTCATCGTATCTGCGATTTTGCGACCGCCCAGACCGAGCGAAGTCTGCGTCATTCCGAGGGGCATGAACACGCGATCCTTCAAGAACTCAGGGAGAGGCCGTTTCGTGATGCGCTCCACGATCTCGGCCGCCAACAGGATACCCATGCTCTGATACTTGACCTGAGTTCCCGGTGAGAACAGGAGATCCACTTTGCAGGCTCCGGCGACGAAATCCTTCAGTGGCGCGTGCCGTTTGCGAAGAGCATCGTTGTCGGGCAGCATGTCAGGCAGACCCGATGAATGGCTTAAGAGATGTTTCACCTGAATACGCCCGCGTTCGCCACCCTGGAACTCAGGAATGTATTTCTGAACCGGATCGGTTAGCGACAACTTTTTCTGGTCCACCAGGATCATTGCGGCAGTGCATGTCATCGGCTTTGTGATAGATGCGAGTAGGAAAACCGCCTCGGCATTAGGCGCTTTGCCAAAAGCCCGTATGAACCCGCTCGCTCCACTACGAACGTGCAGAACCGCGGCCGAAACATCCCCGCTCGCAGTTTTTGACTCCAGGAGGCGGGCAGCTTCGTCAAGCTTGCCCTGCCGCAGCGCAAAGGCAATGCCGCTCATCAGTACGTCGCGTCTTGTCATTGACGGACAGCTTATCGCGAACAAAGTAGCGATGGTAAAAGAATCGTGAACAACGCCTGGCGCTGTTGTCCGAAAGCCGCAATTCACTGCTGTAGAAGCCGCAACCGCGGCGGCCGGGCAACTCGCCGCCCGTGACATCCAGGTTTTTACCGGGTTCAATAATCTCAGGAAATTTGCGGGGCGAAACGTACAAACGTCAGTTACGGTACCATACCTCAGCCGGGTCCTGCGCTTCTCTCACCCGGTTGAAGAGCGCATGAATACGGCGCGGGCCGCGCACTCCCCTCCGAGGTGCGCGGCTCGTTCCCGGATTAGCTGCTGAATGACGGAAGCAGTGGCGCAGGGAAAGATGCCGCCATCTCAACCCCGTGTTCCAGTCGCTGATGGGCCTCTATCGCTCGGAGAAGTTCCCCGCGTTTTCGCAGGATGACAGGGATCGCCATGGCTGCCGCGCTCGTCAGGACGGGGTCTCTCGACACCAGCGTTGCCTGCATCAGGCGTTGTTCGGCCTTAAGGTGCTCGTAGGCAAGTTGAAGCAATTCACTGCCTAATTGGTCACAGGTATCACACCTGTTTTTCGCCGGCACGTTGCGTCCCTCCTCAAACAAGCGCATCGAATCGGTCGAATTCTGCGCTTCCTTATTTGAGTAATCGGTCGCCCTCGAACATCTGCGCAGCACCCTTCGGTACTGTGGGTACCAGTACGAGTCTTAAAACATTAACCTAGTCGGTAGTACCTGATAGATCCGACGCGCCACAGGCCTTGCAGCGGGAGCGCTTCTTTTCCGCCGCCATCACATTGAGCACTAGGGCGTGCGGAATGACCGCGGACGACTTCGGAGTCGCATCGTCAATCCCATTCCGTAGCAGCGCATCTACCCAAATCTCACGGCCTTCGGGAAGCTCGCCGAAAGGGTATGCCTCCTCCAACGCTTTCGTGAGCAAAGTTGCGTCCATGCACTCCAAGAGCACTCGCTGAATTGCCAGATTTGCTATGTGAACGAGCGTGGACGGTTCCGGCACATCGTAAAGAATACTCGGTGGAAAGGATCCTCAACAATGGACTACTTTCGTTCGTCGTACCAATATAACAACTTAGAACGACATAGTACCTATACAGAACGTTATTCATACCCAGCTGGAGTCACATACCAGTTGCCGCCAACAAGCCATAACATAAGCCACTCGCCGATAACGATCCGAGATGATTTACCAGTCTTTCGGCTTCAAAGCGCGAACCATCAGCGCTATGTCTTCCGAGTAAACGGGAGAAGCCAGCCGAGCGACTTGGTCAGTGACGGTGAAAGTCTCCGACTTCACTTCTGCACGGTTCCGCGTGTCGCGCCATTGAACGGAATAGGTTCCAGGCGGAAGTTGCAGAGATACTTCCCGAGACATGGCCTGTTGATCCACCTGATACCGTGGGTTTCCATCCTTCACAAGACGTCCATGATGCACATACACTGCGTAGATGTTGCCCCGTTCTTCCAAGGCGCGCACGGTGGCCCCCTGTGGTCCGCGTACGAAGCCGTCCTTCGCGGGCTGCATTCGCCAAAATGGAATTTCGTCGAAAAATGCCCGCAGGCTTCGCAACTGCCGGCGTAGCGTCGCGCTCCCACCGCCCGGAGTCGCAGCCGACGGCGTGAAAGTTCCGTCCTCATGCCCCACGGTGAAGGAGTAGTCCAGATTGTTATACAGCGCTCCGCCGGCCATCAGGAAATCCCAGCCCTGAATGCGGTAAGTCGCATCGGCGGCGCCATCGAAGCCTGTCTCGTTGTTTCCGATCGCGCGCGCAAGTTGACGATTCATGGCCACGGCGGCGGGCGGGCGCGAGTAGTGGAAATTATACAGGCTTACAAGCGGATTCGGACGGTCGATGACGCTTGAACCATTGGACCAGTTCTGGGCGATCAGATGCTTCTTTGAATTACCCGTTTCGGTTTCGGCGATGATCTGTGAAATGTGCTCCTGCCATTCGTGCGTTACTCCGCCGGCGTAAGGCTCATTGCAAATCTCGTAGTACAGGTTGTCGAAGTTACGTAACTCAGTCACGAACTTGCGAATCATCGCATCCTGCACCTCCGTCAGGCGAGCGTTTCGCAGTGTCAGAACATCCGTGCGTGGGACGTCGCCGACTCCGTTCACGTTATTGCGGATGTTCATTGGGCTAACATTCCACATGCTGTCCTCGTAGAACGGGCAGAATAGAACGAGTTCAACCATAATTCCGCGACGTCCAGCATGAGTAATGAAATCCTTCAGTCGCGTGAAGTAAGCGCCATCCCATTTAGTAAGATCGAACTTGCTGTCGCGCTGCGCCCATGGCGCAAGAAACTTTCCTGGCGCCGGCGCTAGCGTATTGCCGGCGATTTTGAAGTTTCCCGGCACTTCCCGATAGGATCCTGAAAACACTCTCGTTAGATTCAGGCGGTCTGCCGCTAAAGTATCCAGGTAGCGAACGTAATCAAACTCGCGATTCAGGACCGCTCCGTAGTGCTCGCCTGATGTAATCAGGACGGTAGGTCGCCCGTTGAAGACGAAATAGTGCGGATTCTCCGGATGCAACCGCAGGGGTTCTGCGGCTAACAATGCCGCGGAAAGTAGTGCTGCCGGAAGCAATCTCATGCGCAACACTGTATCATCGTCCGTATTGTTGGCCGGCTTGAGATCGGTAAACTATCCAGGCGCCCGATGTCATTCCCGTGAACGCGGGTCAGATGTCAGGGCTTCCCAAGTTTTCCTGATTGAGTCCAAGTTTCGTTGAAGTTTGCGGTGGCCGCTTTTACATCATCGGGAAAGTCCTCAAATTCCTGCACCTGCCGGATCTCGATGACTTCATTGTCCGAAGCAGGGCACCGCGATGCCCACGCGATCGCTTCCTCCTTCGACTTCACGTGGATCATCCAGTAACCGCCGATTACTTCTTTGGTCTCTGCAAATGGTCCGTCGGTCACTTTGGGTTTCCCTCCCGCAAATGACACGCGAGCACCCGTTGAGGGCGGATGTAGGCCGTCCAGTCCGAGCAGGACACCAGCCTTTTGTAGGTCCTCGTTGTACTTCATCATTGCAGCCACTCGCTCGGCATCAGGCATCGTGCCCGGCGCTGCATCCTCGTATCCTTTGGGTATCATCAGCATCATGAATCGCATGTTTTAGCTCCTATTTGAATTGGACAGTGGTAAGGGATCTGGTGTGGGAAGCAGCGTGCAACCCTCACTCCTTCCTCAGGCCCGTCCAGTCTCCACTTCCACGTCGGGCAAAGCTACAGAAATCGACTAGCGTCAGCTTCTTTTCTTCCTGAGGGAGGACAATCGGGTCAGCCCGGAGGACCATCTAATCGACCGAGATCTGGAGGAAA
Organism: Bryobacteraceae bacterium; assembly: GCA_963825845.1. GTDB lineage: Bacteria > Acidobacteriota > Terriglobia > Bryobacterales > Bryobacteraceae > DASQDN01. The sequence goes on along the minus strand of CAWGVL010000029.1, from coordinate 42,021 downwards.
TCGCGCCCGTGCAGGCGCGATTCGTAGCAACCCGAGTTATCCCTTCTTCGAAAGTTCGAAATTAAACATCCAATTAACTCCGAATTGGTCGGTCAACATGCCAAAACGCGCGCCCCAGAACGTGTCTTGAAGCGGCACCGTCACCTTGCCCTTTTCGCTGAAGGCGGTGAAGAGTCGCTCGATCTCCGCGAGACTTTCGCAATTGATGTTGATTGAAAAGTTGTTGCCCTGTTGGTACGGCATGCCTGGCGTTGTATCGGACGCCATTAAGACGGCTTGACCTTTGGTCAGGCGCGCGTGCATGACTTTGTCCTTCGCTTCCGGTGGGAAATCGCACTGACCTTCTCCGGCGGAGTACGGCATGATGGAGAGTTCTGCGCCGAGGCATTTCTCATAGAAGGTCATCGCTTCCCGACAGTTTCCGTCGAAGTTCAAGTAAGTGTTCATGTCTTTCATGGATTGCTCCGTTCTGCGTATTGGTTTACATAGATTCGACCCGCTCGTGGGGCTAGCCCCACAAGGTACGTACTTGCAGAGGCATATTCACGAACAACTCCTTACGACAACGCGTGAAATTGCCGGAATGAACAGGCCGTCTCTCCGGCAAGTCGCGGTTTATCCCATTTTCCCGAATCTTGGGATCAGGGGAGTCGAGTCGCGCTCTTGCCATCGTCTACGCACTTCAGCAAGAAATTGGTTACGGTTCGATTCCATTTGAAGGATGAGAGCTCGCGGCGCCATCGTTTCTTCGTGTCGCGCGCCCCAAATCAAGAACTCGAGCAAGACCGGCGCGAGATCGATGCCTTTCTCGGTCAGGCGATAGTTGACTCTTCGTGCGTCGGTCGGGTCCGTGCTGGAGGTAATGATCCCCGACGCCTCGAGTTTCTGCAGCCGGTCCGCGAGTATGTTCGTTGCAATCCCTTCTCCCGATCCCTGGAAGTCCTTAAATGTTCGGAATCCACGGATCATCAGATCGCGGATGATCAGCAGCGACCAGCGGTCGCCGAGAATCTCGAGAGAAATACTGACTGGGCAGCCGGATCGCTGTTTCGACTTCGGCTTCCCAGGCACACCCGATACGTTATCAGAGTCACTTGCACAACACAAGTGAAGAAGCCCCCTGCAGAAGCCCAATGTTCAGCCGTTTGCAATCCCACCCGCAAGCGCGGATACTCCAATAAGCGAGGGACCCGTCGGCGATCTGCCGAGTTAGCACATGAAAATACTCTTGTTCGGCGCGACCGGCTCAGCGGGTGGGAGCGTTCTCGAAGCGTGTCTTTCGACACAACGTGTCAACGAGGTGCGTGCGATCACGCGTCGTCCCCTCCAAAGAGATCACACCAAACTACGCGTCTTCCTTCACTCGGATTACACCGACTACACAAGCGTCCATGACGCGTTCGTCGATATCGACGCTTGCCTCTTCTGTCTCGGAGTTTCCTCTACACAGGTTCGCGGAGAGCAGTACAGAAGGATCACTCACGACTACACGATGGCCGCTGCAGGAATGGTGAAAACCTTCAACCCCGGCGCTGCGTTTCACTACATAACCGGAAAGGGGACGCAACTCGACAGCCGCTTGACGTGGGCACGCGTTAAAGGTCAAACGGAGAAAGAACTGATCGAATCGATCAACGCCGTCTGCTGGCGACCGGCATTTATCGATGGCGCGGATACCGGGCCGCGGCTGTTCAAGGCTGTCCGCCCAGTCCTGCGGCTTTTGAAGCCGTTTAAGAGCCTGTACGTGAGTGGTGAAGACCTGGGTTACGCGATGCTCCAGGCAACGATTGAAGGTATGCGGGGCGAGATCATCGAGAATGAACAGATTCGTGAACTCGCCGGCCGCTTTGTGCGATAGCTAGTCGAACCGCAGGGCCTCGAGCGGCTCGATTCGAGTAGCTCGTCTCGCCGGGAGGTAAGCGGCGATAACGGCAGCACAGACCAGAACCGCTCCGACGGCGCCGTATGTGGCCGGATCCAGCGGACTCGTTCCATATAGCAGAGAGGCCATGAATCGTGTCAACGGGATCGCAGCGGCGAACCCGCAGGCAATTCCTATGCACGTCAGCATCAAGCCATGGCGCACGAAAAGCGAACGGACACTGCTCTGAGAGGCGCCAAGAGCCATTCGAATCCCGATCTCCCGAGTCCTCTGCGAAATCGAGTAGGAGATCACACCGTAGATGCCGACGATTCCGAGTAGCAGCGCCGTGCCGGCGGCAATGAAAAGCATCACCGCCGTGAATGAAGTTCGAGCCATGGATCGATCGTAGATATCCTTTACAGTTCGCACCTCTGCGACGGGTAGATCGGGGTTGATGGACCAGATCGCGCGTTGAACGTCCTGCAGGAAGCCGCTTGATCCGGTACGGTTGCTCCGAACGGCGATTGCCATCGTCCGACGGATGTCTATGTCGCGACCCCACAGGTTTCGCAACATCACCGGCCAATAGACCACTGTCGGAGCTTTCTCGTGAACACCGTTATCGTATTCGTTCGCTACCACGCCTACAATCTCGCGCCAGACCCCTTTCGGGCTCTCTCGAACACGCTTGCCCAACGCTGAGGACGGTGAGCCCCAAAGTTCGCGCGCCAGATTCTCGGAGACCAGAACGACAGGGCGCGTTTCATGGATGTCCACCCACGTGATATCGCGGCCGGCAAGCACTGCGTTGCGCATCGTCTGGAAAACGCCGGGAGTGATGTGCTTGTATCTCCGCAGGGGAGGTAACTGCGTCTCAGAATACGTCCGATCCTGGGCGAAGATCGGATCGTTGCTGTTCATTCCGTCCATCGTGACGGAACTGGTGAGCGCAATGGAACTTACGTTCGGAACAGCGGCGATCTTGTCCACGATGTCGTTGAACATGCGCGCGACGCGCTCCGGTTGTGGTGTTTGCGAAGAAGGAATCGAAATCCGCATCGTCAGAATCTGTTCAGGGTCTTTGAATCCTGGTTGAACAGCGTGCAGAGAGGCAAGACTGCGAACCATCAGGCCCGAACTGATCAGCAACACCAGAGCGAGTGCGACTTGCGCAACCACCAGAGCGCCTCGCGTACGATGCCTCTCCCGTCCGGCGCTTATCGTACGGCCGCCCTCTCGGAGCGTCCCTGCAAGACGTGGGCCGGCGTACTTGAACACGGGAATCAGCCCGAAGAACATGCTGGCCAGCAGTGAGGCGATAGCAGTAAACACCAGCACTTGACCATCAATCGTAATCTCATCCAATCTCGGGAGACCTGACGGACCGAACTTCACGAGCAGACGCAGTGCCGCATAGCTGAGGAATATTCCGAGGATTCCGCCTAGCGCGCCTATCGTAACGCTTTCCGCCAACATTTCATGCGCAATCTGGCGGCGGTTGGCGCCCATGGCGGCGCGGATAGCAAACTCCTGTTGTCGTCCGTCCATCCGGACCAGCAGGAGGTTCGCGATGTTGGCACATGCGATCAGCAGAACGACACCGACGGTTCCCATCAACACCCAGAGAACCCGGCCGACATCGCCAATGACGTCGACCTTAAAGGGCCGAACATAAGGGCCGAGTCCGGCGTCATTGAGCATCGCGAGGCTCATCCCGGGAGCAGGCGGGAATTTGTGCTCTAACATCGGCAACATCCGGGCAACGTCCGCGTTCGCCTGTTCGATCGTGGCGCCGGACTTCAAGCGCGCTACCGCCTGGTAGCTGAAGTTACCGATAAAAACTTCACCGCGCTTGAGTTGAAAAGGCAGAATGATGTCGGGACGGACGTCAACGAATCGGAAAGCTTCCGGCATGACCCCGATGATTTCTCTGGCCCGGCCATCGACAATGATTCTGCGGCCGATCACTGACTGCTCACTTCCGAATCGTCGCTGCCAATAGCCGTACGACAGCATAGCCGTTTCGACACTCCCGGGAGAATCGTCCTGCTTCGTGAACCACCTCCCGAGAAGCGGCGCTACGCCGAGAATCGGCAGTGTTCCATCGGTGACTACGAGACATCGCACCTGCTCGGGTTCGGAGATTCCAGTCACACTGGCCGACTCTCGCCTCCAGAGGCCGATGTCCTCGAACGTCTTACCCTCTTCTTTATATGTGAAGTAGGTGGCCGGAGATGCGTTCAACTGTGGTAAGTTCAGTCCCGGCGCCTTGTGCCAGACGCCCACAAGACGGTCCGCGTCGCGATACGGCAGCGGCTTCAACAATACGCCGTTCACTACGCTGAAGATCGACGTGTTTGCGCCGATTCCGATCGCCAGCGTTAGCACCGATGTGGCCGTGAAGATCGGCGAGCGCCCTAATCTGCGTAGCACGTGCCGGAATATCCCCATGCGTGAGGTCTCTCCTGTTCAAAGGTTGATACGCAGCCAGTGCGGATGGGTTCGCATTTTTTTTTTGAAGACGCCGGGCCCAGGCCTGAGGCCCGTTACGATAGAGAACAATGGCGGTTTCAAGGGCACTCGTCCTTTTCGACATTGACGGGACATTGCTGCGCCGGGCCGGGTCACATCATAAAGACGCTCTATTGACTGCCGTACGGGAGGTCACCGGCCACGATACGTCGTTCGACCGCATTCCGACCGGCGGCATGCTCGACCGTGACTTGATCCGGGCCCTTCTGAAAGAAACACCTGCGGGAGCCAGAGAAATCGAAGGATGGATGCCCGATATCGTGCAACGCGCTCAGGAGCACTACCAGTCGATCTGCCCTGAACTCAGCGACAAAGTCTGTCCCGGCGCTCGTGAACTGCTGCAGGCACTTAACGAAGCGGGTATTCCCGCCGGGCTGGTAACGGGCAATCTCACCGCAATCGCTTGGAAGAAGATGGAGGCCTGTGGACTGCGGTCGTTCTTTGAAGTAGGGGCTTTCGCGGACATGGCGAGCACACGCGCGGGGATAGCTAAAGTGGCTATCCGTGCCGCCCGGCGCAAAGGAATTGCAGGACCGGACACCGTCATCTCTCTGATCGGAGATCATCCGAATGATGTTGAGGCTGCTAAACTGAACGGTATCCGCTCGATCGCAGTCGCTACAGGTTTATCGTCCTTTGATGAGCTGGCCGCATGCCAGCCGGACGCGCTCGTACCCGATCTGCGATCCCTGAGATTGGAATCGCTTCTGTGATCCGCTTTGCCATTGCGCTCTGTCTTGCAGCCTGCTGCGCTTGCACGACGCCTCCCACGCCGGATACGACGGTCATCGTCGGCGCCACTCTGCTGAATCCTTCCGAACCCCCAATGCCCCACTCGGTGGTGATCGTCAAGGATGACCGTGTGGCAGCGGTGGGCTCTCAGCAGATGACTCCGATTCCTCCGGGATCGTCAAAGGTCGAAGCCTACGGGAAGTACGTTCGCTCAGCCGACCAGAACGCTGCTGTCCAGGTCGGGGCGCCCGCAAACCTCGTCATCGTCAGTGGCGATCAACAACCGGCTCAGGTCGAGCGCCGGATGACCCTAGGCCGCTGGGTTCAGTAAATGCAGTCACAGTCATTTTCCGTAAAGCGCGCTCAAGTGGAGTTTCACAACTTTGCGTCGCTGGGCGAACCCGAGCGCGCAATGCGTGTCTACCACGAGGAGAACCTCCGTCGTGGAGCGCTGATACGCAACCATAAAGAATTCATCGGGGCGATGACGCCCTTCCTCGAGATTGGCGCCAATGCAGGTCACACGAGCTACATGCTGTGCAACGAGTTCGGCGCAGATGGCTACGCCCTCGACATCTCGGCCGATGCCCTGCGCCATGGTATTGCGCTGCAGCATCAGTGGAACTACGAACGCGCCCCGGTTCGAATCGCCGGAGACGGTGGTAAGCTGCCGTTTCGTGACGGTTCTATCCGATTTATCCTGACCTGCCAAACGCTGAGCCAGTTCATGGATTTGGATAGCATTTTCGCGGAAGTATCACGCGTGCTCGCGCCCGGTGGTGTTTTCCTGTTTTGTGAGGAGCCGATGCGGCGGTTACTATCCCTGCGGCTATACCGGTGTCCGTACTACGAAACGATGAAGCCTTGGGAGCGCAAGCTGTTCGATTGGGGCCTGCTCGGATATGTGGTGCGTGATGTCATCGGCGCTGAGCAGGAGGAGAGCTTCGGTATTCGACAGAATCATCGCATGTATCTGAACGACTGGGATACGCTCATCGGCCGCCATTTTGTCGCTCGTGAGTTCGACTTGTTCGTTCCGGAGCGCGGTTGGGGCGAGCGGTGGATGAAGAAGCTCGGCATAGCTCTCGACCCGTATCGGTCCACATGGCGTGCGGCGAGACTGCTAGGCGGGACGCTTGCCGCGGTATGCCGGAAGGGCGGGGAAGCGGTTCTACCGTCTTTCAGCGCTGACACGTTTGAACGCGCACTGGCGTGTCCGGATTGCCGCGGCGTCTTTAAAAGGGACGCGAGCGATACGTTGACCTGTGAGCGGTGCGGGTATTCTGCCGCCAACGAAGGCGGTGTTTACAATGTTCTTTCATCCGCGGAGAAGAAGGAGCTTTATCCGGGAGACCGCGACGATGTCATCGATTTCTCGCTGCCCGGCCATGAGTTGAAGCTGCTCGATGGCTGGTACGGATTAGAGGGCGTGTTCGGGAACAAGTACCGGTGGATTGGGCGGCATGCGTCAGCGATCCTGAAGCGCGCAGGGCAGGGGCCTCAGAAGCTGCGGGTGCGAGGACACGCCCCCGAACATCCCTTCCGTGAAGGCAGACCCGTTGTGGTTCAGGCCTCCGCGAACGGCTCACCAGTGGGCGAATGGACGTTGGACCGCAATGGCCTGTTCATTGTTGAAGCTTTCCTTCCGGAAGCCGATGAGTACCGGATCGATATCGACGCATCGCCCGAGTGGAAGGGCCAGAATGACGAGCGTGCACTGACGGTGACGCTCAGCATGTTGCGGCTTGTTCCTCAGGATGACAATGCTATTTCTTGATGCCCAGCGCGTCCACGTCACGGTCATATTCAAACCAGTCGACGCCCAGTTCTGAAGAAAATAGCCGCTCGAGATTCGTCGCGAAGAAATGCTCGGCGCGATAAGGAGCTTTTGGATGATCGCCGGGCTCACCGCAGACGAGTTGCTCATTGCGTGATAGCTCGAACTTTATATCGAAGTCGCTGATGTCCTCCTCCGCAATACCACGGTGTTTCGTCAGGAACATCTCAATCAGTTCGTGCAGGATGACCAGAGCTTCGTAGCGCCAGTCCTTCATGTCGGACACCCGGACCTGGATGACGCCGTTCTCGTCATCCCAGTAATCGCCTACAGTCGGATAGCGCTGGTCGCTGTGTGGAATGGTCTCGATGTTGATCTTCATATGTAGCCCATGGCTCGCAGCGCTTCGTAGCGCCGGATCGGAGAAGAAGGATAGTCTGTCCGATCACCGTCTGGCCGGTAATTGCGGTAAGGGAACTTAATCTGAGCCGCGCGCTGCATCAACTTCTCCCAGGCGGTCGGAATGGTGTAGCCGTAGGCGGTCAGAATCAACACGTACCCCTCCCGGTCGTAACCCGCGGTCAGATAATGCTCCCTTTCTTATAGACGTCCCACCAGAAAATGTCTTTCCAGAGCTTGGGTGGGAACTGGATAACTTTGCCTCCCGTTGGATTAGCCTTGGTTGACATGGTGACCGTAGCGCCGAATCCGCCGGAGAAGTCCGCCTTTAAGTTACCGTCTACGAGACTGGCCAGCACTTCGCCGAGACCTCGTCTCGACAGATTAAACAGCAAATTCGGATGGGCGTTGTATCCGAAGCGTTCGCATTTCTCGAAGAACCACAGACCGTCGCGCGATGCGATGAAGTTTGCGTCCGCAAAACCCGTGTATCGCATCTTCTTATACGCTGGGTATAGCTTGCCCACCGATTCGGTGACCGCCTTGCAATCCAGCGGGATGACAAATGCAAAGTCGAAGGCGCACCCGACCAGCTCACCCATGTCCATGACATATTTTTTCTTCGACTCGAGCGTCATGAACGCGAACACCGGATCGCCATCTTGCATCCAGACCTCCACGTTGGTCTCGACGCCCTCTTTTCGCTCCTGTAATATGAACGATCCCGTCTCAGTCATGGACCCGAGATGCATGCGCAACTCCAGATTCGCATCCAAGGGGTCGTCCGATTCGGGCAGGAATGTCTCGAAGTTGGCTCCCTCGTCGGGCTTATAAACGTATGCGGTATTTGGGTTCGTTTCGCAAAACCGGATCGCCTCCCCGATGTCGCTAAATGGGAATGAGGCCGGGGCATCGAGTCCGTAGGTAGCGGCGAACTCGAGGCACGCCTGACGGTCATGCTCCATCGTGTCGGCGTGTCGGCCTCCACAAAGAACCTTGTATCCTTCCGCGCGGAGCAGTTCGTTTTCTTCGACGCCGTGATTTGAGTCCCATACCCAATACCAGTCGCTCAGTTCTTTGCGACGGTTGACAAGGTCAGCGAAGGACGCTTTGTCGACCATGCCTTGTCCGACTAAGTCGAATGTTTTCATTCGCTCGAGGTCGGCCGAGTCCTCGGGACCCGGATTCGTGGCAAGCAGTACCTCATGGCCTTCATCCCGGAGTCTGACGGCGAAACCGAGTCCTGCATAGTCCTTGGTGGCGATAATGAACCGCATCCTGACCCAATGTAACAGTACATTCCCGGATGAAAAATTCAGTGAGAATACTAACCCCGTCCAGGCACTACTCTCATGTAGCACGTACTGACTGGGCGAGTAATAGGGTTTACGTTCGATTGAACACTACTTTGGTTCGCAATAGGATGGGCTGTCACCAGTTATTGCCAGGTGTGCTTACGAGGAAAACGTGAAAAGCGATAGTAAGAAACCTGAACTCCAGGACGACATACAGATCATCCTCCGCCACTCCGGCGTGATCTCGCCATATCTGGAGCGAATGAGGCAGGTAGCCTTCGAGATGAAAGAACTCGAGTGGAAGATGATGAAGCGTGCCGCTGCCTCAACAATTCACCCCTGCGCTATCGGTCGGGCGACTGAGAGCTGAGAAAATATCGCTGAATTGATTCAATCTACACCTTGGCCCCAAGGTGATTTCCAGGATTTGACTATTCTTCGACCGAAACGGAAATCGGATCGGAGGTGCGGCTATCGATGGAGACCGTCAACGGTAACTCATCGCCCACCGGCGCGCCTTCGGGCGCATACACCATGATTCTGTGCGAGTCCTGCCGCTGGAGAACTTTGAGCCACAGAAACAGTGACTCCTCCGACTGCGACCTCGATGCGCGACGTGTCTATCGCGGAACCCGCAGGCTGAAGATCCTTGACGGTGACCGTGACCAGTTGTCCCGGCTTAAAGGTGGAGGGAGGCTCACCCTCCGAGGCTACGGACAGAATGCGTGGTGGAGGCGGGTCGACAATCATCAATATAGGCAGGCTGCGCTCGCCGCCCACTTCGACTCGTACGATTGCTCCACCCGTCTGCGTGCCTTGCGGAACCTGGAAAGTGATCTGATTTCCGTTTACAGTCGTGATCGGAATCGAACGATCATTAAGATACAATGTGGTGTTGCCGCCACCGAGCGCTACCGGACTGTTGCCTACGCTCACGACTGCCTGGGATCCCGCGCTAACGCCTTGCACTCCCGTAACAGCGTTCGTTATTTGCAAGCTTAGCCACAACGATGACCGGGAACTTGGCGTGATCTGGAACGCGAAGGGCTGCGTCAAGACTTGAAGTCCGGAAATAATGGTCAAGTTCGTCACCCCGGTCTGCGCGTTCGGGCTGACTGAGATATTTACGAGCAGTCGTGTTGGGCTCACCACGAATATCTGACGAACGACGATATCGCTATTTCCGAATCCGACCACGGTCTGGCCGTCGACAAATATGCTGCTTGTCGTATCGATCTGCAGCATCGCCTCGGCGCCCGCGGGAAAAGACGAGGGTAATGTTGACAAAGACCCGGAGACGCCGCGCGGAGACGCCCTGTCGCCGAAATAGGTATATGTTGAGGGAGTATCGCCCTGCAGGAATAGCGAACTCTGCCCGTCCGGGTTCAGGACGACAACCGACGCACGATGGCTTGCCCGGGCCACGGGAGGCGTTACAGTCAATCTGCCGCCGAGAGCAGTCGAACTCGCGAAGTACTGCGGGTACGCCGTCGAAGAAAACGCGGGACGCTTCACTTAGATTCGTACCCGGTTATGGTGGCCAGACGTTGGGATCCGTCTGTAATAGGAATCACCGAGCTTATAGATGGAGGGAAGCTTTTCTACGTGGAAGAACGCGGCAGGCAAGACGTAGATATCGCCGTTCTGTGAAAAGACCAAATGTCGCGGACTATCCACCGAAAACGACAATGTCCGGACGTCAAAATCGATTTGCGCATATGACGTAGGCGCTGGCGAGTACGGACGCACACTTAGCGTCGCGCCTCCGAGCACGCTGCACGCTCAGGCCTTGCGCCAGACTATTTCCCGAGAAGAGTCCTGAACCGGCCGCCACGATGAAATGGGTACGGTGATATTAGGGCTGAGGTAGGGCGGCTTCACGGCCGTCTGTACCGGGGTACGCGTAGGTATCAACCGAATGGATCCCATAGCCGCTGCGATGCCGGACGGCAAAGTTGATGTTCTCGATGACTAGATCCGGCCTCGGGGAAGACCGTCAACGCCGCGCGATAGATCGTTTGTGCCCGGGTAAAAGACAGTGAGAAAAGGGGATCTTGGCCCCAGCTCGCGACCATCCGAGTCTTTCGGAAATACGATATCGCCCGGTGTCGCCTGTCCCTGCTGCGCAGGAGGCAGCGGGTGTACGTATACGAAGTACTGCCGCTGTGGGAGGCCATCGATCGATACGTGCCATCCGGATTTGTCAGAGTACTGATGGCAGCCCATTGGGCGAAATCGCTACCACGGACGCGAGATTCACGTCCTGCCCCGGACATGGTGACGCGGCCAGAGATGCTGCCGGTATTTTGAAGTAAATTTGGGCGCAGGATAGAGCAGCGAAATGCCCGCCACATCATCGCTCGTCAACGGCTTCGAACGGCTGGTCGATCGAGTAATCGAAGTCGCCATCACTCCGGAGGTGAACGTGTGCTGCAAGTCCCAGGCCATGACCGATCTCATGGACAAGCGTTCCAAAGAACTTTTCACTGAAGCTTGGCCGAGCTGCTCAGATCCGGGCGGATCATCACGACCGATTTGAGAATGGGGACGAACTGCCCATTGAACTCAGCGTTTACTTCGGGGCCACCTGCGGCTATCAGCCCAGGAGGGACGTCTTCGAAGACGATTTCCAGCGATGGAGCGGATTGTGGTGTTCGAGGCGCTGCCAGGCCCCCGAAAGCGAGCCGCAAATCGGATGATTCTACGTCATTCCATACTTTCGCGGCCGCACGAATCTCACTGATCAGTCCGGTGTAGGAGTCGACCGGCGAGCCAATTGGACGTCCAGTTTGATCCGTGACGAAATAGGTCAGCGTCTTATTCGGCAGCGCACTCAGATCGAACTTTTCAGGAACTCCGCGCCAAGGGGCCGTGCGGCTGTCGAAATGGATGAACTGATAATGCGCAAACGAAGCGACGTGAAGGCTGCGCAGGCGCATATGCTAGAGCAACTGCGCAGAGTTTTCGCGTCTAGCGCATTATTTCTGGACGCCCCCGTTAACGCGTGATCCACCTGCCGACGCAGTCCGGGTGACGTCATGCTGACGCTCTCATCCCTGAGCTGCCTGCCTTTTGATCCACGATGCGTTCTGTGCGTGGCTTCGCGCCGGACCAGAGGGTGCCGGTAGAGGTAAGCGAAATATCGAAAACGCCTTGAGAAAGCCCTATGATCTGGGGCACACCGGAACGGCCCACCCAAAGAAACAGGACGTATTGTTCGTTCGCATTGAACTTGGGAGCGCCAGTGAAAGTCTGCGGTCAGATTCTGAACCCTGCCGCCGGGGACCAGGAAATCCACATTCGATTTCGGCGTATCCTTCCACGTTGTCCGTACGGCTACCCCACAGCGCGTATAGATGATGGGCCCGCGTTTCACCGGAGCATCCGGTCACCCGGCCGCGGACAATCATGGTGGATTGCTGCGCCATCTGCTGACGGTCAGCTTCTCGAGAGTGGCGGCAAACGTGGGCGCACATACACCCAGCCCGAGGATCACGGCGGCCAATCGCATGGTTCGCATGGTCTGTTCTGCACTTGAATAACCATTGTAACGTGTTGAAATCAGGTGAGGTGAGACGCGGATAATGTGTCAGCGCCGACACGAACCGACGACACACTGTCCCTATGGAGTGAGCTTTCTTCCTTCGCCGTCACGCACGATAAGGATCGCGGCCTCCAGTTCGTGGCGGACTGCATTGATTGTCGCGCCGAAGATCAGATCCTTTGATTCCGCTGTGGCCGTGGGCGCCCATTACCAGGAGGTCAGGATGGATGGCTTTGGCCAGCCGGATGATTTCGGCTCGAGGTGTATTTGAATGCCGGACAACTGACTCGGCTTCTATCTTCTGGTGCCGTGAGCGCCTCGACGATACTATTCAGGTATTCACGTTCCTCCTCAACTTCCGCGGTAGACGCCTCATACCGTAGACCTGACTCGTAACGCCTTCTTCGACGTGAAGCAGGTATATTCTTGGCTCGATGGGTCCTGGCCAAAGCGCGACAGCATGCGCCAGAGCGGTCCTGATCGCGGTCGGTGTGATCGAGCGGGACAAGGATCCTGCTTGTATGTGGAGCGCGCCAGTCAGCCGGCCACATCGGCCGGCATCAGGGCGGGACGGCGCGGCCTCCCCGACGGCAGCGGTCAGGCAAGAGTGGCTCCAGTGAGTGCCCACAAGCAGCAATGAAAGGAGCCCGACCACCAGCGGGACCGAGAAGCCCGGCAATGAAGAAACCTGTAGTCTGCTGCGGCGGCGATCCACTCGGTCAACACGGAGATAACCAGCTTAATATTCAGACCGACAACGATGATCAGGCGGTAAGCCAGGCGAGCGCCCGCACCCAGCCGGGGTTTGTGAACGAACCCATCCGCTTGCGGTCGCCGTGAAATGGATCAGCGGGATCACAGCAAAAGGGCAATTGCATGCTCAGGATGACCTGACTCAGGATCAGGAGTTTGTAGGCGCCCTTCTCGCCGGTAGAACATAAATTGTTAGCGCGGCTGGCATAACGGCTACCATTCGCGTGATCAGCCGCCGCAGCCAGGGCCTCATGCGGAAGTTTAGGAACCCCTCCATCACAATCTGCCCGGCCATCGTTCCGGTTAGGGTTGAGGACTGGCCCGCGCATAGCAGGGCGACGGCGAACAACACGCCGGCGATTGTGGTTCCGAGCAGCGGAGCAAGCAGAAGGTGTGCCTGTTGTATTTCCGTTACGACAGCCGCGTTTGAAAAACACGGACGCTGCGACAATCAGGATGGCTGCATTCACGAACAGCGCTCCATTTAAGGCGACCACCGAATCGATAAGGTTGAAGCGGCACGCCGAGTCTGTTTTTCGGCTTCGCGTCGTTCCGATGCGGCGCGTTTGCACCAGAGCAGAATGAAGTACAGGTTGTGTGGCATCACCGTCGCCCCAGAATGCCGATGGCGACGTAGAGGCTCTCGTTGTTCAGGCGCGGGATCAGACCGCTAGCGATCTCAACCAACGCCGGCTTCGCCAGGAAAATCTCGATCGCGAAACATGCCTCCGATGATTCGTTATCAGCGCGAGCATGAACGCCTCGATCACACGGATGCCCAGATGAGTGAACCAAAGGATCAGCAGCGTTCGCGCGGCCGTAATGAACACCCCGGCGAGTAGCGGGATATGAACAGCAAATTCAGTCCGATCGCAGCGCCAAGCACTTCGGCCAAGTCGCAAGCGGCGATCGCAATTTCGCATAACTACCCACAGCGCGTAAGACACCGATCGTGGATAACTATCCCGGCATGCCTGCGCGAGATCCCGACCCGAGACAATGCCCAGTCGCGCGCTCAACGTTTGCAGCAGGATCGCCATCAGGTTCGACATGATGAGAACCCATAGCAGCTGATACCCGAATCTCGCGCCGCCCTCCAGGTCCGTTGCCCAGTTTCCCGGGTCCATATAGCCGACACTCACCAGATAGGCGGGGCCCGCGAAAGCAAACATGCGCCGCCAGAACGACGCCTGCGATGTAGATACGCTTGCATGCACTTCGGGGAGAGAATGAGAGTCGCTGCCCGGCGGGCGGCGTATTAAGCATGAGGTTCTTATTGTACATTAACCATGGTTAAGTGCGTATGGCCGTGTTACGCTGAGTCGTCCTGATGAGATTGGCGGCGAAGCGGCTAAGCATTTTTCTGCTCTGTGCCGTTTTTCTCTTGTGTCTTCTATCGCGCGGCCACACAGTCCTTCACGATCGATGAGTCCTTCACGTTCCTCCATTACGTGAATGTCAGCTTTTCGCAAGCGATCGCTGAATACTCGGCCAACAATCACATTCTGCAGAGCCTGCTCATGCGGGTTTTCCGCCGGTTCTCGGGAGGTCGGAACTCGTAATGCGGCTCCCCACCCTGATGGGATGTGTACTTTTCTTAACAGCCGTCGTATCGGATTACGTCGGCGTCGATTCGGCAGGGCTGGCTCCGATTACTGCTCTCGCCGTGATGACCCTGAATCCCCTGGTTCTCGATCTGCTGGTCGCCGCCCGTGGGTATGCGCTCGCGCTTGGCTTTTCCTGGTGGGCGTTGTACCTGGCGTGGTCAGATCTGTTGGAACCGACCCTCGCGGTTATGGCGCGCCGGCGTGCGCCGGGTTTGCCGTAACGGCGAACCTTATTTTTGTGATTCCCCTAGGCGTATTGGGCTCATGTTGTTGCCGCTGTATGCCGGGCGTGGACGATTCTGGCATTTGATTGATTCCTTCGCCGGTCCGGCCACTATCATCTGTTTCGTCTTCCTGGTGATCCCATTGCTGAAAAGCTGGGATCAGTCTTATTTCGGAGTCAACGCTGAGCGATACGTTCGGGTCGCTGTTCGGCGAGTCGCTTCGTCAGCCGCCTGCCGGGTCCGTCATCTTCGATAATCTCGACCGCATGATGCCCAATCTGTTCGGACATCTGGCAGCGGTGGGCGCACCGCTGGTTATCGCGTGCATGGGCGTCGCAGCGGTTTGGCTGTTTGCTGTCTCGATTCCTGGAGAAACTCGGATACAGTATTACTCGCGCTTATTTTCGGCTGCATTGCGTCGTCTGTTGGCTGCTGGATTGCCATGCACCGAATTTTCGCCATGTATATCCGTTGACCCGGACAGCGTTGTATGTGTTGCCGCTCTTGGATTCGCGATGGTATTATCAGCCTCTGTATTGAGGTCTCGCATCGCTTTCCGGACTGCTAGCCTTCGGCGGCGGCGGTACTTGCTGTCCTCTATTCGCTGAGATTCGGACCGGATACTTCAGCGAATGGAAGCACGGAGGCCGGGATGAAACGGTTGATGCGACAACTCGCCTACGATGCAACGGACAGCAGAAAGCGAGACCCGTAATCGCCGGCGGATCGTGGGATCTCGAATACTCGATCCGGTATTATGGCGTCCGCTATCGTCTCGGCTGGCTGACCGTCTTGGACTCGGTGGAGCGGAAGTCGAACCAGCCCGATTACTACATTCTGGGTCCAGCCGATACGAAGCTTGTTGATGAACTCCACCTGAAGGTAATTGCGAAGGATGATGTTTCTGGAACGGTGCTGGCTCGCCGCTCTTAGCGTGCCGTCGTTGTGCTTGTGGGTTGCGTAACCATGCCCGAGAGCTACTCGGTGCCCGCCAACATCTGCCATATAACCCTCTTAGGTCTGCACGTAGGGACTACATCGCTGCTCGGACATGTATGCGCCCAGATTTTTTGTCCGCGACATTCTGTCTCGGATGGAGGCGACTGGCGGTGGACCCGC
This sequence comes from Bryobacteraceae bacterium, assembly GCA_963825845.1. GTDB lineage: Bacteria > Acidobacteriota > Terriglobia > Bryobacterales > Bryobacteraceae > DASQDN01. Next base: position 26,175 of record CAWGVL010000029.1, on the reverse strand, counting down.
GCCGAACCCGAACTCCGATTCTTTCTGGATTCCACGGAGAACCGCAAACTGCTGTTTGAATTCAATATCAACGAGACCACATTCAAAGATACTGGCCCGGTTACGATTTCTTTCTTCGTCAATAAACATCTGCTGGGCCGGGAACGTTATGAGACTCCGGGCGATCATGTTTTCGAAAAATCCGTGCCGGCCGATTGGCTCCAAGCCGGCCAGGAGACGCGTGTTATGGCGCGAATGGAGAACGTCTGGCGCACGCCCGAAGGCCCATTGGGGATCTTGTTCAAGCGGGCAGGAGTCTTGAATGAAAGTCGTCTCGATTCTCCTCAGCGCGTTGTTCACGGGTCTCACGGCGCAGAGCCTCGGGCTGCTGTTGTTGCAGCGTCTGCGTCCCCGGTTCACTCGCGAAGAACAGTATGTCTACGCGTTTATTTCTGGTTCGGCGCTCCTGAGCCTGCTTGTGTTCATTGCGGCTGCTGTGCATCTTGTGTGGACAGCAACATTCGTCGCTATCGGTCTGACGGCAATTGGCGCGTGCCTGTGGAAGCGAGCGTATGTTCCCGAAAAGGCAAAGTTAGAACGGCTGCCGCGGCTGTATTCGGTCCTGATGTGGGCGTCCATGCTCACATATGGCGTGTTTGCATTCGTGAACGCGCTGGCGCCCGAAGCAAGCGCGGACGGCAGTATGTATCATCTCGGGCTGGTCCAACGCTACATGGACCAGCATGGTTTCGGTCGGATCACGACGAGCATGTATGCGAACCTTCCGCTCGGGATTGAGATGCTGTTCCTTTTTGCATTCTCGCTCGGGCGCCACTCGGCGGCCGCGCTGGTGCACTTTGAGTTTTATCTGGTACTTCCTCTCATGATGGTTGTCGTTGGGAAGTGCTTCGGCTATCCCAAAGCTGGAGCTATGGCCGCCATCCTTGTCTTTCTCAGTCCCGTATTTGTGTTTGACGGCTCCTCCGCGTACATTGACGTCGCTCTCGCCTGCATAGTGTTCGCCTTGTTCGGTGTGCTCCTGAGATGGGACGAAACACGGGAACCCGCGCTGATCCCCCTCATTGGTCTGCTTGCCGGGTTTGCTTACGCAGCGAAAATGACAGCTTTAGTCGCAATCCCGTACGCGGTGTTGTTCGTTTTCATAAAACTTCTGCGCCGGCGAGAACGTTGGCTCCAACCGGTCGCGATCATGTCCGCATGCATTGCGCTGATGGCTTGCCCGTGGATGTTGAAAAATGCGGTTACGGTGGCGAATCCTTTCTCCCCGTTCGCGAACAAGTTGTTCCCGAATCCTTATATTCGGATCTCGTTCGAAGAGTCGTACCGCGAATATCACCGAACCTACGAAGGCCTGAAGAGTTACTGGCAGGCGCCGTATGAAACCGCCGTACGCGGAGGCATACTCGGCGGCTTACTGGGACCTGTATTTCTGTTGGTTCCCATCGGGCTGCTTTTCGTTGAGATGGAGTCTCGGTCGCCAGGCGATCTTGGCCGCTGCTGTGTTTGCGTCAACCTATCCTGCGAACGTGGGTACGAGATTCTTGATACCCGCCGCTCCGTTTCTCGCTTTCGCCATGGCGATGAGCATCACGCAATGGCGTGCAATGGCGCCGATCCTGATCTTGTACCACGCCGTGATCTCTTGGCCCGACGTGATGAATTTGTATGTTGATCCGTACGCTTGGAGATTGGACAAGTTCTACTGGCGGGCGGCATTCCGCATGCAGCCCGAAGCCGAGTATCTGAACGAGCGCATGGCCGAGTACGCTCCGGCCAAGATGGCGGAGCAACTCGTGCCAAAAGACGGGAAGATCTTTACGGTAGGCGGCATAGCGCAAGCGTATTGCCGTCGCGAGATTATTGTGGCGTACGAATCGGCCGTTGGGAACCGGCTCGGAGACATGATGGCGGCCGCCATCTATCCGTACTTTCAACCGCTGCGCTGGTGGACGTATCAATTCCCCGAGCAGACGGTTCGGAAGTTACGGGTCGTGCAGACGGGAACGTCGAATCAACTTTTCACGGTCAGCGAACTGCGCCTGCTCGGACGGGATGGGGAGATTCAAAGAGGCAAGGGTTGGCGGCTCCGTGCGCATCCGAATCCCTGGGAAGTTCAGTATGCGTTCGACAATTGCCCCGTGACACGGTGGATCTCGGCCGAATCGGCGAGACCCGGCATGTACGTGGAAGTAGAACTCGATAAGCCGGTCAGACTGATTGGCGCTCGTTTGGAGGCAGCCATGGACCAAGTAGACGGAGCGGCGCGGCTGGAGGTACAGGTGGCGGGAAAGTGGAGGGTCCTGGTCGAAAAACCGAACGTGGCAGAAGCTCCGCCGCTCACCGGCTTGCGACGACTCGCGACGGAGGACATGAAGCGCGAGGGTATCACGCATGTCGCTGTAAGTACAGGCGATTGGGCCACCGACGACGTGCTGAAGGATCCGCAATCCTGGGGATTGACAAAAGTCGGCGAGGCGGCGCGAGTGACACTCTTCCGGATCGACTGAGATCGCCGTCCTGAGGTTGACATTCCCGCGAGGCGTTTGGTGTAATAAAGGACGTCCTACCGAACACTCCTCAGTAGCTCAACGGTAGAGCATTCGGCTGTTAACCGAAGGGTTGTAGGTTCGAATCCTACCTGAGGAGCCAATTCCTTTTTCCTAACCTTCTCCCGTCTTGCTTAGCCGCTGCAAGGGCTCCGGAGCCTATTCTGACGAGAAATGACCAAGCGCATTGCCCCAATTTTAACTCTTCGTTTTCTGCTCGATTGATTCTCTGTAGCCGTGGACACATTCTTTCGCCCTCAGTGGCTCATCGGAATCACTGGTGAGACATGTGGTTAGTCGTCCAGACCTCAACGTAAAGAACTCGGCCGCCAAGATCACTTCCCAGTGTTGGGTCAGAAATTCCTTCGTCGTTTTCCGACTTCTCTCGCTGCGAGCTCGATCGTGCTGCGACGAGCTTGGGTCCCAGATTGACAGTGCGCCCTGAATCCGGGGTATTATCATCCTGATTCTGTTCCGCCCTTTGAACGACCAGCTGCTCGATCTCGGCGGCCGTGCGGGGACAACCAGCGCCGCTCCTGCCCCGCCATCGTATTTGGGCGATCAGCTGTCAGTGCCACCGCAACGGCGTCTCTGGCGTAACGATCGTGGCCATCTAGGCAGAAGCTTGCGTCCGAGTACCCTAGCTGTGGCGACCAACCGACGCTGCTGATTTGCCGTGATAGCCGCCAACCGTCCTCCACGGGTTGTTTGAACACCGTTCTCCTGCGCAGGTATTCGATCCTCTGCAGCCTGGCGTTAATACTTCGATCCGGCAACAGCGACCAGCACAAACCGTAACGGATCCAGACCGGTCGGGATCTCGTCGCTTGATTATCGCTGGTCTCTAAAATGCGGCCGGCAGATTTACATGCGCTTAGGGAGCGTAATCGCGAGCTATCATCTTGGGCTCCCTGTTGTCCATCAGGCGTGAACTCGTGGCGCCGGCTTTCAGGACTTCGAGCGCCATCGACGCATCGGCGCCTTCGCGTTCAAACTATCAATCACCCTGTCGGGTAGCGTCGGTTCGATCGCTTGCGGTCGCATGTCCATGGCGCGGCGAGCGCGAGCAAATGGGTAGCCACATGATCTCCGGTGCGCTTCAAGTGGAGCCACATGGGCCAGGACGGAGACACCCAAGGCACCGAGTACAACTGCGACTATCATGCTGTTTCCCGGCGCGTAACAGGTAGGCCGGCTTCTTTCCATGCCTTCCAGCCGCCTCTTAGTGCTCGTGCCCGCTTCCATCCTGCCGATCTGAGTTCTCGCGCCACACGGGCGCTTGTGGCTTCGTTTGGTCAAGCACAGAGTATCGCGAGAACGTTCTCACGTGGCAAGCCGAGTGCCCGCGCGGCAGACACCGGGTGCTCGGGGTCTATACGAACGCTTTCAATGGGCATGGCGTCATCGACGTCGAACGTACGATCCGTCCTCGCATCGACGACAGTTAATGGCGTGCCCGCCTCCTTCAGAGCACGATTCTCCTCGATCGTGATGTATTCGCCGTCTTCAAGCGGTAGCGCCGGGCCCTTTTCGCGAGTCGGAGATTCGCCCGTCGTGACCGAAGAAGAGGTCCTCTTGAGCAACACCGGGGAGAAGCCATGTACGACGATTGAAAACAGGACAACGAGAGAACAAATGGCGACCAACTCCTTCGCGCCGCCGACACCGGCGAACACCGCGAGCAACACGAGCAGTAACGAGCTTAGCCCTCGAGGCCCGAACCAGGCGATCAGCGCGCGGTTACGCCAAGGTATCCGTGCCGGCAGCAGGGCAGGGAAGAATGCGACGGGGCGCCCGCGAGAAACACCAGTCCCGTAAACAGCAGGGTACTTGGGGAGAGGACACTGAAGCCTGTCCACACTACCGACGCGCCGAACAGAACGAAGGTGAAGAGCAGCGCCATTTCAGCCGTGGTCTCACCATATTCCAGGAGCAGTCGCAAAGTTCCACATCGAGGGCTGAGATGGTCAGTCCGGCAGCAAATGCAGAAAGGAAGCCACTCCCGTGCACAGCCTCGGCTCCAGCGAAGGCCGCGAAAGCGATACCTAGTGAGTAGATCGACTCGTAGTCACGGCGCACTCCGGTTCTTCGCCGAACGAACTCGAGCATTCCGACAGCGGTAACGGCTACGAGCGCTCCGATTCCCGGACTCAGGATCCAAATATATCCACCGCAAGCTGAGCCCACTCCTCCGTCCCGAGACCACCACTGGTGTACATCGCAATCGCAACAAGAACGAACGGAAGTAGCACGGCATCATTCATTCCGCTCTCCAGGCGCAACGCCTGCCGGACACTCGGCTCTAATTCAGGTCTTTTCAGAAAACCTCTCAGAAGCACTGGGTCTGTTGAATACAGCGCCGCTCCGAGTATCGTCGCGAGTGCGGGATGCAATCCGAGCAGTCTCCAGGCGAGTATCGCGATGATGGCCGCCGTCAGAATGGTGCCCGGGCCGAGAACAAGAATCGAAAGCCACTTCTGTTCTCGCGCACCTCTTTGAGGTTCAGCGAAACTGCATCGGTAAACAGCACCAGCGCCAAGCTCAGAGTAGAAACAATACGTAGGATCGGGGAATCTACTCCCGCGTCCATCATCTGAAAGCCTGCGGGTCCGATAAGTGCGCCAATGGCGAAGGCAGACCGCCACCTGCGGCACACCAGTTCGCCGATCACACCGGAGAATAGCGCGGAGATCACGATCACCGCGCCGATCAGAGCCAGCGTTGAAAGAAACAACTCCGGACTGAACGGAGACATGTTTCGCTATTGTAAATCGTGTTGAGTCTCTTTACGGGTCGGGAATGAGCCAGCTCAGATTGCGTACCTGTTGCCCTCACGCCGTAGCGCCGAACGTTCGGCCGTCGGGAGCAATCGCCGCCTGCGCCACGTTGTCCAGTACCTTCTCCGATGGGCCTCCACTCGGATTCACTGACCACAAAGCCTCCTCCGAGATGTAGTACAGGCGCGTTCCATCCGGAGACCAGAACGGAAAGAAGCAGTGTCTTGCCGATTCCGTCAACTGGATCGGGGTTGCGGATCGCCTGTGCTTCGGACTACAATCTGGAAGATACCCTCGACGTCAGCGGAGTACGCCAGCGTTCTTCCGTCGGGAGCCCATGCCGGAAAAACTTCGTGAGCTGCCGGCATCGAATGGGAAAGCAAGCGTAGCTCCGGCGAATCGAACACTGGACCGAGTCTTGAAAGAGATCGAAAGTAAGAAACCAACGAGACCTGAGAGCACAACAGCTACCATCCACAAGGCGGGCCGTATCCACTTCCGTTCGACACTCTGCGTCGGCTCCCTCAAGGGAGGATCACCAACCTCAACGGTACCCGTCAAGTGATCGCGAATGTTACGCAATTCGCGGATAAGATCGTTGGTAGACCTGTACCGATGGTCCGGATCCTTATGCATGCACCGCTTCACGAGCCACTGGAAGGGAGCCGAACCCTGTTTCAATTCCGGAGCGTCCTCCGTGAGAATCGCCGAAAGTGTCACTAGGGGATTGTCGCGCCTGAACGCCTGAACGCCTGACGCCATTTCATAGAGGACGAGCCCGAGCGCGAACTGATCTGCATACCCGCTCACACGGGAGCCTTTGGCTTGCTCGGGACTCGATGTACGCCGCTGTGCCCAGAAGAAGGCCCGGGGCGGTGTCATTTACGCTCAGGGTACGGCCACTCTCTGACAGCGCTCCGTCCTCGAAAGGCTTGGCAAGCCCGAAATCCAGGATTTTGACTCGCCCTTCCCGGGTGATCATGATGTTTTCCGGCTTCAGGTCGCGGTGTACGATGCCATTGTCATGCGCTGCGGCTAGGCCATCCGCGATTTGAATTCCGATGTCCAATACCTCTTTCATCGGCAGCGGGGCATTCGCCTGTACTACGCGGCGGAGTGACTCGCCTTCGACCAGTTCCGTGACGATATACAACAGCTGATCTTCGTGACCAGTGTCATGTATCGTGACGATATTAGGATGATTCAGCGCGCTTGCCGCCCGCGCTTCCTGTTCAAATCTACGGCTGCGCTCTTGGTCTCCTCCGACGGATGCGTCGACGATCTTAAGCGCGACTTCCCGACCCAGGCGCGTATCGCGAGCACGGTATACCTCGCCCATTGCGCCAGCGCCGAGCAAGGAGATTATTTCGTAAGGCCCCAGCCGGGATTGTGTTCCAATCGGCATTTTTTACGTGACAATCGCAGAAGACAACTGTCCCGTGCCGAAAATAGCACGCCGAGTGCCATTCTTTTGCCTACCCGGTTATGAGTTTTGGTTCCAGATATCTATGTGCCACCTCCAGCGTCCGTCCTCGTTACGCCAGAACACAACGTACTTCACCTCGAGTTTCTGGGGGGCTTCGGCGGACGGGGCCATCGTCAGCGTTGCCTTCCCGATCTCGACAAGCCCGTCGCCTGCCGGAATAATATCAACCGGCGTGAGAACACCGGTTGTGGCGTTTGCTGACGCAACGAGGTCAGACCAAAAGCGCTTAATTCCTGGCACTCCCGATATCATCTGCTCTCCCGGCGGGAGAATTCGAGCGTCGGTTGTATATATCTGGTCCAGGGCATCGAAATTCCGGTTTCGGATGACTTCAGTTTCGAAGAGGCGATTGGTTTCGGCCATCGCTAGTTTCGTTTGCTCCAAGGTTTGCTGCGAAGATGCCATGGGCGTGGACTGTAACACAGAAGGAGGCTGGTGACACAACTTGCGGGAGTTCTCAGCTATGTACCTTTAGACGGTTTGTTATCGTCTAATAACCATGGGTACCTTGGTCCCATCTCAATCTGAGGAGATCGGACCGGCGCATGCGCAGTCCGAACCGACCATCGTACACATCCCCGAAGCGACGCGCCGGCCGCGGATGAGCGCGCTCTCGCGCCTCATCATTACCATCTTCGTGATTGTTGTTGTGGCTGCCGGCTGGACGGCGTGGCGCCTCAGAGTGGAACCCTTTCACCCCTCAATGACAACGCTTCTTCCTCGGCCGGAAATTGCGGGCTCGAGAGTCCTTCTTCGCATCCCGACCGTCAGCCTGACTGCGGAGATTGCGACGTACGGCGATGAGCTGTTCGCGTTTCTCATGTCGGAGCACTACCGCCAGATCCTGGCCCCCGAGGATGTCGAGGTTCTGCTTGTTTTCCGCAGATCCGACGATGAGCGTCAATATCGCTTAATTGCAAAACTCCCGGACGAGTATCTGACAGCCGTTGCGGCGGCAGAACGCCTGGGACTCACTGGGAAACTCGAGTCTGATACTTGGGGAATGACCCCGGTCGGAACAGTCCATAGCTGGGAGCGGCAGACACAGCTCTTCCGCGCGGCCTACAACCTTCCGGTACGGAAGAAGTTGGAAACCATACCGAAGAAGCAACTCGCGAGATATCTGCAGCGGTTCATCCGCTTCAAGTCGGTAACCGATCCACGTGTCCGGGCCCGGTTGCAGCCTGTTCCCAGTCCACTATCTCGAGACCAGGCGAGCCGCCTGGCCGGCGACATAATTACCGTTGCGGAATTCTATGATCTGCCCATCGAGTTCTTCCTCGGGATTGGAGCGATGGAGAACAATTACATGAATGTGCGAGGTGACTTGAATAATTCCATTTGGAAACGTCGCCCGGCGCCCGATGATATTGTGCTGGAACGGAGACGAGGCCGCGTCCGAGTTCTCAATGATTCGGCGGGAGTATGGCAGATTACGCGGGAGACTCTACGGTACGTTCATCAGCTATATCAGCGTGACACTCGCGATTACTCGAAGCTGCCCGAGCATCTCCGGCCACCCAAACAACTTCAGATACAAGAAGTGGACCCGCTTGTATTGACTACGTATGCGGGGCTGCTGTTCAGGGACCTGCTGGACCGGTTTGAAGGCGACGTCTCGTTGGCCGTCGGCGCATACAATGGTGGCCCCGGCCGCCCGAATATGCGTTATCACAAGGGTGTTCAGACGGCGGCAGAACACGCTCGCCGGGTTCTCGAACAAGCGGCCGTGCTGAACGGCGAATCCGTGGTCGAGATTCCCTGGATCCTGTCGCGTTGATCGAGTTGCCTTGGTCAGTGCTTAACGGGAAGCGCCTTCTTTGGAATTTTGATAGCCATCACTCCGCTCAACGCCGCAACGTCGTATCTTGCCTCATGGCCGATCAGCAAATGGGCGGCAATCGGCTCGATGGCGTATTCTTCGACGAGCCATCGCATCATGTCGGATGTCGCGATCTCGAGTGCGCCGTTCAAAGAACGACTTGCCGCCGTACGCGCCCCGATGCTGATCAGATACTCAGCATTTTCGGCCCGGGGCTCAGTCAGGCGCGCACCCTTCCGCAATTCCACCGCGAACTCAACATCCAGCGATGTTTCGATTCCGGACCCCACGGGTTCTCCATCCCCCTGTAAAGCATGGCCATCGCCGAGGAAGAGGTAGGCGCCGGGCACACTGACCGGCAGAAGTACCGTAGCGCCTTCACGAATCTCTTTATAGTCCAGATTGCCGCCGTACGAGCCCGCCGGGCCTGATGTGGGCGATTGATCCGCCGGAGCGACCCCTATGCATCCGAGCATCGGAGTAGCGGCGAAGGTTAGATCGACGTGCCGGCTCAGGCGTTGTTTTGGGCGTGCTGTGCCGTTCTTCAGGTCAATGACGAAGGGCACGAGGTCCTGGCGTGCAGGCAGCACGGCGCCCTCGGTGTATTCCCCTGGCGAGTACTTTGTCCGAAGATCTTCACTCAGTGAGCTGACGTGGAAGCCGCTGTAGCCTGTTGCGCGATTCAGCCGCAGCTTCTTGAGTCGCACTACGACTGCGTCGCCAGGTTTCGCGCCTTCCACATAGAACGGACCCGTCAATGGATTGCCATGCGTCTTCGTGTGACGAACTCCCTCGGCATCGAACCCTGCCGAATCGACCGTCTTGGTGATGACGGTATCACCTGGCCGGATGCGCAGCAGCACCGGGTGGTCTTTTGAGAAGGTGTGGTAATTGACTTCGTTTACGACGGTGTGGGTCGCACCATTCGCCGGGATTGCCAACAGTAATGCAAGAGCTATAGCAACCGCGTGTTCCCGAAAGAACTCATAAAAGTGCTGCATCGTTTCAGCAACTATGACTTTGGATGTCCTCACAATGTGGCGGCCTTCACTGCAAATATTTGGTCGGGATACGATACTTCAGGCCAGCGTACCGGAACTCTTCGGCCATCGAATATGGGGATCCCTCTGCCGCTATCTTCGAGAGGCCGCGCACGTTTTCTTCGGCCAACCGGTTCACGGAAGTCTCATCCACTACATCGAGCAGCGGGAGTCTGCGGCCGGTAGAGGTCAGCCGTGATTTCAATCTCAGTGCAGAAGAGCGGTTGATGGTCTTAAGCGCCTGGATTGCCTTTACCTTACGATCGAACGTTCGGGATATGTCGACGATCTTCGGTTCGGGTACAAACGTCGCGGAACTCTCAGGCTCGCGCCGCCTTGGGTCAAGTGGCTGCGAGTAGTAATACAACTCGGGCGTGAGGTGCGGCTTCAATCCGAGCGCACCGAACGGCGGAACATAATTGTCCAGCGATGCAGCTCGCCAGGCATCCTCCGCGGCGCGTCCGGTGTAGTAGCGGTCGAGTACACGATCGTACTCCGTGTATGGGTTCGGAATGAACATGACTGTCGGCCGGTAATGACGAATGTAGATAGTTAAGCGGTCGCGCAAGGTGGTGAACGGAACGTCTGCGAGTTCTGCGGCGCGGTACCCCATTGACACAACTTCCTTCGCTCCGAGGGCCGAGGCCGCGCTTTCGCTCTCGGTTTTAATGCGAACGGCGGTCTCTTCCGGCGAGAGGTCCCAGGCGCTATTCTCATCATTCGTAACGCGGAGGATGTGAGCCTCGGCGCCGTTTTCGATCATTGCTGCGATTGTTCCGCCTGCGGCCAACAGGTAATCCTCAGCATCCGCGGTGACAACCAGAACAACGGGCTTCTGCGCAGTTGCCGGACAGCAACCGAAGATCAGGAGCGCCAGGATCAGCCCTCTCATTGTTTCTGCACCTGGTTGCGCAGGTAATCTTTCAGCCCTGGCAGATGATGAAACTCGTCGAGGAAGTAGTAATCCTCGGCATACCGGACGCCGGCCTGCTCTCCACGCTTTCTGGAGATCCAGTCCATGTGCCACTCTTCCATACGTATCGCTGCTTCCTGATCGTCAAGGTCCGCGAACTCCGGGATGTAGAGATTGTCTCTCGCGAGCGCGGCGCGAGTCGAGCGCGCGGTCGCAGGATGAGCATAGACGTTCCGATGGGTCTGATAAGCCTGTTGCTTGCGGCGTACCTGCGCTTCCGTTAGCTCCACCGCCACGTTTGGCGTATGCCCAAGTCCCCAGTCGAGCCGGGCTTTTCCGAAGAGGTAAGCCGCAGCATGCGGCGTGACGCCAAGTTTCAACTGCTCGGGATGCACATTTGCATAGCCGGCTAACCAGAACGCCTCGGCCATCGCGCGTGCGACGTTGCGATGATCAGGATTTTTTTGATAGTGCTCCCAAGGGTTGTGTCCAAGCACCACGTCCGGCTTGTACTTTCGGATAAGAAATATCAACTGAGCGCGCAGTTCGTTCAACGGAATAGAGGCAGTGTAATCGTTACGCCAATTCAGGCTGATTACTTCTTTAATACCCAACAGCTTCGTCGCAGCGACCGACTCACGATGATTGATATTGTCGTTTTCGCCGGGTTCGCGGATACCGTCTTTCTCGTCGTTCGACGCTCGAACGTAGTAGACGTCGTATCCCTCGTCAACGAACCGGGCGATCAGGCCGCCCATACCGTAGTCCGTCGTGTGATCGTCATGGTGTGGCTGGCACACCAACACCACCTTGCCAGGTGGGAGCTTCATCAGCGGAAGGCGGTCGGCGCCACGGCAAATCGTCGAGGCAGCGATAAGAACAGCGAAGCCGCACGTAAACGTGGTCTTCATCAGATGAATGTCGCTCATGTTAGCACGATGACCGGGTGGTACACTCAATTTCTCCGGATGCGATTCTTAGCCTACCTTATATTTCTGCTCCTGCCGCTTGCAATTCGCGCGCAATCGCAAAAGAGTGTCCTGGTAATTACGTCGACTCCAGGCGACTACCTTATGGCCGCCGGCGGAACCCTGGCGGGGCTGATCGAACAGGGATACATCGTCAATGTAGTACAGATCGGAAATGATGAGAAGAACTCGATTGCATTGAGCCCGGCGGACACGAGACTGACGAACAATCGTGAGGGCGAGTTTGCCGCGAAGATGCTCGGAGTTCGGGAAGTTTTTATTCTCAATCATAAGAGCGGGGAGCTGGGGCAGGTTTCAACCAACGAGATCCGCAATCAGATCTTCGGCTTAATACGCCATTACAGACCGCAAATCGTCTTCCATCCGGATCCGTGGATTCACTACGAGCCGGATTGGGACCATTTTTCTCGGCGCGAGCGGCAGAAGAGTTTTCGTACGGCTCCGGACGATATGTCGGTGAAGAGTTTACGAAGATGGGCTTATCGCCGCCAGGCGTGCGGGAGACGTACTATTATGCGGCGAATCGTCCATATCGCCCCGGCGAAGGCGGTCACAATGCTGCCAAATTCCGACCTGTGGATATAGGCAAGACGTTCAATCTGAAAGTGGCCGCGCTGGAGAAACTTGAAACGGCGAACCGGCGCTACGCCACACAAGTCAAACAACGGCTGGACCTCGCGGAAAAGCCTTCACGTCTGCTGGCCGTTCTCAATCGCAGCACCATTGCGGCCCTGATTCGTGCTTATGCCGAAGAGTTAGCCGAGACCATCGGTGGGAAGCACGGCTTTAAGTACGGCGAGGAGTTTAACTACCACGGGCCGGGCGAACCCATCCCGGAGCACGTACGTGAGAAAGCAAAGCCGATCGGGTCGCGTTGACGTTAGCCAGGAGTGTGATCTCTCTTCTAATGGCATCTTGCTAAGACCTGAATCACATCCGGTTTGTATGAGCCACGATGCCATCTCGCTCTACAATAGGACCGGCCAGTTGCCGCAAAGACCCCTCGTGGAATGCCGGAGACCCACCTCATTTGCCCAGGTATGGTATACCCGCGTATAACGCGCTGCTACAGTGTCGGCTCGACCGGCAGCTCGCCGCCCGGGCCTCGATCGTGTCGATCCTGATCTTCAGCGCAATAGCGGGTCCAAGGTATGGCGTCCAATCGCGCGGGATCGATTCTCCTGCCGCAATCGAGGCAAAACCCGTATGTACCGTTTTCAATACGTTCCAACGCAGCGCGGATTTCTTCAATGATTCGCCAATCCGAGGTGGCCAACTGAAACTCTTTTTCGGCCCCCTCGGAAGAGACTACTTGGTCCATCGGGTCGCGAACCTCTTGTTCAACCGACTCACGAGCCTCTTTTTTGTGCTGGACCATACCTTCCAGCAACTCCCGTTCCTCTGCCTCTAATCGTTTCTTGAATTCAGCGACGTCGAGTCCCATGTCAGATCCTCATCCCGCACTAACCTTTTATAGCCTATGTCGGCGGTCGCAGTCGTCGGCAGTATTGAATCACCCTGGTCTATAAGCCCAGCAGATTCGGCTGAATTTTCACGTATCCGGCTTCCTCTGCCCAAACATCCAGCGTTGCGGTCGCAAGTTCATCGACGACGGGTACGGCCAGCCCGTTGACCGTGAGATCCACCGATTTCAGGTAACGGTGGCACGAATCACAAGCTTCCAACCGTACATGGCCGACGCTTTCTGCCTTGTATACCGGTAGCTTGTCCTTGTCCGTCTCGCCGCAGTTGGGGCAAATGACACGCCGGAATACCCATTCGGTTGCGCACATTGAGCACATGAGCGAGCGCTTTCCTCCCTCGCCTTCGGGCCTAAGAATGCCTACGACGGGTCTGGCCGTACAAAACGGACAGGTTCCCTCGCCCTCCATGGGAGCGTTGCCGCGCGAAGAAAGATACTCTGCGTACGGTTGCAGAAGTGCGCGGCTGAAAAATTCCTGGGCACTGTCATACGTGGCGACATATCCACTGTTATCCCAGTACGTTCGCAGCATCGCTTGCCAGCCCTCGAGGCCTGTTGCCAGCAGATTGCTTGCTGCTCCATCAAGCGTAGCGACGTCATCTGCTTCGATCACTGCGTATAGGTCCGGCAAGCGATGAGCAACAGCATTCAAATCCGTCTGACCGGTGCGCCACAAGCTATCGAAAATCGACTCCTGAAATTTTGCGACGCGGCAATAAAACTTCAGTAGCTCGCCAGCCTCCGGAAAGATTTCAAGGAGATCAGTTGACCGTTCGATTCGGCGTTTCCAAGGTGACGCATTCATTTGCCGGCAGAGGGATCGTTGGTCATTTGTTCGTACCACAGCGGATGATGAGCCCGAGCCCATCGCCTGGATACATGTCCCAACGTGATTCCACGAAAGCCGCCAGGGACCATGAACACTCCCATATAAACGTGAATGATGAAAGCGCCAATTGTAACCAGCGCAGCACATGCGTGAATTAGTATGGCCGATCCACGCACCCAGTTGAACCGGAGCGGAAAGAGCTCAGGGAACCACATAATCAGACCTGAAATCAGCAGGACGATCGCTGCGTAATACATGATCCAGAAGAATTGTTTCTGTCCTGCGTTGAACCTTCCCTGAGGCGGCAGCAGGTCATCCCGGTTAGTAACATAGTTCTTGATACTCTTTACCCATTGCCGGTCAACATCGATGAGGGACATGTCACGTTTCCAGATAGCGTGCATCCATACGGTCGCGATCATGAAGACAAGTCCTGCCCATGGATGCCAGAACCGTGCAGTCGGTCCACCGCCGAGCAGTGCGGCAAGCCAGTACAGGTACGGCGTGAAGAGCGCGAGTCCGCTGATTAAACAGTAAACATACGAAAGACCTGACAGCCAATGGCACATCCGCTCCGAATACGAATAGCGGACGATCTGGCCTGGAGGAATCGTGTGATCTTGGATAGCAGTGGGTCGAGTGCTCATTCGTTCACGACTTTTCCTGATTTACTCCGCGATCGCCTTCTTCTCGATCAACTATCTTCGGACCGAAGCGTAAATAATGGAGTGCAACCCCGAAGATTCCGGCCGTCATGGCCAGTCCACCCACCCATTTGAGCGGGCCTTTCCAAATACGCACCAGCCAGGGCACATGGGGATCCGCGGGTAACCCGCCGTAAGCTTGTGGATTGGTCGCGTCATGCAGAACATAGATGACGTGCGTTCCTCCGACACCGGGAGGGTCGTAAACTCCCGCCTTCTTATAGGACGTCTGTTCATGAAGTTGACGGACCCGGCTCTCAGCCCGCTGCTTCATGTCGTCCTTGCTGCCGAATTGAAGACACCCGGTGGGACACGCCTTGATGCACGCCGGCTGCAACCCAACGCCCACGCGGTCGGAGCACAGGGTGCATTTGTGGACTTTCTTTGTTTCCTTGTTGAATTTTGGGATGTCGAACGGACAGCCGGTGACGCAATACTGACAGCCGATGCAATTCTCCTGCTGGAAGTCGACGATGCCGTTGCTGTATTGAACTATCGCGCCGTCGGCCGGGCATGCGCGCAGACAGCCTGGGTCGGCACAATGCATGCACTGGTCTTTACGCATCAGCCAGCTCAGCGTTCCCTCGGAATCGACATGCTCATCGAACCGGATCAAATTGTAATAGTTCCATTCGAGGTCCGGCATCGTCTGATATGTGTTGTCGAACGAAGTCTCCCGGAACGGATACCCATTCCATTCGAGACACGCGACCTCACAGGCCTTGCAGCCGATACAGGTGGTCACATCGATCAGCTTGCAAACCGCGTAATCGCGTGAAGTATTGCGTCCGGGAACCGGCCCGGGGTGGCCGGAGATAGCCTTGATTTGCAGCGGACCGTTAGCCATGCCCTCTCGCTATGCCTTTTCTAATTTCACAAGGAATCCTTTCGATTCCGGTGTGTAGGCGTTTGGATCGGTTGCTGCCGGAGTGAGCCGGTTTGCGAGCGTCTTAGCATTCCTGCCTTCGTCCTCGGCAATGCCGCGGTATCCCTGATGGATCGGGATGCCGATCTGATAAGTCTTCTTGCCGTCGATCACCATTGGTTTGATGCGTCTCGTAACCATGGCCTTCGCGATGTAATAGCCGCGCGCGCTTGTTACCTTCACCTTGTCGCCGCCTTTGATCCCTATGTCGCCGGCCAACTCGATCGGGATTTCAACGAACGGCTCGGGGATCAATTGCACGTTCATCGGATTGTTCTTGGTCCAGTAATGGTAATGCTCCGTCAACCGATAGGTTGTACAGATGATGTTGAAGCCGTCTGCCGTCGTGCCGTACTTATCGGCGGATGAAGTCAGTTTCCTAGCGACAGGATTCGTCGACTGGTTTGGATGGAAGGGGTTTTGGATCGGACTCTCCATCGGCTCATAGTGTTCCGGAAAAGGCCCATCGGCGAAGGCAGCCAAGGGCGCGAAGATCCGTCCGACACCCTCAGGATTCATGATGAACGGGCCCATGTGATCTTTTGGATGGGAATCCGCCTTGAAGTCAGGCACGTCGTTGCCGACCCATATCCGTGCAGACTCATTCCACCAGACCTGTTTGCGCTCGGGATCCCAGGGCTTTCCCGAGACGTCGCATGAGGCCCGGTTGTACAGCACACGGCGGTTCGCAGGCCACGACCATGCCCAGTTCGGATGAATTCCAAGGCCGGATGGATCCTCGGTGCGGCGACGCGCGAGTTGCGGCCCTTCCTCCGTCCAAGACCCGGAGTAAAGCCAATTGCCGCAGGATGTTGTTCCATCATCGCGCAGCCAACTGTAGCCGGGAACCTGCTGACCTGCCTTTACACGCTGCTTCGTCTTGGGGTCTTCCAGGTCTGCCAGCGATTTTCCGTTGACTTCCTTCGCAATTTCCGCCGAGGGCGGGGTGCTCCGGATCGGAGTATGGCCACGTGAGATTCAAGATGGCATCGGGGAACCTGCCTCCTTCTTTCTTGTACAGATCGCGCACTTTTAGAAAGATTTGCGCGACGATATCCTGATCGAGACGGGCGTTGCCGGGCGGAGGAAGTGCGGACTCCTTCCATTGCAGCCACCGTGCCGAGTTAGTCATCGATCCATCTTTCTCCGCGAAACCTGAACAAGCGAGGCGATAGACTGTCGTATTAATGTTCTTCATCTCCTCCGGTGTGATGCCAGGGGATTTCCAGAATTCGCTGGTTTCATCCGGAAAGATTTCGCCGACCACGAGCCAGTCAGCTTTCTTCAGTGCCTCAATATTCTTGGATGAATTCGGGCCGATGGCAACGCCGTTCATACCGAAGGAAATCAGACCTTTGACATGGCCGTGATACATGTTGTCCCACAGGTCCGTCCAGGAGTACTTGCGGTCGATCTTAGGAAGGTAATGGAACGCCCAATCGTTGTCTTCTCTCGCAGCGTCGCCATACAGAGCTTTCAGCAGCGAGACGGCGAACTTTGGCGTGTTCGACCAGTAGTTGTACGACTCCCACTCGGCGGGTTTTGAAATGGTCGGGGTCGTCCTTTTGACGTAAGTGGCGAAATCCTTATCGGCTGGACTGGGTGTCTTCAAATAGCCGGGCAGGATATCAAATACCCCTCCCATATCGGTCGCGCCTTGAATGTTGGCGTGTCCACGCAACGCGTTGACGCCGCCACCTGCGCGTCCGATGTTGCCGAGAAGGAGTTGCAGTATTGCGGCGCTTCGGATGATCTGGGTCCCGAACGTATGCTGTGTCCACCCCACCGCGTAGATAACGGTACCGACCTTCTTCATGTCCCCGTTTTTCCGAATGGAAGTGTAAAAGTCCGCCGCTTTCAGAAATTGGTCCTTCGAGATACCGGTGACGCGCTCGACCATCTCCGGCGTGTATCGCGAATAATGTGACTTCAGGAGCTGATATACGCACCGCGGATGCTGCAGACTCAGGTCATAGGCGATGTTCGGGGGCAGCGAATCCTCACCCGGAGTTCCTTCTTTTGCCTTCGCGCCCATCTGGCCGAAAGCTTGATAACCCTGGCCTTCACCCGCGGTCCCAGAAGGAGTTCCATGAGCGCCGCCCCCTGGTAACGGTCGGTTACCCGCTGCCTGTGCCGCCAAATCGTGCTGGTTTTTGCGTTTGGATTCGGGGCTTGCTCCCGGGTCGCTCGTCGCGGGCCCATCTTCCGGTCCGAATGCCCTGCCGGTTATGTCCCCGCCGGCATCATAATTCCAGGTCGATTTGTCATACATCTGTGCGTCCGGATCGAATCCGGAGTACAAACCGTCTTCAGGTAGTTTGAAGCCTTTCTTAACAATGAAAGCCGCGTTGGTGAAGTTGGCCAGGTACTCTTTGGCAATTCGATCGTTGTCGATCGCGTATTTGATCACACCACCCAGGAACGCAATATCGGAACCCGCACGGATCTGGACGAACATATCCGCGGTCGCAGCCGTGCGTGTGAAGCGCGGGTCGACGACAAGCATTTTTGCATTCCGCGTGCGTTTGGCTTCGATTGGCCACTTGAACCCGCACGGATGGTTCTCGGCTGGGTTCCCGCCCATGATCAACATCATGTCCGTGTTCCCGATGTCGATCCAACCATTCGTCATTGCGCCGCGACCAAACGTGGGCCCCAAACTGGAGACCGTTGGAGCGTGTCAAACCCTGGCCTGAGTTTCCAGATAGCAGACACCCATGCCGCGCATGGTCTTTACGACGAGATAGTTGAATTCATTCGTGTCCGTGCAGCCACCGTTCCAGGCAATCCCCTCGCAACGGTTCACCGTTCTACCTTCGGTGTCTTTCTCCACAAAGGTTTCATCTCGAGTTGCCTTCACCTTTCGGGCAATCTCCTCGATGGCCTGATCCCAGGAGATGTCTTCCCAGTCATCCGATCCCGGCCGGCGTACCTGCGGCTTGGTTAGTCGCCGCTCATTGAGAATATCGTGATAAAGGGACGAGCCCTTGGGACAAAGTGTGCCGCGATTGATTGGATGGTCCGGATCGCCTTCGACGTGTACCACCTGCGGAGTTACATTCTTCGACTTGTCTCCGAGGGTGTGGATGATGACACCGCAACTGACGGAGCAATACGGGCATGTTGAACGCGTCTCCGTAGTCCTCGCAATTTTCAGCGTTCTTGCCTGGGCGTGGACGCGTTTGAGGTCAAAGCCGAGTGCAGAAACGATCAGTCCGCCAGAAGCGACCTTGATAAAACTTCGACGAGTCGTAGACATTCCGTCACCTCGTTCTCGCATGTACTGCTGCGATAAATGATGGTGCTATTCGTAGGTAGCTGTCAAGTCGATAGCAGAGCAGGGGATGGGCTGAATGCGACACAACCTACTCGAGTTGGAAGGCCACCAGCCGGTGCCGATCGCGTACGAACAGGCGAGATCCCGCGAGCATCGGTACCGTCCACGAATTGGCTCGAAGCAGCTGCGCTTCGCCGATAACCATTAAGCCCTGCCGTGATACCGCCGCCATCGCAACACTTCCGTCATCATCGACCACGAACAAGGTATCTCCGGCAAGCACAAAACTAGCTTTTGTAAACGCGCGGTTCTGCCATAGAACCCCGCCCGTCCTCGCGTCGACGGCCGTCATGGGAGCCGGGCCAAAATCGCCACTCGATGCATAGATGACGCCGTTTGCACAAACCATGTTCGTGTGGTGCACTCGGAGCCGTTTGTGATGCCATAACTCTACCGCGCCCTTTTCCGACCTGAATGCCTCGAGCGCCTCCGTCATACCCGGATGAGACTACCAGGACGGAGGCTTCCTCGCACCAAGCGGGAGTCGCGGCGTGAATGTCGTGCATCGTTCGGTGCTCGATACTCCATAGGACGTCTCCTGTGCCTGCATCGGATCCGCTAACTTCCCGGGCCGAGAAGTTGACTATCTGATCACGGCCTCCCGCAGTAATCAAGATCGGAGAGGAATACGCGTTCTCCATGTCACCCTTGGACCACATTACCGTCCCGTCACTCTGGCGGAACGCGATTAACGCTCGCCCGGCGCCCCGACCGGCACGATGACACTGTCCTTGTATGCGAGCGGACTTGCGGAATAGCCGCGTTCTAGAAATGTGCCTTTGAAGTCCTTCCATAGGTCCTGTGTCCAAAGAACTTTCCCGGTTTTCCGGTCAAGTGCGACGAGCCGTCCGATCACAGTTGTGATGAAGATGCGGTCGCGCACGATCAGGGGTGTCGAGTGCGGACCCGGACCTGCCTCGATGTTCATTCGTGAGTCGTGCGGAGCATCGATGCCTTTCTCCCAGACGGTCTTCCCGTTCGAAGAACTCAAAGCAATTACCACGTCCTGTGGACCCTTGCGGTACATCGTACTACAGGACATCACCGGAGATCAGCATCGACGAATAACCTTCGCCAAGGTTCCTCGTCCACAACTGCGCCGGTCCCGAAGCTGGCCAGCCTGGTATTGCTGCGTCGTTTGGCAGACGAAAACTACGGCCGGGACCGCCCCATTGGAGCCAATCTGCTGCGGGAACAGAACTCAATAGTATTAGGCAAAAGGCAAGGACTCGCATGCGATCCAGTGATACATAGAGGAGAGTCCTCCGGGCAGGATTCGTTTCGAGCTATCACACGGATAACAGGGAAGACAAGGGTTGTACGCTGATCAGTGACTCCGCCTGCTCGTCTGGACTGGTGTCATACTCTACCCATGAAATGCTTCGATCCAATGCCCCGCCGGACTTTTGTGCGTGCGGCGGGGGCGGCCGCCCTTGGCACAATCGCAGTGCCAGCGCAAGAACAGCGCCCGCTGAAGCTGTTCCTACACTGCGATATGGACGGATCACCCGGCATCTTCACCCGAGAGCAGGCTTGGTATTGGGAGACAGGCGCACGCCCGGAGGTCGGTCGCGAGGCGCGCGACCTTTTCACCGCCGATATCAACGCAGCCAGCGAAGCAGCACTCGCGGCCGGAGCCACCGAGTTGATCGTCTGCGACACTCATCACGGCGGCGGCAACTTTATCCAGGAGAATCTCTTGCGCGACACACGGATCACATATCTGTATAGAAGCGTGGGGATGGAGGACGGCAAACGGCGCTGGATGCCTGGAATGAACGAGAGTGTGGCCGGACTTATTCTTCCCGGTCACCACGCCAAAGCTACTACGGAGGGAGCCTTTCTACCGCACACTTGGAATTTCGAGTGGTTGGATTTTACGATCAACGGGCAAAGCGTTGGCGAGATCGGAATTGAGGCCTGCTTCGCCGGACATTGGGACGTGCCGTTGATTCATGTGCAGGGTGATGAGGCAGCCTGCGCGGAGGCGCGGAAGCAATTTCCACTGGTCGTTGCGACTGCTGTGAAGCGCGGGACAACCGATTCATGCACGGGTTTGACGCCGGAGGCCGCCAGGCGGGAGACGGCACGAGGCATCAAACAATCCATCGGGAACTTAAGAGCGGGCAAAACGCGCCCTTACAAGCCGAGCCTGCCGATGACTATCACCCTCAGGATGAGAACGATGGATGCCGCGGCGAAAGCGGCACAGCGTCCAGGCGTATTGAGGTTGGATGATCACACGGTAGAAGCTCGCGTCGGTAGGCAGTGCGACGTAGTGAAATGGCTGTTAGGGACGGGTCTGGACATGCCGCCAGAGTCGCCTCGAGCCTGAAGGCGAATTACCCGATTGCGTCCTCGGCCGCGCTATTTCATCACCGACAGATACTCCGCCCAAGGACCTACTTCCTGCTTGTAGCGCTTCGCCATCACCCGGCTCACCTGCAGGATGTGCGCCAGATCGTGTGCCGTCCATGTAGCCAGGAGTTGCCGGAGAGTTACAGGACCCAGCGCGGGATGTGCGCCCCTCGATTCTAAGTGCGAAGGCTGTAAGTTCAAAGCGCGCAGGCTCGACAGATTGTCACTGCGCAGCGTTCTGAATTCATCCAGCAGCGTGGAAAGTGACTTGCCATTACTCTCGCGGAATTGTGCCTCGCGGTCGAAGGAATCAAGGGCCGGCCGGGGCCATGCTCCAGGATGATCTGTAGGCGCGGCATCCAGTCGGCCTTTTCGCCGTGGATCAGATGACCGATTACAACGTAAGGGCTCCAGGTACCTGGACCTTCTGTGGCGTCTGTCCATGCTTCGGGCAAGTCCCGAAGTAGAGTGTCAAACGTCGCGGGAGTGCGCTTCAAGACGGATACGCACTCTTCGAGGAATGTTGCGCTCATCACCTCATCTTAAGTGTGGGCGGCTCACCGATAGTCGATCCTCGAAACGTCGCCCGCAATATGCCGAACGCGCAAACGGCCTAGCAGTCCGAGGTGAAAGACCGATAAAGCATTTCTCGTCGTTAATGTTCCTTAGAATTCGCCATGGCGATGGGAACAAGGCGAGGACGGGAGCGGCAACAGGAGTTGTGGGTGGCGACAGCAAGTTTGGGGCGACCGGCGGCCGCCTTTCTATGACCGGCGAGCCGAAAATCGTAGCCAAAGCATCAACACCGATTCGCGGGCGTTGACGATAAGATCCTGTGTATGTCGGTGACTTCCGAGATCAGTGTGGGACTGACCTCGATCGCATAAATCTCGCCATGAGGGACGCGTTGAAAATCGAGCGGTGTACGTTGCGATCGGTATTGACCTGGAAGGACAGAAAGACGTGTTGGGGCTATGGACATCGGCCAACGAAGGCTCGAATTCTGGTTGCAGGTGCTGACGGATCTAAGAAACCGTGGCGTCAAAGATGTGGTTCTGGCATGCGTAGACGGGCTGAAAGGATTCCCACAAGCCATCGAGAGCGTGCTCCCGCACGCGCAGGTGCAGTTATGCATCGTTCATCTCACGCGTGCCAGCCTGAATTACGTGAGCTGGAAAGAGCGCAAAGCAGTCGCCCAGGATCTGAAGGCGATCTATCGGGCGGAGACCGTGGAAACTGCCGAGCAGGAACTCAACACCTTTTCTAAGAAATGGGATGCGCGCCATCCAACGATCAGTTCGCTATGGAAGCGGCACTGGGAACAGGTCATCCCGTTCTTCGCCTACCCGGCCGAGATTCGCCGCATCGTCTACACCACGAATGCGGTGGAATCTTTGAATATGTCGCTGCGTAAGATCATCAAGACACGCGGATCATTCCCGAGCGAGGAGGCAGCGCTGAAGTTACTGTTCTTGGCCCTGAGAAACGTCGTCGACCGATGGGAGATTGTGCAGCATTGGAAAGCCGCACTCAGCCGCTTCACGATCCTGTGGGAAGATCGAATGCTGGCAGCTCAACAGCGGTAAATAGCTGCTCAACCGGAACGGCGTTTACACAAATCGCGGATACTGCCCGAGGCGTCCGCAGTAACGTCCACGACGCAGGCAACGCCTGCTCGTCAACTCCCGGTTTGCCTACACTCATTGGATTTTGTAGCAATGTGATTCCCACCTCGGACTCCTAGGGGCGGCCTGATATAGAATTCAGGACGGACAAGGAGTTTCATACCGAATGTTCGATCACAGAAGGCCCGCCCCAAGTTTCGAATCCCCATCGAGCCGCAGATCGTTTCTTGCTGCGGCTGGAGGAGTGGCTACGTCGGCTATGGCTAGGGCGCAAGCAGGTTCGATCCCGATTATTGATACTCACTTCCACCTTTACGATCCAACCCGCCCTCAGGGAGCGCCGTATCCCCGGACCCCGAATGCGCCCCCGTTCCTTCCGCACCACTTTCGTGAGGCGGCAATCCCTCTGGGTATAGTCGGTGGCATCAAAGTCGAAGCTAGCCCTTGGGTCGAGGATAACCTTTGGGTGCTCATGATTATCGAAAGTGAACCCATGATTGTCGGCATGATCGGCAATCTGGATCCGTTGAAACCGGAGTTTCGCGAGTATCTGGAAAGGTATCACCGAAACAAATTGTTTCTCGGCATTCGTTACGGAAACGTGTGGGAAGGTCACAATCTGGTTGCGGCAGTCGACCGTCCAGACTTCATTGCCAATATGAAAGTATTTGCCCAGACGGGTCTCACGTTGGAAGTGGCTAACCCGCGGTTAGACCTCATCCATGCGACGGTGCGTCTCACCGACAAAGTGCCTGAATTGCGTGTGGTGCTCGGTCATCTTCAAGCGCTTGCGCTCCCTACAGCGCCGGAGGTTCTGAAGGGTTACGCGGATAATCTTAAGGAACTGAAGAAGCGAAAGGTATATGTAAAGGTTTCGGGCCTACCTGGATCTCGGCCTAACGCCCAGCCCCAGTTTGATCCGGCTATCTACAAACCGGTGCTGGACTTCATCTGGGATATCTTCGGGGACGACTCGATTGTGTATGCCGGTCGAAATAAGACGGCTCTGGAGATTCTCCAGTCGTATGTCATGGCGAAAGGCAAACTGGCGGCAGAGAAGTTCTTTTGGAAGAACTCGGTGCCAGCCTTCAGGTGGATACGACGTGACTCCAATCAGCCGCAGTTGACCTGACAGTCGGTCATCGAAAGAGCGAGCCAGAATACCCACCCCCGGCCGTTTGACCCTAGCCACCTGCTCAGAGATGCAACGCACGCCTCCGCGACAACAGGCAGCATGGAGAGTATGAATCGTTTCCGCGAGTTGGATGGCCGCCCCTGTGAACGCGAACGTGTTGACTCCTTCCGATAAGGATAGAATTATGGCAGTGAAAACATACGATGTCGTGATTGTCGGCTCCGGCGCGGCTGGGGGCACGATGGCGGCGCATCTGGCGCGTCAAGGCGTCGATGTGGCGGTAGTTGAGGGCGGGCCGAAAGTCAACACTCGCACGGATTTCAACACGCATGCCATGCCGTTCGAGTTTCCCAACCGGCATATCCCGACGATGAAAACCGGCAAGCAGGGCTTTGATTCGGAACGGTCGCGTGGCATAGGTGGGAAGACTCTGCTGTGGAATGCTGTCGCGCTGCGTTTCAGCCAGCGTGATTTCAAGGGCAAATCGATCGACGGCGGTGGCGCAGATTGGCCTATCGACTATAGAGATCTTGCGCCGTATTACGACAAGATTGAACGCGAGATTGGTGTCTGCGGGAATCTCGATCACCTGGAAGACTTGCCAGACGGCATCTTTCTGCCACCAGTGCCGCTGAAGTGCAGCGATGTATTGGTACAGCGCGGGGCGGCAAAGCTCGGCGTCAAGGTGATTCATGTACGCAAATCGACGCTGTCGCGCGCGACGCGCACTCGACCCGCTTGCCATTTTTGTGGAAATTGCATGGCCGGGTGTGATGTTGTCGCCAAATATAATTCCGCCGATGTTCACATGATTCCTGCGCTTCGAACGGGAAAGCTGGAGATCGTTCCCAACGCTATTGTGCGCGAAGTGGTGGTCACACCTGAAAATCGGGTGACGGGTGTTCGTTACATCGATCGGGTGACGAAAGCTGAACGCGAGGTTCGCGGACGCTCCGTCGTCGTGTCATGCGCATGTGTGCAGAGCGTGGCTCTGCTAATGATGTCCACGTCACGGCTTTATCCAAACGGGCTTGCGAACTCAGCGGCCATCTGGGCCGGGAGTTTATTCCGCATATGACTGGCGGAGTGCAGTGTTTTCTCAGTAAGCTGATCGGCAAGCCACTTGGCAGTGACGAAGGCTTTCTAGATCATGCGTACATCCCATCATTCATGCACACGAGAAAGCGGGGGTATTCGCGGAGTTTTTCGGGGTGCATTTAATTATCAGAATCGCCGGAGCGTTGGATGGACACGGCAGATTCCTGGGTTTGGAAAAGCTTATAAGCAGGCAGTGAAGGAACGCTATCCTGCGTTTCTGACGTTTTCTCCATACGGCGAAAAGACGCCTGACTCGCAGACTTATATAGATCTGGATCCAGCAGAGAAGGATGATTGGGGGCTGCCGCGCGCGCCCGTCACGTCTATTGGAACGACAATGACATGGCGATCTTCCATGACATGCAGCGATGGTCGAAGGACATTCTGGTGAGCTCCGGCGCGGAGATCCTGGAAGTCTATGGCGAGCCGCGGACGAATCACGAACTCGGCGGAGCGCGCATGGGGTCGGATTCGAAAACATCCGTGGTGAATGGCTTTTGCCAGACACATGATGTGCCGAACTTGTTTGTCGTCGATGGCAGTGTTTTCCTTTGGCGTCGGAAAAGAATCCGACGCACACAATCATGGCGCTTGCGTCGCGGACGGCTGACCATATCGCCGGCCGTTTGAAGAAAGGGGATCTGTAGTGACGAATCGGCGAGAGACGCTGAAGATAATCGGCGCGATCCGGGCTACTTGCGCGTTCCCCTATGCCTCGGATGAATTGTACGGGCAGCACGTTCATGTTGCGGCGGAAGAGGCGGCGATTGGTCCGCCGGTGTTCTTCGGAAGGAGGAGTTCGAGGCTATTAAACGGATTGCTGACCTGATTATTCCAGCCACGGACACCCCCGGCGCGGTTCAGGCTCGCGTACCGTCGTATATCGATCTTGTTGTGAGCCGTAATGAGGAGCATCAATCCGTTTATCGGCAAGGGTTGGCGTGGGTCGACCGGGCCGCCACGGAGAAGCATCGAAAATCGTTCATACAATTGACCGAGGAAGAGCAGATCGCGTTGTTGACGCCGCTTTCCGAGGCTGCCGACGCGGAGAAGTTGTCGAACGATGGCGAACGTTTCTTTCGAGAATGAAGAATATGACTGCCGATGG
>CAWGVL010000028.1:0-144914 GCA_963825845.1 Bryobacteraceae bacterium | reverse complement strand
GCAGAAAACTCACCACGTTCTGCTCTTCTGTCTAAATGGGCGACGACGCCCATTTAGTTCCACACTCAGTATTCGACGACTCGTCGTCAAAAAAGCAGTAAAGCCCCGTTCGGCTCATGCGACGACCGTGCTGGCTGCTCGCGCGCGTTCGCCTCCACCGGATTGACCGTTTTTATCCCCATGATGTGCGTGCATGCCGGTTTATTCATATCACCTTCAATATTGCAGTACTGGTCTGCCGGCGATTACGAATCCGAAGGCAGTTCACGTTCGTCCGTCGGCTCTGCTCTTCTGGTGTGCAGTTACGCATCTCTCTCGTGTTCTCGTGCTCTATCCCTATATCGACGTGCTCAGTGGCAAACAGCTGGGACTCGGGCCAGCTATCGAACGGCTTCGGTGTCTGCTACTGGATACTTTTACTTTGCGCCATTGCGACCTTTCTACGTCCCTGAGACAAACAGCAAACGCGACAGTTCACTGTGATACGCTGCGGTGGATCATGCTTTTCTCCACCGTTTCCCTACAACGCTGGATGGCGCACCAGATAGCGATTAAAAAAGAAGTAATGCAGAATAGCTGAGCGTTCCGGCAGTTGCTACCCCGTGTGGGTGCTCTGAGATGAGCGCGCATCCTTGTGGTGTGCGCTTGCGGCTTTCAAGAGAATGGTTAACCGCCGTTGAAGAACACGCGGATGTTCTCGAAAGAACTCACACCCAGTTGCCGCTTCTCACGTTGTATGAACGCACGTGCGCGCTTAAGGAAGTTGAGCGGCTACGGACACGGGTGGATATTGCGCAGGCAGCCCTAGACGCCCATGTTCGCTGAACATGGGTGCTAACGTAGACCAGAACAACCGTAAGACGCTACCGCGTCGGAAGGGTTCCTGGCTGAAATCGGCGCCGCTGGCGGTTAGTTGGTTTTTGCGCGCGCTTGGAATCGTTTATTAGAACTGCGCCGTTCCGATCCTGAATTTACAGATCGCCGGAAGTTTCCGAGAGGATTGCGCCCGCAACATTCAAAAACATGGCCGTGCTTATTAGTAGCTGCGAAATATCGGGAGCTCTCGCAAGGTATGACAATGCGCCTAGCACGGCGAAACTACACCCACCCGCAAAGCTCAATTGTACTAGCTGATTCGGAGTCACACCCGCCAACGTGGCAATGGGCCGCGTCATTCTGATGAAGCTCTCGTTACGGAGCCGTGACACACCGCCGTTCAATCCAACACTGTTAGCCATCGCTCCCGCGCCTTACGTCGAGTGTTGGTTTGATGTATGGCTTCAGGATTCGCGAGCGCGATAAAAAATCGTGGAGCTGGCCCCGAAGGGTCGGCTCCACGCCAGCGTGCTCTGTGTGCATGACCAGTCTGAATTGTGATCCATGTGGACACCGGGAACTATACCCTGCGCAAGGGATTTTCTGCGGCTCGATACAGCAGACCACCTAGCTTCCACACCTTGTAAAGCAAACCCTTCATTCAATCTCGAACAACAACGGGAAGTGGTCCGACGCCTCCTTCAGCGAGGGCGCATCACAGATCACGACACAGCGCTTCAGACGTTCTTTCAACGGAGTCGGCACGAACGCGTAGTCGAGCCGGACATGCGGGTCCCAGGTCGGAAACGTATACCCGTGGTCGGTGGCGAACATACGATATCCATCCGAATACCCCGCGTCCAGCATTGCTTGGATTGTTCGCCAGCGGATCTTCCGACCCGTAATCCAGGTAATCAGCCGCAGTCGCAGAGGAAGCTTCCGGAGGTCCAACTGCTCACCGGGCGCAAGTGTGTTGAAGTCGCCCGTCACCACGTGCATTCCTTGCTGATGCTCAGCAATCCCGGCCAGCACGGACTTGAGTTCGTACATTCGGCGGCGCTCCGTTACATTCGAATGAATTGCCGATAGATGGACACCGAAGATGCGCGAGGATGCGCCCGGTAGAACGATCTCCAGGTATCTTCGCCGCGCAAAGCGGACCTGATGCCAACTATGATCGACGAGGTCGATCCGGCTTAGAAATGCCAAAGAGTCGCCATGAACGGCTCCCCAGATCTTCATGCCGCAATCGGAAGCGAGCCTCTGCACCACATCGGGGCGCGTCGCCTCCTCCAGGATGACCAGGTCCGGTTCGCAGAAGTTGATGACGGACGCAATCGCCTTCTCCCGACCCGAACCGCTCAACCGAATGTTATAGCTGACGACGCGCAGGCTCACGACTCAGCAACAGTGCCGAACAAAGTCAGATATGGCTGCCCCAGGATCTCACCACGGAAATGTTGTACCCAATCACGCGTGCCTTGGATGTTCACCGGCCGATGTACCATCGCGATCAGCCGCTCGCGCAAGGGCACGAGCTGGGGCGCTATGTCCGGATCCTCTTCGCTTAAAGGACGAGAATGAACGCCGGGAACGAAGTACCCGTCGAAATCGAAATATCTAAGAACATCCGCGCCTACAAGCGTCAGATCCAAGTCACTGGTTCCGGGTCCGTCGGCGTCGAACGAGGCGCCATCGCTGTGTCGAACGCCGGTAATCGAGCTTCCACGGAGAACTGCGGCGTTGGCCTCCGGCACTCTATCTTTAATGATCGCGCAGAATTCTTCGAATTTGCCCGCGTTTCCCTCGAAGGCAAGTCGGATGACGTTCTCTCGCATTTCGCTGTCGGTGAGCTTCGTCTTCGCATCGTTCTGCGTCTCCCGCGTTTTTGCCGCATCGTCGATCATCGTGGTTCCCCGTCGAGTGGATGCGCCTCCGGAAAGATATGTTGCGAGCCGAGCCGCAAAGAAACCTTTTACTTTGTTGTGGAATGAATTGCCGTCCGGCACCTCCGCGGTTCAGGGCCGCTTCCTTGCCGTTCACCTTACGTTCATAGTTCAACTTTATCTCACTATCTTGAGATTTAACCGTGAGAGCGAAACGAACCGGGCATTGACTTCGATGTTGCCGTCTTGAAACGTTACGGCCAACGCCGTCCCGGTCTCGTGCGGGATAGGCCAGCGGCCGCTTCGATATCGAAGGAGGCGCCGTCACTACGCCTGAATCGCTGCTCCAAAGGCGGTATAGCTCACCGCTACTGAGTGCAGTGGCAATTTGATTTTCGGCGATTTGATGGAATTCGGGATCGATAAGTTAAAGACTGACCGTCGGAGGATCTCGCTCGTCGAACTCGCTCCGAACGCGCGCAATGCTGCATGGTTTATGAAAGCAAGTAACCGTTTAGGGCAATAAAGGTCGGAATAGGCTCGGAGACAAGAGCCATCCATACGCCTGCTCAACTGGAGATTGCGCGACAGTTGCTGGATCCGGGGAAGAGCCCAGCATCATTGACGTACTCTAAAGATTCAATAGTATGACCTAATTCAACCAGCCGAGACCTTCGGTTTGACCTAGCTGGAGAGGAACAGCCGAAATCCCGAACGGAACACTTGAATGGACTTTCGTCGTTGAAGGGGACGGAGCGAAATTGACCGGCGAATCGACGAGCGAAATTCGGGAACTCTCGATCGAAAGAGAGCGCGCCGAAGATGCTCTCCCTCATCGAGAAATTCAACTTCAACTCGTCATTGACGGCGTGCCTGGACTCGTATTCTAGATCGATCGCGAGTTTTGTTACCGGTTTGTGAATCGCGGGTATGCGGAGTTGTTCGGCCGGCCCGCATCGGCCTTCGCTGACCCGAAGCGTGACCGAAGTTCTGGGCACGCGCTTCATAATCTTAAAGGTCGATCGAAGAAAGCGGCGCGATGATCACGTTCGACCAACTGCCTTCCGTCGCAATTCAGCCGACCAGCTGGAACAAATATTTCTAAATCTGCTCAGTAACGCAATAACATATCGAACAAAAACGCCCCGTTCATATCGGAGTACAGCGGAAAGTCGATGACGCTGTCGTTTCGATTGCAGATAATTGGATCGGAATTGACCATTCTTACTCCGACCATATCTTCAAATTATTCAAGCGCCTACTGCTGGAGAATGCCCTGGCACAGGTATGAGGCTGGCAATCTGCCGGAATACTGTCGAACGCTATGGCGGTCGTATCTGGTTCAATCCACCTCTCGCGAGGATCGACATTTTGTTCAGCATCCCTGCCCGCGAATGATCACAATATGACCCACGATTTTGAGGTCAGGCCATCTTCCTTGTCGAAGATAATCCAGGTGACGTGATCTTGATTCGCGAGATGCCTAGGAGAGCATGGATTGCAGGGAGAGATTGAGGGTGATCGGCGATGGGGATAGCGCGTGCGATTCATCGCCCGGCTCGACCGAGATTTAGGGATACGCCTGTCCCGGCCTGCTAATCCTCGATCTGAATCGTCCCAGACGGTCCGGCCGTGAGGTATTGAAGGCGCTCCGCGAGAGCGAGCGATGCGCGAATATTCCGGTCGCGATTCTGAGCTCGTCGAGCGCGCCGACACCGCGAGGCGGTCAACGCACTCGGAGCCGATACTTATATTCAGAAGCCGATCTCGCTTGAGGAATTCATGCAAATCGGAGCCATCCCGAAACAGGTATTGCTGTCGAAACGAGAATAGTGATCGGATAATATGTTGGGCTTCGGCGCAACCCGGATGTGCAACACTTGAGCTGTAAGGATGTCGATTGCTCATTAGAGGGGATAAGTCGTGGCCAAAACGTCGAGTGCGGCACGGAACCTGGTATTCGGAACTATCTCGTTTGCGGTGTGCTTTGCTGCGTGGGGACTAATTAGCGCGTTTGCGCCTGCATTCCGGGCCGATTTTGGCCTTTCCGCACAGACAACCGCATTTCTAATCGCTGTCCCGGTGTTATTAGGCTCAGTCGCCCGCATCCCGATGGGCATGTTGACCGACCGCTTTGGCGGGCGGCTCGTGTTTACCCTGCTGTTCTTCGCCGTTGCCATCTCGGCCGCAATCGTCCCTACCGCCACCAGCTACGCCATGCTCGTCACCTACGCGTTCCTGCTTGGCCTTGCCGGTTCATCGTTCGCGATTGGTGTGGGATTTGTCTCTAAGTGGTTCCCACCGGAGAAGCAAGGCACAGCGCTGGGCGTCTACGGACTCGGGAATATGGGTCACTCTGCGGCCGTTTTTCTCGGACCTGTGGTCGCGAGCTACGTTGGCCGCGACAGCGTATTTTTCGGGGTGGCAGCGCTGTGCGCACTCTGGGGAGCGGCTTTCTATGCGATAGCTCGCAATGCCCCCGTTGCGCGTAAGCCTGCCCCATTTAGCGATATGGTTTCCGTGCTCGCCAAAGAGCGGCTAGCCTGGGTCTTGTCCGCGTTTTATTTTCTGACGTTCGGCGGATTTGTCGCCTTCTCGATTTACTTGCCGACTCTGCTTCGCGACGAATTCCGGATGACCATCACAGATGCGGGATTCCGCACTGCGGGGTTCGTTGTACTCGCGACGCTCGCGCGACCTCTGGGTGGAATATTATCTGACAACATCGGAGGCGCTCGCGTCCTCTCCGGGGTATTTCTTGGCGTGATTCCGTTTGCGCTGCTCCTCTCATGGCCGTCGATAATCCCGTTCACAGTCGGCGCGCTGGGTTGCGCCGCTTTGCTCGGACTTGGCAACGGCGCCGTGTTTAAGCTGGTCCCGCAGTTCTTTCCAAACAATACCGCCACCGTCACAGGACTAGTCGGGGCGATGGGTGGTTTGGGCGGCTTTTTCCCTCCGCTAGTCCTCGGGTTTTTGCGGGATCGCGCCGGGTCGCTATGGCCCGGATTTGCGCTGCTGGCGCTTACGTCCGCGATCCTTTGGACGCTAAATGCTCGTATTTTCATCCCGCGGCAGAAGACGGTAGAACAGGCGCACGAACGCGCGGTATCGAGGTGGGCGCAACAACTGCGCGCCGGCGCTTGGGCAAGCATGATCACGGCCTTGCTTATCGCGGCGATTGTAGTCGGATCTCGGAACCTCGAAAACTTCGATCCGGCACTGGTGATCTACACGTTCGCCGTGATCGTCGCGACATGGGGCATTGTGTATCACCATGCAGTATGGTTGCAAAAGCCTCCCACGCGCCGATTTTTCGAACGATCCGTGGAATTGCTCGGGCGCGAGGGCCTGCTGAGCAGCGCGGGTATCCTTGCGAAAACGTTCTTTACGCACGTCATCGGACAAAAGTTTATTGCCAAACGCTCACGAATGCGCTGGGTGATGCATCAGTGTCTGTTCTGGGGATGCGTAACGGCCGCCCTGATCACATTTCCGCTCGTCTTCGGATGGATCCATTTCGGCAGCCTTCCCGGCGATCAGATGACATATGTCACTTATCTGTTCGGGTTCCCGGTCGGATCATTTCCGATCCGAACCATCGTGTCTTGGCTTTTATTCCACGGTCTCGACGTCTCGGCCGTGCTCGTATTAACTGGCATTGCGCTTGCGCTTTGGCGGCGTCTGCGGGATCGCGGCGCCATGACGCTCCAGGATTTCACCACGGATTTCCTGCCGCTAATTCTGCTATTCGCGATTTCGGTTACTGGCTTAGCCTTGACCGCATCCACCCTGTGGCTACGGGGAGCGTTCTACGGCTTTCTGGCGATCTTGCACGCCATCACGGTGATCGGCGCCCTACTGTACCTGCCATTTGGGAAGTTCTTCCATATCTTTCAGCGCCCCGCTCAACTGGGCGTGAAACTCTACCAAACCGCCGGGGAGCACGACGAAGGAGCGCACTGTCTCCGCTGTGGCCTGCGGTTCGCCTCGCGTATGCAGATCGATGATCTGAATCATGTGTTGCCGCAGCTCGGCTTCGACTATAGGATCGCAGGCTCCGCCGGCACATGGCAGGCGCTGTGTCCTGCGTGCAAGCGAATTTCGTACGCCACAGCGCAACTCAGAATCAAGGAGGAAGTACGTGGCTAAACCGCCAGTGCCCGTCCCGGAGTTGAATCGCGAAGTTCGGGCCTCATCTGAACTTTGCGCCTCCCGGGGGATGGGACAAATCTGCTCGGCTCGGACCCGATAAGCTCGTGAAGACGCATTGCTCATTCTGTGGGATGCAGTGTGGAATCCAACTCAAGGTCTATGAGAACAAAGTCGTAGGGTTTGAGCCGTGGGAGGAGTTCCCCTTCAATCACGGAATGCTTTGTCCGAAGGGTGTGAAGCGCTACCTTCAGGGCGATCATGCCGACAGGCTCCTGACACCGCTCATCCGCACCGAAGATGGCTTTAAGTCCATCTCGTACGAGGAAGCGCTCGACACGACGGCCCGGCGAATCTCGGAGATTCGCGACAAGTACGGGCCCGATGCTGTCGCGATCTACGGCGGCGCTTCCATGATCACCGAGAAGGCGTACGTGCTCGGCAAGTTTGCCCGTGTGGCGATTGGGACAAAGAACATCGATTACAACGGACGGCTTTGCATGGTCTCTGCCGGAACGGCCTACCGCCTTACCTTCGGGATCGACCGCGCGACGAATCCCTGGACCGATCTTGTCAAAGCAAAGGTTGTCCTGATCGCAGGATCGAACACGGCTGACTGCGCGCCGATCACAACTCACTACTTGTGGCAGTGCAGGGAGAACGGCGGAAAACTGATCGTTGTCGACCCACGGATGACTCCTATCACCCGCAATGCAGACCTTATTCTGCCGGTCCGGCCCGGTACCGATCTTGCCCTCTTTCTCGGAATGCTGCATGTGATCGAGCGTGAAGGACTGACGAACGCCGACTACATTGAGAAGTACACAACGGGATGGGATGCGGTCCGCGATTCCGTGCGCGCTTGGACGCCTGACCGGGCCGCGCAAATTACGCGGCGTGCCGCCCGACAGCATTGTGACTGCGGCGCGCTGGATCGGCCAGACAGACCGTGCGATGGGGATTCATGCCAGGGGAATCGAGCACCATTCGAAAGGTGTCGAAAACTGCCTCGCCATGATCAATCTATTCCTGTCAACCGGCAACGTGGGCCGTGAGGGCGCGGGATGCATGATGGTCACCGGACAAGGCAACGGCCAAGGCGGGCGTGAGCATGGCCAAAAGGCGGATCAACTCCCCGGGATGCGCTCCATTACCGATCCGGAAGCTCGCCGTCATGTCAGCGCAGTCTGGGGAATCGATGAGAAGGATCTGCCCGGCGCCGGGTTTGACAGCCGTGCGAAATCATGGAGGCGATTCACCGGGGCGAAATAAAGGCGCTCTTCTCGATGTGTTTCAATCCCGTTGTCTCGCTGCCGGACGCGAACTTCACTCGCGAGGCTCTGTCAAAACTCGAGTTCTTTGGCGTGATCGACTTCTTTATGTCGGAGACGGCCCATTACGCGGACCTTGTCTTTGCCGGAAGCCTGCAGGAGGAAGACGAAGGGATCATTTGCAGCGCCGAAGGCCGTGTTCAGAAGATCAATAAAGCGGTTGAACCGCCAGGCGAAGCGAAGTCCGACGCTCTCATCATCTGTGATCTGGCAAAGAAGCTCGGTAAAGGTAAGTATTTTGACTTTCCTTCTACCCGCGAGATCTATGACGAGTTGCGTCGCGCCTCCCAAGGCGGTCTCGCCGATTACTACGGCATCACCTGGGAGCGGATCGAGCAGGAATTGGGTGTATTCTGGCCTTGTCCCGATCTCGACCATCCGGGCACTCGGCGCCTGTTTGAAGATGGCAAGTTCTGGCATAAGGACGGTAAAGCCCATTTCCAGGTCACGGAATGGCGGCCGTCTGGCGACCCGCTGGATGCGCAGTTCCCGTTGTATCTGACTACGGGACGTGTCGTCAGCCATTATTTGTCAGGCACCCAAACACGACGCATCGGACCGCTTAGTGGAACAATATCCCGAACCGAAAGCGGAGATCCACCCACGGCTTGCCGCAAAGCATGGGATCGAGGATGGTGATTGGGTGCGAGTGACCACTCGTCGCTCTGCCATGACCATTCAGGCGATAGTCGTGAAGACGATTCGCCCTGACACGATCTTCATTCCGTATCACTGGCCTGGCCGGCGCTCCGCCAATAATTTGACTCATCGCACACTCGACCCGCGCAGCAAGATACCCGAGTACAAAGTATCCGCCTGCCGGATAGAGAAAACATCACCGCCGTCCGACCTCGATGAACTTCGGCTTGAGGAAACAGGATGGTCCGGCGGATCCGCGAACGGAGGTAGCCGCTGATGCTCGGTTTCGAATTCTACGTCGACCCGTCTCGGTGTATCGGCTGTAGATCCTGTGTAGCTGCTTGCGCCGAGTGCGACAGCCACCGGGGGCAATCGATGATCCACGTCGACTACATCGACCGCAGTAATACCATTGCCACTGTACCGATGGTCTGTATGCATTGCGATGAGCCTACGTGTGCTCTCGTCTGTCCGGCGGATGCCATCAAAAAGGGAGAAGACGGCGTTGTCCGTAGCGCGCTGAAACCGCGATGCATCGCGTGCTCCAACTGCGTGCTCGCGTGCCCCTTTGGCGTTCCCAAAGTCCACCTCGAGCCGGAACTGATGATGAAGTGCGATATGTGCTATGACCGCACATCCATAGGACTAAGGCCGATGTGCGCGACTGTATGCCCGAGTCAGGCATTGAGCTACGGCCCGCCCGAGGCGATCGCCCGGCAACGAACCAGTGTACCCGTGCGGGACTTCCGTTTCGGGAATGAGCATGTACGCACAAAGGTGTTCATCATGATGCCGGAGGAACATCCTGTCCTAGATGTCGATATCGAAGACTATATGTGGAGGGAGCCCAATGAACAGGCCGAACGATGGATCATCGATCAAGCCGTCTTCTCCTGATGCTCCGCCGGCAAGCAAGCCCTTGTGGTCGGAGGAGTTCTCCGTTTACGGCGCGGAAGACAAGTATGTGTTGCGACGGCAGTTCACGAAGTTCCTCGTCCTGACAAGCTTCGGCATGTTTGCCGGAAACGTGTGGATTTGGGCCAAGTCGCTGTTCGCCCGATCGGATGAACATCTGCCGGAACTGCCGGTCGCCAAGGTATCGGAGATACCCATCGGGGGTGTGAAGCTCTTCACGTACCCGACACCGAAAGATACGGCGATTATGGTACGGAAAACCGACGGTGCACTTGTTGCATACAGTCAGAAATGTACACACCTATCATGCGCGGTGTACTACTCAAAGGCACACGACCGCCTGGAATGTCCGTGTCACGAGGGGTACTTCTCGATTGACACCGGGCGTGTCCTGCAAGGTCCGCCGCCCCGTCCATTACCACGGATCGAACTGAGGCAGAGCGGCGATCAGGTCTATGCGATTAGCGTTGACCACCAGGCGGAGGGCGCATGAATACTACGTCCAACCCGGCACGGAAGAAGCGACGAGCTGCGGTCGATGCTTCCATGATGATGGTCATCATCCTGCTGATGACGCAGATGTGGCTATTGACTGCGACCCTCGAGTCGTATCTGGCCGGCCATCACGATGTCGCATTGCCCGCAATGCTGGTCTCAGCCGTTATGTTTCTGGCGTGTGGAGGCATGTACTGGCTTGTGATTCGCCTGGAGCGATCTCCAAAAACGGACGCGGAGCCCCCTGGGTGGGGCCCCTGGAACATCGGTTAGCCAAGGAACTATCGCGCCGAGGCCTCCAGCT
The DNA here is from genome assembly GCA_963825845.1 of Bryobacteraceae bacterium. Classification (GTDB taxonomy): domain Bacteria; phylum Acidobacteriota; class Terriglobia; order Bryobacterales; family Bryobacteraceae; genus DASQDN01. Next base: position 134,379 of record CAWGVL010000028.1, on the reverse strand, counting down.
TTTCGGCGCGCGGAAAGAGGATATTGTTCTCGAGATGGATGTGCATGTGCAGATCCATCTCGAGTTCCTCCAGTCCCTTGATCAGCGCACGGTAGGTCACACAGGCATACTCGGGCAAATCGAAATTTCGGGTAATCTCCCGTATGCTCTCAAGCGCCTGACCAGCGCTTTCGTGCTCGGCCTCCATCGTATGGATAGGATTCGCGACCGTTCCGAAGGGCGTGGCCGGGAGCGCCTTGCCCGAGTTGACGGCAGCTTCGTAGGCCGCAATCGCGGGGAACAGGACCCTCTCTTCCTTCATGATGTGCATCTCGAGTTCAGCCCGGAGGCCAGCAAAAACCTCAGGAAGTCCCATCAGAGTGGGGCCATACCGCTGGTTGTACACGCGATAGACCTTTTCAAGCCGCGTGTCGATCGCCGGCAATTCGCGACGCAGATAGTCGTGGTGAGTTGTGACGATGTGTTGGATCAACTCGCTGAGCGGCGTTGTGGTCCAGTCGTTCTGCGTTGTGGCCGCTTCCGCCATTGCCGCGTCCAGTTCGCTTTGTACGTCCTCGGCTTTGTAGCCTTTCTCGCGGCAAACGTCCTCAAGTGGGCGCTTCCCTCCGCAGCAGTAGTCGATTCCGAACTTCTCAAAAACCCGAACGGCAGCCAGCGAGTTGGCGGCGATGTCTCGAATCGTGGGGGCGGTAGCTGATTGCATTTGCTTCTCTCCTCACGTTCATTCTCTGTCGTGCGCCAGTTTCGATCAGTGACTTATATCACGTCGCGTTTTGCGATAGCCGTTACCGAAAAGAAACAGAATGTGCACGTGGCGAGTCTCGCTGTCAGGGGACCATTTGATGGTGGCGCGAAACCGTGCGATCTTCATCCTCGCTCTCGGGTTGGCCGGATGTGCAGGCCGCAAACCGGGTGATCCGCTCAAGCCAGGGTACAACGTCTATTCGAAAGAACAGGACATTCAACTTGGACAACAGGCGGCGCAACAAGTTTCGCGGCAGGTTGATGTTGTCAATAACAGCAAGCTCCAACGGTACATCGACCGCCTTGGCGCCAAGCTCGCGCGGCAACCCGAGGCGGGCGGGTACCCGTACGAGTTCACGCTCATCAACGATCCCACCATCAATGCCTTCGCGTTGCCCGGAGGCCCCATCTTCGTCCATAGTGGCCTGATCGCCGCGGCCGACAATGAGGCCCAGGTAGCCGGTGTCCTGGCTCATGAGATCGCTCATGTAGCGCTCCGGCACGCGACAAGTCAGGCATCGAAAGCAAATCTGCTGCAGTTTCCCGCGGCCTTGGCCGCAGCGATTCTCGGGCAAGGATCTGCTGGAGCTCAACTTGGACAGGCGGGACTCGGCTTCGGCCTGAATGCATTGATGCTCCGCTATTCGCGAGCAGCGGAGGAGGAAGCGGATGCGTTGGGTACGCGGATTATGTCGGGCGCGGGTTACAACCCTCTCGAGATGGCACGATTCTTCGAGAAGCTGGAAGCGGAAGGAGAATCGCGAGCGCCCCAGTTCCTATCCTCGCATCCCAATCCAGGCAATCGCGTTGAGGATGTTCAGGCCGAGATCCGGACCCTGCCACCGCGTAGCTATGAGCAAACCGCCGCCAATGGCGAATTTCGCGAGATGAAGCAACTCGTCGCGCAATTACCTAAACCAGATCGTCCGGTGGAGCGCGCCCGCGCGGCGCCGTCCAGCGGCCCGGCCGTGGAACCCGGTCCGATCGCCGGATTCGAAACCTTCAACGCGAACAAGTTTACCCTGTCCTATCCGCGAGGTTGGCGCGTTTATGGCGACAGAAACTCGGAGTCCATCATCATTGCGCCCGCTCAGGGACTTGTACAAAATCAGTACGGCGGTACATCCATAGGTTACGGTGTCACTCTCGGCTACTATCAGACGAATCGCCAATCCAGTTCTGTTGAACAAGCCACTGGCGAGTTGCTGTCGCAACTCCAAGCATCGAACCCTGGCATGCGGGTGCAGGGAGAGCTACGGAATGTGCGTGTCGACGGATCAACCGGGGCCATTGCCAATTTGACTAGCGCGTCGCCCCTCGGCGGTACTGAAAGGGATGTGCTGTTGACAGTTGCACGACCGGAAGGGCTCTTTTACATGGTGTTTATCGCACCAAGCCAAGGCTTCGATCAGATCCAGCATGCCTTCGATCGCATGGTGCAGTCCATCCGTTTCCGCCGCTAGACGATCATTGAAAACGAACGGCATCAAGGCGCGACATATCAGTTTAAGGTGGTGGATTGACTTCACCAAACAAAAGTTGGGCAGGCTGCGGAATTGAAGGTCATGATGCGCCGCCGCCGGAACAAGCATCACTAGTTTTTGGTCATTCGACGTTCAGCTCGATGTGATGGGGCCTGATCACTCGCCGGCTTTTGTGCCATTGCGCGCTCGAAAGCCTCTCGCAGTTGCTGGCGCCTTTCTGCAGCAGCCGTGGCAACGAATTCGATACCGTCGCCCAGCCTCTGCCAATGCCATCTCGCTGGTAGGACCTCCTGGTATCTGGTTTTCGTCCGAAGAGGTGAGCTGCTACGAGTGAGCTCGATAAAGGTGACCAGTATGAAACTTTCAAACATCTTCCTTTCATGCGCGTTGCTGTTTGTTCCTTCACTTTCGCTGCTGCGTGCGGCGCCAGTCCATTCCGGTGTCACGCCGGAAGAGGAAGAGACGAAGACGATAAGCGAACTGCAGGGCCAAGCCGCCGCACTCGCGGATCAAGCAGACCAGTTCCGCCTGATTATTGCTAATAACGAGAGCAGCCGGGAATCGCACCTCTCGATGCTCGACACTCTCAAAGCCGAAATCAATGCGATGGGCCGGGACCTACAGACGCTCGAGGCCGAGCGAGGGACTTTGTCTCCTTGGCAGGTCCAGGCGGTTGATCACTCGCAGCCCCTATTGAAAGATGTGGCGGCGAACACGGAACAAGCCATCAGTTACTTCAACAACAACGGTCATCTCTGGACCACTCAGTATCGCGAATACGTCAGAAACATCTGGAGCGACTCAGATCAGATTTCGCGCAGCCTGAAGAATTACGTGGCGCTTGCCAGGATTCGTGACCGGGAGCAGCGTCTTACGCAGACGATCGAAACCGCCGGTGCGTCGGGACAAGCCAAGCCCGAGAATTCTGCCAGTGCACGTGGCCAGTAGTCTTAAGCGCTATTAGACGAGTATCCGACCAATACTACTCCGGCGAGGTTGCGCCGGAGAACCAGCGTTAACGAGCCGGAGTACATAGGATCCCAGGCCTCCTTTACCATCCAGGCGGTATGGACAGAATCGATGGGCTTAGTAAAAGCTGACGATGGCTAGGGGAGGCATGTCTCTGATGACGATCTCGTTAGTGGTGCGATTCTTCCGCCGCCTTTTTCGCTCCTCGGATTGTTGCGCCAGGAAACCGCCCACTCTGGCGGTCACGAACGAAGCAACAATTTGTGCTGCTCTCAGCGCCACCCTTAAACAGGCTGGCTGGGAGTTGCTTATCGTGAACACGCTTAGTGCAGCCGTTGAAATTCAGCAGCGCCAATTCTGCCCTGTGGTTCTTTACGATCAGCATACCGGCCAGGACTGGCGTGAGGCAATAGGTCGTCTCTCGAATTTATCGCCGCATCCTTGCGTTATTCTCATATCTCGTCAGAGCGACAGGAATCTCTTGGACGAAGTAGCGCGTTGCGGAGGTGCTGACGTCCTGCGAACTCCTCTTACAACGGATGTTGTTCGGAGAGTCGTGGAATCTCACTTCACAATCTGGCGGGCTCAGCAGATGTTACGGCAGAACGCGTTCCAACGTTCATCAGCCGATAAGTCCCTTCCGGACAGCGTAGAGGATTAGCTCCGGAAGACTGTGCAGGTTTAACTTTTCGAGAATGTTGCTCCGGTGAGTTTCTACGGTGTAGAAGCTCAGGTTGAGCATACCGGCGATATCTTTGTTCGTCTTCCCCTCCGCCACAAGTTGGAGAACCTCTCGTTCCCGCAGTGAGAGCAATTCGTAACTATCCTCAATATCCTTTGCCCTCATCTGGCGGACATAATCCTCTACGAGCAGCCTGCTGACAATCGGGCTGAAGAAGGCTTTGCCTTCCGTAACCGATCGAATCGCCCGCAAGAAATCCGACTCGGGCGATTCCTTCAATAAGTATCCGCGAGCGCCGGCTTTGAGTGCGCGAAGAACGTAGCCTTCATCGGCATGCATACTCAGAACGATTATGGCGATGCCGTAATGTTTGGCGCTGATCTGGAAGGCCGCCTCGATTCCATTGAGATTCGGCATCGTAATATCCAAAACAACAACATCAGGCTTGAGGGATTCGGCTAATCTCACCGCCTCGCGGCCATCTCCCGCTTCTCCGATGACCTGAAAGTCCGCCTGCTGTTCCAGTACCAGCCGCAATCCGCGCCGCATCACGGCATGATCGTCGGCCAGAATGATTCGAATCATCGCAATCCTTACGCGAAAACCGCCTGGTAACCTAACAACGGAACGCGAACGGAAAGAATTGTTCCCCGTCCCGCACTAGATTGGATCGAGAACAGCCCGCCCAAACGCGCAACTCGCTCCTGCATACCCAACAGCCCAATGCCTCTCTCCTGTGTGGAATCAAAGCCGACGCCATCATCCTGCACCGTAACTGATAAAGCTTCGCTATCCCTGCGCACAAAAACACGAACCTGAGTTGCGTGCGAATGCTTTGCACAGTTATTAAGCGCTTCCTGTACTACTCGGTAAACACACGTCTTATGAGAGTCGGGAAGATCATCCTCTAGTTCCTCGGTGACCATCCTGACGTCGAGTTCGGTCCTGCGCGTTAACTCGCGAGCCTGCCAGTTCAACGCAGCTACTAGCCCAAGATCATCCAACATGGATGGACGCAGGAGCAGCGCCATGTCGCGAACGCCGCTAACACAACCCTCCAGCATTCTTCGCATGGAGGCCAGTATTTCGTGATAACTCCGAGAATCAGACGGCGTTGACTCGAGCCTCCCAAGTTCGACCAGAGATGCCGACACGGCTGGTCCGATCTCATCATGCAACTCACGAGCGATTCTACGGCGCTCCTCTTCTTGAGCGTTCACGAGGCGTTCAGAAAGCCGTGCGAGATTACGGCGCGCCTCCTCCACTTCTCCATAACGAATGGCTGTTTCGCTTTCAAGGTGCATGACGCGCCGCATCACCACCCACGCCAGAATGAACCCAAGAATGAGGGCCGTGACACACATCCAGGTGATACGGTTCCGAAAATGCAACTGAAGCTCTCCCAACTTCAACTCCCCGGCATCGAAATCACGACTGTTCAGAGCGGTGATCTGGTCCACCAGATCCGCAACTTCCGCGCGTCGGGGAATCAGCACCTCACGAAGGAAGAGTTCGCCACGCGCGCGGCGGACTGCAGCGCGCCAACCCAGGGCTGGCCTGAGGATTTCCCAGTACGTTTTGATATGAGAAGCCAATTCGGCAAAGGCCTGCCGTTCGCTTGCCGGCGCGTTCTGGCCATAACTGAAAAGAGTGCGAGTGAGGCGAAGGTGGATCTGTTCTAACTCGTCTTTCTGATGAGCGCCACGGATTGGATCGTCTTCCAGAAGGTAGTCCCGTAGGACCGTGCCCGAGTGGTGGATATCGTTTCTCAGTTGATCGAGCAATTCGTCCCGTTCACGCGAGGCTTTTCTTAGGCTTGCACTCGTTTGCGCGACTCCACGAAGGGACAGCCCGGAATCAATTGCCATCCCGCACATCAGAGCGAGCAGGCCCGCGAATCCTACCCATAGTGTCCAGATGCGGGCTTTTTGAGCCAACTCTATCGCAGACTGCCGCCCTTGAGTCCTCACTCTCAATGACAATCACCTCCACGGATCCGGGGGGCGTCACCGTTCTAGCTATCAAGAACGTTTTGTGAACTCATTTGGATACACCTTCACATTGCAAATTAATGTTAATTCTGGCGCGATACTTTTCTGGATACCCGCGGAATACCGTGCCGGAGGGAGTTACTTCCCTCCGGATTGCATGTTTACTGAGAACAAATGTGACTGCTCTGCAGTGCTCACACTGAGGGCGGTCACAAAAACCGGAGGCATGGCCCACTCGCGGCGCTCTCAACGGGTCGACCACTCCTTGTGACCAACGGTGGTACATGCGCACGCCGATTCGGTCCCGGCAGCTTGTGACCCCAACCAGGCTGCCGGGATGGTTTCGGTGTGCAGAGGGTCGTACTGCGTTCTCCAGCGGTGCGCCCGATTTGGCTACCCAGCAACTGTAGTTCTGGTGAGAAGGTCTATATGAGCAACGTTTTTATGCACAGCATCCGTAGCGTCCGCCTGGCGCCGATTCTCTTTTGATCGTCACGACAGCGCAGTCAATGTTTCCACAAGCCTCGGATGGAAACATAGTGGGCGTTGTAAGGGATCAGACCGACGCGACGGTTGGACGAGCGTCCGTCACTCTGAATAACACCGAAACCGGTATCAGCAGAACCACCGACACAGACAACACGGGTTCATACCAGTTCTGGAATGTCCCCGTAGGGACGTATGACATAACAGTCGCGGCAAGCGGTTTCGCCAAGCAGGCGCTGAAGAATGTGTCCGTTGAACTGAATCGAACCGTCACTGCCAACGTTAGGCTGAGCGTGGGTTCCGTGTCAGCGACAGTCGACGTGATCGAAGCCCCTGCAGTAATCGACACAACCACGTCTCAACTTGCTTCCACATACGACAGCCGGGCCGCACTTCAACTCAACATGGCAAGTAACGTATCCGGCTTTAGTAACCTCGGCGCCATCAATTTGTCGTTACTTAGCGCCGGTGTAGCTTCGTCCGGTGGACTCGGGTATGGGATCGGTCCATCCGTGGGCGGTCAGCGGCCTACTAACAACAACTTCGTGATTGATGGCGTCGACAACAACCGGCGTGACATCACAGGTCCCATCGCAACAATATCCAACGAGGCTACAGGGGAATTCACCTTGATTCAGAACATGATGTCGCCGGAGTTTGGACACAGTTCGGGCGGCACGTTCAACGTTGTTCCCAAGACCGGCACAAATGAACTTCATGGCGCTATCTATGACTATTTCCAGAATCGAAACCTGAATGCGTTGGATGCCAGCTTCAAGCGGCAAGGCATTTCCGACCGGCAGCGGCTTGATCAAAATCGGCTCGGCGGCTCCGTCGGTGGGCCCATTCGAAAGAACCGGCTCTTCTATTTCGGCAACTTCGAATACATCCCCTATGGCGAGGCTGGTACTCCCGCCAGTGCGGTACACGCGCCTACCGCCGAGGGCGTGGCAATGATCGACAACATGCCGGGAGTAAGCCAGACCAACTGGCAGATCTTCAAACAGTTTGTGCCGGCCGCACCGGTAGCGTCCGGAACCACCAACGTAGGCGGACAGAACATTCCGATTGGCATCCTTCCCATCGTTGCGCCCTTCTACATAGACAGCTATAACTACGTTGGGAACGTTGATTATGTCGCATCAGACAAGGATCAGTTCCGCTTCCGGCTGGTGGGCAACAACCAGCGATCAATCGATAACATGGCAACATTGCCTACGTTCTTCAGTAACAACCCGGTGAACTCATACGTGATCTCAGCTTCGAATCTGCACGATTTCTCACCCACAATGTTCAACGAAGCTCGCCTCTCATACACCCGGTATTTCAGTGATTTTCCGGTTGGAGACTTCACATTTCCCGGTTTGAACCAGTTCCCCAACCTTGCATTCAATACAGATTTGAATCTTCAGCTTGGGCCGGATCCAAATGCGCCCCAGAGCACAGTTATCAACACATACACCTTCAATGACAACCTCAGCAAAATCATCGGTCGGCACACGCTGAAGTTCGGCTACGACGTTCGTCGCGTGATTGCTCCGCAGTTCTTTGTCCAGCGGGTGCGCGGCGATTATCAGTACACGACTTTCGGGCGTTATCTCTTTGACCAGGTTCCTGACGACATCGGCGAACGCAGCTTCGGAGCCTCCGCATTCTGGGGCAACCTGTGGTCGCATTACGCTTATGCGAATGACGACTTCAGGATTCGCCCCAATCTCACTCTGAACCTCGGCCTGCGTTACGAATATGTTGGAGTGCCGGCAGGAAACACCACGCAGGCTCTCAACTCAGTTGCCACTATCCCGGGCGTCATCGACTTTCATTCGCCTACAGCCCAGAAAACGAATTGGGCGCCGCGTGTGGGACTCGCGTGGAGCCCCCATGGCAGCGACTCGATGACAGTGCGCGCCGGCTTCGGAGTTGCCTATGATCAGGCATATCAAAATCTGGGCATCCTATCTCTGCCGCCACAGTTCTTCACCACGTCCGATGTGGACCTCAGTAGTGACGTCACCGGCTTCCTGGCCAATGGCGGCTTGACAGCCCCTCCTCAGTTAGGGACCAGCCTGAGCGCGACCGATGCCCGCGCTTTAACCTCCGCTTTCGTGCCGGACCAGAAGCGCCCATACTCCATCAACTGGACGTTTGGCATTCATAAGGTACTTGCTCGAGACTACGATATAGAGGTCCGCTATCTTGGTACGCGAGGCGTAAATCTCCCGGCGCAGACCAGATTGAACGCCGCTTCCGTCGTCACTCCAACGAACAGCCTTCCGACTTATCTGAACACTCCGTCGCAAGCGGAGTTGGACAACTTGAGTCTGAGCCTGGATCAGCTCACGGCACAAGCAGCTGCGCAGCGGAACACTCTGGCGTCGCTCGGATTCCAGCAGTTCATTACCGCCTTTATGCCGATTGGCAACTCGACCTACCACGGGCTGGCCACTCAGGTGAACAAGCGCTTCTCACATAACCTTCAGTTCATGGGATCGTATACATGGAGTCACAACATCGACGACGGCGCCGCCACCGTCTTCAGCACGCTGATTCAGCCGCGGCGTCCACAGGACTTTCAGAATTATGCGTCCGAGCGAGCCTCTTCCGCTCTCGACCGTCGCCAACGCTTCTCAATGAGTTGGGTTTATGAGACGCCCTGGTTCTCGCGTAGCGACAATCGGCTGCTGAGATCCGCGTTGGGCAACTACACGTTGTCAGGGACGTATATAGCTGAGTCGGCGATGCTGGCCACAGTGCAGAGCGGCTTGGATTCCAACTTGAACGGGGACTCGGCTGGCGATCGTGCAATCGTGAATCCAGCAGGAGACGCGGCTATGGGCAGTGGTATCACTCCATTAACCAACAGCGCCGGGAGTATTGTCGCTTATCTCGCAACCAACCCGAATGCTCGGTACATCCTCGCGGGCGAGGGCGCCTACGCAAACAGTGGACGCTCTACGCTCCCGCTTCGAGGTATAAACAACTTCGATCTTTCTTTCAGCAAGCGCGTACCTGTTACGGAGCACAAATTGATCGAGTTTCGCGCCGAAATGTATAATGCGTTCAACCATTCACAGTTTACTCCCGGTCAGATCAACAATGCGTACCTTCAGACCCGCACCGATACGCGCAACTACCTCATCCCCTCTAACGTTGACTTCAACAACCCCGAGGTTGCTTTCGCCAACAATGCCCGAACCATTCAGCTCGCGCTGCGATTCCGATTCTGACTGGTCTCACCGGCTGGATGCGATGCCTCCAGCCGGTTGAATTAGCTTCCGCTCACCGAGGCGTATGGCCGGAGAGATCAACGACAATCGGGCAGACTCGGTTACGTCCGGCTGCCTTCGCACGATAAAGCGCTTGGTCGGCGGCATGGAATAGACGTTCGCCCAGGTTTGAACCCGGCTGAGACGCGTGCCACATTCCGGTTGCGGCGCCTATGCTGATCGATAACGTTCCTGTTTCCCGATTCTTACCCGCGAGCACCGGCGCGACAGAGTTCACCGCGGTACGAAGATCGTTCGCAAGCTCCTCCACACGCGGTGCGCCGCAACCCGGCACCGCGATCACAAACTCATCGCCTCCGTACCGGCAGGCGACTGCCTCTGATGGCAGACGGTCTGCGAGGATGTGACCGACCGTGCGTACCGCGTCAGCTCCGGCAAGATGTCCGTGGACATCGTTTAATTGTTTCAGTCGATCCAGGTCGAGCACCAGAATCGAGAGCTCCGACCGGTTCTCTCGAGCGGCTGCAACCAAACTAGCCAACCTAGCTTCGAAAGAGCGCAGATTGTGCAATCCAGTGAGGTCGTCGGTCATGGCGAGCTCATGCATCTGCCGTGCATCACTGGCCAGCTTTGCCGTCATCAGTCCGACAGCAAAGAACAATACAACCTGGATGAGATCGGCCTCGCCGTAATGGACGACGAGCCATGGACGCTTCGCAAGGTGATACAGAATAACAGTCACGGCCGCCGAGACGAGCCCACCAACGCGGCCGAACCGGCGTGCCGCAATGATGATTGGGAGGTAATACAGGTGTTGGACCGGAGCATCGGCCGTCGCGTAGTCCAGAGCGAAGATACACCCGATTCCGACAGAAATCGCCACAATGGCCAATGCCTGACTGCGATTCGAGATCCGCTTCAGTAGAGGCCCGGGCGCGGTAGTCAGGCGCATATGGTGCGATGCAAAATCACGTGCGGAGTACCGCTCAACAACTATCGGATTCGAGGGTTAAGCTCACTTGATTTTAGAAGGTCCGGCAATCGGGCGCCGCCCAGCGAATGGCGTACAGCCCGTGCAGCCGAGCGATGGCCGCGAGATGCCCGCTCCCAGGCTGGTTGCGCTTGTTCGATTCCTGTCTCCGGTCAAACAATTAAAGCACGTACGTGGTTCTGACGTAGTCTGGTCATCCGCCGTAACGCCGTCCGCGTGGTCGCTCAAAGTCGCGCGTCCGGTGAAGAGCGCGCCGGTCGCCTCCGTCCACGCCGGCTCGAAGGCGGCTTGCCACTGCTTGACGCCGGGACCTTCGAAACGCACGTTGGTTTCGTGCCGGGAGCCGTTCCGGCGGCCGTCCCCAAGCCATTTGTCATTGATGCCGAAACCGCCCGTTCATCCAACTCTGCCGTCGATGCCGATTCTCCGGGCATGGGAAGGTTCTGAGTCAGGTGCATGGCGGAGATTCGCAAAGGCCGGAACGGCTCAATACCGCTCTTGCGCAGAAATTCAACGCGCTCGCGTGGCATATCAAGTCTTCCGAACGCGTCGTACAACACAACACGCTCACTGCCGCTGTCGCGCGGCCGAGAAGGATTTCGTGCACGTTCGGCAACCCTGCCTCGGTATCCGTAAGACAACTGCACCGTGATCGATCGCCTGACGGATCTGAGATCCTTCCCACAAACGGGCGTATGTGCCATCACCATTAACGGGACCTGTACACGATTGCCGACCGTCACGACGTACGGGTGAGCAGGGCAATGCCTGAGTGGGAATTAAGGCTCAAACACGCCGACCGGCGCGCCATCTGCACCGACACGGCGGACATGGCGTACCGCAGTCCTCGCGTGAGGTGCAGGAATCCGATCCGCGCGAGCATCAATACGGCGGCGACTCCAGACTAGCGGCAGATCTAGCCACACACGGAGACAGACTTTGTCGCCAACTATGCCATATGCGGCAACGTCGAGCACATGTCTGACTGTACTCGCGTCCGCTATCCAGGCATACACGCAACTCGCCTGTCTGCGAGAGCGAAGAAACAGAGCATTATGATGGAAACACGGGTTTATCCAATTGGTTACCCGATCTCGGACCTGACCCGCAGTTTCACGGTGTCGCGAGTACGCATTCTCAGCGAAAAGCTCTCGTAGCCGCGCTTCCTTCTCAGCGGGAAGATTCGTAGCGATGATGTCAGGATTCCAGCGTTTAAGCCCAGGCGCCAATCGGTCAGCAACTTCGTTTTGCGACAACAAGAAGAGCGCCGCCGTGCTGCGCGTCCTTCTTATGAAGTTATCGTCAATTGCCACGTCTGTGAGGCTGCCGCTCGGCCCGTCGCCGCACCCAGCGCCAGCCCAGCAGTGAGACAAAGAAGAGCAAGCCAAATAGGAAGCCTCAGAACGAGCCGCCAAGAGTCCCGGCTAAAGTTGTGTCTATTGCCTGCTTAGTCCTGGGCGCTTTCCGGTCCTGGGGCCACGTGACTGCGGCAGCATCCAGTATTTGAATCAGTTATTGCTGCTGCGACCTAAGCGCTCTCCTTTCCCGTCAGCGCCGATCAGTTTAGCAGTTCGCGATTACGCGTCCAAGTGTGGAACGGCTACAAACGGCTACGTGGGAGAACCTGCCCGAACCGGCTCGTCACTCTCATACGACTGGAGACCGAATTTGCTTGCCCGCTACGCCGTATGGGGGTAACAATTGTTTAGACCGGAGGCTCACGGCGAAGTGGACGCGCTGAATGGGCAGCGAAGGCATAGGATGTCGTGGAAGATTGCGGGACTTCGAGGAGTCGTCCTCATTGCGCTGTTCGGAACATCAGCATGCAGGCAGAAAGCCACGGAGACCTCAATTGTGACCGTTACGCCGAGTCGGATGCAACGAGTGGCGACGGTGGAGGAACGCTACCAGTCATACAACGTGGAAATGTTGGAAGTCACGGGCGGCAAATTCTGGAGACCGTACGGTCCCGAGCTCGAGGCTATTCTCAAACAGCCGGCGCCGACCGCAGCTTCGTCCAACGGCGACACACCCGCGGGGATGAACCCCGGGTTATATGAGTATCGGCCTCCACTCGATCTGACGAACTCACGGCTTCGTAAGCTTGCGGCGGCGCTTGGTCCAGCTTACGTCCGCGTTAGCGGCACCTGGGCGAATACCACGTATTTCCCTGAGACGGATAAGGCGCCGGACAAAGCACCTTCAGGATTCATGGGCGTGCTGACTCGCGCGCAGTGGAAGGGAGTGGTGGAGTTTGCTAATGCCGTCGATAGCCGTATAGTGACATCGTTCGCGAACGGCGTGGGGACCCGCAACAAGCAAGGCGTCTGGACAAGCACTCAAGCAAAGCGGGTTCTCGACTACACCAAATCGGTCGGAGGCAGTATTGCGGCAGCGGAGTTCATGAATGAGCCGAACCTCGCGGCGATGGGCGGAGCACCGCGAGGGTACGATGCCGCCGCGTATGGGCGCGATTTCAAGATCTTCCGTGCGTACGTAAAACAGGCGGCGCCGGACATGCTTGTGCTGGGTCCCGGATCGGTCGGTGAGTCCACAGGAGACTGGGCGCTCGCGTATGGCAATCAGCAGGTGCTGAATACGCGCGATCTGCTCGCGGCATCCGGACCCGGCATCGATGCTTTCTCCTACCACCATTATGGCGCTGTGTCACGGCGTTGTATGGCCATGGGCAATCAGACTACGGCCGAGGCGGCTCTGTCCGAGGACTGGCTCCGGCGCACAGATGAGACGCTTGCGTTTTACAAGAAGCTGAGGGATGAGTTCGCACCAGGCAAGCCGTTTTGGAATACCGAGACGGCCGATGCTGCATGCGGAGGCAACCCCTGGGGCGGCACTTTTTTGGACACCTTTCGCTACCTCGATCAACTCGGCCGGCTCGCGAAGCAGGACGTCCGTGTCGTGATCCACAATACCTTCCTGGCGAGTGACTATGGTCTGGTGGATGACCGGACACTGGAGCCTAAACCGAATTACTGGGGCGCGCTGCTATGGCGCAAGCTGATGGGCACAACGGTGCTCGATTCTGGCATGCCTGCCCAACAAGGTCTGCACGTGTATTCACATTGCCTTCGTGGCACTCCGGGAGGCGTCGCGTTGCTCGCCATCAACACGGACCAGACTGCGCAACGCACGCTGTCATTGACGCAGGGAGGGGAGCGCTATACCCTAACTTCCGGCGTCCAGTGATTTGCAATCCAAGACCGTTCAGCTCAATGGACAGTCTCTTGCACTAGGCGCCGGCGACGCGCTGCCAGCATTGACTGGGGTGCCGGCACAGGCGGGGAACACGACGCTTCCGCCGGCCTCTATCACTTTTCTGGCGTTTCCAGAGGCCGGCAACACGGCATGCAGGTAATGTGCAAGGGCCGCAAGAAGCGGCTCGGTGTGCCAATTTAAAGCTCCGTCCTCGTGGGCGACATCGGGAGTTTCTTTCCGCGCGACAACTCGCTCACGATCAGCTAACCCGATCGGTTCCGCGAGCCCGCCCACGGTGTGCGCATTTAGCAGAGGCTCGCGGTACCCCTTCACTTCGCCGAATCGCCGATGATCCTCCTCACCCGCAGCTCGTCGGTAGTGTCTAGGTTGAACCGTAGGACAGTACCAGCTCGTCGTTCTGGTATAATTATTCACGGGGATGAATAATTAGTCAATGACCACGTCAGTCGGCATTGTCGGGTTCCGAGGCTATAGCGGGGCGGAGTTGGTCCGGATACTCCGGCGGCATGCTCACGTTACGCCCATGCTAATGGAACATCGCAGCGACTCGGCCGCCGAGATCCTGCCCCGCGGCACGGAGCTCGACAAACGAATCCCGTGTACGCCCGAAGCCGCCGTGGCCGAAAAGCTGGCCGCTGTGTTTCTGGCTACTCCGCCCGAGGTATCGATGGAGTTGGCTCCCGGTCTGCTCGATGCGGGGGTCAAGGTCATTGACCTTAGCGGGGCCTTTCGCTTGCGGACGCCCGAGACATATAAACAGTGGTACAAAGCGGATCACACGCAGCCCGAACTGCTAGCCGAGGCAGCCTACGGATTACCGGAGTTTTGCAGAAATCGCATCAAGGGAGCGCGCCTGGTCTCCAACCCGGGCTGCTACCCAACCGCGGCAAACCTTGCGATCAAGCCGCTTCTAGCGAAACAATTCGTCGATAAGTCCGCGGGCATCGTTTGCGACGCCAAGTCAGGCGTAAGTGGGGCTGGTCGGAAACCATCGATGAAGACGAGTTTCTGCGAGGTGACGGAGAACTTTTCGGCGTATTCCATGCTGGATCACCGGCATGTGCCGGAAGTGCTGATGAACTCGGGGCTCGACGTGTCCGAGTTCAGCTTTGTCGCTCAACTGATCCCAATCAACCGAGGCATCCTCGAGACGATCTATTTCCGCGGAGTCGATGGGCTCACGGCTGAGGCTATCGTCCAGGCCTACGAAGGATCCTATCGCGGCGAGCCTTTCGTGCGTATTTACGACCCGGGAGTGGTTCCCGACGTCCGCACGGTTCAACACACGAATTTCTGCGATATCGGCGTGAAGTACGACCCGGCGACTCGTCGCGGGGTTGTCGTAAGCGTCATTGATAACTTGGTAAAGGGTGCGGCGGGCCAAGCGGTCCAGAATATGAACCTTGTTCTCGGCTATCCCGAACAGGAAGGCCTGCTGTGAAAATCCTCGTCAAGTTGGGCGGAACGCTTCTAGATTCCGTCGATTCCCGGCAGCGGCTCGCGGGCGAACTTGCAGCCTTGCGTGCACAAGGCTTGCGGGTTGTCGTCGTTCATGGGGGCGGCAAACAAATGACTCGCTTCCTCTCGGAACGCGGCGTCGAAAGCAAATTTGTATGTGGGCTGCGCGTGTCGACACCGGAGGTGATCGATGCGGTTCTGAAAGTGCTTGCAGGCACGGTCAACCACGAGTTGGTGGCGTCACTTGTCGCCGCGGGAGCGCTGGCAGTCGGACTCAGCGGAATCGACGCATGTCTGACCGAGGCTGAACCGATGCACGGCGACCTCGGCGCAGTTGGCCGACCGGTTCGGTCGAATGCCGCCATTCTCGAGCTGCTTGCCGGAACTGGCTATCTTCCGGTGGTCGCCTGTGTCGCAGGGGATAAACAGGGCAATATCTACAACGTGAATGCCGATCAGATGGCTGTCGCATGCGCTTCAGGTTACGCGTGCAGACCGGCTGATTTTCTTGACGGATGTGGACGGAGTCCGAGGAGCGGGAGGCGCGATTGTGCCGATCCTGACACCCTCGGACTGCGAAAAGCTGATTACCGGCGGTATTGCGACGGGCGGTATGCAGGCGAAGTTGAATGCGGCAACCGATGCGTTGCGGAACGGAATTGGACAAGTGATCATTGCGCCGGGCTCGTTGGAACGGGCCGCCGAGCGGATCCTGGCTGGTGAAGCGATCGGCACGCGCATGGTTATGGAAGGAGTCTTGCATGCGTAACGTTCTGACTTTGCATCACCCTACCTCTACAGCGCTGGACGATGGACTCATCGTGCGTAAGGCATCCATGCCCGACATTCACGCGCTACTCAAGTTGATAAATGGGTATGCCGCGCAGGGCGTCATGCTCCCCCGAACAGAGTTCGAGATGTCGGAGAACATCCGGGATTTCAGCCTCGCTTTTTCGGACGGCGCGTTGGTCGGCTGTGGCGCTCTTCACTTCTATTCGCCGACCAGCGGAGAGGTTCGCTCGCTCGCGGTTGACCCCCAGGCCAAGAGCCGCGGCATAGGGAGAGCTATTGTGGAGGCGCTTGAACGGGAAGCTGTCGAGTATCGGCTGCATTCGATCTTTGCTTTCACGTATGTCACTGGCTTTTTTGAAAGGCTCGGGTTTGAGGAGGTGGAGCGCGGAGCTTTGCCTCTGAAGGCGTGGAAGGATTGCCTTCGCTGCCCCAAATTTCAATCATGTGACGAGACAGCGGTCATCAAACATCTGGTTCCGGAGCATCTTCGACATCACCATATGGACATTACCGCAGAGAAATCTCCCTTCGTCGCCCTACCAGTTCTGCGCGGCTAATCGACTTGGCCCCTCGCGCGCATGTATCTCAGCGTGGGGACCACTCATAACAATTGCGGAGAACGACTCACGGACAACAGTAAGCGACGCAGTTCCCTCAGCTTACGCCCGCTTGTTCCGCCGTCCCGCTGTACAGAATCACCGCCGATATACCTTGCCACAGCTCGTATTCTGGGGGAAAAGGCGCACTCGGTTTGGGTGGTCCCACGCAATGACATCGAGAGTGGGAGCCGACAATGAAAGCGCAAACGTTGGACGTGAAGGATTCGGAGGGACGTATTCTCTGTAGCACCATCTTCGAACCTGGTGGCAGAAAATTATTGTCGAAGGGACATCAATTGAGTTCGGATGATGTCCGGCTGCTCGAAGCACAAGGTCTCAATCACGTCTGGGTCACGGAATTGGAAGAGGGTGAAGTCGGCGAAGATCACGCCGTGATGATGGTGGCCCAGGAGACGGGCTGCGCCGCCGTCGAAGTCCGGCTCGCCGCCGGGGGACGCGCGAATCTGTTTGCCACAGAGGACTGCTGCGCGCTGGTTGACGACGAGCTGCTGAAGCATATTAACTGCACGTCGAGCATCGTAATTGCCACCGTCGCGAATTTCAGCTATGCCCCAGCGGGCCAACGGATCGCCACGATAAAGAGCACACCATTCGCAGTGCCGCAATCGCAACTGGAGGCGATCTGCACGACGCTGCGTGAAAAGGGACCCATTTTACAGGCGCGCCCGATGCGTCAGCCCAAGGTTGCTGTTCTGTATTCAGACCCGGTTAACGGGGATCGCGCCATGCAACTCTTCGAAAAAACCACCCGTGACCGCTTGGAGCGATTCAAACTAGTATATTATTGCGGGTTAGCTTGTGAAGAAAATCAAGCTGCTGTTACAAAATCTTTAAAAGAACTTGTCAAGCAGCGGCCCACTGTTATACTTATTGCATCGACAACAGCACCTGCCGGTCCGGACGACGTGATCGGAAGAGCCATGCAGAGTGTCGGAGCCCAAATTGAGCGGTTCCTGGCACCCGTGGAGCCCGGCAATTTATTGCTGATGGGCTACCTCGATGACGTGCCGATCGTTTCGGCGCCGGGTTGCTTCCGGTCGGTTAAGCCGAATGTGGTTGACCTGATTTTGCCGCCAATGCTGGCGAGGTACCGGATTTCCGGGTGGGAAGTGGCCTGCCTTGGTCATGGCGGACTTCTAGCCTAACATCTCCTCCACTACCACAGTCGCACCTCCGAGCGGCTTGTGGGTGCTCCGAGCCGGGCGTCTGACCAACGCCCGGCCATTTTCTTTTTTTCGGGACTGCTCGCGTGCGGTCACGCCATGCGCGTCGGGCGAACGATCGGTCGGGTTTTGACCCGATGTTAGTGCTTCTGTGAGGCTTTGGGTGAGTGTTCTTGTCCGTGACTGCCGGCTGGGGCGCCTGCTTCGTGTTTCTCAGGTGTGGCCGCGCCTGTGTGATCGGGGCTTGGCGAGTCGCCCGTTGCGGCGCCGTGAGTTGGCTCGACGTTCGAATGGCCTGCCTTCGCCGCAGGTTGTGGACCGGCGGTCGCCCCGCCTGCGGTGGTTCCAGGACCGACTTGGGGACCGGAATGTATATCCTTTACGCCGCTTCCCGGAGGACGCGAGGCCAGATCGGGGTTGTTATAGCAACCCACGGCGACCATCGAGAGCCCAAGCACACACAGCAATCCGGCATATCGGTTCCGCATTCAAATCTATTGTAGCCTGTAGGTTATATGCGAACGCTTTTCTTGGTAGTGCTGGCGGCCTCGGTGACGGCTCTTCCTGCCACAAAGAAGGCGCAGCAACCTAAACCTCCTGCCATCGCCGTCCTGGAAACGGGCGCTCACCGCGACCAGGACCGACTTAATATCGACGCGCGGATCAAGAACACCGGAGAACGTCAGGCCACAGACATTGTCGTCATCGTCGACGTCCTTGACTCCGACAAGAGCCCGCTGACTACCCAAAAAGGCTCCTCCGATCCCGAGTCTCTTGATCCAGGACAGGAAGGGGAATTTCACGCCCAAATGCCATTGCCCCCGAGAGCTGTCTTTATCCGCTTGAGCTTCGAAGACGGCGCCGCCCGTGACATCAAAGCTACCAACACAGGACCGTTTGCCATTGATTGATCCGCTACCATGGATCTTTCAATGGAACAACGCATCTCACCAGCCCGGCATTTATCGGGCGGAATCTTCGTTCCGGGCGATAAGTCCGTCTCTCATCGATACTCAATGCTTTCCGCAATCGCGGAGGGCCCCTCGATACTGAATAACTATTCAAGCGGAGAGGACTGCCATTCGACGCTCGAGTGTTTGCGGTCCCTTGGAGTGGAATGGACGAAAAACGGCAACACCGTCGAGGTACAGGGTCGTGGGCTCTACGGTCTCAAGGCTCCCTCCGAGATGCTGGATGCAGGCAACTCCGGATCGACGATTCGGATGTTATCGGGAATCCTCGCCGCGCAATTGTTCACGACACGCATCGGAGGCGATGAATCGCTTTCCCGCCGGCCGATGGAACGCATCATGACGCCTTTGCGCGAAATGGGCGCCACGCTCTCAGCGCGAGATGGACGGTTTCCTCCTCTGGAGATTCAGGGCGGAACGCTGCGTCCCATTGATTACGCTCTGCCTGTTGCAAGTGCACAAGTGAAGAGCTGTATCCTGTTCGCCGGGTTATTCTGCGATGGTACGACCACGGTTCGTGAATCGATTCGCACCCGTGACCACAGCGAGCTTGCGCTGCGCGAGTTCGGAGCGGATGTCACGATCCGCAAGGGTGTGATTAGTGTTGAGGGAAAGGCAACCCTGAAAGGCCGTGAGCTGCTCGTTCCGGGCGACCTTTCGGCGGCGGCGTTCTTCTTGGTCGCGTCCATGATCGTTCCGGATTCGCGGCTAACCCTGCAGGCGGTAGGACTAAACCCCACACGCTCAGCCCTGATCGATTTCCTGGTAAGCATGGGCGCAGGGATCGCCGTGACCAACATGGAGCAGACGGGTGGCGAGCTTATCGGTAATCTGAACGTCCAGACCGGACCTATCCAGGGCGGTGAGATTGAAAAGGAATTGACAGCGGCATTGATCGATGAGATTCCCGTGCTCGCAGTGCTCGGCGCGATGAGCGAGAACGGTCTGACGGTAAGGGACGCGACGGAACTTCGAGTTAAAGAAACTGATCGAATTGCGACGGTGGCTGAAAACTTTCGGCGCATGGGTGTGTCTATGGAAGTGGCGCCCGACGGTTTTCATATTCCCGGAAAGCAGCGCTTTCGTGCAGCCGAGCTCGACTCCTTTGGCGATCACCGAATTGCGATGGCTTTCGCGGTGGCCGCACTTGCTGCTGACGGCGAGTGTTCTATACACAACTCCGAAGCGGCCTCGGTTTCATACCCGGAGTTCTACGACACGCTGCGTTCGATTACTCAATGAGATATCTCTGTATTCACGGCCATTTCTATCAACCTCCGAGAGAAAATCCATGGCTGGAGGCTATCGAGCTCCAGGATTCCGCGTACCCGTATCATGACTGGAACGAGCGCATCACTGCGGAATCCTACGCTCCTAACGCTGCGACTCGTATTCTCGACAGCGAAGGTCGGATTATCAAGATCGTCAACAATTACAGCCTGATCAGCTTTAATTTCGGCCCGACATTATTGGCGTGGGCTAAGGACAAGGCTCCGGGCCTGCACAACATGATCGTAGTAGCCGACCGGGATAGCTGTAAGAAATTCTCGGGTCACGGCTCGGCGCTCGCTCAGTGCTACAACCACATGATCATGCCGCTGGCAAACGCCCGCGACAAATATACGCAGATCTATTGGGGCATCGAGGACTTCTGTTTCCGGTTCGGCCGCGCGCCGGAAGGCATGTGGCTGCCCGAAACGGCGGTGGATCTGGAGTCGCTGGACATCATGGCGGAACTGGGCGTGAAGTTCACGATCCTGGCCCCGCATCAGGCGCACCTGTTCCGGAGAGTCGGCGACGCTGAATGGATCGATGTCAGCGGCGGTCGCATCGATCCAACGCGATCCTACACTTGCCATACACCCTCTGGGAAGCAGATCGCGCTGTTCTTCTACGACGGACCGATTTCCCGCGCTGTCGCGTTCGAAGGTCTACTGAACAATGGCGAAGTTTTCGCCGAGCGCTTGCAGCACGCGTATTCGGAAAGTCGAGATTGGCCGGAACTCGCTCATATCGCAACCGACGGTGAAAGCTACGGGCATCATCACCGCTATGGCGAGATGGCTCTTTCCTATGCGCTGCATCACATCGAAGAAAACGGCCTCGCCAAGCTGACGAACTACGGCGAGTATCTCGAGAAGTTCCCCCCGACACACGAAGTAGAGATCTATGAAAACAGCGCGTGGAGTTGCGCTCACGGAGTCGGCCGTTGGAAGGAAAACTGCGGCTGCAACTCGGGCGGACATGGGGGGTGGAATCAGGAGTGGCGTGCTCCCTTACGTCAGGCATTAGACGCCCTGCGCGACGAGGTCGCGCCACTGTATGAGAACCGCATCGGACGTTACGTGAACGACCCGTGGGATGCCCGCAACGACTATATCAGGGTAGTTCTGGACCGGTCCCCTGAAGTCAGGAAGGCTTTCCTGAACCTTCATCAGAAGAGGAAGTTGACATCCGCCGAGGAAGTGGAAGTCTGGAAACTGCTCGAGTTGCAGCGTCACGCGATGCTGATGTACACGAGTTGCGGTTGGTTCTTCGACGAGCTTTCCGGCATTGAGACAGTGCAAGTCATTCAGTATGCCGGCAGGGTTGTGCAGTTGGCGCAAGAGCTGTTCGATGGAAGCAAGCGCGAGTTCCTGTACGCGGGACGCGGCTTCCAAACGACAGAAGACCCGCTGGAGGAGCCGTTAGAAAGCCGTTTCGTCCAGAAGCTTTCCCTGGCAAAGAGCAACATCCACGAGTTTCACGATGGAGCGCACATCTACGACAGATTCGTAAAGCCGACGGTCGTTGATTTGAACAAAGTCGGCGCCCATTACGCGATCAGTTCAGTTTTTAACTCGTATCCTGAAGAAGCTCGGATCTACTGCTATACCGTGCGCAGGAAAGATTTTCGGACGGCCGACGCCGGTAAACTGAAGATGATCCTCGGGCGAGCAACCTTCACGTCGGAGATCACGCTGGAAACCGGCGAGCTCTCATTTGGTGTCCTTCACTTCGGCGATCATAATCTGCACGGCGGCGTTCGCGCCTTCCGCGGTGACGCGGAGTATGAGAGGCTGATTTCCGAAGCTACCGCAGCCTTTTCACGCGCTGACATTCCGGACGTCATCCGCGCGTTCGATAGGGGCTTTGGCATCGATACATACTCGCTCAAGTCGCTGTTCCGCGATGAACAACGCAATATCCTGAGCCGGATTCTGATATCGACTCTGGATGAAGCAGAGGCGGTCTACCGGCAGTTGTACGAGCATCACGCGCCGCTGATGCGCTTTCTCAGTGATTTGAAAACTCCTTTACCGAAGGCGTTTCGCACGACGGCCGAGTATGCATTAAACAGTCATCTGAGAAGGGCCTTCTCCGATGTGTTGGATACTGCGCGCATTCGCAGTCTGCTCGAGGAAGCACGGCTCGGTGCGGTCGATCTCGATGCTACAACACTCGAGTACACACTCCGCAAGACGATCGAGAAGATCGCTGAGCGACTTCGTGAGAATCCCAACGATCTCAACGAGCTCAAGACCCTGCGGGAAGCTATCGAGCTAACCGAAGAATTGCCGTTTACAGTGACACTTTGGGCCGTCCAAAACGTCGCTTACGATCTGCTACAGGACATCTATCCAGAGATGCAGCAGCGTCCTGAATCCGATGCAGAAGCTCGGGAATGGGTTGAAAACTTCCGCACACTCGCACAGAAGCTGTCACTGCGGATCGATTAGCAATGCGCATCCCCCTCGCAACCTACCGGGTACAGTTCAACCAGGACTTCCGGTTCGGGGACGCCATCGCGATCATTCCCCACCTGCACAGGTTGGGCATCAGTCATCTATACGCTTCGCCGATCTTTGCGGCGCGCTCAGGATCCACCCATGGATACGACGTCGTCGATCCGAACCGGCTCAATCCGGTCCTTGGCTCCGATGCCGACTTCGATGCTATGGTCGAGGCGCTTCATTCCCGAGGGATGGGGCTGCTGCTCGATATCGTGCCGAACCACATGGCGGCCAGCCGGGAAAACTCCTGGTGGATGGATGTCGTCGAGAATGGCCCTGCCTCTCCGTATGCTCCGTACTTCGGAATCAACTGGAGCTCATCCAGCGATACCCTGCAGGATAAAATTTTTCTCCCTATCCTGGGTGACCCATATGGACAGGTACTCGATAAAGGCGAATTGACGATCGCGTACGACGAAAGCGGTTTCTCGTTGAACTACTATGCACACCGGCTGCCCGTGGCGCCCATAAGCTATCTGGGTATCCTGAAGCCCGGCAGCGAACCACTACTCGGAATTCATGAGTTTTCCCTTCTTTTAGAGTCGCTTGAGCGCTTGCCCGCTCGCACTGTCACCGATTGGGATGCCCTCGAGTTCCGGTATCGCGAAAAAGACAAAATCAAACAGCGATTGTGGGCACTGTTTCAAGAAAATGAGCAGGTGCGTAGCCACGTCGAACGGAGTGTGGCTCGTTTAAACGCGGGAACACCCGAAGCGATCGACGCGCTTGACGAGTTGATCCAGGAGCAGGCCTATCGAATCGCTTTCTGGAAGGTCGCGACAGAAAAGATCAACTACCGGCGGTTTTTCGATGTTTCGGATTTGATCGGCATGCGGGTGGAAGACCCCGCGGTATTCGAGGCTGGACACAAGCTCATTCTGGAGCTTGTTCGTGCCGGCAAGATTGATGGCCTGCGTGTGGATCACATCGATGGACTCGCGGACCCGCTCGGGTACCAAAAGAAGCTTCCTATAGACGACGTGTATGTGGTCGTAGAGAAGATCCTGGTGGGATCCGAGGAAGTCCGCGACGATTGGCCGGTGCAAGGCACGACCGGATATGACTTCTTAGGGACCGTCAATTCATTGTTTGTCGAACCCGCGGGTCTGGAACGGCTTACATCTCACTATGAGAAACTGACCGGTTCGACCCGCTCGTTCGAGGACGTCGCTTATCAGCGTAAGCTTCATGTCATATCGACATTGTTTCCGGGGGAGATGCAGGATCTCGGAGCGCACCTCGCCTCACTCGCCGAGGAAGACCGAAATGCGCGTGATCTCAGCGCCCGAGATATCACGCAGGCGATCACGGAGATCACCGCCTGCATGCCCGTGTATCGGACATATACGGATTCTCTGTCCGCATCCCCCATAGATGTCGAATACATCGATGCAGCAGTTAAGGAGGCGCGGCTCCGGAATCCGGACATCAATCCGCTCGTGTATGACTACATTTCGCGGGTATTGACCCTTCGGTTCAAAAGGTGGATGTCGGAAGCCAGCCGCGAGCGCTGGTTACGGTTCGTTATGAAATGGCAGCAACTCAGCGGCCCCATCATGGCGAAGGGTGTCGAAGATTCAGCCATGTATGTGTACAACCGGCTGATCTCTCTGAACGACGTCGGCGGCATTTCTCACGCAATATCGGCCGAAGAGCTGCATCATTTCTTCGCGAGACGAAATGCTCGTTGGCCCCATACGATGAACGCTACATCGACGCACGATACGAAACGTAGCGGGGATGTCCGCGCGCGCATAGACGTACTTTCCGAGATCCCGGAAGAATGGATTCGGCATGCAACGAGGTGGCGTCGTTGGCTTGCTGACCAAAGACGAGATGTCCATGCCAACGAAGAGTACTTCCTCTTTCAGACCCTTGTGGGCGCGTGGCCGCTCCACGATAACGAAGTAGAGGCCTTTCGAGGTCGAATGAAGGAGTACGTGGTCAAAGCGAGTCGCGAGGCGCGCACGTACACAAGTTGGCTTCAGCCGAACCAGGAGCATGAGGCGTCTCTGCAAAACTACATCGATGTGATGTTCAATGACGAGCGGTTCCGAAAGAGTCTGCGTCGTTTCTGTGATCGGGTCGCTTTCTACGGAGCTATCAACTCCTTGTCACAACTCATTCTGAAGACAACGGCGCCGGGAGTGCCCGATTTTTATCGAGGAACCGTGTCCTGGGATTTCAGCCTTGTGGATCCAGACAATCGGAGGCCCGTCGACTTCGCGCCATTGACCGATTTCAGTTGGAAAGCTCGGGACCTCCTCGATACATGGCAGGACGGCCGATTGAAGGTGTTCTTAACAGAGAAACTGCTTGGATTCCGCACCGGTAGTCTGGACTTGTTCATACACGGCGGATATGTTCCGTTGGAGATTAGCGGAAAGCGATCCCGCAACCTCTTCGCATTTGCCCGCAGATGGGGTGACAATTGGTGCCTGTCCGTGGTGCCGAGATTTGCCACTCAATTGTCAGTTGCGACTCGCCCCCCGACGGGTCTTAGGGCCTGGCTCGACACGACTCTGATCCTGCCGGGTGGCGCTCCGAAGCGCTGGAAGAATATTATTACCGGTGAGCCGGTTAACGCCACTGATGGAAGCCTTCTGATGTCCAGGGTGATGGAACATTTTCCGATGGCATTGTTGGCTGCCCGCTAGTTAAATCCAGAATAGAAGCACAAGATCGGTACACTGTCGCCATGGCGTTTCTTGCGGTAGACCCGCATACCGTATCGATCCCGCTCGCAATGCTGATTGTCTTCGGCGCGGCGAAGTTATTCGCTGAAGTGCTCGAACGTCATGGGGCAACCTGGAATTGTGGGAGAGATCCTCGCAGGCGCCGTCGTTGGTCCCAGCATGTTGGGCTGGATTGAGCCGAACGAGGTACTGACAGCCCTTTCAGAACTGGGTGTGATGTTTCTGCTGTTCCGAGTCGGCCTGGAAGTGAAGTCATCCGAGTTGATGAAAGTCGGTGGCACCGCGTTTGTAGTGGCCTTACTCGGTGTCGTGGCGCCGATGGCCATGGGCTGGGGAATCATGCGGGCCTGGGGCTACCCGCAAGTCGAATCCTTTTTTGTAGGAGCTGCGATGGTGGCTACCAGTGTCGGCATCACCGCGCAGGTACTCGCGGCGAAAGGGCTGCTTCATCTGGTCAGCGCAAAGATCATCCTCGGCGCGGCAGTAATCGATGACATCCTCGGTCTTATCGTCCTTGCGATCGTCAGCAGCGCCGCTAAAGGTCAGGTGAACATTGCCGAGATCTCCGCGACGGCCTTGCTTGCGATCGGATTTACCATTATCGTCGCAAAATGGGGAACGCGCACTATGACGCGACTCGTACCGCAGGCCGAATCGAAACTGAAATCAGGTGAGGCGCAGTTCAACATCGCTCTGGTTCTGTTGTTCGCATTGTCGGTTCTGGCGATGTATGTGGGCGTCGCCGCCATCATAGGAGCGTTTCTGGCCGGCATGGCTTTGGCCGAATCCGTTACTGACCGTGTACACGACCTGGCCCACGGTATTACTGAACTCTTGGTTCCGTTCTTTCTTGCGGGGATCGGTCTTCACCTGGACGTTACAACCTTCAAAGACAGATCGCTCCTGATCCTTGCGTTGGTCATTCTGGCTGCTGCGGTGATTTCTAAGCTGGTCGGGTGCGGCCTTGGGGCTATCCGTCTCGGACGCGTAGAGATGATGCGGATTGGCTGCGGAATGGTGCCGCGTGGCGAAGTTGGAATGGTGGTGGCGCAACTCGGCCTGAGTATGGCAGTCATCGATAAACCCATTTATTCCGTCGTCGTATTCATGGCTGTCGCCACGACCATTGCGGCGCCTGCTTTGCTAAACATCGCTTATGCCGGCGAGACGCCGAAGGATGTAGAAGAGCAGTTCCAGCTTGGTTAACGGAGAGTGTAAAGATACCCGACGATGTCTTGAAGATCTTGGCCGGCAACACCCAGCTTAGGCATAGCTGTAAGCTTGTCGACGGCTGGCGGATCGGATATCCAGCGCTCCATATTCTGGGGCGTGTTGGGCAGAACACCCGCGATGTAGGTCCGAACGGCCATCCTGGTCAGAGGCGGTCCCACCAACCCGTTCGCGTCCTCAATACCTGGGATGGTGTGACAAGTTCCGCAGCCATAGTGAAGAATTGCCTGTTTGCCGCGGCCGCTATCGCCGCCGGTCATCTTTAGCGCTTCCTTGTATAAGTTTTTGAACTGCAGGTCGGTAGTACAACCTATGAGCGTGAAGCTCAGGCATATCACGGCCGCCCGGGCCGGCTGCTGAATCCATTTGCCGAACAAAGCAAGACCCGCGACCAGGAACACCAATCCCGCAGGAACCCACATGATGAGGCCACCGATTTGCTGGTCTTCAAGCGGAGTTAGACCCCAGGCGCGTGTCGTCCCGGAATACACCGGATACCAGATACGCGGCGAGAAGGTAAGCAGGGCTCCGAGGATACTGCTGTGCACACCTGTGCTGAAGACATACAGCACAGCCATGCCGTACCCGGTCTCGGCCTCCCGACCTCGGAGCAGCGCCCACCAGAACAGAAGAGCGCTCAACAGAAAGCTGAGATGCTGCAGGCTGTGGATGAAATCGCTCTCGATCGTAGCTTGGAACAACGAAGGGGCGTGCCATCCCCACAGAGCCACCGCGTGAATCCACCAGGCGTTTAGGGGTCGGGCGAGCCATCGCCAGAATGTCTGAATCCAGCCTGCCTTCACTGCGTTGCCCACACCTTTTCTCCACGTCATTGGTAGTGACCACAGATAAGACGCCAGAGGTCTTCCAAGGACCAGCAGAGGAGCCGCGACAAGCATCATCAGTTCGTGTTGAATCATGTGGGCTGAGAACAGGACTTCGCCCATGGGATGCAAGGGAGATACCAACGCGATGACAAGCGACCACCATCCCGCCCAGTAGCACCACCGCTCCCAACGCCGAATACCGCGTTTAGCGGTAGCGCCCTGCCGGTAGAGCCAAGCTGAGAGGACAAGCCCGCTGAGTACCACCGGATCCCACGCCCATGAAGTGGCAACATCGTGGGGCACAAGCGGCTCACCCTGGTGCGCGTGCGCAACCATCGGGAGCAGGATCGCTGTCAAGACCTTCATTGGCAGGCCCCCAGTACGAAGTTGGGATACCACATCGCCACAAGCAAGGCGATCGAAAAGGCAGCAGTCATGACG
Organism: Bryobacteraceae bacterium; assembly: GCA_963825845.1. GTDB lineage: Bacteria > Acidobacteriota > Terriglobia > Bryobacterales > Bryobacteraceae > DASQDN01. The sequence continues at coordinate 106,597 of CAWGVL010000028.1, read as the reverse complement.
CCGAGGAAGCCCAGAAAGTGGTCGCGCGACGCGATATCCCCGGCTTCAGACGAGGCTCCGCCTCCGCGGACTTGCCACAAATGATGCGATATCCATCCCGCCCAGACCACAAGCGCAATCGAAATGACATGAAATGCATGGAGCAGCCAATAGTTGCCCGTCGCGCAGACCCAGGGAACAGCGACGAAGTTCGCAAGTTGATTCGTCAACGCCAAGATCGGTCCGGCGAGCAATGCGATCCAAGGTACTGAGGGTGACTTCATGTCAGTTCAAAATATGCGGACCGAGGTAAAGCAATACAGCATTCGGTATCCACGATCCCACAACGAAATACCAGTAGAGCGCCGTGACTTCCCAATCCACAGCATGCCGCTCGTCCAATGGACGAATGAAAACGTACATAGCGAGGATTCCGGCTTCCGCAATTGACGTGACAAGATGCACTGTATGCAGGGTCAGCATGGCCCAAACGATAGAGCCGTATGCGTTGGAATCCCACTTCACCTGTAACCCGATAAACTCCCACACGCGAACGGCGCACGCAATCGCGCATACACCGAAAAAGAGGATGATGAGTCTGCGTACGCGCTCCTCTTCCAGTCGTTTCGCGGCCTTTGCGATCAACATCATCGGAAGTGCTGTAGCGAGGATTACGACGGTGCTGATGGATCCAATCAGGACGTCGGGAGCGGACCAACGCCAAGGCGGCCATGTCGCCTCCTGCATGCGGAGGTAGAGATACGTCGACCATACAAGCGCAAAGCCGGTCGTCTCGATGACAACGGCAAGCAGCACACCCCACCACAAGGGCTCATGATGGCCGAACTGCGTCGTCGGCAGATGCGATACGTCGATCGCCGGATTCTCCTGAATCGTCATCTACTGAATCCCCGTTTCTTTCTTTCGCCAGAACCAGCCGATGCCGGCGAGCATGATCAGAAAACCACCGTAAATATAAGCCCACGGTGTGTATATTGAGACCATGATGGTGATTCCGGTAGCGACTGCCATCAAAAAAGGCCAGATCGAAGAATTGGGATGGTCCATGCGATGTTGCGGTTCCGCGTCCTTCACTGAGGTGACCAGGCTCTGGCGGCACGTATGAGACAGACCCGTAACTACTGGCATCGGGTCTGACCGGTCCCACAACGGATAACGACTTTCTACAACGGGAATGTGCATGAAGTTGAAGGGAGGCACAGGTGACTCGGCCAGCCACTCCAGCGTATCTGCGTCCCACGGGTTGTCGACCGCATGTTCCGGTCTGCTCAGACTCTCGAGGATACTGGCAAGAAAGATCATCAACCCGACGGTGAGGATCAGGGCGCCTATGGTGGCGAGCAGGTTCAACTCACCCCAACCCGTCTCCGGCAGGTATGTGTACACGCGTCGAGGCATTCCGTGAAGCCCAAGGATGTGCATCGGAAAGAACGTTAGATTGAAACCCACGAAAAGGAACCAGAACGCAACCTTGCCGAGAGATTCTGAAAGCATCCGGCCCGTCCAGTTCGGCCACCAGTAATGAATCGATCCTAAAATCGGGAACACCGACCCGCCGATCAAAACGTAATGAAGGTGGGCCACGATGAAGAAGGTATCGTGTATTTGCCAATCTAAAGGAACGGAGGCCGTCATTACACCGGTCATGCCGCCGATGATGAAAACGGCGAAGAAACCGAATACATAATAGAGCGGCGTATCCCAACGGAGTCTGCCTGTCGCCAGGGTCGCGACCCAGCAGAAAATCTGAACACCGGTCGGGATAGAGATGATCATGCTGGCTGCCGTGAAGTAGCTGAGTCCAAGCTGCGGTAGACCAACAGCGAACATGTGGTGCACCCACAATCCGAATGAGATGAAAGCCGTCGCGATAAGCGCGAGCACGAGTGCGCTGTGTCCGATGATCTTTCGGCGAGAGAATACGATGATCAGGTTCGACAGCATCCCGAGGGCCGGGATAAAGATGATATACACCTCGGGGTGACCAAAGAACCAGAATAGATGCTGCCACAGCAGCACATCGCCGCCTTCAACGTAGTTGAAGAAGTGTGTCGCGATGAGCCGCTCGAATGCGAGAAACATGCTGCCCATCATCACCGAAGGCATGGCGAAGATAACCATGAACGCGGTGACAACCATCGACCAGACGAATAACGGTACACGGTTCAAGGTCATTCCAGGCGCGCGCATCTTAAACGCCGTAACGATGATCTCGATCGCCGCGATCAACCCGGAGATCTCGGTGAACGTAATCATCTGCGCCCATATGTCCACTCGCTTTCCCGGTGAGTAGGCAGGCCCCGACAGAGGCACATAGCTGAACCATCCGGTGTCGACGCCGATGTTCAGGAAGAACCCCACATACAAAAAAAGCCCGCCTGCCAAGTAAACGTAGTATCCATAAAGATTCAGCCTCGGGAACGGCACATTCCGGGTACCGACCATGATCGGTACGAAGTACAAACCGAACGCGAGCACGACGGGCACCGCGAACAGGAACATCATGGTGCTGCCGTGTACTGAGAAAAACTGGTTGTAGAGATCGGGAGTGAGCAGGTCATTACTGGGTCTCACGAGTTGTAGCCGTATGGCCAACGCCTCGAGACCTGCAAGCACGAAGAAAACGAATGCCGTGACAATATATTTCTCGGCAACACCCTTATGATTCGTATCGGTTAGCCAGCCGTAGAATCCCGGCTCACGACTCCAAACCTTTTCCAACACTTCGCGGCGAACCGCGTATTCCGCCGCTTCTTCTCGCTGGATCTGCTCCGCCGAAGGAATCTCGCTCATTTGAGACTCTCCAGATACCCAAGCAGCGCGTTCAACTCGTCAGGCATCAGGGGGTTCGGCGGCATGCGAACACCCTGCTTAATACTCTGCGGGTTCGAAATCCAGCCGCCCAGATGTCCCTTTTCGTTTGGAAGCGTTCCGGCGGCGATTGTTGCGCGGCTCTTAATATGTGTAAGGTCAGGCCCGAGCCGTGCGTTTGCCTGCGTTCCGCGGATGGTGTGACACATCACGCACGCATGCGAAAGGAATACATCCCGGCCCTTTACTTGCTCCTCCGTAACGGGCTCGGCCGCGGGCTTCACTTGATTGGCATACCAGGCATCGAACTTCTCCTGGGGCTCGGCGATGATCGCGAATGCCATCTTGGCGTGTTGCAAGCCACAAAACTCAGCACACTGACCCCGGTACACACCGGGTTTGTCGGCGCGCAGGACGAGGGAGTTCTTTTGATTCGGAAGCAGGTCACGTTTGCCGTGTAGGTTTGGAGCCCAGAAGCTATGAATCACGTCCGAGCTTGTCAGTACGAAAGTCACCGGCCGGCCGACCGGAATGTGGATCTCATTCGCGGTCGTGATGTACTGAGCCGGCTCGGGATGGACATATTCAACACGCCACCACCACTGGTAACCCGTGACGTTGACAATCAATCCGTTCCGCGCATCAAGATCCGATGTGGCTTTCCCGACAGCGACGCTGGCGATAAGGAGACCGAAAAAAATTACTGTCGAAGCCACTACACTGGCGATGACATATTTCTCGAGCTTCGCATCGGTCATCGTCGTCGGGTCCGTGGCTTTCCGCCGGCGCCACACCCCTGCGAAGAGAACGAGCAAAACAACGACATAGATAACTCCGGTCGTCCAGAGCATCACGTCCCATAACCAATGGATGTGCGCGGCCTGTGGTCCACTCGGGCGCAGAACCGATTGGTCCGCGGCGGACGCCGTCATCGTGACCATGATGGCGGCGCCGAGTCTCACTGCTTTGGAATCTCCTGCTTCATCATTGCTTCCGGCGCGCGGGCATGCATGGAATCACTACGGCTCGGCGCGACATCGCTTTTCAGCAGGCCGGACATCGAACGAACGTAAGAAACGAGTTGCCAGATTTGATACCGCGGGATCTTGCTCCCAAATGAAGGCATCCCGTTCGGCCGGCCTTGAACGATCGTTTGAAATATGTTGGCCGGGTCAGAGCCGTAAATCCAACGGTCGTCCATCAAGGCGGGTCCCATACCTCCGCCTCCCATGAAGTGGCATCCTTCGCAGTTGTAGGAAGAGTACAGCTTCTTCCCCTCATTCACGGCATAAGCGTTCTCGGCGTAGGGAGCATCTGTCGCGATCTCGGGAAGTTGCGGACCTGGTTGTTGCGGCGTCAAACGTACGGATTGAACTGGTGCGGATGCGGCAGTCGGCTCATTGAACTGTCGCTGCTCACGCTCGCACGCGCACGTGCCTACCAGGGCAACGATTAAGTACGGCCTAAGGAAGCGCAAAAACATACAAAATGCCTCCCTTCGTTGTGTATTGTGGCAGGTCGGCCATAGGTTGGACGAAGCCTAATCCCGCTGTCGCATCTCGCGGGTCAAAACCTCCCGCCACAATCGCTCCGGCCCACCCGCCGACTCCGGCCAGCACTGCCACGTATTGCTTCCCGTCCGGTCCTTTGTAGGTGATCGGCTGCCCCACGATTCCCGAGCCGACTTTGTGCTGCCAAAGCACGTCGCCTGTCCGCGCATGGACGGCCTTGAACCAGCCGTCCATCGTTCCATAGAACGTCACATCACCCGCCGTGGCGACAGTTCCGCTCCACACCGGGAATCTTTCTTTGATTTTGAAGACAGGTTTTGCCGCAACGGGATCCCACGCGGTGTATTCACCGCGATGCCCTCCCGGTCCCGCATACATGCGCACATGTGCTCCAACGTAGGGCGTGCCCGCGATGTAGCTGACTTCCGTTCCTTCCATGTCTTCACACATGTTGTTGTGCGGGATATAAAGAAGGCCGGTCTTCGGTGAGAAGGCGGTCGGCTGCCAGTCCTTTGCACCCGCCGAGAAGGGGCAGATATCCCGGACCATCCGACCTGTCCCCGTCGCCTTCTCTGGGATCACCTGAAGACGTCCCGTTTTCAGGTCCACGCCTTTCGTTGTCGTGATGTGCACGTACGGCGTAGCAGAGAGCACTTCCCCGGACAGCCGGTCCATGACGTAGATGTATCCGTTGCGCTCCGCACGAACTAGAACTTTCCGCTTGGCGCCTTTGAGATCCAGATCGAGCAGAACTTGTTCATTGATGCCGTCCCAATCGTGTACGTCGTGCGGAGTCCACTGGTAAGCCCATCGCGCTTGACCTGTATCAGGGTTGCGAGCAAAGATGCCGCAAGTCCATTTGTTGTCCCCCGGTCGAATGTCAGGATTCCATGGGCCGGGGTTGCCCGTACCGTGGTAGATCAGATTGGCTTCGGGATCATAGGAGATCCAACCCCAAACGTTGCCGCCTCCGATCTTCCATTGATCCGGCGGCCAACTGGACATGCCGAGGTCTTTGCCGCGATCGCCCTCATAGAAGGGCTTGAAGTCGGGTCCGATCAGAACGTCCTTGTCGGGTCCGGTGGTATAAGCACGCCATGCGATGTGCCCGGAGTTCGCGTCTACAGCGGTAATCCAGCCGCGAACGCCCATTTCTCCTCCGGAGTTCCCGACGAGAACCTTATCCTTCACGACAATCGGCGCCATCGTAATGGTTTCACCGTTGGTGAACTCGCCGAGTTTGGTCTTCCAGACTTCTTTCCCTGTCGTGGCATCGACCGCGACGGTATGCGCATCAAGCGTGTTGTAGTAGATCCGACCGTTCCAATATGCTGCTCCGCGGTTCACCACATCGCAGCACGCCACACCTTTCGCGGCATTGGATGCCTTGGGATCATACGTCCACTTGAGCGTGCCGCCCTTCTTGAGATCGAGCGCATAGAGGACGTTGGGGAAGGGCGTGACCACATACATCGTGTCGCCAACAACGAGGGGAGCTGCCTCGTGCCCATTCACGGCGCCGGTGGAGAAAGACCACGCCTGTTTCAGATTCGCGACATTGCCGGTGCTGATTTGATCGAGCGAGCTATAGCGAGTGTTCGCGTAGTCCTTCGCGGCCATCAGCCATTGACCATCGTCGGCTGCTGCGGGAGTAGTGAGCTTACCGGCGATCGAACCTGCGGCGGCAGCGGCGTCGCTCGTCCGTGGCTGCTTGGAACAACCCGCCAGCAATGTAGCTAGAAGGATCAGTGAACTCAGTCGACCCAAAAATTCACTCCGGCAGGAAGACTCTCGAGGATCAACTCACGTTTCATCGGCGAGTGTTTCCATTACCGTAACCAACCCGTCGGTAACTCTCGCCAGCCGGTCGTAATCAAGTTTGTCCGGAGTGTCACTGGCTTGGTGATAGTGCGGGTAACGATACGGTGCAGTATCCGTGACCATCACCGCCGCATAACCCGCTTGCCAGAAGGACCAATGATCCGACCAGCCGACTCCGGGGATCAGTTCTGACGCAGTTATTCCTTCGGACGGGAAGTTCGCGTTGGCTCGGAAGATTTCGATGACGCGTTCTACTAATGTTCGTGATTCTGAGTTCGAAACGAACCCAATGAAATTTCCCGTGTTCGGAAAGCCGAGGTGCACTCCGAATGGGTAGCCTTGGCTGCCCTTGACGTCGGAGTAGTAGCCGATCGTCTCGAGCGACAGCATAGCCACAATCTTCTCGGCTTGACGACGGCATCGCTCCGCATATACGAAACTGCCCATCTGTTCTGTTTGGAAGTACGGTGGCTCTTCGTTCGCGAAGAAGACGAAGCGAACTGATTTTCGAGCAGGATTCTTCAGCGTTTCGGCAAGAAATAATGTTGCGGCAATGCCGGATGCATTGTCATTCGCTCCGGGCAGCCCAAGGCAGGTGTCGTAATGCGCCCCGAGGACAATGATCTCCTCCGACGCGGGCCTTTCACCCACAACATTGGCGACCTCCATGCCGTCTGCCGCGAACATCTGACGCCCGACTACCAGGCCGTAGCGGCGGAGTTCCTCCTCAACGTAAGCCGCGCACACTGCGAGGCCCTGGGGCCGTTCGGGAATACTTCGCCCGTCGATGTCGCCCGCGATGCGCTGCACGTGCTCGCGAACGCGACGGCTATCTCAGCTTGCTTGGGGGTCAGAGACGGCAACGGGCCGGTAAAAGACCGGCCCGGAACTTTTCGCAGGAACGATCCCATCCTGGCGAGTAGACGCCAAATCTACCTGCTGGAACAGAACGCGCCCTATTTTTTTACGTTACGCTTGGCCACGATCTTGACGCGTTTCGGCTTGCGCGTGACAGGGCGGGGCGCGAAGGAATCGCTGACCAGGTCGGATTGCTCCTGCTCATGACGCTTCGTGGTTCCCGCAGCAGGACTGGCGCCCTCCGGCCGTCCCGCATAGTGCAGCACTCTCTTGCTACCATCGAGAATCGGCTGCAGGCATTCGTGGATGAAACGCCACGGCCCCATGTTGCGCGGCTCTTCCTGCACCCAGTAGACGTCCGCACTGGCCGAGTACTTCGCGAGGACCGATTCAATCTGGGCCTGCGGGAACGGATACAGCATTTCGGTACGTACGATCGCCACGGTCTCCGCCTTCCGCTCCTCGCGTCCGGCGAGCAGATCATAGTAGACCTTACCGGAGCAGAACAGGATGCGATTCACTTTGTCGGGCTTGACCGCCAAGTCGTCGATCACTTCCCGGAAGCTTCCCGCGGTGAACTCATCAATATGCGAAATGGCCTTCGGGTGGCGGAGCAGGCTCTTCGGAGTGAAAAGCACCAGCGGCTTGCGGATCGGCTTACCGTCGGGGCCGCCGCGCATCTGATGCCGTAAAACGTGGAAGTATTGCGCCGGAGTCGTGCAGTTCCCAACCTGCATGTTGTTCTCGGCGCACAGTTGCAGGAATCGCTCGATGCGCGCGCTCGAATGCTCCGGTCCCTGTCCTTCGTACCCGTGCGGTAGCAGCAGAACAAGGCCGTTCGCCTGTCCCCACTTCGTCTCGGCAGACGACAGGAATTGGTCAATGATGATCTGAGCACCGTTGACGAAGTCGCCAAACTGCCCTTCCCATAACACGAGCGTATTCGGCTCGACGAGACTGACACCTAACTCGAAACCCATCACGGCAAATTCACTTAACGAACTGTCCCAGACGCCGAAGTTCGCCTGATCCGCAGACAGGTGCATCATCGGCACATACTTGCGCCCATCCTCGACGTCGTACAACTCGAGGTGCCGCTGACTGAAAGTACCTCTACCGACATCCTGACCGCTGAGGCGGACAGGATGGCCCTGCAGCAGCAGGCTGCCAAACGCTATTGCCTCGCCGAATGCCCAATCCATCGCGGCCCCGGAGAGCGCCTCCCGACGCTTCGCCATGAAGCCCTTCAACTTCGGGTGCAGGTGGAATTCTGCCGGAATCGTAGTAAGCCCCGCAATGACGCGCTCGGCCAGTTCCCGGCTGATGCCGGTGGGAGCGGCCGGCGTCGGAGGCGGAGCCGGAGGCGCTTCCTGTAACTCGTAAGCTTCCGCGTTCTTCTTCGCCGTGTCGTACCCCTCGGAAAGACGCGCGAGGTATGCCTTCTTACGCTCATCGACATCCGCTGCGGTCAGGACCTTTTCCCGGACCAGGCGCTGCGCGTATTGAGTGAGAACTGTCGGCTGCTGCTTGATCTTCTGATACATCAGCGGCTGGGTATACGTGGGATCGTCGCCTTCGTTATGCCCATGCCGCCGATAGCACACGACATCGATGACAACGTCTTTTTTGAACTGTTGCCGAAAGTCATACGCCATCTGCGCGACGCGAACGACCGCTTCGGGATCATCGCCGTTTACATGCCAGATCGGGCACTGTACCGCTCGAGCGATGTCCGTCGCATAGTGGCCCGACCTCGCTTCCTCAGGCGGTGTCGTAAAGCCAATTTGGTTGTTGATGACGACGTGAATGGTCCCGCCCGTGGCATACCCCTCGAGGCGCGATAGATTCATCGTTTCGGGGACAACGCCTTGACCCGCGAACGCCGCGTCACCGTGGATCAGGACGGGAATCACCCGCTCGCGGTTGACATCCCCGGTCGTGTCCTGGCGGGCGCGGACAATTCCCTCCACGACAGGGTCCACTGCTTCTAAATGGCTCGGATTGAACGCGACCGACATCTCGATCTGGCGTCCCTGTGTAGTCGTTTTCGTCCCGTGAGCGCCAAGATGATACTTCACGTCCCCGGATCCGTATGCGTTAGAAGTCGAATCGGGCGCTTCCTCAAACTCGGAAAACACCTGATGAAGAGGCTTGCCGATCACGTTTGCCAGCACGTTCAACCGGCCGCGGTGCGCCATGCCGATTGCAATCTCTTCCACGCCGTTCGCGGCTGCCCGCTCGGCGATCTCGTCCAGAGCGGCGATAGTCGCCTCGCCGCCCTCGAGCGAGAAACGCTTCTTCCCGATAAACCGCGTGTGCAGGAACTGTTCGAACGTCTCGGCCTCGATCAGGCGCTCCAGTATTCTGGTCCGCGTTTGAACATCGAGAGGCCACTGGATCTTCGTTGATTCCATCCGGTCCCGAAGCCAGTTTTTCTGCTCGGGCACCGGGATATACATGTACTCGGGCGCCACACTCGCGGAATAGGTCTGGCGAAGATCTTCAAGAACGTCGCGCAGCAGGCGATTCCCCTCGGTGATGACACGCCGGTCGAGATCCCACATCGTGAGCCCGTGTTCCGCGGGGTCCAGATCCGGATGCATCGGACGCGTCGAGCCCAGGGGATCGATATTCGCGATCAGGTGGCCGCGAACACGGTAGGCGTTGATCAAATGAGCCACCGCAGCCTCTTTGTAGGGATCTCCCACGGTGACGGCTGGAGCGGATGGAACTGCCGGAGCCGCCGCAGTTCCTTCCGGCATCTTGACAGGACGGTAAGACATCCCGAGTTCGCCGAAGATCGTTTCATAGAAGTTGTCTGCGCCGTTGAGGAGCGCGTGGAACCGCCCCAGAAAGCGGCCTGACTCGGCGCCCTGAATGATGCGATGGTCGTAAGTGCAAGTGACCATCATGATCTTGCTGATCCCGAGTTGGGCGCGGGTTTCCGCCGGAGTACTCGCATACTCGGCGGGATAATCCATGGCGCCGGTTGCAATAATCGCGCCTTGCCCCACCATTAGCCGCGGAACCGAGCCGAATGTGCCGACGGTACCCGGATTTGTCAGCGAGATTGTCGTGCCTTGAAAGTCACCCGGCATCAGCTTGGAAGTACGGGCGCGGGCGACGATATCGTCGAATGCGGCAAGATACTGCCCAAAAGACAAACCCCCGGCATTTTTGATGTTCGGGACCATCAACGACGATGACCCGTCTTTGCCTTTGACGTCAACGGCGAGGCCGAAGTTGATTTGCTTCCTAACGACGCGAAAAGGTTGTCCATCCTGCTCGGTATACGCGTCGTTCACCTGGTGGAACTGCTCTAGCGCGCGCAGAATCGCCCAGCCAATGATGTGAGTGTAGGAAACCTTGCTTTTACCGATGATCGTACGATGCTGGTTGATCAACTGACGGTTCTCATCCAACACACGCACCTGCACGACTCGCTGCGAAGTCGCGGTTGGAATCGATAAACTGATCGCCATGTTTTCGGCGATCTTCCCCGCAACTCCGCGGAGTGGCGTGAGTTCGTCCCCTGTACTCGGGGTTACCTTGGGTGCAGCAATCCGCGCCGCGGGCGCGGCGACGGTTTGTGAGGTTCCGTTCTTGGACTGCGGAGATGTTGACTGAGCATGACCGTTGCCCTCAAATACGCTCTTCCAGCTTTCATCGACATACTTCCGATCATGTAGATACGTCTGATACAGCTCGTCTTCGAGCCAACTGTTAATCCCGAGCTTAGGGTCGCTTTGTTCGGACATGCTATGTGTAATATGAATTACAAGGTACGAGAATGGCCACGAAAAGGCCTCTTGGGTCGCTACTTTCTATGATAGCGAAAATGCGGCATTTGGGCGTGAGGATGTGCTACACCCGGGGCAGTTTAGTCGGATAGCGTTACCACTAAGCTCAAATCTCGATCCACCAGCCCGACGAGAGCGGCCATTGTCCCTGCTGCTTCGGCTCGGTGCGGCGGAAAATGAGGGTGTCCGTTGTGTCGGGAACCGCATAGACAATCGAATGCAAACGGAAGCAGCAATCTGATACGCCATGGCGAATATGTAGAGCCGGAGACGTGAGGGTCAGGGGATCATTCCGCGCGCGATTTCCGCAGTTCGGCGGCAACTTGGGATGGGTGGCGACGAACTTGCAACAGACGTCTACTGGATTGCTCTTAAATTACCCGGAATAGTACTGTAGCCGGAGAAATCCCTCGCTTTTTCAATGATTAGCAACGAAAGTTGATATACAATGCTGTCCTCGGATATTTATGCGCATCCTCAAAACTGTTGCCTTACTCTCCCTTTGCGCCTCGGCACTATTCGCTAGTCCCTACCAGGTGACGATTGACACCTCAGCGCTCGCGGGCGGGGACTATCAGGCGTACTTTGCGCTTGTCGGAGCAACAGGCAATATCATTACCGCCTCTTCATTCTCGCTCGGAGGCGGCGCCGCAATGCTGCCGGTTGTCGTTGGGACGGGAGATATGAACACGAGCATCACTCTCGACAACACTCCACCAGCGAATCCGTTCTTCGTCGAATTCGCTCAGAATTTTGCCGCTGGTTCGACCTTGCGGTTTCTCCTGAATCTCACCAACAACGGGCCAACTCCGCCCGATCCCCCCGATACGTTCAGCTTCGCCCTCGCAACGACGGGAAGCCTGAATTTGGAGACGAATGATCCTTCCGGGGCCGACTATTTGTTCACCGTCGACCTCACAGGCGGCGCACTAAACTTCCAGAGGTTCACGACCGCCGGCACGGAAATAACGGCCGCGATCGAACCGGCTATCCAACCGATCCCTGAGCCTGCCTTTGGCGGAGCGCTGGCCGGTCTGCTCGTCGTAATGGCCGCGATGCGGCGTTTTCGCCGGGTCTCATAACCCGGTCTTCACGATAGTTTCAGGCCTTCTCCATCGCCATCGAAAGGCAGCGACACGCTGACTCGTGTGCCTCTGCCAGGTTCACTCTCGATGTGGATCTCTCCCCCGTGATCCCGCACAATCTGCCGTGCGCTGAACATGCTCCAGTTCCCCGTGGAAACACGTCCATGGGTCACTTTAAACTCCGGGTCAAAGATCGTGTCGAGTTGGTGGGCAGTCAGACCGCGGCCGTTGTCCGAGAACGCAACTTCCACTTTCTGATCCTTCTGTCGGGATGAAACCACAACCCGGCCATTGCCATTCGTCGCATCGATCGCGTTTCCCATCAGATTTGAGAAGACTGCGCTCAGTTGCTGCGGACGGCACACCAACGGCGGCACCGGTTGCAAGTCGATCATCACGTCAACCTTACCTTTGTACTTCGGCTCCAGCAGCGCAGCGACATCATTAATCAGATCGTTGACATTCGCCGACTGGATCTCGGCCTTATCGAGGTTCGAGAACCGCTGCATTCTGACGACGATTTCCCTTAATCGATCGGTCGATTGCTGAATCGACTTCCGTAATTCGTTTTGCAAAACGATGAGACGCTGCTGCTCGGCCGGTGAGGAGTGCGGCTGACGGGCAGCGAGCAAGAGCAGTGTATCCACGCCGCTCACCAGCGCTCCGATCGGTGAGTTCAGCTCATGGCTAATAGCCGCCGCCAGCCGGCCGACCGACGCTGCGTTTTCTGACAGAAGATTCCGAGCCTCGGCCTCACGAAGCTTCTCTGCCGTCTCTAGCGTTCGACGATGCCACTCGTATGTCGACCGCCGCTGCCCATACACAACGGCGCTCAACGCCGAGGCAAGGCAGGCAAGCATAAAGATGAAAAGAACAAAAATAGGATCGACACCGCGGCCGGCGTCAAAAATCTGCTTGACGACCACGGCCAGCAGCACATACAGGGCGTCCACGAGGAAGCCGAACAGGAGCATGTCAGTAGGGCGAAACGGAATGGCGGCCGCGCCGACGAGCATGATCAACGTGATATTTACCGGAATGGCGTCATCGGCGTTCGGGTCATATTGCATCATCAGCAGCATCGATCCGGTCAGCACTACCGCGACGATCAGAGCAGAGAGGCTGGCGATGAATCGAGCGTGTCGATACAACGCTTTGACCCGGGCGGAAGCCGATGTAAGGGCACCGATTGCCAATGTCGTTGCCAGCGTACCGGTCCGCATGGGAAGCGATTCGACATCCCAGCCCACGAGTACATGAACGCTGGCCATGAACACCGCGAAAGCTATTTCCACGCCTCCCATTACTCGAAGACCGATGTGACTCAACCGTTGAATTTCTTTTTGAAATCCGGGATCGTTCTCGATACTGCCAGGCAGGATGTAGCGCTCGATGCGCTCACGCCACATAGCATTTACTGTAGCGCGGCGACCGCGCACGCGTTAGAGTGAAAATAGGTTGGGAACGCGCGCAGACTGCGTCCAAGTGTCTCGATTTGTTGATGAAAGGCGTCTCACACTGCGGGGCCGGTGGTCCCAGCGGCTTCGGGAGGTTTGACAATTGGGTAGACTCCGCGAGTTCTGGCGTAGAACGTTCGATGTTCGCGAAGGCGAAGCCTTGCGTACGGTGTTCATGGCTTTGTACCTTCTTCTTGTTCTACTCGCCTATTACATTCTCAAGCCCGTTTCCCGGGCGATGTTCCTTAACAAGTTCGACATCGACGAACTACCGTATCTCTATATCGTGATCGCCGCCGCGGGCGGCGTGATGGCGTACTTCTACACGAAACTCGCAATCCACTCATCGTTGAAGACGGCGGTAACTACCTGCACTTTCGGAATGATCGGCGTGCTGGTATTGATCTGGCATCTGCTCTCGTACCAGTGGCCCTGGATGCTCTACGCTTTCAACGCGTTCGTCAGCCTGTTCAGCATCACACTCGTATCGCAGGGATGGCTTGTAGCAGCGAACGTCTTCACCACTCGGGAGGCAAAACGGCTCTATGGACTTCTCGGAGTCAGCGCGGTAATCGGAGCGGCGTTTGGCGGCTCTTTCACGAGCGTGATGGTGCACTACATCGGATCCCGGAACCTGCTGCTTGCCAGCGCCGGATTCGTCCTGCTCGCCTATTTCGCCTTTGTCGGCGTGGTCTCTCAAAAAGGCGTCTCCTTGGCGGCGGCCAAAGGCGCCGAGAAGGAAGAAACGTTTTCCTTTAAGGAGTTGACGGGATCAATCGTCCGCTACAAACACCTTCAAGTGATTATGGCGATCATCGCGTTGACCTATATCGTCGACGTAACCGTCGAATTCCAATTCAATGCAATGGCGAAACAGGCGTACACGAACCAGCGCGAGTTAACGGCGTTTCTCGGCAGCTTCTACGGTCTTTGGTTAAACCTAATCACCTTCGTGCTTCAGTTTTTCCTGACGGCCTTCGTCATCAGTAATTTCGGCGTCGGCGGTGCGTTGCAGATTATGCCTGTTTCCATCGCGGCCGCGTCTATCGCGACGTATTTATCACCCAGCGTGTATATCGACCGGCGCCGCCCGTTTGACTGAGGCCGCAACTCGATATTCGTTCAACAAAACGGGAATGGAGTTACTTTACCTTCCGCTCCCGCTCGAACTGAGAAACCGGACCAAGGCGTTCACGGACATCTTCGTCGACCGGTTCTCCCGCGGCATCGGCGGTATCCTTTTGATTTTTCTCACACGGACTCTGAACCTCTCGGTCCGTCAGTTGTCGATTGCGGTTTTCGCCTATACCATTGGCTGGGTCTACCTTTCGATGCGTGCCAAGAGCGAATACGTAGCCACGGTTCGCAAGCGATTGGAATCCCGCCGGCTCGACCTCGACAGCCTCAGAGTCAACGTCAGTGAAGCGGGCACGATTCGCGTTCTGGAAGAAGCCTCCGAACTTAATAATCCGAGGCAGGCCGTTTACGCGTTGACGCTGCTGTCCGAGGCTCCGCGGTACAACCTCGAGAAGCGCCTCACCAGACTGGTGGATAGCACGCTGCCGGAGGTGCGAGGTAAGGTTTACGAACTCGCCAAGCAGCGTGGATTGCGCAATCTGTATGAGAATGCGCTAGAAGAGTTGCGGTCCTCTCGGTTCGGAGATGATGCTCCGGTGGTGAAACCCGCCGTCGAGTACGCGCTCTGGGTGTCCTCCGACACGCCGGATTTAGCGAAGCGGCTATTGAGTCATCCGAACCAGTTAGTGGCGCGCAGTGCCTTGTCGGCGCTGGCAGCACACCCGGAGGCTGCCGACCCTCTGATCACTCCAGAGTGGATATCCGAGGCTGCCGCCTCGAACGACAAGGATCGGCGAATCATGGCGGCGATCGCAGTCGCGGTGCGCGGCGATTCTGGCGCAAAGGTACTCCCTAAGCTCTTGCAGGATCCTGATCCTGGAGTTGTCGCAGAGGCATGCCGCACGGCCTCGACTCTCCAAAACCGGATTTACCTCGACTCTCTGCTCAGACTGCTCGCGAGTTCCCGAATGCGGGGCGCTGCAATGGAGGCGCTCGCCGGTTATGGCGAGCGGATCGTGGGAACGCTCGGGGATGTGCTCCTTGATACGACGACGCCTTCGGCTGTCAGGCGCCAGATACCCCGCGTGTGCTGCAAAAGATCCCGACCCAGCGCTCCGTCGACGTTCTATTCCAGGCGTACGACGAGCCGAATCTTACGGTCCGGACCGCCGCATTGAAAAGCCTCAACGCACTTCGGGATCGAAGCCCTCGGCTGACCTTCGGTCGCGAATCATTGCAGCAATTCATTCTTCGCGAGACGCAAGTACTACTATGAAATGGCAGCCGCGCTTTCGCCGTTCCGTGAGAATCACGACACACCGGCCGCCCGCCTGCTTGCCGAAACGTTGGAGGAGCGTCTTCGAAACACGTTGGAAAGGCTGTTTCGCCTGCTGGGCCTCAAGTATCCGCCGAAAGAGATGCACGCCGCCTATCTTGCGCTCAATCGAAAGAAGACGGATGAGTATACGGCAGCCATTGAGTTTCTCGACAACGTGCTGGAACGTGAGTTGAAACGGATACTGCTTCCCCTCCTCGATGAGGACTCGAGAATCATCCAATCGGGGCGCGATCTCTTTGGTGTGGAAGAGAAGGATCAGCGGCAAGCCCTGCGCGAGATCATCCGATCCGGCGATTCATGGCTGGTAGCCTGCGCTGTCGCAACCGCGGGTGAACTCGGATTAAGAGAGCTGCGCGCCGACATTGAGCCGCTTGCACGAAAGTCAGGAGCAGAGGTCGTGAGTGTCGCTCGGTCGGCACTCGTCGCGCTCGCCTAAAAGAAAACGGGCATGAGAGATTAAACATCCATGGCGGAACTGAACATCATCGAAAAGGTGATCGCGCTCGAGGCTGTCGACCTGCTGAAGAACCTAAGCGCGGAGCAGTTATCGCGGATAGCATCTATCGCGAAAGAGGTTCGATATGGGCCGGGTCGCATGATCATCAGCTCGGACACCACGCTGGACGGGCTCTACGTGATCCTCGAAGGCGCTGCCTCGATCGCCCGCGATGGCATCGAATTGCACGTGGCGCGGGAGCATGAGGTCCTGGGAGCCTGGGCCCTGTTCGACCCTGAACCGATGTCAGTCACGGCAAAAACGATCGAGGACACACGTGTGCTCAGCATCGGACGAGACGACTTCTACGATCTGCTGTCCGACAACACAGAAATCACCGCCTCGATCTTCGCAATGCTCGTCAAACGCTTCCGCCAATTGGTCGAGCGTTAGGATAGTACTCGAAGGAATCTTCTGAGGGCCTTGTACATGAGCGATCCTGCCCCAGTAAACTCGCATACGCTTGACACGGTAGAGGAACTGCGCGAGGAGTTGGATCTCACCCAGCGAAAACTCGCGGAAGCACACAAGATGGCATCGTTGGGACGCCTCTCCGCCGGTATCGTGCATGAGATCAATACGCCGATCGGGTCAATCCTTTCCAACAATGAAACCATCCGGCGATCACTCGACGCGCTGAAGAAACTGATCGCAACCGCGGAAGCAGAGGAGAAAGCGTTGCCGCCGAAGGCTTCAGTGATTCTGGAAACTCTCGCCAATCTCACCGATATCGACAAACTCGCCTGTGAGCGCATCTACGCGGTGATCCGAAGTTTGAAGACGTTTGCGCGTGTCAATGAGAGCGACCTGCGCAAGGTGGATATACACGAGATTCTGCTGAATACTCTGAAGCTCAGCGGCTGCGTATTTCGGCGGCGAATCGAAGTTGTAACCAACTTCGGGGAATTGCCTGAGGTTGAGTGCTATCCCGGATTATTGAACCAGGCCTTCCTGAATCTCGCAGTGAATGCAGCGCAGGCGATCCAAGGTGAGGGCACGGTGACCGTAACCACCCGGCAGGTGGGCAACGAGGCGGAGATCTCGATCGCGGACACAGGATCGGGCATACCTCTCGAAGTGCGGAAACGTATTTTCTCCGCCGGATTCACGACGAAGCCGATCGGCGAGGGGACCGGATTGGGTCTCGCGCTCACGCGTGAAATTGTCGAAGATACTCACGGCGGGAAGATCTGGTTCGATACGGAACTAGGCTCAGGCACCACATTTTTCATCAGAATTCCCATCCAGCAGCCAAGAGCACAGGAGCAGGCGTAAGTGGACCACAACGGAAAAGCGCAGAGTCAGCCGGTAGTAATGATTGTCGATGATGAGGAGATGGTAATCACCAGTGTGCGCGCATTCCTCAGTCTCGAGACGGAGTACGACATTCATGGCTTTACGGATCCGGAAGAAGCCGCGCGTTTTATGGAAACGCACCCGGTTGATGTTGTGGTAAGCGACTATTTGATGCCGAAGATGAACGGTATCCAATTACTGGCAAAGGCGAAGCAGCTTCAGCCGGAAGCCGCTCGTGTACTGCTGACCGGTCACGCGGATAAACAAAGCGCGATTCAGGCGATCAACGACGTCGGGCTTTTTCAGTATCTGGAGAAGCCGTGGGACAACTCCCAGTTGCTGTTGGTCATCCAAAGCGCAATCGAGCGTACACAGCTCTTCCGCAGCTTGCGCGAAAAGATCTCGGAGCTTGACAGTGCGCACACGTCGCTGAAGGAAGTACAGTCACGTCTGCTGCGGGCATTTCTATGAGCGAAGCTCCATTCAATGAGCCCCGGCTTGCCCTCAATCGCATCTATACGAAGCGGGGGGATAGCGGAGACACATCGCTGGTCGGCGGTCAGCGATCTCCGAAGGATGCGCTGCGCATCGAGTGTTACGGCACGTTGGACGAACTGAATTCTTTCGTCGGAATGGCCTGCTTCGCCAGTCAGCAGCGGCCGGAGTTGGCGGAACTCTCCACAATTCTCGAGCGAGTTCAACACGAGTTGTTCAATCTCGGCTCGATTCTCGCTACACTCCCGGAAGATATCCATCCCCGCCAGCCGCAGATTACCGCAACGGATGTCGAGCAGTTGGAGCGTGAGATCGACACGATGAATGAGGGCTTACCTGTCCTGCGATCGTTTGTACTGCCCGGAGGGTCGGAGATCAATTCTCTTCTCCACGTGTGCCGCACGGTTTGCCGGAGAGCGGAACGGCTATGTGTCACGTTAGCTCGGAAGGAGTCGGCGCCGCCATTTTGTGTGCAGTACCTGAATCGATTGAGCGATGCTTTTTTCGTGTGGAGCCGTTGGGCAAACGTGCAACTCGGCGCCGGCGAAGTCCTGTGGCGGCCGAATGAGTCCGCCGCGGGCCGCAGCGGACAACAATAAGATAAATTTTGTAGCTCATCTGCATCCTCTGTAAGGAGGCCTCATGCGTACGAGTCTCGCAGTCATCACGGCTGCTCTTACCTGTATTTCCTGCAACCGCACGAACCCGACTGAACAGCAGCGTTCGTCGTCCCCGGCCAAGATAGCTCCGGTCGTTTCCAGTGGCGGACAGCAAAGCTTCGCGGCGATCGTCGAGCGCGTTGCTCCCGCGGTGGTTACGATCAGGTCGGAGCGTCGGGTTCGCGCTCCTCAACAGTTTCCGTTCTTCAACGATCCGATGCTGCGCGACTTCTTCGGCTTTGGCCGCGGAATGCAACAAGCGCCTCGCGAGGAGGTGCAGAGGGGACTCGGATCAGGAGTTGTGGTCTCCGAAGACGGCTATATTCTGACGAATCATCATGTGATCGATGGCGCGCAGGATATCAAGGTCGAGTTCACGGAAGGGGGACGAAGTGTAAAGGCGCGCCTGGTCGGCAGTGACGCGCCGAGTGACCTCGCCGTGTTGAAGGTCGATGGCGATCATCGTACAGTGTTGCAGCTTGGAGATTCCGATAAGGTTCGGGTCGGCGATATTGTTCTCGCAATCGGCAATCCGCTCGGTATTGGACAGACCGTCACGTCGGGAATAATCAGCGCCAAAGGTCGCCGGACTGGATTGAGCGACGGAAGCTTCGAAGACTTTCTGCAGACCGACGCGGCTATCAACCGGGGGAATTCCGGGGGAGCGCTAGTAAATACGACCGGGGAGCTGATCGGAATCAACTCCCAGATTCTGTCGCCATCCGGCGTAAACATTGGCATCGGTTTCGCAATTCCGTCGAACATGGCGCGCGAGGTTCGCGATCAGCTGATCAAGCGCGGCAAGGTACAAAGAGGCCAACTCGGCGTCGTCATTCAGCCATTGACCCAGGAACTCGCGACGGGATTGGGACTCAAGGACGTGCAGGGAGTTCTCGTGGCCGATGTCGACCCGAACGGCGCCGCGGCCGGAGCAGGTATCCGAAGGGGAGACGTGATCCGAAAGATCGACAACGAGGCCGTTTCGAACCCGAACAGCCTTCGAAATAAAATCGCGATGACGACGCCCGGCACTGAGGTTACCGTCACGATCAATCGGGACGGCAAAGACCAGGACATAAAGGTAAAGCTCGCAGAGGCGCAGACTACGGGCGCACGCTCACAGGGCGGTGGCGAGGGCGGCCGATCCGAGGGCGCCGGCAAGCTTGGCATTGCCGTCCAGCCGCTAACACCCGAGATTGCGCGTCAACTGGGTCTCCGGTCCGGCACGTCCGGACTCGTGATCAGCGACGTAGATCCATCGGGACCGGCCGCGGAGGCTGGCATCCAGCCGGGGGATGTAATTGTCGAAGCGAACCGCCAGCCCGTGCGCTCCGGAGCGGACTTGCAGAAAGCTCTGGCGAAGGGTGGCCAGATAGTGCTGCTGATCAACCGGCAAGGACGTACATCGTTCATAACGATCACGCCATAGCGGATCGTTTAGCGCCGGCCGGGTTGCGGGAATCCTGGGATGGGCAGCGGCTGCTGTTGCTGACTGCCCTGATTGAATCCACGATTCTGGTTGAATCCACTTTGGCCCTGATTGGAGCCGCCTTGGCCCTGGTTGAATCCACCTTGGCCTTGGCTGAACGAGTTCCCCTGGTTGAAGGAGCTGTTATTCCCCTGGTTCGGCTGTAGAGGGTTCGGCACGTTACCGTTCCCGAGAGGATTCTGCTGCTGGTTCGGCATCATCCCCGCCGCTTGCCCAAGCAGTCGCTTATCCTTCTTCATGTCGTAGACGAATTCCCACTCGTTGTACTTCTGGCGCTCGTTGTAGACCTTGATACTCGGCGCCTCGTACTTACTGGCGAACCCCGCGATTCCGCCCCCGATTTGCAGGCCAGGGGCGCCCTGTACTCCCATATTCATGTTGCTGCGAGGCGTAGTTAGGATCTTGTTGATCATATCGAGCCCCTGGTTCGCGGCGCCCGGCTGAACGCCCGCCGCGGTTGAAGCTCCCGAGACACCCGCGGGCATACCAGGAGGCGTCGGAACAGGATACGGCATCCCTGAGTTGAACTGCTGGGGTTGTCCCGTTTGTGGTTGTCCTGCTTGCGGCTGCCCAGGTTGGAATTGTCCGGGCTGATTCCCCACGGGCTGCCCCGGCTGGGTCGTTTGGTTGTTCTGCGGCTGTTGTTGTCTGTATGGGTTTTGTTGTTGATACGGGCTTTGTTGCTGCGGATATTGATTCTGCTGCTGCGCGTACGGATTCGGCGGCTGCTGCTGTTGGTACGGATTGGGTTGTTGTTGCTGTTGGTTAGGGTTCGGTGGCTGTTGTTGGTACGAATTCTGCTGTTGCGCGTACGGGTTCGGTGGCTGTTGACCGTACGGGTTTGGCTGCTGCTGATAAGGATTCTGGTTTGGTTGCTGCTGGCCGTGATTCGGCTCGCCAGGCTGACCTGGTTGACCGGGAACTTGTGCAACACCCGGCACAGGATACTGCGTCCCCGGAGCCTGACCGGCTTGAGCTCCATTTCCGAGCGACTGCGGATCGACCGGCGGAACAGCTCCTCCGCCGCCACTTGTTCCCGGAGCGCCCGGCTGATCGCTCGCGCGACGCCGCAGAGCTACACTCTGGCCCGTGTCGGCCGCATTCGGTGTCGCGCCCCCGACCGTCGGCATCTCGCCGATAAACGTATTCAGGTTCGCCTTCTTCTCCTCGCCTTCCTTCTTCTTGATGATGGAGTCGGTCAACTGCCCGGCAGAGTTGACGTGGATCACACGCCATTCATCTTTGCCGGTCATGGGATCTTTGTAGCGTTTACGCAAGTACCGGACATTGTTAGTCTTCTCCAGCACGTCGATGCTGGGTGGATAGCTCTTCCATTTGGCG
Source organism: Bryobacteraceae bacterium (assembly GCA_963825845.1). Lineage (GTDB taxonomy): Bacteria > Acidobacteriota > Terriglobia > Bryobacterales > Bryobacteraceae > DASQDN01. The sequence continues at coordinate 85,062 of CAWGVL010000028.1, read as the reverse complement.
ACATAGAGCTGAATCGCGCGAATGTACTGCTCGCCACGTTCCTGCAGCATCTCTTCCTTCGCGCGCTGGGCCTCGAACGCCGCTCGCGGTAACTCCCTGTACATCATGATCGCGATGGACGCAGCCATCAGAAAAACGAGCAGCATCGCGAAGCCGGACTCGTCGCGGCGTCGTTTCATGACGATTGTTCCTCGAGCGGGAGCGTCTGCTGATCCTTGAACTGCATATCCTCGACAATGACCGAGTTTACGCCGATCCGAACAATCTTGTATCTGCTCTTCACCACGTCTCCTTCACGAACGACATGAATGTCCTCGCCTTCCATGAAGAATGCCCGCTTGACAGGTTGGTTCACCGGGCTGGTATACCCGAAGAACTTCAACGGAACGGGCGGAGCTTTCGGGGCAGCCGGCGGAGCGGCGGCGACCGGAGTGGCCGGCTTTTCCGGAGTCAAAGGATTCGGCGCTTTCGGTCCTTTCGCGGCAGCGACGGTAGGCTTGGGCGTCTCCGGAGGCGGCGCCTGACCGAAGTCGAAAATACTCCGGTGCGTGCCCTCGACATTCACCTGCTGTAACTTCGCGAGCAGGTCTAATCGCAACGTCGGATCGATGGTGGTGGGGTCGGGGCGAGCTTCGCCGCGCTTCGGACGAACGGCCGGTCGAAACTCGCGCTCAGCCGTCCGCTGTCGGGGAGCTGTCGACGGAGCATCCGCCGGAGCTGCGGCGCCCGGCGCTCGGGCAGGAGCGGCCGTTCCACTACGGGAGGTCGGCGGCGTGTACCCTGAATCCCCACTCGACGAAGAGTTAATAAAAAACACGATTACCGCGACCAATATCAGCGCGCCTAAGATGAAGACTTTCTTGCGTTCGGCTCCGAGCTTCATACGATCGGACCGTCCTCCCGTACGAAGGTATTGAGCTTGACGCTGATAGCCAGATTTCCCGTGCCCTGAATCGGCGTCGCGGACATCGTGTCGATGATAAGGAACCGCTGCGATTTATCCAGGCGATTCACAAACTGCAGCAGATCCCCATAGGTTCCCTCGTAGTTTCCTACGATCGTCATCATGCTCAGAGTGTCGCTGCCCTCAATCGGGTCAAAAGTGAAGGATTGCTCCTTCGGCTTCATACCCGAATCTTTTGCGGCCTTAAGCAACTCGGCCCCGATCGTTGAGGACGTAGTCCGCCGCCCCATGAAGTACGTTTCCAGGAAGGAATCGCCGCTTGTCCGCGCCTGCTGGATCTTGGCGACAAGTCCACGCATGCGCTGTATTTGCGCCTGCTCGCGCTGCAGTTGATGCCGCATCTCGCCAAGTTGTTCATCCAATTGCTCAGCCGATCCTCCGACCGGCCGGAAGATCGCAAACGCCGCAATCAGGTTCGCCACCAGCAGCAGGCCCAGCACTGCGCGCGCCAGGACGCGCGGGTCCTTTCTGAATTTCTGTGGCATCGCGGGGAGTTTGAAATTCTTAAAGCTTCTGGGCATAATTCACACTCACCCGGCTACGGAATAGCGGCTCGGTTTGCGACGGTGGAAGCGTGGTGTGTACGGTTGTTTTCCCGAACAGACTGGACGCCTCCAATTGCATGACGAAATTCAGGATCGATTCGGCCGACTGCGATCCGACAACCATGTCGAGCGTCAGTTCGTTGTTAGGCCGAATCTGAGGACGTACACTGATCAGCCGCACATTGTGCGGCGTCACTTTTTCCAGATCCGAGAAAATTCGAGTCCAGCTCACACCCTTTCGCATGAGCAGATCGTTCAAAAACACGCTGCGATCGAGAACTTCCGCATTCTGCGGCTGGCGCAGCACATTTTCAATCTGCGAACGCTCTCGTTGCATGATCCTCAACTGCGCTTTCCGTTTTGAGGATGCGACTCGCGTGCTTCGGCCGCACGAGCCCTCTCGCCGGCGGCCAGGTAGATCAGCATGCCGAGCAAGCCGACAAGCATCACACCAACGGCAACCGAACCGACAACCAGCGGCCGGTCGCGGCGAAACGGCTCACTTGCGAGATTGATACCGACCCTCATGCTGCGCTCACTCCAGCGCCGTCTGAGATCGATTGCAGGTATCCATGTAACCCCGCGTTGAACTGATCCGGAATACCAAACATCGACCTCAAGACTTCGACCGGCGACCCAGTTCCGCCTCCCAGCCATCAACGTCGCCCAAGCCGCAGAACAGCACACGCTCCGGCTTGGCTTGGTATTGGTCTTCGATAAAGGCCATCGTCGGAAACAGAACCGCCAGCAGTTCGTCGTGCGACGTATCTGCCAGCTCAACCGTCCGCATCAACTTCAGCACGCCGGACTGCAGAACGATCACCGTCAGCACGCGGCCGCTCATCCGCGCAAGGACCGATATCTCCGGCCGCCGCTCCAGATTCAGCATCGCGATACCGGACGTGGTCACGATCCCCGGATGCAGCCCGGCCGCGCGGAATGGCGCTTCATAACGCGCCATAATTTCCAGCGCTGCAGCAACGACCACCACCTCCGCGCCCTTCTTCTTCGATGTCTGCTGTGGGTGAAAGCTGATTGCGGCCGATTCCACATCGAACGGAACGCTTCGCTTCATGCGGAAACGCACCAGCGACATCTGCTCTTTCGGGATCGGTTGGGAACGCATCGAACTCGAGCACAGCCACGCGAGCGCAGAAATCGGGCAGGATGAGAACGGCCCGCCCACGCTTCCGGCCCGATTACGACCCACGAGTGAACGAACCTTATCCGCCAATAGCATCCGCCCTCAACACGTTGTCCGCGATTGGCGACGGAGCAAGCACACCGGGTTCAAACGGCTCAAATGCAGGCTGCGGCGAGCCGGGACGTACATACGCGATGCCGCCTTCCGACAACTCGAAGATGTAGTCGGGCGGCGGATCCTGAATCAATCGCAAGTAACGCGCTCGCCATAATTACCCTTCGATGAACGTCACCTTGTTGATCTCTTTCAACGTCGAGATGCCGAGCCGCACCTTATCGATCGCCGACTCGCGGAGGAACGTCATGCCTTCTTCTTTCGCCAGGCGCTTCAATTCCGAAGTGGGCCGCTTGTCAAGAATCATCTCGCGGATTCGCTCGCTCAGATCGAGCAATTCGTGAATCGCGGTTCGGCCGCGGAATCCCGTGCCGCCGCATTCGAAACAGCCTGCACCTTCATAGAACGGCAATGTCCTGCCATTCGTTCGGGTCCAGACCGCTTTCGATCAGATACGCGTCCGGATAATACACGCGCGTCTTGCAATGCGGGCAGATCACACGTACCAGCCGCTGCGCCAGGATGCAGTTCAACGCCGCGACGAAGTTGTACGGCTCCACACCCATGTTCAGGAAGCGCCCAAGCACGTCGAACACGTTGTTCGCGTGAACGGTCGTGAACACAAGGTGGCCGGTGAGCGCGGCGTTGATCGCGATCTGCGCCGTCTCCTGGTCACGAATTTCGCCGACCATGATCTTGTCCGGATCGTGACGCAGAATCGATCGCAAGCCGCGAGCGAAGGTCAGACCCTTTCTTCTCGTTCACCGGAATCTGCGTAATGCCCTTCAACTGATACTCGACGGGATCTTCGATCGTGATGATCTTGTCTTCATCGTTCTTGATCTCGCTCAGCGCGGCATAGAGCGTAGTCGTCTTACCGGAACCGGTCGGTCCCGTCACCAGCACCATCCCGTACGGCTCTTTGATGTATCGCGCGAACTTCACATGGTCCGACTCGGAGAAGCCGACAACATCCAGGCTGAGCTTGGAGAACTTCTCGCTCATCGACTCCTTGTCGAGCACACGAAGCACGGCATCCTCGCCGTGAATCGTGGGCATGATCGAGACGCGGAAATCGATCAGGCGGCCCTTGTAGCGAACGCGGAATCGGCCGTCCTGCGGGACGCGCCGCTCGGCGATATCGAGTTCGCTCATGACCTTGATACGGGAAATGATCGCCGAATGCCAGTCCTTCGCGATTGGGGGCATCGCGTAATGCAACACACCGTCGATGCGGTACTTGATGGCGACTTCGCTGATCCCGCGTCTCGACGTGAATATCACTGGCCCGGCGTTCCAGAGCGCTGAAGATCGTCGTATCGACGAGCTTGATGACCGGGCGCGATGTCGCTGTCGGCCGCTGCCAGTTTGTCGATCGACAGCGTCTCGTCGGCGTTCTCTCTCACTGACGACGTCGAGCGCGAAGCCTTCCGTCACCTCTTCGAGAACACGCTGCGACTGCTCCGTCTTCTTCAGCAGATCGGAAATCTGGGTGAGGGTGGCGACTTTGACGCGCAGCTTCTTCTTCAGAACGATCGACAACTCGTCGATCAGATTCAGATTGCGCGGATCGGCGAGCGCGATCTCGAGCGTCCCGTTCTGTGCGTGCAGGGGCACGAAGTTGTACCGGAACATCAGGTCGACCGGGACCGAGTGAAACAGGTCGTGATCGATCTTGCCTTCACGCAGATCGACGTACTCGCAGCGATATCGCGAAGCAAGCGTCCGCGCCTGCATCGCTTCCTGATCCGGCGTCAGCTTTGATCTGTTCAGTCGCCATTCATCAACCTCCAAATGTATCCGCCAAAGAAAAGATCGGCAGATACAGCGCAATCAACACAAACGCGACGAAAATGCCCATGAAAATCATGATCGCGGGCTCAATCATGGAAAGAGCCGCCGTCATACGCGTGTTGACGTCGTCTTCGTAAAAATCAGCCACGCTGTTCAGCATCGCAGGCAATGCGCCCGTCGATTCGCCGACCTCAATCATGTCGATGGAAAGTTCGGGGAAAATACCGGTTGCAGTGAGGGAACTGGAGAGCGTCTGGCCTTCTCGTACCATTTTGACAGCTTTTTCGAGCGCCTGCTTCAGAAGCGGCGTCCCGAACGACTCCGATGCCGTCCCGAGCGCCTGGACCAGCGGAATTCCGCCCTGCAGCAACGTGCTCAGGATGCGGGAGAACTGGGCGACCTGGTACTTCACCCAGATATCGCCGAAAATCGGTACCCTCAACTTCACGCCGTCGATTTTCAAGCGCGCCGACTCACCCCGTGACCAGAGGCGAAAACCGACTGCAATCGCAATCACGATGCCGACGAACAGCAGAATGTAACTGCGTGCTGTCGTCCCGACCGCGATCAGGATCTGGGTCATCGGCGGAAGTTGCGCCGACATGCTTCCATACAATTCGGCGAAATTCGGGACGACAAACGTGACAAGGAAGATGATCAGCCCGATGACCAGCACCACCAGGAAAGAGGGATAAATCAATGAAACGATTACCTTTTTCCGGATCGCCAGGGCCGTCTTCTGGTAGGTGATGAAACGGTCGAGCACTTCGGCGAGCGCGCCGCTCTTCTCACCGGCCAGAACCGACGTTACGTACACGGACGGGAAAGATCTCCTGCTTTTCAAACGCGTCAGAAAGCAGCGAACCGCGCCGCACATCGTCACGAACAGCCTTGATGTACGGTCCGAGCTTAGGATCTACCAGCCGGTCCGCCAGCAGGTCGAGGCCCTTCAGAATCGGTAAGCCCGGCCTTGATCAGCGTGACAAACTGCTGAGTTGAAGATCAGGAACTTCTCGATATTGAGCTTTTTCCTGCCACCGCCGAACGACGCGCCAAGGGCGGACATCTGCCCCTTCGGCTTAACGGAATAAACAAGATAGCCCTGCTGGACCATTCGGTCGCGCAGTTCCTGCTCGGAAGCGCCCTCCGCCACCTGGTTGTGGATCTCGCCGCGTGCATCGGCGTATTTTAGGACGAACTCGGCCACGAACTACCTCGCTTCCGCGCCCTCGAGCCAGGTAGCCCCTGCCGGCAATTCGAACTTGAATTCGTTCTCGGCGATTACGGGATTCACCCGTTCGTTCGAAAACCGAAAGATCAGGATGGCATCGTCATGACCACTGACGATCAATTGGCGGATCTCCATCTGCGGAGAGACGGTGAACTCCACTTGCTTATAAGGCAGCTTATCCGACTTGGGCTTTGCAATTACCAGCTTGTTGTCACCGTCCAGCTTCAACTGGAAATCACTAAAGTCCTTTTGAAAGTCCAACTTACCGAGAAGGAACGCTAGGGGAGCACGCATATCCTCGCTCTCCTTGAGCTTCATCTTCTCAGCTCGTTTTGCTATGGGGTTGTAGTAGTAGATGAGCTTGCCGTCGGAAAGAAACACCTTTCCGGCCGGCTGCGAGTACTGCCAGCGCATTTTTCCCGGCTTCTGAAGCGAAAGTTCGCCCGCTTCGCTTCGCCTGGGGCGACCCGAACCCATGTAGCTCTCCTCGAAGCTAACCTGTAATGTTTTCGCGCGGTTATAGCGATTTTCCAGGCCGTCGAGAACAATCGAGAGGGCGATATTCTCTTTGGTATCGGCAGCCAGAAGGGGCACGGCTGCCATCAGCCACAAAACAAATCGGGTCACAGAGTTATGACGTATGGGAGGGTCCGGGCGTTCAATGGTGGCGGGGAAAAGGGTCGGGGAGCTCGAGAGCTCCCCGAGTTGGCCAACGACTAGCGAAACGTGACGGTCTTCGATGAACCGGACGTGGCGGTGATAGCGCCGGCATCGAGGCCTGGAGCCGTGAACGTGACCGGATTGACAACATTGTTCACCGACAACAGCCCGATGTTCTGGCCGGCTGGTCGCCGGCAGCGTCGAGAGTACGTACGACGGAATCGTGAACCGTCCGGCGCTGGTCCGCTCTGTGCAATAGAAGCTCGAAACCGCGGCGTTGTTGGAGGTACCCGAACTGGAGAATCCGAACATGTACACGTACCCGCTCGGATCGCCGCCGGTCCAGGTGATCTCCTGGCCCGCGGCTCGATTCACCGTCTCGATAGAATCCATGTTGGTCCAGTTCAGCAACTGTGGAATCGTGATGCTCGCGGAAAACGCGCCGACGGCATCCGGACCGCTTCCACCCGAGCCGTTATCGATGCGATAGGTTCCAGGCTCCAGATAATCGGGAGCAGCGCCACCGCCGGGGAAACCTGGGATGCTTGGCGTCCCGCCGCCCAAATTAGCGAAGTACCCACCGCCTTGTTGCTTCGTGAGTTGCTTCACCCCCTTTGGTCCATTGATGTTAATGACTGGCCCCGCATCCAACGTGACGGGCCGAGTAACGTCGACGACACCTTGCGTGTTTCCACGGGCGGTGAACACGGTGCAGGATCCAAGCACCGTCGAAGTGAAACCGCCGCCGCCAACGCCCTGGGCACGGAGTAGCTGGTCAAAGTTATACCGGCTGAAATAGCCCGCGCCATCATCTGACTTGCTCTCAATCCCGCCGAAACCGGGAACGCTGATTTCGAAACCGTGCGTGTCAGACTGAACTCCGCCCTGCGAAACGTGCCGCTCCGTTGAGCACTCTCGAGCTGCGTCGGCACTCATGCCGCTCAGATCCGTGCAACTGCCGGCGCGCGACGAAACAGTCATTGTCGTGAAGTTGCTGACGATGTCCCCGACCTTGACAACAACCGGAACGTAGCACCCCTCAACACCCTGCGGAACCGTGAACACAATCTGGTCGATCCCTGCGCAGCAGCCGGAACGCCCCCGGTAGGTGACATCAGCCCGCTTGCCGCCAACATATACCTCGACGGGCACGCTCGGCATATCGCCTGGCCGCGGCTCCAGTCGCCTCGTTCTCCGTCACCGGCCCGAGCCCGGTGCCCCAGATGATCACAAGCTGACCTGGCCGAGCACCCACTGTCAGCGTGTTGACCGGCTGATCCGTGCCGCTATTCGCGTTCTGAAACACACCAGGTCCGCTGCCGCCTTGGTTCAACGTAAACATACCGAATGCCGACCGCAACCACCCGAATCTGGAGCGGCGGCTGTGGTCTGGCCGTTGTAGGTTACGGTCAGAGTGCCGTTTCCTTCCGGGGTCTGCGAGGGCAGGATCGCCGCAAGCTGCTTCGCCGACGTGTAGATCATATAAAGGTCGACGGGCGGTTCCATTCACCGTCGCCTTAATCGAGGTTCCAGCGAGCTCCAATGGAAGCGGGAAAGCATTAATAATCTGTAACTCGGCCGGACCGAGATTATTGCCTTTGATAACGATCATGCCGCCGCGCGCGAGCGCCCCATTTGGCAACTCCGGAAGCGCATAGCTGGCGGCGTTCGTAACGCCTCCGCTGTCAATAGTGGGCTGTGCGTACGCGATCCCCGCGAGCACTACACCCGTCAAGAGTCTGGAAAGTAAGTTCAATCGAAAGACCTCCACTGCTTTGGTATTCGCGAAGAATCGTCGTAAAGCAGCTCACGCTTCTTTCGGCGCTATCCCGAGAGATCTCATTTTTCGGTATAGATTGCTTCGCTCTAATCCAAGCAGCTCGGCCGTGCGTGTGACATTTCCCTGCGTTTCTTCGAGTTTTTTGAGAATATACTCTCGTTCGGCAGCCTCACGAACTTCCTGTAGACTGCCGAAGCGATCCACAGTCCGCTCGAACACCTGCCTGCGGCCAGGATGCAGGGGAATATGACGCGCATCCACACGAACCTGTGGGTTCATGATGACGATGCGCTCCATCAGGTTCTTCAGTTCGCGCACGTTACCGGGCCAGTTGTATTCCTGGAGCACGCGGTACGCTTCGGCCGTAAGCTCCTTCGGCTTGCGTCCGTAGGAAGTCGTGAACTCGCTGAGGAAATGATCGGCCAGCAGAGGAACGTCTTCGATCCGATCTCGCAATGGAGGCACATAGAACGGAATTACGTTTAATCGATAAAACAAATCCTCGCGAAAATTTCCGCGACCGATTTCATCTTCCAGATTTTTGTTGGTCGCGGCGACAATCCGGACATCGACGGTAATTGATTCGTGAGCGCCGACAGGCTCAAATCGCTGTTCCTCGAGAGCGCGCAGGACCTTCGCCTGCGTCTTCAGACTCATGTCCCCGACTTCATCCAAGAACAGCGTTCCGCCGTCGGCCTTTTGCAGCTTTCCGGTTTTGTCCTCACTCGCGCCAGTGAAGCTGCCTTTGCGATGACCGAACAACTCGCTTTCGATCAACTCTTCAGGAATCGCCGCACAGTTCACTTCGATGAAGGGTTCATCGACCCGGGGACTGTTCTGGTGAATCGCGTGCGCGACCAGTTCTTTGCCGGTGCCGCTTTCTCCGAAAATCAGGACTCTGCCGTTCGTCCCCGCCATCAAGCCGAGCTGCTGGCGGAGCGCTTTCATCGGAACACTCTCTCCGATGATGCGCAGCTTCCCATCTCCCTCTTTGAGCCGCTCGATCTCGCGCTCCAGCTTGCGCTGCTGGCAGGCGTTCTTCAGGAGGACGGCAACCTTTTCGATTGTCAGCGGCTTTTCAACGAAATCGTAAGCTCCGAGTTTGGTCGCCCGCACAGCGGTCTCGATGGTGCCATGGCCCGAGATCATCACGACCATTGGCCGATCTGCCTGTGGGATCTCCTGGATCCGAGTCAGGGTCTCCATTCCATCGATTCCCGGAAGCCAGACATCGAGCAGGACCGCATCGAAGGGCCGCTCAGAAAGCTTCGTCAGGCACGCTTCCCCGTCGCCTACCGCTTCAACTTCGTATCCTTCGTCTTCTAAGACCCCTGACAGCGATTCACGAATTCCAGGTTCGTCATCCACCACCAGCACTCGTTGGCGTTTCATGCGTTCGTTTCTACGGTGTGCGGCTCGGAGACAAGCGCGCCCACTCCAACGATAAAGCTGGCCCCTTTCGGATGATTGTTTTCGACGCGTATTTCGGCCCCGTGCTCGGAAACGATATGATTCACGATCGCAAGACCTAACCCGGTGCCCCTTGGATTTCGTGTGAAATATGGCAAAAATAGCTTCTCTTTATCCTGAGGCGAAATACCGCAGCCGGTATCGGCGACAGTCAACTCCACAAAGTCGTTGCCGATCGCCGAGGTTCCGACATAAAGCCGTTTCACCTGCGAGTCGCGCATGGCTTCCGCCGCATTGTCGATAAGATTGACGACCAGGCGCTTGAACTGCTCCGGGTCGATGTTGACGAGAGGCAGACCCGAAGCCAGACTCTTCCCCACTTCGATGTCATCCAGTCGTCCCGCAAAAACCGCCAGCGCGTTTTCTACAACCTCGTTGAGGTCCGAAGGTACAGGCTGCGCAGCAGGTAATCGGGCGAAATGCGAGAACTCATCGACCAGCGTCTTCACTGTCTGCACTTCCGACGCGATGATCGTCGAGCACTCGCGGAGGATTCGATTCTTCTCGGGTCCATCAATCCGCTCGAGCTGACGCGAGATGCGCTCAGCACACAAGCCTATCGGCGTAAGCGGATTTTTGATTTCATGGGCGATGCGCCGTGCGATCTCATGCCAGGCCGCCGCCTTCTGCGCACGGAGCATATCGGTCGTGTCTTCGAGCACCACGACGAATCCCGACGTGACACGATCGTCAAGAGCGGAGACCGTCACGGACAGATGCAGAACTCGCTCCTCGTCGCGAACTTCGATCTGGCTCGCCGCGACGTTCATACGCCGCGCGCGATTCATCAGGTATCGGATCTCCGCCGTATCTTCCGGCGTAAAGAGATCGTCCAACCGGTTGGCGCGATTAACCGCGTCCACGCCGAGAAGACCCTGCAACGCTCGATTCACTCGCTGAACGCGACCGTCGGAGGTCAACGAGATGACGCCTGTCGGGATACTCTCAAGAATCGCCTCGGTGAATCGCCGCCGGTTCTCGAGTTCGCGGCTGTTCGCTTCCAGATCCAGCGACATCTCATTGAACGCACGCACCAGAGACGCGAGTTCGTCAACCGCGCCGACCTTCACCTTCGCGCCCAGGTTTCCTTTGCGGATCTCCTGAGCAGCGGCAAGCAGCGCGGTGATCGGAACACTGATCTGCTTCGAAAGAAACAATGCTAACCACGTCGCGAAGAACAGGATGAACAGCGTAATCAAGACCAGAAGCTGAAGGTATGAATTCTTGATGGCGCGCTGGTCGGAGGCGAGTTGGTGATACTTGCGAATCGCTTCGCCGATCTCAGTCTGAATATGCGCCAGGTCAAGCACCGGCGCGGTGCGTAGCACAACGTCACCGTAACGCGCTTCGACCGGGCTGGCCTTGCCCGGCCCCGCAGGCCCGCAGAGCCAGATGACAGCTCCATTTTCCGGCTCCAGCCGTAACTCCGCGATCGCTCGCTGCTCACACATCTTCGCCAAATCGACCTTTACGTCTTGCCTGGCCTTCTCCGCCTCGGCGGAACTGTAGACCCACATCGCCAGCGCCTGCGCTTTCGACTGGTTCTCCCGCTCGATCGCGCGCCCAATCTCCATGTAGTTGATCTTTATGTTCTCGGCCGGCTGCGTGAACCAGCGGCGCAGGTTGATATTCAAGACTCCGATGCTGAAGAAGACAAGAAACACGACCGGCGTAATTGTCAATGCCAGCGCGCCTAACACGAGCTTCGTTCGTATCCGCGAGCCCTCGCGATTGCGCCGATGGTCGATCCACAGCTTCACGAAGTTCCGCACCAGCATGAAGCCGAGAGTGACAGTCAGAATGAAGATCAGCGTCGAGACGGCCCACACTGTGTACGTCTGCTCCGGACTGGAGGGAGTGAAATCGCCGAAGCTGAACGAACTCTGCCACACGAGGAGCGCAAGCAGGACGGCGAGCAACAACGTTGCGCCTATATATATGAGCCGCTTACGCAAATGAAACCTCTTGAACGATTATAACGGCCTGAAGTGCCTTGAACGTCGTCCTCAGCAGTCTCCCCTTCAGGGCCTTCAGTTGGCTCTTTACCGTACCCGCAATGATGGCGGCGTGGGCTTGCTGGATACTTCCGGACGAGGCTGCATCGGCGCGTAGGGAGTTAACTGTGGGCGGATCCCTTCGCCGGCCCTGACCAACCAGACCGAGCGCCCAGGATATTTCGCGATCAAGGCCGCGTCACGCTCTTGGCCGAGTGAACGCGCCCACACCACCGGCGACTTGGCGATATCCGCATCGTTATAGACCAGTTCGCTGTGGAACTCACCTGCGTGCTCAGGAGGATGTTCGCGCGCCGGTTCGTACTCCACAAACACAATGCTCGGGCGTCCCAGGCGTTTCAGTTCCGACAAGAGATTTGCACGTATGGCGCCGGGCCGCTCGGGTGCAGCATTCGCTGGGGATGCCCTCGCTGCACGAACTTGCAGCGCGATCAGGGGCGAAGCCCATTTCAAGGCAAAAGTTGTTGTAAGGATCAGCACAAACAGTCGCACGATCGTCTGACCGTAAGGAAGCCCGCGCCATGATAGCGTCCACATCCGGCGTAAACCCACGATTGGCAGCGTCATGAGGATCACTGCGACTGGAGCAGCATAGTGAGCGAAGAAAAACCCGTACAGGAACAACCCTGCCAGCGGGATAAGCAGCATCGGTCCCATTCCCACCCAATCACGCACCCTGCTCCAGGCCAGCATCGAGATGGGAAGTAGAAGCACCACACCGAAAAAGAAGTCCCAAAGCATCGATACTCGCTCGGTGACGATCTGCATCCAATCTCGCGCGGTTTTCACCAGGTCATGGCGAGCGCGCTGCTCGTTGTAAATGATGGCTTGCTGTGGCGTAAGCGGCTGACTCGGTTCCACCGCCGGTTGGAAGTAGAATGTCTGTGGAACGCCATACTGCCGCTGGCTTACTTGGTAAGGAATGTTCCAAGGGGTACCGGTGACCTGGTAGTTGTGCCAGACGAGTGAGAAGGAATCCCGGAGCCGATGCCATGAGAAAAGCCGCGCTCAGAGAAGCTTTTGTCGCCAGGCTCGGCCGCTGTCTTACGATGAACCAAATCGCAGACGACACCACAACGAGCGCCAGTAGCACTGCTTCAAAGGGTCGCGACAGGAACGCGATCGAAAGTCCGGCCGCCATCGTAGCGGCGTGAACAGGACGGCAATCCTTCCGAAGCCGACCCAGAGCACCGAACGCCATCGCACCACCCAGAGCCGCAACTGCGCCACCCCAATACGTGTCCATCCAGTACGATAAAGGACCGAGACGCAGCACGGTCAACCAGCCCCCCAGCAGCGCCCAGCCCGGAGCAACCCACCCGAGCAACGCCCAATACACCGCGGAACACATAAGACCGGTCGAGAGGAGCACCCCAGCCCAAGGGTGGCCGAACAAGAGCTTCCCAAGCGCAAGCACGAGGCCCTGCCCTGGTGGGTATTTTGAGCTGTACGTGGGCCGCTGGAGGATGTAAATGGTTTCGAAATGCTCGTGATCCTCGAGCGGTGGATTGGCGAGCCGACCGTGCCCAACAGTATCGGCGACGAGCAAATGAGCGAACTCATCGTAGATGTAAGGGTTCGGAACGGGTAGTGCCGGGAAGGCGAGGAGCCTCAGCAGAATAGGCGCCAGCGCGAGCATGGCCATTGCAACATACTGCCTTTGGGCAAGGACTCCCAACCGCCGCTCGACTGCCTCGAAGAACTTCGCGCCGAGAAGCGGCTTCCACCAAACGAGGATCAGCATAAGAGCTATGGCCAGTACCGCTACGAAAGTGGCGGACGGAGATCGGGAACCTACGGCCGCCCACAATAGGATGAATGCTCCCCAACGCGGCAGGTCATGGAAGTGAATTCCCAGATTGCCTCCTTGTCAGCCCAGTCTGGACCATCACGCAAGACCACAGATGTCAATGTGATGTAGGCTTGCGCTATCGTTCAAGTGATCATGCCCAGTTTACCGGAACTGTGCAGAAACCTTGAATACTCTGCCTCCACCGGTCTTGTCGTTGGTGCTAGTTGCGTTCGAGCTTCTAAGAAGCAATTGCGGAGTGGCTTATCGTATAGCAAATGTCCAACAATCGGCTCTTCACGGTGTCTGTACTCGTACCTGTGTACAACGAAGAAGAGTTCGCAGGTGTGCTGCTGGATCGCGTTTTCGCCGCGCCATTGCCGGACAACTGCACGCTCGAAGTCATTGTCGTAGACGACGCCTCGACCGACTCCTCCTTGGAGGTTGTGACTCGCCTTGCATCCGAACGCCCGGACAAGGTACGGGTAATACGCCACGCTAAAAATCGCGGAAAAGACGCCGCGATTCGAACTGCAATTGAGCATGCCACGGGCGATTTCGGCCTCATTCAGGACGCCGACCTCGAATACGATCCCGCCGAATACATGAAATTACTTAAGCCGCTGATCGAAGGCCAGGCGGACGCGGTGTTCGGCTCGCGCTTTGTGGTTGCGGGGGAACGCAGAGTGCTTTATTACTGGCACTCCGTCGCGAACAAAATGCTCACAACGTTCTGTAACATGATGGCGGACACGAACCTCACTGACATGGAGACGTGCTATAAGGCCTTCCGCCTGACTCTGGTGAAGAGCATTCCCCTACGGAGCGACCGTTTCGGCATCGAGCCTGAACTCACGATTAAACTCGCGCAGCGTAACTCACGCATGTACGAGGTGCCGATCAGCTATCACGGGCGTACCTATGCCGAGGGCAAAAAGATCGGATTGAAAGACGCGGTGCAAGCTGCCTTCACGATCCTCCGCTATGGTTTGACGCGCGACATCTATGTCGACAACGACAGCACTATCCTTGACTCTCTCGCGGACACGCCACGATTCAACCGATGGATGGCGGATGTCATCAAACCGTACGTCGGTGACCGAGTACTCGAAATCGGGGCCGGCATAGGAAACCTTACACTGCATCTATCCCGTCGCAAATCTCTATACATCGCCACGGATATCGATGAGCAGCACCTGAGACGACTAGCAGCACGCTTTCTCTATCGGCCAAATTTGCGCGTCAGACACGGCAACCTCGTATGCGCCCACGACTTCCGGGAACTCGCCGGTTGCATGGATTCAGTTGTCTGTCTCAATGTCGTGGAACATGTCGAAGACGACGTCACCGCTTTGCGCAACATCTTCAACTGCTTGCGTCCCCAGGGCCGAGCGATCATTCTTGTTCCGGAAGGCCCTTCCCTCTATGGCACACTTGACCGGGTGCTCGGCCACTATCGGCGCTATACGGAAGAAGAACTGAAGGCCAAAATGGAGGACGCGGGATTCCAGGTAGAACGCATCCTGCAATTCAACCGCATCACGCGTCCCGGCTGGTATTGGAACGGCCGTATCCTGCGACGCCGGACGTTCAGCCGCCTACAATTGTGGTTTTTCGACCGGTTCGTCGGCTGTGGCAGCGGATCGACCCGAAACTGCCGTGGTCACCCGTATCCATCATTGCGGTGGGTGTGCGCCCCCAACTTCAAGAACTGAATAGAGGGTGAAAAGCGCCCCGCGAAAGTCCGTCATATCGGACGTGCGGAACATCCATGCGGAACCAAAAAGGGAATCCAACCAGGAAAATAACTTGAACCTATTACCAGAAAAACTCGAGGATTCGCGGCTGGGCGAGCGCGGCTACCAACTGGCTTGATAGCCGCGCAGTGATACTGAGCGACGATAAATGCCTCCACTGCGGCCGATATGGGTCCGATCCGTAATGGCATCATAAACGCTCAGCACATCCGTGCTTGAAACCGATTGCTGCAGACTTATTCCTCAACTACCAGCCGGACCGGTTCTTCGAGGACTGCCGGCTCCGCTGTCGTGGTCAGCACCCCAATCCGATAACGGCCGGGCTTTACGTCCGCGGCTACTTTAAACGTGAGTTCCTTTTCGGATTGACTGAGCACCTTGACCTCGATTTGGGCGTTGTCCGTGATCAGGTATACCGCTGCGATTAACTCTTTGTTAAGATTATCGCCCGTTACCGTCACCTCCGCGCCCGCCTTCACCGTGGCTGGTTCAACCACGCGCATAACGGGAGTCGGGAGCACCTTTTGTTCCGGATCGATAGCGCTCAACATCATCGGGAAAAGCATGAGCAAGACGAGCGTCAGTTGCATTCTTTAAAGCCTCCAGGTACCTCGGGCGACATTGAATGCATTCAGAGTTCCACGCGAAATTCCTGCAAAATCATCACATTCGCTCAAAGTGCGTCACCCACCCGAATTTCAGGTGCGCCAAAACGCGCGGCTTACTGAAAAGTTCTTGCTTAACGGATAGTACAGGTATAAATTAAGTACTGCCAGAGAAGACCACTTATCAATTTACCGGGATTCCCGGACTCTCGACGCTATTTGGAGAGGACCTAAGATGATTGGAACGAGCAATTGTACCCCGAGGGTGCGCGTGTTGGCTGTGAGTCCTTTCGAGAGTGATCACACGATCCTGACGCACATCTTTGGACACACCGCGTGGGAACTTGAAAGCGTTCATACGTTGCGTGAAGCGTCGGCGAGAATGGAGGAGAGCCACTCGCCAGTTGTTTTATGCGAAGAGAACCTCGCAGACGGTGACTGGAAAGACCTGTTGGCTGTATCGGCGCAACAGGCTGGACCGTGCTGCGTCATTGTGATGTCTGAAAATGCCGATGAGCGCCTCTGGGCGGAAGTGCTGAACATCGGCGCTTATGATGTTCTCGCCAAGCCACTCCACTCGAAGGAAGTTTTCAACAGCATCGGTCAGGCATGGCGGCATTCGATGAACCGCCGCAAGCCCGTAGAACGCGCTACGCCCCAACAGAGGGGCGCCGCCGCTGTCGCCTAGTCAGATACCTTTTCTACCGTAGTTCTGCGTTACGCTGGGATTGTATGCACGCCGGCGTCGGCCTTGTGTTGTGTCTGCTCTCCGCCGTAGCCTGCGTTGCGAGCGATTTGCACACTGCGGCCCGCGCTGGTGACATTGAGAAAGTCAAGTCGTTGCTGTCGGCGGGGGCTTCCGCTTCCGAACGCGACGATCTCGGCGGAACCGCGCTTCACGATGCCGCCTGGAGCGGCGATATCGCGCTAATCGAGATTCTGATCGTGGCCGGCGCCCAAATCGACGCCAGGCACACCGAGACCGGCTCGACGCCTCTCCACTACGCCGCCATCACAAACCATGTCGAGGCCGTGGCGCTCCTCCTGGACAATGGAGCGCAGGTCTCGGCGGCATCCAAGACCGGAGCGACGGCCCTTCACCTTGCCGCCAATCGTGGATACAAGGAAGTTGCGGAGTTGCTGCTGAGCCGGGGGGCCAAGGTCGATGCCCGCGACGACCATGGGAGTACGCCTCTGGTGGAAGCTGCCTGGAAAGGACATGCGGCTGTCGTGCGGCTGCTGCTCGATAAGGGATCGAACGCCAACGTGGCCACAACAGACACCGGAGCAACTGCTCTTCACGAAGCAGCCGCAAAAGGACACGACGACGTGGTCGAACTGCTACTGTCCCATAAAGCGGACCCGGCCCTGAAAGACAGGTCTGGCTTGACGGCGCCTGACGAGGCTCTCCGCAACCGTCAGTCACGTGTGGTAGCCGTGTTCATGGATCGTGGCGTGATCGGCGGGGCTGATGCCGGCGCGAGCCAGTTGAAGAACGCCGTTATGCGCGGCCAGACGGATATGACGGCGATCCTGCTCGATCGCGGAGTTGACCCAAACGCCGGTTTCCTGCTGCACGATGCGGCGTTGAAGGGCTTCGTAGCGGTGGCCGATGCGCTCATAGCGCACGGAGCGAAGGTCAACGAGGTCAACTCCTCGGGATCTATGCCGCTCCACGATGCCGCTCTAGCGGGAAAAGCCGAGATGGTCGACTTTCTTCTGTCGAAAGGCGCGGAGATCGATGCGCGGGACCGGGAAACCGGATCCACCGCTCTTCATCTCGCAGCCTCCTGGGGCCGGACGGAGGCCGTTCGTGTTCTCCTCAAACGCGGCGCCGATCCCGCCATCGCCAACAAGGCTGGGGTATCGCCCTTGGCGGCAGCAGTTGCCAATGGCCAGACTGAGGCGGTTGCGATCCTGAAAGGCGGTAATCCCGAAGATTGACCGTCCGGGTCAAAAAGAACTGAGTTGCTATCATTGGGATAGACATCCAGACACTCCAAAGGAGAACCTCCCAAACATGGCAATTAAAGTGGGAATTAACGGCTTCGGCCGTATCGGGAGAAATGTCGTCCGTGCCGGACTCAACAACCCCGAAATCGAATTTGTTGCGGCAAACGACCTCACCGATACCAAGACGCTCGCGCACCTGCTGAAGTACGACTCGACGCTCGGCCCACTTGAAGTCGACGTCAAGTCGGATGCGGATTCCATCACCTTCGGCGGCAAGAAACTGAAGATCTTCGCCACCAAGGACCCTGCCGAAATCGACTGGCCTTCACTAGGCGTACAGGTCGTCATCGAATCCACCGGTCGCTTCACGGATGCGGAGAAGGCGAAAGCGCATCTTCGTGGAAGCGTGAAGAAAGGTCGTCATTCGGCGCCTGCGACGAACGAAGACGTCACCATCGTGCTTGGTGTGAACGAGAAGTCGTACGATCCGGCGAAGCACAACATCATCTCCAACGCGTCCTGCACCACGAACTGCCTGGCGCCGGTCACGAAAGTGTTGCATGAGAAGTTCGGCATCGAGAAGGGCATCGATGACGACCATCCACAGCTACACCAACGATCAGAACGTTCTTGACTTCCCGCACAAAGATCTCCGCCGCGCCCGCGCAGCCGCCATCAACATGATTCCGACCTCAACCGGCGCTGCCAAAGCGATCGGTCTGGTCATGCCGGAACTCAAGGGCAAGCTCGATGGCTACTCGATGCGTGTTCCGACGCCGAACGTGTCGGTGGTCGACCTCGTCGCCATTCTGAAGAAGAACGCCACTGCGGAAGAACTCAACAACGCTCTTTCCAGCGCTGCTCAGGGCGAGTTGAAGGGTATTCTCTCTTACACGGTGGATCCGGTGGTCTCGACCGACATGTTGAAGAACCCGAACAGCTCGATCGTCGATAGCCTCATGACAAAGGTGCTGGACGGCAATCTCGCGAAGGTCGTCGCCTGGTACGACAACGAGTGGGGCTACTCCTGCCGCGTCGTTGATCTCGTCGTATTCCTGGGCAAGAAAGGTTTGTAAGCTGTCCGTTTCCTTCCTTTTTGCGTCCCGTCACCCCTCAAGTGACGGGGCGTTTTGTTTCTGGCGTTTTGCGCGTTAACTTATCGTGACCGATGTCATTCGTTGCCCTTGGGCGAAAAGCCAACTCTACCGCCACTATCATGACCACGAGTGGGGCGTGCCCGCGCACGACGATACTCACCTGTTCGAGATGCTCATCCTTGAAGGTGCGCAAGCGGGACTGAGTTGGGAGACGATTCTCAACAAGCGGGAGAACTACCGGGCCGCCTTCGACCGTTTCGATGCCGGCCGCGTGGCTTCCTACAATGACGCGAAACTCGCTGCTCTTCTCGGCGATCCGGGTATCGTGCGGAACCGGTTGAAGGTCAACGCGGCCGTGCAGAACGCGAAGGCCTTTCTTCGGGCACAGGAAGAGTTCGGATCATTCGACTCGTACATCTGGCAATTTGTCGGCGGCAAGCAGGTTCAGAACGCCTGGGCGTCCCTGAAGGAGGTTCCCGCACGCACGGCGCAGTCGGATGCCATGAGCAAAGATCTGAGCAAGCGCGGGTTTAAGTTCGTCGGCAGCACCATCTGCTACGCCTTTATGCAAGCGACCGGCATGGTAAATGATCACCTGACGGACTGCTTTCGCTGGCGCCAAATCCGGCAGAAGCGATGCTAACCGTAACAGAAAACGAAGGGTGCCTGCCCCACATGTCTCATCTGCATGGGCCGACTCATCGTGACGATTTGCGCGTTCGCCGCCGGCGTGGCCGCGCAAGATAAGCAGAAGTCTGTCTCCGTCGAGATTACCGGGCATATCCTGAAACCCGAGCAGATTAACGCGACGGACGAGCGCATTCGTCAGTTCTCCCTCCCGCCGTCCTTCCGGATCGCGAAGTTCGCAGAGAATCTCGGCAAACCCCGGATGATCGCGGTTGCCCAGGACGGCACTGTCTATGTGACCCGCCGGGAACCCGGTGACTGCATCATGCTTCGGGACACCGATGGCGACGGGCGCGCCGACGAGCAGAAAACCGTCGCCCGGAAGCCGCAACTGCACGGGATCGCGCTCGATGGCAATCGTGTATACCTCGTGACGGTAAAGGAAGTTTTTGTCGCCGACCGGTTGCAAGACGGATCTTTCGGCGCGTTGAAGCAGATCATTGGAGACCTGCCGGACGGCGGCCAGCACGCGAATCGCACGATTGCGGTTGGCCCCGACCGGATGCTTTACATCAGCGTCGGTAGCACCTGTAATGCTTGCACCGAGACAAACAAGGAGAGCGCCGCTCTGCTGCGAGTCAGTGTTGACGGCACCACGCGCGAAGTCTTCGCAACCGGCCTCCGAAACACGATCGGCTTCGGTTGGCATCCGCAAACGCGCGAGTTGTGGGGCATCGATCACGGAATCGACTGGCTAGGCGACAACGAGCAGGGCGAAGAAGTAAACCAACTCGTCTACGGGGCTCGTTACGGTTGGCCGTACATCTTCGGGAAGAGCCAGACGAATCCCGCCGACAATCCCCCGGGTGGCCTGTCACACGAGCAGTGGGCGAAGATGAGCCGTGAACCCGTATTGCTGTACACGGCTCATTCCGCGCCCATGCAGATGGCCTTCTATGACTCAGACCAATTCCCGGCCGAGTATCGAAACAGCGCCTTCATTGCGATGCACGGCTCCTGGAATCGAAAGCCGCCAAGCGGATACGAGGTCGTCCAATTGGTCTTCGGTGATGGGAAACCCATCGAGTTCAAGCCGTTTCTGACCGGGTTCCTGGCTCAGCAGGACGCTGGATGGACGAACTCGGGACGACCCGTTGGTGTGGCAATCGCTCGTGACGGATCTCTACTCGTCGGCGATGACACCAATGGTGTGATCTATCGCATCTCCTACGGCGCCGACACGCGGTCGCGCCAAAGCAAGTAACCGGTCTCCTAACGGGAGATCTTGGTCACGTATGTGTCACGCGGCATCCCCTCGGAGCGCGCCCGAGCAAGCAGCCGCTCCGCCTCCTTGCGGCTTTCGGCACGCTGCAGGAGCACCATGTACCGGCGTTTGCCCTGGCCAGCCGGTGGATAGACCTCAGGCTGCCATTGCGTAAACTTTTGTGCGATCGACTGCGCCCGTCTTGCGGCCAGATCGTAATCCTTGTAAATCGCGGCGACCAGCACCCAGGCGCTTTCAGCCTGCGACTCGCTTCGCGCTGGCGCAACCTTTGCTGCCGGTGAAACGCTCCTCTCCCCAACGACAGTCTCAGGCCGGTCGTAAGGCAACTGCGGCGGCCTTTGGCGCGGGTGTTTCGCTCTTATAAGACCGCACTGCGAGTAGTAGAACGACCACCGCGACGAAACCGACGGCAATTGCGGCCATCGGTACCTTCATGCTTACAGGAGGCGCATGAACGGGAGCCACTTCGCGCGCCTCTAGGGTTTCGAGGGCCTCAGTGGCTGTTGTCCTTCGCTGCAGGGCTGCTCGGGCGATAACGCCGAATGGGGCGGGCAATGCCGACACATTTGCCTCGACATCCGTAGCAGGTCGCTTCTGCGTCAAGATCTCGACAATCGTCTGACCGGTCGCGAACATGTCATCCGCTTTGGCTGCGTCATCTCCACGCTGAATCGTCCATGGGCCCAGTTTGATATGGTCGCCTACCGCTACTATGTTGTCCGTATCGATCGAGCCATGGGCGAAGCCCTGCTGGTGCAGATAGGCGAGCGCCGACAGGGTCGATTTCACAACATCCCGCGCCTCATCGCCCGTGAGCGCCCGAGCCCGAACCGCCTCTGCGAGACTGTCATCCGGCCGCTCGGTCACGGTATACACAAACGAAATTCCCGCCAACTTCCGCCCGACCGGCATCGAGAATACGAATGATGGCAGGATGAGTCACCCGGACCGCGGCGGACCACCGCTCGAGCAGCTTTTCGGCAGTGGGTTCCGGGGCTAGTCGAACGATCGCCGTTCCATGGCTTCCGTCTGTCGCGAACACCCCGTTGTCGCCCACATCGCCCAGATACTCCGTGAGCTGATATTTGCCGCCAACGAGAGAGCCGACGAGATCACTCCATTGGTTGGTCATTCGACAAATCTACCCTCCGCGCGCCGCTGATTGGCAATATTCGTCTCCCTTAAAATCCGTCAGGAACCCGAAGTGCTTGAAACGGCCAAGCGGCAGCGTTGCTCGCTATGGAGCCAGAACGGCAGTGTGCCGAGATACTCGCGTGAATCCGATTCGCTTCAGTCGGCGTTAATTATGCAACCAGCAACGGCAAGGAGTACAAAACGGCATCATCGGCATGCGGGAACCACGAGATCTCGCAGACCCGTGACACACGCGCATCGCGCATCGCGGCCTGACTCCCGGCCCAAGCGTGCGAGCGCGCATTTCGTGACAACTTCTTTTGACCCCAGGACGATCGCCATCTGCAGTTTCCGGCGCGCTTCAGAAGTGCGTCCGGTGGACTCAAGAAGTAACCCATGGGCAGCATACGCATGGTCCCATTCCGGCCATCGAGATTCGATCTGTATGAGCGTGTGCTCCGCGTCTTGCGTTCGCTCCATGAGCGCCAGGATGATCGCTTGACTCAACATGAGGTCGGGATTGTCCGGGTCAGCTTTTAAGGCTCCTCCGAGTATTTGAAGTGCTTCCTCAATTCGGTTCCAACCGATCAGCAATAATGCGGTTTGCTGTGCGACGTCGGCTCGTATGGAGGCGCGTCGCATACCTTCCCGTAGGATGGTCTCGGCTGCTTCGCGTCGGCCTGCAGCATCAAGCATGCGAGCTTTCATCAACAGGTAATCCCCATCCCGGTCTTTCTCAGACACCTCCTCCATGACCTGCAATGCCTGCTCAGCACCGTCAGCAAAATACACCGCGATCGCCAAGTCGAGACGCGTTTTGGGAAGTTCGGCAGCGGCGCGCTTCAAGAAGTCCCGTGCGAGCTGATAGTGCCCGCACGCGCAATGTCTTGCCCGCGCGTTCCCATATGCTTGAATCGGCATTTCTAGTCAGCAGTTCGCCATATATGGAGATGGCTTCGTCCGTTTGGCCATCTGCCAGAAGCAAGCCGGCGAAGTGCAACGACAGTTCGGGATCGCTCGGATGTGTGCGAGCGTCTTCACGCAGACGTTTGATCTGAAGTTGTGTCCGCTGCGCAGACGACATGGTAGCCAACTCGAACATCCCGGCTTCCTTCCGAGGCGATCGTGTGTTGTACGAGCGCAGCTTCTGGAACTCATTCAAAAAAGGCTGCGCCTCGTCGTCGCGGTTCAGCGCGACCAGGGAACGACCAAGATGGACAACCTTCCGGATCCCGAGGCGCGACGTGCAAAGCCCGGCGAAGGACCTTCTCAGCTTCTGCCGGCTGATCGAGAGACAGGTACGTGAGGCCGAGCTGGTCGAGTACCCGCTCGTTTTCCGGTTGTAGCCGGGCGGCAGCCTTGAAATCGCCGAGGGCATCCGACGTGCGCCCGAGGCGATTCAGCAGCCAGCCGCGGGATAGTATGCCGGCGGAGGTCCACATCCAACCGTAAAGCGGTCGATAACTGCTCGAGGGCCTCTTGCGGCTGATTCGCCATCCATGTTAACTGGCCGAGGTAGTAGTGACCGATGCTGTCGTTTGGATGCCTCTGCACGTACACAGTCAATTCGCGGATACCTTCCGTCAGCCGTCCGCCGGTCTGCCCGAGCACGCGAGCACGATCGCGCCGAGCGCTATCGTCGTTCGGCGATAACTGCAGGTACTCATCGTACGCCACGATTGAATCGCCGTAGAACCCCGCGTCCTCCGCCGCGCGCGCAAGCGCGAGCAGCACGTCCGACCGCTTGGACGCGTGTTGCCTTGCTTGCGCCAGAACGTAGACGGACCGGCCATAATCCTGAAGGGCCGCATGCACGAGCCCCAACTCGAGTAGCGCGTCCGCATTCTCCGGCTGCATCTTCACGGCAACCTCGAGCGCGCGAAGTGCCCGATCGAAATGCTTTGCCCTTGCCGCGGCCCGGCCAAGGTTGAGGAGAACGTTGAAGTCGTCCGGCCGTTCGGCCAAAACGCGGTTGAACGCTGCCTCGGCCTCACTATAGAGACAATTCGGGCACAGGTGACGCCAAGAGCGAACAGGACGCGGAGGTCGGACCCCGCCTCCCGCTCAACCTCTCTGACGATCCGCAGCGCATCCTCGTGGCGGCCTGCATGATGAGACGCTTCGGCGCGCAGGAGACGGACTGCAGGACGCTCATCTACTACGCTTGACAGATAGCTGAGTGCGATTGCGCCTTGTTTCCTCTGCGTCGCGAGCCGGGCTAGCTGCAGATTCGCATTCGTGTGCAATGGGTTGATCTTCAGTAGCCGCTTGAAATATGCCTCTGCCTGGTCAGGATTACGGCAAATCAAGTAATGGTTGCCGACATTATTCAGCACAGGCACGGACGACGGTGCTTTTGCGATTGCCTGCCTATACAAAAGCTCCGCATCGTCGCATCTATTTGCCGCGTCCAATTCCGCTGCTTTGCGGAGTTCTGCGTCCTGAGCATAGGCCAGCCACGCGAAAGCCATGGCTGCTAACCGCAGAACCCCTAGAGGCATAGCTTCACGATAACAAGCAGTCCGCGGACTAAAATTCTACCCTCAAACCTAGCTGTATTCGCCGGCCGTAAGTATTCTGAGTACGTCTGTTGATGAACCAAACGTGCTGGAGTTGACGTTTGTGTTTGGGTCGTTCCACGTCATGTTATTGAGCACGTTGAAGGAATCCATACGTAATGCGAACCTGACCCGCTCCGTTACAGCGAAAGATTTGACCAACGATGCATCTATGTTCAGGTATCCAGGTCCTGTCATGCCGGGATATTGCCATGGGTTCGAACGTGGCGTGTAATCGGGCAGTCGCGAAAACGCTGCCGTATTGAACCAGCGTTCGGGAGTCGGATTATCGATATGCGGATCTCCGTTCACCACCGCCCCCCCGAATTGCAGGAATCGCCCCGAGCGCCAGGTGATGATGGGACTTAGATTCCAGCCGCCGACCAATGCATCAATGAGGCGAGGCGCTCCGGATAGGAATCGCCTGCCTTTGCCGAAGGGCACTTCCCAGGATCCCGCGAAAGTAAGCCGGTGTCTGGCAGAAGGGGCGTCGATCCACGTATATTGCTGATTGAACGTAGCAATGTCGTTGAAGAATCGCTCGTCCCGCTCGTAATGGTAGTTATATCCGAACAGAAATGAATAACCGTACGTGAAGTTCTTCTGCAATCGTATCTGCAGCGATTGATACTTCATGTTGCCGCCGGGCTGACCATCGATGACGTTGAGGTCGCCATATTGAGGGTACGGCTTCATCAGAGAGAGGATGCTGACCGTCTGCTGATAACGAAGAGGTCCGGGAAACTTCTCCACGGGAAGGATGTTGTAAAACGGATTCGGGACCTGTTGATTGACCGCATCTTTATGCGTATAAGCGATGTTGGGATCAACCAGGTTGAGGTTCCGCGTCGTGTCGAAGACGAAGCTGCTCAGATTGAGGTAATAGGTAACGTCCAGCACCATGCCCGTCGGGAGTTGCCGCTGCACAGAGAAGTTAAAACGGTCGCTATTCGGCCGAGGCCGGTCCACTTGATAAAAACCCGTGGTATCTCCAAGCTGCGTGTACCGGCCGAGTGATTTCTGATACGCCGGTTGCACAGGGTAGGTCGAAGGAAATGGGTTAGAAAGATGCATCTGTGGCACACCTTGCACTACAGGAGGCGCACCAGTGTAGTTCGTGAAGCCGGGAGTCGTCAGATTGTTGAAGTCGGTTGTGCCCGCGATCCACGGTGTGTAGTAACGGCCATACGCAGCGCGAATTGAAGTCTTGTCATTGACGCGGTACGCCGCTCCGATGCGAGGCGACCACCTCCCCGCGCCCGCATCCCACTGACCGCGATGTTCGCTGTCGGTAAACTGGAACGCTCCATTGAAGATTGTCGGGCCGCTGTAGAACTGCCGAACAACGGCGGGAATCTGCGGCGCATTGGCGCCCTGAAACTCCGGAATGGGCGATGTGAGGTCGAGCTCGCGGACTGAGCGGTCTTGTTCCTCGTTCCAGGCGCGCTCATATTCGTAGCGCAGTCCCAGGTTCAAAGTAAGGTCGCGCGTAATTTTCCAATCATCGTTAACGTACCCTCCGTAAAAGCGAGCCGTCGGCGTCAGGAAATTAATGGCGGGTATCGATGTTGAGCTCGAGTTCCAATCGCTCGGGCTACCATCCGTGGGGACAACGGCGCCGAGAAGAAAGGTAGCAAAGGCATCGCCCGATTGCCGCGTGTCCGGGTTCACATAGGTGGCACTCGTCGGCCGCGCGTCAAACCCGAACCCCGGGTTACTTAACATCAGGCCTTGAGGCGATCGGGTGCCGCGAGTCTCGAGGCCGCCCTTCAGGTAGTGGCTGCCTCTCTGCTGCGCGATCTTCACGTTGAAGCTGTTACCGGTGGGTTTCTGGTTCCAATAACCGCCACCCGGCCCCATGTCGAAGTTCCGCGTGCTGCCGTCTGCGCCTGTGATCGACATGCGTGGGAGCTGAACTGGCACATTCGGATCCTGAAACGCGACCTTATAAAAGTCATTATTCGGAAAGATCTTGCTCCAGCCATCGACGGAAAATTGGGTAGCATAGTTCGACTGATCGACGAAGCTGTGATAGTCCCCGCGAACGTTGAGGACGGTGCTCGGGCTAAGCGTGTATGTGACGTCACCGGTGATGGACTTCGCATCGCGGTTGCTGCCGCGGTCGGACACGAAATAATCGGATCCGGTCGGATTAGAACTTGTCACCGGCGTCTTGAACATGCTGAAGCGGCCCGATACGCGAAGCTTATCGGTGATGTTATAGTCAGCGCGGTCGGAGAAGTTCTTATATGGAAATTGGATCGGCAGGGACACGCTGTAGTTGTTTACGTGATAAGGACCGATACCCGGTCCGTTGGGTTTCCAGAGCTGCTGCGCGTAGCCTACCGCGACCGGGTCGAGGCGCCCAGAAGGGATGATATTGTTCGGGAACGGTGTGCGCGAGATGGTTTTGCCATCGGCCGAGGTGACTGTGCTCCATGGATCGTAGATCGTCCGGAGGCCGCCAGACGTGTTCAACGACTGCGAGAAATCTCCCATCCGCTCCAAGTCCGTGGGCAGGGTTTGTAGCAAGATCGATGGATCTGTCTGCTTCCAGCCTTCATACGCGACAAAGTTGAATAGCTTATTCCTGATGATCGGATGTCCTACCGTGCCGCCATACATGTGGTTGCGACCTAGATTTACGGTCTGGTATACGCGATTGCCAACTGCGTTGGCCCAGGGATACTGCCCCTGGTAGAACGCCGTGCCATGCCACTGGTTCGTCCCGGACTTCAATGTGAGATTGATGGCGGAACCCGCGCTGTGGCCGTACTCCGCATCCACCGCGTTCTGCTGGACGTTGACCTCTTGAACCATATCCGGAGAGGGGACATAAGAAGTCTTATATCCGATGCCTACCGGAGCGCCATCGACCTGCAGATCAGCTGTGAAATTCTGGCCTCCGCCGATCCTCTGGGCATTCGGCCCCCAACTGTGATACGGCATGTACTCACTTTGGCCTTGGTCTTTTTCGACGGCCGGATCAAGCTGCGCCAGCAGGAACGGTGTGCGATAGAGCTGAGGAACCGAATTTGTGAGCTTGCTGTCCACCGTGGTCTCGAGTTTTCCGGTATTGAACTGGACGATGTTCGCTTCCGCACTGACCGTCACCGTATCCTTGATGTCGCCTGGTCTTAGAGCCGCGTCGACTGTGACGTCGCCGCGCTGCTGCAACATAACGTTCTCTTTGACGAACTTACTGAATCCCGAGAATTCAACAGAGACGCTATACGCCCCCGGTTCTACCAGATCGAAAAGATAGTGGCCAGTCTCATTCGTCTGGCGTTTCGTTGCTACACCCGTGCGCGTGTTGACGATAGTGACTGCGGCCCCGCTAATGGCAGCCTGGCTTGTATCCGTGACGGTTCCCTGAATACGACCGCGAAATTCTTGCGCCAGCGAACTTACAGCGATTAACGCTGCCACGAGACGGAGAAATGTGTGCCTGACTTTTGGACTCACTGTTAACCTCCAATCGCCGGGCTCACCTTACTCCGAACTCAATCAATTCGGAAGGTTAACCCAGACCTCACCTGCGAGCGTCGTGATTATATACCAGAAGTCAGATAAGAAAGAGGTTGAATTGTAATATCTGTCGCGTTCGTCACTGCGACTCTTCGATCTTCAATATCTGGTCGGCGGGTACATCCTTGAATCGCTGAATCACGCCGCTTGGCCACGTCACTTCAAGTGACGCCACCACCCTCTCGGCGCCCAGGCCGAAGTGCACACGACGATCGCTGGAAGACATGAAACCGATGCTAGCTGTCACATGGTTATGCAAGGTGCGCCCGGAAGGCAGGGTCAATTTGAATCTCGCGCCGATCGCATCGCGGTTCGAACGATTGCCGGTGGGTTGAATGAGCAGCCAATGAGCGCCATTGTCGGCGGAGTTTAGAAGAATTCGAGGTTTTTCATTGAGCGACGTGACGACTATATCCATGAACCCGTCATTGTTCAGATCGGCAAACGCTGAACCTCTTTGAAAGCCGACCCGTACGAAGTCAGCGCCCATATCCCGCGTTACGTCGAGAAACTCTTTACCGTCCCGGTTTTCGAATAGGGTGTCATGCTGGGGAGCATTTGGAACGAGATTGTCGACGTCGCCGTTGGCGCTAAAGATGTCTTTCCAACCGTCGTTGTTGTAATCAATAAATCCGGCGCTCCAGCCGGAATAAGGCGCGCTCAGTTGCGCCACTTTGGACGGCGGAGATACATAACGGAAGTACTTCCCTCCGTTGTTGTGGAACAGAGCCCAGATCTGGCCCATCAGATTGTTATAGAAGATATCAACGCTGCCGTCATTATCATAGTCTTTAGCGTCGGCTCCCATGCTGGAAACCGTCGCTCCGCTCTCGTTATAGGCAACTCCGTACTTCAACCCTGACTCCTTGAACATACCGTTTCCCTGATTGACGAAAAGCAGGTTCGGTTCGGTGTCATTGGCAATGAAGACATCCATCCAGCCGTCGCCGTTGAGGTCCATGATCGCGATACCCATACCCTTGCCTACAGTTGCTCCAAATCCGGACTGGTCCGTTACGTCTTTGAACTTGCCGCCGCCCAAATTGTGGTAGAGGCGTTGCGGAACGCTCGGATACGTCCGGGGACTGCAGTAAACATCGACATCGCCACGCTGGCAACGCCGGTCCTTGTCGGGGCTCCAAATCGTGTAGTTCGACAAGACCAGATCGAGCAAACCGTCGTTGTCGTAGTCGAACCAAGCTGACTGCACGCTCAGGGTTCCCGGCGGCTTCGATCCAAGGCCCGATGCATCGGATACATCACTGAAAGCGCCATTCCCGTTGTTGTGATAAAGCGTGTTTTTGCCGGTGTTGGCGATAAAGATGTCCGGCCGTCCATCGTTGTCGTAATCGCCTACGGCAACACCGTAGCTAAAATCCAGTTGTTGGCCGGAGACGCCGGCCTTTTCGGTCACATCCTCAAACTTGTTGTTCCCCTTATTATGGAGAAGGCAGTTGTAAAACGAGCCGCTAGTCTTTTTCAACTCCGGTAGCTGTGCGCCATTGCTAAAGAAAACGTCCATCAAACCATCGCCATCGTAGTCGAGTATACCGACACCGCCGCACATCGGTTGCTGGAAATACTTCCTGCCGCGAACATCATTATTGGATCGGTATGCAATATCGGATTTGGGCGCAATATCGATATAATGCGGACGCTTGATGGGAGCGAAGGCCGTTACAGCCATAAGCAACATGATGATTGCGGTTCGGATCACTAGCCAATAGCGTAAAGCAACCACGGCGCGGTTGCAGGCCGTTCAGCGATGATGAAAGCTCCACTCAGACCCAATGTTCAGTTGGAATACACGCACAGCCAAATCGCGGCGGTGTGCTTCGCCTATATTCGATCGCTTGTAACCGGATTACTGTTACGTAGATGGAGAGAAGAATCGGACACATGCCAGCTTCTTACAGCGGTGTTGCGGGCCTCTTCGGCTTCGAATCGCGATCGGCTTCAGGACATGGTCCAGTATTCGGGACGGGGTGACGGAAAGGTCAGAGTCGCGTCTGCCCCGGTCAGTCTTGAGGCCGAACCTATTACTACTCATCCCGAATGGCAGCATTCACTTCGACGATTGGAGACTTCCAAGGAAATGCCGTCTGGCGCTTCACCGTCATAACACGTCATCGGCGCCAGATTCGAGAGTGCTGCAATGTCGGCGTTCTCCTGCCAAGCCGGTGCCATTATGCATGGGGCGGAGGAACCTATCATCAGCGCTACCCCTCAACGGCGTCGACCGGAGGCCTGACCTCTTCTCCAGCGTCTACAATGCTGCTTCGAGCGTTGCAATTAACTCTTTTGAAGTGAGTACGATCGGATTCGCCTTCATGCTGCTCGCCGCAGCAGCCTTCGCCGCGAGATCCTCGACATGCGTTCCCTTGATGCCGTACGAGCGAAGAGCCGGAATGCTGAGCTCCTGGCAGAGCGCCGAGACCCACGTGATCGCATCTTCGGGACGATCGCAACCCGTGAGGATTGCAGCGATCTCCGAGTAGCGCTCCAGAGACCGATGATCCGGCGCACGTTCCCGTAGCGCATCCACGTTCGTCCTCATTCCATGCGGCAGGAGCGCGGCACACACAGCGCCGTGAGGCGCGGGGAACATGCCGCCTATCGGCGCAGCAAAACCGTGGACAATACCCAGCCCGGCATTCGCCAGAGCCAACCCACCGAGCAGGCTCGCGTACGCCATGTCGGTCCGAGCTTCGACATCCGTACCGTTTTCATATGCGCGACGCAGTGACCGCTCCACCCGTCGTATACCTTCCCTGCAATAC
Source organism: Bryobacteraceae bacterium (assembly GCA_963825845.1). Taxonomy (GTDB): domain Bacteria; phylum Acidobacteriota; class Terriglobia; order Bryobacterales; family Bryobacteraceae; genus DASQDN01. The sequence continues at coordinate 54,232 of CAWGVL010000028.1, read as the reverse complement.
AGGTCCGTTAGGGCATTGGCTCGGGAGGAGACGAACGGCTCGATGAGCTGTGTCAAGGCGTCGAGACCGGTGCTCGCCGTGATCGCGGGCGGAAGTTCGAACGTCAGTTCCGGGTCGACAACGGCGATTCGCGGTAACATCTTCGGACTGCGGAGACTCGCCTTGACTCCCGCTCTGGGTACACCAAGAACGGCATTTCGCGTCACCTCCGAACCTGTTCCGGCGGTGGTTGGGGCGGCGATTACGGGCGCGGGATCGTTCTGAAACGCCAAGCCTCGACCCACAACCTCGATGTAGTCGAGGGGCTCACCGCTGTTTGTCGCGAGCGCCGCGATGGCCTTCGCGGCATCGATTACGCTGCCGCCGCCAATACCGATCACGAGATCGCATCGTTCCTGGCGGAACAGATCCACACCGTCGCGAGCAGTCTGAACGGTGGGCTCACCTGTAACTATGAAGCGGGGACCGGGCATGTCGGGAAGTGACGACCGGCGGCCGGTCACAACCAGCGCTCGTGTCCCGAGGTCCGTCGCTAGCTCCGAAATCGCCTTCGCGCTTCCGCAGCCGAATATAATACGGCCAGCAGTCGCGAAGTCGAACTGCATCACCAGCCTTCGTCCGACGGAAACGCATTGGAGTACTTTACACTGCTGCGCGGCTCAGCCATCATGTTAGCGACCGTGTCGCGCCACACTGCGTAGTGCCGAGTTTCCTTATGCTGGGCCGACGCTTCGGCTGTGCGGTACACCTCGACGAGTACGAATCGCGACGGGTCATCCGCCTGCTGGATAATATCGAACCGAGCGATACCAGGCTCCTGCACGCTGTTGCGTGCGTTCTCGAGGCTGGCGTCGCGAAATGGCTCGATGAACTCAGGCTTCACGTGAACGTGAACATGAACAATGAACATTTAGGTAAGAACCGCGGCTGCTACGTTCGTCCGCAAGCCAGCCCGTTGCAGGGCACGGTCGATCCACAGTTTCGTCAGCTTCTCCTGGACGCCGTTCTGAGTCAGCCGCGCCCGTAGATTGCTGAAGTCAACGTGATCCAGGTTCTGATCCTGGTTGAAACACGAAAAGACAACCTGCTCCACGCCAGTGACAGGGTCTTTATGAACCTGTAAACACTGGGCGCAGATTTCTTTCATCATGCACTGCATCGGCGAATTGATACTGCCGATCGCGTGATGGCCCTGCTTGAGGTACGGCTGCAGCACACCGTGACGAGCCCTTGCCACTGCATTCATCATGCCGTCGGAACCGATCGCGACAACTCGATCAACGGTATTGAAGGGGATCTCGATTTCACCCAACTCGCCCGACGCGTATGCGACCATCGCCTGAACGATGTTGCCTACAAACGCCCGATCCTGAACGCGTCCGGGCGTAAACCCTGGCGCCTCATCACAGCACCACACGACAACATCCGCGGCGGCTTCGATTTCTTCTATCTTGTAGCGGTCGATGACTTTCTTGTAGCCCGCGAAATACACAACACGGGAACCGCTCGCCCGGAGTGTTTGGCCGATGGAGAAGAGCACGGCGTTCCCGAGTCCTCCGCCGACCAGCAACGCGGTCTCATTCGCAGGCGTTTCCGTCGGCGTCCCGGTCGGTCCCATCAGGATTACCGGTTCGCCCGGCTTCAAAAGGGCACAAAGGTCGGAGGAGCCGCCCATCTCGAGAACGATGGTCGATAGCAATCCGCGCTCACGATCGACAGACGCGCCCGTCAATGCGAGACCTTCCATCGCCAGCGTGGTTCCTTCCACGCGCGCGGCCAATGCCTCGAAGTTCTGAAGACGATAGAACTGGCCGGGCTGGAACGCACGGGCCGCCATCGGCGCCTTCACCACGACCTCGACAATGTTCGGAGTGAGCCTGACCACGTCGTGGACAATGGCGCGAAGCTCTTCGTTCAAGGTTTCTACCAGGCGTTCATGTGATGAGGGCTTTGCCTTCGCGAGGATTCGCGAGACTATGGGGTAGCCGCGTTTCGCGCTGCCCATCGCCTTCACTACGTTTCCAGAGAAGGATGGATGGAGATCACCGAAGAAGCTGATAGCTTTGCCATCGGGTCGAAGCGACATCAACACTCGAGTCTCGATTGGCTTCGCGACTCGCTCCGGCTTCGCCGGATTACCCTCTTCGTCGATGGCCTGGAAATACTTGCCGTCGAGAACGACGTTGTCGGCGTCCTCGCGCGCCAGAACCGTGTTGGGCTGCGTACCCGCAGCGACGAGAATGCTGCGCGCTGGCAGCGTGGTCATCTGGCCGGTGGCGACCAGTTTGCCCGTCTCCGGCTGAAGCGCGAGTTGAGAAAACGTGATCGACGCGGCATGGCCGAATGCATCGACGCATACCGACTCGGGCGACAGACACTCCGCGAACCGCACACCTTCCTCAAGAGCTTTTTCTACTTCTTCGTGATTCAGCGTGTAGCTTGGCGAGTCGATCAGACGGCGTCGATAGGCGATCGTGGAACCGCCCCACGAATTCAGGAGGTTAATGAGATTGACGGCCCGTCCCTCGCGTGCGGCCTTCTTGCGCTCGGCACGGATCGCGCGGCCGTGCTCGATGAACTCGAGCGCCGTTTCTTTCTCTTCAGAGGTCCAACTGGCGCGCACGGCTTCTTCGCCGCGCTCTTTAACGAGCGTGTCGTATCGCGTAAGGAACTTCTCGACTTGCACGACGTAGTACGCGAGCGATTCGGTAGCGGTATCGATCGCGGTCAAACCGCCGCCAATGACAACCACAGGGAGGCGCACCTGCAAATTCGCGAGCGAATCTCTCTTTGCAGCGCCCGTCAGCTGCAACGCCATCAAGAAGTCCGACGCCTGCCGAACACCGCGCGCCAGACCGTTCTTCATTGGGATTACGGTCGGACGCCCTGCGCCCATACACAATGCGATGTGATCAAAGCCGCGCTCGAAGGCGGAGTCAATGGTAAGCGTGCCTCCAAAGCGAACGCCGCCGAACATCGCAAACTCGCGACGGCGCTCCAGCATCAGGCGGATTACCTTCAGAAAATTCTTGTTCCAACGGACGGTGATGCCGTACTCGGCGACGCCCCCGAAGCCCGCGAGGACGCGGTCACTCAGGGATTCGTAAATGTCGGACACATCGCGAATCGGCTTGAATGGAACGCGCTCACCCGTCGGCGTGACACCGGACATCTCAGCTGGCAGCGGCTCTATTTTCAGTCCGTCAACGGCAGTCACGTGATGGCCATCGTTCATCAGATGATGCGCCAGGGTGAAACCAGCCGGGCCGAGTCCCACAACGAGCACATCGTACCCCGTCTCCGCTTTCGGGAAAGGACGCTCGATGTTCAGCGGATTCCACCGTGTGAGAAGGCTATAGATTTCAAAGCCCCACGGGAGTTCCAGCACATCCTTGAGCGAGCGCGTTTCTGCTTGCGGGATGTCGACGGGATCCTGCTTCTGGTAAATGCAGGACTTCATGCAGTCATTGCAAATGCGATGACCGGTACCGGCGCACATGGGGTTGTCGATCGTCACGATTGCAAGCGCGCTGATCGGATTGCCTTCCTGCTTGGCAACGTGCATCTCTGAGATCTTCTCGTCCAGAGGGCAGCCGTTCAGTGTTACGCCAAAGACGCTCTTCTTGAACTCACCCGTTTTCTCGCGCAGGCCAGTTGAACAAGAGTCCTTCTGCTGCTGGTGGCACTTGATGCAATACGTCGCCTGATCGATCGCGCCGCGAAGATCGGTCCCTGGATCGGTCAGGCCAAAGCCTTCGCGCTGTCTCCAATGCGACGGATGCAGCTGAAACGCCGGCGCGCCTTCGAGTTGAACCGTCTCGACGCGGATCAGATTGACGGGGTCAAGCTTGCGGGGGAGCTTGAAGAGAACATCGTGGTGGTGTTTTTCCCGTCCCGATGGAGTAAGGGCAGCCCACGCGGCGTATTGTGCCGCAACCTGCAATTGGTGCGCATGCAGTTTCTCGTCATCGAGCCAGCGGGACACATGGTCTACGTAGCTGCTTTCGGAGAGCGGCTCGCCAAACAATGTTTCAAGCTCGACGGCGAGCCCCGGCCCATCGATCGCTTCGGCCTTCTCCGGCGTCATACCGCTTGCGGCTTTCTTGAAGACGAATCGACGTTTTACCGAGAACAACGGGGCCAAAGCGAAGTGGCGCTTCTGCAATGCTCCAAGCTCGGTGGTGATACGAAACAGGTCGCCCACGAAGTCTTCCAGGTGCGGCGATACCTCAAGAATCAACTCGGAACACTGCTTTTTTTCAATAGCTTCCGGATTCTGCCGGGCGGTAATCAGACGCTCCGCTAGGGACGGGTCGGATTCGGCGAGACGGTCAAGGAATACCGAATCCAACCGCACGAGAGCGTCTCGGCGGTACAGGTCTTCAAAGGTGAATCCAAATGCAAGTGTCTGAGATTCTTGGATATGTCGTTCTTGTGTAATCACTTCGGAGTTCGCTGAGCTTTTGCTGGTTTCTTTAATGATACCGTTGACTTGCCATACGCCCCAAGTCCGGCTGCCTATGACGTCTCCGCAGAGATCGTCAAGATATTGGATGCAACAAACCTGAGCCGGCGCCGCAAATCTCCGCGGCTATGATGGTCGGAGATGGCGCGTACGGATCTATACATCAAAGTGACGGTAGACCACGACGAAGACGAGTCTCCCGACCGGCTTGGCATGGAAATCTGCCGGCAGGTGGAGAAAGTCTACGGCGTAAGGATCGCCGAGGTTCAGAATTTCGTGACTCGCAACCGGGAAGTCTGACGTGCCGCCGCGACTGCTGCTGTTGGCGGCGGCAGTGCTGTTCTCGACCGGCGGAGTAGCGATTAAATACAACGACTTAACCGCCTGGCAGGTGGCCTGTTCCCGTTCCGTGCTGGCAGCTTGCGCCTTGTGGTTTATGCTTCCAGGTGTCCGCCGGCGCTGGACGCTGCCGCTTTTCGGTGTGGCATGCGCGTACGCATCGATGCTGATCCTGTTCGTTGCGTCGACGAAATTGACTACCGCTGCAAACGCCATTTTCCTGCAGTCGACAGCCCCGATATACCTGCTGTTCATCAGCCCGGTCCTCTTGCGAGAGCCCGTGCGCCGAAGCGACCTCGTGTTGATGGCTGTCATGGCGATTGGCATGAGTCTTTTTTTCGTGAGCACGGAACCGGTGGGTGCCACAGCGCCAAACCCAAGGCTCGGGAATTTGCTGGGGGCAGGCTCGGGGATTTCCTGGGCCATCGTGGTCGCGGGACTCCGGTATATGGGCCGTCACGATGCGAGCGGTTCCGCCGGCATTGCGACAGTTTTTGCCGGAAACCTGCTTGGGTTCTTTATCGCCGCGGGTCCGGCGTTTCCGTTTCCGGAAGTTCGGCTTAGCGATGTCCTTCCGATTGTGTACCTCGGTTTCTTTCAGATTGCGCTGGCGTACTGGTGCCTGACGAAAGCGATCCGGCATGTGCCCGCGTTTGAGGCGGCCACAGTGCTGCTCGTCGAACCCGCGTTAAATCCGCTCTGGACATGGCTCGTGCTGGATGAGAAACCTGGATTTCTGGCGTGCGTGGGCGGAGCTATCCTGCTGGTCGCGACTGGCGTCAACGCATGGTGGCAGAATCGGGATGCTTTAGGCCGCGTCGGGCAGTAGTTTAGAGATCGAAGTTTGGCTGCTGTAAGGCCGGCTCGGGAGCTTGCGAACTCGCTTTGATTTTGCCGGCGCCCGTTGTCAGACGCGTCGCCTTCCGGACGCTTTACGGTTGGCGGCGATTTGCTTCTCGGTGTCAATGTTCGCTGCTGGAAACAGGAAAGGCCGACTGCCTGTCACGGCGGTCCGGCCTTTGTTTCTGTTGTAGGGGCGCGTCCAGATATCGGCGCCGATATTGAATCGCAATCGATGGTCATATTTGGGATTACATCTATTTTCCACCCGCGGGAAGTGATAGTGCGCTACTCGTTGGTCTCGGGCGTGAGTTGAACGCCGGCGAAGAAGGATCCGTCTCGTTTGTATCGGTGTCGGATGGTGTAGCGAAGAACGTGACCTTTGGTGCGCAGCGTCAGGTGGCTGCAGACCGGAGGCGGCGTGTCAAAGCGGAGGAGAAGCCCGCCGACGGAGATGTCCATGACCTCGGCCGCTCGTCTTCCGCAGTAGCGATGCGCGCTGAAGAAGTCGACATCCACTGGCCTGGAGCAGGTGTACCTTTCTGCTCTACGTTGTTCCACCATACATGGGACATATCGGCGCAGTCGGCTTGGGTTTTAAGAGAAATTTGAAAGCGGGACGCGATGGTCGCCTGGTGCCCGGGGCGGGACTTGAACCCGCACTCCGCTTTCGCGAAAACGGATTTTAAGTCCGTTGCGTCTGCCGATTTCGCCACCCGGGCATGTTGAAAACAGAAGAGTTACTGCGGGACTTCACTCGCTACACCAGTTAGTGTAGCGGAAACTGTAGCGGCTCGCTGCATCTTAAGGCTGGTCATCCGCTCATACGCGACTTCGAGCGCTTCCGGTGAAGGATGCACGTACCGCTGCGAGACCGTAACCGTCGAATGCCCCATCAGCTTCGTGATAGTAAATGCGTCCGCTCCGGCTTCTCCCATTCGTGTCCCGAACGTGTGACGCAAACAGTGGAGCACGAACTCGCTTGGTAGTTTCAGCATGGCCCTCAGACGCGCGTGCTGTTGATCTAGCGACGTGTCACACAGCGGAGACGTCCGCCCGCAGAAAAACGAATCCCTCGTCTGAGGCCTTCAGCGCCGAAGCATCGCCACTGCACGCTCACTCAGGGGAACGTTCCGCGATCTGCGGTTCTTCGCCTTACCGGACAGGACAGTTAGACACCCAAATCCTGCTTTATTAGCTGGTTCGAGCTTTACCTCCATCCACGCCAAAGACAGTGCTTCTCCGAGTCGCAACCCGCCGGGCAAGTTCCGTTGTAGTGAGCAGCCACGTAAGTTTACTGGGTGTTGGTGGGCAGGCGGGGCAGTGTCGCTCTTGCGACCACGCATATCCGGGGTCTTCAAAATAAAAAGAGGCACGCCCTCCACCCTCCGATCAGAGACGCGTGCCCTATTGCTGCTCCGCAGAGCAACATCCTTAGAATTGTCTTCACGTTTGTCCTCCGTCCCCGTGAGACACACGGGCGGGAACAATCCTATTACTTCGACGGTGCCAGTTGCGCCGTGCGGTAAGGCTTTCGCAACGAAAGCGCCGCAAGTCCTCCAAGGAGCATTAACCAAGAGACGCCTCTGGTGTTTGAATAACCTCGGAGCCGCTCCACTGCACCGTAATTGGAATATCGTTAGCGTCTCGATCCTTCGCATGAATGCCTACGAGTTGAGCGCGCATCGATGCACCTGGCCTCTCGTCCAGCGTCACTAGATCTAACCGCCCGCTGAACAGAAGTTCTTGGTTTGTCCACACGGCAAGAGGGTCGTTGTGCGTCAAGGTGACGCCATCGGCGTAATACCAAGAAGGCATGTTATTCGTGAACAGTGCCGCTTGCGCACCACCGAACCGCACCGTTGCACCCGCCCAGGCTTCGATGTGTCGCGCAAAGCCACCCGTGTACAGCACATCGTAAGAGAGGAATACTTCTTGCGTGGATGCAGATGAGAGAATCAGCCTGTCATCGAACCAAGCAGACGCCTCGCCCGTCGCGAACGCTGTGCCGCCGCCGATGTCCGCGTGACTGCTGGCTACCGACAAATCGCCACGCGCGGCCGATGCAGAGACGGCATGCCCGAAAGTGTGGACAGCAGGCTCAAAGTGATAATCGCACGTTCCGACGATGGAGGCTTGATTCGTACCCGTAGATGAGATTGGGGATTCGGGGCACACCCCGGTGAGCCGCACCGACGTACCTATGGTTGCGGCGTAGCCAATCGCCCCGAAAGTTAAAGCCAAAACAAATCGCACATTTCCCTCCGTGCCGCGTATTGACGCGGGAATAATTCTAACGCTCTGACGGTGACAGTTTTAGGAGCCAGATTACGGCCCGGTCAAACAACGCGCAAGCCACATAGCCAAATGTGCCGCAGAGAATCAACAACGCGGTTCGCTCGAAGAGTGCGCTTACGATCTCCACCACGCCTCCTCATCCATCGAACGAGCACGATACGAAGGGATCATGCAGGCGACCAGCAACAGAACCGCACCAAGCGGCCAGAGCAACGCGCCGACCAAATAATTGTCTCGATGCTGCCGATGCGAGAAGGACTGAGAGTGCGGGCGGCCGACATCGGTGATGTACAGCGCAGCCGCTACGCACACGTAGATTAATAGACCCGCGAGAAGCATACTTCTCTCCAGGTCAAGTGGATTGCGAGGCGCAGACGCACCAGGAATGGTGCTAAAACAGTTGATGCCATGAAGTCCCGCCCTCCAATGACGGGGTTTTGTGGAAGTGGAAGGGTCCGGTGGTGGAACACTGGACCCAACCCTGCGTTTACCTACACAAAATCAAACGAATCTTACCGAAAAGTCCCCGCACGGTGCAATAGGCCGAAAGTACTTAATGGTCTTACTGTACAGCGATTCGGTTCGATCCACCATAATAGGCGGGCGTGAAATCGCGGTCGTTTGGGCCACGAATCCCGAGAATTTTCGCAGGGTACGGGTTTCAGGTGATATACCGTATACCGCTCACGTATTTTCTCTGCTGTACATATCCTTGCTGGATGGAGTAGTCGACGCATCCGTTAACCCGCCGTCAGATTTGACGTGCTGACGTCCCACCCGCAGATTCTTGCCGACTTGACATCACTGATCCCAGCACAGAAATTTTAGGCGACGCCCTAAACTTCTCATGAAATTCCTTCAGGTTAGTCGTTTTATCTAGCCCTGCGGGTAATACCATTCCTCTCTACGCTCCGCCCGCGCGTGACCCTCATCCGCCTATCTTTGCGGCTTGAGCCACTTGAGGAAGGCGACGAGCAGACGGAACATGACAGGCCTATCGGATGGAGCGAATGAGCCTTAAACTTTCTTTGAAATTTCAAGCTGCCGCAGTATCGATTCGAGACGCTACTTAAGTACTTTCGCCGGATGCCTCAGAGCAATACCGTCAAAATGAGTTTCAAGTTTGTCCTCCGTCCACGCATTGACGCGCGACGGGAACATCCTATCACTCTGACGGTGACACTAACGGAACAGTACTGCTCTTACCATTGCAGTGGTGAATTCTCGTGTCAGGCTGTTATGAAGCGATCTGACAGCACGGATCGGCACGCTCTGCAACGACTCAAGTTTTAGTGGGCTGGACTTAACCAGAGAAACAAACGTCCGGATTGTCATCTGATTGAGTCCACCCGCCACATCTGAAAACCGACGCGCTCCGTCAGTGCGAACATGAGATCTCCACGCACACAACGCTGTCTCACTGAATAGAAGATGCGCCCAAGGGAAGACGGAGAACAAGTGCCCACCGAGAGGGTGATACCACGTCGGTCCAAAACTCACGTAAATGCGGCCGCCAGGCCTTAGCATCGCGTGCATGGTTTTCAATGCGGACGCTGGATTACTAAAGTGCTCAAATGCATCAATACTTACAATCGCGTCAATCGACCGTGGCGGCTCCATGGTAAACGTGCATCGATCACCGACGCCTGCGGTCTCGGCGTTCCCACGCGCGATACGGAGAAATCGATCCTGAATATCGAAGCCAATCACCCGTTCGCATCCTGATCTTGCGAGTTCGATACAATCACCGCCAGTTCCGCACCCGAAATCCAGCACGGTCCCACTGCGGACTATGCGATTGGTGATTTCATCCCCCAATAACGTGCGTAATTTAGACTTACCCGCGTAGGCTGATCCATTCATGTGGGCCGGATCGGAGGGGTACAGTTTACGGAGTAGCCTATACTCCAAGCGGTCAATCAATGCCATTTCAGCAGCATTCTCGACCCTATCGACCGGCAGAATCGTTGAGGTCACGGCACACGCTCCAGGATTTCGGTAGTGCCGCTCGGCGTAAGCCTCGCAATCAATAACAGGATCGCACCAGGCGGCCAGAGCAACGCGCCGACCAAACAATTGTCTCGATGCTGCCGATGCGAGAAGGACTGAGAGTGCGGGCGGCCGACATCGGTGATGTACAGCGCAGCCGCTACGCACACGTAGATTAATAGACCCGCGGCGAGAAGCATACTTCTCTCCAGGTCAAGTAGATTGCGAGGCGCAGACGCACCAGGAATGGTGCTAAAACAGTTGATGCCATGAAGTCCCGCCCTCCAATGACGGGGTTTTGTGGAAGTGGAAGGGTCCGGTGGTGGAACACTGGACCCAACCCTGCGTTTACCTACACAAAATCAAACGAATCTTACCGAAAAGTCCCCGCACGGTGCAATAGGCCGAAAGTACTTAATGGTCTTACTGTACAGCGATTCGGTTCGATCCACCATAATAGGCGGGCGTGAAATCGCGGTCGTTTGGGCCGCGAATCCCGAGAATTTTCGCAGGGTACGGGTTTCAGGTGATATACCGTATACCGCTCACGTATTTTCTCTGCTGTGCATATCCTTTGAGCTGGATGGAGTAGTCGGCGCATCCGTTAACCCCCGTCAGATTTGACGTGCTGACGTCCCACCCGCAGATTGTTGCCGACTTTCATATCACTGATCTCCCACCCACAGGAAGTTTAGGTGACCGGCCGTAGCCTCCTCTGGCTACAGCTACGGAGTTCGTGCCAGACACTACCGGCGCTGAACCGAAGAAAGATAAAGTGATTGTCGCCCCTACACTGCGCTTGCCGGGCACTCCGATGTGTTCGCCGTCTATCCTAGCCAACTCACCCACTACTCCCACGAAACCCTCTGCTCAGAATGCAAACGACTACACGAGATGAAAATCTCTTCGTGGTCAAAGTAGCGCACCACCCTGGTTTCTCTGCAGTGTACATTTCTCCCGAAGTGCGCTGGATGGAGTAATCGGCCCAACGTTCCACCCGCCCCGGATATGCCGCTAAAGCCCTTGGTGATTGTAAATAATCTGTGGACGGGTACCGGGGATCGAGGGGCCGCTAAGTGTAGCGGAAACTGTAGCGACGCTGCGTTGCTAACGATTGATCCGCGATGATACTTATGTGGGTTATCGCATTGTAAATACAACGGCTTAGCAGGCCGTAGTAATCGAGAGCAGAGGCTCTGGATAGATTTTAAGTCCGTTGCGTCTGCCGATTTCGCCACCCGGGCATGTTGATCGACGCTCGTTGTTCCTACTCTCGATAGTGTACCGAAATGGTAGACGTGTTATGCAGGTTGCACTGCCCGACTGCGATTGCGCAATGACTGTGAGAGCAGTGGACGGAAAGTAGCCCTTTCCGTCCATTCGCAGACCCGTCAAGTTCCTACCTATTCGCGAGTGTCATGACCGATGAGACCTTGGAGAATATCTGGCTAATTTGCGTGGAAACTGTAGGCATGATCGCGCCTGCTGCCACGGCAACGAAGCCGGCCATGAGCGCATATTCAATCAGATCCTGACCGCGATCATCTTTCCACAATTTCCTGAGGATTTGGTTCATATCTTTGTCACTCCTTTTGTACCTTCGTTAAGGCCACTGCCATTGTGCGGCTATCCACCGCGGGAGACTATGGGGTATCGGTACTACGAGTACGTTTGCGAATCCTGTTCAGTTCGGTTGAGGTGGCCGGCACGGCCGCGAGGTCAGATCGATTGCGAGAGTCGCTGCGCCAACATCCGCAGACAGCTTGAAGACGTTCGGTAGGCAGCGACATCCTGATGGTCAAGATTGGAGAGTTGGAGGGCCTGCAACACACGGGGGTGATCCAGCAGTGCTTGAACCCACACAACGCGGCCCTCAGGAGAATCTCCAAACGGGTATGCTGCCCGGAGCGCCTCCCACAGATCGGCCCCGGTATGTTCCACTTCTGTCAGAGCCCTCCGAAGGACAAGATCGGCAACATGTTCCAGGGTTGAGCGTTCCATATAGGGGCAACGATAGGATACGCAGCAGCGGGCCGTTTCGACAATGGACGCGCTGATCTATTCGTACTGGCGGCCGGGATGTATGGCCGACGTCTTAAGGAAAATCCGGGTGATCCGCAAAACATGGGCGACTCGTCTCAGAACTGTCGAGACCCGAGCGGAATGCCGAACCTACTGCCGCCGCGCTGCCGTCAAGTCAAACCGGCCCAGATACACCGGCTTGACCACTGGCAAATCCTTCCGTAGTGGATCTACCGGGTATGGCAATATCGATTTGGTGGGAAAACCCCAGATATCGCCATTCCGCAAGTCGATCATTACCTTACCCTGCACTTGGCCGCCATCGGCATCCGGCACCAAAACGGTCCTCGGTTCAACGTACCAAGGCCCATTTCCCGCCTGGGCTTGCACCGGGGCGGCAGGCCTCAAGATCAGGATCAAGAGAAACCCCGCGCATAAAGTGAGCATCACGTTTCGGTACCATTCACACGTCATTTCAGTTCACCTCTTCTTCACAAACATCATTCTGGACGTTCAAGTCGACAGTATCGTTAGCTGGGGATCAGATCGGAGTCCAGTCAGGAGGGGCTGAATTGGGTTACCTTCATCTCGCATTGCGTAGCTGCATCTTCCGCGAGTGTACCCACAGGGAATTACTGTGTGACATCACGGAATTCTACGTGATTATCGATGAGTATGCCTTGTTATAGTCTTTGTGTAGACGACACATTCAGCAGGCTACGACGCGCTGGCCCCGAATCAGTGCGCGAGCCTCTCACCTTGGAGCGACGCGCGGAACTGTTAGCCGTTCACGGCGCGAACATCGGCTGATTTGCCTGGACCGCGCCACCATACGTGGGAAGCAGGCGATTGAGAACAAGGAGGTCCGGCAACTCCGGTGAGCTCGTGCGCACTCTAGTCGAATATCGTAGCTAGGGATGCGCGCAGGCCAAACATGTGCCACGCCCGCGCAAACGTAACCCCATAGACACGCCCCCGCTATGCGCGGAAAACGCATCCGTGTCAGAGAACACGCGGCTCAATGCAGGAAAGCGGCTAGTCGGCGGCCACCCGTGCAACCTCGAATTGCGGCGCCTCGATAACTTCATCGCACCCCGCCTCAGTCCGACCCAGCAGGTGACTTTCCAACTCAGCGAGTTTCGCCTCGATGTCAAGCTCCTTCTTCCGTCGCGCGATGACATCCTCCCGATACCGGCGCAGGAAATAATCGATCGTTTCGACACGGATCTTGATCGAGCCCGCAGGCTTATTCTCGTCCAGATCCTTGAAGCAAAAGTAGGGTGTGCCGCTGCGTTCGATGATGCCCTCGATCACACCGTAGATCGGAGCGTCGTGACCACATTTGAAGCTCGACATCTCGAGGGCAACCAGGTTGGGGTGACGCGCCGTGAATTTCGCTGCCCACACCTTATGATTGGTCGAGACGCTGTAGCTGTTCTTCCAAACATCCTGAATCTCCAGCGGGGAGCGAATCTCTCCTGCCCGCACCTCGTCCCCAAATAGCCGCTCGAGGAGGTCCTCATCATAGGGCAGCGTTGACTGGCTGAAGATTGGGTACCCGAGCTTCTGGAATTCCTCCAGAATCTCGTGGTTCAACCCCGGATCGTGGTGATACACGCGAGCAAGAAGGACAATCCCGATACGGTCTTCGCGTTCGAGTTGGTCAAGCGTCTCCCGCGATTTCTTCTGGATCTCCTTCTCATACTGATGCTGCTGCTGATACGCGGCGGCGACGGCACGGTCGTTCTCCTCCGGGCTCAGGCCCAGCACATCCTTGAACGCGTCATACATCTGGGTCGCGAACAACTGTGCGTCCGCCATATTCAAAACCGGATTCATGAACTTTACGCCGTTCTCGGCGAACACGTCCGATTCTTTGGTGAATGCAGCCTTCACCGTCTCCGGACTGGCCGTGACGGTCGGACAGGCGTTCGATGCCTGCAGATGCGTCAGCTTCGTGGGCATGACGTCGAACATCGGGTAGAAGATGACATCCAGCTTCTTCTTCAGCCCTTTCAGGAAGAGCAGATTGTGCACATGGGCCAGACCGATCTTCGCCGGAAAGCAGGGATCGATGGCGCCCCGGCTCGCTCCTGCACGGTACAACTCGTTTGACGTGTAATCGGAGTACACAATGTTCTCCGAGGGAATACCCAGCGATTGAAAATATCCGTTGAACATCTGTGCGTGGGAGTACATGTAGAACACGCGCGGGATGCCGATGCGGATGCTCTTTCGCCCCTCCATCCGAGCGATGCGCTTCTTCTTTTCTTCCTTGTTCGTATCGAACCAGCGAATCGTCGGAAAAGCATCGGTGACCACGTCCGTGTTGCGGAAGCGGAAGACCTCCCGCGAGGCGACATCGACAAAGTTCGGGTTCTGCGCTTTTACTGCATCCAGCCCGCCTTTGATCTCCTTCATGTCGTCGACATCTTCCACCGTCCCCTTCTCGCAAGTGGCTATGATCAGGCGTTGTTCGTTCACGCGAAGCGGGACCTTCGTCTTCTTGTCCTGGAACTGCGGCTCCGGCATCTTGGCGAACTCGCCGGACGAGAGTTGGATGCGCACCAGCGGCTGTTTCTGCGCCTTCAACGGATCCTCGTGATGATGCGTCCCGCACCCTCCCGAGGACGCGTGCAAAGGCTCAGTCTGATGAATGTCCACCATCGGCAACGTTGGATCCGGCGGCGCGCCGCTCGCATCCACATCGATAAACGTACGCAGACAGTTGTTCTTGCAGAAGTAGCATCGCGTGTTCTCATTACGAGTTGTGCGATATCGGATGTTGCGCACGGCATCAAGTCCGATGAACGTTGTCTGCCGGCCGTTCTTCCACAGACGAAGCGCTTCCACGCCCGCTCCGATGGCCCCTGACTCGCCGCAGTGCTCGTGGACAATGACTTCCGGCCTCTTATCCATCGACCGGAAACTCGCGTTGATGAAATCGACTTCGGCCTTCACCACTGCGAGATTGTTTTGCGTCCCTCCCTGGAGCACGAATCGCGATCCGAGATTCGCGAGATTGGGAATACTCGCAACGTACAGGAATACGTTCTTCGGAAGAACTGCCGCGAGTCCCGCAAGGATCTCCTCGGCCCTCCATCCCTGGCGTTGGAAGTTCACGATGTCGGACTGCATGAACACCGCGCAGCCATAGCCGAAGACAGGCATCGCCTGAGCGCCGAACGCCTGGTCAGCGAACTTCTCCACCGGGATGCCGAACATCTCCGCCGTGGATTGCAGAAAGTATCCGTTGCCGGCCGAGCATTGGGTGTTCAGCTTGAAATCCTTCACACGGCCATTCTTCAGGACAATCAGCTTGATATCCTGCCCGCCCACATCGACGATGACATGCGGGTCGTCATAGAAGCGGACCGCCGATTCCGTGTGCGCTACCGTCTCCACCAGCGCCACATCCCCGTGCAGAACATCTTTCAGAATGTCCTTCGCATAGCCCGTAGTACCCACGCCAAGCACTTCGAGTTTCGCGCCCTGACCTTCTACCTGGTCACGGAGATTCTCGAACATCTGCTTTGTGTCTTCGATCGGATTCCCATTCGAAAGCTGGTACGCCTTGCAAAGGATGTCCCCGTTCTCGTCCAGTAGCGCCGCTTTGGTCGAGGTGGATCCGCCGTCAACACCAATGAAGCCTGCCACGACCTCACCACGCCGGAATGCGGCCGGCGTAAACTTCTTTCGCCGGTATGCATCCTTGAACGTGTCGAGCTCCGAATTAGAGGACACCAGGCCTTTTCCGCCAGCCGCCGCCTTCTCCTCGGAGCGGCCGAATTCGATGTAGTGTTGAAGCTTCGCCCAGCCCTGATATCGTCCGACGTCCTGATCCTCATCGTTCCCGAACTCGATAGCCCCAAGAGCGGCAAAATATTGCGCGTTCTGCGGCACCTTGATCAACTCGTCAGGAGTCGAGCCTTCCGGGATCTCGACCTTCCGTTCCTTCCACATCCTCGGAATATTCGCGACCCACGCTTCCCGCATCCCGCGAATAAACGTATTGGGTCCGCCGAGCAGCAGGACATGCGGCCGCAGCGTATGGCCCCTTGTCAGCACGCTGAGGTTCTGCAGGATAATCGCTTCAAACAGCGATGCCATCAGTTCGTCAGGCGGGGTACCCTCTTTCTGCAAACCATTAATGTCGGTCTCAGCAAAGACACCGCATTTCCCCGCGACCTTGTGGAGCTTGATGCCGTTATACGCAAGCGCCGGCAGCTCTTCCACAGGGATCTTGAGCTTCGCATTGATCTTGTCGATCACTGCGCCTGTCCCCCCGGCGCACTTATCGTTCATCGACGGGATCTTTTTCTTGCGACCGCTCTCGTTGTCATCTTTGAAGACAATGATCTTCGCATCCTGGCCGCCAAGCTCCACCACGGAGTACACCTCGGGATGAAGCTTCTCCACCGCCAGCGACACGGCCGTGACTTCCTGCACGAATTTCCCGCCGATCTGATCGGCAACCGCCGTACCGCCTGACCCGGTCATGAACACACGCGTGTTGTCGGGATTGATCCCAGTCTCGGACTCCATGCGCTGCAAAAACTCCAGGCACTTTTCCGGCTGCTTGGTCTCGTGCCGCTGATAGTCCTGCCACACGATCGAGCCATTGGACATCTCCACAATGCAAGCTTTGACGGTCGTCGATCCAACGTCGAGGCCGACGCTATATTTGGCTGTCATGTGTAACCCCTCCTAGGCGGCAACCTCGGCGGACTTGCGAACACGGCTTCGGCGGAACAACCGCGCATCCCGGTCCATTCGTGCTCCGACATGCAGCACGAACTGCGCGGCCGTTCCGGCGACACCCTCCACATGCGGCGTCTTGTAGAACGGCCGCTTGAGTTCAGGGTGCTCTTCGATATAGGATCGAATCTCTTCAAGACTGTGGCCCGATCGCTGCAGGCACTGCTCGAACTCCAGACGCGCCTTCGCCTTGGCCTCACCGAGCGCCATCTGCACCCGGCTGTGCGCATTCACCTCTCCTTCGCCCGATGTCTCGATCGGGAGAAAGATCATATCCTTGTACCGGTTAATCACCGCCGATTGCGCGCCGTCCGACTGCGTCGAAGGCATGCAGCCAAACGGCTTCAGCGCCAGCACCATGTGCGCGAGATGGTGAATCGTGTAGTACACGTTCTTGCCGACCTCGAGGTGACCCTCACCGCCCCGCGCGTAGCGATTGTAGAACGGCTGTGCCAGCTCATCCAGTTCGTCCTGCGGAGCCAGCGTGTGCGTAATGCCGCCCAGTTTCCGGTTAACACGGTGGTAGAAATGCTGCCACAACGTTTCACCGATGCAGAGACCGAGCACCTTCTTGCGGTAGTTAACCTCCGCCCGCCACTTACTGCGCGTCGAGTATTGGTCCACGTTCTTCTTGCGCATCGCCAGGTACTTCCCCTGATACAACAGATACGCGACCCATGTCGCGATCGGCTCGACAAGCACCTGGGCTCCCTCTCTCTCCAGAAAGCGGAACATGTTGAAATTGCCGTCGCCTTCGGTGGTCTGCGCCCAGAATTCACCCGTGATCTTCACGATCGGCTTAACGCGGGTTCGGTCAATATCGACGGAATTCAAACGCTCGCGCGCTTCATCCAGCGCATCGACGAATGGCTTACCGTATAAGTTCTCGCGGATCTTCCCGAGAGTGTTGAGGGTGTTCTTGAACTTCAGCTTCTCCGGCCGTGAGAGATAATTCTTCACCCAGCCTGACGTCGCTTCGAGTATCTCGAACGGCGGCCGCTCGCGCAGGCACGTCGCCATCGCGTCACCTACTTGAAGGAAGACACGATCCGTTTCACCTTTGTTCAACTCGTACGGGCGGATCTGGTGGATAAGATCCTGCAACGTGTCGCCAACATGCAGCGCGTTGAGCATCCCCATTCCGAAATCGACCGTGAACTTGAGGCCGGGCTCGCCTGAGGCGGCCTTGATCCCTTCCTGTTGCTGGAACAGCAGGACGCGAAAGCCGTCAAAGCCGGAGTTCTGAAGAGCGAACCGGTACTCCGCCTCATACATTCCGAACCGGCACGGCCCGCAGGAACCCGCGGTGAAGAACACATAGTTATTGACAATGTCCTCACGTGACATCCCTTGTTTCTCGAGCCGTTGCAGATGTTGAACGAGATTCCCAACAGTGAAATAGGTGGGATTGCATTGGCCGTTGTTGCCGTACTCTTTCCCGGCTTGGAAATCCGAGACGTCGGCTGTCGGGATCATCTCGCACTTATAGCCCGACCCCTGGAAGACAGCCTGAATCAGCTTCTCATGCTTCCATGTAAGTCCTCCGAACAGAATGGTGACTTGGTCACGTTCGCCGGCTGTAAAGGTTCGTTCCACCGGTTTCTTGAAGTGCTGAAGTTGGACAAGTCCAGCTTCGCGTCGCAAACGTGCGCGTTCGGAGTTCAGAGTGGTAGAAATCGGGTCGATTTGGGGCCCGTTCTCGAGAAGGGTAGAGTTCGTATTTTCGTTCATGGACTATCTCCAGGTTCATGTATCGCGATGAGTACGGCTTCGCCGATGTGGCCGTGGCAGGAATAGGTTCGCCACAGAATATATACGAGTGGCCGAATAGGCGGGGCTTCACGAGACGTGGTTCCCAGCGGACGAGGAGCGCAGTGCGGGGAACACGGCGGTTCATGCGGCACGAGATGCTTCGGACAGGAAGCATGAGCGCTTCGAAAAGCATGAACTAAAAAATGCGGTTTTGCAAGACTTGGCTGAGAGAATGGCGACAGCTAACAGTCACCCAAGGACACTCTCTTGGGCGTGGACAGCAGTAAATGCCGGCTGACTCGCGGGTTTAACGGTGCGCAGCACTACAGATAAGGAGTCACTCTCGGGTGAAACTGACAGCTAGATCACAAGGAACAAAGCTCAGTGCATTACCCAGCCGCCGTCGACATTAAGCACCTGACCCGTCATGCCGTCACTCAACTCGCAGCTGAGGAACAGGCACACCCGCGCGATGTCGACCGGCAAAATTCGTCGTTTCAGTGACTGCTCGCCCACGAATGCGTGAACCTGCTCGTCCGTCACCACTGTCTTCTCCGCCTCCACCAGCACGGCGCCGGGAGTGATGCAATTCACGTGAATGTCATGTTCGCCGGTCTCTCGGGCAAGCGCCCTCGTCAGGCCGATGACACCGCCCTTCGAAGCGACATAGTGGACCAGGTTAGCGACACCCAAGTGAAACGTTACAGACGAGATATTCACGATCTTCCCCGCCCGGCGCGCCATCATTCCGGGCAAAATCGCCTGTGTTGTGTGGAACATGCTCTTCAGGTTGATCGCCTGCATCTCGTCCCATTCCTGCTCCGATGTTTCAAGGAACGCCTTGCGTGGATAGATGCCCGCGTTGTTCACCAGTATGTCTATGGAACCGAACGAGTCGACCGCCGCAGCCACAGCGGCATCGATGCCCGCTCGATCCCGCAAATCCAGACCAACGACTCGAACCTTCGCGCCTGCTTTTTCGAGTTCGGCGGCCGTAGCTTCATTCGGCGGCTCGTTGCGGTCGATGAGTACCAGTTTCGCTCCGTGCTCCGCAAAAAGACGTGCCGTCGCGTTCCCAATACCTGTAGCAGACCCCGTGATCAGCGCAACCCTACCCTGCAGCAGCATGTAGCTCCTCTAAGCTCCTCACCAGCCTTTTCGCGCCGCCGGAAGCCCATAACTACACCTGCTTTGCCCCGGTACGCGATTGTCGTTTCCGATACCGCTACATGTTGTAGAAGAATTCCTCGTAAACGATCTTGCCGTCAGCTACCTTGTACACGGCAATCTCTTCCATCGTGAAGCGCTTTGCTTCCGGCTTGAACGTGACATCCAGCTTGAATGCCACTGAAAAATGGGAACCCGCAACCAGCGGTCCGTCGACCTTCACCGAGTGGACCTCATGATTCGCGACCCACCACTCACCCTTCGCCTTGACAGCCGCGATGCCCTTTGACTCACGGGACATTCCGGGAGGCGCGCCGGCTTCCATACTCACAATATCGGGAGAGTACAAGGCTTCGGCCGCCTCGTCAAACTTGCCGGCAGAGCAAAGCTTCACGAGTTGGTTCGCAACTTCTTGAGTAGTCATGATTGCCTCCTTAATGGGATTTACTCCGAAGGCTACCACGCCTGGCATGCTATGGCAAAGAGCATGTAACTACTTTCTGTACCAACACATGCACGCTGGCTATATCTTGATGGAGTTCATGGATGGTTCAGGAGAAACAGTCGTAGTGGGAGAGACTGCGCCTGTCCGACGCAAGAAGCCGTTCCAAAAGTTCGCCCCGAATCAAACCCTTGAGCTGCTGTGCCATGAACGCAATCACATCCCGATCCTCACCGAGTGAGCGGTTGCGCGCCCCGGGAACAAAGAATAGATTGCAAGGATCCACGGTACGGAAGAATCGCCGGCGCACTTCTCTTAGTTCCCAGTTTCGAAACCCGTATTGCCATCCTGGGCAGGGATGATGTGACCAACGTACCAGTTGCAGGCGTTCGCAGTGACAGCATTTCCGTATATCGAACATATGTGCCGCAATACGTTCAATCATGAGTGAGCGAAAATCGGACCAATTGCGCAATCCACCTGACAGTAACAGCGCATGCTTCCCGCCCCCGGCTCCGAGTCCTCGACGTACTGGCACATCCATTCGTGGAATTGTTCCATCGGTTGGTGTGCGGGGACAATCTTTCTGGATTTGCTGCTCGTACAATTCGCGTAACGTGCCGGAGGAACTTGGAGGGGGCCCGGTGCATACGTCGCACCATCATATGACTGATCGGTCCCCCGAACCTCCGAATCGCACCCAAGCCGCTGCCACAAACCCCGAACTCACCGACCCGTAGAACCATGAGGCGCATGCACAGGCTTCGACTCAGGAGAGCCCTTCTCCCGCAGAAAAATCGAAAGCACCACAAGAACAGCCACCGAAAGAAACTCGCTCTGCCAGTTCTGAAACGACTCGAACCAGAACTTCCAATTTCCAAGGAACGCAAGCGTCGTCGTACACGCTTCGCCCGTGCATCAACTTCTCTGCGCAATCTTCCTTCGCGCTCGCAATCAGATGTAGAACGAACGACACAACAAACAGAAGGAACAGCGCGATCGAAAGGGAATGCTGGTACACCCCAAGCAACCATCCACCCGCTCGCACCGTGGAGTTTGCCGCCGGATCGCCAACATGCGCATGCGGGTCGTCATCCACATCCTCGCGTTTGTCCGGGTCTTTGGATTCAGCGGAGCCTCGTTGATACGACAGCGCAGTCAGCACCACATAGGCCGCCATTGCAAAAACTCACTCTCCCAATTCTCAAATGCACTCTCAGCAAATGCGGCGCTAGTGATGTACTGGGTAAACGTGACTTCGCGCGCCCATGATCGCGTTGGTCGTCATTGAAGTGAGCCAGGCCTGCAAGACTCTGCCCTCCGATACTGAAAAAAAATAACAGCAGGAGCACCAATGTCAGACCGTTATTGCGAAGCGCTTTACGCATGGACTAATGATCGCCCAGGTGTGCGACTCGGCGGTAACCGCGCAACCAGCGGCCCGCGAGGCGATACACACTACAAACGCCGCCGAAATCCCCCAAATCAGCAGCCTGGCCTGCAACTCTCACCGATCCACCCAAATAGCCCGAGCCACGTACAGCACAGTAAGCCAGTACAGGCCGCCGATCGCCAGCGCATACAACAGCGCTCCCAGCCACAAACTCGGCCGTAAAGAACGGCACCATCCGTAAACGGCCGTCATGCTCATCGCAAAAGGAATAAATCCCAGATAGCCGGGCAGCGGCATATAGAATAAGTGCGGCGCATCAGGCAGGATGAGATATTCCCAATGCGTTCGGGCCGGCCAATTGAAGGCTTCCCAGGCCAGCCCGGCCAGCAGCCCGGAAACAACAAGAGTCCGCGCAAACTCAGCCCCCGAGCACGATTCAGCACGCACACGCGGCAGCAGCATCAGCGCCGGAATCAACCAGATCCCCTGATTGAACCAGAACACAGTATTCACGAATGGAACCACTGCAAAGGTGACAGCCGCAGCCAACAGGATCCAGCGGTAACGTCGCGCCCATCCCAGCAAGCCGGCAGGCACAGACTGCTTACCCGCCACCAGCCACCACGACTCCACCATGATAGGAACAACGGTAGAAAACGCGATGAACCCGAACAGCACCTTGCCCCAGAGTCCTGGAACATTTCCCCGATATCTCCATTGCGGCGAAGGCAAATTCAGCGCCTCGAAAAATAGCCAGACTACAACGGATGCAGGCGCCGTAATCGACAGGAAATGCGTGGCGTGCCCGCGCCAAAGCGATAACCCTCTCCGGTCCGCGTTCCAGGCATCCACCAGAAGCAGCACGCCCCACCACACGATGCCGTACGCGTAATCGGCAAGGAAAGGGATGTATCCCGCAAGGTCCGCGGCGCCAACCGCTGTCAGCCCACACCCAAAAAATACCTGCTTCCGGAGCGACACAGATCCTTGCACCGACGTGGGACGCTCCAGACGCCGCAACAGGAACGAGGAAAATTAAATGTGACTGGGGTAACGGGTCGACTGACGAACCGGACCGATACGCAGGGACCCTGCCGCGCTCGACTTACCACGCAGCTTTGCAGCGCGACGCCAGAAGGCCCGTCGCCGCACAAAGGTCGATGTCCGCAACCAGCAACCCTTCCTTACCGTACGGCTGGTAGCTCAGCAGTGTGCCATCCGGCCGCGCCACTGCCGAAGTGGTCGGCGACCCCGTGCTCGCGCAATTCACAGTCGCGACATAGCAGGTGTTCTCAGCGGCGCGGCACAACACCGCTTTCTCATGAAACGAGTTGGCCGCATCGGCGAAGCTCGATGGCGCATATCCCCCGGGCTTGGCTTCATGAAAATGTGGATGGAACACGATATGCGCACCGCGGCGAGCCGCCCAGCGCACCGTCTCCGGATACCGCCATCCCTCATGACAGATCGCAATCCCGAACGTCAGCGGACCTGCTTGGAAAACGCGCCGCCCGCAGCCGGGCGTGTATAGACCTTCCTCCGAAGGATCGAGTTGCACTTTGTCCTGAAACCCCGCGATCGTCCCGTCTTGCTGAATCACCAATGCAGCAGCCAATAAAGCTCCATCGACCATGCGCTCAGTGCCGAGCACAATCGCAACGGATGCCTTCGCGGCAGCAGCCGCCATCGCCGACCACGCGCGATCCAGGAACACCGGATCGGGCGGCGGGATCTGCTTCCCCATCCCTCGGTAACCAGGAACGAAGCATTCCGGAAAACAAACGATACGTGCGCCCGCGCTCGACGCTTCGGCCACAGCCTGCTCGGCCGACCGGACGGACTCCTCCGGAGTCGCCGGGAAGCGAAGGTTCGCAAGTGCAATCCGAAATGTACTCATTCCGCAATGCCAATTCTAAGTCCGTAGTCCACTCTCTTCTATCACCGCATCACACCTCTTCACTCATATCCCGAATCTCCAGGCGGAACTGCCAGCCCTCAAACGTCATGAGCATGCGGCCTAAGTCATCCCACGATAGCTCCCGACCGTCCACAATAACCAAGGGCACTCGACCATCACACTCTGAGTCCCACTCGATCCTACCTCGCACCATGCGATCGGCGATCTGCAAACCGTAATCACCTGAAACGACATGCTTGACAGATAGCGCCCGGCGTATCTTCTCCATCAAGCGCCCGAACAGGGCCCACAGGTCGACCTCGGGATCGCCGATCACCTGAAACTGATAGCCGTACCGGTAACCATCGCGAAGCTCGAAAGCGTCCATGACCACGCCATCCCCAATCAAACGCGTCTGGAAATGGAACTCATGAGAATCGCCATCACAACTGGCCAGCGTAATCGGCTCAAACGAGACATGGGTAAACTCGTCGAGGCCATCCAGCGTGGCCATCTCTTCGTTGAAACACTTACTGCAAAGCTGCCGGTATCCCCGCTCCACGGAACCCGAGTTAATAATGTCGTATCCGGGCGTAATGCGCCCGCATCCGGCGCAGCGCTGCTCCTGCATCGAACCGAGCATAGCAAACGCGATTCTTCGAAAACTTCCGCTTTAAGTCGATGAGATTTTCCGGCACAGATACCCCTTCGGCTGAGTCCGCGAAAGCCCCTTGGTGTTTACAAATGAGACGTGGCTGCGGCACATTTATATGAGTGTCCCGGCCCGCGTTTGCTGCAATCGGCATCGCTCTCGGCCGTGCGCGTCGCCGTTCCGAGGGCTCATGAATACACGGAATCCTCAAGTGGACACAGTTGCGGCATACGTCCAGCGGGGCACAGCCTCCGGCAATCCTGAGTCACCTTGCGAATCGGTGTAACCCGAGAAAGAGATCACTGCTATAGCCGCGCAGAGCTTCAGCCTACTCTGACTTCTTCGTTTGCGAACTACCTTGTGCCCTTGCCGCGGCTTGCTCCGGCTCGGTCTCGCCTTCTGCAATGGCATTCGAAATCAGCCACCCTGTCCTGCCCACGATATTTGTCGTCGCCGGACCAGCTTGAAACTCGCAGTCCCCAGCAGATGCCCGATACGGTTGACCACAGGGTTTGGATCTGACTGCATGTGACTGCGGCGGCGTATCAGATCGCGCAACTCTCGAATTTTCACAGGAGACAGAAAGCTGTCGCGCAACAGTTCGTGTCGGCCTGAACCTGCCGACGGGCGGCGATCCTTGTCATCGACCTTGTTTTGGAATGCAATACGCTTGCCCACCAGAGAATCGGATGCACGGACAAGGGTCGCGATATTTCGTAAGGATTCGAAGGGCGGATTCGACGCCGAAAAGGATGACCATCTTCGCAAGGGTACCGGATGGTCATCGCTCGGAGACTCAGCGTCGAAGGGCTCAGCGCTCGAGGAGTTCGGATGCACTACCCACCACAAAGTCAGTCTGGGTAAGATATCGCTAACCGAGATGGGGACAAAGCTGGCGAATCTGCCCTCTCGACGCTGACGCCCACCCGCCCTATTTCACGGCAGCGATGCAGTCAATTTCAATCGCTACTTCGCGCGGAAGGCGTGCGACCTCAACTGTGGTGCGTGCCGGCGGGTCGACCGCGAAGTAGCGGCCATAAATTTCGTTCATTCGAGCGAAATCATTGATGTCCTGTAGAAAAACGGACACCTTCAAGGCGTGTTCCATTCCGCTGCCGGCGGCTTCGAGTATCGCCTTCACATTTTCGAGAACCCGCTCCGCCTGCACTTGAACGTCGCCCTGGACCAATTCGCCGGTCGCCGGATCCAGGGGCACTTGTCCCGCGACGTAGACGACGCCATTGTGAACGATGGCTTGTGAATAGAACGCGAGCGCCTTCGGCCCCTTGTCTGTTTGGATAACTTTTCTCATTTGCCTGGAAAGCGAAGCGTGCCGACCAAGTCTCTCACGTTCGCAATCTTCTCCTCTCTCAAGAATCGATCCAACTCACGTGCGATCCGGCCCACTGCCCCCGGATCCCAGAAACTTGCGGTCCCCACTTCTACTGCGGCCGCGCCAGCGACAAGAAACTCGGCCGCGTCCTCGCCGCTCGCGATTCCGCCGAGACCAATCACGGGAATGTTTACTGCCTGAGCCGCTTCATAAACCAGCCGCAGCGCAATCGGCTTGATCGCGGGTCCGGATAACCCCCCAAATCCGGCTCCTATTCTTGGCCGGCGCGTGCGCGCATCCACCGCCAGTGAGACGAACGTGTTCACGAGAGAGATTGCGTCCGCTCCTGACTGCTCGGCTGCACGCGCTAGCGGCTCGATACGAGCAACGTTCGGCGACAGCTTCACGATGATCTTACGCCGTGATACCGATCGAACTGCACTGACCAGTTCCGAGAGCAGACTCGCGTCACTACCGAAGAACATGCCGCCATGCTTTGTGTTGGGGCAGGACACGTTCAACTCGTACGCCGAAGGTCCGGAAACATCCTCAAATCGGCGGACCACTTCCAGGTAGTCGTCCGTGGCATATCCAAACACGTTCACGAAGTACGGAGTATCCACACGGGCTAGAGCCGGAACTTTTTCCCGTATGAAGGCCTCAACTCCGATGTTCTGTAGGCCGATAGAGTTAATCATGCCCCCTTCGGCTTCCCACAAACGGGGGGCAGGATTCCCCGCGATGGGTTCGCGGGAGATGCCTTTGATGATAAACGCCCCAATGCCGGTGACATCGGTCACAGACAGGAATTCGATGCCGTACGCAAAGGTTCCTGACGCGGCAATGACCGGATTGCGAAGGGGAATACCGCACAAATCCGTTGCAAGGCGCCCAGAACTCATTCGTCCTGAACAGGATAGCAGGATCGCCGGTGCGGACAGGGCGTTCATGTCCGTAGAGGCCGCGTGACAACCCCACCGCGCATTCGTAGCCTGGCATCCAAGTTCTTTGTGCTGACGGCCGCTCTGGTCTTTTGGGTTGCGGCTGTTGTTCTTGCCTATGATCTGAGACAGGATACCTTCGATATCTCCAAAGGCGTCCTGTTGTCCATCGTGGTCCTACTTGTCGCGGGCGCCACATCACGGATGACGATCCGTCTCCTGGGCCGCCCTCTGGGGTTGCTACATGAGGGGATTCAATCCGTGCGGCAAGGCCGGTTGGAACCGATTCAGGTCAGCCGCACAGGGGACGAAATCGAGTTTCTCGGCGACAGCTTCAACCAGATGATTGAAGCTCTCGCGAGTACGCAGGACGAACTCGTCAAGAGCAAGGCATTGCTCGAGGAGCGGATCAGGCACCGTACCCAGGAACTCGAGGTCGCAATGGAGAAGGCTCTGGCTGCAAGTGAGGCCAAGAGTGAGTTTCTCGCCAATATGTCCCACGAACTCCGTACGCCCATGAACGGCATTCTCGGGATGCTGAACATGGTAACCGTCACAAAACTCGATCCGGAGCACAAGGATTACCTGGAAACAGCTCAGAGGTGCGCATATTCACTGCTTGCCGTTCTGAACGATGTGCTCGATATCTCGAAGATTGAAGCGGGCCGGATGGCGATTGAGACCGTTCCATTCGATTTTTGTACCGTCGTAGAAGACTGTGTCAAGACACATGCGGCAATCGGCGGGATCAAAGGCGTCAATGTATCGGCGGAGATTGCAGAGGACCTGCCTCGTCACGTTATGGGCGATCCGCTGCGGCTGCGACAAATTCTTACCAACCTGTTAAGCAACGCCGTCAAGTTTACAGAGAAAGGTTTTGTCAGGCTTCAGGCTAGGTGTGTGCCTGGTCCGGAGCGCGAGCTTGTCATTGAGATGAGCGTGACCGACACCGGAATCGGTATCCCGAGCGACAAGCTGGATCTCATCTTCGAGAAGTTCTCCCAAGCAGATACCAGCATCAGCCGCAGGTTCGGCGGCACGGGACTTGGCCTGGCAATAACGCGAAGTCTCGTTGAAATGCAGAATGGCGCGATCAGCGTGCAAAGCACTCCCGATGCCGGCAGCACGTTCACGGTCACGCTGCCGTACACCGCCACGGATGAATATGCTCCTGTGTTCGAGGGCAGATTCGATGCAGGGGCCGTAAAGGGACGGGTCTTGATCGTCGAGGACAACCAGGTCAACCAGAAGCTCGTATCGGCGCTTCTGAGCAAGCACGGATATACCGTGGCGATCGCAGCCAATGGCATCGAGGCACTTCGATCCCTCGAAGACGAGGACTTCCGGATGATCCTTATGGATGTTCAAATGCCGGTGATGGATGGGCTTGAGGCCACGCGACTCATCCGCAGCAATCCACGGTGGCAGGCTACCCCGATCATCGCAATGACCGCTCGAGCGATGGAAGGCGATAAACAGAGCTGCCTGTCAGCCGGGATGAACGGTTACATCTCCAAGCCCATCCATGCGGCCCACCTGCTGAGCATCGTGCAAGAGTTCGCACAGGTACACGACCATGCGGCTTATAGCTCGCAGGCCTCGGCCTGAATGCATTCCCAGACCCGCTGAATGTCCTCGCGAGTGGTGCGCACGTTTCCAATCGCGAGGCGGATGGTGAATCTGCCGTTGAGCACGGTATGAGACAAGAACGCGACGCCACCGGCGTTTATCCGGTCCATTAATTTCCGGCTTTTCTCATCGGAATCCTTGTGGCGAAAGCAGACTAACGAGAGAGGCGTTGGAGCGGCCACTTCGAGTTTGTCGTGTGCTTCGATCTGCCGTGCGAGTTCTCCGGCCCAGGCGATGTGATTGCGGATGATTGTCCTGGAGCCCTCGAGGCCGAAGTATCGCATCACGAACCATAGCTTCAGAGACCGGAACCGGCGGCCGAGTGGAACTCCGTACTCCATCAGGTTCACGACGGAGCCATCCTGACCGGTACGCAGGTACTCCGGCGTGAGGCTGAGCGCACGTCGTAACACCTCAGGCTGCCTTGTATACAGAACACTGCAATCGACCGGAGTAAACAGCCACTTGTGTGGATTCACCACGATGGAATGGGCGCGCTCCACACCGTCCAGCATGGGCCGGAACTCGGGCAGGATTGCAGCAGTTCCACCGTATGCGCCATCGATGTGAATCCATGCGCCAAAGTCATTGCCGATATTAACCACGTCTCTAACGGGGTCAATGCTCGATGTAGAGGTCGTACCGGTCGTGGGCACGACGCAGCATGGTCTCCTGCCCGCGTTGACATCAGCCTGCATAGCACTGCGCAACTCATCCGGACGCATGCGGAATTCGGAGTCGACCGCGATCTTCCGAACATTCGCTTGACCCAGGCCGATCGCCATGGCGCCCTTTTCCACAGAGGAATGCGCCTGCTCGGATGTGTAGACCGTCAGATTGCCTAAAGACCCTCGGACGCGCGAATCGGGATCGACAAAATCACGCGCGGCAATCAGCGCGTGCATAGTCGAGATCGAAGCCGTGTCGAAGATCATGCCGAAGTAATCGGCTGGGAGTTCGAGCCATTGGCGAAGCCAGTCGAGCGCAACCAGTTCCAGTTCGGAGCCGGCGGGCGACGACTTCCAGACCATGTGATTCACGTTCAGCGCGGCTGTTAGAGCTTCGGCGAGAATCCCCGGCCCTGATGCGGAAACGGAGAAATATGCGTGAAAACGCGGATGATTCCAATGAGTGTTCGCGGGGACGATCAGTTCGCGGAAGTCACGCAGAATCGTTTCAATTTCCTCGCCATGATCGGGCGCCGTCGACGGTAGAACGTCGCGAATCACTCCGGGCTGCACGCGAGGAAGCACCGGAAGCTCACGGATGTCTCGGAGGTAGTCGGCGATCCAGTCTATAACTTCGTGTCCGGATCGACGGAGTTCTTCAGGAGGCATGTCTGCCATAGGTCAGCGGACCTCCACCGCCTGAGTGTCACGGAACTTAGCCGCGGCGTCAGGCGTAAGCTTCCAGTTTCGATCAAACCGGCCCTCCGCGATGATGTTGTCTAGACCGCCTCGAAACAGAAAGTAGTCGCCGAATGTTGTCAGCGCCAGTTGTGGAGTGTTGAGAAACGGCAGTTCGTAGCGCGTTGTCAGTTCGAACCTGGTCCACCAGGGCAGACCGGAATGGATGATGATGTAACGACCGTCAGCCGGATAGACATACATAAGTCCATAGTCGGCAGCACCGGCGTTCAGCGCCAACGGCAATTTATCAGCGTATTTCGCGATCATGGAGTTGGTCTGCTTCGTTCCGAAGAGAAACAGATTCGCATTCTGAAGTTCGACCGTCTTTGCTTCGTTGTCCGCGAGGACGCGAAACGTCAGCATGAGTTTCAGTCGACCGCTAGACCACTCTGCTGCTTGCTGCGCGATGGCTTTTCGCCGCTGAAGTTCTTCGGGATCAGGCGAGCCGCCCGTTCCGTACACGTAAATGTGCCGGGTAGAAAGAGCGTCATCGATCGGGCCCTCCGACCCTAAGCGCTTTGCATTCGGAGCCGGTGTAAACGGCTTGATGGACCAGCCCTTTGCGGATTTTGTTAGCGAAACAACGTCCGCGGATCTCGTTTGTAAAGCGGCGCCGTCGACGGTAAGGCGGAGGACACCGGGACCAGCGGCCATTGGGTGGTCTTTCAGTCGTAATGTGAAGCCATCAAGCTCTTTCGTCTGGATCGTGAGGCGTTTTGTTGCGGTGAAGCGCGCGTCGATGCTGGCGAGGACTCCGGGCGTGAAGTTATCGAAACGAATCCAATAGGCGCTGCCGTGTTTATAAGAACTTGCCGAGAAGGTGACGTGGTCGGGGTTGCGTTCGCGCCTAAACGGTGCAAACCAGGTGAAGATGGCCCCGTCCTTGTAGGCGACATCCCACGAATTGTGGCGGATGCCCGGATACTCGATGTACTCCGCTTTTACCCCGGCATCGACTAGCCTTTTATGCCATTGCCGCACTGAAACCGCCGGCACAACAGGATCGATCGCCCCCTGAAAGATCTTCATCGGTACGTTCAGCCCGTTCGCCGCAAGATCCTCGGTTCCTGCGGGCACGGCGGGACAGACTGGAGCAATCGCCGCCCACACATCCGGCCGGGTCAATCCGATCCAGAGTGCGCCACCACCGCCCATCGACAAGCCGGTCAGATACACGCGATCGTCATCGACGGAAAATCGGCGCTTTACGTCGGTCAGCACATCGTATACATCTTTTTCGGCGATTCCTTTGTAGCCCATGGTGCCGCGGGCTAGCGGACTGACGACGATCATTTCCACATCATGCATCGCCGGCCAGTATCGCGTGGCCTCGGCATCGCTTTCTCCTATACGATTCCCTCTGCCGAAGACCCGGCGCAGGTTTAGGCGATGGTTGGAATATGCGCCGTGCAGGCTGACGACCAACGGATACTTCTTATTGGAATTGTAGTTCTTGGGTAGATAAAGCGCGTACGGCTGATCGCTGTCATCTACGTCCGATAGGAACGTAAGGACTTGCGGGCCAGACACATAGACCTGAGCGAAAGAGATGGCCGTAAGAGCGAAGCAGAGTGTAACTCGTCTACACATGCTTGCAGTCCGATAGCATCGCCGGCAGCCATCCAGTGAACCATTCCCGGAAGGCGTCGAGGTCGCGCTGGAGACTCGGATCGCAGGTGAGGGAATGTGGACCGAGTTTGAAGCCGCGAAGCGCAGTAGCCTCCTTGACGGCCATCGGAGTGGGCAGCTTGTCTGCCTGGTGAATGAATTGACGTAGCCGTAGCTCCAAGCGGGTTACCAACTCCTGGACTCCAGCGATTACGGCTCGATCGAGCGCGATCAGCAGTTCAGGAATGGCGCATGCACACCCGGAGATGATTCCGTCACAACCACCCGTTCGCGCCGGCACGGCTAAGGAATCATTACCGAGCATGAGAGTAAAGGGAATCTGCTGCCGAACGGACTGGAGTCCCTCGAAGTAGGGCGCATCCCCGCTAGAGTCCTTGATGCCCTGCGCGGTACCCTCGCGCAACAGATCTGAGGCGGTTTCAAGGTCAATCTCACTGGCGAACTGCGGAAGGTTGTAGAGGAGGAGCGGTATTCGCAACTCAGCGGCTTCCGCCACTTGGCGATAGAAGCCGGCGATGTGTGCCTGGGTGTACCGATAGAAATGGGGCGGCATCATCAGCACTGCCGCTCCACCGGAGGCATCGGCGGCCTGTGCGAGTTCAACCGACCCGTCGAAGGTCGAATGGGAACAATTGAAGACCACCGGCACGCGACTCCTTTTGGCTGCGACACCCATCAGACGCATCCGCTCGGCGTTGCTGAAGTGAACAAATTCGCCGGTCGCACCCATCAGGACGATACCTTGTATTCCGTGCGCGACCAGGTAATCGATTAAATCCCACATGGCGCCGAGGTTGATGTCTTGGGTGCCCAGGCGGCGTGGGGTGACCGCGGCTGCGTAGACTCCCTGCATGGCTGACGTCATCTTTTGGCGAATGGCCTCCGGCAAACTCGTTATCTGTTATACAATGGCTTCGCCAAGGGACTTCTATGGTAGAGAGCGTCATTCTTGGACCGCGCCTCGGCGTTTCTAGTGTACGCCCGTACCCGGAAGTCGTTGACAAGTAATCATCGTTTTGCCCGCAAGCAGTACGCCGGCCCGGACTTGCCTCAGTTCGGGCCGGGCTCGTTTCGGGCTCTCGCCTGGACTAGGCCGAACGATAGCGCCTTATCGTGTTAACCTGCAAGGCCCCTTCACGTCTTCTTTTATTCATGAGACTTCTGCTTGTTCTATGCACTCTTTCATCGTGGGCGCTGACTGCAGAACTCTCCCCGGCCGAGATCGTCCGGCGGGCGACGGAGCGGGAATCCCAAAATGCAAAGCTCCGACAGCAGTACACCTACCGTGAGTCTATTTGGGAGCGGATCGCCAAGACAAACGGCAATCTCCGCAGCGAAGAGCGGAAGGTACACGATGTGTTCTTTATTGGCGGTCAGGAGTTCCGAAAACTTGTCGAGAAGGACGGACAACCGTTGTCCGACCGGGAGGCGGCAAAAGAAAAGCAGCGAATGGAGCGCGAGATCGCCAAGTACAAACGCGAAAGCCCTTCTGAAACAGAGAAGCGTCTCGCCAAGGAGCGCCGCGAAGAACAGGAGTTTCGGGACCAGTTCGCCAATGGTTTCACCTTCCGTCTGGTCGGCGAAGAGCCCGTCGCGGGGCGTCCCTGTTATCGTATCCACGCCGAGCCGAAGCCCGGCTACCCGATGAAAGGCGACGCCAAAATCCTGAGCAAGCTCAAAGGCGATCTCTGGATCGATAAGGAGCAGTACCACTGGGCGCGAGTGGAAGCCGAATCTATCGATACCATCACGGCACTCGGAGGATTACTCCGGCTTTCGAAAGGCACGACGGTGAAGGTGGGCCGGACGCTCGTAAACAATGAGGTTTGGTTTCCCGACCGGATTCGAGTGGAGGCGAATGCTCGAGCGGCATTTTTCATCAGGGCGGCGGTCGAAATGGAAATGCTGTTTTCCGCCTTCCGAAAGTACACCGTTGACTCAACAATCACCCTCGCTGCGCAATGATTGTTAATCTCTGATGGGCCTCGCGACGTCTGAATATAACAGGGCAGCATTACCCGTAAACTGTTGGAGTGTTTGGCGTGCTACGCTTGATATGATCGAACATACCCTTCGAGTTTGCGTATCTCTCTCCGGGAGCCGCACCATCTGTGAAAAAGAAGTGGAAGATAGCATTGATCCTGGGCGGGCTGTTGATAGCCTCAGCCGCCGTATTCGCTGGTATCAAGTACAATCAGCGGGGTATTGTTTCGGTTCAGACCGGCAAAGTCGCGCGGCAGGATCTGGCAGCGCTCGTCACCGCTTCCGGTGAGATCAAACCTCGAAACTACATCAATTTAGGCGCGAACACGATGGGGCCAGCCCGCATCAACGAACTTCTCGTAGTTGAGGGTGACAAGGTCAAGAAGGGCCAGATTGTGGCAAAGCTTGAGTCCGTGCAGGCTGCGGCGGATGTCGCTGCTCAGCGAGCGGCAGTCGGATCGAGCGAAGCCGAGTCCAGCGCCAGCGAAGCGGGTCTGAGGGCGGCAGACGAAACGATCACCACCGCTCTCGCCACGCTGGAGAGGATGAAAGCCGATGCCGAGCGCGCGCGCATCGACTTTGAGCGTACCGAGAAGCTTTGGAATGAAAAGCTTATCGCGCGGCAAGAGTACGACACGCGCCGCAGCGCGCAGGCTTCCGCCGACGCAGGTGTCAAGGAGGCCGAAGCTCGGGTCGCACAAGAAAAGGCGCGCCGTACACAGATCGCCGCACAACTAAACGCCCAACAGCGACGGGTAAGTCAGGTCCAGGCTAACCTTCGTCGCGCTTCTGACGTCTTGGACAAGTACAACGTGTATTCCCCCATCGATGGTGTCGTGACAAATCTACCCGTGCGTGTTGGCGAGACGGTGGTGCCCGGCATCCAGAACTCGCCGACGAGCACGATCATGACGGTCGCCGACATCTCTCTCATTACGGCTGAGGTAAAGGTCGATGAGACGGATATTGTGAACGTGAAGCTTGGTCAAACGGCGGACATTACCATTGACGCGATGCCGAATCGGATGTTCAAAGGGCGTGTCATCGAGATCGGCAATACCGCCATCCTGCGATCGACCGGCGTCGCAGCATCCCAAAGCACCGTGTCGAGTCAGGAAGCAAAAGACTTCAAGGTCGTCGTTGCTCTGAACGCTCCGCCGGAGGACATTCGGCCCGGCCTGTCGTGTACTGCTAAGGTGACCACTGCGACCCGGAACCGTGTTCTGAGTATCCCGATTCAGGCCCTGACCGTTCGGCAGAAGGGTGATTTGGAAGCACCCAAGGACGGCAAGGATACGAAAGGTCCTGTCGATCCGGTCGCGGAGAAAGCACGCAAAGAAGAGATTCAAGGTGTCTTCGTGGTCTCGGGCGAGAAGGCCGAGTTCCGGCAGGTAGAGACCGGCATTACAGGATCGACCGACATTGAGGTACTACGGGGCCTGAATGAAGGCGACCAGATCATCACCGGCAGCTATAAGGTCATCCGAACGCTGCGGAACGATGCCAAGATCAAGATAGATAATAAGGCTCCCGTTAAGACGGAATCGTAAAGAATGGCAAACGCAGCAGTAGCATCGGCGGCAGAGCGCGGCGCGCAGCTCAAGCGCGAGAATATCGTCATCCGGACGTACGATCTGTGGAAGACGTACATCATGGGTGATCAGGAGATCAACGCGGTCTCCGGTGTTGACATCGAGATCAAGCGCGGCGAGTATGTCGCGATCATGGGTCCGTCCGGTTCGGGCAAATCGACCCTCATGAACCTGATCGGCTGCCTGGATACGCCCAGCAAGGGCGAGTACTTCATTAACGGCAATCTCGTCAGCGCGATGAGCGACGATCAACTCGCGAGCATCCGCAACAAAGAGATCGGGTTCGTTTTCCAGACGTTCAATCTGCTGCCTCGCGCGACCGCGCTACACAACGTCGAATTGCCGCTCATCTATGCCGGTGTACCGGCGGATGAACGCATTGAACGCGCTAAGCAGGCCCTGACGGCAGTCGACCTGGAACGCCGCATGCACCACAAGCCGAACGAGTGCTCGGGTGGTCAGCGTCAACGCATTGCCATTGCGCGTGCGCTCGTCAATCGGCCATCCATTCTGCTTGCCGACGAGCCGACTGGTAACCTCGACACCGCGACCGGCAACGAAATCATGGCGCTGTTTGAGCGCTTGCACCAGCAGGGTAACACGATCGTCCTGGTCACGCACGAGCACGACATCGCGCTACATGCGCACCGCATCATCTTCGTTCGCGACGGAAAGGTCGCTAAGGACGAATTGGTCCAAAAGTAGCGTCAGACTACCCGGCCTCGGCATTCACCGAAGCTGATCCTGGGTAGTCCCGTGCCAGCGCAGTAGGCGCGCATCACCACTTCGTCGCCATCTTTCAGGAAGGGTCCGCCGGACTCCAGAAGGCATCCGAAGGAATCGGGGCCGGAGATCGTGCCCGATGCCAGGAGATCGCCCCGCTGAAGATTACACCCGTTCGACGTATGGTGCGCAATCATTTGTTCGAATGTCCAGTAGAGATCGCGAGTGTTGGTACGGCCCATCAAGCGACCGTTCACCTCGACTTCGCAGGTGATGTCGTATGCGTGCCCTGCCGGCCGAAGGTAGGGCAAGAGTTCGGGGCGATCCCCAACGTCAAGCCGATATGGATTCAGCGCCTCCGGTGAGATGACGAACGGCGACAGGCTCGTCGCAAAGCTCTTGCCCAAGAACGGGCCAAGCGGCTGGTATTCCCATCGCTGAATGTCGCGTGCGGACCAGTCATTTACCAGAACGAACCCAAAAATGTGATCGTGCGCGCGGGCAATCGGGATCGGTTCTCCGAGCGCATTGCCCTCTTTCATTAGGACTCCGAGTTCGAGTTCGTAATCGAGTTGCTCTGTCGGACCAAACTTTCCCTTGCCGAGTTGCCCGCGCGGCCGGCGTATCGGTGTGCCGCTGATTACGAGGGACGATGCCCGACCGTGATACGCGATCGGCACGTGCTTGTAGTTGGGTAGCAACGGCTGATCGGGACGGAACTTCTTGCCGACGTTGGTCGCGTGGTGGATCGAGGCGTAGAAATCGGTGTAGTTTCGGATATCGGCGGGGATTTCTAACGTGACGTCCGCAATGCTATGTAGCTCCGGCCTCTCAGTCGAGTCCTCGTGAAGCAGGCGGGTAAGCTGAAGGCGGTCATACTCCGCAATTTCAAGGATTGAATCCCCGATCACTACGCCTTGCTTGCTGCCGTTGAAGCGGCAGTAAGGCAGGTTTTCAAGGGGGAACCCGCAGTCGGGCTCGTTTGCGGAACGAACCCAACTCCTCAGCGGTCCAGCCACGACTGGTAGTAGTCCTTGTCCTCCACGTCGAGAGCCGGTTTTCCAACCATCAACGGGCGAAATGTGTCCAGCATTACGGCAAGTTCATCTGTGTGCGTTTTGCCGATCGAATCCTCGGCTCTGCCTGGATGCGGGCCATGCGGTATGCCGTCAGGATGCAAGGTTACCGAACCAAACTCGATTCCTTTGCGGCTCATGAACTCTGAGTTTGCGTAATACAGCACTTCATCCGACATGACATTAGAGTGGTTGTATGGCGCAGGAACGGCCTGAGGATCGAAGTCATAAGGCCGAGGACAGAATGAACAGACTACGAATCCGTCACCCTCAAAGGTTTGGTGGACGGGCGGAGGTAAATGGAAGCGACCGACGCGCGGCTCGAAATCGTGGATGTTCAACGCCCAAGGGTAGTAGAATCCGTCCCATCCGACGACGTCGAAGGGATGGTGATCCAGCACGAACTCAGTCAACCGGAAATCTTTCTTGACCAATACGTGGTGTTCGGCCTTCTCCTCATGAGTCACGAGTTGCTCGGGACGCCGGATGTCGCGTTCGGAGTATGGAGCGTGCTCCAGTAGTTGGCCGTGCTCATTGCGATATCGCTTCGGTGTTCGGACGAACCCGCTGCTCTCGATCACCAGGAAGCGTGTGCGGCACATGCTCCATTCGGTAGCGGTGTAAGATGCCGCGGGGGATGACGAGGTAATCTCCGGGGCGATATGGCATCTCTCCCATTTGGGTCTCGAGGACTCCCTTGCCCAGGGTTACATAAACGATCTCGTCCCCCTGCGCGTTGCGATAGAAGAAACGATCCTCCTGCTTGGGCGAAGCGATCGACAGCGCTACATCGTGATTGAACACTAAGGGAACGCGATCCAACACAGCACTGGGACCTGTCGTGATTGCGTGGGAGCGGAAGTGGCGGTGTCGGAGTTGCCTGAGCTCTTCCGGTTCCCACTTGAAACTTCGGAATTCCTGTGCACGCAAGACCTGCGTGGGGCGTTCGATATGATACAGCAGCGACGAGGGTCCAACGAACCCCTGGTTTCCGATGAGTTCCTCGTAATACAACGTTCCGTTAGCCTGTCGGAACACGGAGTGGCGCTTGGTGGAAATGGTTCCGAGCCGGTGGTAGAACGGCATAATGCTCCCTACAAATTCCCTCGGCGGGCCTGCTCGGCCTCGATGGCTTCAAACAACGCCTTGAAGTTCCCTTTGCCGAATCCGCGGCTGCCGGCGCGCTGAATGATTTCAAAGAACAATGTGGGCCGGTCTTCAACCGGCTTACTGAAGAGCTGCAGCAGATATCCTTCTTCATCCCGGTCCACCAAAATTCGTAGCCGGCGGATCGTATCGAGATTTTCGCGAATTTCGCCGACACGCGCCGGGAGCGCATCGTAGTAGGTATCCGGAACATCGAGAAACTCTACGCCATTGGCACGCAGAGTTGTCACGGTGTGCACGATATCTTTGGTCTGAAGGGCGATGTGCTGAACGCCGGGCCCTCCGTTGTAATCCAGGTATTCCTGGATCTGGCTTTTGCGGCGGCCGCCCGCAGGTTCGTTGATTGGGAATTTGACGGATTGCGAATCGTCCGACATGACGATGCTCATCAGAGCGGAGTATTCAGTCGAGATGTCCTTGTCGTCGAAGTTGATGTACCGATGAAACCCGAGCACGCGGGAATACCAATCGGCCCACTCGTTCATCTTTCCCAGCTCTACGTTTCCAACGATATGGTCAATGCGGAGAATCGCGGCATCATTCCCTGGAGCATCGGCAGCTTTGAAGCCCGGAAGAAAAGGTCCCGCGTAGTCTTCGAATGAAATCAGCGAGTGTATCGTGTCGCCGTACGTCTGGATCGCGGCTCGGCGGATGCTGCCGTATTCATCCCTAGCGGTCCGTGGTTCTTCGAGCGGCTGCGCACCGCGCGCTACCGCCTGATGGAACGCTTCGTCGGCATCGTTGACGTGAAAGGCAATGTCCCGTACAGCGTCGCCATGTTTGCGCATATGCGGCGCGAAAAACCCGCCGTTCGCGACGGAGGTACTGAGCACAATCTGAGCCTTACCCTGTTTAAGCGCGTAGCTAGTAACGTTGCGGCTCCCCGTCTCGAGACCGGCGTATGCGAATTGAGTGAATCCCAGACCGTTCCGGTAATAGAAGGCCGATTGCTTCGCGTTGCCGACCCAAAGCTCCACGTGATGAATGCTTCGGATTTTCAGCGGATTGGTGGATGTCGTCATGACCGTGTTCCTTTAGCCTGACGGATCAGCTCGACGGATGCGGGATTCTCCAACGCGGAGAGATCGCCTGCATCGTGATCGAGGTACGCCGCTCGAATGACGCGGCGCATGACTTTGTTGTTTCGTGTACGCGGGAGCGCCGACACGAAGTGTACGGTGTCAGGTCTCAGCGGCTTGCCGAGGGCGTCCGCAACCAGCCGTTTCAGCACTTCGGCCAGTTCAGCGCGATGGCTTCTGGTGGGGCGCCAGCACGGTAAAGCCGATCATGCACTCGCCCTTTAGCTCGTGCGGAACCCCGATGACAGCTGCTTCCGCAACGGCATCGTGCGAAACGAGGATCGACTCGACCTCCGCCGGGCCGACACGCTTGCCTGCGATCTTCAAGGTGTCGTCACTGCGGCCCAGGATGTACCAGTGCCCATCCTCGTCGCGCTGTGCCCAGTCGCCATGGACCCAGACGTTCGGCCATCGCGACCAGTAGGTATCCGAGATATCGCTGCGGATCGTTCAAAAACCCACGAGCCATGCCGATCCACGGTTTGCGGATGACCAGTTCACCGACGGACCCGGTCGCGACGGACTTCCCCGACTCATCGACGATGTCGGCGGCGATTCCGAGACAGGGCGCAGGAAACGAGCACGGTTTGATTGGCAACAACGGATTGCCCATCAAAATGCCACCGGAGATCTCGGTGCCTCCGGAGTAGTTAATGATCGGCACACGACGGCGGCCGACGCACTCAAAGAGCCACCACCATGGATCGGGATTCCACGGCTCGCCGGTTGAAGCGAATATTCGCACAGACTTTAGGTCGTGCCGCTGGACTGGCTGGGCGCCATGAACGGCAAGCGCACGAATCAGCGTTGGCGATACACCAAGGACTTCTACCGAGTGCTTCTCGCACAAATCCCAGAGTCGCGATGCATCCGGAAAGTCGGGTGCTCCGTCGTACAGAACGATGGTTCCCCCGAGGATCAGCGTTCCATAGATGAGCCACGGACCCATCATCCAGCCAATGTCTGTGATCCACGAGATTCGGGTACCGGATCCCACGTCGGCTCCAAAACACATATCCTGGGCGGCTTTCACCGGGAAACCGCAGTGGGAGTGCAGGATGCCCTTGGGTCGACCCGTTGTGCCGGACGTGTAGAGTACGATCAGCCGATCCTCCGCTTCGGTGAGTTCCACTGTTGGGTCTGGGACACCAGAAACCACGCTGTCCCATGAAAGCCCACTGACTGTTCCAAGGCGATTGACGACGATGACGTGTTCGACCGAAGGGCAATTCTTCACCCCTTCCTCAACGACAGACTTCGCGGGAACCGGCCTGCCGCGGCGCGGAAATGCGTCGCATGTAATGACAATCTTTGCCTCGACATCGCGGATTCGCGCTTCGATCGCGGCGGGACCGTATCCGGAGAAGAGCGGTACGGCGACGGCGCCGATCTGAGCGGCGGCAATGAGAGCGACGACCGTCTCTGGAAGCATCGGCAGGTGGATCGCTATCGCATCGCCTTTCCGGACGCCGAGTTTCCGCAGGCCTGATGCCGCGACGTGTACCTTCGCGGTTAATTCGGCGTAGGACAGAGTTCGCGATCTGCCTTCTTCTCCCTCCCAGATGACTGCGGGACGGCCAGGATCGTGGCGTAGGCAGGATTGGGCGATATTGAGGCCGCCGCCGACGCACCATCGGGCCCACGGATCGCCCGCCGACACATCGAGTACCTGCGAGTATGGCCGATGAAAGTGAAGACCGAGAAAGTCCAGCACGCGCTCGGTGAATGATGGGATGTTTGTCACCGAAAACCGGTACAGGTCTTCAAAATCGCTGAAGCCGTTCGCCGCGAGGAAGCGAGTCAATTGAGCACGCTGTCGTACTTGTTCGTCAGGAGACCAAGGGACGGGGCTCATAGCGATAACAGCATAGCCTACCCGCGGCCGATCACCTCGGGGTACTACGAGTTACGGGCCGGCTCCCTTGGAGCTTTTCCCGATGCAGCGTCCCCTCGCAGGACCCGATAGGTCGGGTAAGGGCCAATGTCGGCGGACGTCGAACAGTTCGGGGCGTGGTGGAAGACGCTGGAGGCATACTCTCCAGCGCCGGAGCAGCCCCTCTGGCGCCGGCTGCTTTATGTGTCGCTGGTTACCAGCGTTTTAATGCTGTTGTTACCAAATGCAATTGTCGTCTCCGACGTGTCCCACACGATGATCGGTTTTGAACCTTTCGCGCACAGCGGGCGGAGCCGTCCCGCCGAAAGTTCGGAGAACGTCTGGTTAGCCGAGGAAGCGACAGAATACGAGTGGTATAGCAATGGCCTCCGCATCGAGAATACGTACCGCGTAGACAATGAGAAGCGGTTTTACCAGATGCTGGACCGGAGCATGGGGATGCAAGCCACAGCAGACTGGAAATCGGAGCCGGTCGGTATCGTTTTCCATACGACGGAGAGTCCGCAGGCTCCCTTCGATCCGGAGCAAAATACGACGCTGCAGCGTTTGGGCAAGTCACTGCTGAACCATATTCGGGATAACCGATCCTACAACTTTGTCATCGACCGCTTCGGGCGTGTGTTTCGCGTGGTGGAAGAATCGGACGCGGCTCACCACTCCGGAAACTCGCTTTGGGCGGATGGCCGATGGGTATTCGTCAACTTGAATGCGAGCTTCCTTGCGGTTTCGTTTGAAGCGCAAGGATCCTCGCTGACGTCTGCCCAAGTTCACGCCGGACGGTTACTGACCCAATACTTGCGCTCGAGATACAAGATCCGTCCTGAGCTCTGTGTGACTCACGCACAGGTGTCGGTGAATCCATCGAACGGTCGAATGGGGTATCACACGGACTGGGCGAGCGGATTTCCGTTTTCCGACATGGGACTGGCGAATAACTACGATCTCCCACTGTCGAGCATCACGGATTTCGGCTTCACATACGATGAGGCGTTCCTACAGGCCATTGGCGCGAAGATGTGGCGTGGTTTAACTTCTTCCGAGCGCGCGATTGAGGAAAACGCGAAAAGTCGCGGCATGGATGTTCTTACCTATAGGAACGATCTACAGGAACGCTATCAACGGCTTTACGCCTCGCTCAAGCTGACGGGCGCCCTGGATGAGGGTCTTAATCGCCCGTGATGGTGACGCGGGACACTGCGGAACCGGAGTCGATCTCGAACACATTCGCGCCTGGTTCGGAGCCAAGCCGGACGCGTACGCGGAAAAACCCGGGATAGCGATAGTCGTACGATTCGACGGAGGAGACGCGAGCTCCCGTATCCGAAACGACCTTGACACCTGGTTCCCCCAGCACTGCGACACCCGTGCTGTCGAGCGATCGAACCAGAAACTCGGCGGTGGACGAACGCCGCGCCGAGGCGGGTGCTTCGACGACGTCGATTGTTGACACGGTCCCGTTTGTCACCGCATACCAGTAAGGGATTCGCGAAGCAACCTCAGTTTGCGTGCCGCGGACGACCACGAAACCTTCGTACGCTTGGGCCGGTAAATTCGCTCCCGCAAGACGTACCGTGATCTCGGCTGCGGCTCCTGGCTGAAGATCAACAACGTTTGGAGTGACTTCAGGTGTTGCGCCGGTGATCAGCGGGAGGACGGAAACGGAGTACGTGTCCGGCGTCCTTCCAATGTTCTTCAACGTGAATCGCTGCGTAGAGTCGATAACTGATTCTCCAGCGCCGAAATTGATCGACGAAGACGTCGCTACGACAGAAGATCGCACAGCGGCGGTGATGTCGAGCAATCCCGTGCCCGTCTGCTGAACGGGAAACGTAACTTCATTCGCTGAGAAGGCGGTCGCGCTGTTGGCGAGGAGGGACTTGTACTGGTCCGCGCTGAGGCCGGGCCGGTACGCCTTCAGCAACGCTGCGGCGCCGGCGACCATCGGAGCCGAGAAACTCGTTCCATCCATGGCAGCGTAGCGCGGTTCGCCAGAGGAGACGGGCTGAGCTGTGTAGATCGCCGTGCCCGTCGCAACTAAATCGGGCTTGATGAGGTTCTGGATGCCCGGACCTTTACTAGTGAAATCGGCGAGTCGAGCCGGGTTTACGAAAAATGGCTTCGCTTCGAAATCCACGACGGCGGTGACAGTGTTTCCATTCGCCAGCCGCTGCTTCGCGCGGACCCCATCCTGGTAACCGATCATGACAGCCGGCAATGTTGCGGCGCCGACAGACATGGTTGCAGGCTCGGGCCGCGCTTCATCGGTGTAAACTACGGCCGCAACAGCACCCGCACGCTGAACAACGTTGAGTTTGTCTTCAAAGAAGCACGTTCCCCGGAGAATCAAGGCGAGTTTGCCGGTGAGGCTGCCACTCGGCAGTTCGGCGCAGGCCAGTCCGGAGGGATCAAGCAAACCCACGTCGGTGATCTCAGCGCGGACGTTTGTGACGCTGGCCCGCGCAGCGGCGGGTATTGCTATGAACGGATCAGAGCCATCGAGCCAGGCCGTTGCGGCAAAGATGCGATCCGACGAAGAACTTCCGACGCTGATGACAGAGCGGGCCGTCGCAGGAGAGCCAATCGTATTCGCCCCAGGGCCTTCGTTTCCCGCCGCCACTACGACGATCACTCCCCCGCGGGTCGCGTTCTCGACAGCCTGGGCCACCGGATCCAACTCGAAGCGCTCGGCCGGAAATCCGCCGAGGCTCAGATTGATGACATCCATTCCATCCGCGACAGCATCGTCGATCGCCTTCAGGAGATAAGACGTCGGCGCACCGTCCTGGTTGTCGGGAAAGACCTTGTAGCTTCCGAGATACGCCTTCGGCGCTATGCCGGTAATGGTCGCGCGAGGAGCCGTGACGCGTGTGCCGGCGGCGATCATCGCTACAGCCGTGCCGTGGCCGTCGCGATCGGCTGCCGACGCGGACACAGCCGTATCGTAATTGCGGGCGACGATCACCTTCTTGTTTGTGTAGCGATTGTCCGTATCTTTGTTGACGCGCGGGAATCCGTCAGGCATCGTGAAGCCGCCGTCGAGAAACGCGGGATGCGATACGTCAATGCCGGAATCGATTATGCCGATCTTGATGCCGGCGCCAGCGTTGTCCCAGCCGCCGACAGTGTCCCAGGCGGCGGGAGCTTTCTGTAGGATCGCTGCCCGATCGAGGAGTTTCTTGTATAGACGAACCGGGAAGACTTGCGCCACTCCCGGTGTACTCGCCAAAGTCGATGGGTCACCGGCCTTGACGACGATTGCATTCAGGACGGTTTCGACAGAGGCGATCACTTCAACCTGCCTGGCCTCCAACGCGGCACGAACGCGAGCCTGTGTCGACCGGACCGCAGAGCGCCTTGCCGACAATTGCGAACTCTTAAGAGGACCCGTTGTAATCGCTGGTTCGCCCGCAAGTACGACAATGTACTGCCCTGGAACTTCCTTTGCAGCGGCCGAGATGCCAAGAAGGAGGCTGATGCACAGCCAGCTGAAAAGAGCGCGAGGCACCGATACTGTCCTTACTCGACCGGAATGTTCACCGGTTTGGATGCTATCCCGTTGATTGTAATCACAACGGGTTGCGGCCCGGATGGCGCATTGGCCGGAATACGCGCATTCACCTGATAGAGTCCCACTGTGCCCGGAGTCATGCCGCTGAACAATACATCGGCCCGTTGGCTGCCAATCGTTACGTCCGGTACAACCCGGGTGCGG
This sequence comes from Bryobacteraceae bacterium, assembly GCA_963825845.1. Classification (GTDB taxonomy): domain Bacteria; phylum Acidobacteriota; class Terriglobia; order Bryobacterales; family Bryobacteraceae; genus DASQDN01. Next base: position 10,051 of record CAWGVL010000028.1, on the reverse strand, counting down.
GCCAAAGGTTCCGCAGGACTCGGTTCGCCGGATGCAGGCTGATTATCGACAGGACCCAAGCCGTTCACAAAGATCTGCACGACATCATTGCGCTTGGCCGGGTTCGAGGAGCCCACGAGCCCATACGCGGCATCGAGCACGGCGGCCAGCGTTCTACCTGAAGATTCGTTGTACGAGAAGATTGCGGGCGAATGACTCTTGAGTGGGATTGTGACTACGTCGCTGACGGTGTCGCCGATCGTCACTTTGACGATCGCAGCTTTCAGCGCCGGTAAGCTCCCACGGAACCTGAACATTAATCTGGCTGTCGCTGACATAATAAACCCGGCCAGGGAAACTGCGTCCCTGTCCTGGTACATCGAAGCTCACACTCACTCCAGCCAGCGACAGCGGCAGAACCGATCGCGTATTGAGGCTTGTCACCTCGCTCAAAGATCGACCGTAGATGCTGATGTATGATCCCGGCGCAATACCCTGACCGATTTCGCCACTCGGCAGGTTCACAACCCCGCCGCTTGCTATGACAGGTACCGCGCGGGCACGGCCCGTGAAATATACGCCGAAGTTCGGCTGGTCGCCGACCGCTGCATAGAACTCCTGATCTCCGACCTGCCCGAAGATTACGTCGGCGTACCCGATACCAAGGTCATCCGTCGAGCCGCCTTCGGCATCGACGCTGCCCCCGCCTGAAACGACACGAGTCTGAGTGCGAACGTCCTTGACCGGTACACCGTACTGGTCAACGACCTTATAGACGAGCGACACCAATTGATTGACCTCGCCCTCTGCGCCATCGCCTCGCAACGGAAGTACGTTGAATGGAATTCCGTCGCCGACCAGGAACAGATAAGGCACGTGCAGCTCGACCGCCGCTCCGGAGATATTGATGACTCCTTCATAAACGCCGGCAGCCGGACGGGAACCTTCCAGGCGCGCTGTTACCGTGGTTGAGCCACCTGCGGGTATGTCGAATCGGGTTCTGTCGAGCGTCGGGGCAGCGCTCCCGCCGAAGCTGGCTCGTACCTGCAGCGTCAAAGACACAGGCGTGTTGGAGGTGTTGCGAATCGTCAGGGACTGTGATGGGTTGCTGGAGCCGACCACTCCCATCGACAGCGTCGCCGGTTCTATTGTGACGTTGGCGCGAACGGCATCGGCAGCATTAAGCTTTCCTGCGCCGATATCGAGAACGCTCGCCTGGATCAGTCCATTGTCTGTGTAATCGCGAATGAGAGTGGTCGCCGTGTTCACCAAGGCCGACTTGATCTGAGCCGAGGTCCATTGCGGATTGCGCTGCTTGACGAGCGCCGCAGCCCCCGCCACCATCCCTGCAGCAAAGCTGGTGCCGTGACCTACGGTGTAGCCGGTTGGATCGTAGAGGTCGCCGTTCGGGTCGAAGCGCTGCGTCGCTGTGTACATGTCCGTGCCAACAGCCACCAGTTCCGGTTTGATGGCGTTCTCCCGGGTCGAGGGGCCGCGCGATGAAACGAACGCCATGGTGTCAAACTCATTCGTAATGACCTCGTTGATCGCGGGGTCTAGAGTGACCGGCCCATTGGGAGTCCGGGATGCATAGTTCTTCAATGCAACTCCGGAGTCGTTGCCTACGAGCACTGCGGGTATGCTGCTCTCTTCGAGGCCAGTCATGCGGAAGACACCTTGAAATCCTTGCTGCTGAAAAATGATTACACCAACTGCGCCGGCGCGCTGCGCGTTCTGGATCTTGGTGAGGGGAGCACAGTCGCCACGCTCGACCAAAGCGATGGCGCCATTCAGTGATCCGTCCGGGAGAGCAGAACACGCGCCCTGTTACCGTTGAGGTCGGGACGTCACGCAAGGGCGCTGTGAGCGGTGTCTCGGGTCGAGGTCCATCTCCGAAAAGCGCGGCACGCTTCTCGCTGCCCGGGAACTGGACGCTCTGGTAGAGGATATGAGAGTTGGTCGTTGCCCCTACAGTGATCGCTGAAGGCGCTGTTCCGGGACTTTCGACAGAATTGTACGCAGGGTATTGGGTCGCGAAATCGCCATCGTTTCCCGCGGACGCCACGATCGTGAGCCCGCGTTGCGCGGCGGCTTCGATTGCACTCGCACGCCAGTCACAGGGTGTTGAGCCGGACTCCTGGCACGTCGTACCCTGGTCGCGCGGTCCCCATACGGCCGGAGCCCCCAAAGAGAATACGGCGATGTCCATGCCATCGCTATAAGCATCTTCGAGCGCCTGGATGAGCACGTCATCATATGTGTATTCGCCGTTCACACCGGGTGATCCGAATACCTTGTAGTTACCGAGCCAGGCGCGGGGCGCCACACCAGTGATCGTGCCCACTGGTCCTGTAGCCCGGCCGCCCGCGGCGACCATGGCGATGCCGGTGCCGTGGCCGACCCTGTCGCGTGGCGATGTATCATCCGGTCGTGAGGTGACGGGGTCGGTACCAACCAACATGTCGACGTAGCTGCGCGCCGCAATTACCTTTCGGTTGACAAATGCGCACTCACCGCGAGATTCCTGACATTTTGGGAATCCTGCAGGATACTGCAATCCGTTCTCCTGAAAGGCCGGGTGCGTCTGGTCAATCCCCGTGTCGATGATGGCGATCTTCACACCGGCGCCCGCGCTCTGCTCGCCGCCGACCGTGCTCCACGCTGTGCGGACCGCCGTTAGATCAAGCGCGCGATTCAGGTGCATCTTGATCGGCTGTAGTTTCTCGATAAACGCGACGCCCGGATTCTGGCGGAGTTGCGCCGCCTGCACAGGCGTGGCCTGCATGAAAATCGCGTTGACCAGGAGTTGGTTGGCGCTGGTGATTTGAGCGCCCGCTTCCGTGGCGGCGGCTCGAACTGCCGCCTGCTTCGCCAGGACCGCGGACCGGAGATCGGCAGCGGCCTGTTTTTCTCTCTTGTCAGCCCTGATCTGCTGGGCGACCGGCGCATCTTTCAGAATGACGACATACCGGTCCGGACGGCTGGCGGCGATGAGGGCGCCTGCCGTGCACAGCACAACGAGGAGAGTTTTCACTTTAGGCACGGACGCAGTTCGGATCAGAGTGGTTTCAAAACGTTGCAAACAGGGCAGAAATCGACAGATTCTCCAGTCGAACAATGAGCCTGAAGCTCGCAGGCTCATTCCTCCTTTGATCGACGTTGCCGGGCGCAGCCGGGGTGGGAGTGCAGAGGGAAGCGGCGGCCGTTGAGCGCCCTTCCCTCTGCCTCAGTGCTGCATTGTTCGTGAGCCGCTTCACAGCGCTCGGCTCCGCGCCATATGCTGGTTGCGCGCTTCCATCATCCGGCGTACGGCCTCGACGTCGTCTGTGCTGGAACGCATAACCTCTTCAGGCTCATCCCGTGTTGGAGAATTCTAGTACTTGCAATCGAGGTCTAGCCAGATGTACAGTTGATCTCAGTTTTCTTCACATTGGGGGTTTCAGGATGCGAATCAAGTCATTCGGATCCGCGCTTATTGCGCTAGTGCTCTGTTTGCCAGGGTTTGGACAAACATTGGGTGAGATCAGCGGCGCAGTCCGGGATTCTACGGGTGCGGCCATTCCAGCTGCTCAAATCACCATCACCAACGTCGACACCAACGCTACTCGTAGCGCCGTATCGAATGAAGTCGGTTACTATACGTTCCCGGCCCTACCGCCGGGCACATACAATCTGAAAACCGAAAAAGTTGGCTTCAAGACGGTGACTCGGCCGGATATCCTTATTCAGGTACAACAAAACGCCCGTGTCGACGTGGAGTTACCGGTTGGGTCGGTGAGTGAGTCGGTGGAGGTATCGGCAACAGCCGCGATGCTTAGTACCGACAATGCTACGGTCGGAACCGTCATCGACAACAAACGAATTGTTGACTTGCCTCTGAACGGCCGAAACGCGCTGAGCCTCGTAGCTCTGTCTCCGAACGTCAGTTACGGATTTCCAGCGGCGGGTCAGGCGGGTAATCGACAGGGTGGGATCCGCGCCGATCGGTCGATTTCGATCGCAGGTCAGCGGTCCCAATTCAACCACTACACACTAGATGGCGTCGAAAACACTGACCCGAACTTCAACACTTACGTGGTTGAGCCGTCCGTCGACGCGCTTCAGGAATTTAAAGTTCAAACCGGAATTTATCCCGCAGAATTTGGACGCGGCACCTCGCAAGTCAACATCTCGACGAAATCAGGCAGCAATGAATTCCACGGAACGGCGTATGAGTTCCTTCGTAATGAAAAGCTCGACGCGAAGAACTACGCCTTTTCTACCGCCCGTCCTCCAAAGGATCCTTACAAACACAATCAGTTCGGATTCACATTGGGCGGCCCCGTATCGATTCCGAAACTCTTCGATGGCAAAAATCGTGTGTTCTTCATGACGAACTATGAATGGTTCCGTCAAAGACGGAACGTTCAGGCTTTGTTTACCGTTCCGCTCGCAGCAACCCGTACCGGGGACTTCTCGTCGCTACCCTTCGGCACACAAGGGATCTACGATCCCGCGACCCGTCCCAACCCGGGCGCTGCAGGAGGCTCGATTTTCCCGAACAATGTAATTCCGGCCTCACGCATCGCCGAGCAATCCAAACAACTGCTCGAGTTCCTGCCGCTGCCGAACCTGCCGGGACAGACACAGAACTATCAAGCGGCTCAGGGACGTCCGATCGATCGGGATCAATTCACGGGTCGGTTCGATTTTGTTGAATCGTCCAACTCGCAGTGGTTCGGCCGTTATAGCTGGGGTGATGAAAACGCGTTGACCGAGGCCCTCAAGCTGAACGGCGACAAAGTTGTCACGAACTTCAAGCAGTATATGGTGACCAATACCAGGGTGCTATCGGCGTCCCTGGTTAACGAGCTCGCTTCGGCTACAGCAAGTTCTACAACACAACGGGTCCGGAACTAGCCTTCACTCGCGATGTGGTTGGAGAATTGAGCATTCCGGGTTTGGCATCGGGACCCGAGGTTCAATGGGGAATTCCGAGTATTGCGCTTGACCACGGCTTGTCGGGATTTGGCAACAGTTCGGAAGGCCCGTATGAGAACAACAATCGATCGATCCAGTTCATTGACAACCTGAGTTGGATTCGAGGAAAGCATAGCTTCAAATTTGGCGGTGAAGTACGGAACGACAAATACGCGCAAATCGGCAACCAATTTGCGCGGGGCCAATTCAGCTTCCAAAGGAATGCTACTCGCAATCCCGGTGTTTCCGGTATAACTGGAGACGCATTCGCGGATTTCCTCTTCGGCCAGCCGTACCAAGCGGAGGCGGCCGTTTCGATTGCAACCGCCGACTTCCGTGCAAACGCTTTTTATTTCTACTTTGATGACACATGGAAGATCAGTAGCCGCCTGACAATAAATGTCGGCCTACGGTACGAAAATACCCCGCCTTGGGAGGATCAGACCGGCAAGCTGTTCAACGCCATCGTTCCATACGAGCACCACCCGACGGACTACCGGAACGCTCAACCCCCCCGCAATCTGTTCCCGTATTTCTTACGGCAGGGTCAAGCTCGCCAAAACTGTTTCGAGGGTATTCAGATCCTGCCCTGGCCCGCAGATCCAACAAGCCCTGCTGTGGCGGCCTTCGGTCCTCCCGATGTTCGTTGCGATGGATCGCTGGGCAACCGACTGGTCGGACGCGACAACAACGATTGGGCTCCCCGCGGTGGACTCACCTGGGCCCCGACGGACAAGTGGGTCATTCGGACGGGCGGCGGGATGTTCTACTCCCAAGATACCGGAAATCCCCGATTCGACATGGCTCGCAATCTACCCGGCAGGGGACGGGACAACTCGGACACTAAGTTCTTAACTTGGGCGAATGCGGTGCCGCAGGGGGGCAGCTTGCCTTTTCGTCCCTATACCTTTGCGAACCCATATGACCGCCGTACACCGTACACGTTGCAGTACATCTTCAACGTTCAACGTGAACTCCCCGGCAACACTCTGGTGGAAATCGGCTACTTGGGCAGCGTGAGCCGCCGCCTCGAGGCTCTGAGGTCGGTCAACGAAGCACTGGCCGCTCCTCGCAGTTCCGGGCTTTCGGTCGCGCAGCGTTCGCCATTCCCCAACTTCGGTATCATCCAACTTGTCGACAATGGCGGTAAGGCGAACTACAACTCATTGGCGTCCAAGCTGACGAAGCGATACTCTAATGGGTTGACATATCTCGCGGCATATACCTGGTCAAAATCAATTGACCTATCGTCATCGATTAGAAACCAGGGAAACGACACGCTGTTTCCGATGAACAGCTATTGCCGCGAGTGCGAGCGAGCGCGGTCTGCTTTCGATGTACGTCATCGTTTCGTGACATCAGCGTTGTACGATCTCCCCATCGGGAAGGGCCGCAGTATTGATGTCCAGAACGGCTTCTTGAATACGATCGTTGGCGGATGGCAGGTCGGATCGATTATCACGATACAGAGCGGATATCCCTTCAATATCTCTCAGAGCGGTGATCCGTCCAACACGGGCCACACTTTCGATCGCCCGGATGCAACGGGTGTTGACCCGGATGATAGCTTTGAGCCGACCCCCACCAGATGGTTCAACCCGGCTGCTTACACTAAAGCTGCAGATGGGTTTCACGGCAATCTTGGGCGAAACGCGGGCACAACGCCAGGCGCTTTTGCCTGGGATTTCTCAATGTTGAAAGATTTCGCCTTCACAGAGAGACATCGCTTGCAGTTCCGGTTTGAGGGCTTTAATTTCCTCAATCATCCCGTTTGGGGGAACCCCGACGGCAACGTGAATAGCGGTACGGCAATAGCAGGTTCCAGCGCTCCGAACTCGAATTTCGGATTGATTACAAGCACGCGCACGAACATGCGAAACCTACAGTTCGGCCTAAAGTACATTTTCTAAGTCAGATCTCCTCACATAATAGGTCTGCTTCTATTCGGAGGCAGACCTTTTTTATTCCAGCATTCGGCGTAACAAATGTCACGACGCGATGCGTCTACAATCGGATTGACGCATGATACCTAAGGTTCGTAAGGCAGTATTCCCTGCAGCAGGGCTCGGCACGCGATTTCTTCCCGCTACAAAGGCACAGCCTAAAGAGATGCTGCCACTAGTCGACAAACCCCTCATCCAATACGGTGTAGAGGAGGTGATGCACTCAGGCGTGCAGAACATCATCATCGTTACCGGACGAGGCAAATCGTCAATCGAAGATCACTTCGACGTGAGCTTCGAACTCGAACATTTGCTCGAATCGCGTGGCAAAAAGGACATGCTCGCCGCGGTCCGGGGCATATCCGACATGATCGATGTGTCATATGTTCGGCAGAAGGAGGCGCTGGGTCTAGGGCACGCTGTCCTGCGTGCAAAAGAACTCGTCGGTAATGAGCCTTTCGCCGTCGTTTTGTCCGATGACGTCATCGATGCAGATATTCCCTGCATGCGGCAGCTCCTCGACGTCTACGAGTACTTCGGAGCCTCGGTCCTCGCCCTCATGGAGGTGCCCGTTGAGAACATCTCGGCTTACGGTGTCGTCGATGCAGAACCAGTGGCTCACAACGGCAGCCGCGATCGTCTGTATCGGATTCGCAACATGGTCGAGAAGCCGAAAGCCTCGGACGCGCCTTCGAATCTCGCAATCATTGGCCGGTATGTGCTGACTCCCGAAATCTTCCCATCCATCGAAGTCCGTGCAACCCGGTTCCGGCGGCGAGATCCAACTGACGGACGGACTGAGACACCTGCTCCGCAACCGACCGATTTACGGACTTAAGTTCGACGGCACGCGTTACGATGCGGGCGACAAGCTCGGATTTCTAAAAGCTACGGTCGAGTTCGCGCTCAAGAGATACGACCTTGGCGGTGACTTCCGCGAGTATCTGAAAAACATGACGCTCTGACGATAGATAATAGCGTTCATGCTTCGCAGAACGTTTGTGGCAGGCAGCGGCGTGGCCGCGCTGGCGCAGTCCCAGGACGCGCAATCCCGACCAAAGGCGAAACTCGGGATTGATCTGTTGAGCGTTCGAACTCGGGATATACCCCGTTTGAGTTTCTAGACTATTCGGCGAAACACGGCGCCAACGTGGTCCATTTTTCGGAGATCCGCTTCATCGGAAACCTCGAACCGGATAACTTGCGGAAGGTGCGGGCCTATGCTGAGAAGCTCGGAATCGAACTCGAGTTGGGCATGCGGTCGATCTGTCCCAGCTCGAAAGCATTCGATGCTTCTCAAGGGACAGCAGAGCAGCAGATCGAGCGCATGTTGGTATCCGCAAAACTGGTCGGCTCTCCAATCATCCGATGCTTCCTCGGTACTATGAACGACCGGGTCGGTCCTATTCCGATTGAAGGACACATTGAGAACACGATCCAGGTGCTGAGAAAGGTTCGCTCCAAGGTTATGGATTCGGGCCTCAGAATCGCGATTGAAAATCATGCCGGCGACATGCAGGGCCGTGAACTGAAGATCTGGTCGAAGGAGCAGGAAAGGACTTCGTCGGTGTCTGTCTCGATTCGGGCAATCCGCTGTGGGTCATCGAAGATCCCCACGTCACTCTTGAAACGTTAGCGCCCTATGTATTGACGAGTCACGTGCGCGATACTGCGGTCTGGCGCATCCCGGAGGGCGCTGCCGTCCAGTGGGTACGGATGGGTGACGGCAATATCGGGATCGATTCGTATGTCAAACGGTACCTGGAACTCGCCCTGGAAAAGCGATCACGTTGGAGATCATTGTGACGGGGGCGCGCAAGTTCCCATATTTTGATCCGAAGTTTTGGGACGGATATCGAAACGTCCCCGCATCGGAGTTCAGCCGCTTCGTCGCGCTCGTCGACAGGGGAGATGTACGCAACCCTCCGCCTCCTCCGCCGAAAGAGCAGCAGGCGCAGCGCGAACGGGAAGATCTCGAAGCTAGTGTGAAGTGGCTCCGCACGTTCCTAAGCAGCAACGCGTAAGCACGGACCTCAACGAATGTCGATAACAGATTGGACGAGTTACGGCGAAGACACGCGAACGCCGAAGCGGGTGGAGGAGAGGAGCGCCGTTCACGCCAACATGCGGAAGGGAAGCTGAGCGCCCGTGAGCGTGTTGACTTCCTGCTCGACGAGGGGACCTTTGAAGAGCTCGACAAACTTGTCCGCCACAGGTGCCGCGACTTTGGAATGGAGAAGCACTCATCGATGGCGACGGCTTCATCACCGGATATGGGTTGATCCATGGTCGCCCTGTGTATGTCTTTGCGCAGGACTTTACAGTTTTTGGAGGTTCGCTGTCCGAGTCGAACGCGCTCAAGATCGTCAAAGTGATGGACCTTGCTCTCAAGACGGGAGCGCCCGTCATCGGCCTGAATGATTCCGGCGGCGCTCGCATTCAGGAAGGCGTGCTGTCCCTTGGCGGGTACGCGGATATATTCTTGCGCAACACGCTTGCGAGCGGGGTCGTTCCGCAGATCTCGGCCGTCATGGGTCCGTGCGCCGGTGGCGCGGTTTATTCACCGGCTCCTGACTGACTTCATCTTCATGGTTGATCGCAACGAGCCACATGTTTGTCACAGGTCCCGATGTCATTAAAGACCGTAACTTCATGAGGACGTAAACGAAAGAGCGCCTCGGCGGAGCGCACTACGCACAATGCTTCTGTGAGTGGAGTGGCGCATTTCCTTTCCGCAAGATGACGCGGAGTGTCTTCCGCAGCATCCCGCGAACTGTTGACGTATCTTTCCCTCCAAAACAATCGCGACGAAGTTCCACGCGCACCCGTTGTGACGATCCTATAGACCGCACAAGATCCTGAACTCGATCCCATTGTCCCGGCGCAGGCGCAGGCCGCCCTATGATATCCGTGACATAATTCACCGTGTTGTCGACAACGCGGCACTTCTTCGAAGTCCAGGAGCACTTCAGCGAAGAACATCGTGATTGGGCTCCGCTCGAATGGACGGAAGGTCCGTGGGGATTGTGGCGAATCAACCCGCCGTGCTCGCCGGCTGCCCTGGACATTGACTCATCAACCAAGGCCGCTCGATTTGTCCGCTTCTGCGACGCGTTCAATATACCGATTCTTACGTTCGAGGACGTTCCGGGGATTCTTGCCTGGCACGA
>CAWGVL010000027.1:0-150289 GCA_963825845.1 Bryobacteraceae bacterium | reverse complement strand
GCGGCGCCATCGGCAAGCAGCGGCGCAGGATCTGATTGAGGTTGTGCCACCACGCATCGACGCGCCGTGGTCCACCCTCGGCGCCGGGGACGCGCTCGCGGCAGCATTCACGTGGGCCGATCGATAGAAATATGATCTTCGTTGACGCGCTCCGCTGGGGTAGCTGCTGGGTACCGCAATCCCTCTCCGTTTTACTGGGACTTAACTTCGCGAATCTGGATCAGACGGAGCAGGTGTACCCACAGGTCCCTCCGTTCGATCGGCTAGAAAGCAGCACGCCCGCGAACACAACCGATAAGGATACGAGAACGGATACGGCCCCATTTTTATTCCGCTAGGTGAGGTCCCGCAGCATCCGGGTCAGCTGTTTGCGGTGAACACGCAGACAGGCAAGGAATACAACATATTCAGGCTCCCGATTGTAGTGGTACTCAAAGTGACACTGGGGACTAGAAGTAGACCTGAATTCATCAGTTGAATCAATCGTACTTCTAAAGATGATCCAGTCCGCTCTAGGCCGATCTCTTTAAGCTGCGATCGCATGTCGTTTACCATCGCCTTCACGCCAGATGTAGACGTCCATATCGCGCCGGTCCCCAAGTGTCTTCGAAAACATCCCCCCCCCCCGCCGTGGCGGCCTGTCCAACTCTCTTCCGGACGGCTCAGCGTCGGCCAGAAGCCCTTTCGGATAACGCTCGGCCGTCTCCCTCTAATTCACTCCTATACAGAAGAGTAGCGTTCGTACCGCACGCCGAAAACGAGGGTGATCTCACAACTTCCTGCTGGCTTCGAGATAGCACCGCACCATACTCCTTCGAAACGAGCGATTCCGGTACCCTGAGCGATAAGAATGGAGTTCTTACGGGCTCTAGCCTCTAGGAGGGCCTTTCATCGGCAGCATGTCGCCCGGTTGGAGGCTGAATAAAAATGGCGAGAGCAATCCGTCCTGCACGCGGTTGAGGCACAGTTCGGAAACGATTCCCGCTTGGGGTAGTCGCAGTCGAATATGCTCTGGTGATTTTTCTCCCCTAAAACTGTAGAGCGATACGAACTGGCCAGGGCGATAAGGCAATTCGCCCACGTCAGGCACCTCAAAGGTAAAGTGCCTGACCTCGTGTGCGATTTCGTGTGATTCGATCAGTCTGGCGAACATCTCCCCCAGCGCCTCCTTTCGAGCGGTCAACCAAGCTACGAGGGCTGGGGTGACCGTCGAGCGGATCTCCGTATCTCTCCCCCCCAACTTCATAGATGTTGCGGAGTTCACCTGCGATGCGAGGTAGATCACGTTTCAAATGGATGCCCATCGTGAGGAAATACGGGACCATGCAACTACGATGCGGCGAACTTCGCTATCGGACAGCTTCGCGATACGCGCTCAGCTGCTGTCGGCGGCGCACACTTTTTTCTGCGGTCGCTCGATCTGCCTGTGCGTCGCGCGAGTTCCTCGGCGATCGCGCGGACCCCGTCATTGGCCGATTCCACGGTCGGATCCGTGCGCGAACAGTGACCCCCGCCGTCATGGCACAATCAGGTTTGTTTCGGGTTCAGGCGCAAGCTCCGGCGGAGGAAAGAACTCCCCGGAGAAAATCGATAAACGGCGCGGCTTTTGGCTCTCCCGTTGTTCTTTTTTTCCCCTAGTTGTTGCAGGAACACCAGGATTCCGAGAACATCCGAATCTCGCAGAGACACGTCGTTCCGCCGCAACGCTTCTTCGATCTCGTGTATCCGCTCCTGCATGTCACTCTGAACCGGGCCGCGATTGCATTATCGGCTGCGATTCGAACTAACCCGCTTGGCGCGTTTTGTAACAGGTGCATAAGACTCGCCAGGGCTTCTTTGCCGTCGTTGTCAATAGCGTTTTCCGCACTAAGGGCGGAGTTTGCCGAAGCGGCTCGCTACAAAGATCGAAGCGCTTCGTTGCGTTGGAGGAAGCTTGTTGATCTTGACCTCCGAGTTTGGGTAATCTTCTGCTCTCAGGCAGTGTCTTTCTCTCGAACGCGGGCCTCGCGCAAGGAGGTTCAACCGAGAGGCAAGAGAATGCGTGCGTTTTCTTGGTACAGACCGGAGCCATCCCCACGAGGATGAATACGGTGCGACGCCTCGTGCTGGAAGAGCCAAGGTTGCCCTTGGACCATGCCGTCATTATCTCAATGAGTTCGTTTGAATGCGGTCTGGCGCGCAAATGAAAAGCTGCGCTGGAGTTAGCTCGGCGCAGCTAGACCGTCGATAGGGTATACGTTCACCCGATCACTCCCGCTTTGGCGCGGGTCACCCAACTGAACCTGGTGAGCGAATCTATAGGTGTTGAGCCAACGCATTGGCAATACCCAATAGTTCTGTACATGCGAGTGTGTACAGAGGTCTCCGTATGGTGTCTCGGATTCGAACGCGCAAGATTAGGAGGATTTTTGGGTAGCCGTGGAACGGCAAAGTGCGGCGAAGATGGAAGCATGGCGGTAAGCAAGCGCACAGCGCTTAGGAACGGGTTCGGTGTCATCACCGGTCTGCTCGTCCTATGACGCTGCTTGCGGGGTCTCCAGGAGAGTTTTTCGGAGCGTAGCGCTGGGAGGGTTGACTGTCGGCATGCCTTGGTCAGGAGGTCGTGACCAGCCTTCGGCGGGTTCTGTACAACGGGAGCCCCCCCGCGCGTGATTACCTGTTGAATCCGGCGCCAAAACCAAAAGCGCAGCGATATGAGGCTGAGATCGCCGAATTGCAGCGCGCAACTGGAGCCATTGCTTGGTGAATTGCGAAAGTCTTGGTTGCGAATCGTGAAACGATCGACGAACTCGAAAATTTTTTTCACGAACTCTGGGAAGCTCTCGACGCAGTCTTCATTGCGGCTGCTTCCCCGTCGTGCAAACGTACGATTATGTTCAGAAAGTCAGCCCGCGCCGCGTAGGAGCGCTGCAGGCAAGATCTTGCAGGATTTGAGAACGCGAATAACAGCGCATTGACAACGACGGGAGCGGGAGTTTTCTTTCAGGCGCGCCGCCGCGGCGGAAAAAGTCTGATGTGGCTTCTATTCGGCTGCGTCTTCGGCGGGATTGGCATCGCATGGTTCAGTTTTGGTTACTCCGATCATCTCAAGAGGCAGGCGGCCGCGAGGTTTCGATGAGGCGTCGGAGGCAAAGCTCGAGTTGGAGCGGCTTTCCAAGCGGTTGATGGAGATTCAAGAGGAAGAACGTACTACCTGTCGTGCGAGCTGCACGATGAAATCGTGCAGAACCTTACACTTTGCCGTGCTCAAAATTGAGATCACACAAGCCCTTGCCGGACTCCAGAACGGCCACGCAATCGAGCCGCTCACGCGTGCCCGTGAACTCGCAGACCGTACTGTGCGAACCGTTCGTGATATCAGCCTGCTGTCGCGGCCTTCGCTAGATCTTGATCATCTCGGCTTGGGTCCGGCGCTCCAGTGGCAAACGCAGGACTTCACACGCAGAACCGGTGTTCCTTGCGAGTACGTGGAGGTAGTAGCCGAGAGTTTGCCCGATCCCGTGAATACCTGTGTCTCATCGTGTTACACAGGAGGCTCTTCGAAACTGCGAGAAGCACTCGCAGGCAACCAGCGTATCCGTCCAGGCGAGCCAAACGGGGACCGGCATGACTGTTGAGATTCGTGATGATGGTGTGGGCTTCCGCAACGAGTGACGTGCTCGCACCCAATCCTGGGCGTTCTCGGTACGGTGAACGGGCTGCGGCACTGGGCGGTGACCTTAGTATCATTTTATTGCGGGAAAAGGCACCGTCGTGCGGCTGTGGTTACCGTATAGCAATGGCGGAAAGAAATCAAACGTACTGGAGCAGACGGCGCGAGCGCAAATTCCGATCTTACTTGCGGATGATCATAACCTGTTCCGACACTTTGGCTAAGCTTTTGAGAAGGCCAATATGGATTCGCAGGTCATCGCAGAGGCGCTCAACGGGTCTTGAAGCAAATTCCGAGTTAACCAAACAGCTTGCGTCCGATGTCGCGATCGTCGACATCGCAATGAAGGAATTGAACGGTATCGAGACAACGTCACAGATCCTGCGTCATTCTCCGGAAACAGCCGTTCTGATTCTCAGTATGTAGTAGCCGATGAGCGGGTTTTGGCTCGCGGCTATTTGTTGAAGGACACACTCGAGGAAAGTGTCAATCGAGGCGATTCAGGCAACTTCAGCCGGCAAAGCGTTCTTCAGTCCATCTGTCCCGAAATCCAGGAAGCGCACGGCGGCGCCTTCGATGAGCAGAAATTTGATGATCGATATGAGCTACAACGTCACCGGCAGGGCCCGTGAGTCGCAAACCACCTGCTGGCCGAAGGGCGGTCCAACAAGGAAATCGCCGCTCGCCTAAAACTGAGCTGCAGTACCGTGAAAACGCATACGGGCGGATCATGGACAAGCTTGGAGTTCATTCCATTGCCGAACTCGTGCTAAGTGCGGTGCTCCCTTTTTCTGATTGTCTAATAAACATGGGTTACTCTTCACCGTTAAAGTTCGGGTTTATCCCGAACTTTAACGGTGAAGAGTAACCCATGTTTATTAGACTATCAGGCCCCGGCGCACCGCACTTAGCACTAGTTCGGCAATGGAATGAACTCCGAGCTTGTCCATGATGCGGTCCGTAGGCGTTTCCACGGTATGGGGGCCCAGACCCAGGCGAGCGGCGATTTCCTTGTTGGACCGCCCTTCGGCGAGCAGGTGGTACAACTGGCGCTCACGGTCGGTGAGTCTCATATCGATCATCGAATTTCTGCTCATCGAAGGCGCCGCCGTGCGCTTCCTGGAGCAGTTTCGCAACATATGTACTGGAGAACGCTTTGCCGGCGTGAATCTGCTGAATCGCCTCGATTAGACCTTCCTCGAGTGTGTCCTTCAACAATAGCCGCGAGCCCCAGCTTCGACAGCGCGGATGACATACCGCTCATCGCTGTACATACTGAGAATCAGAACGGCTGTTTCCGGAGAATGACGCAGGATCTGTGACGTTGTCTCGATACCGTTCAATTCCTTCATTGCGATGTCGACGATCGCGACATCCGGACGCAACTGCTTGGTTAACTCAATTGCTTCAAGACCCGTTGACGCCTCTGCGATGACCTCGAATCCATCCTGGCCTTCAAGGATGCGGCGCACACCGTGTCGGAACAGGTTATGATCATCCGCAAGTAGGATACGAATTGCGCTCACGCGTGTGCTCCAGAACATTTGATTTCTTTCCGCCATTGCTATACGGTAACCACAGCCGCACGATGGTGCCTTTTCCCGCAATGGAATTGATACTAAGGTCACCGCCCAGTGCCGCAGCCCGTTCACGCATACCGAGAACGCCCAGATTGGTCGGAGCACGTCGCTCGTTGCGGAAGCCCACACCATCATCACGAATCTCAACAGTCATGCCGGTCCCCGTTTGGCTCACCTGGACGGATACGCTGGTTGCCTGCGAGTGCTTCTCGCAGTTTCGAAGAGCCTCCTGTGTAACACGATAGACACAGGTATTCACAGGATCGGGCAAACTCTCGGGCAGGTTCTCTTCCACGTACTCGCAAGGAACACCGGTTCTGCGTGTGAAGTCCTGCGTTTGCCACTGGAGCGCCGGACCCAAGCCGAGATCATCGAGTAGCGAAGGCCGCAGCAGCAGGCTGATATCGCGAACGGTTCGCACAGTACGGTCGGCGAGTTCACGGGCACGCGTGAGCGGCTCGATTGCGTGGCCGTTTTGGAGTCCGGCAAGGGCTTGTGTGATCTCAATTTTGAGCACGGCAAGGCTTCTGCACGATTTCATCGTGCAGTTCGCGCGACAGGTTCGTACGTTCTTCCTCTTGAATCTCCATCAACCGCTTGGAAAGCCGCTCTAACTCGAGCTTTGCCTCCAACACCTCATCGAATCTCGCGGCCGCCTGCCTCTCGAGATGATCGGAGTAACGAAGACTGAACCATGCAATGCCAATCCCGCCGAAGACGCAGCCGAATAGAAGCCACATCAGACTTTTCGCCGCGGCGGCACGGCTGGCGGAAAACTCCCGCTCCGTCGTTGTCAATGCGCTGTTATTCGCGTTCTCCAAATCCTGCAAGATCTTGCCTGCAGCGCTCCTACGCGGCGCAATCTCTTTCTGAACATAATCGTACGTTTGCACGACATCCCGGCCCCGCAATGAACTCTCGTCGAGAGCTTCCCAGAGTTCGTGAATGTTCTTTTCGAGTTCGTCGATCGTTTCACGATTCGCAACCGACTTTCGCAATTCACCAAGCAATGGCTCAGTTGCGCGCTGCAATTCGGCGATCTCAGCCTCATATCGCTGCGCTTTGTTTGGCGCCGGATTCAACAGGTAATCACGCGCGGTGATGCTCCCGTTGTACAGAACCCGCCGAAGGCTGGTCACGACCTCCTGACCAAGCACATACCGACGGTGGATGGCCGCGCTACGCTCCGAAAAACTCTCCTGGAAATGATAGGCGAGCACCGTAGATAGGACGAGCAGACCGGTGATGACACCGAACCCGTTCCTAAGCGCTGTGCGCTTGCTTACCGCCATGCTTCCATCTTCGCGCACTTTGCCGTTCCACACTAAACCCGGAATTACTACTAATCTTGCGCGTTCGAATCCGAGACACCATACGGAGACCTCTGTACACACTCGCATGTACAGAACTCTGGGTATTGCCAATGCGTTGGCTCAACACCTATGATTCACTCACCAGGTTCGTTCGGGTGACCCGCGCCAAAGCGGGAGTGATCGGGTGAACGTATCTCCTATCGACGGTCTAGCTGCGCCGAGCTGATTGCCAGGCGCAGCTTTTCATTTGCGCGCCAGACCGCATTCAAACGAACTCATTGAGATAATGACGGCATGGTAGAAGGGCAACCTTGCGCTATTTGCCACACGAGGCGTCCGCGCCGGTATTGCCCCGGTGTCCGTGGAGATATCTGTCCGGTGTGTTGCGGGACAGAGCGCGAGAACACGGTGTCTTGCCCTCTGGATTGCCCCTACTTGCGCGAGGCCCGCGTTCGAGAGAAAGAGCGCTCCCTGAGGCCAGAAGATTACCCAAATTCGGAGGTCAAGATCGACGAGAGCTTCCTCCAACGCAACGAAGCGCTTCTGATCTTTGTAGCGAGCGGCTTGGCAAACTCCGCCCTTAGTGCGGAAAACGCTATTGACAACGACGTCAAAGAAGCCCTGGCGAGTCTTATCACCACATACAAAACGCGCCAGAGCGGATTAGTATTCGAATCGCGGCCGGATAATGCAATCGCGGCCCGGGTTCAGAGTGGTATCCAGGAGCGGATACGCGAGATCGAAGAAGCATTGCGGCGGAACGACGTGTCTCTGCGAGATTCGGATGTTCTCGGAATCCTGGTGTTCCTGCAACGTCTCGAAATTCAAAAGAACAACGGGAGAGCCAAAAGCCGCGCGTTTATCGATTTTCTCCGGGAGTTCTTTCCTCCGCCGGAGCTTGCGCCTGAACCCGAAACGAACCTGATTGTGCCATGACGGGGATCGTCTTGTTCGCGCACGGATCGACCGTGCAATCGGCCAATGACGGGGTCCGCGCGGTCGCCGAGGAACTCGCGCGACGCACCGGCCGGATCGTCGAGACCGCCTTTCTCGAGTGTGCGCCGCCGACGTTGGCTGACGCTGTCGCGAAGCTGTCCGATAGCGAAGTTCGCCGCATCGTCATCGTCCCGTATTTCCTCACGATGGGCATCCATTTGAAACGTGATCTACCTCGCATCGCAGGTGAACTCCGCAACATCTATGAAGGTGTAAGCATAGAGATAGGAGATCCGCTCGACGGTCACCCCGGCCTGATCGATATCTTGGTTGACCGCTCGAAGGAGGCGCTGGGGAGATGTTCGCCAGACTGATCGAATCACACGAAATCGCACACGAGGTCAGGCACTTTACCTTTGAAGTGCCTGACGTGGGCGAATTGCCTTATCGCCCTGGCCAGTTCGTATCGCTCTCACACGAGATTTCGGGGAGAAAAATCACCAGAGCGTATTCGACTGCGTCTCCCCCAAGCGGGAATCGTTTCGAACTGTGCCTCAACCGCGTGCAGGACGGATTGCTCTCGCCATTTCTGTTCGCCCTCCAACCGGGCGACATGCTGCCGATGAAAGGCCCTCTGGGCTACTTCACCTGGCGCGAGCCCGTAAGAGACTCCATTCTTGTCGCTACGGGTACCGGAATCGCTCCGTTTCGAGGTATGGTGCAGTGCTATCTCGAAGCCGGCGGGGAGCGTGAGATCACCCTCGTTTTCGGCGTGCGGTACGAACGCTCTCTTCTGTATAGGAGTGAATTCGAGGAGCTGGCCGAGCGTTATCCGAACTTCCGCTTCTGGCCGACGCTGAGCCGTCCGGAAGAGAGTTGGACAGGCCGCCACGGCCATGTTCAGGGACATGTTTTCGAAGCACTTGGGGACCGGCGCGATATGGACGTCTACATCTGCGGCATGAAGGCGATGGTAAACGACATGCGACAGCAGCTTAAAGAGATCGGCCTAGAGCGAACCCAGATCATCTTTGAGAAGTACGATTGATTCGACTGATGAATTCAGGTCTACTTCTAGTCCCCAGTGTCGCTTAGTACCACTACAATCGGGACAGATGTGGATCCTGTCCTGCCTTGCTGTCTGCGTGTTCACCGCAACGGCTCTCACGCTGACCCGGATGCTGCCGGGACCTCACCATCCAATCGACGGTGTGGTGATCGGGGCCGTATCCGTTCTCGTATCCTTGTCGGTTGTGTTCGCGGGCGTGCTGCTTTCTAGCCGATCGAACGGACGTCTACCTGTGGGTACACCTGCTCCGTCTGATCCAGATTCGCGAAGTTAAGTCCCGGCAAACGAGCAGATGCGGTACCGGCGGCTACACCCCAGCGCACCGCGTCAACGAAGTCATCTTTCTTATCGATCGCCCACGTGAATGCTGCCGCGAGCGCGTCCCCGGCGCCGATCGGACACACGGCGTCGATGCGTGGTGGCACAACCTCGATCAGATCCTGCGCCGTCTTGCCGATGGCGCCGCGACTGCCGAGTGACACGAGAACGCTTTTTGCTCCCATGCCGTGGATGCGCTCGACTGCGTCAATTAGGTGAGTGCGGGTAATCAGGGCGCGATTTAACAAACGCTCCGCTTCCTGCTGATTCGGAGTGACCACCGTAGGCTTCGCCTCGAGACCGTGCAGGAGCGCATCACCGTCGGTGTCGAGCAGCGTTTTCACTTTTTTCCTGTGCGCCAGTTCGATCAGGTGATTGTAGAAGTGCGGCGGCACTCCAGGCGGAACGCTTCCGCAGATCATGAACCATCTGGCTTTGTCGAGCTTGCTCTCGACTTTCGCAGCGACTTTATCCAATTCCTTCGTGCTGAGGGGTGGCCCGAGTTCGTTGAGCTTGACCGTGAGCCCGTGCTTGTCGGTGATGGTCAGATTGGTTCTGATCTCCTTCTCGATGCGGACGAGTTCCATGGGGAATCCGCAGCATCCTGTGAGATTCTTGAACACTTCGCCCGCGGGTCCGCCTGTGACGGCAAGCGCCACCGTCTTCCCGCCGAATGAATGAATCACGCGTGAGGCATTGATCCCACGGCCGCCCGGGGACTCGCTCCGCGACAGAATGTAACCTCGGTCCTCAAATGCAAGGCGGTCGACTGCTACGTTCCGGTCAACCGCAGGGTTAATCGTAAGCGTCAGGATCAAGCTTCCAGTTTAGCGAACGGCACTTACAACCCGCCTGCAAATGAGTCAGGATGATACCTTTGTTCATGGGGAGTCAACGCAACTGGCGAGCCTACATGGCCCTGATCGCCGTGTATTTCTTCTGGGGCACGACGTACCTTGCTATCCGTATGGCCCTCGAAGCTTGCCCGCCGATTCTCCTGATCGGCTCCCGATTTCTCCTCTCCGGCGGCATCATTCTGGTCGTTGCGCTGCTTTCCGGCGCTAGGCTCCCCGCGGGTCGAGAATTGTGGCTTACGGCGCTTTTCGGCATCATTGCACTCGGAGGCGGCAATGGGACGCTGGTCTTCGCCGAGCAGTGGATTCCCAGCGGTATTGCCGCGCTGTTCGTCACGACATCGCCTTTCTGGATGGTTGGCATCGAATCGCTGCGAAGCAACGGCGACAGGATCCGGTCGTCGACGCTGATCGGTATCGGGGTCGGATTCCTGGGTATCATCGTGTTGGTTGGACCGGCGGCATTTGGGGCGGGCATCGGCCCCGCGCTCGTGCAGGGTTTCGTCGTGCTCCAATTAGGCGCATTCTGCTGGTGTCTTGGGTCCGTTTTGCAGAAAAACCAGCCAACAAAGGCGCATCCGGTCGTCAGCGGAGCGATCCAGCAATTGGCCACCGGGTTGACCGTGCTGCCGTTTGCGCTGGTCACGAATCACCCTCCGGTGCAGTGGAATCATCGAGGAACCTGGGCTGTCGCGTACCTCGTGGTTTTCGGCTCGATTGTGGGATATAGCGCCTTCATCTATGCCATGGAGCACCTGCCAGTCGCAGTTGTATCCACGTACGCGTACGTGAATCCGATAGTGGCCGTGTTCCTGGGCTGGTTGTTCTACCGCGAGCCTTTCGGCATTCGCGAATTATTCGCCATGTGTCTGGTGATTACGGGTGTGGTTATCGTTAAATACTTCGGTCATGCAACACCGAAGGCTCGGGAAGCATCAGTGTGAATGTGTTTGCGGCCATCCTATTTTTTGCCTCTCTGGCGCCCGTTGATATCATCCAGTCGGCTGTCGAACTAAGCCACAAATCGGAGATCTTTCGGACACGATACGGCTTCACCCAGGAGACAATCGAGCGCTCCGGCGATAAAACTACCACCAAAGTCTACGAAATCAGCTTCGACAACGGTAAGCAGTACAGGCGTTTGACCCACCACAACGGCAAGGCCGTGGACGAAAGGCCGGAACCATACACCCGCGGTGATAAAAATCGTCAGGAAATACTCGGAGAGTTAACGAAGGCGTTCGACTACACTTTTGGCCCCGAGGAGACGGTAAATGGGTACGATTGCTGGCAGTTAATCGCCAAACCGAAACCCGGATACGATCCGCCCTCCATGCGCATGTCCTTCCTGAAACACATGGAAGGAAAGGTGTGGATCGCGAAGGATTACAAACGACTAGTACGAATGGACGCCCAAACAACGGGACCGGTATCGTTCGGCTGGTTTCTGCTGAAACTTGCGCCCGGAACCCGAATTTACATGGAGCAGGCTCGAATCGATGACGATGTGTGGCTGCTCAAACGCTTCAAGATGATCTACGACGCCCGGGTGCTGTTTAAGACCGTCAAGGGTCAGATCGAGACCACGTCGACCAACTTCCGTCGAACGACCCCAAGTACTTGAGTGGAGACGATCTCGATCTCAGCAACTGCGGACGATGCCGGCAAGCGATTGGATCACTTGCTCCAGCGTCATCTACCCGATTACAGCCGGTCGCGTATTCAGGATTGGATCAAGAGCGGTCTCGTCATGGTCGATGGCGCAGCCCAGAAACCGTCGTTTGTGATCCGCGGCAGCGAGCAGATTGAGGTTCGTCCGGGCGAGTTACCGCCCCTGCGAGCCTTCGCCGAAGACATCCCGGTCGAGATTTTGCACGCCGATCAAGACGTGATCGCCGTCAACAAGCCCGCCGGCCTGGTGGTGCATGCCGGAGCCGGTCAGCACTCGGGCACTCTCGTCAATGCTCTTCTACACCATTTCAAGACGTTAAGCAGTGTTGGAGGCGAAGAGCGGCCGGGAATCGTTCATCGTATCGATAAGGACACGAGCGGCATTCTCCTGATCGCCAGGACAGACATCGCGCACCGCAAGCTGGCAGAGCAGTTCGCCCTCAGGCAAATCGATAAGACATACCTGGCGCTGGTACAAGGAACGGTTGCCGCGAGAGAAGGAACCATAAAAACGCCAATCACGCGCGATCCTGTGCGACGGACCCGCATGACCACGCGGCTCGGGACCGGCCGTTCCGCAATCACAACATATCGAGTTTTGGAGCGGTTTCCACGGTACACGTACGTGCAGGTCAAGATTGGGACCGGGAGGACGCACCAGATTCGGGTTCATATGGCCAGCATTGGCCACCCGGTCGCGGGCGACACGCTCTACGGCGCTGCCGATGCCGGCCGCACACGGTTTTTCCTGCATGCGTGGCGCATCCGGTTTACAAGCCCGTCCAGCGGGCAGGTCATCGAATTGGAAGCGCCGCTAGCACCTGACTTGACGGATTGGTTGCATAATATAGAGAGGAACTCCTGAATGAATAAGCTGTTGGTGGCCTCCGGCGTAGTTTGCGCATTCGTTTTAGCCGTAGAGGCCCAGAATCAGAAGGTTCCTCCTCCCGCCGCACAGTCCGATTCAACGGAGCCGCGAATTACGCTCGATGTCAATCGCGTGAACATGCTCTTCACTGTCTCGGATAAGAAGGGCCGTTTCGTCACCGATCTACAGAAAAGCGATTTTGAGATTACGGAAGAAAAAAAACCACAGGAGATTGTAGAGTTCGTCGCGGAGACTGACCTGCCTCTTCGCCTCGCGGTTCTAATCGATACCAGCAATAGCATCCGGGAACGATTCCGGTTTCAACAGGAAGCGGCCATCGAGTTCATCAACAGCGTCGTGCGTCCGGAGGACCGGGCTGTCATCGTGAGCTTCGATACCGGTCCCGAGTTGGTTGCCGATCTGACGAATAATACGGCCAAGCTTGCCCAGGCTGTCCGCGCTCTACGCCCTGGAGGCGGAACCTCGTTTTATGACGCGAGTTTACTACGCCTGTCGCGACAAACTGCAGCAGGATCAGCCCCGCCATAAGTTTCGCCGCGCCCTGATCGTATTGAGCGACGGAGATGACAACCAGAGCCGCTCTACTCGGGATCAAGCGCTTGAAATGGCTCAAAAAGCGGATGTCGTGGTGTACGCGATCTCCACGAACAACTCGGGCGCCGAGCAGGATGGCGACAAGGTCTTGAAATACTTTGCACGGGAGACGGGTGGACTGGTCTTCTTTCCTTTCAAAGTTCAAGACCTGGCGCAAAGCTTCGAGAACATCGCGAACGAGTTGCGGCACCAATACAACCTGCTCTACCGCCCTGAACCGGCCAAGATGGATGGTCTTTTCCACGAAGTCGGGATCAAGGTGAAGAACCGGAAGGATCTGATTGTCCGCGCCCGAAAAGGGTACTATGCCCCGCGGTTATAGTCGGCTATAATCGGATTTACGTTTCTCCGTTTGTTCGCCTGACACACACCGACCATGGATCAACAAGAACGCCAACGCAACCTCAGCCTTACGCTGGGCCAGATCGAAAAGCAGTTTGGGAAGGGATCCATCCTGCGGCTCGGCTCCAAGGAGTCGATCATTCCGGTGAGCTCGATCTCCTCCGGTGCTATTTCTCTTGATTACGCACTCGGGGTGGGCGGTTTTCCTCGGGGAAGGATCTGTGAAATCTTCGGTCCGGAATCGTCCGGCAAGACGACGATTGCACTGCAAGTGATTGCAGAATCGCAGAGGACCGGCGGGATGGCCGCGTTCGTCGACGTCGAGCACGCGCTTGATCCCGATTTATGCGCGGAAATTGGGAGTCGATGTCGATAACCTGCTCGTGTCCCAGCCGGACTACGCCGAGCAAGCACTCGAGATCACGAGCGTCCTGATCAGTTCCGGATCGATCGATGTTCTGGTAGTGGACTCAGTAGCTGCGCTGGTTCCAAAGGCGGAACTCGACGGCGAAATGGGCGACCAGTTCGTCGGCATTCAGGCCCGTCTGATGTCGCAGGCGATGCGGAAACTCACGGGCATCGTGTCGAAATCCAATACATGCCTGATCTTCATCAATCAGATTCGAGAAAAGATCGGCGTGATGTTCGGTTCCCCCGAAACGACGTCGGGCGGACGTGCTCTGAAGTTCTACTCGTCGGTGCGTGCCGACATTCGTCGCATCGCGGCCATCAAGGATGGCGACGTCGTCATCGGTAATCGTACGAAGGTGAAGGTCGTAAAGAACAAGGTCGCCCCACCGTTCCGTGAAGCGGAGTTCGACATTCTCTATGGCGAAGGTGTTTCTCGTGAAGGCGATCTGATCGATCTCGCGGTGGCCCAGAACGTCGTCGAGAAGAGTGGGTCCTGGTATAGCTACAAGGGCGAACGCATTGGACAGGGACGTGAAAACGCACGCCAGTTCATGAAGGACAATGCTGAAACGCGCGCTGCGCTCGATGCCGAGGTCCGTACGGCGCTCGGGTTGGTGCGCAAGGATTCGGTCACTGCTCCGACGGTTCCTGAACCCGAGCCTGCAATGGCCAAGCCGGCCGGGCGACGCTAGTTCCAGAGTTCAGCAAGTAAGAAGAGAGCAACCGTCTTTCGTTGGCGGTTGCTCTTCGTGTTTACGGTCTTGGATCCGTCGGCGCCGCTTCGGACGCGCGTTCGGCTTCCGCGGCGGCGGCAGGTCCGGCGGCTTCCGCTTCAGCGATGACGGAATGCGCCTGTTGCGCGTAATTGCGCGCGACACGCACCTGAAAGCTGAGGTTGGGCAGGGCCGAATCGCCTATGATCATCGAAGGGATTCCGGCATCATCGAGGACACTCTTGATCGCGATGACTTCCATTTCACCCGTCGCACCCATGCGCTCGGTAAGGACGATCATGTCCAGATCCGGAGACGGGTCCGCCTGGAGGGGCGCATCTGGATCGTACTGAGTAAGAAGCTCTTCCGCTCGTGCGACGAAAGCCGAGGGTACGCGCACTTCGCAGGATCCCTGGACAACACCAGGTTGTTCATCATTGAAGATGACGGCGTCGACACCGTTCGCGGTCAGATAGGCTCTAACCTTGGCGCCGTCGCGATCCGCGTCCGCATCGCCTGACCGGTACACCGTCACGAGTTCCGCTTCGTTCATGCTTCGAGAATAGCGCAGGCCTGGGAACGCTCAGGATAAACGAGGTTTACACTACAAGCAGTGCGCTCAGATCATACATACAACGTGCTGTGGTTCGTTGCGGGACTGTCACTGGGGGTTGGCGCCGGCATGGTACTCGCCCCAAAATCAGGAGCCGCAACGCGGAGGTATCTCGGCGAGCACGCGGGATCCGCCCGTGACTACATTGGCCGCGGCAGGGAGCTGTATGAGAAGGGACGCGAGCTGGCTGATGAAGCCGCGCAACTCTACGAAGATGGCCGACATCTTGTAGAGGATACCGCTCTATGATTTCTATACCCGAGTTTCGGAACGAACCATACCTGGACTTCACCCAGCCTGAGAATCGCCGCGCGATGGCAAACGCGATGCAGAAAGTCCGCAGTGAGCTGGGCCAAGAGTATGACCTTCTGATTGGCGGCGATCGCATCAAGACTGGCAATCTGCTGAAATCGCTCAATCCGTCGAATCCTTCGCAGGTGGTAGGAGTGCACCACAAGGCGACGGTGGACCTGGCTCGTAAAGCTGTCGATGACGCTTACCAGTTCTTCGGCGAGTGGAGCGAGAGTGATCCGGAGCAGCGTGTGAAGATGCTGCTCCGCGCGGCTGCGATCCTTCGCGAACGCAAGCTCGAATTCAACGCATGGCTTGCGTATGAGGCGGGCAAGACGTGGCCTGAAGCAGAAGCCGAGACTGCTGAAGCAATCGATTTCTGTGAATTCTACGCCCGCCAGATGCTACGCTTCCTCCCTGCTGCCGCGCCCGTGCAGATGCCAGGTGAACGGGACGAAGTTCGATATCTTCCGTTAGGGGTCGGTGTCATCATCCCGCCGTGGAATTTCGCCATTGCGATCCTGTGCGGCATGACAACAGCCTCACTCGTCACGGGTAATGTCACGATCGTGAAGCCATCGAGTGAAACGCCAACGATTGCACACAAGTTCGCCGAAGTTCTACTCGAGGCGGGCTTCCCCCCAAAGAGCTTCTCGCTGATGGTCGGAAGCGGAGCAGAGGTCGGGGACATTATTGTCACGCATCCAAAGACACGATTCATCTCCTTCACCGGATCTCGCGACGTGGGACTGCGGATCAACGAACTCGCAGCGAAGCCGCAGAAGGGACAGATCTGGATCAAGCGTGTCGTCGCTGAAATGGGAGGAAAGGACGCAATTGTTGTTGACCGCGAAGTGGATGTCGATGCGGCCGTGCACGGCGTTATGGTGTCGGCGTTCGGTTATCAGGGGCAGAAATGTTCCGCCTGTTCTCGCGCCATCGTCGATGAAGCTATCTATGACGAGTTCGTACAGAAGCTTCGCGACAAAGTTGTCGCCTTAAAGGTCGGCTCACCCGAGGATCCTGATAATTACATGGGTCCGGTGATCAGTGAAAGCGCGAAGAAAAGCATCGCACGGTATATCGAGCAAGGCAAGCAGGAAGGCCGCCTGATCGCGGGCGGTGGCGAGGCATCGAGAGAAGGATATTTCCTTGAGCCGACCGTTATAGCGGACGTAGACAGAAGCGCTCGCATATTTCAGGAAGAGATTTTCGGCCCGGTGCTGGCGGTCACGAAGGCGAAAGACTTCGATCACGCGCTCGAGTTGGCGAACGACACTGAGTACGGTTTGACAGGCGCGGTTTACTCGAACAATCGGGAGAAGATCGAGAAGGCTCGCGATAGATTCTTCGTCGGCAATCTGTATATCAACCGGAAATGTACGGGCGCGATGGTCGGCGCACATCCGTTCGGCGGGTTCAACATGTCCGGCACGGATTCAAAGGCTGGTGGTCCTGACTATCTACTCCAGTTCCTGCAGGCGAAATCAATCGCGGAGAAGGTCGGATAACCCCATGAATCGACGCGCCTTTCTTGCCCAGGCGGCTACAACTGTGGCGGCGCCGATGCTTGCGCAGCAGTTGCAGAAGAACGTATTGCTGTTGATCGCTGACGATCTCGGTCTCCATACCGGAGCGTATGGAGACAAGATCGCAAAGACATCGAACCTGGATCGGCTGGCCGGCGAAGGCGTACGCTTCACCAACGCGTTCTGTACGACGCCCTCATGCAGCGCGAGCCGCTCTGTGATTCACAGCGGTCTACACAATCACGCAAACGGCCACTACGGCCACGCGCATGACTTTCACAACTTCTCGTATCTGCCGTTTGTGAAGCCATGCTCCGCACTATTGAAAGAAGCCGGTTACCGGACCGGAGTGATCGGGAAGATGCATGTGAATCCGATCGAGCGCTTCAAATGGGACCTCGACTCACAAGGCGCGAACCGTAACGTGCAGGGAATGGCGGATCGTGCGCGCACTTTCATTCAGGCGAGCGCAGGTAAGCCGTGGTTTCTGCAGATCGGATATGGCGATCCTCACCGGGCCGGCGATGGCTTCGCGAACCGCGATTATCCAGGTGTCACACGGACGAGATTCGATCCGGCCAAGGTGCAGGTTCCCACCTTTCTCCCGGACAACGCCGCGGCACGATCAGAAGTCGCCGAATATTACGAGGCTTCGAACCGGTGCGATCAGGGTATCGGTATGATGCTCGATCTGTTGAAGGAGACGGGCCAAGTCGACAGTACGCTCGTCATCTTTATCAGCGACAACGGCATGCCGTTCCCGAACGCAAAGACGAATCTATATGACGCCGGCGCACGACTGCCGATGATCGTCCGGTCTCCAGGCCAATCTGCACGCGGGCTTGTCAACGAGGGCTTCATCAGTTGGACAGACGTCACGCCGACAATCCTCGATTGGACCGGCGCGCGGTCACCCGAGTACCCCCTTCATGGTCGAAGCTTCTTACCGGTGCTCGAGCAGCAGAATCCCGCCGGATGGGACCAGGCTCTTCTTTTCACACACGTTTCACGAGGTCACGATGTACTATCCAATTCGTGGCATGCGGACGAAGCAGTTTAAGTATCTTCGAAATCTGTTTTCGGAACTCGAGTTTCCGTTTGCGTCAGACTTGTTTGACTCGAAGACCTGGCAAAGTATCCGGCAGGTGGGTGAGACCGGGATTGTCGGTCGCCGTAAGGCTTCGAAGTATCTGCATCGAGAGCCCGAAGAGCTATACGATATACAAGCCGATCCCGATGAGTTGAATAATCTCGCCGGCCGGCCGGAGTATCGTTCGGCACTGGAAACGATGCGGGCAGAGGTCACGCGATTTCGCGAGCGCACAAAAGACGGCTGGCTGATTAACGACAATTACAAATGAAAATCACGGCAATTGAGACCATCTATCTCGAACGCGGCATCACTGTTCATGCAGGCGCAATCCAATGGCTCTGGATACGAATTCATACCGACTCGGGACTGGTCGGCTTAGGGGAGACGTACCCGTTTCCGGAAGCCGAGGCCGCGGTGGTCCGGCGCTCCTTAGCTCCCGTGCTCTTGGGTAGAGATCCATCTCAGATCGATCGTTTGTGGGCCGATATGTTTCTCGCCGTCAGCTATGCGGGCTGGGCCGGCGCCGAAATGCGAGCCATCAGCGCAGTGGATATGGCCCTTTGGGATCTCGCCGGGAAAGCTTGCGGCGTACCCGTCTATCAACTACTCGGGGGCTCATCGCGAGAACGAATCCGAACATACAATACCTGTTACGACCACCTGGACTTTTTGACGGAGCCGGTTAAGCTTGCGCGGTCGCTGCTCGATCAGAGTATTCACGCGATGAAGATCTGGCCGTTCGATCCCATTGCCCGCGAGACCAAAGGGCAGTTCATCACACGCGATCAGGTCCAGCGCGGCATTGAACCGCTGCGACTCATCAAGCAGGAATTCGGAGATGACATGGATGTCGCCATGGAATTCCACGGCTACTGGAACCTGCACTCGGCGATACAGATCGCAGAAGCTTGTGAGGAGTACTCGCCTATGTGGCTGGAAGAGATGCTCCCCCAGGACAACCTTGCCGCGTATGCCGAGTTAGCCGCTGCAACGAGTCTGCCGCTGTGTCTCAGCGAACGGCTGATGACTCGATGGCAGTTCCGGGACCTAATGGAGAACGGAGCTGCACGCATCATCATGCCGGATGTTTCATGGTGCGGCGGTATCTCCGAAGCAAAGAAGATTGCGGTCACGGCAGAGACAGCGCTGCGTCCGATTGCTCCCCATAACTGCGGTGGACCTTTGCTCCATGCAGCCACACTTCATCTGGCTGCGAACGTTCCCAATTTGTTCATCATGGAAAGTGTTCGCCGGCATTACGGGGATGAGTATCGCGGCATTACTACGACTACGTATCCTGTCGCGAAGGACGGTTCGTTTGACCTGCCGACAGGGCCCGGCTTGGGTGTAGAGTTAACGGCTGAGGTTTTGAAGCGACCTGACGCGAAGATCAATCGAATTCAGTAGTCACTGAGATGTGAGGCCTGGGGGTCAGGGAGTCTTCCCGAGAGCCTTCAGTCGCGCTTCCGCAGTCAAATCGCCGGACGCGAGAGCGTGCCGATACCATTTCAAGGCGTCAATCTCGGACCGTGACGTTCCTTCGCCTTTCAGACTGCAGTCGCCGAGCCGCGTCATGGCGGGCGCATATCCTGACTTCGCCGCGTCGACATAGTACGCTACGGCTTGTCGAGGCTTCTTCGTCTTCACCGCGTCGCCGAGAAGCATCTTTGCCTCAGGATCACCCATCTGTGCGGCGCGATCGAGCTGTCCGAGCTTTGTGAAGGCGTTCGCATAGCCTGCGCCTGCAGCCTTCTCGAGCCACTCTTTTTCGCCTAGAGCGACCATGGCAGGAGCATAGCCTTTGTCGGCCGACTTGCGAACCCAGTCTCGCTCGCCGGAGAGGATCCCGAACCGGTACATCCCTTCGGGCTCGCCGGCTTTGGCCGCGGCCTCGAACCAGCGACGGCAATCGGCTGCGTTCTTCGAACGGAGTGCGACCTCCGTCATCGCCCGCGCGTGGCCTTTCTCCGCGGCACGTCGAAGCCAGTTGGCGCCATCGAGCTTGTCAGGCAGCGACATGCCATACGCGTAGAGACCTTCGGCATCTCCTGTATCGGCGGCCTGGCGCAGCATACCGGCCTTGATCATGGAAGGCACGTGACCGGCTTTGGCCGCTTCCTCCGTTTTTCCTAAGGATGCCAGCGCCTCGCCATAACCTCTCGCAGCCGACTCTTCGATCTTTCCTACACGGAAGAGCGCCTCGCGTTCGCCGAGTTCAGCCGCCGCATTGTAGAGCTGCTTCGCATGTTCGGGCTGCACTTTCGCCAGTGCAGTCATCGCGGGGGCATAGCCCACGTCCACTGCGCGCTTGATGTAGTTTCTATCTCCAGTCAGTATGCCCATGCGCGTCAACGCCGCAGGATTACCCGCCTCCGCCGCCTTCTTGTACCAGACAATCGCCTCGCCGAAGCTTCTTTCCGTTCCTCCGAGGCCATTCTCGGCGAAGTACGCATATCGCTCCATGCCGTTCGGATCGCCCGATTCCGCAGCCTTGCGATACCATCGGGCTGCTTCGGCTTCGTCCTTCGCAATGCGCCCGAGTTCCGTCATGGAGACGCCATCTCCGAGCTCGGCGCCTCGGCGAAACAACTCCGCGTCACCTGTCACCAGACCAAGCTTTCCGAACGCAGGCGGATCGGATTGAGCAACCGCCTTCTTGTACCATTCGACATTCCCCTCGAGGTCACCGAGGCGGGTCATCGCGGGACCGTATCCGAGCTTCGCGGCTTTGCGGTACCAGTCAGTCGCTTCTTCACGGTCAAGCAGCGTTCCGCGCCCGCGCTCCAGCATACTCGCGACACGGACCATCGCAGGCGCGAAGCCTAGATTCGCGGCGCGCTTGTACCAAAGCACTGCGCCGACCAGATCCTGGTCGACGCATCGCCCCTCGTCAAGCATGTCAGCGATCGCCGTCATCGCGCCAGGCTCGCCCAGTTGGGCGGCGCGCCGATACCAAAGCATCGCCTGCCCTGCATCTCTTGGGCATCCGATTCCATTGGCGTACCGGCCGGCCAACTCCGTCATCTCGACAGACGTTTTCGGTTCAGCAAAAAGAGATTGCCCTGCCGCCTGAGTGGGCGGAAGGGCAAGCAAGATCGCTAACGAAACTGTCGATCTGAGTACGTTAATTTGCAGAGCGCGGTCGCTCATAAGGTGTCTTCAGGTACTTAGACGCTTCCTCTTGGGCATTTTGCGAATTGTCTTTTGTCCGAATCGCCTGAGTGTATTCGTTCACCGCGCGATCACGCTGGCTGGTGATATCGAAGATTTTACCGAGATTGATATGGCTCCATACCTCAGTCCACTTCGGTTCAAGATCGCCGTTCAAAGCTTCGCGGAAAGCGTTGGCCGCGGATTGATAGTTGTTCTGCAGCATGAAAACCGAAGCCACGCGGTAGTGCGCAAGAGAACTGGCGCGGTTCACGTCGAGAGCTTTCTGGAACTCTTTTAAGGCCTCAGTGTACTCGCCGATCTCGACAAACTGCTCGCCGCGGCGAATGGAGACAGCAACACGGAGAGGATTGCTGTAGCGAAGTACCTTGTTCGCCGGATCGAGAGTAATCTTCTTTGGTTTACCAAAGGTCTCGACTACAAACTCCGAAGAGGTCCCGGCAACTTCAACTCGCTTCTCCTCCGGATTTCCTTCGGTTTCAATACGCATCTCGACGGGCATGCGGAAGGTATCCAGATCTTGAGTAATTTTGCCCATAACGCGAAATCCCTTGGAAGTTCGGAAAACTGTGTAATCCAACTTGAATTCCGGCGCGCCGCTGGACTCGATCCACTGCAGGAAGAAGTAGTCCAGTTTCTGCCCGCTTACCGCTTCGGCCGTCTTCCGAAAATCGTCTGTAGTTGCTGACTTCCAGGCATTATTCGATATGAACTGCTTCAATGTTTCACCGAACTTATCGTCGCCAAGCACCGAGCGAAGCATGTGCAGAACCGCTGCGCCCTTACCCGCCGTTGCGGCCCAAAACTCGGGTGAGTAGTCCTCTAAACGCGCTGCCTGGATTACGGGAACGTTCTCGAGCGTTAACGCTTCGACGAATGTATCCCTCACTTCATTCTCCAGCGCTCCTGAGCCGTTCATATGCTCCAGATATAGCAACTCAGCATACCGAGCGCCGCCGTTGGTCAACCACAAGTGATTGCGAGTGGCGGGGGAAACAAGTACGCCCAGCCATTGACGGGCGATCTGATTCGCCAGCAGGCGAGGATTTACTTGCTTTCCGATCGCGCGCGGCGATAGAAAAATAAGGCCCGGAGCAGCATATCCGTTTGGCGTGCCGGCCTCGGTTTCGACCAGTGTGACCGAGGCTTGGGGCGGCAGGCCGAATACGCTGGTGAGATACGACATCACTTTGCCTGTCTCTTCCCCGTATGCCTGAGCCATGTCCTTGGTGTCGCGGAAGTACATCGTCGTGGTTACACCTTGCGATGAACTCTGTGTGGGTGTCCCCTGCACAACGGCGATGCTGCCGGGGAAAGTCGGCTGTGTGAACTTAAAGGTAAAGGTTTGCTTTCCGCCGGCGCTGGTCGGAGTCGAGTCCAACCCTCCGCCAAGGACTCGATACGAGGCCGGAACGGTGATCTTTATGTCTGCTGTGTAGCGGTCCGCTGTGTAGTCATTGACCGGAAACCAGCGCGCAGGGTACATCAGGAACGCGTGGTCCTTCTGGATCGACGCGAACTTGATGCCATAGACCGGCGACTCTTCCTGACCCGATAGCTTGCCATCATAGGTAAACGTCGCTTCCGCGGGCTGCCCTTTCTGGAGAGCCTCGGGGAAATTCAATGTAACCTTGAAATCCTGCTGCGATCTCGCGGCTGGGATCTGTCCTCCGCGACCATCCACGATCCGCGACACATTCAGTGCGTTATTTAAATCGAACGAAACGGACGATGTCGCGTCCTGAGGCACGAAACGCACCTGTGCCGTCGCGGCAATGGTCTGCGCTTCGGGATTAATCTCCGCGTCGATAACGTAGTGCTGTACGTCGACGCGAACGCGACGATCCTGTTGGGCCTGCGCTGGATTGAGCGCGGCTGCCAAAGTTGCCAGAACCACAAACGGTTTGACAATGCGACCCATGTACGTGCTCCTCAAATCTTAACTGCCGGGCGCTTCAACTGATCACTGACGATTCGCGCGGCCCGATCCATGGGATGCTCAGGCGAACCTAATTTGGAAGACACCTCAGCCAACCCTTGCTTCATCTCGTTGCGAATTCGCGCATCCTCGAGTAACCGGATGGCCTCCGCAGCCAAGTTCTCACCGGATGCCTCATCCTGCATAAGTTCAGGGACGATTCTTCTCCCCGCCACAAGATTAACCATTGAGTAAAACGGCACACGAACCAGAATATCGGTCCAAGTGCCCAGCTCAATGCAGTTACCTTGTAGAACGTGACCATCGGCGTACCGAGAATTGCTGCTTCGACGGTCACGGTTCCACTCGCAGCGATCGCCAGATCGGCGTGCGCGAGCGCGTCCGAAGTCTCGCCTTCAATTACTTGGATGGATGAGCCGCCAATCCGTTCCTGAAAAAACGTCGATCCTGCTCGTGCCGCGAAGTTTAGCGGTGCTGCGAGCACGATGTTGGCTTTCAGGCGGCTCTGGATACAATTCGCGGCCTCTTCGAGCGGCGCCATGTGACGCCGGACCTCACCCACCCGGCTTCCAGGCAGCAGTACGATCAAGGGTAGCTCGGGATCCAGATCGTGCTTTTTGAAAAATTCCCCTCTAGTATTGGAAGCTCGCGCTGTCCAAGTCAGCGGGTGCCCGATATACGTCGCTGGCAGACCATGGCGGTCGAAAATATGCCTCTTCGAACGGGAAAATACATAACACGCGCGCAAGATCTCGCCGCATTCGTCGAATGCGACCCTCCCGCCAGGCCCAAACCTGTGGAGCGATCAGGTAAACCACGGGTATACCGAGCCGTTTCAACTTAGCGGCCACGCGTAAGTTAAAGTCAGGACTATCAGTGAGGATAGCGAGATCCGGCCGCTCAACCTCAGCCGCTCGGATCAATTTTCGGAACTCGCGGTAGATCCCTGGGATGTGGTGAATGACTTCAATTAGCCCCACGACTGCCAGGCTTCCGGCATCTACAACTTGGCGAACGCCGGCGGATCGCATTCTTGGTCCCGTACAGCCGAAGAACTCAGCGTCGGGATGCAAAGAACGCAGTGAGGTAACTAGTTGCGACGCATAAAGATCCCCGGATGCTTCTCCGGCTGACACAAGGATCTTCGGATGCACCGCATCAGTGTACCAGCACCGGATTCAGCACTGAGACATTACTAAATTTTAATGCCGATTTTTCAGCTTCCGTTTTCGCTAACAGAAGTGGAAGGTTTGATGTCGGGTCACTTCCACTCTAATGCCAACGGTTGTTGCTTGCACGACGCATCATGCAGGCAACAACCCGTTTTTTTTCATCAAGAAGCCACGGTTACCCCTATCCCGAATTGACGATCTGTGATTCAATGAAGTAAGTGATTCTACTTAGGTAAGGTAGAACATCTGCTTACTTCGGAGGAACTCGTGGGGAAGCTTGCCTTAATTTTCGCTTCGTGCCTACTTCTTACATCGGCAGCGAGTGCGTCAGTAACTGTAGATCTGGACGGGGGAGTGCCAGCTGCCGTCAGCCCCGGAACATCTCGGTATACATATACGATGACGTTGGCTAGCGACGTTATGCGGGCTGGCGATCGTTTTGTTCTGTACGACTTCTACGGCTACAGGCCGGGGTCGATAACCGCGCCCGACGTAGTGAACTGGACTACCGAGGACAGCGCGACCACCGGGCCTTACCCCAGTGCGCCGACCAGCAACAGCGCATCTGTAACGAATCTTCTATGGACGTACAAAGGTTCTGCTATTTCAGCCGTCACTAGTCCGGTTATTTTAGGGCAGTTCTCAGCAGACACTTCCGTTGCCTACTCGGGCCGCATTCCCTTCGCGGGCTGGCATACCGGGGTTGGGAGCTACTACTCCTCTCCTGACGGAACGGCGCCAGAGCCTTCGACAGCCGTATTGCTGGCGGCCGGAGCTGCCGGACTCGCTTTCCTCCACCGGCGGAGATCCCGAAACCGGAACGCCTGACGGAGCAACAGGGTAGGGCGGATCGCGCTAAGATTAGTCTGTTGAAATGCCGGTCCCGCCCATGCCCCCGGGCTTTGAACAAATCGGAAGTCGGCCCTTCTCGTTCTACCCTCCGGTAGTCAACGTCGAACACAACGAGTGGCACTATCGCAAGGCGACGTGGTCGGAAGTCCTGGTCGTGAATGCGAAAACCGCCCTTGAGGTTTGGATCCCTCGGTTATACATTGGCGAATTCTCCCGTATCGACGAGCCAGTCGTCATCGTTGGCCTCACCAAGGAACTCGAGTATAAGGGGGGACAAATCTGGCCCTATGTGCGCCGGGTAATCGAGATGCCGCGCGCCGTGAACGAAAGTTACCGTGCCTCGATTCCGGAAGAGGTTCAACAGCCCGCCTCCGTTGTCGGCATCCGTACCGAGAGCGGCGCTGAATCCCGCATCTGGCGACTTCTGGTAGCCGCACTCGCCGTAGGAATCGTAGGTTGCCTCATCATTATTAGTGTTCTGCGCAGCGGACGTGACGGGTCGAGAATTGTTTACTCACCGGTCGTGCAATCCGAACTCGGGCTGACAGCCCAAGACGATTACCACGCAATCGTCCGGAAACTCGGTCCGCCGGCATCGGACCGGTGGAAAACCGAAGAAGGGGAGCTGCAGTATCGCCTCTTGCGATATCCGGATCGGGGATTGAGCGTAGTGTTGATGGGAACCGAGCGCGAAAAAGCCTTATACTTAGGCGCGGTCGACAATCAGGGACGTCCGGTTCACGCAATCACGCTGCCCGGAGGCAAAGACAGCTACAGCATCTTGCGATCCTTGAACATTAAGCAGCCTGACTAATTCAACAATTCTGCTAAACCTGGGGTTCATCCAGCCGATATGTCAAGAGTCGGTGGGACGGCCGGGATCGTTGATGGATCGGCGCCTCACCGTTCATGGATTGGTGCCTAGATGCGGATACTCATCGCGGATGACAGCCTGCTCTCCCGCCGTTTGCTGGAAGAGACACTACGTAGCTGGGGTTACGATGTTATCGTAGCCGCCGATGGCGAGGAGGCTTGGCGTATTCTCAGCGGCGAGCACTCTCCTTCTCTTGCCGTGCTGGATTGGATGATGCCGGGTCGCACCGGGCCGGAACTTTGCCGGCTGGTTCGACAACGGGCGGCCGAACCTTACACCTACATTCTTCTCCTTACATCGCGCAACGAAAAAGACGATGTCGTCGAAGGAATGGACTCAGGCGCGGACGACTACATCACGAAGCCGTTCGACAAGCACGAACTGAAAGTGCGTTTGCGAGCCGGTACACGGATCGTGGATCTCCAGGAGCAACTCGTGGCTGCACGCGAAGCGCTTCGGATTCAAGCCACCCGGGATTACCTGACGCCAGCTATGGAATCGCTCGGCAATCCTGGAGAT
The DNA here is from genome assembly GCA_963825845.1 of Bryobacteraceae bacterium. Taxonomy (GTDB): domain Bacteria; phylum Acidobacteriota; class Terriglobia; order Bryobacterales; family Bryobacteraceae; genus DASQDN01. The sequence continues at coordinate 123,894 of CAWGVL010000027.1, read as the reverse complement.
CCTGCATCGCGAGCTGGCCCGTTCGGAACGCGAACAGGTTCCGGTGGGTGTTGTTGTCGCCGACTTGGATCACTTCAAAGTCATCAACGACACATACGGGCACTTTGCGGGAGATTGGGCTCTGCAGGAGACCGCCCGCCGGATGCAGGATTCGATACGGACGTATGACGCAATTGGACGGTACGGTGGTGAAGAGTTTCTGGTCGTTCTACCGGGTGCAGACCAACAGGCCGTACGGATGCAAGCCGAACGGATGCGTCACGCGATCCGTTCAAAGCCAGTCCACATGGCGAACGCAGCACTGAATGTCACCTGTAGTTTAGGTTGCACGTCGGGTATGGGTGGACGGGTTACGGCCGATTCACTAATCGCCGCTGCCGATAGCGCCCTGTACCGCGCGAAACGAACCGGACGCGACTGCTCCGTCGTCGAGCCGGTTTCGCAACGGGTGTCCTCCATGCTGGCGATGGCGGCGGGGGATTCTCTCGTCAGTTACTTGCGACCTGAAACTGACTGAGCGTTGCCGCATACTGGGCGAGCCCTTTATAGAGTCCCTCGGCGATCTTCTGCCGAGTCTCGGCACGACGTAACAACGCTTCGTCCTTGGGATTGCTGACGAAACCGATTTCGGCGAGCACCGACGGCATCGATGCGCCGATCAGAACCACGAATGGCGCCTGTTTTCACACCGCGGTTCCGCGTCCGGGAATTCGCTTTGACGGACGCTGCGTACAGGCCCTGCTGGATCCGCTCCGCAAATTCGCGAGATTCGTCCATTTTGTCCTGTAGCGCGATCTTTTGCAGCAGATCCTTCAGCTCGTAAACCGTCTTCTGGGAGCTTGCATTCTCTCGGGCGGCAACTTCCATCGCCGCTTTCGACGTGGTGAAGTTCAGGTAATAGGTCTCCACACCTGACGAATTCCTGGCCGGCGACGAGTTGGCATGAACCGAAAGGAACAAGTCTGCCTTATGTTCGTTGGCCAACTGAGTTCGGCTTTCGAGCGGGATGAACGTGTCATCCGAGCGTGTGTAGACCACCTCGGCTCCCATTCGCGACTCAATCAGGGAGCCAAACGCTTCGCGACATCCAGAACCAGGTCCTTTTCGAATAAACCCGCCGGTCCCGCTGTTCCCGTGTCGTGCCCGCCGTGTCCTGCGTCCAGCACGATCCGACCGACCTTTAGACCGAGGATGCGGGTCATCGATTGCGCGCCTGTCGGAGCTTTGCGGCCCGGGGTGGCTTCAGGTTCGATGCCCGTTCACGACCGTGCGTTGGATCCGGAACGTTTTCCACTCTTACGGTCGTTTTCGGTAACGCGGGGCGGCCGGAACTTTGGCGGCGGGCATTCCGCGCGACTTCGACCGGTGGAGGCGCAGCTGTCACGCGGAGGAGCAGGAGACCGTACCATATCGGCAGCCGGGGTGATCTCGGGCGGCGGCGGAGTGCTCGGAAGCTCATTGACCTTGCTGGTAGCCAACTGTAATGGAACCGTAAGGCCGGGCGAATTCGACGATCAACCTGTCAGGGTTTGTGAGCTGAGAAGCGCTGAATTCGGCCTGGAGATTCGAGGTCGAACACGACGCGCGTGACTCCGGGCTGGGTCTCCGCGATCCGCAGCTGTTTCAGCAGCCGGTCGCCGACCGCGATGGTGTGCGGTCCTCGGGAACCGAGCCGTAGACGAGCTCCCTTTGACGTCGAAAAAATTCGCTCGGGAGCGGAGACGCGATCGGACGTGAAGATAAATTCGCCGGTCGCCTCAATGACTACCCGGGTCGCATCGTTCAGCGTCCAGAAACGTACAGCCGTAACGGCGGTCTTTGCAGCGGGAGGGGCGCCAAAGCAGGCTGATAGCAGCAGGAAAAATCCAGATGGTACCGCCCGACGTTGTAGGCTATACCCCATGCCGCATTACGGATTTTGTGCCGCCTGGATTCCGGCAGGCGCATTACGCAGGTGCAGCCGACCCTCGGAGTCAACGAAAGCCTGCACCGGCGCGCAGTTTCCTCGGCTCAGACGCGGTCGCCGCCTGTGCGGTTTCCAGACCGGCAGGCTTTTTCGTTTCTTTCTTTTCTTTCTTTTCAGCCGCCCGTCGGGCCTGACCGTATCTCTTTCCAACGCGATCAACGTACTGCTCCGTTTCACGATACGGCGGAATGCTATTCCCGTATTTCCAAACGGCCCCTTCGCCCGCGTTGTAAGCAGCGATCGTCAGGCGCGGATCCTCGGGAAACAACGTTCCGAGATACTTCAGATAACGGACACCGCCCTCGATGTTCTCTTTGATGTCGAACGTATTCCGCACTCCGAACCGCCGTGCGGTTTCCGGCATCAACTGCATCAATCCCTGCGCGCCTTTGGGCGATACCGCGTACGGGTTATAGTTGCTTTCCACCTGAATCACCGAATGCGACCAGCAATGGATCTACGTCATGGCGTTTTGCTTCGCCTTCCTCGACCAAGTCCGGCACGTTCCGCGCACGTCCTCCTGGCTGGAGCAGGTCGTTCGCATGGCTTCAGCGTACTCGACGCCTTAGGCTGAATTCGCTGGCGTAACGATGACGGTGCGCACAAGACGTCCATGTGCATCGGCGCGCACGACGCTTCTGACATTGGGGGGAGATGTTAGGAGACTCGCAGCCGACACAACGGAGGCGAAACAGAACACCATGCCGGCGTAACGCAGACGGAACCTATGATTTAAACAGAAACGCATGCCTTTGTTTCCACCTGATTATCTCAGATTTCCTCTGTGACCAAAATAGCTGACCCGAAACGAATGGTACTATTCTCTCATGGTCGAGCTTAGGGACACGACCGGCTTCGTGCTTGTCGGAGGTCGAAGCTCCCGAATGGGCACGGATAAAGCCCTGTTGCCTTACAATGGCCTGCCGTTGGCCAGCCACATAGCCGCGCCGGCTTGCTCCTGCTGTGGATCGCGTCTATCTCGTTGGAGGGGACTCGAACCGGTACGGGCATCTCGGATATGAAATCATTGCTGATGAACGACCTGGACACGGCCCGGTTGCGGGAATCGTGAGCGCCTTGCGTTCGACGAAGTCGACGTGGAATCTCGTGAGCGCCTGCGACCTGCCCGGTGTAAGGACCGACTTTTTTGAAACGATGCTGCGCCGCATTCGGGCGGCCAGTGTCCAATGTCTCGTGCCGGTGACACCCGATGGAAAAGAGCAGGTTATGTGCGCTGTTTACCGGAAAGACGCCGTTACTGTGTTGTCGGCTGCTCTTGATTGAGGTGAGGCAGCCCTTCGGACCGCTGTACGTCACCTGCATACCGAGTTCTGGACGGTCGAGTCGGCCGCCTGGTCGGCAAACGTGAACACCCCTGAGGATTGGGCGTCGTATGCCAGGCGGGAGGCCTGATCGTTGTCCTCCCAGGAGCAGTTCCCCCATTACATTGAGTTCCGTCAAGTATCTAAGACGTTCGACAGACCTGTTTTAGTCGATTGCACCTTCTACGTCGATGCCGGGGAAACGGTGGCAATCATCGGGCGTAGCGGCGTAGGGAAATCCGTAACGCTCGCTCACATCATGGGCTTCCACCATCCCGATTCGGGCCAAGTGATCGTTTCTTACCAGGACATTACTCATTACACTGAGGCCCAATTGCGTCAGATCAGGAAAAAAGTAACGATGGTCTTCCAGAACGGGGCGCTTTTCGACTCCTTGACCGTCGGGGAAAATATACTGTTTTCCCTGGAACTTCGTGACGACTACGACGAAGAAAACAAAGAAGACGTCGTTAGTGGACTGCTCAATATGGTGGGCTTGGCAGAGGAGCGCGATTCGTATCCGGCAGATCTGTCGACCGGCTACAAACGGGCAGTCGCGATAGCGCGGGCTCTGGCCGCTCAGCCGGAATGCGTTCTGTACGATGAGCCAACCACCATGGTGGATCCCATCATGTCGGACCATCTTGGGAACCTGATGTTACGCCTCAAGCAACAGTTACAACTCACGTCTGTCGTCGTCACCCACGATCTCGATTTGATGCGCAAAGTGGCAGACAAGGTCGTATTTCTATTCGACAGTCGCGTGATCTTCTTTGGGTCTGTTGCCGACCTGGACAAATCCGACCATCCGCACATCCAGGAATTCCTCGCGATGGACCGCGTCGAACTATGACCATGATTTGGGATATCATGGCGTTGCCTGAAATCCTATGAGCACGCTTCACCGGAGATCTTTCGTCAAAAGTCTTATCGCCTCCGCCATCCTCATTGCTGCGCGCCGACGTGAAGGATACGAAAGGCAGGCATCTGCTGTACGTCGCCAACCCCGGCATTCGCAATTACGTTGAGCATGGCGGCGTCGGCATCACGGTTTTCGACATCGAAGATGGGTACAAGTTCGTGAAGAGGATTCCGACCTGGGATGTCCCTGAAGGCCAGAAGCCGGAGAACGTAAAAGGCGTGGCCGCCAGCGCGAAGTCAGGACGCATCTTCGTCACCACCATCAATCGCATGATGGCGCTCGATGCTCTAACCGGCAAGAAGCTTTGGGACAATACCTTTGAAGGCGGATGTGATCGCATGGCGATCTCACCCGACGGAAAACTCCTCTACACACCCCAATTCGAGGGTCCGAATTGGCACGTTGTAAGCGCGGACGATGGAAAGGTCATCACTACGATCGAGACCAAATCGGGATCCCATAACACGGTGTATTCTGTTGATGGCAAACGTTGTTATCTTGCCGGACTGAAGTCACCTAACCTTTCGGTAGCCGACACCAAGACTCATAAGGTGGTTACGACGGTCGGTCCATTCTCGAACGTTATCCGCCCATTCACGGTCAATGGCAGCGACACGCTCTGCTTCGTCAACATCAATGGCCTGCTGGGATTCGAGGTGGGCGATATCAAGACGGGAAAGAAGCTGCATCGCGTCGAGGTGGAAGGATACAAGCAGGGGCCCGTCAAACGGCACGGGTGTCCCAGCCACGGGATCGCCTTGACACCTGACGAAAAAGAACTTTGGGTTGTCGATGGCGCCAACAATGCGGCGCACGTGTTCGATGCGACCCTTATGCCGCCGAAGCAGGGCGTGAGTATCAAGCTGCGGGATTCACCAGGATGGATCAGCTTCAGCATTGACGGGCGCTTTGCGTATTCGTCAACAGGCGAAATTATCGAGGCTTCCAGTAAGAAGATCGTAGCCGCTCTTCGTGACGAAGCCGGTCGCGATGTTCAAAGTGAGAAGATGCTCGAGCTTGTGGTTGCAAATAACAAGGTTGTCGCAGCAGGGAATCAGTTCGGCGTAGGGACGAAGCGATAGCGTGCGTGCTGTTGTTTTGGGGTTGGTCGGCACAACCGCGCTGTCGTTCGCGAAGGATGTCTCGAAGAAGGACGCCGATTTCTTTGACAAACGTGTAGCGCCGATATTAACGAAGCGATGTCTCGGTTGTCACAGCGATGAACTCAACGACGGCGGGTTATCTTTCCAGGATCGTGGAAGCCTGTTCAAGAAGCCCGTTGTTGTGCCCGGGAACCCCGAAGAAAGCCTGCTTGTGCGGGCGATTCAACACGACGGAGACGTCAAGATGCCGCCTGGCCCGAAGCTGTCGGACAAGGACATCGCAACCTTAAGTGAGTGGGTAAGGCGGGGAGTTCCATGGGGTTCGAAGCTGCGGCGCGCCCCCTAGAAAGTTCTTGCCTCCAAATGCGGGTAGTGCTATTCTGAAGGCGTAAACGTGGATCGATTTAGAGCTTGGCGCAACCGAGTTCGAGCTAATTGCAACCACGTAAAAAAGTGCTAAAGGCGAGTCGGTCTCCGAGAATTTCAAACCCTGCGACTCCCCGTCCAGGGTTTTTCCTTTTGGGCCGTCCGCCATGGAGGAATCTATGAGCGTTTGGCCGACGAGTTTGCCCGCGCACGCGCCGTTGTCCGGCAGCGAGGGGGAACTGATCCAGGTGCAAATCAGCACCGAGCCCCGTCTGCTGGAAGATTTACTCGAGTGTCTTGCGAGCGTGCCGTTCCCGATTAATCCGCAGATCTATCACGGTCTCCCGACCATCGTTGAATTTCCGGCGTACGAACGGCACCTGTATGAGGTGCGCGATGCTCTCCGGAGTTTTGGCTTCGATTCGTCGGCTTTGCGCGTCAGCAGCATGCTCGAGGCAATCGCAAACTAACCTCTGCTGGCCCTACTGTAGGGCGTCCTACAGGTATACTGTAGGCCTAGCCCATGCAATTGATTCTCGGCCCCCCCGGGTCCGGCAAGACTACAGCCTGCTTGTCTCGGCTTCGCGATGCGCTACGCGCGAAGAGCGAAGCGTGCCGCCTGATCGTACCGACCGCGACCATGGGCGAGCATCTTCGCAACGAACTGGCCCGCGAAGGCTTTGTCTTTAAGCCCTCGCTCGTATCGACATTCACCAAGTTCGTCGAACCATACAGCGGGTCGGCGCCCGGCGTCACGTCGGGAGCGCTGGAGATCATTGTTGCCGACGTCCTGGCGCAGACATCTTTGAACCGATACGCCGCGGTCCGGGATTTTGCCGGATTTCGAGCTTCGATCGTCCACGTAGTCGAGGAGTTTTCATCGGCCGGCGGATCTTTGGAGGATTTGGCCCGATGCGGAGTCGAACCCGATCTGGTGCGGGTTTACGAGAATGTTCTCCTCGCGCTGAAACAGCGGAATCTGCATCTTCGCGCATCGCAGTTGAAGCAGGCCGCGGCCCAGATCGCTGAGAATGGTTGCCCGGGAATTGACGAATTAATATTCGCGGGCTTCTACTCTTTCACCGCTCCCGAGCAGAACGTCATCCGAGCGCTGGCTCCTTTTGTGACGCTTACGATCGGGCTTGCCGAATGGGCGGGCGCTCAGCCGACAATCGACTCGCTTTCCGATCTCATCGAAGGCATTGAAAAGCTTGAGGCCGCTCCTCTGCCATTCAATCGGACTGTGTGTGTAGCGCCCACCCTGGATGCTGAAGTCTCGGAGATCTCCCGACGGATTGTCAAGGCTCATGAGAATGGCCGCCCGTGGCGCGAGATGGGCGTCCTCGTTCGAAGCGAAGCCACCTACGTCCCTGCGCTTCGTTCGGCGTTCGAGCGGTTCCGGATTCCTTCGCGATTCTACTTCTCGTCGCCCCTTGCGGACGCGCCCGCCGTTCGATACTTCCGCGGCTTGATGGCCGCGCTCCTCAGCGGCTGGGACCACGTCGCGACCGTTTCCGCGCTGCGGCTTCCGGGGTCGCGGTTAGAGGCTGGCAGCACGGGCGACGCGTTCGAGTTTGAGGTACTCCGCCGCGCGCCCGGAAGTGGTCTGGACCTACTCCGCGAAATCGCCGGCGCCAATCTTACGCCTGTTCTCGATCAACTCGATTCGCTGACACCATGGACAACCGGGAAGGCATTTCCGACGACGTGGGCGGATCGGTTCCGCGTTCTCCGATCATTCTTCTTTCTATCGGATCTGCAGGACCGCTGCTCGCATGAGTTGGCGTTGCTATGGCGGTCGCACGCGGCGGCGCTCGATGGATTCGAAGCCGCGTGCGATGCTGCTGCAACCGTGCTCGATGCAGGGACTCCGGTCGGCTGCAAGTCCTTCTGGAATGCCGTTGAAACGATGCTTGCCTCTTCGGAGCTGCGCGTCCCGGACCACCGCCGCGATGTAGTGCATGTCATCGATGCCTTCGAAGCCCGGCAGTGGAGTCTGCCGGTCCTTTTCGTTTGCGGCCTCCTCGAGAAAGAGTTCCCGAAGTATCAAAGCGAAGACGCGATCCTGCCCGATCCTCTGCGCCGCATTCTGCAATCTCAGGGTATTCAACTGCGGACAAGCGTGCAAAGGCAGGCTGACGAGCGGTTCCTTTTCGACCTGGCTTTATCTCGCGGAACGGAAGCCGTCGTCCTCAGCTATCCGAAGCTGAATGCGAAGGGCGAGGCAAACCTGCCATCGTTCTTTCTACAGCATGCTAAGCCCTTCGTTGAGGATCGGGCGGCTGACGTTCGGCCAACACCGGAGCGAGAGCGTGGGCAAGAGCCTCTACCGTTTCTCGCAACCGAGCAGGGCCGCCACGACCTGGCCTCCCGGCACAAGCATTTTTCCCCAACGGGAATCGAGACGTATCTGCAGTGTCCATATCAGTTCTTTGCGCACAGAACGCTGCGTCTGAATGGTCGTCCGCAGGAGCCCTGGGAACGTCTGAACGCACTAGTACAAGGGAACGTCGTCCATCGCGTCCTCGAACTGTCGCACCGTGAGCGGAAGCGGATCGCGGATGTTTTTGACGGGGTCTTCGACGAGTTGTGCCGGGCCTCCAATGTTCCGGAAGGATACCGGACTGAGGCGGTGCGTTTGGAACTCCTCCACAATCTGGAGATGATGGAGACCGATTCACGTCTTGCGCGGGGCATTACCTCGCTGTACGAAGAACCATTCACCCTCGAGGTCGAAGACGGGATATTCCTGAAAGGCAAAGTCGACCGCATCGAGGTGGACAGTCGCGGCAACGCCACTGTCATCGACTATAAGTACCGCAGCAAGCAGAGCACCGATCGCGTCAAGAAAGGTCACCAGGAAAAGACATCCGTACAAGGCGGGTTATACCTGCTCGCCGCAGAAAGCCTGGGGTATCGTCCCGCAGGCATGGTGTATTGCGGGATGAAGCGGGACGTACACTTTGCCGGCTGGATGATATCGCCTCATTACCCCGATATCAACCAGGCTTGCGAGCCGGAACAGCTCGTGCAAGTGATGCAACAGGCTCGTGCGGATTCGCTGACCGCGATCGCTGAGATCCGCGCAGGCCGCATCGATCCGAAGCCCGCCGATGAGATGAAGTGCGATTTCTGTGACTATGCCAATGCGTGCCGGTACGAAGTAGCCGCGATGGAGCAGGCGAAGAAGGCAGGCCAATGAGTCTCAGCGAGCGGCAGCTTAGTGCCGCCCATCGTCTAGGCCAGGATGTCTGCGTCGTCGCCGGGCCGGGGTCAGGTAAAACCAGCGTGCTCATCGAGCGCTTTACATGGCTTGTTGACCAACGCGGCGTGGATCCAGGGCGCATCCTCGCGATCACGTTTACGGACAAGGCGGCCACGGAGATCAAGGAGCGGATGGTTCGAGCATTCGCGCACGCGCCCAAAATCCGGGAGCAGATCGAGCGCGCATATGTCTCCACCATCCATGGCTTCTGCGCAAGACTTCTACGCGAGAATGCGATTGTTGCAGGTATCGATCCGCAGTTTCAAGTACTGGAGCAACCAGGTAAGCTGCTGCGGCAAGTCGCGGATGAAGTGCTCGAATCCATCTACAACGAGCAGCCGGATCGGATGCGTCGATTTCTGCGGTCGCTAGCCGTATCGGAAAAAGAAAGCCAATGGGTACCGGATCTCGCCGCTTCCCTGATTGCGATCTACGAGGGAATGCGAATAGCGGGTGCGGAGATCGGACAAGCTCGGTTGATCGACGCAGTTCCGCCTTATCAGGATTTGCGTAACATCGCCGCTTCCGTCCTGAACGAAGGCTTACGTCCGACGAAGGACGTTCACGCCGAATACCTGGACTGGTGTCGCGAAGTGGTGGACCTGCCGTTACAACCATCCGTGCGCTGGTTCCAACTGCTGTCAAGCGCAAACTTCAACAAGACGTTTCTTCCAAAGAATAGCGTCGCAAGGGAAACGCAGGTTGTCGTGCGTGAGATCGCGGAACGACTCAGAGCGCATCTGCTGATCGAGTATTACCGCGATGAGCGCGACCTCATCATCGAATCCCTCGAAGCAATCGATCGCTCGTACCGGCAGCGTAAGCGCGAGCAATCGGTGCTGGACTTCGATGACCTGGAAGAATTCGCGATTCAGCTTCTGGATTCCGAACATGAGCTTCGGAAGCGAGTCCAGGCGGGTTTCGATCACATCCTGATGGATGAGTTGCAGGACACCAATCCCCTGCAATGGAGGTTGATGGGCCTGATCCGCCGGTCTGATTCGTTCTTCGCTGTCGGCGATGTCAATCAGTCCATCTTTGGGTTCCGATACGCCGAGCCTGAGCTGTTTGCAGCGTATCGTCAGTCTCTTGAATCGCAAAACAAAGCGATCGATGAGTTGCGTGCGAACTATCGCAGCCGGCCTGAAGTCCTGGAGATCGTTAACACGACGTTCGCAGGCCCTGCAGCGGGGATCGAAGAACACCAGCTCACAAGCGGCCGCACAGATTTCATTCCGCAATCGGAACTGTCGACGGACATCATCATCGCCACAGGCGAGAACACGGAAGCTGCCGAACGCATTGAATCGCTGTGGGTGGCACGACAAATCTGCGAGTTGGCCGGACGCTTTCAGTATCGCGACATGGCGATTCTTACGCGGGCGAACATGGCTCTCGGCGAGTTGCAGAAAGCGTTGGACGAGTATCGGATTCCTTCACTCGTGCTCGGCGGCATGACGTTTTACGAGACGCGGGAAGTTCGGGATCTTATTCTGCTTCTGACCGTACTCGTAAACCCGAGAGATGAAGTGGCGTTAGCCGGCCTACTGCGATCACCGTTGTTCGGCGTGTCCGATGAAGAGATCCTTCTGCTGGCTTCAGGCAGCGGCAGCCTTTACGAAGGTGTGCGACATCGCCCCCCGGCCTACTGGCAAATCATCGACGAACTTCGAGCGATTCGAAACTGCGTCAGTCCTGACCAACTGCTTCGCCGGGTTCTGGACGATTGTGATTACGAGAGCGGTCTGACGTCTCGCGGAAGAGCAAACGTCGAGAAGTTCATGGCGGCATTGCGCGCACGCCATGAATCTCAGCCCGGCTCGCTCGCAGACGCCTTGGATTACATTCGCGACGCATCTCCCGACGCAGAGGCGCCTCCGCCGGACTTCGGTGATGCCGTGCGGCTGATGACGATTCACAAGTCGAAAGGCCTCGAGTTCCCGGTCGTATTCCTGCCGTTCCTCCATCGCGACCGTGGCAATGGCACGCCGATCGTCGGCTATACCCATCAGCATGGACTCGGCGTGAAATGGCGCGATCCGGCGACCCGCAAAGGCGTAGCCGACATAGCGCATAAAGCAAACACGGAACGCGCGAATCAAATGCAATCGGGCGAGGAGAACCGGTTGCTTTATGTGGGCATGACACGCGCGAAGAATCATACGGTGCTGTCGTATTCCTTGACCGATAAGCGGAAGGGCGGTCCTTGGGCGCAGTTAATCGCGCGGCAGCTCGTGGACCCGGCGGACAGCCGTGTTCGTGTCATTCGTGCAGATGCCGCGCCCGATCTCGTGCAGGCGCCGCCACCTGACGCGGTGCTCCCGGAGAACGTCTATCTCGACCGCGTTTCTCCGCAAGACCAGCATGATTCTACGGCGTCCATCACCGACATCAGCGTGTATGCGCAATGCCCGAGAAAGTATTACTTGTCCCGGTATATCGGCTGGGATGCAGGTACGCGCACATTCGTCAATATTGACGACTCGCCCCGTCCCGACAATGGTGAACTCGAAGCAAGTGAGATCGGGACGCAAGTTCACCAGATCCTCGCCGGAGTGTATGTTGAAGCTCCAGCGGCCGAGTCCGTTGAACTCGCCGACCGCTTTCGCACTAGCGCTCTCGGAAAACAAGCGCTTCGGGCAACACGAAAACAGCATGAGCACGATTTCCTGATCGCGATAGACGGTCTCGTTTTGCGTGGTCAGATCGATCTATGGTTCGAGCACAATCGCGACCTGATCCTGGTCGACTACAAGACGGACCAACTCCGCAGTCCGATTGACCCTCGTCGTGTGCACGCGTACGGTCTGCAGCTTCAGCTATACGCCATCGCGCTGGAGCGGATTGCGGGACGCCCCGTGACTCGCGCTTACTTGCACTTCCTTCGACCGAATGAGCTGGTTGAAATCGATTTGTCACCGCTTGAACTGAACGCCGCGCGCGAATACGTGCGGTCGTTCATCGGGGCGCAAGGCTCGCTCGAATATCCGCTCAACCCCGGCGATCACTGCTTCCGCTGCGATTACTACAAAGACGTATGCCCGGCGCGGCGAAGCCTGGCTATTGCAGTTTCTCGATCCTGACACTCGCAATCCGGTTGCGATCCATATCGAGGATCGTGAAGCGGCGGCCGGGGATCTCGAGCACGTCGCCGCTTTTGGGAATCTCCCCGAGTTGGAAGAGAAGAAATCCGGCCAGCGTTTCGAAGCCGGCTTCAGCGGGTAGCTCGATGCCATACTGCGTGTGCAGATCGCGTATCGACGTAGCGCCTTCAAGCTCGAGAATGTCGGCTTCAACAGGCGGCTTGGCCCGAAGCTCATCGTGCTCGTCTTCAATCTCGCCGAACACCTGTTCGAGCACATCCTCCATCGTTACGAGTCCGCTGATCGTCCCAAACTCGTCGACAACGATCGCCATGTGTGTCCTGTCTTCCCGGAAATCGTCAATGAGCTGGTTCAATGGCTTGGTTTCAGGAACCACTAACGGCTTACGCAGAATCCGCCGGAGCCGGAACGGACGCACGGGGCGCTTTCGTTCCTGCGCGAGCCGGCGTTCTTCCCACACGCGAATCAAATCCTTGAAATGTACGATCCCGATCAGATTCTCGGGTTGACGCTCATACACCGGCATACGCGAGTATTGATGATCGAGGAACAGCCGGAGCACCTGGTCCAAAGTTGCGTCGATCGATACGCTGACGATGGATGTGCGGGGGACCATGATTTCTCTTGCGGAATAGTCATTTAAGTCGAGTACACGTTGAAGAACCTCCTGCTCGAAATTCCTGAGGTGCCCCTCGCTACCGCTGGAACGGATGATGAATCGCAGTTCTTCAGCGGAATGCCCGCCGCCGTGTTCCTTCCCGCTGAGACCTATCAGGCGGCTGCCGAAAGCAGCCGATTTCTCAATCGCGGCGACGAACGGCTCCGAGACGCGATAGAAGACGAGCAGCGCCGGCGAAACAATCACCGCAAGCCGATCCGCCTTTTCGATACCGAAGTTCTTCGGAACAACCTCGCCGAAGACGACGTGGGCGTAACTCATGATCAGGAACGACAACGCGAAGGCGAACCCGTGCAGGATCTTCGTAGTCGCAGGTGTCACGAAAGGCGCGAGCCAGCCATAGAGAATATTGAAGATGGTTTCCTCGCCTGCCCAGCCAAGTGCAAGACTGGTCAGAGTCACGCCAACCTGAGTAACGGACAGTAAGCGGCCCGGATTCTCGAGCAGGCTGAGCGCGGCCTGCGCGCCAACGTTTCCTGCCTCCGCGAGGTGCCGCAACCGGGAACGGCGAGTGGATAACAGCGCCACCTCGGCTCCGGCGAAAAATCCATTCAAAACGATGATCAGAGCTACGAGCAGAAGCCGGTAACCGGAGTGGCTTTCCATGTTTACTGGGCCGCAGCGCTCGCTTCGGTACAATGCCCAGAAGTGCGCTTCAACCGGCTCTTGAAATATCTTAACGTGCTGATTGGCTTGGTTGTTGTTGTCATCATTGCACTTATCCTCTGGTTCGCGATTCGTCCGCTACCGAAAACATCAGGCTCTATCCAAGTTCCGATCGGCCAACCGGCAACCGTGACCAGAGATGGTCTAGGTGTCCCGCATATCAAGGCCGCGACGATCGAAGACGCTCTGTTCGCCCAAGGTTTTACGACAGCCCAAGATCGCTTATGGCAGATGGACATCATGCGCAGGGCTGCGGAGGGCCAGTTATCAGAGATTGTCGGCTCTGCGACCATCGAGATGGATCGCGAAGCTCGTCGCCTTCGAATCGCACGCTTAGCAGAGGAGCACGCCCGCGCTTTGCCGCCTCAAGACAGGGCAGTTCTCGCAGCTTATGCTCGCGGGGTGAATCATTTCATCGATACGCATCGCGGTACGCTGCCGCTTGAATTCACGATTTTGAAGTATGACCCGCGCCCTTGGTCCATCGCCGACAGCATGGCCATCGGCGCACAAATGATGCGCGACCTTACGACGAGTTGGAGAAGTGAGATCGCCAAGGCGTCGATGCTCAGCACGGGCGATGTGGATCTCGTTAACCAGATCTTTACACCGCGCACGGGCCGGGAGTTCGCTCCCGGATCGAACGCATGGGCTATTTCCGGTAAACGGACATCAACGGGCAAACCGATTCTGGCGAACGATCCGCATCTGCTCTACAATTTCCCGTCTACCTGGTACATGACCCATCTGCAAGCGCCCGATCTGAATGTCGCAGGAGCATCGATACCCGGCCTACCCGGCGTCATCATCGGTCACAATGACCGGATCGCGTGGGGGATCACCAACCTTGGTTTTGATGCGCAGGATCTCTACGTCGAGCGCATCGATGTCAACACGGGCCGGTATGCCTTCAAGAATGCCGTGGAACAGGCGCGTCCCGAACGTGAACTCATCCTTGTGAAAGGGCAGAACGCGGTCGAGCATAGCAATTGGATAACCCGACACGGACCCATCTGGCTTACCGAAGCAGGCCAGGCTTTGTCGATGCGTTGGATCGCAGCCGAGGTCGGGAGAGTTCAGTTTCCTTTCATCCAACTGAACCAGGCGCGCAACTGGGCAGAGTTTCGCGAAGCGCTTAAACGTCTTGCTGCGCCGTCCAGCAATCTCGTTTACGCCGACGTCGACGGGAACATCGGATACCAAGCCGCAGGACTCCTTCCGATCAGGCGTACCTACAAAGGAGATGTTCCTGCCAATGGCTTCAGCGGTGAGGCGGAATGGGACGGATTCATACCCTTTGAAGAACTGCCGAGCGCGTTCAACCCGGCATCGGGCATGATCATCACTGCAAACCAGAATCCTTTTCCCGCCGACTACAAATACAACGTCAGCGGTGAGTTCGCGCCACATTACCGGGCCCGGCAAATTCAAGCGCTTCTATCAAAGGCAAATGCATCAAAGCCGGAAGACATGCTCATTATTCAGAAAGACGTGTATTCCGCGTCCTTGCACTTCATCGCACAGCAAGCCGTGACGGCATTTGACAAGCGCGGCGCGAAGAACCCAACACTGCAAACAGCGGCCGACCTCCTGCGCAAGTGGGATGGTCAAATGGACAAGGATCAGCCTGCGCCCCTGATCGCAACGCTTATCTATGAGCAGCTCAGGCGAGCTGTGGGAGATCGTGCATCGAATGGCAAAGGCAATCTATGGGAAACCGTGATGGGCAACGCGGTTGTCGAACGCATCCTCCGCGATCGCCCGGCCGAGTGGTTCCGTGATTATGATCAGCTCGTGCTGCGGTGTTTCATCGATGCAATGGAGGAAGGCAGGCGACGCCAGGGGCGTGATCCGAACCGGTGGAAATATGGTGACTACCTGGAAACCACCCTGCAGAATCCGGTGATCGGGCGGGCGAGTTGGGTGAAACACGTTCCCACGCTGGGCAGATACTTCAGAATCAACATCGGACCGGTTCAAATGAGCGGCTCGCCAACATCGGTGAAGCAGACGACTAAGCGCCTGGGTCCTTCACTCCGCTTCATTGCGGACACGTCCAATTGGGACCATTCCATGATGAACATTACGCTTGGACAGTCCGGACAAATCATGTCGCAGCACTACAGCGATCAATGGGAAGCGTACTACACAGGCCGCAGCTTCGAGCGGCCTTTTACCAAGGTAGAAGGAAGCACGTTGGAGCTCAGGCCTCAATAAGCTCGAACGTGCCGTCCTTCATGAGCCGGTAGCGCCTGCCGCGCCACAGGATCGTATTACCGAAGAACCCTGCCATCCAAAACAGGAAACTGAGCAAGTCCTGCACGGGAACCAGGTACCACCGGCGTGCTGTTAATGGATCATCAAGAATCCATCGGGCTGTTGCTGCGGCGGCGAGAGCGCGGACGACAATCGTGACGATCAGCACCGGCCACCAGTCGGGGCGCACAAGACATAGGAGAATCGCGAGCGGCAGCGGATTCGTAAACATCTGGCCGACGTACCCGGCCGGCCGCGATCGTCGGGTGCTGCGAAACCACCGCAATCGGTGTCGCGCATTCGCGGCGAACGGCTGAGAGCCTATATGATGCTCGATCACATAGGACGACAGAAGAACTCGCCACCCTTTCGCCGCGGCAGAGTTGCCCAACACAAAGTCTTCCGCGAGGTAATCCTTCAGCCGGTCCCAGCTGCCTATATCGGCAAGCACCTGCCGCCGCGCTGTCGTCGTAGGGCCAAGAGCGAACTTCATTCCTTCGAGCAGCCGCGCGACGACCACACCCGAAAGGAATTCGGTGTTCATGCCGACAGCCTCCAGAGTCGACCAGAAACTCTGGCCCGAGACAGCTCGATACGGGCACGTTGAGACCCCGAGCTTCGAATCCTGAAACTCGGCCGCGATCGTTCGCAGAAAATCGGGTGTTACTCGAATATCGCTATCTGACATGACGAGCAGGTCGTGTCGGGCAGCGTGGGTCATGTGGTGTAGGCTCCAGACCTTCGCGTTCGGGTACGGCGGCTCACCCACGAACAGCAATCGCGAGGGTATGTGCGGATACTGCTCCTGGAGCGACCGTACTACCGGCGACGCGGCATCGGACTCTTGTCGTACGGCGAACAGCACTTCGAAGGGGACATAGTCCTGTTCGAAGAACGTGCGCAGGTTCGACTCCAGCCCATCATCGAGACCGGCCAGCGGCTTCAATACGCTGATCGGCACTGTATCGCGCAAAGGCAAAGGCCGCACGCTGAGATACCGGCGTGCGGCCACGATAACGAGAATGCAATAGATGAGTGACCCGGCTACAAGGCTCGCCAGCAGCCAGGACATTCGCCTAATCCGAAGACGACTTCGAATCGATCAGTTGACGGATTTCGGTGATGAAGGCGTCGACCGGCTTTACTCCGAGATCAGCACGCTTCCGGTGACGGACGGAGACGGTTCCATCTTCCGCCTCACGGCCACCGACGACCAGCATGAACGGCACCTTCTGAAGTTGCGCGTCTCGAATCTTAAGATTCACCTTCTCGCTTCGGTCATCGAGTGTCACGCGAATCCCGGCCGCATCCAGCGTATCGCGGACCTGCTTCGCATAGTCAAGCTGCTTATCCGTAATTGGCAGGACAGTGGCTTGTACGGGCGCCAGCCACACTGGAAATGCCCCAGCGTAGTGCTCCACCAGAATTCCGAAGAAGCGCTCGATCGACCCGAACAGCGCGCGGTGAACCATCAGGGGCTGATGCGCTTTTCCATCTTCCGCGATGTACTCGAGCCCGAAGCGTCGGGGCAACGTGAAGTCAAACTGCACCGTCGACAACTGCCACTTGCGGCCGATTGCGTCCACGAGCTTCACGTCGATCTTAGGACCGTAGAAGGCCGCCTCGTCCGCCATCACGGCCACTTTCATGCCCAGACGTTCCGTCGCCTTGTTCAATGCGCCTTCCGCTAGCTGCCACTGGTCGGCGCTGCCGTCATACTTGCCGCTTACGCCGTTATCCCAGGTAGAAAGCTCCGCTTCGTACTCCGAGAAGCCGAATGTGGTCAGGGTGTCGATCGCGAACTGAAGGCAGCTTACGACTTCGTCTTCCATCTGCTCCGGCGTACAGAAGATATGCGCATCGTCCTGTGTGAATCCGCGAACGCGCAGAAGACCATGCATCACGCCCGATCGCTCATAACGATACACGGTACCCAGTTCGCCTAACCGCACCGGAAGCTCACGATACGACTTCTTACGATCGCGGTAGATGAGAATGTGGAACGGGCAGTTCATCGGCTTGAGCTGGTATTCGGCATCATCCAGCTCCATCCGCTTGAACATATTCTCGGCGTAAAAGTTGTAGTGTCCCGACGTCTTCCAGAGATCAGCCCGCGCAATGTGCGGCGTGTACACGAGCGAGTAGCCTCGCTTCAGATACTGGTCTCGCATCCAATCTTCCAGCGTCTTGCGAATGATGCCGCCCTTGGGATGAAAGAAGATCAGCCCGGGACCCGCAAGTTCCTGGATGCTGAATAGATCCAGTTCCTGGCCCAGCTTGCGGTGGTCGCGCTTCTTGGCTTCCTCCAGCCGCTTCAGGTACTCGTCCAGCTCCTTCGGCGTGAAGAAAGCTGTGCCATAGATGCGCTGCATCCGATGGTTGTTTTCATCGCCCTTCCAATACGCGCCGGATGTTGACAGAACCTTGAATGCCTTCAGCCGCTTGGTCGATGGCACGTGCGGACCACGGCAAAAATCGATGAATGTCGGGCCCAGAGTGTATTCCGAGAAGACATCCCCGGCCTTTTCCTCGATCAGCTCACACTTCATTGACTCGCCCATCGCCTTGTACTTCTCGAGGCCTTCGCTCTTCGGCGACAGCTTGCGTTCGTACGGCAGATCGCGCTTCTGGATCTCCCACCATCTTTGCTTCGATCTTCTCGAGGTCTTCGGGCGTGAATGGCGTGTCGCGTTGGAAGTCGTAATAGAATCCCGCTTCCGTCGGAGGGCCGATGCCCAGCTTGGTTTCGGGGAACAATTCCAGGACTGCCAAAGCGAGAAGATGCGCAGTCGAGTGGCGATAGACCTCCAGAGCTTCAGGATTTTTGGACGTGAGGATCTGAAGCGAAGCATCGCTCTCGAGGGGACGCGTCAAGTCGTATAGATCGCCGTTCACGCGCGCAACTACCGCGTCGTCGGCCAGCCTCGGACTGATCGACTTCGCAATCTCAAGGGGAGTTATACCCTCAGCAACCTGTTGTGTGGACCCGTCCGGCAGGGTAACGTTGATGCTGCTCATGTTATTGATGTCCCACTATGAAATTCCCGCGTTGCAATCGTGGGATAGCAGAAGTTTCAGCGTATCATGTGGAGGTGGGCGTAGAACAAACTGATGAGCTTGCGCTTGTTGAAGCCTCGCGTGCTGGCGACGCGGGTGCCTTCAGCGAACTCGTAGAACGGTACGAGCGCAAGATCTACCGTCTCGCCAAGCACATCACTCAAAACGACGAGGATGCCGAGGACGTACTTCAAGAGAGTTTCATGAAGGCGTACACGCACCTGGACTCATTTCAAGGGGATTCGAAATTCTACACGTGGCTCGTTCGGATTGCCGTGAACGAGGCGTTGATGAAGCTTCGAAAGCGCAAGTCCGACAGGACCGTGTCCCTCGATGAGCCTCAGGACACCGGCGAGGACCTGGTCACCCGCGAGATAGCGGTTTGGGACGACGACCCGGAAAAGAAATACTCACGGGAGGAACTCGCCGAGATCCTGGACGAAGCTGTCCAGAGCCTAAAGCCAAGTTTCCGCACCGTTTTCGTATTGCGAGACATCGAAGAATTGTCAACGGAGGACACGGCCCAGGCGCTGGGAATTTCGATCCCCGCCGTCAAAAGCAGATTGCTTCGGGCACGTCTTCAGTTGCGAGAAAAGCTAACCCGTTTGTTCCGGCGTAAGGGGGACGACGTTTTTGCTTACATGTAAAGACTTTTTGAACGAGCTAAGCGACTTTTTAGACGATACTCTGGACCCGAACATTCGGGCGGAGTTGCATAGACACGTGGAAGAGTGCCCTAACTGTTGGGTTATCCTCGATACGACCCAGCGCACGATTAGGGTGTACAAGGGGTTGGAACCCCAGTCGATTCCCCCGGATATTCATACCCGCCTGATGACCGCGTTACAGAAGAAGATGGCTGCCAGTCCCAAGCATTGACGTTAATCGGTCGATTCCCACTCGGAATTAGCTCGCACCGGAAGCAGTTTAGTGAACGCTAATCTACTCCCTCTCGGCGTCGACGTTCTTGCGCTCACGCGGTAGCCGGACAACCGGGATCAGCGAGTTGCGAGAAGCCGGCTCCGGAGCGTGCGCATGTGTCGCGAATTCTGAATTGAGGGTCCGAACGAACTCGTCGACCTGTCGCTGCATCGCCTCCATCTTTTCACGCATGTTCAGGATGATCTCAACCCCTGCAAGGTTGACACCCAACTCGCGCGTAAGCTTCAGGATCACTTCCAGGCGCTCGAGATCGTCGTCCGTATAAAGCCGTGTATTCCCGTCGCTTCGGGATGGACGCAGCAAACCCTCCCGCTCGTAGAGACGCAAAGTCTGGGGATGGATCTGATACTGCTCCGCCACCGCGGAAATCATGTACGCAGCCCTTGACCTACCCTTCGCCATAGATCACTCCGAGTTACACCTTTGCCCAAATCTCATCGCGCGGATTTTCAGGTTGCACCTGCGCGAGTTCCCTTAACAGTTCCTTTGTGCGCTCGTCGTTTATCTTCGGAGCCTGAAGAACAACCTCGACGATCTGGTCGCCTCGTGTGTTCTTTCGCGAGTTGAAGACGCCTTTTTCACGCAGCCGGAACTTCTGGCCGTTTTGCGTACCCTGCGGAATCTTCAACAACGCGCGTCCGTCGATGGTCGGTACTTCGACCTTGGCCCCGAGACCTGCCTCGGTGACCGTCACAGGCACTTTGATTTCGATGGTGTCGCCATCGCGCTTGAAGAACGGATGGGCGTCGACGCGCACGGTTATATACAAATCTCCTGACGGCGCGCCGTGCGTACCGGCGTTCCCTTTTCCAGCGACGCGAAGCCGGGAACCGGACTGAACGCCTGCCGGAATGCGCACCTCAACCGAATCGGTTCTGGAGACCCGTCCGTCGCCGTAGCACGTCGGACACGTGTTCTGAAGCCGTCCCTTGCCGCCGCACCGCGGACAGGTGAGGTTGAAACGCATAGCGCCTGCCATTTGATCTACTTGCCCCGAGCCGTTGCATTCGGGGCAGACCGGAGCGTTCCCACCTACCGAGCCCGTTCCCTTACAGGTCTCACATTGTTCCTGCCGGTTGATGTTCAGCCGGACCTGCGTACCCTTGATCGCCTGCCAAAAATCTACGTTCAGCGCATACTCCAGGTCTGAGCCACGCTGTGGAGCCTGCGCTTGTTGAGCCCGGCGCGCTCCAAAGAATTGCCCGAACAGGTCGCCAAATCCGAACCCGTCCTCGTCCGCCGCGCCGGCTCCTGCGCCGGCAGAGCCTCCGCCTTTGCGAGCGAACTCGGAGAAATCGAACCCGCCGAATCCCATATTCGGACCGCCGGGGTACGCCCCGCCTTCGCCGCCTGCCCCAGGCATGGGTTGGTCCGAGTAAAATCCGTACTGATCGTACATCTGGCGCTTCTTGGAGTCGCTCAGAATATCATAGGCTTCCTGTACGTTTTTGAACCGATCCTCGGCCGACTTGTCTCCCGGATTCAGATCCGGATGATATTTTCGGGCGAGGCGGCGGTAAGCCTTCCGGACATCATCGTCCGAGGCCCCGCGCGCCACTCCAAGAGTCTCGTAGTAGTCCTGTTTGGAAGCCATAACGCAAACCTTCGATTCACACACTTCGACTCACCGAGCGGACTCGCGTCAGCCCGGTGAGTCATGCTCTTTAACTGCTTACTTCTTGTCGTCGACGTCGACGAATTCGGCGTCAACCACGTTGTCCTTCGGCTGCTCCGTACCGGTACCTGTTGCGCCATCGCCCGGAGCGCCTGTCGGCCCACCCTGCGGACCCGCCGAGGAACGATACATGGCTTCCGCAAGCTTGTGACTCGCCTGGGTCAGCTTGTCCTTGGCGGCACGAATCTCGTCCAGGTTCCCGGACTGGACCGCTTTCCTGGTCTCTTCGAGAGCGTCATCGACAGCCTTGGCATCCGCCTCGCTGACCTTGGACCGATGTTCTTTCAGCATCTTCTCGGTGCTGTAGACCATCTGGTCGGCAAGGTTGCGTTCGGTGATTTCCTCTGCGCGTCGACGATCGTCTGCGGCGTTCACTTCGGCATCCTTCGCCATCTTCTCTACTTCATCTTTCGACAAGCCCGAAGACGACGTGATGGTGATCTTCTGTTCGTTGTTGGTGGCCTTGTCTTTGGCCGTCACATTGAGAATGCCGTTGGCGTCGATGTCAAACGTGACTTCGATTTGCGGTACTCCTCGCGGAGCGGGCGGGATGTTCCCAAGTTGGAACACGCCTAGCAGCCGATTGTGGGATGCCATTGCGCGCTCGCCCTGGTATACCTTGATCTCCACCGAGGTCTGGCTGTCCGCCGCTGTCGAGAACGTCTCACTCTTCCGCGTCGGAATCGTGGTATTACGCTCAATCAGTTTGGTGAACACACCCCCCAGTGTCTCGATCCCGAGCGATAACGGAGTGACGTCGAGAAGCAGGACATCCTTGACTTCGCCGCCAAGCACGCCACCCTGAACCGCCGCGCCGATGGCTACGACTTCGTCGGGGTTAACACTCTTGTTCGGCTCTTTCCCAAAGAGGTTTCGGACGAGTTCCTGAACCTTCGGGATACGGGTGGATCCACCGACGAGGACAACTTCGTCGATCTGCTGTGGAGTGACTCCCGCATCAGACAGCGCCTGCTTACAGGGCGCCACCACTCGCTGCAGGATGTCATCAACCATGTCCTGGAAACGCGCCCGGGTTAGCCGCATCACCAGGTGCTTTGGACCTGTAGCATCTGCCGTGATGAACGGCAGGTTGATCTCGGTCTCGAGAACGGTTGACAGCTCGATCTTCGCCTTCTCAGCCGCTTCTTTCAGCCGCTGCAATGCCATTTGATCTTTCGATAGATCGATGCTGTTTTCTTTACGGAACTCGCCGATGATCCAATCGATCAACCGCTGGTCGATGTTATCACCGCCGAGGTGGGTATCGCCGTTTGTCGATTTGACCTCGACGACACCATCGCCCACCTCGAGGATGGAAATGTCGAAGGTGCCACCACCGAAGTCGAACACGGCGATCGTTTCGTCTTTCTTCTTGTCGAGCCCGTAGGCCAGAGCGGCCGCCGTGGGCTCGTTGATGATGCGCTTTACCTCGAGACCGGCGATTTGGCCGGCGTCTTTGGTCGCCTGGCGCTGCGCGTCGTTGAAATACGCAGGAACCGTGATGACGGCTGCCGTTACCTTCTCGCCCAGGTACGCTTCGGCCGCTTCTTTAAGCTTTGTAAGGATAGCGGCTGAGATTTCGGGCGGGGATAACTTCTTCCCCTGAACCTCAACCCGCGCATCGCTGTTCTCACCTCGAGCGACCTTGTACGGTACCAGTGTCATTTCGTCGCTGATTTCTTCGAATCGGCGACCCATAAACCGCTTGATGGAGTAAATGGTATTCTCGGGGTTTGTTACGGCCTGGCGCTTCGCGACTTGGCCGACCAAACGCTCTCCGGACTTTGTCGTCGCGACGACCGACGGGGTAGTACGGCCGCCTTCCTGATTGGGAATCACGACCGGCGAGCCGCCTTCCATGACAGCTACTACCGAGTTCGTTGTTCCCAAGTCGATACCTATGATTTTTGCCATGCTCCGGAAATCCTCCTGCTTACTTGTTTCAGCCCAGTTTTATTATGGAATCTTAGTCTTCCTTTGTCAAGGATGCCTGAGTGTGTGCTTCGGATGCAGCTTGATCGTAGCAGCTGCCTCGGATCTATTACCTTTGGAGCAGGCTCTTGCCTCATCGATTCCGCCCTGTGCGATACGTTTCACTTTCGGTTCGAGCGGGATGCTCGCTGAACAAATTGCCCGAGGGGCAGACTACGACGTATTTCTGGCAGCGAACGAGCGATTCGTGGACAGGCTCGTGGAAAACAAAGCCGTTGCAATTGACTCGAAGGTCGTCTACGCGACCGGCAGGATTGGTTTGTATTCTCGCAAGTCTCTACAATGGAGGGACTTACGCTCCGTTCGGACGCTTGCGATCGCTAACCCACAACATGCACCCTACGGCCTTGCTGCCAAGCAGGCGCTCGAGCATGAGGGCCTGTGGCAGGATCTTCAAAAAAGGGTCGTTTTTGGAGAGAACGTTCGGCAAGCGCTGCGATTCGCGGAAACTGAAAACGCCGATGCCGCAATAATTGCGTGGTCTCTAATCAAGGACAAGGGGGCGCACCTTATTCCGGCCGAATGGCACCAACCGATTGTCCAGAGCGGGGCTATTCCGAGGCAAAGCGGAAATCCCCGAGCTGCGCGTCAATTCCTCAACTTCCTGCTTTCGGCCGATGGCCAGCGGCTTCTGACTCGATACGGCTTTTCGCCCGCGCCTCCAACTCCTCAAACCCGACCCGCTTCGCCTGCACGATAAAGCGCTTCGGCGCGGAACCGATGTAGTTGAACGGATAACACGTCACCAGCGTGAGGCGCTCGTCCGGAGTCGGATCGAGAACTTCGACATTCTTCGGCCAAACAATCTTCAGGTCTGCGACTTGATAGACGTAAACCCCATCTACGGTGACCACACGAACCGTATCGCCTTCGCGGATATTCCTTAATCCACGAAAGAACGTGTCGCGGTGCGCGGCGACGCCGACGTTGCCCACCTCGCCTGGTAATGCCGTATAGGGGACATGGCCGACCGCGCGGCTCAGCGTCTTGGTGTCTACACCTTCTTTCACGATTGCGGACACCTTGACACGGGGAATCTCAATCCGACCGATGAATTCGTCCCGCGGCAATTTCCGGCTCTTCGCCGACTTGGGCGGGGGTTGCGGGCTGCGCCGGCGGTGGCGGCTCGATGGCCGGCTGCTCATCTTCGCCGTGCTTGATGCTGCCCTCCGAAAGGTACTTCACATAGCCGACGAGCGAAGTATCTTGCCCTTGCAGGGCCTGCTCGAATTTATAGTCCTGCCAGCTGCTGAATAGTAACCGCTGAGCCGTCATGTATCCGGCCCAGCCGAGGCATACGAAGCCAACGATAAGAAATAGCGACTCGACAATGATCAGACGACGGCGCTTGTGACCTGAGTTTCGGAACAGAGTCGTCACTTTTGACCTTCCCGAGCCCTGGAACTTGTGATCTCTGGTGTGGCTATGTAGTGAGTTCTCGTGCGTACTTCGTACTTCTTTCCCTCCGGCGAAACGGCAGTCACTTTCAGCTTTCTCGGCTTGCCATCAAACTCGCGATTCGAGGGCACATATCCGATGGTGTATCGGTTCCGGATGTCTTTCGCGATCTTCTCGCAAACGCCCACCAGGTGACTGGGGTTTCGTGGGATGAAGGCCTCTCCGCCCGTGATGCGCGCCAGATCCTTCAGAAATCCGGGATTCTTATCTTTGTCGTTATCGTCGTAGATTCCGACCGTGTAAATCGTCGCCAGCGATTCTTCAGCCTTTCGCATTAGTTCGTCATGAGATATCTCGGACATATTGTCGCCGCCGTCGCTGATCAGTACCAATGTCTTCTTACTCAGCCGGCCCTTCCTGAGATGCTCAAGCGCTGCGATGAGTCCATCGTAGAGAGCAGTGCGTCCCTGAGCTGGATTTCTTAACAGAGCTTGCCGCAGAATGTTGCGATCGGCGCTGAAAGGCATGTGCTCAGGCAGTCCCATCATCACGCGATCGTTGAAGTTGACGATGAAGATTTCATCGTGAGGATTAGAATTCGTAACAAAAGTAAGGGCAGCGGTTATGATTTCGGGTTTCTTCGGGCGAACACTCCCGCTGTTGTCCACTACCAAACCGACTGTGACGGGTACGTCTTGCGCATTAAAACTCGTGATAGTCTGCTCGACTTTATTTTCAAACACCTTGAAGTCGGCCTTGTCCAGCCCGGAAACAAAACCCCCATCCGAGTTCTTCACGCTCACATCCAGTAAGACCAGTTCGACGTTACTCGAAACTCGATAGGCGCCGGGATCGAGGGGTGGAGGAGGAACCTTGATAGTGGTGACCGGCGGCCCCGTGGGTTCAGCGGACTGCTGGTCAGGCGCAGCATCCGATGTTGCTCCTACGACCGGATCTTGCGCAATCGCACTGAAAATGGCTGAGATGAGTAATAGGGTAACCACAAGGCGAGCTGTATTCATGGGTCACCTCCTCCACACATGGAGAAACGCCTGGCGAGATCAATCGAAGCCGCCAGGCGTATCTCGAGATTCAACTTAACGTTAGACGCGGTTCAGCGCACGGACGGCTACACTCGCTCCGAGCGCTAATAGGCCGGCCAAGCTGGCCAACGGAATGGGGCTTGCTGTACGAGGAAGGCTACGACCCTCGTCGGCAGGCGCAGTCTGCGGGGTTGCACGATTCTGCGCTATCTCAGTCCTCGGTTGCGGTGTTGCAGGGGCCTGAGCGACCTCAGTTTGAGGCGCAGGCGCCGTCTGGTTGGTCTGGGCTCCGTCAGCTCGACTGTAGGTCTGTCGATCGAGTTCCATCTCCGTGCCGGCGCGGTCCACTGTTCCTACGCGAGCAGTGGCAAGGTCTGCTTCGTTCTCGGCGTAAGTGGTGGGGACGTTGTCGGTGGTGGTTTTAGCGATCGCTACAGCCTCGCTCTTGGGATACGCGAACTCCTGACCAAAGTTGTCACCCGGATAGAACCATGCGCGGATAGCCTTAGGCTGTCCGGCCGGAGTTTCCCACCATTGGAACTCGGTCTTTCCCGTTGGTTGCAGGCGGTAGTTTGGAATCGCCAAAACGGTAGTCTGAAGCTGATCCTCACGCTCGTTGTAGATCTGAACGATATGACGGTTCGACTGGGAGTCCGCCAGCTTCATCACATACTTGCCCGGAGCCAAAACCTTTCCGGGAACCTGGATGGATTCGTTGATGGTGATGTATGTCTTTTTATTCCACTGATCGGCCATGGCTGCCGGCGTCAGAACCAAGCTGGCCAGACCTAAAGTAGCGGCAAACGCTTTCAAACTCATGAGTCTTCTCCTCCACTAATCTCAGTTGTCGCCATCAGTGTGGCGGCAGCTTTTTTTATGGGCCGAGTCAAATGCTCTCAACCCCGCCAAAAAAAGAGCATGTCGCATACCAAAGAGAAAACTGCTTTCTCTGTATACGTTTACCTGCACCAGGAGAAATAGACGTGGTAAGAAATTACCGCTTCAGGGGATCTTCTACCCATGGAGGAGTCGCAGACATAGCCTTGGCAAGCTCGGGTTCGAGCCGTTCCATGGCACATTTCATCTGCCACGCGACGGTCCGGTAGCTGAAGTGACCCTTCACCCCAGAACGCA
The DNA here is from genome assembly GCA_963825845.1 of Bryobacteraceae bacterium. Classification (GTDB taxonomy): domain Bacteria; phylum Acidobacteriota; class Terriglobia; order Bryobacterales; family Bryobacteraceae; genus DASQDN01. The sequence continues at coordinate 97,004 of CAWGVL010000027.1, read as the reverse complement.
AGCGGCAGATGTACTCTGCCTCGGCGAAGTCCATCTTAAATAAAAATCGAGCCTTAGTTGCAAATGGAAGCGCATAATGCACAGCAGGGTGCGGCAGTTGCGCGGCGAGCGCGAACACTTTGTCCATCGCTGCCTTGTACTCATCCCCGCACCCGGCGCTGAGCGCAGGCTCGGGGACGGAGTAGCCAAATTGTGCAGTGTATTCCTGCCGAAGTTGAACGCACCTCCTGTGACGATGCAGATCCCGGTAAGCCCCTATGTCCATCAAGATGTCGTATACGTACGGTCCACCACGGAACGCGCGCAGCATCTCATCGCGTCGAGTTCGAGAAGCCATCGCAACATCAACGACTTCCATGCGGCGCGCTGCGCTCCAATCCGAAACAGTTTCGTACAGTTGCCGATACGGTCTGTCCGTGACCTCATATAAGAGGCAGGCAACCGCGTCAGAGAGGGAGTCTGCGGGCCGGCACAAGTCGACATCATCTGTCGGCTGGGCTTGTCCGGACGACTGTAAGTTTTGCGTCGCCCACTCGCGCAAAGTTTCTTTCGCCTTCATCGGGTGTTCGTCTGCGTCCACAAATCGGGTCAGTGTAGGCGAGACGGGTTCGTCTGAATCGGTAGCGGTCCATCCGCACGCCGGCGGCTTCGCACAGCTTGTGGCGATCTCGTCACCCAAACTGCGCAGTTCTTCATACACGGAAGCTTTTAAGCGCCGAACCTGCTTCTCTAGCGTACGAATACTTACAACCTGACCCACTCCAGTGGGTATTCCGAAGAACAGGCAATACCGCGCCACGTCATAAGCTCTTGCGGCGATATTTCTCCTGTATGCCTCGGGCTTCATATCGTCCGGCCGCGGTAAGTTTTCCTCATACCACGCGCGCATCTTCTCGTTCAGGCTGGCATACGTACTTAAAAGAGCCGTTGCGCACTGGGTGTAGATGTCTTTCTCGGTCTCGTTCAACTCATTCGGGATGATGTAGCCGCTTTTAGAGAAGTCCTGATAGCGCGATGACCGGGCCTGCCCATCCCACAACTGCTCATCTTCGATTTCGGTGGCAGCGAGTTCAGACACGCCTTCAAAGCAGATCGCCAAGTGACCCAGGTCGGCTATCGATGCGTGCCCATACTGGAAGTAGAAGCTCTCGAGGAACTTGCCGGAATCGTGAGAACGAACCCAATCGATCGAATCGCGAATAGAGTCGGGTGAACGGCTGTACCGCGCCAAGGCATAGGCTAGCTTCTCGGGAGGCATCGGGGCGAGCGTAAGGACACGGCTCATAGGGGAACCAACATTATCGCGTGACGCTATCATGAAAGCTTGCGAATCAAAATAAGCAAGCTTCGACCCGAAGCACACCTCCCCGAGTATGCGCATGGGCCGGAAGAAGACGCCGGAATGGATCTGCGCGCGACTTCCGGAGCAGTACTCGAACCGGGAATTCCGCAGGCGATTCCAACAGGTCTCGCGATCGAGGTTCCGAGTGGTTACGAGGCGCAGTTACGGCCGCGTAGCGGCCTCGCCCTGAAGCACGCCATCACGCTCCCGAACGCGCCCGCGACGATCGATCCGGGCTATAGGGGTGAGATCAAGGTTATATTGCTGAACCTGGGTCGTCAATCGTACGAAGTACACGCCGGGGACCGGATTGCGCAGATGGTTATCGTGAAGTACGAGGCAGTGGAATGGTCCGAGGATGAGCTAGGTAGCTCGACACGCGGCGCGGGAGGATTCGGTTCGTCCGGCCGCTAATCTTTGACTTCCCGATCCAGCCGGCTAGCGAGCGGTTGCGTCTGACCCGCGTACTTGTTATTTGGCTTCGTTCGGTAGGGCACGGCCGACGGACTTGACAACTGCTCGAAGGTGAACGAACAGATCCGCATCCCGGGGTACAAAGCGACGGGCATGCGGCCCAGATTGCTCAGTTCGAGAGTGGCCTTTCCGCTCCAACCCGGGTCAAAGAGACCGGCGGTTCCATGCACGATGATCCCGATACGCCCCAAGCTTGATCGCCCCTCCAGACGGCCGAGAACGTCCGCATCCAGTTCCAGCGTCTCTTGTGTGATCGCCAGCACGAACTCCCTGGGCTGAAGGATGAACGGTTCTCCTGGTTCGACATTCACGGACCGCATGATGCCTTCGAGCGCGGCCTTCGATTTCAAGTCGATATAAGGAAAACGGCTATGCTCGAAGACATTGAACTCAGATCCCAAACGGAAATCCACTGAGCAACTGCCAAATTGATCGGAAGGCAGTTGCGGGCTGATCCGGATCTTGCCTTGCTGGATATACCGCTTAATGTCTGTGTCTGAAAGGACCATGGGAGAAAACCCATGGTATCAGGAGAAGTTTTTTTGGTGGACGGCGGGGGGATCGAACCCCCGACCTCTGCATTGCGAACGCAGCGCTCTCCCAGCTGAGCTAGCCGCCCACGAGGTTGCTACATCGCCAGTTTAGCATATACCACCTTTTCTGGTGGGGGCGTTACAATGGCTGTTTCGTCCTGAAACATGCGAGAAATCACTCTTGACGAGCAGTTGAAAAAGATGCGTAGCGACTGGGACGCCCGGGCGAAGGAAAATGCCCGCTATTACGTCGCCACTCTTAAAGACGATTGGACTGACGAAGAGTTCTTTGCCTCGGGTGAACAGACGGTTTCAGAAGAGATCCTTACGGACATGGTGAACATCTGCCAAGGCAAGGATCCGAAAGAGATGCGTGTCATCGAGATCGGATGCGGAGCAGGACGAATCACTCGCGCGCTTGCAAGGTTATTCGGCGAAGTCCACGGGGTGGATGTTAGCGGCGAGATGGTGGTGCAGGCCCGCAAAGCGCTCGCGAATACACTGAATGCATCGATATATCAGAACAACGGTATGGATCTGAGTGTCCTCCCTGAGGGGCCGTACGACTTCGCCTTCTCGACCATCGTCTTCCAACACATTCCCAGCCGCGAAGTGATTTACAACTATGTACGCGAAGTGAACCGGCTCTTGCGTCCTGGCGCCTTATTCAAGTTTCAAGTACAGGGCGATGCGACGATGCAGACCTCGCCGGACGATACCTGGCTCGGCGTGCCGTTCTCCGACGTTGAAGCTGTAGCGATGGCGGACAAGTGCGGCTTCGAACCACGCTACCGGCACGGCGCGGGTGAGCAATACTTCTGGCTCTGGTTCTTTAAGCGCGCATAGAGGACGAGTTCGCTTTATTGCGTGTTCTGGCGTCTGGATGCCCAGTATCTGCGCATGCGCTCGGCAACTATCTGCCTCTCGTCTTCCGACATGCTCTTGCGTCCACGCCTCGACAAGGGAGGCGGCTGCTTTCCTTGCACGAGTGCTTCTAGGTTCTTTATAACTTCATCAAGACGCCGACGTTCTCGATATAGTTCATCTAGCGCCGTTCGATAATCCATTGCTTATAGGCTCGTCCAAGCTTACAGCAGCTTTAGCTTGAACGAACCCGCTTATCGGGTTAGAAACGGCCAATAAAGTACTAACTTATAACCATACTTAGTAATAGCCACATATAGTCCGGCGGCTATAAGAAGAATCGGAATAAGTACCGCAATCAGGAACGTTCTCCACGGGAAGCGTTGATTCTCGCGGCTTAATACCAGGAGATAGCTCGCGAACACGCCGACGAAATACAGCACGACCATCGGAACCGAAAACAACATCAGGTTCACGACGTCTGGTGTCGGCGTAATTATGGCCGCAACGATGACAATCCCGAGAACCGCATATCGCGAATGGGCAAACAGAAAACGCGGTGAGGCGATCCGCAGTAAGGTAAGGAAGAAGATGAGAACGGGTAGTTCGAATACTATTCCTATACCTAGGATCACGTTGACGAATATGTCGAAGTAATCCGTGATGTTCAGCATCGGCGTGACGTTCACACTCTGGCCGATACCGAGCAGGAAGGTGAGTCCGAATCGGAATGCGACAAAGTAAGCGAACAGCCCGCCCGAGATAAACAGTCCAGCGGCGGAGATGATGAACGGCGCCGCATACCGGCGCTCGCGTTTATACAAACCTGGCGCGACAAAGGACCAGACCTGATACAGAAGCCACGGTGATGCAAGAAACAGCGATGTGAGCATCGGCAGCTTCACCCAGATGATGGAGAAACTCTCCATGGGTGATGTCATCACTAGAGTGGTGTTTTTGTAGCCAAGCGTAGCCAGTGCGACAGCAGCGGGTTCCTGAACGATGTTCCAAAGTCTCTCGCTGAATGTCAGGCTGAGAAAGAATGCTACGCCGAGACCCGCAAGCGCCAGGATGAGTCGCTTGCGCAGTTCCTCGAGGTGTTCGAGGAACGACATCCGAAGCATCCCTTCCTCGTCCTCATCGGGTACTTCCTCGTCGACAGGAGGGGTAGGAGGAGGAGGTGGTGGTGGCGCGTCGCTGGTCTTGACGACAGCGGTTTCCGCCGGTTCTGTCGATGTAGTCGTCGATCCGGCATCAGGATTGTAGGCATACGGGTCGTCATACGAACCGTAATCATCCTGGTGGGGAGCGTACGATGGCTCAACGTGCGTGTTTGCCGGAGAAGGCTCCGCTTGGCCGGGTTGGCTGGGACCACCCGTCGGCGCAGACTCCTCCGGAGTTTGCTGTTTTTTTTCGTCTTCCAAAGACACTAGCTAGGACTTCACCGAGTACGGATCGCTCGCCTCTGCAGGGTGTTCGGTCTCAGCTTTCACATTCGAATGTGGAACTGGCTCTGTACCCTCGGCCGGCGTAACTTCTGCCGATGCCGATGTTGTCGTCTGAGGTTGACCCGCCTGGTCGTCGGCGCCCTGAGGTGCGGATGCGCTTACAGAAGTTTGGTCGGCGGTATTGTAATCATACGTTCCGGAATAATCCCCGGAGTCGTAATAAGAATCGTGGTTGTAAGAATGATCCTCCAGAGCATACTGCTTGGTGACATCCTTCAACGACTCATTCTCCCGCTCAATCGCGTTCATCTCGCGGTCGAACGTTGCTCTAAGCTCGCTCGAGGCGCGCCGGAATTCCGACATCGCCTTGCCTATCGTTTTCCCCAACTCAGGAAGTTTCTTGGGGCCGAAAATCAGCAGCGCGAGGACGAAGATGAACACCGTTTCCTGAACACCCAACGGACCCATCTAGTCGGCCTCCATCATAAAGTTGCAGTATTATTCTACCGCATGTGAGCCAGCGTTCGCCTGCCATGCGTTCGTATCGGGGACTGGGGCACTGGAAAGATGCTCTCCGAAGTTTTATGCTGTCAACGAGGGGAATAATGGGTCCAACCCTGGATACACCCGGATGGAGTTGCAGTGATCACACGTAGACATTTCATGCTTTTCGCAGCCGCCGCCACACAGTTGCGCGCAGGCTCAACCGTGAAGATTGCGTTTTTCGACCGCGCAGGCCGGCCGACTGGAGTGCAGGCTGTGGAGAAAATCAACAAGACCGATCAGGAGTGGAAGCAGCAACTTTCGCCGGAGCAGTACTACGTCACCCGGCAAAAAGGTACCGAGCGTGCCGGAACCGGCAAATACGCCAACAACCACGACGACGGGATTTACAACTGCGTTTGCTGCGGTACGCCGTTGTTCGATTCCAAGACGAAGTTTGAATCAGGCACGGGCTGGCCGAGCTTTTATCAACCGATCGCGCGCCAGAACGTCTCTGTAGGTACCGATAACTCGCACGGAATGGTCCGAGATGAGGTCGTTTGCGCCCGCTGCGACGCTCACCTGGGGCACGTGTTCCCGGACGGGCCGAAGCCTACGGGCTTGCGGTACTGCATGAATTCGGCGTCCCTGAACTTCGTTCCGCGAGAGAAGACCAGCTAGGGTTAGTGGCCCTCGGCCTCGAGGAACCGCTCGACTTCAATGGCGGCCATGCAGCCGGCTCCGGCTGCGGTGACCGCCTGACGGTACACACGGTCCTGGACGTCTCCGGCGTGGAAAACGCCTTTGACGCTAGTATTTGCCCCGCCGTGGGACACCACATATCCGTCTTCATCCAGTTCGACATGGCCGACGAAAGCTTTCGTATTCGGGATGTGCCCAATAGCTACAAAGAACCCGTCCACGTCCTGACGGTACGTTTCCCCGGTCTTCAGATTTCTTAACGTCACACCAGTCACGACATTCTGATGAATGTCGTGAACTTCGTCAACCACCGTGTTGGTGACCATTTTAATCTTGGGATTCGCAGCCGTCCGATCCACCATGATCTTCGAGGCGCGAAATGCGTCACGCCGGTGGACAAGCGTGACCTGGTCACCGAACCGGGTCAGGAAGTTCGCTTCTTCCATAGCGGAGTCGCCGCCGCCGACCACCATAATCTGCTTGCCGCGATAAAAGAACCCGTCGCAGGTCGCGCAAGAGCTGACACCACGCCCGATGAGCTTTTGCTCTGACGGGAGATTCAGCCAGCGAGCGGATGCTCCCGAAGCGATGATAACCGTTCGCGATTGATGCCATTCACCGTCGATGTTCAACCGGAAAGGCCGCTTGGAGAAATCGACTTCGATGACGGAGCCGTTCAGGTACTCAGCTCCGAAGTTCTCGGCCTGCTTCTTCATGTTCTCCACGAGATCGGGGCCGTTTATGCCTTCAGGGAAACCCGGAAAGTTCTCCACCAAAGAAGTAATCGAGAGTTGGCCGCCCGGCTCATGACCACCCACAACGAGGGGCTTCAGATTCGCACGCGCCGCATAAATGGCCGCAGTATTGCCGGCGCAGCCGGACCCAATGATCACAACGTTTCGCATGGAAGAAGGGATTATCAACTATGCTAACAGACGCAAAAAGGGCGTCCGGGGATTCCGGACGCCCTTTTCGGTGACACCTGAGTGCCCGATCTAGAAGATGAACTTCACGCCGAATCGACCGGAGAATCCCGGATTGAACAGGTCAGTCATGTTGAAGCGGGGATCGAGCGCAGTACCGGTCTGGCCGTCTGATGTACCCGCTACCATGGCTTTGTAGTCAAAGCCTTTGGCGAGATCCACCTTGCTCAGGTCCATTTCCGCCGAATTTCGTTGCCGATTGTAATCCACGAAGCGGTGCCGCGAAGTCTTCTGGTTGAAGAGGTTCAGGAAGTTTGCCTCGAAACGGAGCCTGCGTGTTTCGCTCAGCCTTACTTCATGCCCTACTAGAAGGTCGGTCTGGGTAAGGGCAGCGGTTCGTCCCAGGTCTCCACGGCCGTTGACAAAAATCGGAATCCCGTTGATTGTCCACGCATAGGTGCTGAGAGGTGTTCCACTGCCACCGTAGAAGTTGCCGCCAACCTCAGTGCCCCATTTGAACGTATATGAGCCGTAGAGCTTCACTACGTGCGGCCGGTCCGTAGGGAGCGGCCCTTGGACATCGAGGTTGCCGTGGGAATCCAGAGAATCTCGTCAAGGTCCCATGCACGCGAAGCCGAATCGCCATTTCGGACCGTAGTACCCGCTGCGGCTTGCGCGTTGCCATAGGTTGTTCCGGTTGTGGGAGTGCGAACCTCATCGGTGTTGGAGAGCCCGGGATAATTGCCCCGTAATCGGCTGTAAACGTAGCTGGCACTCCCGAGCCACCGGTTAGCGAACCGGCGTGTAATGCTCAATTCGAGAGCGTTATACGTCCGCACGGCCTTGGGTGTCGGGAATGGCTGCGTGGCGCCGGACGAAGGAGTGGTCGTAGCTCCGCCTTCACCCGGGTTGCCATAGTAGTACACTTCGTCACCATTCACGAGAACGCCGAGGTCCTCAATCGTACGACCGAGCGAGTTGCGGACATAACCAGCACGGAACACCATCTGGGGTCCAAGCTGAAACTCCGCACCGACGTTCGTAAGGTCGCTGTACATCGGCTTGATGCCCGGGGATGACGGTATCAAAGTTCGGAACACGCCGATCGCGAGAAGAACCCGGCACGTCACTCCACAGGTTCTTACCCGGCAAGTTGGTTCCGCTGGTAGCGGCGACGTCCGGGATGAGAGGGGAAAGCGAGAAACGAATCCGGAGTATCTAAACCACGGTAGTATGCATGCCAGTAGTCAGCACCAAAGCTGCCGCGAGAAAGCTGATATTTAACCCAGTCGAAGTAACGGCCCCAGCTTCCATAAATCTTTAGTTTGCCGTCGCCGAACACGTCGTAGGTCGCGCCCAGACGAGGAGCGATTTTATCCGACCAGCCGAATTCGAAGGCGTTGTCCCGAATGTCGCGGCGGAACGATGGAATAGCCTCGTTCTCGAATCGTACACCGAGATTGAGGGTAAGCCTACCGAGCCTCCACTTGTCCTGGAGGTAGAGGTTTCCAAGTCTTGCGCCGGTTGTTCCTTTCGTACGAAAATCATTAACCTCGTAATAGCCATACGTCCCGCGTTGCGTCTGACCGGTCACGCTGCTACGAAAACGCTCGATCCCAGTAGACGAACACGTAAGCACCGCCTGGGTAGCTCTTGGTCGACATTGTTAACATTTTTTTGCAGAGCCCCACCCCAGCTTGAGGTCGTGAGTACCCGCGAACCGCGCGAGCACACTGATAGTCGAGCTGAAGATACGTCCGTGTCCCAAGATCGTGAAAACCTGTTTGATGTAACGAGGGGTGTTGTAGAAATTTGTTCCACACGCGCAAGTTCGCCGGAATGCTGTTGATCAGATCCTGGCTGAAAGTAGCCGTAGGGGCACTAGGGCGACGGGGTCTGATAAGTTTCATTCGTCGATAGACCGGAATGCCTGTGTCTTTATAGTTATCCCAGAAGCGTCCACCGCGCACGGTTAGGATCGAACGTCGGTGTGATCGTGAAATCAAGGTTGTCCGCCGTAGTTGGATTTGGGGGGGAAAAGAATCCGATATTCGGATTGGCCGACAGCGCCGGCTGGTGGGTGTCCTGTGTTTCCAAAGTAATTGTATGCCGGGGAACGTTCCGGTGATTTCGTAGGTGACCAAAGCCAGAAAACACTACCACGCACCTCTCGTCGACGCCTCAAAGGAGAGTTTGTTTAAATGCCTGCCAAAAGGTCTGGTCTTGTTCGATCTTTATCTGGAGTCCTACCGACTATCCGCCAGATAGGTCCTTTCGGCCATGTAGCGAACCGCGGAGAAGCGGCAGAGAAGAAGAACAACTTGTTTTTGATGAAAGTACCCGCCGAGCGGATATCCGGCTTCGTGGTTCTTTGAAACGGATTTTTGTAATCCTGCTGAATTAAAGACACCGTCCTATCGTCGATCGGATCGAGGAAGTAGCCGCTGGACGGGTCCCACACCAACAACGAGGATCCGGAGAGAATAGTAGTGGACATCTCCATGGAATGAATTCCCGCCCGACTTGGTAACGGCACTAATGACACCGCCCATCGCGCCGCCATATTCCGCATCAACACCGCCGGTCTTGACCTGGACTTCCTGGAGAATTTCGAAGATAGCATCCTGACGCGTGAACTACCGGTAATGATGCTATTCGTGGAGATTCCATCGATGTTGAACTGGTTCTCAGCGGAGCTTGCGCCGTTGACTTGGAACCCGTTCTCAAGAGTCCCGCTATTCACTGACGGTGAAAACATTGAGCGATTGGAATGTTCGAGCTTTCGGGAGCCGATCGAATTCCTCAGCTGTAACGTTATGTCCACGTGGCTGCCTCGTATCGATCAGCGGAGCGGATTCGGTAACTTCCGATCGTCTGCTCCGTACCACCGACTGTCATCTTTGCATCGACCTTTAGGCTCCGGCCGACCGGCAGGATAATATCGGGCACTTCATACCGATTGAATCCACTCAGTTGGAAAGTGACGATGTAGCGACCTGGGTCAACGTCACGGAAAATGTATGCGCCTTTCAGTATTCGTGGTCGTGCTGTAGACACGGTTGGATTCCTGGTTGCGAGCTGATACTGCAACATTGGGCAGAACGGCACCCGTGGGATCACTTGCCACGCCGTTCAGTTCGCCGAAGCGCTCTTGTCCGAACGCCGTACCCACAAGGAGGGATATTCCTAGCAGGACCGACGCGAACACTTTCATAGAAGACGCGACGGTAGGGTTAACCATCGATCTCCGGTTGATCATATATAATCTCCCCAACAAAATTTAAAGCTCCGTAATGGTCAGCGGAGTTCGTTGCGCCTAGCCCTTACAGCAAGTCGCTGGAACGTCATCTCCGCACACGATGTCATCTGTGACACCGCACAGCACGACACAGGTACTGCACTTAGGGTTCCAGTACCCCCCGTACGAGAGACATTCCTGGTTTCAACAACTTGCAACCACCCCACACCAGTGGGGCTCCCGTAAACGGGAGGTCTCCATCGAGCCAATCCCAAAATTGGAAAACACTATACCGTTTCCCCTCACGTAATTCGATCCTTGCTACACTGGTATTTCCCCATGAAAATCGGCGTTGTCGTCTTTCCTGGCAGCAATTGCGATCACGACGCCTTTACGCCGTATCGCACAACCTGGGTCATCAGGCGGAATTTATCTGGCACGATTCCAGCCGACTCGGGACGTCGATGCGGTCATCCTTCCTGGCGGCTTCTCGTATGGCGATTACCTGCGCTGCGGCGCGATCGCACGATTCTCCCGGTGATGCAGGCGGTCAAAAAATTCGCTGCCGACGGCGGGCTTGTGATGGGCATCTGCAACGGATTTCAAGTCCTCTGTGAAAGCGGGTTGCTTCCCGGCGCCCTGCTTCGAAACGCCGGGCTGAAGTTCATCTGCAAACCGGTCGAGATCTCGGTGGAGACGACAAATTCCCCGTTTACGCACGCGGCAAAGAGGGGCAGGTTCTCACGTCCCGATCGCTCATGGCGAGGGGAACTACTTCGCGGAGACCGGCATCTGGACGAACTCGAGGCCGAGGATCGGATCGCGTTCCGGTACGTCGACACCCTGCAATGGCTCCGTCCGAAACATTGCCGGAATTCTCAACGCGCGACGCAATGTGCTTGGCATGATGCCCCATCCGGAACGCGCGGCCGATCCGCTGATGGGTTCCACCGACGGACTTGTAATTCTTCGGCTCGCTGGTGAACTCGCTCGCGGCCAAATAAAAAATGACAGTGATCACTCCCGACGTTATTGCGGCGCATCAACTCACGCCGGAAGAGTACGGCCGTATTGTCTCGATTCTCGGCCGGGAACCGTCCTATACCGAACTCGGCATCTTCTCCGTGATGTGGAGCGAGCACTGCTCGTACAAAAGTTCCCGCCTTCATCTGAAGAAACTCCCGACGCGCGGCAGCCGGGTCCTGCAAGGCCCCGGCGAAAACGCCGGAATCATCGATGTGGGTAAGGGTACGCCGTCGCGTTCAAAATCGAGTCCCACAACCATCCGAGCTTCATCGAGCCATTTCAGGGCGCAGCGACCGGTGTAGGCGGCATCCTTCGGGATATCTTCACCATGGGCGCCCGCCCTATTGCCGTGATGGACGCGCTGCGATTCGGCCCGATTGAGGATCCTGAGACTGGAGCACGCAATGGCCGGATTCTCGAGGGTGTCGTTTCAGGCGTTGCCCATTACGGGAACTGCTTTGGCGTTCCCACAGTTGGCGGTGAGACCGTTTTCGAAGAAAGCTATGCGGGTAACCCGCTCGTCAATGTATTCGCCCTCGGTGTGATCGAGCACGGAAAGGTCTTCTATGGCAAAGCGGAGGGCCCTGGCAATCCCGTCATCTACGTCGGCGCGAAGACCGGACGGGACGGCATCCACGGCGCCTCGATGGCCTCGGCCGAGTTCACCGAAGAATCCCAGCAGAAGCGGCCGAACGTGCAGGTAGGCGATCCGTTCATGGAGAAGCTCCTGCTCGAGGCCTGCCTGGAGGCGATGCAAGACCGGTGCGATCGTCGGCATCCAAGACATGGGCGCCGCCGGACTGACCAGTTCCTCGTGCGAGATGAGTGGACGCGCCGGGACCGGCATCGAGATCGATATGCGGCACGTTCCCGCAACGTGAGACCGGCATGACCCCCTACGAGATCATGCTCAGCGAGTCTCAGGAACGCATGCTCATCGTCGCTGAGAAAGGCCGCGAAGACGAAGTCTTCCGCGTGTTCCACAAGTGGGGACTCGATGCGGTCGCGATCGGCCACGTCACCGATACCGGCAGGTTGATTGTGAAGGACGATGGAGCCATTGTCGCCGATATTCCGAGCCGTGAGCTCGCAAACGAAGCTCCGCTGTACGATCGGCCTCATACGAAGCCGTACCGAACTGCACCCATGGAAGGCCCGGCGTTTCAGTGCTGATGATCTGAATGCGGATCTCGAGACGCTCCTCTCCGTCAGGTGACTTGTGCTCCAAGCGCTGGGTCTTCGAGCAGTACGACTGGAGCGTTCGCACGAACACTACGCTCGGACCCGGTTCCGATGCAGCAATCGTGCGCATCAAAGAGACCGGAACTTCTGTAGCAATGTCGCTCGATGGGAACGGCCGGTATTGCTACCTCGACCCTCGCGAAGGAACGAAGCTGATCGTCGCGGAGTGCTGCCGGAATCTTGTCCACCGTCGGCGCCCTGCCGGTCGCGACAACGAATAACCTCAACTTCGGAAACCCGGAGCGGCCGGAGATTATGGCCCAGATCGTCGAATCGATCGAGGGCATGGCGGAGGCTTGCTCGTTCTTTGACGTACCCGTCACCGGAGGCAATGTAAGTCTCTATAACGAAACGCTTGGGAAGCAATCTTCCCGACGCCGGTGGTGGGTATCGTGGGGCTTCTCCATACGAATCAGCCGGTAACTGCGGCGTTCCGCACGCCTGGGCGCGCGATTATGCTGATCGGCGGAATCGGGGAGTGTGACTACCATCCATTTTGGCGGCACCCAATATGCCAAATACGTCATCCAATCGTTGTGGGGCCTGCCCCCGAGGCTCGATATGGAGCTGGAGAAGCGGGTACAGGCGGCGATTCGGAGATCGTGGGGCGAGCGTTTGGTGGAATCGGCGCACGATTTGGGCGATGGAGGGCTAGCCGTAGCGCTTGGCGGAATGCGGGTTCGACAACAACATCGGAGCGCACGTGCAACTCGAGTAGTGATCTGAGGCCGGAATTCCTGCTCTTTGGTGAGTCGCCTTCGCGGATCCTTGTTTCGACCGCCAACCCTGGAGGTGTCCAGGCGATCACCGCAAAAGCGGGCGTTCCCGTCTTACGAATCGGTGATACGATTGAGGGCGAGTTGGTCATCCGAAATCGAAATACTCTGCTGATTGACCGACCGATTGCCTCTCTGCGCGAGCGCTGGTCAAGCGCCCTGCAAGCGCTTCTTGAATCCCGGATGTGACATCTGATGTTCGACAAACTTCACGAAGAGTGTGGCGTCTTCGCCGTTTTCGGCCATCCTGAGGCCTCCAACTTGCCTATCTTGGCCTGTACGCGCTTCAACACCGCGGTCAAGAAAGCGCAGGCATCGCGTCCAGCGACGGCCGCGACATCTTTTGTTACAAGAACATGGGTCATGTGGCGGACATCTTTACGCCTCATGCTGTCGCGAGTCTGCCGGGTGATCTGGCGATCGGCCACACGCGATACTCCACAACGGGCGATACGGCGCTGCGAAACGCGCAGCCCTTTTCGGTCGACTGCAACAAAGGCAAAATCGCCGTTGCCCACAACGGCAACATCACGAACGCCGCGGAACTCCGGCGCGCCCTCGAAAGCGAAGGATCGATCTTTCAGGCATCGAGTGACACCGAAGTTATCCTCCACCTTGTGGCCCGCTCGCGCGAACGCACGCTTGGCGGCCGCATTACGAGAGGCCTTACTGCAGCTCGAGGGCGCATTTTCCCTCGTGTTCCTCGCGCAGGACCAGATTATCGTTGCTCGTGATCCGCACGGATTCCGCCCCCTTGCCATGGGCCAACTTGAACTCTCTGATGGCGAGCACGCGTATGTGTTCGCCTCGGAAACCTGCGCCTTTGATCTGATCGACGCCGTGTACATGAACGATGTCGAACCCGGCGAGATGGTGATCGTTGGTCCCAAGGGCGTGGTCCGCGAACGTTATGCTCCCCGAAAGCAGGCATCGCAGTGCGTGTTCGAGCACGTTTACTTCTCCCGGCCTGATTCGACCGTTTTCGGGCGTTCTGTCCAGGAATCGCGCGAGTTGATGGGCCGGCTGCTTGCGCGCGAATATCCTGTCGACGCTGACATCGTGGTACCTGTGCCAGACTCAGGCGTCGCCGCGGCGCTTGGCTACTCGTCCGAATCGGGCATTCCGTTCCGGCATGGGCTGATTCGCAATCACTACGTCGGACGCACCTTCATTGAGCCCTCGCAGGCGATCCGCGACTTCGGTGTCAAACTGAAGCTGAATCCGGTTAAACATCTGCTCGCCGGTAAAAACGTGATTCTTGTTGACGATTCGCTCGTGCGCGGTACGACGAGTCGCAAACTGGTACGAATGGTCCGGAATGCGGGCGCACGCGAAGTGCACCTTCGCATTTCATGCCCGCCCACGATCTCACCCTGCTATTACGGCGTAGACACTCCGTCGAAGCAGGAACTGATCGCTGCCAATCACACGACTGAAGAAATTCGTCGATTCGTCGAAGCCGATTCGCTCGGGTATCTTTCCCTCGACTCGCTCAGCCATGCTGTTGGCGACACCAGGAACCGGTACTGCTATTCGTGTTACACGGGCGAGTATCCAACGCCTCTCGTGCAGATCGAGCAGCCCGCCTCGGCGAGATCCTGAAGCCACATGGCGGAACTAGCGGCGTCCGCCTTACGGGTCCCGCCCTCCCGCATTCGCGAAATTGCGGAACTCGCGATGACGATGCGGGGCGTTTACAAGCTCTACTTCGGCGAATCGAACATCCCTACGCCTGAGTTCATCAAATCAGCCGCTTCCCGCGCCATGGCTGACGGATTCACCTATTACACGGCAAATGCCGGGCTTCCATCGCTCAGAAAAGCTCTCAGCGAATACTACCAGCGGATTCACGGCGTTTCGCTCGATGCGGACAGCCGGTTTGTGGTGACCGCCTCGGGCGTTCAGGCCCTGAATGTCGGGATACGATGCGTTCTGGATCCCGGCGATGAAGCGATCGTACTGACGCCTGCTTGGCCGAACGGCTCTTCCATCGTGCGGATGTGCAACGCTACGCCCGTGGAGATTCCTCATGTGATGCAGAACGGCCGGTTCACGGTCGATTTCGCCGCGATGGAATCGGCTGTGACGCCGAGAACGCGACTCCTGATCTACACGTCGCCATCGAACCCGCTCGGCTGGGTCGCCGCCCTCAACGAGCAGCAGCTTTTGCTAGATTTCGCGCGACGGCATGGACTGTGGCTTCTGGCCGACGAAGTGTATGACCGGCTTTGTTACACGCGGAGGGTCAGTCGCGCCATCGATCCTGAAGCTCACTGAGCCGAACGATTCCGTTCTCGTCGTGCAGTCATTCTCGAAGGCTTGGTGCATGACGGGATGGCGATTGGGCTGGCTCATTTCTCGCCCGGATCTATGCGCCCGCGCTGCTCAGTTCAATGAGTTCACGGTGTCGCATGCGCCGAGCATCGCTCAAAGGGCCGGTGAAACTGCCTTGGCGGAAGGCGAGCCGTTCATTGAAGATCTCCTCGTTCGACTGCGAGAAAATCGGGACTTCTGCACGTCAGCTCTGGAATCGATGTCCGGGGTTACAGTCCCTGCTCCCGAGGGCGCCTTTTACCTTTTTCCGCGAATCGAGGGGCTGACCGATAGTTTTGGGTTTTGCAAGGATCTGCTTCTAACGTGCAAGGTGGGCCTGGCTCCTGGCGTCGCGTTTGGCGTGGGCGGAGAGGGATCAGTACGTATCTGCTATGCAGCGGAACGTTCCATCCTCGAGCCTGCCATGAAGCGACTCTCTCAATACCTCGCGAATCGCTAACCCGCTCTGCCGGGCCGGATACCAGGATGTGCCCGCGACATGGGTAATCGTGGCTCATGCAGCACCCCTCCTGAGCCCTCGTGCGTATGCGCCGACATGGCAGACATCCGAAGTATGCGCAAGCCCCGGGGACTTCGATAAAGTAATTGCGAGCAATGAATCGACGAACGTTTTGCAAGTCCCTCACCGGGGCAGTTATACCGGCAGCCGTCGCCCAGCAACTGGAAAGACAGGATCGAGGTCGACCGCCTCTCACCATCAAAGACGCGAAGGTGATCACGACCAGTGCCGGCGGGCGCTATCGCTGGGTGTTCCTCAAGATCATCACGAGTGAGCCCGGACTATACGGTATTGGGACCGCCAACAACGCGTTCCAGACCGCTGCTGTGATTACGGCGCTGGAGAAGAGCCTGATTCCCTGGCTGATCGGAAAGGATGCGAATCGGATTGAGGATCTGTGGCAAAGCGCGCAGTACCGTACCTATTGGCGAAACGGTCCGGTGAACAACAATGTCCTCTCCGCCATGGACATGGCGCTATGGGACATCAAAGGTAAACGCGCGGGCATGCCCGTCTACGAGTTGCTCGGCGGCAAGACTCGAGACGCGGTTGCCTGTTATGATCACGCCGCCGGCGTCGACAAAGAAGCCGCGGTTGCCAGTGTGCAGAAATCGATCGACAACGGATATCGATATATCCGCGTGCAGTACGGGGAAGGCGGCTACGGTGGAGGGGGCTTCATCCGCGCGGGAGAGGGAAACCGGCCGGAGGGTGGATATAACGGTCTCGCCTTCGATGAAGAGATGTACGTCGAGAACGTGCCCAAGGTCTTCGAATATGTTCGCTCGAAAGTAGGCTTCGGACCGAAGCTCTGCCATGACGTGCACTCGCACCTGAGCGGCATCAACGCGGTGGATTTCTCGCGCCGCATGCAGCCGTACCAAATGTTCTTTGTGGAAGACGTACTCGCGCCCGAGCAGATCGATTGGTACAGGCATATCCGGGAAGTCTGTACGACGCCGCAGGCGGTCGGAGAGGTTTTCTCACACCCTTACGAGTACGTCCCGCTGATCACCGGACGGCTGATAGATTTCACGCGCTGCCGCGTGACTGCGATCGGCGGCATCACGCCGGCACGGAAGCTTGCGAATCTATGTGAGACGCACGGAGTACGCACAGCTTTTCAGGAAGGCGGCGAGAACGATCCCGTCAATCAGATCGCGGCGTATCACGTCGATATCTCCACCCGGCGTTCGGTATCCAGGAGGAAAATCACTTCCCGGAGGTCGTTCACGAGATCCTTCCCGGCGCAGCCCGCATACGCAAGGGCTATCTGTACGGCTCGGACAAACCGGGCTTGGGACTGGATATCAACGAGCAACTAGCGGCGAAGTACCCGATCGCTGAGGCGCCGCAAGGCGGGCCTTACCGCACCGATCGTGCGCTTGACGGCTCGGTCGTCCGGCCCTGATATGTGAGGCTTCCCAACGTCCGCGTGCTACGTTGGGACATATATGAAGTTTGCTGCCGCCTTTCTCCTCGCCCTCTCCCTGTCTGCAAGTGCCCAGACTGCTTTGGGGCGTCGTGCACCCGGCTTCTCGCTACCGGATACAAAGCTGAAGCAGCATGACATGCAGGATTACAAGGGGAAGGTCGTGCTCCTGGACTTCATGCGCACGGACTGCCCCAAGTGCAAGGGGCTAACGGGCGTATTGGAGAAAGTAAAGGCCAAGTACGGCGACAAGATTCAGGTGCTCACGATCGTACCCGCCAACGGCGTCGATAACACGACCACCGTCTCAAAGTACATCGCTGAAAACAGCGCAACGAGCCCATTCCTCTTTGACTGCGGGCAGATGAGCGCTACGTACCTGCAGATCACGCCCCAGAATCCGACGATCCACCTGCCTCGACTCGTGGTGGTCGATAAGAGTGGAATGATCCGGCGCGACATGGGCGAAACGACTCAGGGCGGACTTACCATCGAGTCGATCAGCGGAACAATTGACCCGCTGGTGAAGTAGGCTGGCAGGCAAAATCCAGAGTTCTCCGCAATTTTCGTTCCGAACCGCCGTGGTGCTTTGGTAAAATGAACCCGAGATGAGTCTCCTCTCGCCCAGACTGCAGTTACGGGTAGCCCAGAAGCAGATCCTCACTCCGGGTCTGGTGCAGATGGTTACTGTCCTTCAGCTCAATCGGTTAGAGCTGAAGGAGATGATCAACCAGGAGATGGCCGAAAATCCGGTCCTGGAAGAAAGTGCCGAAATGGGCGAAGAGATGACGCCTGAGGAAGTTCAGGCGCTACTCGAGCGCGAGCGCCTGGGAGATCCTGCCGATTCGGCCCTGCTCCAGTCCATGAGCGAGTCGGCGAACGCTGCTCCGGACACCGAATACTCGGAATCGGCTCCGGAAACGGCTGCGGTCGACGCCTCCGCCTCTGCCGTTGAGGCTCCGGAAGTCAAGAGCGACGCCGATCCCTTCGATGAGATCGATTTCGGCTCGTTTTTTGACGATTATCTCGATCCCGGGTATAAAACGCCTTCGAGCGAGTCGGTAGAGAAGCCATCGTTCGAAACGTTTCTTTCGTCTCCCGTAACGCTGGCCGAGCATTTACAGCGCCAGTTGGCAATGGAAGTTCTGTCGGAGGAGGTACGGGATGCCGCTATGGCAATCATCGGCAACCTGGATGACGGCGGATATCTTCCGATCACACTCGAGGAAATCGCCCAGAGCGAAGGACATGTCATCGAAGATGTCGTCGCAGCGCTTCAGTTCGTGCAGTCGCTCGATCCCGCGGGCGTTGGAGCCCGGGACATGCGCGAATGCCTGCTGATCCAGATTGAGGGCCGTACCGGTAAAGATGGCGTCGCCTGGCAGATCGTCTCTAACCACCTCAAACTCCTCGAGACCAAGCAGTTCAAAGAAATCGCAAAGCAACTCGGCCGTCCGTTGGAGCATGTTCAAATCGCGGTCAACATGATCCGGCATCTCGATCCGCGACCGGGACTGCGGTATTCGGGCCAGAACGCACGAACGGTCGAACCGGATGTCTATATCTTCAAAGATGCCGACGACTACATCATTCAGTTGAATGATGAGGACATCCCGCAGCTTCGATTGAACTCACAATACCGGCGCATGCTGGATCGTGACCAGGAGCCGAGCAAGGAAGTCCGGAACTACGTAAAAGAGAAGTATGCGTCAGCTCTGCAACTCATGAAGAACATCGAGCAGCGGAAGCAGACGATTCTCAAAGTGTGCCAGTCGATCGTAAGGCGGCAGCGGGATTTCCTCGAAATGGGCCTGGATGAGTTGAAGCCCATGATGATCAAGGATGTCGCGGAGGAAATCGGCGTTCACCCGTCCACCGTCAGCCGTGCGGTCGCGAGCAAGTACGCTCATACACCTCAGGGAGTTTTTGAGCTTCGATACTTCTTCTCTGAAGCTGTACAGGGCCCGTCCGGAGGCGGAACCCCGCTCCTGATCCTAAAGCGCAAGGTTAAAAAGATGATCGATGAGGAAGATGCGCGACAGCCGCTCACGGACGAGCAGATCACCGCGCGTCTGCAGTCCGAAGGTATTCAAGTCACTCGACGTACGGTTGCGAAGTACCGTGAAGACATGAAAATTCCTTCGACCCACCAGCGCCGCGTTCGCGAGTAACATCTTCAAAGTCCGTAGATCCGAAGGCGTTACCATAGCGTCTAGGTAATGGAGGTCATCTCCTCATGAATATATCCTGGACCGGCAAACAAGAGTTCCTTCATCCCGAACAACAGAAGAACCTGGATGCGAAGATCGCGAAGATCTCAAAGCTCCTCGACGGGGGAGGTAAAAGAGACAAGCAGGCGCACATTATTCTGGCTCAGAATAAAAATCAATATCGCGCCGAGATCACGCTCAATTTTCTGGACCATCAGGTGGTCGGCGAGCATGCGGACTCAGATCAGTTCACGGCCATCAATATGGCCATCGAGAAATTCGAGAAACAACTGATCAAAGTCCGGGACAAACGCCGCGACACCAAGAAGGGGCCTCGTGAAGGCTGGATAAAGGCGCTGCTGCCAACGCGGTGATCGCAGCTAACCCCGAACCCGCCGGTGCTCCGGCCGCTCCGGTTGAGTCTGCAATGAACGGGCGGCCTCGGGTATTTCGTGTGGCGCCCGGAGATACAAAACCCATGACAGCGGAGGAGGCGGTCGTTGAAATTGAACCCGGTGATCAATACCTCGTGTATTTGGACGCCGACTCGAGTCGGCCCGCAGTGATCCTCCGCCGTAACGATGGGAACTTCGATCTCGTGCAGTGCTAGCGCGAGCGGCGGATGAATTCGAAGAAGGCGGCAACCCAGAAGAACAAGAAAACGAAAACTGACCCGGACCGCCGGGAACTGGTGATTATCACCGGGCTCAGCGGTTCGGGAAAGGGAACCGTCCTCAAGGTACTCGAGGATTTGGGTTTCTATTCGGTAGATAACCTGCCGATTGAACTGATCGGCAAGTTTGCCGAATTGACGAGTGTATCGCCGAATATCCGCCGCGCCGCTTTGGTCGTTGACATACGCGAAGGGGAAGCGCTGAAGCGGTTCCCCGCAATTTACAAGAATCTGCGCCGCGATCTGCGAACAACCCTCCTCTTTCTCGAGGCGGCAGACGACATGCTGGTTCGCCGGTATAGCGAGACGCGCAGGCCGCACCGCTCGGCAGAGAGGCCACTGTTCCGCAAAATATCGAAGCGGAGCGTAACGCCCTCGTGCCAATACGGGATCTGGCGGACGTGACAATCGACACGTCCAAGTTCACTGTCCATGAACTGCGCGACGTGGTTAAGAGCAAATTCGGAAGTAATCGGGATGAAGGACGCATCATGATCCAGGTCACGAGCTTTGGATTCCGGCACGGAATCCCCACCGACTCCGACCTTGTTTTCGACGTCCGATTTCTTCCGAATCCCAATTACATTCCGGAGTTCAAGCCTTTAACGGGCCGACACCCCAGCGTCGCTCGATATATTCGGAGTTTTCCGCAAACTCAGGAATTCATCGCAAGGATATCAGAATTATTGCAATATCTGCTTCCGCACTACATCCGGGAAGGCAAGAGCTATCTGACGATCGCGTTCGGCTGCACGGGAGGCCAGCACAGATCGGTCATGATGGCGACGGAATTTCGGAAACGCCTCGCAAAAGCCGGCTATAAAGTGAAAGAAACGCACCGCGATATGCCTCGGTGAGGCGGCCCGCTTGGCATCTTAGGACAACTGTATCCACTGATACTGGTGGCGGCCTTGTTTTTACCTCAACTTACTTTAATCCTGTAACGGAGTGGTAATAGTACTGTCTACGTTGATAGTAACCGGGAACCAGAGAAGGAGATTCCATGGTAGATCCGAATCGGCTTTGGCGAGGCGCTGTCAACGAGATTGCACCGGGCGTGTGGTACCTGCCCATCGTGATGGCGAACGTGTACTTCATTGGTGAGAAGAACGGACCTTGGGTGTTGGTGGACGCGGGCGTCCGGGGTGGCTGCTGGCGGATCAGGCAGGCAGCCATGGATACGTTTGGGCAGGCTCCTGAGTGCATTGTGCTGACGCACGGGCACTTCGATCATGTGGGCGGGTTGCCTCAGTTGGCTCAGGAATGGAATGTGCCGGTGTACTCGCATGCGATGGAGACGCCGTTCCTGAACGGATCGTCGGACTATCCACCGCCGGACCCGACGGTGGGTGGTTTCATGGCGCAGATGTCACGCATGTTCCCTCATAGCGGTATCGATCTCGGAATCCATCTGCGGACGCTTCCCGAAGGCGGAACTGTGCCGGGCATCGATGGTTGGCGATGGATTCATACGCCGGGCCACACTTCGGGTCACGTGTCGTTATTCCGTGAAGACGATCGCTCCCTCATCGCGGGTGACGCGGTGATCACGGTCAACCAGGAGAACGCGGCCAAGCTGATGACGCAGCTTCGAGAGTTCCGCAATCCTCCGGTATATCTCACGCAGGATTGGGAGGCTGCCCGGCGAAGTGTTGAACGCCTGGCGAAGCTTCGTCCGAATATGGTGGCGACCGGGCATGGCTTGCCGGTGGGCGGAAATTGGGTGCCGGACGAATTGGAGCGATTCGCAGCGAACTTCACCCCGCCGGATCACGGCCGGTATGTGAATACGCCTGTCCGTGCCGACGAGTACGGCATTCTGTACGTTCCGCCAGCTCCCCCGGATCCAATGCCGATGTATGCTGCCGGAGCCGGCTTGGCGGCCGCTGCAGGGCTGCTCATGTTCGCTGCCAGCCGTCGTAAGAAAGGCCAGGATACGACGAGCGCGGTCGCAGCGAATTACGAGAAGTACCGTCGGGACGGCTTTCGTGACTAGTGGCGGAAGTGCCGGATTCCCGTAAATACCATAGCAAGTCCAAGGCGATCGGCGGCGGCGATTACATCCGCGTCGCGCACCGACCCGCCCGGCTGGACTACGGTGGTAATCCGTGTTTTGCCGCTTCTTCGAGGCCGTCCGGGAACGGAAGAACGCATCTGATGCCAAAACGGTACCCTTTAGAGGCAAAACAGCCTTCATTGCACCCACTTTGACAGAATCGACACGGCTCATCTGACCGGCGCCGGCGCTGACGGTTTGTCCGGCGTTCGCGTACAAAATAGCGTTCGATTTGACGTGTTTGACCACTTTCCAAGCAAATTCGAGCGCAATCCACTCCGATTCGGTAGGTTCGCGTTTGGTGACCACCTTCGCAGTGGCGCGGTCAGTTTTGCGGTATTGGGTGTTTGCGAAAGCATTCCGCCCGAGATGCTTTCGACACGGCTCCGGTGGGATGGCCGTAACCTCAAGTAAACGCAGGTCTTCTTCGTCTGAAGCAAAGCAAGCGCTTCGGGCGTATACGCGGGAGCGGCAACCGCCTCGATGAAGGTCTTGGCGATCTGGTCGCGGTCTCTTCGTCGACCGGGCGATTGAACGCCAGAACACCGCCAAATGCCGAAATTGGGTCCGCTTCGAACGCTTTTCGATGCTTCCGCCAAGGTCGCCTGCTCGGCACAACCGCATGGATTGGTGTGCTTGATGATTGCCGCAGCTGGATTGTCGAACTCCAGGATGAGCTGCCACGCGGCATCAAGATCGACTAAGTTGTTATAGGACAGCTCCTTACCATGAATCTGCTTGGCCCCGGCAATTCCGCCTGTCCCGTAGGAGTAGAGGGTTGCCTGCTGGTGAGGGTTCTCCCGTAGCGAATCGTCGCGGACCTGCTCAGCCGATTGCTGACGGCGCGATCGTAGGCGGCCGTGGTAGCCCAGGCTTTCACCAGAATTTCCAGCATGTTTCGGCGCTCAAAACGGCTGTTTGGGACCTTAATTCGTCCAAAATGGCGTCGTAATCGACCGGTGAGACCACCACCGCCACGTCCTGCCAATTCTTCGCCGCAGCCGGATCATCGTCGGTCCGCCGATGTCGATATTTTCAATCAGCTCTTCGAGCGGTGCATCTTTGTTGGCCGCGACCTTCTTGAATTCGTAAAGGTTTACGACCACCATGTCGATGAGTCCAATCCCGATGCTTCTCAACGGCTTTCATGTGTTCGGGGATGGAGCGAATCGCGAGCACCCCGCCCGCGATCATTGGGTGGATTGTTTTTACACGGCCATCAAGCATTTCAGGGAAGCCGGTCACTTCCGAGACATCGCGAACAGGAATGCCTTCTCTTGAGCAAGGCGGCCGTGCCTCCGGTCGAAATAAGTTCGATGCCGAGTTGGCTAAGACCCCGGCAAAGGCGGCAACGCCGGTCTTATCGGTGACACTGAGGAGCGCGCGGTGGACTGTAGGCATGGAAAAGCACTATTCTTGCACGTACCTGAAACGCTGTTGAACGTGCGGCGTTATGCTAGTATTTGGAGGATTTGCGGTCCCCCGCCTTTTGTTTCTCATGATCCCGATCCAGGTTTCTGCATTCGCTGCCGTGCCGTGGCCATTGGCGTCACCGCGGTCGCCCAATTAGCCGGCCAGAGTGCACCGGCGAATAAGACGGCTGCATCGCTCAACAGCCTACTACCACTACACTCTCGGCCACATGTACGCCGAGCAGGCAGGAAATAAGGGCGACTTCCTGAATAGGGCTATCGACAATCTTAGCTCGCGCTTAAGGCCGATCCGGCCGCAACCTTCATCAGTGAGGAATTGTCTGACCTTTACGTTCAGTCCGGACGGCTTCGCGAGGCCGTGCAGGAAGCCGAAGACGCCCTTCGCGCGAATCCCGCCGACATGAATGCTCGCCGCATTCTGGGCCGCATCTACACGCGGATGATCGGCGATTCGCAGCAGGGCAAGGTCAACGACGAGATGTTGAAGAAGGCGATCGAGCAGTACACGAAGATCACCGACAGCCGAGCCGAAAGACGTTGATACGTGGCTCATGCTGGGACGGCTGCAGAAGATCGCGCAGAACTCGGTTGAAGCCGAGAAAGCCTACAAAAAGGTACTCGAGATCGATCCGAATCACGAGGACGCGCTCACCGGTCTCGCGGTTGTGTATGCAGATCTCGGCAACAGCCAGCGTTCGTCGGAACTGTTGAAGCGCTTGACGGAAAAGAATCCCTCGCTGCGCACCTTGATGGCGCTCGCCAGTCAATATGAACAGTTGCGAGACTACGGACTCGCTGCCGAGACATTGCGCCGTGCGTTTGAACTCCAGCCCGAAACCCGAACTGAAGCGAGCGTACGCGCAGAATCTGCTGCTGGCCGACAAGTACGATGAAGCGCTGGCCGTGTACAAGGAAATCGCGGCCAACGACCCGAAGGACTGGCAGTCGCAACTTCGGATATCGCAGATCTACCGGCAGAAGAAAGACTTCGGGAAAGCTCGAGAGGCTTCGAGCAAGGCCCTCGCGATCGAACCCGAAAACTCGA
Organism: Bryobacteraceae bacterium; assembly: GCA_963825845.1. Classification (GTDB taxonomy): domain Bacteria; phylum Acidobacteriota; class Terriglobia; order Bryobacterales; family Bryobacteraceae; genus DASQDN01. Next base: position 72,271 of record CAWGVL010000027.1, on the reverse strand, counting down.
AGTGCTGTACAACGAGGTGAATATCCTCGAAGCGGAAGGCAAGACAACTGAGGCGATCGACACGCTGAAGGACTTGCTGATCAGCACCGCAAAGAGAAGCTATAGCAGCGGCGAGAAAGGGAATCGCGGCGTTGCTGCTCGAGCGGCTCGGATTGATGTATCGAGGCGACGGAACAGTACAACGATGCAGTCGCAACGTTCCGCCAGATCGCAGACCTGGATTCCTCGCTCGGCGCCCGTGCCGAAGCGCAGATTATCGACACATACCGTATCGCAAAGGAATTCAAAAAGCGGTCGAGGAGGCGGACGCTGCTTCCAAGAAATATCCGGACGACAAAGTCCTCCTGTCCGTTCGTGCCTCGGTGCTGGCCGAGGTCGGTCGCGCCGACGATGCAGCGGCCGAACTGAAGAAGCTCCTTGACGGCAAGAACGACCGAGAGACATACATTAGCCTTGCGCAAGTGTACGAAAAGGCCAAGAACTACACCGAGATGGCCAAGGCGATCGACGCAGCGGACAAGCTTGTCGGACTCGAAGGAGGAAAAAGAATCGATCGCTTTCATGCGCGGCGCGATGTACGAAAAGATGAAGAAGTACGATGCCGCCGAGACCGAGTTCCGCAAAGTTCTGGAGCTGAATCCAAAGAACGCTTCCGCGCTGAACTATCTGGGCTACATGCTCGCCGACCGCAATATCGCGGGTTAGCGAAGCCCTGGACATTATCAAGCAAGCGCTCGAACTCGACCCGGATAACGGCGCCTACTTAGACAGTCTTGGATGGGCGTATTATCAGTCGGGTGACTTGCCGAAGGCAGAAGAATACCTTCGTCGAGCGATCGATCGTTTTTCAAAGGATCCGACGGTTCACGATCATTTGGGAGATGTCTACTTCAAGCAGGGCAATCTAAAAGATGCCATTGAGCACTGGCAATTGTCACTGAAGGAATGGGAGAATTCTTCGCCGAGTGAGCGCGATGCAAGTGAGATGGCCAAGGTTCAGAAGAAGTTGGATTCCGCTAAGGTTCGTCTGGCCCGCGAATCGGGGGAGCGCGGCACGCCTAAGCAGCAGTAACAGAAACATACCCAAGGCGTTGCGCGTCTTCACAGCGAGCCTGTATCCTATGCGCGTAACGCCTGTTTTACTTCCCGCATTACTCTTCCTGACGATCTCTGCGTTCGCTCAAGCACCGGCGACCCAGCCTAAACCACAGACTCCGCAGGACCTCACGTTAAAAACGGGTTCCAATCCCCCTGTGCGCGAGAGCAACTCCGCTGCAGATACGAATCCTCCTGCGCTGAAGCCGGAACCCAAGCTCAGCGACAGCGAAATGGAGCTGTTCCTCAGAACAGCCAACGTTGTCGCTCAGAAGAAGCTCGAGTCCGGAACGACGGAGCGTACCAGAGCGACGCTTTCGGATGGAAAACTGACTCACGACGCGCAGTTTCAGCCCATCGACATCTACAAACCCGTTTTTCGAGGCGCAGAGGGAACGGTCGAGAAGAATTTCAGAGATTCGTACAAATTCAACATTGCAGCGTTTCGCCTCGGCAGGATGGTGTCAGTTAATAACATCCCGATGTCTGTCGAACGCGAGTTGGATGGCAAAATCGGTTCGATGACCTGGTGGTTGGACAACATTTGGATAACCGAGGCCGAACGCCGTGACCGCGGCATAAAGCCTCCGGCATCGCAGTTTTGGGTCGATGAGTTAAACACCGTTAGAGTCTTTGATCAATTGATCTACAACACGGATCGGAACCAGGGCAATCTTCTAATTACCCCCGACTGGAAGGTCTGGATGATTGATCATACGCGAGCATTTCGGACAATGGTTGCGTTGCAGAAAAAGAATGCGCTTCCCGGACGGATCGATCACAAGGTGCTTCGCGCACTTCGGCAATTGAACACACTCCAACTGAAGAAGGAGCTCGGGGCGTACTTGCGACCTGAGGAGATCAGCGCTATCTTAGGGCGCCGCGACCTGATCGTCGCACACTTCGATCGCGAGATCAGTACCAAGGGTGAAGATCTGGTTTTGACCGGAATGCCGCGTAAGACTCCTGAAGTATCTCTTCCCTAGACCAATCGGAATAGGATACAGACCAGTTACGTTGTGTTTCGACGCCTATGACACCTGTGCCTAAGACGGTCGTCTGTCTTTTGACATTTCTTGTAGTTGTCTATGCCCAGCAGCCGCAGTCGCGAGTCGAAGAAATCCAGCAGGCGCGTCAGAAAAAAGCGGCGAAACTAACGCCTGAGACCGCGTCAAAAACCGAACAGAACTTTGTTGCTTTCCGTGAGAAGCACATCCTGGAAAAGATTACGTACGGGATAGGCGGTTTACGAGCGCGTATGGGCGGCCTGGTCACGGGGTCGGGATTCGCGTTAGGTCCGGAGTATTTTCGCGATGATCTCGCCAGCGGAGATGTGCGCTTTCGCGTCACGACACAGTTTTCGTTAAGTCAGTACCAGTTATACGACGTCAAACTCGCGTTTCCCAGGCTCGTCGACGAGCATGCGTTTTTTGAACTGCACGCGACCCATCGAAACTTCCCTCGTATGGACTACTACGGTCAGGGTCCAGATTCTGAGAAGACGGGCCGAAGCAATTACCGGCTGGAGGATACAAACTTCTCGTTTGCGAGCGGAGTCGACCGTCGCGCCATTTTCGTGCGGGTGTGACGGGTGGATTTACGGAGATCAATGTCGGGCCCGGCACGCACGAGAGCCGAGTGTCAACTGAACAAATTTACACGCCTTACCCGCGCGTCGTCGAACACGGAATTCGGCGCACGGGTCGAACCCGGTACTGTGGGTATTGATCGTCAGACAGATTTCCTGCAGGGCGGGGTCTTTGCTCAGTTCGACTACCGCGACATACCCGGAGGACCTCGGAGCGGTGGAAACTATCTTGCACGCTTTACGTACAACAAAGATGTGCGACTTGCAGCAGCATACGCACCGAAGGTTGGAGTTGGAAGCACAGCAGTACATACCCTTGTTCAATCAACGCCGGGTGATCGCATTGCGCGCTCGATCCGAGTTGACCTACAAGAACCGCAATCAGTCGCTACCGTTCTATATGCAGCCCACTCTCGGCGGCTCAAATGACCTCCGGGGTTTCCGCCCGTTTCGTTTCTATGATGACAACCTGATCGTCTTCAATGCCGAGTACAGGTACGAGATCTTCGCAGGCATGGATATGGCGATCTTTGGAGACGCCGGAAAGGTGTTTCACAGCAAAAAGGACTGGAATGTTCACGACCTCGAAGCGGCGTACGGAATCGGAATGAGATTCAACGCGCGAAATACGGTGTTCATGAGAGTTGACGCAGGATTCAGTCACGAAGGGTTTCAGGTATGGGTAAAGTTCAACAACGTGTTCTGATAACGGCGACTCTGCTTGCAACTGCGGCTGGCGCGAATGCGCCCAGATTTTACGACGACGACCCGCTTTGGCACATGCCGAAACCCATGAGAGTCGAACAGGCCAACAATCGGAAGCTATCGGATGTCTATGACTTCTTTTCCATGACATTCGTGAAACCGGGGGAGAAGCAGACGCCCGGACATCCGATCCCCGCCGGTGCCGTCAACACCCTGGGCGAGGTGCCGGATAGTACCTGGTATACAAACCGTCATACTAAGCGCCGGATGTCGATAGAAGAGTTGGTCCGTGGTCCAGGAAATTCGAACTCTCCTTCCAAAGAGTCGCCGTGGCGTGTGGTTGCAGCGAAGACGGAAGGTGTCACACCCGGGTTCACGATCAGGGATGGGAAAGGCCGGTTGTACCAACTGAAGTTCGACACTATCGATAACTTCGAACAGGGGACAGGCGCGGACGTGATGGGTTCGAAGATATTCTACGCGCTCGGCTACAATACGCCGGAGAACTATTTGGTTTACTTCGGACCCGAGCAATTGCTGGTCGATGAAAAGACTGAGTTCGTAGATTACCGCGGCGTCACGCGGAAGATGCGCCAGTCGGACATCGAGGGCGTTTTGAACCGGTTGCCCCGCGATCCTAACGGGAGATTCCGTGGAATTGCAAGTTTATTCCTGAAAGGCAAGCCAGCCGGTCCGTTCCGTTACTTCGGCACTCGCACGGATGATCCCAACGACATCATTCCGCATGAGCACCGCCGCGATTTGCGAGGTTTGCGAGTGTTCGCCGCGTGGGTCAATCACAATGATTCTAAATCCCTTAATAGCCTCGACATGCTGGTCGAAGAAGACGGAAATAGATTTATCAAGCACCACCTGATCGATTTCAGCGCCGTCTTCGGGGCAGAAGCGTTTCAGCCCAAGAGCCCGCGCGCAGGGTATGTCCCGCTGTTCGATTGGACGAGTTCTGGGCTGCGAAGCAGGTAATGGCATTTACCGGGCCTGAAGTCCGCGCCATTGTCAAGCTTGCGGAATACTCCAGTGAACCAGGCAATGAGTACCTGATCCAGTCCCTGATGAAGCGCCGGGAGAAGATCGGACGAACATATTTCGCCGTGGTGCTACCGCTCGACAATTTCGCGCTTGACAACGGCCGTCTGCGTTTCGATGATCTGGCTGTGAAGAATGGATTCCACGCGCCCAGGACGTACCAGTATCAGTGGTCAACTTTTGACAACGAGAGCAGCGCGCGCGCCCCGATCCCGGGCACGACATCCGACAGTCTGCCGTCACTCCGGGATGGATATGCCGTGGTACAGATCGTCGCCGAAGATCCGAAGAAGAGTGTCGATGTTTACGTGCGCAGCACCAGCGGAAACGTCCAGGTAGTCGGAATAGAGCGTCACTGGTAGGCCTCTTTTGGAAATCAAAGCCAGCGCGCTCGCGTCTAAGGTCGGTATGCCCCGTTTGCTTGCCTGACTCCGGGATCCGATTGTGTTTCAAGCCATCCTACCCACCACCACCTGTGCGCTGACGCTCTTTTTGGTGTTCGCGCCTGGCGCATTCCCGCAGAAATTCTACACGTACGTCGGTGACCTGGGACCGACTAACGTGCTCCTGGCCTGGGGAACTACCTCGGGAGAGAACACGATCGGACGCAGTTCTAAATCGCATGGACCGGCGGTCGTGCGGATCGATGGAAAAGACCTTCAGGTTGTGGACAAGAACTGGATCGACGTAACCGGATTAAAGCCCGACACCGAGTATCCATACGAGGTGCTGGTGAACCGGAGAGCCGTCGGCAAAGGGCGCGTGCGCACGCTGGGCGGAGAAAGCTGATAAGTTGCGCTTTCTTGTTATCGGCGACTTCGGCAGTGGTGACGCCGCTCAAAGAAGCGTTGCGGCGATGATGGTCCAGGAGTTTCAAAAGCAGTCCGGTGATAACCCGGTACGGTTCGTCATCACAACCGGCGACAATCTCTACGGCAAACTCAGTTTCACTCTGCGGTTCAATAATACTGGCGCCGCGGATACGGATTGGGAGTCTCGCTTCTTTCGTCCGTACCAAGCCATCATCGCGAGCATTCCCTTTTCTCCCCTCCCTGGGCAATCATGACGGGAATGAAACAGAGACTCGCGCTGATCTCGTGGCGTATCTCGACAACTTCTTCTTTCCGGCTCACGTGCCTTCGCGGTACTACCGTTTCACATACGGAGGCCTGGCGGACTTTTTTGCACTCGACAGCACAACCAACAGCGAGAGCGGGCCGCCGAGAGCAGCGTATTCGAAAGACGGCGATCAATACAAGTGGCTGCAGGAAAATCTCGGTCAATCGCGAACACCCTGGAAGATCCCCTACTTTCACCATCCGCCTTTCAACGCAGGCCCTCGCCATCCTGCGACCGCCGACGAACTTTCGCATTTTGTTGAATCATTTAAGCGCGAAGGCGTGAAGGTCGTATTTACGGGTCACGAACACAATTTCCAATTCAGTAAGAAGAACGGAGAGACCGGAGGGATCCGGTATGTGGTTTCGGGCGCGGGGGGCGAGTTGCGGACCGGGGATGTGCGCGAATCGATGGATCGTGCCCAGATCGAGGGCTGGGCTGCTGGTTTACATTTCCTGTCGGTCGAGATTCAAGGTCGTGAGATGCGGATCACACCGATGTTTGCGTTGCCAACGGAGGTGGTCACAAAGGATGGTCAAAAAGTGACTCTGCCGCTGCGCGTGAGTTTGGATTAGATTCTCGTCAGTGCGGCATCGGCCAGATTTGCGTGCCGTCGGGTCTGCCGAACGATTGGATCACTCGGCCGCGCACCCCGACACGATCCCATGTACCTTTTATCTCCATGGGTGTCGAAGTCGCGAGTTTTCCTTTGGCTATCCAGGGCGTTAACTCAAAATCCCAGACGTCATTGGGTATTCGCCAGGAATCGATGCTCATCTGCGTGGTGTAGCTGAAGTTGGTTCGCGGCCAAGGCGCTGTCAGCAACTCGATCTTCGGTTTGCGCTCGGCAAAGTAAGCGGTCACGTACGCATCCGGTATCGCCGTGAGTGTAGCAATCATACCGGGCATATCGAGCAGGCGCTGAATCACGTACGGCATCGTGGGTCCGGGGTAAGTCGTCCACTCGGAGGAAGCTGACGTGAGCGCGCGTTCGTTGACAGCGCCCGTCACCACACAGAAATGCGGACACGCGGGCGGCTCCGGCGGATTCGCTTCCGGGCGCCACCATGGTCCATCGAGACCGAATGGATCATAGGTACGGAGTAGCGGCCTGCCGTCGAACGGACAATGTCCCATCACGACGGCGGGCAGCTTTTCGAAGTACTCTTCTTCCGCGCTTCTCACCCGTCCCATTGCTTCTCGTGCGCCGGCCAGCGCTTCCACTTCAGCCTTGCTGTAAGGCGGGTACAAACCGACTAGTGTCATCGCCGCTTCGTGTTGAGCCAACGCCTCCGAGCGCAACTTTAGTAGACGGTTGCGCTCGGCCCTTGACCATTCAATATTCATGCCGGGATCCTCAGGTCACGATATAGGCTGCCGAGTTGGACATCCGTTAGTCTCGCCTCCACCTGACCATCGGGGTAGAACACAAGAGCGGGCGCTTGGGGTTCTGATGTTCCATACTCCGCCTGTTTGTAGGGTCCCCACTGTATGAGTTCCTCGCCAAGGCTGCGATTCAGAAGTGCGCGCAGCATTTCCCCTTCCGCCCGGTCCACGCGCTGCGGTGGTGCGCCCCGAGTATGCGCCAATAAGTTGATACCCAAGGTAGAAGCTTTGGCCCATCGAACCTCGGACAATGTATCCTTCTTGGCCGGATGCGACTTGAAATCCTGTACCTGACATGCTGTCGGCGTACTGCCGGTACGACAAATTCGGAAAGCGGGCCGAGAGCAAACTCATGAACCGCGGATCGTTCGGATCGGCGGCCATAAGACCCCGATTGGGTTCTGTTGCTCTAGCCACTGCAGCCAGGTATGGCGGGCAAGGATAGAAGTTAGAGCGGCCGATATATCTAGCGATGTGGCGATCCGCAGCACGAACAATCAGAATTGTATCGGTGAGCACGGCGACTTCGCGGAAGGTATGCCGGTCACGCCTGCGCATCAGGTCCGGATAAGGTTGCGCTCTTGCCCAGCTTGGGCGAGCCTTATCCACCACGGGACCGAATCGCCGGTCCAGGACCTCAGCATTCGGCATCCCGTTCGCTTCCGCAGGCATGAGGAGCAGGCTGGGTCGATCCCCGGGCAGGCAGAACGCCTGATCGAGATATTCGGCGATTTGTGAAATGTGCAGGTCGAGTGTCGCTAAATATGCGATGATTTCCGAGACTTTCTCGCCGGCGCGACGCCGCAAGCGAATGTCATCCACAACTTCACCAAGAATTTCCGAGTAGTGTGCCATGATCATCCTCGCTTACGGCCGTACGATCCGGAACCGCCATTTGATCATTTGGTCGAATGGAGAGAACTCGATTGGGCCATCCGGTACAAGTTCATAGCCGTGCTTCTGAGCGTACTCTTCCCAATAGTGCCATGTCTTTGAAGCTTTCAGGGCATCCGGGTGAATGTATCCGTTTGCCTTGTCGATGAACAAGGATGGGTCTTTCTTCAGCGCCGCTTCGACTTCCCGGAAGTTGTGATACGCAAATTCGCCAGCGATGTATTCAACCTGCCGACCGGTTTGCGCTGCGGTCTTCTCGAATCGTTCGAACATGAAGGGATACAGTTCCGCGGCATTCAGCTCCTCGACAAACAACCGGTCGCCCTTTACGATCAACCCCACTTTTGGATCATCTTTCGCAGCCAAAGCATCTGGCGCGTCGGCAACACGGCGATGTGTCTCGACGATGTCAACCTTTATGGTGTCGCCCGTGAAATGCGCCACAAACTTCACGTCATGCGCCATGCTCCCCTCGTAGCCGGGGAACTTGCGGACCAGAGTAATGCTGTAGTCACCGACCTTCGGAGGGACCCTCCACATATCGGGTGGGCGCGATTCGAAATACTCCTTCGTGATCCTTCGCTTCTTCGTCCCAACCACGTGCTGGTCGTGCTGCATGGATGTGTGCGCGACGGTTTTGTGTTTGGTCTGAAGGTTATTACCGTTTTTTTTATCGGGGTTTGTGTGGCCTTCCGCAGGAACATTCGCGTCAACTTAAATCGGCTCTTCTTCGTTCCTACTTTGTCTAGTTTCTCGTCGACGGGGCGGACTTCGAGGGTCTTCGATACGTCATCGAACTTTCTATCTGATAATTCGCCACCGCTCTTTGGCCCCTGCCCGTCGCCCTTCAGATGTTTGTTTTTCTTCTTGCCGGCATCTAACTCGGCCTTCGAGCCTCGAAAGCTGACATACATCAAGCCGGCATCGCCAACAACTCGACTGATCCAACTCAGCAGACGGTCGACGCGGGTGCGCGGGGACATCGACCGGTCGCTCATGATGCTGTTGTATTCTTCGAGATGCTGGTCGAGAACGAGAATGCCTTGCGCTGCATCGGCCGCGACTTGGCCGATGAGCATCCAGCGCGCGGCCTTATTCCCTTGCCTTAGCGCCTGACCAGCCGCTCGACTCTCGATTGCAATCGCCGGCAACTCTTGCTTGAAGATCATCTGAGCGCCTTCGGCCCATGCTCCGCGAGTAGCAGAAGCGCGCGCCGCAGCTGCTGTTCGAGCGACGGTTCCTACGCCTGCGAACACATTGGCGATGATCGTAAGACCATCGATTGCATTCTCCTTCCATGTGCCGGAGCCTTCGTCAATACGCTGCGCCATGCTGATGGCCGACGAAGCGGTGCTCGACATGATCGCCGCCCACATGAAGCTCGATACGATCTGCGCTCCGGGCACAGGTACCAGCAATGCCGCGACACCGACCACGATCATGGCGCCTTGCGATATGTAGTTGAGCCCGAGGACGAGCGTGTCCCAAGCCGTACGTCCATTGGTGTCGAACGCGCCGATGATCTCAATGTCCTTAATCTTCAGTGAATACTTTGAACGCGCCCGGTCTCGTATCGATTGCCGCTGAAATTCCATGCTGCGAAGGCGTTCTCGATCACGTCTTTGTCCGTTTCACCAAGACCTCCCGCCTCCTGACAGATGTCCGGACGGGTTGGAATGTTCCAGTCGATGAGCATCCAGCGCTCTTGCGGAGGGTGCTTGACACGCCGCCATCCGCCACGCTCGCCGACGGACACTACCTCTTCGTACGCAGGTTTTGACTCGACTTTGACGACAAAAACGTTCAGTTGACGCGTTTGCTGATCGACGACGCTGATGTGCATCGCACTCACGGGAAACCGATGGAATTTCCGGTCCTCATATGGACCGAGTTTCTTCTTCAGGCCATCCAAGTGCGCCAGGAGCGGTTTGAGTTCGTATTCCCGTCGCTTCACATCGGCAGGGGTGACCGGTGGGAAAAGCGCGGCTGCGTCTTGCACCGTCTCGACATATTGCGCCCAATGGCTGATCGCTTCGTCGGGGTGAACCGGGCCGTTATCCTTCACCTCAGCAAGCATGGGAGACAGTAAGGAATCGACCTCGGCAACCCGTTGGCCATAGAAGCACCAGGTTGTTGTGTAACGCGCGCGGCTTTGGATGCGGCAGCCGATGAAGTACCGGCCGGGAGGTTCGCTCCATTCGCAGTCCCAGTAAGGAGCGCCGAGCAGCCCGCCCTTTTCGTCTAGTCCTCTTTGGAGAGGAACCGCATCTCCGTTCTTGATGATCGATCGATCAGAGAATTTGAACCACGTGTAGACGTCGGAGCCCGGGCCACCTTTTGATCCCGCAGCCTCCAGGCGCGGCACCGTAGTGAGAACGCCTTTGTACAGCAGAGTGTAGCGGACGATCGCGCCGGACGTCACCGCCACAAGCGCGGGTCGCGCTGTAATCGAGTAGTCAGGATCGACGGGCAGGCCCTCGCGAAGCGCCGAGGGGTCTATTTTTTCGGAGCCGTCGGCCTTTCTCTCAACCGTCAGCATGCCGCCGCCTGCTCAAGGCGTTGCGTCACTATGATCTGTTCACGCGTCGGGAGCCCCGCATACGCCATCAGTCCCTCGACAGCCGACAAAGCGTCCTCGTCAATGATGGCTGCATAGATGTCTTCGACTAAGCCGTGGCCCGAGTAGTCATTGAAGTACTCACCGTAGGCGGCGGTAGCACTGTGAATGATGTCCGGAGGATGCTGGAGCAATCGGAAAATCTCTTCCGTACTGCCCTCGATAACTGCATCCCGACAACAGGCAGCGAGGGATTTCGCGACGACGTCGTGATGGTCGGGATAATACACGGCAAACGGTCCTTCCGGAGGATTGCGGATTAACGCGATGCCCGCCCGTCCGAGACGACCCTGCTGGTGTGTATCGTCAGCGAACACGACCTCATACGACGTATCGGGAATGCGGTGGCCCTCCGCGTCTTCGAGTCGAAGCAGGAGCGTGCGTGTCTTGAGCACGCGAAACGTGTGACGGTGATTGACCGGCAGGCCTGGTTTTCCCCAGCCCTTCTTTGGGATCAGCACTATGCCGGGGTCATCGAAGTCGTCGAGGACATAGCTCTTCCCATCTGGCGTGAGCCTGGTGCACCCAACGACCTCTCGTAGGTACCGGTTGACTTGCTTCGCTTCGGAGGAGCCGCAATTGAACTCGGCCAACTCCTGCCAGCTCAACCCGTGTTGAGATGCAATGCTCTCGAGGCTTTCGCCTGCAGCGACCTTATGCTCCTCGATGACAGTGGCTGTGACGTAAGATCCGGACATCCTCATATGTGTACGCGAAATTTCTCTTCACAGTGATCTTCTTTGGGTGGATATTTTCCGCGTCGTTCTTTGAGGTCTCGTTTGCTTACTATTCGTCGAGAACAGATGCAGGTACTAGAGAGGGATTTCCGGTCGAGGTCCATCGTTAAGCATGTGCATACAGCATTTCCTGATTTATGCGCGACGATCGGGACGTCGTGAGACTGCGGAGAAGGTAAAGGCTGCGGTTGAAGAGGCCGGATCGTTCGGATTTACAACTCATATGGATGTGCAGCAGTTCGTTGATCTCGTGATGGTGTTGGGTGGGAACTTCTGGGAAACACCGGAGTTTTCCTGGACGCAGGAGGTCCTCAATGACTCGTCGCCGTCTCGTCGGGCATTTCGGGCAACATGGCTCGCCGATCGCGTGATCCAGCATTTGAAGGAGAAAGAGGAGGAGTCGCTTGCTGTCATCTAGCGCTGCAACCCTCGCGTCCGCTCAGAAAGAGACCGCGTCAAAGGGAACTCCCGGGGCGGTCGCGCCTTGCCCGAATAAGAAGTGCTGGATCGAGATTGTGCTCCAGGATGAGGATGGGAAGCCGATTGCGAACGAGGAGTATCGGATTGTCACGCCGGATGGATCAGAGCGAACCGGGCGCCTCGATGGGAATGGCTACGCCCGGCTGGACGGTCTTGATCCCGGGTCGTGTGACGTGATGTTTCCGAAGCTGTACGAGCGAATGAAGCCGGAGTACATGGAGAATTCGTAGGCGCAAGAAAAAGAGCCGCCGATCCGGTGAGGATCGGCGGCTCTGAAGTGACTCTGAAACTGCTTCTTAGTAGTCCATCTCCGGACCGTGGCCGCCGTGACCACCGGCAGGGGCTGCCGGCTTCTTCTCGGGGATTTCAGCAATCATGGCTTCGGTAGTCAGCATGAGCGCGCTGATCGATGAAGCGTTCTGCAGAGCTGAGCGGGTCACCTTGGTCGGATCGATAACACCGGCCTCCACCAGGTCTTCGAATTACCGGATGCAGCATTGAAGCCGAAGTTCGCCTCTTTGTTGCTGCGAACCTGGCCGATGACGACCGCGCCTTCAAATCCGGCGTTGCCGCGATCTGACGGACAGGCTCCTCGCAGGCGCGCTTGATGATGTTGATGCCGATCTGCTCGTCACCTTCACCGGTCAGGTTTTCGAGAGCCGAAGCAGCGCGGAGCAGCGCCACACCACCGCCCGGAACGATGCCTTCTTCGACGGCAGCGCGGGTCGCGTGCAGAGCATCCTCAACACGGGCCTTCTTTTCCTTCATTTCGGTTTCGGTCGCAGCGCCGACCTTGATCACCGCAACGCCGCCGGCGAGTTTCGCCAACCGCTCTTGCAGCTTCTCGCGATCATAGTCCGACGTGGTCTCGTCGATCTGTGAACGGAGTTGCTTGATGCGGCCTTCGATCGCCTTCTGCTGGCCACCGCCATCGACGATTGTGGTGTTGTCCTTGTCGACCATAACGCGCTTCGCGCGGCCGAGATCTTCGAGACGGACGCCTTCCAGCTTGATGCCGGTCTCTTCCATGATGGCCTTGCCGCCAGTCAGGGTCGCGATGTCTTCCAGCATCGCCTTGCGACGATCGCCGAAGCCGGGAGCCTTTACGGCGCAGGCGTTCAACGTGCCACGTAGCTTGTTCACAACGAGCGTCGCGAGCGCTTCGCCTTCAACCTCTTCAGCGATCATCAGGAGCGGCTTGCCGCTGCGAGCAATCTGCTCGAGCACGGGCAGCAGGTCCTTCATGTTGCTGATCTTCTTCTCGTGGATGAGGATGTAGGGATCCTCGATCACCGCTTCCATGCGATCCGCATCGGTGATGAAGTAGGGGCTCAGGTAACCACGGTCAAACTGCATGCCCTCGACGGTCTGAAGCTCGGTGCTCATCGTCTTGGACTCTTCAACCGTGATAACGCCGTCCTTGCCGACCTTCTTCATCGCTTCCGCAATGATGTTGCCGATTGTCGCATCGCCGTTCGCCGAGATCGTGCCGACCTGGGCGATCATGTCGCCGCTGACGGGCTTCGAGAACTTCTGAATCCTGGGATACAACAGCTTCAACGGCCTTCTCGATACCGCGCTTCAGCGCCATCGGATTGGCGCCGGCGGCAACAGCCTTCACGCCTTCGCGGAAGATCGACTGAGCAAGGATGGTTGCGGTGGTGGTGCCGTCTCCGGCGACGTCGCTGGTCTTAGACGCGACTTCGCGAACCATCTGGGCGCCCATGTTCTCGAGCGGATCCTTCAGTTCGATTTCCTTCGCTACGGTCACGCCGTCCTTGGTGATCGTCGGACCACCGAACTTCTTCTCGAGGACGACGTTGCGGCCCTTGGGACCGAGGGTGACCTTCACTGCGTCGGCAAGCTGGTTCACACCGCGCAGAATGGCCTGACGGGAATTTTCGCTGTAGACAATCTGTTTTGCAGCCATTGTACGTTTCTCTCCTAAATTAGGCCTTCGCCGTGTTGGCTGACGCTATCCAGAACGCCGAGAACTTCGTCCTCGCGCATAATGAGAAGCTCTTCGCCGTTAAGCTTTACTTCGCTTCCCGAGTACTTGCCGAACAGGATGCGGTCGCCTACCTGCACGTCGAGCGTTACCACTTTGCCATCCTCGAGACGCTTGCCTTTGCCTACGGCAACGACTTCGCCTTCCTGCGGCTTTTCTTTTGCTGTGTCGGGGATTATCAGTCCGCTCGCGGTCTTTTCGTCCTGCGAGTCGAGCCTTTTCACGACAATCCGGTCGTAGAGCGGTCGAATGTTCATACTGTGAACCTCCATCGTTTTGCTAGCTGTGTGATGAGTTCTGACGATACTTCGGAAACTCGTTAGTTCTGACTGAACTATGCTTCTTTTATTAGCACACTCCAGCGACGAGTGACAAGTCATTCTTGTAAGTTGTTGATTATTAACGTAATATTACAGTCATCTCGCCGATGAGGAGCCTTCGATCCGTTCTGCTTCTGACCGGGCGGGCGGTATAGGGTGACGTTTGCTATTCTTAGGACAGTATCCTTCATGCGGCGCACCCGCCGACTCATCCTGATCCTGATCGGCCTTATTTTGGGTGGCGCCGGTTACACCTACTACATCCAAAAAACTACTCAGGCGCGCAACGCCCCTACCAAGCCTGCCGCGCTTCCTGATACAGTCAGCTCTCGCGCGAACGATTGGAACCATGTCGAGAAGCGCAATGGCGTGCCCATCTATGAGGTCAACGCGAAGGGCTATCGGATGGACGCGAGCGGGAATCGCGTCGATCTCGATGGTGTCACGCTTCGCATGTTCAGCAAGTACGGGAAAACCTACGACGAGGTCAAAAGCGCGAAAGCTGACTTCGATGTCGCGAACGGGTTGCTAGTTTCCGAAGGTGAGGTCGAAATCACGATGGGTGTGGGTACCGACCCCGCTGAGGCCGCGAAGCAGGTGGGCCGGCTGATGGTAATCAAGACGTCGGCCGTTCGATACGAAAGCAAGACAGGGAAGGCATGGACCGAGAAGCCTGCTTCGTTCAGGTTCGACCGTGGAGAAGGGCAGGCGACCGGCGCCTCATACGATCCGAATTTGCGGGAGTTGCACATGAACAAAGATGTGCAACTCAAGTGGTTCGATTCCTCCAAGCCAATGGAGATACAAGCAGGGGCGTTAATCTACAAAGAGGCCGAATCCAAGGTATGGCTGCTCGATTGGTCGAAGTTCAAGCGCGAAACACTGTCGATGGAGGCAGGTCCGTCGATTGTGAGTCTCGACAACGGCATCATCAGGCACGTTGAGGCGGCAAGCGCCCGAGGCGCCGACATGCAGAAGGAACGGAAGATCGAGTACGCAGCCAATCGCCTCGATCTGCAGTTCACGGATAAAGGCGCCGTTGAAGATGTGATCGGAGATGGAGACGCGAAGCTGGTATCGACGACAGCAACTGGTTTGACGACAGTCAACTCAAACCGCCTTGACCTGGATTTCGAGCCGTCGGGCGAAGAGATGATGTTGAAGAAAGCCACGGCCGTCGGCAATAGCGTGGTTGAGTCGCGGCCCGTTCCGAGGAACGGTACCCCAGCGCCGGATACTCGCACGCTCCGGAGTGATGTGGTTTCCATGTATATGCGGTCCGGCGGCGAGGAAATCGAGAAGGTGCAAGCCGAAGCGCCGGGCACGATCGATTTCGTTCCGAACCGTCCGGGGCAAAAAAAGCGCTACATTGCAGGAGATGGCATCACTATTCAGTACGGTCCTGAGAATCAGATTCAATCGTTCAGTGCAGTGTCGGTCACCACGCGGACGGAGTCGGAGCCTGTAAAGGGAAAGCCGCTGCCCCCGGCAATCACATCCAGTAAAGGAATGGCGGCCCATTTCGAGCCGAGGACCGGGGTGCTGGCGAAGCTGGAGCAGTGGGATGACTTCAAGTACGAGGAAGGCGACCGGCAGGCAAAAGCGGATCGCGCTTTGCTCGAGCAGGCGAAGGACGAAATTACATTGATCGGTTCGGCCCGGGTATGGGACCCGACCGGTTCGACCGCCGCGAAAACAATCATCATGACCCAAAAGACCGGCGATGTTCAGGCGGATGGGGATGTGACATCTACGCGAATTCCGGACAAGAAACCGCAGCAAACAACCGGGACCATGCTTTCCGGCGACGAGCCCTTGCAGGCGAAGGCCGCGCGTATGACATCGAAGGACCACAATCAGCAGATCCGGTATGAGGGTAATGCTCTGATGTGGCAGGGCTCTAACCGCATTCAGGCTGATCGCATCGATATTGACCGGCAGATGGGGCGTCTGCAGGCACAAGGAAATGTCGTTACGCAATTACTCGACACCTCCGAGACACAGAAGCAGAAGAAGGGACCGATCTTCACGATCGTCAAAGCTCCGCAGATGCTATATCTGGACAAAGAGCGGGTCGCCCACTATCAAGGCGGCGTAGTGTTGAATCGCGGCACGATGGTTGTCAACTCGCGTGAACTTCGCGCGTTCTTGAAAGAGGACGAGAAGGGCGGCTCGAGTCTGGACCATGCGTTTGCAGATGGCGCGGTAAAGATTGTAGACACGACTCCCCTCCGAACGAGGACCGGAACGAGTGAGCATGCGGAGTATCACGTATCGGAAGCAAAGGTTGTTTTAAACGGCGGACAACCGCAGCTCGTCGACTCTGTCAAAGGCACTACGCAAGGCCGGCAGCTTACGTATTTTTCCGATTCAGAAAAGCTGATTGTCGAGGGAGGTCAAACTAAGCCGGTGGAAACCCGTATATTGAAAAGGAAGTAGTACGACACACACGATGCCGATCCTTCAGACCCGTGAGCTATCCAAAACCTATCGTGGCCGGCGGGTTGTGGACGACGTATCGATATCGGTTCAGCAAGGTCAGGTTGTGGGCCTGCTGGGACCGAACGGGGCCGGAAAGACGACTTCGTTTTACATGATCGTCGGCCTCATCAGTCCTGATTCAGGTCGCGTCCTGCTGGATGATAAAGATATCACCGAACTGCCGATGTACCTGCGTGCGCGCAGCGGAATCAGCTATCTGCCGCAGGAAGCGTCGGTCTTCCGCAAGTTGTCGGTCGAACAGAATCTGCTCGCGATTCTGGAAACGCAGTCCCTCACGTCGCGAGAGCGGAAGGAGCGCATGGACCAGTTGATCGATCAACTTGGATTGCAGAGAGTTCGGCACAACAAAGGGTATGCGTTATCAGGAGGCGAGCGGCGGCGCGTCGAGATCGCGCGATCCCTGGTAACGAACCCCAGCTTCCTGTTGCTCGACGAGCCATTTTCCGGTATCGATCCGATTCAGGTGCTGGAACTTCAGCGCATTATCGGCGACCTGAAGCGCGCAGGGATCGGAATTCTGATAACCGACCACAATGTGCGTGAGACCCTTGCGGTGACGGATCGGGCGTACATCATCAACAATGGCAAGATCTTCCGCGCGGGTACTCCGGAAGCTCTCGGCCACGACCCGGACGTGAAACGGGTTTACCTTGGCGAGAGCTTCCGATGGGAGCATCCGCGCGATCCGATCATTCAGTAACTTCTATCCTTTCGCTTCAGCGTTGGCCCGATTCAGAAGCGCCTTCATGTACGCGAATCCATAAGCTGTCTGTGTATAGTTGCCGCCCACCATCGTCGGGCTGTGATCGAGGATGACAATCCCGTCGTAGTTGACGTCCCGCAGGGCCTTCATGATCTTCCACATGTCGTAATAGCCGTTGTCCATGAAAGTCTCGACGAAGTGCGGCAGCGGCGCGCTTACGTTGCGGAAATGGATCTTCCAAATTTTCTTCGCGCCGAAGTAGCGGATCATTTCTTCGGGATCTTTACCCGTCAACTTCTTGCCGCCCTCGAGCCATGTACCGCAACAGAGACAGATCCCGACATTCGGACTATTGGCGATCTCCATCGCGCGCTTGTAGCCCTCAAAGTTGCTGAAGATGCACCGCGGCACACCGGCCAGGACAGGAACCGGCGGATCATCCGGATGAATCCCGATCCGCACTCCGACCTCTTCAGCGACCGGCACTACCTGCTTGATGAAGTACGTGTAGTTTTCCCAGATTTCTTCCTTGGTGTATTCGCGTCCATGAGAGAGCGGCCCGGTGAATACTTTGCCTCCCCAGTTGCCTTTCGCATTCGGACTGTTCTGATCGAACTCTCGAGCGGAAGCTCCGCGCACATCGGTTCTTCCGCTCGTCCAGATACCGTTGCCCATATGCGCATAGGTGGTGTAGTAGATGCCGGCTTTGCCGAGATTGCGCAGATACTGTTTGTATTCCTCGATCTTTTCGTCGCGACCTGGCAGGTTAAGCGTAACCTCCGGCATGTTGTGAACACTTGTATTGCCGATGTTCCATACCTGGATGTCGGCATCGGCATAGCGCTTTTTGATCTGCGCGAAACCCTCAGCCGTTCTGAGGTCTGGAGTCGACCCAACACTCACATACTGCGCGCCAAGTTGTTTCAAGAACAAAAGCTGCTCGTCCGACGGCTTCGGCGGTGACTGGACGCACAACTTGATTCCCGGGGCAACCTTTTGAACGGCGGCGGCGGCGTCTCGGGCGAACGCAGCGGCTCCCAATGCGCCGGCGGCCAGCTTGCCGAATTCCCTCCGGCCTATCCCGTCAAATTTCATAGCGATCTCCTCATGGTCGGAAGATAAATCGTAACGCGAGTCGGATATCTCCTGGGTTTTGGCCTGCGAGCGAGTATATATGAACTTTCCCAGCGTTACTCGGAGCCGGTTCAGTCATCAAACCAGCGTTCGGTACACTGATCCCGACGATGCGTATTTCTCGTATTCTCTACCTGGCGGTGGTGCTGCCGCTGTTCGCGCAGAACTCCGAGTTGCACAAACTGTTCCGCGATTACTACGAACTCAGCCTTCGTCAAAGTCCTGAATCCGCGACAGCCGTTGGACGCAACGAGTATAACGATCGGTGGACAGACTGGTCGCTGAAAGGAATGGCTGAGGAGAAGCGCAGCCGTCAGGAGTTATTGAAGAGTCTCGAAGCGTTTCGGTCGGCCAATTTGACTGGGCAAGACCGGCTGAGCTTCGAGTTATTGGAACACGAACTGCGCACCGATCTCGAAGACATCGAGCGGATGCGGAATTATTCGGCGGTCAACCATTTCGCCGGCCCGCATCTGCGCGTCTCGAGCACAATGGCGATGGCTCCGACACGAACGGTCAAGGACTTTGAAGACCGCATCGCGCGATTGCGCGCGATACCGTCCTTCGTGGATGGAGTGATCGAAGCCGCGGAGGACGCGCGAGGCAAAGGGATGATTCCTCCGCGCGTCGTTGTCGATCGTCTGCTCGGTCAACTGGACATGCAACGAAAACCGGCGGCGGATCAGAGTCCGCTGCTGGCGCCCTTCAGGAACATGCCCGCGAGTATTCCGGCTGCGGATAAGGACCGTCTGATGAAAGCCGCGGCTGAGGCGTATACGAAATCGTTTCAGCCTGCATGGCAGAAGTACCGAAACTACGTTGCCGATTCCTACCTGCCAAAAGCGCGGGCGTCACTCGCGATCTCGGAGTTGCCTGACGGGAAATCACTCTATGCGTTTCTGGTGCGCCAGCGAACCACCACGGATCTGACACCGGAGCAGATCCACGAAATCGGCAAACGCGAGGTCGAGCGCATTCAAACCGAGATGGCTGCAATCCGCCGGGAATTGAAGTTCAACGGCACACCGGACGAGTTCAACGATAAAGTTCTGAACGCGCCCGAAATGCGGTTTAAGTCCGAGGCCGATGTATTGACGCACGCCAGGGACATCGCAAAGCGAATCGATCCCGAACTGCCGAGGTTGTTTCGCCGGCTGCCGCGAATGCCATATGGCGTTCGTGCGATTCCCTCCGATAGGGCTCGGAGCGCTGCGCCGTACTACGAACCTCCGGCGTTGGACGGGAGCCGCGCCGGGAACTTCTATCTGAAAACAGTCGACCCCGAGAAGCAGTCCCGGTGCTGCATGGAGGCACTGATCCTGCATGAGGCTGTGCCGGGCCATCACCTGCAAGTGGCGCTAGCGATGGAACTCGAAGCAATTCCTGAGTTCCGTCGTGCGGGTGGGCACACCGCCTACATCGAGGGATGGGGTCTATACGCAGAATCGCTAGGATCCGAACTGGGCATGTACGAGAACGCCTATGAGCGATACGGCCGCTTGCAAAGCGAAATCATGCGCGCGCTTCGGCTCGTAACTGATACCGGTCTGCATTACTACGGGTGGACGCGGGACCAGGCGATCGCAGCAATGAGTAAGTCCAAAGGTGGATGGATCACGGATGAGGTTGTTGCCAGCGAAGTGGATCGCTATATCGCCATCCCTGGCCAGGCGCTAGCCTACAAGGTGGGAGAGCTGAAAATAAAGGAGCTTCGGGCCCGGGCCGAGGCCAAACTCGGCTCACGGTTCGATATTCGTGAGTTTCACGACGTCGTTCTGCGGAACGGCTCTCTTCCGCTTACCATCCTAGAGCGTGAGGTGGACCGTTGGATCGCCTCGGCTCCAGGGCGTTAAATTCATTTACTTGTTAAGATTCCGCTGTCCCTCGCCGTCACCTTTTTGCAACGGAGTCTTGCAGATGCAGATTACGGCAGTACAACCTAGAACAGAGAGAATCGCCGTGGCTGACCGAATGGAGGGCATTGAAGACATCTTCCGCGCCCACCAGGACCGCGTTTTCCGGGCGGCATACCGAGTAACCGGCAATACGTCGGACGCAGAAGATGTGCTCCAAACAGTGTTCCTGCGCCTTATCCGGCACGGACACAACTTCGATGGCGTAGACGACGCCGGCCGGTATCTCCACCGGGCGGGCGTTAACGCCGCCCTCGACCTGGTCCGATCCCGAAAGAGTGCCGCTTCGGTTCCCTTGGACGGAACCGAACTGAACAGCTTGCGCGATCCCGGTCATACCCCTTCGCAACATCAGGATACGACCGAGAAACGGGAAGCTGCTGCGCGCCGCTGTGGCGCGACTGCATCCGACGGCAGGCGAGATGTTCATTCTTCGATACTTCGAGGGATACGACAACGCCGAGGTCGCCAAGATGATGGAGACCAGCGAGGGCACCGTCGCCGTTACCCTGCATCGCACACGGGCCCGTTTGCAGAAAGAATTGGAGGGAATCCGATGAATCCCAAGGAAACCAGTCCTGAGGAAATGCTCGACCAGCTCATTGGTGAGATTCGGGACGAGCGCATTGACGACGCTCGAGTACAGGAATCAGGCCGCCGTGTCTGGGACCGGATTCAGCAGAAAAGCGCGGGTTCGGGCCGCCTCGCAAGTTGCAATGATTTCCAGGCGCTGATCCCGTCGTATCGCGAGGGTACGCTGGCTCCAGGTCGCCGCATGCTGCTCGAGGACCACGCACACCAGTGCGTGGTCTGTCGCAAGGTTCTGTTCGGCGAGACTGAAGCGCCTCCCAAAGTTATAGAGATGCCTGCCCGTCGGATGACACGATCCCGGTGGATCGCGATTGCCGCATCGGTGACAGTAGCATTGATCGCTGGTCGCTGGGCATATGAGCAGTTTGCGCCGGCTCCGGCCGGAAGCCGGGCAACAGTGCAACTCGCAGACGGGGGAGTCTTCCGGCTCGAGAAGGGCACGCTGCAGCCGGTTTCCGCGGGTGTGGAACTGCGCGACGGAGAGGTCTTGCGTACGTCTGCGGGTTCGCACGCCGTCGTGAAACTCGCTGACCAATCGCTGGTCGAGGTCGGAGAACGTGCGGAATTCCGGGTGTCCGCCGCTCGGCGGGATATGACGGTGCACCTCAATCAAGGCGCAGTTATCATTCAGGCCGCCAAACGTCGGAGTGGGCATTTGTACGTGGCCACAGGCGATTCGCGGGTGGCTGTCACGGGGACCGTCTTTTCCGTCAATCGCGGGGCGAAAGGAACGCGAGTCTCTGTGGTTGAAGGCGAGGTCGTGGTCGAACGCGGGCACAGCGAGAAGATCCTCCACGCGGGCGATCAGTTGTCCACACACCGCTCCATGGAAGCAGTGCCGATCAAGCAGGAGATTGCCTGGAGCCGGAACGCGGCAGATCACCTGAAGATGATGCAGGATATGGTGGCGTTTAAAGATTCACTCCAGAAGGTTCGGATGCCAGGCATACGATACAGCAGCCGTTTCCTTGAGTCCGTTCCCGCGAATGCTGTGGTATTCCTGAGCGTGCCGAATGCGAGGGATGCGCTCGAAAACGCCCAGACGCTATTCGCCAGTGAGTTGCGCCGAACCGGGGCCGAAGGCGCCGACACCAAGTTTACGGATTTTGTCGGCCGTATAAGCCGCTTCAGCGAGTATCTGGGCGAGGAGTTTGTCGTAGCCGGCGTTCCGAATGGGCGCAAGATGACGGCAGTTGCAATCGCGAGCGTGCAGCGGTCGGGACTGCGCCAGTTCCTCGAGACCGAGATGTCGAAGTCGGGCGAGACAAAGATGCAGGTCAAAGAGGGAGCGGAGCCGATCCAGGCCCGGCAGCCCGAGGAACTGCTCGTCTCGATCCGCGGTGATCGCGTTGTTCTCGGCGTGGATCCCGCGGCTGTGAATGGAGCCTTCGCCGGCGGTACGGGCTTTTCCGCAACGCCTTTCGGCCAGCGGATCGGCCAGGCGTTCCAGGATGGCACGGGAATTGTGCTCGGCATCGATCTGCAAGCGTTCGTTCACTCGAAGACCAACCAGGAGAAAGACAAGCAGATCTCATCGCGCGTCGGTACCGACGGTCTTCGATACCTGATCGCCGAACAGAGAACGTTCAACGACAACACACAAAACTCGGCCGTGCTGAACTTTGATGGCCCCCGTCATGGTCTTGCATCGTGGCTTGCAGAACCCGGTCCGATGGGCGGCCTTGGGTTCGTTTCGCCTCACGCTCAGTTCGCGGCTTCCGTCATTACAAAGAACCCGCAGGACATAATTGCGGAGCTTTTCGCGCTAGCCCAGGCCCACGGCCCGGACGGAATCGCAAAGATAGAAGAAATCCAGCGGCTTACCGGGGTCGATCTGAAGCTCGATATCGCGGCGTCACTCGGGTCGGAAGCGACATTCGCGATTGATGGACCCATGCTGCCGGTTCCTTCCTGGAAGCTGATCGTTGAAGTGAACCAACCGGATCGTCTGCAACTCGCGATTCAGAAGCTGGTCACGGCTGTCAACACGGAGGCGCAAAAGAGCGGGGGTGGCGCGACCCTTACGTCTGAGCCGATCTCACCTCAGGCCAAGATGTATGCGATTCAGCTTTCAGGACAGACGAAGGTCCCTGCAATCTATTACATGTATAGCGATGGTTACCTGGTTGCGGCGCCGACCAAGGAGCTCGTCCGCACCTCGATTCAGAATCGAGCTTCGGGTATCCGCCTCGATACGTCCGGAACGTTCCGTCAACTACTGCCGCGGGACCAAAACGCTAACTTCTCGGGTCTGATTTACCAGAACGCTCAAGAGGCGCTGAAGATGCTATCGAATCTGGCCCCGGAGGAGCAGGCGCAGGCGAGGCAACTCGCGGAGAAGATCGGCCCGACACTGATTGCTGCTTATGCCCAAGCCGATCGCATTCAAGTCACGACTTACGGCAGCTCAATGGATCTGCTGATGCAAACCGCTCTGGCTCCCATGTTTCATGGCGGCACGGCCGCTCGGCAAAAACGTGGAACACCGCGGCAGGTGGCTGCGTATCGCTAACACATGGCGCCAGTCATCGAACTAGACAACCTGGAGGTGCGGTTGGGAAACCGCATGATCCTGAAGCGCTTGAATGGCTCGCTCTCTGGGCGGGCCATTGGCCTTTTGGGCCCGAACGGGGCGGGTAAATCGACACTTATCAACACTCTGCTCGGGTTTTACACTCCGGTATCGGGGACAGCGCGCATCTTCGGGAAAGATATCAGGACGGAAGCCCGTACGCTACGACGGCTTATCGGCTACATGCCGGAGAGTGATTCGTTCATTGCCGACATGACCGCCGTCCGGTTCGTTCGGATGATGGCGGAATTGAGCGGCCTGCCACCGGCAGAAGCCCTCGAACGTACGCACGAGGCGTTTTACTACGTCGGTCTGGGCGAGGCGAGATATCGAAACCTGGGAACCTACTCGCTAGGCATGAAGCAGATGGCGAAGCTGGCGCAGGCCATTGCGCATGGACCCAAACTGCTGTTTCTCGACGAGCCGACCAATGGGCTCGATCCTGCCGCGCGTGTGCGGATGTTGAAGCTGATTCGGGAAATCCGCGAGACTCGGGATATTCATCTGATCATCTCTTCGCACCTACTCCGCGATGTCGAAGAATGCTGCCAGGAAGTGCTGATTCTGAAGAACGGACAGGTGGCGGCCTACTGCGATCTCGAGAAAGAGCGCCGCTCGAATCTCAATTTCATCGAACTCGAAACGTACGGCCGGGAAGGCGAGTTCGCTATGGCGATTGAAGCGCTCGGATGCGACTTCGCCGACTTGGGCCAAGGCCGCTTCAAGATGGTCCTGAATGACGGTATCACCGTGTCGGATCTCTATCGCCTGGCCGCCGAGCGCCATGTGCAAATCCGCCGTATGAACCACCGCCACGATTCCCTCGAAGATATTTTCCTGAAAGCCATGGAGGTCCCTGCTGCCGATGGCCGTATATAAGCGCAATTACAAGCCCTACGAAGGCAGGTTGATAGCCGACTGGTCGCGGTTCCTGGTTCCGTCCCGCTATGCGTTGGAGACGCTGTTTCAATCCCGTCTGCTGATCGGCTTCATGGTCGCCTCATACATCGTTCCCATCTTTGCAGCGACTGTGATCTACCTGCATCACAATTTGAGCGCGCTTACCTTGCTGCGTATCAATCCCGACAACCTGCTGCCCATTGACGGCGATTTCTTCGGCGCATTTCTGTCTTTTCAGGGCGCGCTCGCGTTCATCCTCACGGCCTATGCGGGACCGGGACTCATCTCGCCGGATCTCAGCAATAACGCGCTGCCGCTCTACCTGTGCCGGCCCATCAACCGCACCGAATATATTCTCGGCAAGATGGCGGTACTGTTCATTCCACTGTCGTTTATTACGTGGATTCCGGGACTGGTACTGTTCGCAATCCAAGCCGGCTTGCAGGGACAAGGCTGGGGCTGGGATCACATCCACTTCGCATGGGCTATCTTTGCCGGATCCTGGGTATGGATCGCTTTGCTGGCACTTCTCGCAGTCGCGTTATCTGCCTGGGTGCGATGGAAGCTCGCGGCCAGCGCCCTTCTCTTCGGAATATTTTTCATCTCCTCGGCATTGGGCGCGATGGTCAATGAAGTCCTCGCTACGCGAGCGGGCAATGTGTTGAGTCTCGGATATGTGATCGGCATCATCTGGGCGAACATGCTGCGGTTATCGACCCACAAAACGTTGTTCGGGGAAATGTTCGATATCCGGCGCGGAGATGAGATTCCGCAATATATGGCATGGCTGATTCTCGGTGTCGTCTGCGCCGCCTGCATCGGACTCCTGAATCGTCGGCTGCGGGCGAAAGAGGTGGTATCGTGACAGTCGCAGCCGAAACGCAGCAGCCCGTCGTGCAGCCCCCCGCAAAACTGATTCAGCATACGGTCGAGTTCAGCAACGTCAGCAAGTTCTACGGCGAGGTCCTCGGCGTGAACCGCGTAAACCTGGTGATTCCGCCGGGCGTCACGAGCCTGGTTGGGCCGAATGGTTCCGGCAAGACTACGCTGATGAACTTGATGACAGGCTTGATCCGGCCCACCTGCGGGGAGATTCGTGTCCTCGGCCTGACGCCCGACGATCCTGAGCGATTCTTCCGCTCAGTGGGCTACTGCACGCAGTTCGATTCATTCCCCAAGGGCTCCACCGGACGTGATTTCGTCGAGTACGGACTGAAGCTGCAGGGCCACGGACCATCGCGAGTGAAGCAGATGGCGCATGACGCGATCGCGCGCGTCAACTTGCTGGAAGCCGCTGACAGAAAAGTCGCCGGATACAGCAAGGGCATGCGGCAGCGAATCCGGCTCGCGCAGGCGATTGCGCATAGTCCATCGGTGCTGGTGCTCGATGAGCCGCTGAACGGGCTTGATCCGATGGCTCGCGCGGAAACGATAGCGCTATTTGAGAGGTTGGGTGAAGAAGGACTGCACATCATCATCTCGAGCCACATTCTTCATGAGGTGGATCAAATTTCCGATCAGGTGATTCTCCTCAGCTACGGATATGTGGTCGCCGAGGGAAAGATCAAGGGTGTTCGCGACGAGGTCAAAGAACACCCGATGCAGATTCTGGTGCGCTGCGACAGGCCTTCGTTATTGGCTGCGCGCGCATTCGAGTGCGAGGCTGTGGTGGAGGCCAAGCTCGTCGAGGCGGAAAGTCACAAAGGTCCGGGCGTACTCATCCGCACACGAGATGCTGACGCATTTTATCTATCGCTGAATCGCATCGTGTTGAGCGAGGATCTTCGCCTCGAATCGGTAGCTCCTGCTGATGATGACGTGCTCGCCGTGTACCAGTACCTGATCGGATCGGAAGGAGGAAGTGAGTGAGCGCAATTGCGATCCCTACGCCGGAAACGAGTCAGTGGAATATGTGGCGCAGCCAGACGGCCGCGATCCTTGGTGTAGAGCTTCGGAAGAACTTCATCACGAAGCGAGGTTTTTGGATCTATCTACTCGCCCTTGCGCCTACGGCAGTCATCTGGCTGCACTCGATCGTCACGATGCGGCGCGGCGACGTTGCAAATCATGGTCTCTCGAGAGATACCGAGATCCTGGCCGGCATCTTCCAGATATTTTTCTTGCGGCCGGCAGTGTATTTCGGCTGCGTGGGGATCTTCACGTATCTGTTCCGCGGTGAAGTAGTCGAGCGCACGTTGCATTATTACTTTCTCTCGCCGATTCGCCGGGAAGTGCTGATGGCCGGAAAATATTTAGCTGGATTGATCACGGCGGTCTTCTTTTTTTGCGGAAGCATCGCGCTGGCCTTCGCGGGCATGTACGCTCATTATCCAAGTCATGAGATCCGCGCTTACGTTTTCGATGGACCGGGCTTCGGACATTTACTGGGGTATGTAGGCATCACGGCGTTGGCGTGCATGGCGTATGGCGCGCTGTTCCTCTGGCTGGGGATTCGATATAAGAACCCGGTCATTCCGGCCGTGGTTCTGTTGTTCTGGGAATCCGCCAACATCTTTCTGCCCTCGTGGCTGAAGAAGATCAGCATTCTGTATTATCTCCGCAGTCTCACACCTGTCGATGCAGGCTTCTATGGACCCGGCGCGCTATTTGGCAGTGTGGCCGACCCCGCATCCGTTCCTGTGGCATTGATTGGACTGTTTGTTATCACCGCAGGTCTGCTGGCGCTGGCAGCGAAAGATCTACGACGCTCGGAAATCAGTTACAGCACCGATTAATGCGGCAGCTCAGGACCTGACGGATTCACCGGGCGCTTCTCCTCCAAAGCTCTCGTGATATCCCGAATCGCCTCAGCGAAGTCGCCGGGACTATAGACATCGAAGGTCTTGCCGCCAATCTGCTTGACCGCGTTCATCAACGTATCCGGGTACGAAGCGCTGGAAAGATACGGACGGAACTGCACATAGAAGAACGGTGGATCCTGTGGGCCGCGCTCCGGCAATAGTGACCGCTGTACCTTGTCGAAATACCATGGCTTGGGACCGAGGAATATCACCGCATCCGAATCGCCCGTCTTGACGGACTCACGGATCAGATCTGCGGTTAAGTCGATGTGACCCCGGCGATTCTTTAGCACGTCATAGTCGACGGTCCCGAGTTCCAATTCATTCAGCGACCGGGCAACGCGTCCGAAACGGGCGGGCTCGAAATTTTCGTCCCGATAGATCTCACGCTGCTGATCGAGGCTAAAGATTATGAGACGCATCGTGCGCACTGGCACACGCTCGATCAATGAGGCAAGCGAGCTCAGCAGCAGAATGCGATCGTATCCGGCGAGTCGGACCTTTCTCGGAAACACGGCCGAGGCGTTCATCAAAACCGTAATTCTATGACCATCGGCGGTTCCCGCCTTCTTGGCGAATCGCGTCCACTTGCGTACCGAGATCTCATCGACCGCTCCCGCCGGCATTCCGGGTTTAACGTCGTCTTCTTTGCGGCCCAGCTTCGCCGTGATCTTCCAGTTTTGCGCGCAGACACGTCCGGAGTTATCCGTTACGAGCATGTCCACGCGATACTTCCCCTCACCGACGACGTACCCGCCGCCAAACTCGGCAACCTGGTTCGTTTTTGGGACTTCGGGAAGCGGAACAGTACTCACAAAATAGACCGGGTCGCGTTCCTCTTCGTCGGGAGTGACGCGAAAGAAAGTAACGATCGAGTGGCCTTTCCCGAGATACTGGCGCATGGGCACCTGAATGACATACCCGGTCTGGAATCGGAAGCTGTAGTTAAGGCGTGGCTTTATCGGTGCGACCTGGCAGGCGAGCTTCTGCTCGTCTTTGCGCGTGTCGAGGCCCCGCCATTCCGGCGGGATCCTCGAAACGTCGACGATACTCTGCGCGAACCCGGACGAACTCGCAAGCAGTAATAGCGCGATCCGCCAACGAAGGTCCATAACGTTGAAGACGGGCAATAGTGAACCCGGTTTCAGGTTCCCATTCGCTTAGGATAGACGAATGCCTTCAGCCAGGCGGGCTGGCTGAAGGGATGCTCGCCAACGTTATGAATTGAGGCGGCTAATCTCCAGAGAGGTGCCGCTTTCGAGTAGCGGCTATTGACTTGCGGGGTTATCTCCTGAGGGCTCGCTGGGCGCCCCTGGCGTTTCCGACGAGGGC
Source organism: Bryobacteraceae bacterium (assembly GCA_963825845.1). Classification (GTDB taxonomy): domain Bacteria; phylum Acidobacteriota; class Terriglobia; order Bryobacterales; family Bryobacteraceae; genus DASQDN01. The sequence continues at coordinate 43,827 of CAWGVL010000027.1, read as the reverse complement.
TCAGCTGTCGGCTCCACGGGCGGCTCGGAAACGGTCAGCACGACTGGAATTGTCAGCGTCTTCTTGAAGGCTTCTTCCACCGTTATGCGGACGGCGGCCTCGTACGTGCCAGGCGCAAGACCCTCTGTGTTCACGTCGAACTTCAGTTTCATCGGAACGGTCGTACCATCCGCAACGACAGTCAGCCATGGTTGATCGGATGCAACTTCCGTCGCTTCAAACTTCTGCGTACAACCCGAGGAGACACTGACCTCCGCGGCCTGCGGCCGATTACCGCCACTGACGTATCCAAAGCTCGGTGAATACGATGCGCCAAGCCATGGATCGCAGATTTGAGCTACGAACGAATCGTTGTTGCTTCCCAGTTTTGATTGAACGGCGTTTAGCAGCGGGAAGTCATCGGAATAGGATTCGCCGACAAACGTGGCCGCCTCTCCCGGCCCGAGAGCGACGGCGAGTGCTACGTCTTTCTTGCCACCGCCCCAAAACGTCGAATAGACAATTTGACTGTTCTCGAGGTCGAGCCGAATCAGATAGGCATCCTGAACGCCACCGTGACGGCCCTGCACCGGCCGGTGACCTGGGAAATCCGAAGACGACGTCTCGCCTGCCACATAGACGTACCCGTGGGAATCGATCCTCACGGCAGAGGCAGTCTCATCAGGATCCGAAGTACCTGTAAAACTACCTCCGAGATAGGTCAGGTATTCAGCCCCAGTCCCTTCCGTATTCAGACGAAGTAGGAATGCGTCGCGAAATCCGCCTGCATAGTTCGGTTGAATGGCTCCCGCGGTAGTAGGAACTTGCTTCGAGGTGGTGTGACCTGTGACGTACGCTCGACCGAGGGCATCGATTGCTACCGCCTGCGCCGTTGTATACCCGCCCTTCCAGCCGATGTAGGTAAAGTATGCGATCGCATCGCCGGAAGGCGTAATCTTAGCGAGATAGCTGGAATAGCTCGGCGGCTGCTGGATGTAAGCGTCCTTTGTCGCCATGCCGGCGGACATGTTTTCACCCGTGACGTAGAGCGAGTCATCGGGACCGATGGCAATCGAATAGATGTTGTCTGTGCCGCTCGAGCCGCCTAGATACGTCGCATAGGCGAGCTGATAATTCGGCGTATATTTCGCAATGAATGCATCTTGCCCGCCACCTCCGATCTGAGGTTGCAGAGCGTTCTTCACAGGCAAATTAGTTGAGGTTGCGCGGCCGGCCAGGTACATGTTGTTGTGCGAGTCGATCGCAAGTGCAAGCCCTTCTTCATTTCGGTCTCCGCCGAAGTAAGTGGAGAATAATAACTCCCCTTCAGCACTGAACTTCATGAGAAATGCAATGTTCAGGCCGGTCTGCTTGTCCTGCACCGGCTTCATCAACGGCAGATCCCGAGCCCCTGTCGTCCCGGCGACGTAAACGTTGCCGTCCCTATCCAGCGCGACTGCGTGCGGCACCGTATTTGATGATCCGCCGATCAAGGCTCGCCATATGACCTTCTTGCCATCGGCGGCATACTTGGTCAGATAACCCTTGAAGACTGCCGCGTTGAGAGGCTTACCTCCAACAGGCGTGCCTTGCAGATCGCGCGATTCGCTCTCGCCGGCGACGTAGATGGAGCCTGCCGCGTCGACGGCAACCGCGGACGCATCGTCGTTTCGATCACCGCCCTGATATGTGGAAAATACGAGTCGCTTGTCGATCGGCGATGTTTGAGCGGCAAGCGTTATTGTGATTGCGATGAAGGTAAGTAGAAGTCGCATGCACAGGGTAACGCGCGTTTATGTAGCAGAAACAGCTCACAAACGCGCGCCGCCCTATCTAAATGAAGGCCACCGATCCGTCAGCGCGGTAGTCAAATGCGCGATGCCAGGGCTTTGGCGGGTAGTGCTTGAAGGCCTCTTCATTCAATTCGATGCCGAATCCAGGCTTGGTGGGCACGTCAATGTACCCGTTCTTCACCATCAGCGGCTCTTTTAGCAGATCCTTGCGGGGAGCGGCGTCATCCGGGTGGTACTCCAGGATGAAGAAGTTTGGTGTGGACGCGGCAAAATGCACGTTCACCGTCGTCGCAACCGGCCCCATCGGATTATGCGGTGCAACCACAACGTAGTTCGCTTCAGCCATCGCCGCGATCTTCTTCATCTCCAGCAAGCCGCCGCAGCAGCAGATGTCGGGCTGCACGATATCGAGCGCCTGAACCGACAAGATCTTCTGGAACTCGAATTTGGTGTAGTTGCATTCTCCGCTGGCCAACGGAATGTTTACGCGATCGGCCAGCTTTGCCATAGCATCCGCATTCTCCGGACGGATCGGTTCTTCCAGCCACATCGGATTGTACGGCTCGATCTCACGCGCGAGTCTGGCCGCTCGCGAGACCTCGAAGAACTTGGCGTGAATGTCGACACCGATGTCGACGTCAGGGCCCAGCGCGTCTCTTACGGCGCGCACTCGCTGTCCGGCAGCGCGGGTCACCTGATTGTAGGGCAGTGTCTGTCCCGCTCGAGGATGAGGTGACATCTTCACGGCCGTGTATCCGTATTTCTGCACCAGCGCTTTGGCGCTATCGCCAACCTGCGCGGGTTCGTTTCCGCCTGCGCTTTGGTATAGGCGGATCTTATCGCGAACCTTTCCGCCGATCAGCATGTAAACGGGTAATCCCGCAGCCTTGCCTGCGATGTCCCAAAGCGCGTGCTCGATACCGCTGATCGCCGAGTTCACGACGAGTCCTCCGGGGAAACGCGTGAAGTTGTACATCATCGACCAGAGGTGCTCGATGTTGCGGGGGTCTTGGCCGACCAGCCAACGTTTATAGTCGGCGATGGTGGCTACGGTGGCCTCATCCGGTCCGGCGGAGTAGGCTTCACCGATGCCATGGATTCCCTGGTCCGTCTCAATCTTCACGAACACCAGGTTGCGTGAGCCGACACCCACGAGGAATGTTTTGATATCCGTGATCTTGATCTGAGGGCGAGCGGATGGAGCGGCTGCCTGAAAGAATGGCGCCATGCCGGCAGCAGACACGGCGGTGTTGCCGAGAAATTCGCGTCGTTTCACTGCCGCGAATAATATCAAACCTGTAAGGGATGCGCGCCGACTACGCCCATGGATCGGGCTGGCCGCAGGATTAGCAGTGGTGGCAATGTGGCTCGGCTACGATGGGCGAGAGAAGTCGAACCAGCTCGCGGCGGCTAACGCGCACACGCGTGCCTTGCAGCAACGATCTGACGAGCTTGGTCGTGCGTTAACCTTCCTGCGCGACCCGGAAACTCGTCCAGCAGTCTCACGGCGCGGCGGAATCAACCGAGGGGCACATTCTTTGTCAATCCTCGATCCGGTGGGATGCTCATCGCCTCGAATCTGCCTGCCCTGGCCCCCGGCCGCGTATATGCGATGTGGGTTATACCGAAGGCACAAGCTCCACGCCCTCCGGGTTGTTCCGTCCCGATGCAACGGCATCTGCCAGCGCCTCATCGCGCGTCAGCCGGCCATCTCTCCGGCCGACGCAATAGGCAGAGGCAGCGCTCGACCTAGCCAGCGCCTGGAAGCCCAGACCCGCGAGAATGAGCGCGGAGCCAACATCCCATGGATTAGCAAGCACGAAGATCCCCGGCCCGTCATGAAGCGCACGGAAGCGCTCGCCCTTTTCTTTTGAGTGGCACTCATAGGGATTGCCTCGCGATCGGATCCCGCCATGCTACTCCTTTAACCACCCGCGGCGACATGAGAACCGCTCTGCTTGGCCCGCCGAAACGGGCGACGGAGCGCGTTTCAAACAGACGAGCCAAGATTTCACGCGTTGTGAGGCAGCTTGGTGTGTCGCAAGACGGTTAGATCCCGCTATTCCGGCGAACAACGCCCAGGGCAATGCAGGCCAGTGGAACTGCGAAGCTCGACGTCTCGTTCGTAACTCTAGCTATCGCCCACATCGCTAAAGCTCGGGCCGGTGAACCGATCCGCCCAACAGACCTGCGGCGGTGGACACGTTGGTAGCCGAGACTTCTTGGGCCATCGTCAGGTACATCGCGATTCCAACATCCCGCGCCGATGTTCGCGAGCAAAGCAGGGCGACTGCCATAGTCAGATCCGCTGCAAAGGGAACAAGCGCCGTCAGACCCAACAGGACCGTTCCGATCAGAAAGATCATCTGGCGCGCCGAGGCGAGCCGCCCGCCACGTCGGGTGAGGCCAAGGACGCCGCCTCCACAAAACACATCACCTAGGTCCGATCCGAGGAAGATCAGATGAGAATGCCTTTCAATCCGACGGGAGCAACGGCCGATTCCTGGGAGAAATACGTTGGAAGGCCAGTCGAGTAGGAAGTGAAGGCAAGGGTTCACCAGGACCGCTACGATAAACACTCGCCAGAACTGTGCGCTTCTCAGAACCTCTGAATATGCTTGCACAAGCGCCTGACTCGCAATCTGCCGTGAGTCAGCCATACGGATTCGTGTGCGGGATTCCTGGTCATAGTTACCCAGAGCACAATCCACCCAATCCAAGGGAGCCTATCAACACAAACGCCCATCGCCAGTTGAGCCATGAGGCGATGCGGAGTATGAGATTCGGTGGGATCAGGGCCTGGTACTCGTATCGCTGGTGAAAATGCCATTGCCGAGGGATTGCTCCTCGGGCGGAAGAGCCCGGGCAACTACACGCATCGCGGCCGGCCAGTTTACTGATTCCGTCACACCTAACAGCAGCTGGAAGAATAGCAGCCCTGCAAGGCGGGCCGCCATCGCGGTTAGCGCAGCCGAGCACGACCACGCCAACACTCCGATCGCGTAAGTCCAACGCAGGTTCCACCCGTCAAGAAGCCCTCCCACGGCGAACTGAGCGAATGTGTAGTTGTAGTAAAACGGCGACAAGGCATCCCACGTCCCGATTGTCCAAGCCCAGTTCCTGCTCTATAAACGGGGCAAGGATACCTAGTGTCTCCGGTCGAGATAGTTGAGTGTCGTCGCGAGAAAGAGTAGAAGACAGATCTTCCACTTGGAATCGATCGCCGGCATCGTCAATGTGCGCGGCTAAATGGCATTGGTTGCGCTTCTATAATGGCAGCAACGCCAATGCCGACGATCTACGACGTTGCCAAGCGAGCTGGAGTGTCCACGTACACCGTATCGTCCGTCATCAACCAGTCGGCTTACGTGAGTCCGGAACTCACAAAGCGCGTATTGAAGGCGGTCCGGGACTTGGATTACACGCCCAATGCTCTTGCCCGTGGCTTGCAGACGAGAAGGACCCGCACAGTCGCGATGTTGATCCCGGATATCGGCAGTCCGTTCTACGCCAAGGTAGTCCAGGGCGCTGAGAGCCGATTAAGGCAGGCCGATTACTCGCTGATGCTCGGAAACACTTACAACCAGCCCGAAGAACAGATTCGGTATCTTACGGTGTTCCGCTCGCAACAGGTTGATGGGGTATTGATGTTTCTTGCCGCGGGCGATGAAACCGAACCGGCGCGCATGGTGAAGGCAAAGAAGCCGGTTGTATTCGTCGGACGCTCTCCTCGAACGTTTGCGGGTGATACTGTTACCGCGGACAACGTCAAAGGCACAAGGCTCGCAATCGATCACCTGCTCGGGGCAGGACACGAGCGGGTCGCCATCATAACCGGACAGCCCTCGCTCAGTACCACCGCCGAGCGCGTAGAAGGCTGGCGAAAGTCGCTGCGGAAGCGAAAACTTCAGGCGCCCGCGTCGCTGGTCGGTGAAGGGGACTGGACCGCGGAATCCGGTTACCGCGTCAGTAAGCGCCTGCTCGAACAATCTCCCAGGCCGACTGCCATCTTTGCAGGGAACTTCCTGATGATGACGGGAGTCCTTCGCGCGCTGAAAGAACGCGGCCTGCGGTGCCCTGAAGATGTGCAGGTCGTCAGCAGCGATGACTCTGAATGGCTGGATGTGTTCACTCCGCCAATCAGTACGGTGGTCCAGCCCAGCTATGCCATGGGCGAACACGCAGCTGATCTCTTGCTGAAGCGAATCCAGCAGCCTTCGCGGAAGTTCGAGACAATTGTGCTTACTCCGGAGTTCCACGTTCGACCTTGATCTCCGGCCGCGCGCTTCTCGCCAATAACAACTGCGGATTCGTTTGGCATCATTCGTCGAAGGTCGTCAGGGCTAAATCCGGTGGCGCGTAAACGCTCTGCATACATACGCAAGCCATCGACGGGCGCGCGGGAGGATCCGGCTGACCTAGGTCCGTCGATAGGACGGTCGAAGCGACGCCAATGTCAGCTATTGCGTTCTCAATCGTTGCGAACGGCGTATACCCGCAGCGATGAGTCGTCGACACGAAGCACCGCTCAAACATGACATTGCCGTAATCCGCCAGCTTCTTCTGGAGATCGATTGAGTAGTAAGTGCCTGACCATTCCGGGTGTGTGACAAGGAGTACAGCGCCGCCCTTGCGATGTAAGTACTCTGCTACAACGACAACCTCTTCAGGGCTTAAGTGACCTGTGCCGAGGTTATATCGCGCATCGGAACGAGGTTCACGATTTCGACAACTTCAGGCAGAAGCCGTCCGGAGCAATCAAGGATTGTGATGCCGCCAGATCCGCCTTCGTGTCTCCGTTGGTTCGCGGCTGAGCGCGTGGGCATGCATACCTGTTTTGCGCGAGTAGGAGCGCAACGTGCACTGCCGCTCGATTCAACCCACCGACGGTTTCATTCAATACGATGCCACCGCATATTGAAATGCCCGGTACAACTCTGGACACGAGATAGGTTCGCTCAACCGTTGATGTTTGATGCCATTTTAAAAGGATTCCGCCCATTTCCGCCCGGGGCCGCTTCCCGTGCGAGGTCGAGATCATCAAAGCTCCGGAGGTCCACATCCGGTGAACTATGAACGTGGAGGTCGACCGCGCCTTCTAAATAATCGGATAAACTGGCTAATCGGTTAGCCACTCCGGCGATTGTATAATCAGAGGCGTAATGGATGCAACCCCTAAGCTGGATTCGGTATCGGACACCTTTCGTGTCGGTGTCACACCTGACTTTTATATTGACGCAAGAGGGAAGTTCGAGAGCGTATTAGACCAGAAGTTGGCCGGCGTTCCTGGTCTGCAGTTCGGGCGGATGCCCGATCAGCCTGGTAAGGTCGCAACCCCGGATGCATTGAACCAGTTCGACGCGCTGTTTTCCCTCAGCTTGAAAATCACGGCGGACAGCCTTGTTGGCGTAGACCGTCTGGCCCTCGTTGCGCGATGGGGTGTCGGCTACGACATGATCGATGTCGATGCGCTTACCACCGCCGATGTCGCGCTCGCGATCACTCCCGCCGCCGTCCGTCGCCCTGTCGCGGAAGCCATCTTTACGTTCATCTTTGCCCTAAGTACAAACCTCCTCATTCAAGACAAGCTCGTGCGGCAAGGCCGCTGGAGGGGCGACCTCCCGAAGCTCGGACGGAATATGAAGGGCCGGACTCTGGGGTCGCTCGGATGCGGAAACATTGCGCAGGAGATGTTCCGCATGGCCGGATCGCTCGGATTCGGACGCCTTATCGCATCCGACCCGTTCGTCACGCGGGAACAAGCGTTAGCCATAGGAGTCGAACTGGTGAGCATGGACGAGTTGTTCGAGCAGAGCGATTTCGTAACCGTAAACACGCTTCTAAATAAACAAACGAAGGGAATCGTCGGTGAGAACGAATTACGGAAGATGAAGCCGACCGCATATCTAATCAACACTGCGAGAGGTCCAATCGTGAACGAATCGGCTCTCATCCGCGCATTACAGGAAAATTGGATCGCAGGCGCAGGTCTTGATGTTTTTGAACAGGAGCCGCTTCAACCTGCAAGTCCGCTTCGCGGGTTGGATAATGTGATCCTGAGCCCCCACGGACTCGCCTGGACGGAGGAGATCGTGCGCGACAACGGCATGGAAGCCTGCAACAATATCCTCACGATTGCGCGAGGCGAGTTGCCCGCGAGTATCGTAAATAAAGAAGTTATCGAGCGGCCCGGATTCCAGAAAAAGCTCGCTCGTTACCGGAGGACAGTTTGAAAGTCAATCGCTACCGCGAGGCCGTATCAGCCGGCCGAATCCCCGTGGGCCACATGATCATGGAGTTCGGCACGCGCGGAATCGCCAAGATCATCGAATCCGCCGATCTCGATTTCGTTGTCTATGACATGGAGCACAGCGGGTTCGAAGTCGAGCGTCTATTCGACCTCATCGCGTGGTCGAAGGCGTGCTCCTTTGCGCCATTCGTGCGCGTCCCACAGGGCCTGTACCATTTCCTCGCCCGAATAATGGACGCCGGAGCACTGGGTGTGATGATCGGCAACGTTGAGACACCGGAACAGGCTAAGTCGATCGTGAATGCCGTCAAGTATGCTCCGATGGGCAAGCGCGGTGTGGCGCTAGGCGTCGCCCACACCGATTACGTGATGCCGGACGCCGACGAATATTTCCGCGAGATCAACAAGAGCTCGGTCGTGATCTGTCAGATCGAATCGGGAACTGGGGTGGGCAACGCGGAAGCCATTGCGGCTACAGAAGGCGTCGACTGCCTATGGGTCGGACATTACGATCTGTCCGTATCGTTGGGCATCCCCGCCCAATTCCACCACGATAAATTTCTCGAGGCTCTTAGGACAGTGGTGAATGCAGCGCGAAAGCATGGCCGCAAGCTGGGCATTCAACCGGGCACACCCGAGCAGGCGGACGAATGGATGGCATTGGGGTTCAACGTCATTTCCTGGAGCAGCGACATCGCCGTCTATCGAGCCAGCCTGGACGCGGGTGTCAAGCGGTTGCGGGAGCGGTCCGCGCGCGCTTAAGCACACGGCGAGCTATCCTGTGAATGATGCACCGACGCGCGTTCCTTGCGCTGCCGGCCGCCGCGTACGCTGCGTCTGAGCAACTTCATAAGCGTCTCCTCGAATCGATGGAGCGCCTGGACGTTATCGATACACACGAGCATATACTGCCCGAAGTCGAGCGCGTCCGGCAATCGGTAGATTTCTTTACGCTGGCAAGCCATTATGCGCTCGATGACGTGACGTCAGCGGGCTTGCCGGCGGACGATCGCCAGTTATTGGCAAAGACGGATGTCGATGCGAAGGATAAGTGGCGAGTTTTCAGTCGGTACTGGCCTTACACACGGAACACAGGGTATGGAGAGGCGCTCCGAATCGCAATCCGCGATATCTACGGCGTCGATGAAATCAGCGGTTCAACCCTCCCGCGCATCAACGATGCCATCCAAGCGCGCAATAAACCTGGCCTCTACAAAGATGTACTGAAGACCAGGTGTCGAATCCGTTTCGCGATGAACGATGAGTATTGGCAGGCGAAGCCCGCGCCCGTAGATGCCGCGTTCTTCGCACTCGCAAAGAAGTTCGACTGGTTCGTGACGCCGATTACTCCAGAAGGTCTGCGCCGTCTGGAGGCACAGACGGGCTTGTCGATCACGAATCTCGATGGTCTGAAGCGCGCGATGGAACAGGACTTTCAACTCGCGCTCAAGGTGAAGATGAGGGCGATCAAAACCACGATCGCATACCAGCGCGATCTGCACTTCCCCTCTACAACCGTCGCCGACGCATCAGCCGATTTCGACAGACTTGCCCGAGCAGAGGGCGTTGTGTCGGATGAGAACCGCCGGCTCGAGCGGCGGCCATTTCGTGCGCTGTCGAACCACATGTTCCATCATCTGGTGCAACTTGCGGATGCCCACCGCGTGCCCATGCAGATTCACACAGGATTACAGGCTGGGAATGGCAATTTCGTCGAGCACACGCGTCCCTCCCAGCTAACCAACATTTTCCTGCGGTATCCGCGCGTGCAGTTTGACCTGTTCCACATCGGATTTCCGTACCAGCATGAAATGACCGTCTTGGCCAAGATGTTCCCCAACGTATACGTGGATTTCTGTTGGATGCACGTGGTTTCCCCGTCGGCTGCGCGGGCCGCTCTCGACGAAATGCTGGACAGCGTTCCAGCGAACAAGATCTTTGGTTTCGGCGGTGACTATCGGTATCCCGAGCTTTCGTACGCCCATCTGGTGATGGCCAGACGCAACATCGCGACTGTGCTTGCGGCACGAGTCGAAAGCGGCGCCCTTAAGGAAGAAGAGGCCGCCGAAACCGCGCGATGGCTACTTCACGACAACCCGGCAGCGCTTTTCGCCAAGCAACCCGTAAAAAACTAGTTTTCCTTATATTCGCCGAAGACGCGCCGCAGGCGGTCTGAGATCTCGCCAAGGGTAGCGTAGGCCTCCGCCGCGGAGACGATGAAGGGCATGAGATTCTCAGTGGACCGGGCGGCTCCCTCAAGCGCATCCAACCGCCCCTCCGATACAGTTGTATTACGTGATGCTCGCACCTGACGAAGCGATTCCACTTGTGCCGCTTCGAGCGCAGGATCCAGTCGGAAAATCTGGGCTTTCGCTGTCTCGGTTTGCTGGAAACGATTTACTCCGACCACGATGGCTTCGCCGCGGTCAATTCGCTGCTGCGCCTCGTACGCAGCGTTGTGAATTTCCCCTTGCACATAGCCCTTCTCAATCGCCGTTAACGTCCCGCCCATTGCTTCGATGTGTTTGAGATACTCAGCCGCCTCGCGTTCTATACGATCAGTCATCTCCTCGATGTACGCGCTGCCACCCAACGGGTCGGGCGTCTTTGTAACTCCACACTCGTACGCGATGATCTGCTGCGTCCGCAGCGCGAGCCGTGCGGAGTCCTCCGTCGGTAGAGATAAAGCTTCATCCCGCGAGTTCGTATGCAGAGACTGAGCGCCGCCCAATACCGCGGCCAGCGCTTGGTACGCGACGCGCACGATATTCACATCAGGTTGCTGCGCGGTCAACGTAGAGCCTGCAGTCTGCGCATGGAAGCGTAACATCATCGACTTCGGATCGCGAGCGCCGAACCGCTCCTTCATGAGCTTCGCGTAAAGTCGCCGGGCCGCGCGGAATTTCGCAACCTCCTCCAGCAGGTCGTTATGCGAGTTGAAAAAGAATGATAAACGTGGAGCAAACGAGTCGATCGATAAGCCCGCATCTACCGCGGCCTGAATGTACGCGATTGCATTGCCTAGAGTGAAGGCGACCTCCTGCACCGCGGTTGACCCGGCCTCCCGGATGTGATATCCGCTAATTGAAATCGTGTTCCATTCGGGCATCTCCCGACCAGCCCACGCAAACAGATCGGTAATGATCCGCATCGCCGGCCGGGGAGGGTAGATGTATGTCCCGCGCGCGATGTACTCTTTGAGAATGTCGTTCTGAACCGTACCGGAAATCTTCCGTACATCGGCGCCCTGCTTGCGCGCAACGAGCATGTAAAAGGCGAGCAGAATCGAAGCCGTCGAATTGATCGTCATCGAGGTCGAGATCCGCTGTAGCTCGATGCCTTCGAATAGCCGCTCCATGTCAGCCAGGGAGCAGATAGCGACACCGACACGTCCAACCTCGCCCGCGGCCAGCGGGTGGTCTGAATCCATTCCCATCTGCGTTGGCAGGTCAAACGCGACAGAAAGGCCCGTGATGCCTTGGGATAGAAGGTACTTGTAACGCCGATTGCTTTCTTCCGCCGAGCCGAAACCGGCGTACTGCCGCATCGTCCATAAGCGGCTCCGGTACATTTCGGGGTAGATGCCCCGGGTGAAAGGGTACTGACCGGGAAGTTCGGCGCTCATGACCGAGAGATCCTTCGGGCCCTTAAGAAGGAAGTGACGCCGAAGTAGATCATCATGAACGAGAACACTGAAGTCAGGATCAACCGGAAGAGACTGTCCGGGTCGCCGTTGAAGTCGCGGATATGCCGGTACGCGGATGGAATGGTCCAAACCGCAAATGCCAGGAAAACAAACCCGATAATCTCGTTCCAAAGAACGCGCATGGGCTTGACCACACCCGGCAGGACATAATGCAGAAACTTTTTAACCACGACTCTACTCCGATTCTACCCGTAGCACTCCGATCCAGTCGACACGTTAAAATGAATCTGCGTGGGAACGTAGCTCAGATGGATAGAGCGGCCGCCTCCTAAGCGGCAGGTCGGCAGTTCGAATCTGCCCGTTCCTACCACTCCTGCCTCGAGTTGTTCGCGGTCTTCGTATATGATTCGAACACACGCATGCGCACGCTAATCCTCGCGCTGCTCGCTACCGCAGCTCTGGCTCAAAAAACGAATGATCCTGCCGCGGTCGAGTTATTCCGCGACCGCGGGTTCGGTCTGTTTATTCACTGGTCCGTCGACGCGCCGCTAGGGGGAGTTATCTCGCACTCGCTGGCGGGCGCTTCACCTGACTATGTCAATCGATTCTTTAACGTGCTTCCCGGCCAGTTCAACCCCGATCGGTTCCAACCCGAAAAGTGGGCCTCCCTAGCCAAGCTGGCAGGCTTCGAATACGTCGTATTCACGACAAAGCATCACGCGGGCTTCTGCATGTGGAACACGGAAACTACGCCGTTCAGTGTCGGCCATACGCCCTACGGCAAAGATCTCACACGTCAGCTTGTGGACGCATTTCGCAAGCATGGGATCGCGATCGGGTTCTACTTCTCCCCTGACGATTTCTGGTGGCTCCATCAGAAAGGGATCACGATCAATCGGCACGTAAAGGGAGTCTATCCGCAGGACATTCCTGATTTCATGGACTACACGAAGCGCCAGTTGAAGGAGCTGCTGACGAACTACGGACCGATCGACTACTTCTTCTTTGACGGTCCCGCCGAGCAGCTTACTGATTACGCGTGGCAACTTCAACCGAAACTGGTGATCACTCGCGGAATCATGGAAACTCCGGAGCAGTACATCCCCGGCGTGCCGCTGAAAGGCGCGTGGGAAGGCAACCTGACAATGGGGACCGAGTGGCCATGGAAGCCGACCAACGAGGTATACAAGTCCGGTACGGAGTTGATTGAAACGCTCATTGAGACACGAGCAAAGGGCGGTAACCAACTCCTCAATATCGGCCCGAAGCCCGATGGAGAAATCCCGATCGAACAGGAATCGCGTTTACGCGAGATCGCCTTGTGGAACTTCGTCAATGGTGAAGCAATCAAGAACGTTCGCTCCTGGGTAATTACCAATGAGAAGAACATTTGGTTCACGAAGCACAAGGATGCTAATACCGTGTATGCGTTCCTCACAAAGATGCATCCATGGAAGCTCGGCGATTCCAAGACCGTGACGTTGCGTTCCGTGAAGGCAACTCCGCAAACCAAGATCACAGTGCTCGGGCAATCGGATGAGTTAGTCGAGTATCGGCCTGAAGTCACACCGAAGACGACCTGGAAGCAGGACGGCGACGGTCTTCATGTGACAGCGTACCGGGCGCAGAGGTTGTACACCGATCGACGGTGGCCCAACCCGGTAGTTCTCAAGATCACCAACGTAGAGCCTGGCCTGACACCGCCCGAAGTCATCACGACATCGGTAACCTCCGTGAAAACCGGCGCAACACTGAACGCGCGCCTGGCGCAGCTTGGGAATGTGCCTCAGGTGGAGGTCGGTTTTCAATATCGAGAGAAGAAGGGCGGTACGGACCTGTCTGAAAAGACGGAGCCCTGGACAGATCTTCCCGTCGTGGTCCAAACGAGACCGGGCGAGTTCAGCTATAACCTCACCGGGCTAACGCCCGATCGTCCTTATGAGTTCCGCGCGCGGGTGAAACATCCGCTCATCACGACGTATGGCCAGGAAATGACCTTTAGGACAGGGAAGTAAGAAATGCGAATTACCGAATACAGGGGCCGCCGGGCCGTTCAACTGGAGAACAGCGACATACGGGTCACGTTGACCGTTGAAGGCGGACATATCGCCGAGATCCTGCACAAAGCGTCCGGCGTAAACCCGCTTTGGACTCCGCCTTGGCCCTCGATTGAACCATCCAGGTACAATCGCGCAACGCACCCGCAATATGGGGATGACGCTGAAGCGAAGTTGCTCGCCGGGATTATGGGGCATAATCTCTGCCTCGACATCTTTGGCGGTCCGTCGAAAGAGGAAGCAGCGGCGGGCCTCACGGTGCATGGCGAGGCTTCGGTCTTGAGATACCAACCTGAGTTCGCGGGCGAAGTGCTGATCATGCGCGGTATTCTGGAGCACGCGCAGTTAGCCATCAAGCGCACAGTCCAATTGCAGGCGAATACCGTCCGAATCTCCGAATCGGTACAAAATGTGAGCGCGTTCGACCGGCCGATCGCATGGACGCAGCACGTGACTCTCGGCCCGCCTTTCCTCGAGCACGGCAAGACTCGATTTCACCTTACCGCCACAAAATCGAAGACCTTTGAAGGCGATTTCGGTGATTCGTTCGCCAAGGGCGCTGAATTCGAGTGGCCGCATGCGCCGGGTCGCGATGGCGGCTCCGTCGACCTGCGAGTCTACCCGGAGCGCAAATCTTCGGCGGGGTTTACGACCCACCTGATGGACCCGCAACAGGAGCACGCGTCGTTCGCGGCGTACTCGCCAACGTCCGGTGTCCTCTTTGGCTATCAATGGCGCAGACAGGACTTCCCGTGGTGTGGCATCTGGGAGGAAAACCATAGCCGCCGGCAGCCGCCATGGGACGGCAAGACAATGACGCGCGGCATGGAGTTCGGCGTGTCACCCATTCCGGAGACCCGGAGAGAGATGATCAGCCGCGGGTCATTGTTCGGTGTGCCGGCATTCGCGTGGATTCCGGCGAAGACAACTGTGAACGTGTCGTATGAGGCGCGGATCGCAAAGTCGGCGTCTGGAGACCTGACCACGCTCTTCACGGAGCCGTAGTCAGTTCAGCAAACCCGGTGATCGTAAGCGGCGAATCGGGAGCTTTCGGACGTCAAAACCGTGCTGATGTCCGGAGCCGCGAGGGTATACCCTTATATACAAGTTGTTCCTCCGGACCATGAAACGCCTGCGCCTTGGAGTTCCGTTAGCGATTACTTTCTTGGGATTGAATTCCCAAGCGTTCAGTCAGTCCGCAGCGTCAGAGCACGACGAGTACTTCGAAAAGCACATCAGACCGATCTTTGTTGAACGCTGCCACGGTTGCCATAACTCGAAAGCCCACACCGCCGGGTTGGACCTGACAACCGCCTCGGGTCTACAGAAAGGCGCCGACAGCGGCCCCGTCATCGTACCAGGTGATCTCGAAAAGAGCCGATTGATCCAAGTGGTCAGCTATCTCGAGCGCACCAAGATGCCGCCTACAGGCAAGCTGAGCGATGCCGAGCTCACGGTCTTACGAGAGTGGGTGAAACTGGGGGCGCCATGGCCCGCAACAGCCAGGGAGGCGCCGAACTCATCCGCGCCGAAGAAGAAGGGTTTTACCCGGGCACAGACCGAGTTCTGGTCCTTCCGCCCCCTTCAGCAGATCAGTCCACCGCCGGTTCGTGAGGAGTCGTGGATTCGCTCACCTATCGATCGATTCGTCCTTGCCCGGCTTGAATCAGCCCAGTTAACTCCAGCCCCACCCGCTGACAAGCGGGTGCTACTTCGCCGTGCAACATTCGATCTCACGGGACTGCCGCCGACGGAGGACGATATACGAGCCTTTCTTTCGGATAATGCGCCCGACGCATTCGCGAAGGTGGTCGACCGGCTATTAGCGTCCCCGCGCTATGGTGAACGTTGGGGCCGTCACTGGCTGGACGTCGCGAGGTACGCGGATTCCACAGGAGCCGACGAAGATTATCGGTATCCACACGCCTGGCGCTATCGCGATTACGTGATCAACGCTTTCAATCAGGACATGCCGTTCGACCGCTTCATCCGCGAACAGATCGCCGGCGATCTCCTGCCGCCACCGCCAGGCCAGAGCGTCAACACCGAGGGTATCGTCGCAACAGGCTTTCTGGCGCTTGGTCCGAAGCTCGTAGCGGAGCAGGACAAAGTGAAAATGTTTTACGACATCATCGACGAGCAGATCGAAGTTACAGGCAAGGCATTCCTGGGCCTGAGTATCGCCTGCGCTCGCTGTCACGACCACAAGTTCGACCCGATCTCGACGAAAGACTACTATTCGCTCGCTTCGATTTTTGCGAGCACGAAACAGCTTTCGAAAATAGAGGGTACCGTTTCGCAACTCTACTTTGCGCCGCTCGCGCCAAAGGACATTGCGGAACGCTACGAAGCTCACCTCAAGAGGGTCGAAGAGAAGCAGAAGGAAATCAGCGCCATCTCAGCCGCGGAAGGACGACGCCTGCCGCGATGCGCTCGCGCCTCGAATCGCGGACTACATGATCGCCGCTCGAAAGGCTTACGAGTCGGGCGTCGATGTTGCGGTCATCGCAAAAGAGCGTTCGCTCGATCAGGCAGTGCTGGAGCGCTGGACAAAATACCTGAAGCCTACCAAAGAGCGCCGCGTTCACCTGGAAGATTGGTATCGTGCTACTCCGGCCGAAGTCGACCAAATCGCTAAGCGGTACCAGGAAGACTTCATCTCCGTGGCGGCTTACCGCCAAAAGGCTCAGGACGACTGGAAGGTCAAGGCGGACGAAGCCAAAGCCCGAGGCGAGCAGCCGCCAACGCCGCCGAAGTTCATGCCGGGTGACAACAGGTTCTTCACGGAGGTCGGCAGCGGGAAAGGTCCGCTCACTCTTCCTGAGAAAGAGCCTGAGAAGGTGTTCTTGCCAGAAGCCCGAACGAAATGGGATGCGCTGAATGCCGAGTTGAAGCAGATAAAGGATTCGGCTCCTCCTGAGCCACCATTCGCTTGCGCGGTGTCCGAAGGCGAGCCCGTGCAGCAGCACGTCTTCCTACGCGGCAACCCCGAGTCTCACGGCGATCTTGTTCCTAAGGCGTTCCCACGTGTCCTGGCGGGAGAACAACAACCTGCGATCGAAAAGGGAAGCGGCCGGCGCGAGCTGGCCGAGTGGCTCGCGAGCCCTCGCAATCCATTGCCTGCTCGCGTCATGGTGAACCGAATCTGGCAGGGACACTTCGGGGAGGGCATCGTGCGCACCGCCAACAATTTCGGCATCGTGGGCGAACGTGCCACTCACCCCGATCTCCTCGACTGGCTGGCCGGAGAATTCATCTCGCAAGGATGGTCAGTCAAGAAGATGCATCGGCTCATCATGCTCTCGAGCGCTTATCAGATGAGCAGCGAGATAACTCCCGAGAAGAGCGAGAAAGATGCCGACAATCGACTGCTTTCGCGCTTTGGAATGCGCCGCATGACCGTTGAAGAGATCCGCGACTCGCTGCTGTCGCTCGATGGCAGCCTCGACCTTACGATGGGCGGGACGCTGCAAAGTGGCGTAGGCACCGACAATGAGTTCAGCGATGGCCGCAAGAGCCTTCACCCGGATAACACAAAGCGCCGAACCGTGTATCTTCCGCTGCGTCGCTCGAATCTTTCCACTCTGCTGACGCTTTTCGACTTTGGCGATGGGACGACGAGCACAGAGATTCGCGCTCAAACCAACGTCGCCCCTCAGGCTCTGTTCATGATGAACAGCAAGTTCGTCGCCGAGCGAGCCCGATCGCTTGCGAAATTGCTGTTGCAGAGCGACACTGTCGACGATGCTCGCGTGAGCCGCGCCTGGTACAAGGTGCTTGGACGCGAGCCGAGCAAGGATGAACTCGAGGACAGCCTGGGCTATTTAGAACGCTTTCCAGCCAAATCTTCCGATGACGCCGGTCGGCTCCTAGCGTGGTCAAGTCTCTGCCGAACACTGATCGCCTCGAATGACTTTCTCTATTTACACTGAGGTACAAGCATGAACGATCCGCACTCTTCGATCAAGCCGTCGCGTCGCTATCTCTTGCAGCGCTCCGCCTGCGGGTTTGGGTTGATGGGCTTGGCTTCGGTGCTTGCGCAGGCGAACCCGACTACATCCTTAGTGACGAATCCGCTCGCGCCGAAACCCTCTCATTTCCCCGCGCGTGCGAAGCGAGTCATTTTCCTCTTCATGCACGGTGGTCCATCGCACATGGACACATTCGATCCCAAGCCGCGACTGACCGCGGACCATGGCAAGCCGCTGCCGTTTAAGCGACCGCTCACGTTCGCGGAGAACAGCGTTGGCAACCTGCTTAAATCTCCGTGGCAATTCGGGCGGCACGGCCAAAGCGGCATCGAAGTCAGCGAGCTCTTTCCGAACGTCGCGAAGCATGTCGATGAGATGTGCATCATCCGGTCAATGGTCGGAGACAGCGTGGCGCACGGCGGCGCTACGCTGCAATTACACACAGGTTCCAACACCTTCACACGCCCGAGCATGGGGTCATGGGTCATCTATGGTCTTGGACGGAAAACCAGAACCTGCCCGCCTATATTACGCTGAAGCCGCGGCCTGTCGCACGGCGGAGCAAAGAAATGGAGTTCAGGATTTCTGCCGCTGCGTACCAAGGCACCGCGGTCGGTCTCGGCGGCATGCCGCTCGAGAACATCACGGAGCCGATCGAGCATTTAAAGAATTGAGAACTCACACCCGAGCAGCAGCGTTACGAGTTGGACATGATCCAGAAGATGAATCGGGCCAGTGCGGCCGCGTTGGCGGAATGAGTCGGATCTGGACGCGCGGATTCAAACCTTTGAGCTGGCGTTCCGTATGCAAACCGAGGCGCCCGAGGCGTTCGACATCTCCAAGGAATCGGAAGCAACGAAGAAGCTCTACGGACTCGACGAGCCGGAGACAAAGGATTTCGGATGGCAATGCCTGATGGCCCGACGTCTTGCGGAGCGCAATGTGCGCTTCATCCAGATCAACCACGAGTACGGTCCCGGCAATGAAGTCGGCTGGGATGCGCACAGCGAACTCGTCCGGCTGCACACCCGGACGGCGCTGCAGGTGGATCAGCCGATCGCGGCATTACTTCACGACTTGAAGACACGCGGTCTGCTCGAGGATACTCTCGTCATCTGGGGCGGTGAATTCGGCCGCACTCCGATCGCCGAAGCCGGAGACGGCCGCGACCACAACCCTTATGGCTACACGATCTGGATGGCGGGCGCCGGCGTGAAGAAGGGTTATGTCTACGGCGCAACCGACGAGTTCGGCTACTACGCGGTCGAAGACCGGATGCACATCCATGACATGCATGCGACGATGCTGCACCTGATGGGTCTGAACCACGAACAGCTTACTTTCCCGTACGGCGGACGGCCATTCCGACTAACCGACGTTGCGGGCGTAGTCGCGAAGAAGATCCTCGCTTAGGCCCCTGCGCTCCGTCCCGACTACTGGCGGATGACTTGAAGACAGCGGTCGATATCGTTCTGGTCGTTGTAAACGTGAACGGAAACACGTATACGCCCATCGCCTCCCCACACCACCACACCCTGCTCGCCATCCGCGCTGCCATCTCGGCAGGTTCATCGCATTGGAAAGAGACGATACCCGACGCGAACTCCGGCGGCGCAGGTGTCAGTAGATCCAGCCCCATCTCCTGCAATCCGTCCCGCAGCGCTTTCACGACCGGCCGCAACTCGCGGTCAAGCCGCTCGACGCCGACGGACAGCAGAAAATCGATCCCCGCTTTCAGCGCGAAAATACCGGGGAAGTTCGGCATGCCTGCTTGCAACTGCCCCGCAGAACGTCTTCGGCGTGAAACTCTCGAACCGTTCCGGGTAAAAGAGAGACTCCACAGAATACCAACCTACGGTTCCCGGATGCCGCCGCTCGCGCATCTCAGGCGACATGTAGACCACAGCGAGACCATGCGTACCCAGCAGCCATTTGTAACTGCTGGCAACGAGGTAGTCGACACCTTTGACCGATACAGGAACCCTGCCCAACGCCTGTGTGGCGTCGACGCAGAAAATCGCCCCGGCACGGTGCGCTTCTTCCGCGAGCTCGCTCATGAACGGCAATCTGCGTGCCGGTCTTATAGCTCACCTGGCTGACCGACACCATACGCGTGCGCGGTGACAGCCGCGACGTCCAGTCCTCCAGCCGCAACACTCCGCCCTCTGTCGGAATGACCATTAACGCGAACCCCGATCTCCTTCAGACGCAGCCACACCAACACGTTCGAAGGAAACTCGAGATCGCTGATGAGTACCTCGTCTCCCGCCCGCCAGTCGATCGAGTTCGCGAGCAGGTTCAGCGCTTCCGACGAGTTGGCGAGCAACACAACATTCTCAGCGGAAGTATCCAGCAGTTTCGCCGCTGCCTGTTCCGTCTCCTCTGTGTCTCGAACAGACGATGCACGCCCCGGTGTGCCTCGGCTCTTCTCACGCCAGTAAGCCATCAACGCCGTCTCGCTGGAAAGCGGCGGCAAGCCCTCGGCCGCCGTGTCGAGGTATGACACTTCACGAGTAAGGGGAAACAAATCTTTCATTGACTGGAGCATGGTTCCTATTCGAATCTCAAAAGAAAGTCGCGGTAGAACTCGGTAGCCTGCGCCACTTGATCGCACTCGACTACTCGATTGCGGCATGGGCACGATCGATGCTGCCGGGCCCGAAGATGATGCTCGGGACGCCGTGGCGCGCCAGCTTACTTGCATCGCTTCCATAAGGGACACCCGCAAGCTCGCCGTTCAGTCCCATGTCTGTGAGAACGCGCTTGGCCACTTGAGACACCTGAGCAGACGCATCGGTTTCAAGAGCAGGATCGGCAATCATCGGCGAATCACTCTCAACATCCAATAGTGGACACTCCTGCCGAACTCTGTCGAGGATCGATTCGTGATGCGCCAGCACGGACTGCGGAGTTTCGCCGGGGAGCAGCCGCCGGTCGATTTCAATCTCGCACCCGTCAGGGACAAAGTTCACTTGAACGCCTCCCCGAATGACCCCCACATTCAGCGTGCCCGGGCCCAAGAGCGGATGAACGGTTTGTGCCAGCTCCGCTGCTTCTTTATCAAGCTCAGCGATAATGCGCGCCATGTGGCTGATCGCATTTACACCCAGGTGCGGCTTGGAGCTATGCGCAGCTTTGCCCTTCGTCCGTACCTTCCAGCGCAATACACCTTTGCTTGCGATGACCGCGCGAATTCCGTAGGCTCTGCCACCACAGCCGCGTCAGCCTGCAACCCGTCGCAAAGCGCAAGCACACCTTGAAACACATACTCCTCATCTACAGCGGCAGCCAGCCATACTTCACAAGGTGGCGTAATGGAGTTGTCCTTCAGCCACGCCACGGCATGCATCATCGCCGCCAGCCCGCCTTTGGTATCGCATGACCCGCGGCCGTACAGAAGCCGTCGCGCACCACGGGCTCGAATGGCGGGATGCGTCATGCCGGTAATGGACGCCGTATCCATATGGGCTTCCATCACCACGCGTTTTCCCGGATTGCGGCCAGGCAGTCGTGCGATGACGTTCGATCTACCCGGCATCACCTGCTGCCTGAACGTCTCCACGCCGCGCTGCCGGAAAAAGCTCTCTACAGTAGGTGGCGACTCCCTCCTCGGCGTCCCGTGCTCGTACGCGGGATTGATGCTGTTGATGGAAACAAGGTCGGCCAGCGTAGCGAACACTCGGCTGGTTCGATCTTCATATGCCACCGCGTTTGCTGCTGAAGGCGCGATCCATATATAGGTTTATTTCCCCAAGCTGATTAGATAAACAATGGTTCCCACAAGAAGCACGCCCGTGACGGTGGCAAAGGCAAGCGAAAAGGAGCCCGTCTCCGAGACAATCCAGCCTGTCAGAGCGGCGAGACGACTCCACCGAGGTTGCCGATCGCATTCTGGATTCCGGTCCACCGGCCGGCGGCCATCGGTCCGGCCAGTGTCTGGGTGATCGCCCAAACATTCGATGTAAACATTCCCAGGAACACGCAGGCCGCGGTGATCAGTACGATCGAGGCTTCGGATGTCGTAACCAGAGGCGCAGGCAATATCGCCGCGGCGCAAAGCAGAAGGCCACCGCGCGGCATAGAGTTTCCGCACCTTACCGGGATCGCTTCCGGCGCGGATCCATCGGTCGGACGTCCATCCGCACACCACCGAAGATGCAGCCATAGCCAGGAACGGGATCGAACCCAGAACGGCCATACTGCTCATCGACAATCCCCGCTCTGAGACGAGATAGCTCGGCAGCCATGAAAGCAGGAAATAATTCACGTAGCCGAGCGAGAACATGCCCACTGACGTTCCCCAAACTTTCGAGCATCGCAGCATCTCGCCCCAACCCGGGCCGGCCGTTCCCGTTGTTCTCATTTCAGGCGTGTCCAGTTTCGCGACGCGAATCCAGGGAACGAGCCAAACCAAGCTCCCGAACCTGCAGCAAGAAACATCGCGCGCCAACCGAAGCTTTGCACGGCCAGGCCGCCGAGTAGCGTACTAAGTCCCGGTCCCAGCTTCGCTCCGGCATCCACGACAGCGTTCGCCAACCCTCGTCGTCCTTCCGGGAAATGGCGCACAATGATCTTCGACGCCGCAGGGTAGGCCACGCTTTCACCCACTCCCAGCGCGAGACGCGCAACCAGTAGCGCTCCCAACCCGTTCACTAATCCCACAGCGGCAGTAGCCAGGGACCAGACAAGAAATCCGGCTGCGTAAACCCACTTCACCGGGTAGCGGTCCACCGCCCACCCGGCTACAAGTTGAAATGAAGAATAGCTCCAGAAAAACGCGGAAAAGAGAAGACCCATTTGGGTCGGCGAGATGCTGAGATCGCGCACGATCAGAGGCGCTGCCACCGACAAGGCTCCCCGATCCAGGTAGTTGATCGCGAGGGAAGCCGTCAAAAGAATCAGCAGAGCATTGCCCGACCGCGCCTGCGCATCTCGAAACTGCATGCAGTGAGTATACTGAGACGATTTCAATGATCTCTGCAATCGATGCTCATGTTCATGTTTGGACGGACGATCGCAAACGCTACCCTCGCCTGCCAGGCGAGCGCGATTATGCGCCGGCGCGCTTCACGCCAGAGGATCTGTTCGTCCATACACGGCCCGCGGGTGTGGCACGTGTCGTGCTCATCCAGATGAGCTTCTATCGATATGACAACTCCTACATGCTCGATTGCATCCGGCAATGGCCGAGAGTTTTCTCCGGTGTGGGAATTGTGGATGACTCCGGCCCGACCCGGGCAAGGCGATGGAAGGGCTCGCACGACAAGGCGTGCGCGGCTTTCGCATCGTGCCCGGTAAGATCCGCGCGGACTTGGCTCGACACCCCGGGTATGCACACGATGTGGGCGACGGGCGCGAAAAAGAAGCTTAGCCATGTGCCCGTTGATCGGTCCCGATGCGCTTGCGTCCATCGATCGCATGTGTGCGAAATATCCCGATACTCCGGTCGTCATCGATCACATGGCGCGCATCGGAGGAGACGGCGAGATTCGCGACTCCGACGTCAAAACTGCTCTGCTCGCTTGCACAACACGCGAACGTGAAAGTCAAGCTGTCGGCGTTTTATGCGCTCGGCCGTAAACGCGCCCCTTACACCGACCTCGCGCCGCTTATCCAGCATCTATTCGAGGCCTTCGGCCCTAAGCGACTCATGTGGGCCAGCGACTCTCCCTTCCAGGTGCAGGACGGCCATCGCTACGCGCCATCGATTGCTTCTGATTCGCGAGGGACTTCCGTTTCTATCCGACTCGGATCGCGAGTGGCTGCTGGCGCGGACAGCAGCTTCCGTATTTTTTCCGAACCATCCGCTTAGCGTTTGATCTCCGGACAGTTGAATCGAGATCACTTTTTGTCTTCCTGCACACATCTCACGATTCGGCACCATAGCGATAACGCGAGATTAACGAGTTACATTTACGATCCCACGCCTCTGCTTCAACTTAGCGCGTGACGATCTTCTGACATCTGAAGTGTCTTCAGGATATTGAGGCACGCGCCTCGTCCTGTGCTCCTTCGGCTCCGTCGCGCAGCACTGCGCGTGAGGGGGCCCGATGAGGTTATTCCTTTGGATATTCCTGGGGCGGGCTGTCGCCGCCGACTTACAGGTGATGTACTTCGACACCGACACCGAGCACAGAACTATGGCAGCGGCCGCGAACACAGTTGCAGAGATCCTCCGCGGTCTCGGAATCTCCTTAAGTTGGAATGAATCGCCCGCTCGAGGCTGAACTGCTTGTGTCGTATGTGCAACCGGAGAAAGGTGCAAAGGGACGGGAACAAAATGCCGTGCCCTCCGGTCAATCCACTTGAGAATTCTCCGAGCGGGTCCTCCGGGTGTTTCGAAGTTCATCTTAGGTTACTCGAACCCGCTAGCCCCGGAAGGGATCGACGTCATCATATTTAGTGATGGGGTTGAATCCGCATCGATCCGATACCAGGCGTCTATCGCCCTCGTTCTGGGACATGTGATCGCGCTCGAGATCGGGCATGTATTGCTACGGTCGGGCACGCGCTCGGCTGCCGGCCTGATGTCAGCTTCATGACCAGCAGGGAGTATTCCTAGATGAACTCGCGTTTCGTGCATTTCTGGAAGAACGAGGGTGCTTCCATTCGTCTTACGCTTGCGGGAGTAGAATGCGCGATCGGCGGCCGGGTTACAGGTCTCGTGCCGCCCCGACTTTCCACGTGGAGACCGTTGCTGACGTTACAATAGGAGTGCCCCTCCCCCTGTAAGTAGGCCCATGTCCGATACCCCTTTCGTTCACTTGCATTGCCACACGGATTACTCGCTGCTCGACGGCGCCTGCGAGATCGGCCGTCTGATGCAGACGGTGCAAGAGTTGAAGATGCCCGCGGTCGCAATGACCGACCATGGCAACCTGTTCGGAGCCGTCGAGTTTTACAACTCGGCTGTTGCCAAGGGGATTCACCCGGTCATTGGCTGCGAGGTGTATGTAGCGCAGCAGGGACACCAGAATAAGGCCGATACGAACCGATACAACCACCTGGTCCTCCTCTGCGAAAACCAGGAAGGCTACCGCAATCTCATCAACCTGGTCTCGACTGGGTATCTGGACGGTTTTTACTACAAGCCTCGGATTGACAAGGATCTCCTGGCGCGGCATTCGAAGGGTCTCATCGCGATGTCTGCCTGCCTGCGAGGCGACGTGAATGAAACCCTGATGAACGACAAGTACGACGAAGCCCGCCGCCTCGCAGGCGAGTACGTCGACATGTTCGGAACGAACAACTTCTTTCTCGAGATTCAAGACCATCAGCTCGAAGAAGACAAGCGCGTGATGCCGCTCGTCTACAAGTTATCGCGCGAAACCGGCATTCCGATGGTCGCGACCAACGACGCGCACTATCTGCGGCACGACGACGCCCGCATGCACGAGATCATGCTCTGCATCCAGACGGGTAAGACCATGTCCGACTCGAACCGGATGCGGTTCACGACGGAGCAGTTCTATATGAAGGACCTCGCCGAGATGCAGAAGTTATTCGGCGACGTGCCGGATGCTCTCTCCCGCACGTGGGATATCGCGCAGCGTTGCAACGTCAAGCTCGACAAAGTCAAAGATCCGTTCCCCAAGTTCGACGTTCCCCCCGAGCATACGATCGATACCTATTTCGAATACGTCGCCCGTCAGGGATTCGAAAGACGCCGCCCTCGGCTGGAAGCCATGGCGCGGGCCGGCACGTTGAAGCATGACCTCAACGAGTACGTCGAGCGCCTCGACCGCGAAATCAAGTGTATTCAACAGATGAAATTCTCGGGCTACTTCCTCGTAGTTTGGGACTTCATTCGCTTTGCCAAGTCGGTAGACATTCCCGTCGGTCCCGGCCGCGGATCTGCCGCCGGCAGCCTTGTCGGCTACGTCATGCAGATTACCGACATCGATCCGCTCCAGTACGGCCTGCTGTTCGAGCGCTTCCTCAACCCCGAGCGCGTCAGTATGCCCGATATCGATATCGATTTCTGCACGCATCGTCGCGGCGAAGTAATTCAGTACGTGACCGAGAAATATGGCCGCGAGCAGGTAGCCCAGATCATCACGTTCGGAACGCTCGGCGCGCGCGCAGCGATCAAAGATGTCGGCCGGGTGCTCGACATGAAGGTCGCGGAAGTCGACCGTATTACAAAGCTCGTTCCGACGCAGCTCAATATCAAGCTGAAAGAAGCCTTCGCTCAGGAGCCCGGCTTTGCGGAGATGCGGAGAACCGACGTTCGCGTAGGTGAAGTGCTGGATGTAGCCTGCAAGATCGAAGGCATGGCGCGGAATGCTTCCATCCACGCCGCGGGTGTCGTGATCTCACCGACGCCGCTCAAAGAACTCGTCCCACTGTACAAGACGAACAAAGACGAAGTCGTGACGCAGTACGACATGGGCGGCATCGAGAAGCTCAATCTGCTCAAGATGGACTTCCTCGGGCTGACGACGCTGACCATCATCGAAGATGCCAAGCGTCTCATCGAAAAGCACCGTGGGATAAAGCTCGTCGTCGAGGACATCCCGCTCGACGACCCCAAGACCTACGAGGTATTCACCAAAGGGTTTACAAGCGGCATCTTCCAGTTCGAATCCGGTGGCATGCGGGACATTCTGATCCGCTATCAGCCGGAACGAATCGAGGATCTGTGCGCGCTCAACGCTCTCTATCGTCCCGGACCGATCCAGGGCGGAATGATCGATGACTTCATCAACCGAAAGCACGGACGTAAGCAGGTCGTCTACGATCTGCCCGAGTTGAAAGAAGTCCTGGCTGAAACCTACGGTGTCATCGTTTACCAGGAGCAGGTCATGCAGGTCGCAAACCGGCTCGCAGGCTACTCGTTGGGCGACGCCGATCTCCTCCGGCGCGCTATGGGCAAGAAGAAGCCCGAGGAGATGGCGAAGCAGCGCGAGCGATTTGTCAAAGGCGCGCTTGAACGCAATTTTCCACAGAAGAAGATCGAGAAGATCTTCGACCTGATGGAGCAGTTCGCGGGCTATGGTTTCAACAAGTCGCACTCGGCGGCGTATGCGTATCTCGCGTACATCACCGCGTATCTGAAAGCCCACTACGCGCGAGAGTTCATGTCGGCGCTGCTCACGGCGGAAACAGGCAACACCGCGAAAGTCGTCAAGTACATGAACGAATGCCGCGACATGGGCATTCAGGTCCTTCCACCAGACGTCAACAAGTCTGACAAGGACTTTACCCCGGACGGTGAGTCCATCCGCTTCGGACTCTGCGCAATCAAAAACGTTGGCGGCGGAGCCGTCGAATCCATCATCGCGGCACGCAACGAAAAAGGTCCGTTCACATCCATCTACAACCTCTGCGAGCGTGTCGATCTCAGCGGTGTGAATCGGCGAGTCGTCGAAAGCCTCATCCGGGCCGGTGCGATGGATTCGCTCAAGGGCACTCGCTCCCAGCTTTTTGCGGTGATCGACTCGGCGATGGAAACGGGACAGCGCGCCCAACGCGACAAGCTCAGTGGACAGACGGGTCTTTTCGCGATGGCCTTCGGTGGCGGATGAGGAACCTCATCCTGAACCCCCGCTTCCGGATCTGCCGGACTGGACAGGCGTCGAGAAACTCTCCAATGAAAAGGAACTCCTTGGGTTCTACGTCACCGGACATCCACTGGATGCGTGGATGGACAAGATCTGCGAGCTGGCGAAACAAACCAGTGACACGCTCGAGGGTCTCGAAAGAGGTCAGGACGTCGCGATCTGCGGGATGATCACCAGCCTTCAGCGCCGTCGCAACAAAGAGGGGAAGCCTTGGGCGATGTTCCATCTCGAAGACAAGCTGGGCGCCGTCGAATGCATGGTCTTCACCACCACGTATGAGCAGGTGCTTCCGATGCTCGCGGATGACAAAGCCGTCCTTGTCCGCGGAATGGCACTGCCGGAGGAGGGCGCTCCCACAAAGGTGTCAGTCAAGGACATCATTCCGCTCGAAGTCGTCCGAGTACCGATGCCGTCCCTGATTTCTATCAAGATCCGATTAGGTACGAACGGGACCGACAAGGCGCAGGCGTTGGAAACGCTATTCGGGCGAAAGCCCGGCGACACAGCTGTCCGGCTGCGCCTCGAAAGGCCGAAGGACTTCTCGGTTATTCTGGATGTGACCGCACGAGTAAGGCCGGACAAAGAGTTTCGCGCAGAGATTGAGCGCATTTGCGGCCCTGAGGCAATCGAAGTACTCGCTACCTGATCGAAAGAATGGAAAATCCATCCGCAGCGGCCGCCACACAGGCCCCCGTCAATCCAGCCTGGGAACGGGTGCGGCTTGCCCGGCATCCAAAGCGTCCGCACTGCCAGGACTACATCCAGCGTCTGTTCACGGATTTCATGGAACTTCATGGCGACCGTGCCTTTGCCGACGATGCAGCCATCATCGCGGGGATGGCATTCTTTGATGGCAAGCCGGTGATGCTCATCGGCCAGCAAAAAGGCCGGGATACGAAACAGAAGCTCCATCGAAACTTCGGTATGCCAAAGCCCGAAGGTTATCGAAAGGCCATGCGCGTAATGGAGCTTGCGGCGAAGTTCAAACGACCTGTCATCACGATGTTGGACACCCCCGGCGCGTACCCGGGCATCGACGCGGAAGAACGGGGTCAGGCGGAAGCCATCGCCGTCAACCTGCGGGAGATGGCCCGGCTCGCCGTTCCTATCGTGGCTGTTGTCATCGGAGAGGGCGGAAGCGGCGGCGCCTTGGGATTAGGTGTTGGCAATCGCGTCTATATGCTGGAGAACTCGATTTACAGCGTCATCTCGCCCGAGAGTTGCGCAGCCATCATTTGGCGGGATAGTGGAAAGGCCGAACTGGCCGCTGCGGCGTTGAAGCTGACCGCTCCTGACCTGAAGCAACTCGGCATTATAGACGGCATTGTTCCGGAACCCGAAGGCGGCGCTCAGAATGATTACGATGCCGCCGCGGAATTTTTGCGTGAGACTCTTCGGTCATCGCTCAGCGATCTCTCCGGACTCTCGGCCAAGGAATTGGTGGACGAGCGGTACGAGAAGTTCAGGAAGATGGGCAACTTCTTCAGCGAGGGCGCATGAAGATCGGCTTGATCCTATTGGCGGTGCTCGGGTTCTTCGGCTTATTGGCCTACCTGACCATGGGGCAGAAACAACATCGCGTCGAAGTCTGCGTCGAGTTCCAGGGGCGAACCAATTGCCGTGTGGCCGCAGGAGCCACTCGGGAAACAGCGGTTCGAACCGCTACCGAAAACGCATGCGGCACAATCGCGAGCGGTATGACAGACACGATGGCGTGTGGCCATAAGCCCCCAACCTCGGTGAAATACCTGGATTAGTCCGTCATCGAGCCGGAATCGACCGTACGCGGCGATAGATCTCCACCGGAGGCGCGCCTTTGACCTCCACCGTCTTCACGCACTCATAGCGCACATCGCCGTTTCCGATCTTCAAGAGCGCGGTCGCGACCTCGTCGCCCGAGAAGGCCAGCGCCCACTCTTCCCACATGAAAAGATCCGGCCGGGCGAGAACGGCCTGGAAATGAGGATTATTGCCGTCATAGAGGCTCTCGCGGAGCGGAATCCCGGCCGTGCGCAGCACGCCCGTCAAGTCACCGAACGAAAACAGAATGCCATCGCCGTGGCGATAGTTCGCTTTCAGAAAGTCGGCGGCTTCCGCAGTCCAGGCGCGGCGGGCGACCGAGTTCACTTCGCTTTCCTTCCAGGTGATCCAAGCGTCAACTCGCGGGTGCGCGATCCACGGCGCTACACTCGCCAGCAGCAGCACCGTGACTCCGGAGATCCTCCATCGCTCGGGCACGAGACTTACCAGGGCTGCGCCTCCGAATGCGAGCAGTGGCAGCGCTGCAATTCCGTATCTCGTGTTGTAGTAGCTATTCGGCCACAAATCGGGAAGATAGATCGGCGTTCCCGATGAGTACATACTCAACACGAAGAACGCTGGCGGGACAGTCAACATCGCCACGGCCCACCACGCCCGTTTCATGATCGCCGCCAGCAATCCGATCGCGCCAACCCAGATCAATCCGGAGCCTGCGCAGGACTCCGCTGCAGCCCGGTAATACTGAAGAGCTTTCGGCCAGTCGTGATCGCCCGGATAACGCTGCATATTAGCGCGCACGGCGCGTTCGTAGATCATCTTCGCCGAATAGGGCCCATTGTAGAATTCCAGCGCATTGCCGTAATACCACCAATTGTGTGCAAGCCAGTAAAGCGGCGGAACCGCTGCGATCGCGCTGAAGATCACAGCCGATCGGAACCCGCGCGTGCATAGCAGCACCACCGCGACCACCGGGATCAGTGCCCAGCCCTCATACCGGGTGAGCGTGGCGCCGCAACAAAAAAGCGCTGCCGTCACGGAGTTCCCGCGCAAGGTGAAAAACACGACGCCCGCGATCATGGCCAGGTAAACCGGCTCTGACATCGGAGTCGCTTGCAGATATAGGTTGTTCGGATTCATTCCGAACAAAAGTGCAGCCGCGAGACCGGCAGCAAAACTTCCGAGCGCGAACCGTGCGGCGCCAAAAAGAAGCGTACCCGCCAGAACAAAGCACGCGACTCCCGGGATGGTGCCGGCCAAGCCCGATTGCCACATTTCGAGATTGCCCACGAAGGGCAGCATCAGAACGTGCGGCAACGGAAGCCATGGACTCCCGATCTGGTCGTAGCCCGGAGTGCGAGAATCGATGATGCGCCGGGCCGTGCCTAAATGCGATTCAGCATCGCCGTAGTACAGGATGTAGCCGTTCGAGTGGTGCCATGCCGCGGCGAGCACACCAATCCCCAGGAGTAAAACCGCAATCACGGCATACTCCCAAAGTGGCGTTCGATCCGCGGCTACCGCTGTCGGTTTGAGGTTAGAAGTGCGTGAAGTTTTTGAACTCTTGGTAGCGCGCATCGATCTCTGCCCGCGTCAGAGTGCGGAAGCGCTCCACGCCAAACTTTTCGCAACAGAAGCTGCCCATGACGGAACCGTAGATGACAGCACGCGCCAGTTCTTTCCGGTCAACGTTGGGATCCTTTAGATCGAAGCCGCAGGCCGCTAACGCTCCGACGAATCCGCCCGCGAAGCAGTCGCCGGCGCCGGTCGGATCGAACACCTCATCTAGCAGGTAGCCAGGCACGATGAAGTATTGGTCTTCCCGGAATAGCATGGCGCCGTACTCGCCGCGTTTGATGACAAGCGTGTGCGGACCCATCTCCAGGATCTTGGTGGCAGCGCGCTTCAGATTGCTCTCTCCAGACAGCAGCCGGGCTTCACTGTCGTTGATCAGAAGAAAGTCCCAACCCTTCAGCGTCTGGAGCAATTCCTCGCGGAAATCATTGATCCAGTAGTTCATCGTGTCACCACCGACGAACCGGGTACCATTCATCTGCTCGCGGACATTGCGCTGCAAGGCGGGTTGGATATTACCGAGGAGCAGGTACTCCGCAGCCTTGTAGCTGTCGGGCAATTTTGGCTGGAAATCAGCAAAAACGTTGAGATCCGTCCGCAGAGTCGTGCGGTCATTCATGTCCTGCGAGTACACGCCCTGCCAGAAGAACGTCTTCCCGCCCGGGACCGTTTCGAGGCCGCTAAGGTCGATTCCGCGGCTGGCGAGGAAATCGGCGTCAGCTTTATCGAAATCATCGCCTACAACCGCAACAATCTGAACCGGATTAAAGTAGCTGGCTGACAGTGCGATGTAGGTACAGGCTCCGCCGAGCATGCGGTCAACGCGTCCATGAGGGGTCTCAACACCGTCGTACGCGACGGATCCGACAACAACAATTGGCATCATCCGATTGTACTCAGCCGCCGATAGCTAAAATGAAAGTTGGCCTGAATGGGTTTGCGACCTCACTATCTGCTGGATCTGGTTGCCGGAATCGTATCCGTCTTGACCTTGGCGGTTTACTGGTTTACCATCCTGCGATCGTTTGAATCGGCCCGGACCCGGTTTTGGGTTCGTTTCGCAATTGTGGTCGCGGCCCTGATCGTTACTGTGGGCGTGATAGTCGCTCCAGTTCGGATCGGGTCCCGTTTCCCGAACGCATTCGTTCAATGGATTCGGTGCTTTGCGATCTTCGTGGCGGCCTGGGTTTTATATTCGATTCCGGTCGTCGTCGGCCTTTTCGCGACGGGGGCACACAAACCGGGAAGGCGCCGTGTTCTGAAAACGGCCGCGACGCTGGCCATTTCGGCCCCCCCTGTATTGGCCGCAGCCGCCTTCATCCGGCGGGAAGAACTGACGTTTAAAGAGGTTGACGTCATCATCCCCGGCCTGCCGAAAGACCTGAACGGATTACGGCTTGTCCAGATCAGTGATATCCACCTTAGCCCGTTCGTGAGCGAGAGCCTGCTTGCTCGCGCCGTCGCAATGGCGAACGAAACAAAGGCTCATATTGCTTTCGTGACGGGAGATCTGATCAGTCGCGTCGGTGATCCTCTGGACTCGTGCATCCAGCACTTATCTCGGCTTCGGTCGGATGCGGGAACACTCGGATGCCTCGGAAACCACGAAGTTTACGCAGGAGCGCAGGACTACACTACGGTTGAGGGCGCGAAGGTGGGCATGCGGTTCCTGAGAAGGCAGTCGCAGACCCTGAGGTTTGGCGATTCGATGTTAAACCTGGTCGGAGTCGATTACCAGCGAAGGGACCAGAAATATCTGGTCGGGGCAGAAGATCTGATCGTTCCTGGCGCGACGAACGTACTGCTTTCCCACAATCCCGACGTTTTTCCTGTGGCCGCGTCTCAAGGCTTCGACCTGACCATCTCAGGGCACACCCATGGCGGTCAGGTTAATTTTGAAATATTGGAGCAGGGTGTCAATATCGCCCGCTTTTTTACGCCCTATGTATATGGGCATTATGTCCACGATGACCGATCGCTGTTCGTCACGCGAGGCATCGGTACCGTGGGTGCTCCGGCGAGATTGGGCGCGCCACCGGAGGTAGCTCTAATCCGCTTGTGCGCTTCTTAATTCTCAGCGACATACACTCGAATTGGGACGCCCTAGACGCCGTTCTGAATGAGGCCGAGGGGAAGTACGACGCCGTCCTGAACTGCGGAGATCTCGTTGGATACGGGCCGGAGCCCAACCGCGTGGTCGATTGGTGCCGTGCG
Source organism: Bryobacteraceae bacterium (assembly GCA_963825845.1). Lineage (GTDB taxonomy): Bacteria > Acidobacteriota > Terriglobia > Bryobacterales > Bryobacteraceae > DASQDN01. The sequence goes on along the minus strand of CAWGVL010000027.1, from coordinate 11,021 downwards.
ACCAACCTCGGCGTCGTCCGCGGGAACCACGACAAGGCTGCCGTAGGTTTGGCCGACCTCGAGTGGTTCAATCCTGTAGCGAAGGCGGCCGCGCTCTGGACGTCCGAGATGCTGACAGAGGAAAACCGGCTCTATCTCGCAACATTGCCGGTCGGTCCGCTCACGATTCAGGACTTCGCAATCCAGCACGGCTCTCCCGACGATGAAGACGAATACCTCATTCAACCCGCCGACCTCCTCGGCCTGAATCCTGCTCATACCCTTTCTTTTTTCGGCCACACGCACGTGCAAGGCGGCTTTTATATTCATCGAAACGGGATTGGCTATCTGGCCGATCACACTGTATTCATCGACGAAACTTCGGCCTATCTTGTCAATCCGGGTTCTGTGGGCCAGCCTCGAGATCACGACCCTAGGGCAGCATTCGCGCTATACGATTCCGAGACCAAACTCGTGCAATATGAGCGGACCGAATACGATGTCTCTGCGACCGCGCACAAAATCGCCGATGCGGGATTGCCGGAGGCGCTCGGTCTCAGGTTGTTCCGAGGGGCCTAGCGTTCGAAGAGTCCGATCTGATCTTTGGTCGGCGCTTTGGCGCGCTTCATGGCACTTGCGCGTCCGCCGATCACCCCAAGCACCTGCACTGAGGTAAGGGCTTCCCGCGGCACCCAAATGCGCTGCGTAGTCTCCGGAGGGATCAGATTAAAGCCGTGCGGTTCCACGAATAGGAGGTTATTTGGCATTACGGCTTCCTGGACGTCGCCATCCCGAAACGTCAACCGCAGCCAGAGTCCATCCAACTTGGGACGGCTGAGAAACGTGCGCCGGACATCGGCTGAATCGAACTCACGGACGAAGAAAACAGCCTTCACTTCCGAGTAGTTAGCGATGACCACGTTGCCCGCGAGCGTCAGCAGCTCCACCCCAGCGTCCGTGAGATAAGTAACAGGATTTGCAAATCCGGTCAGGGTTTCCCGATCGAATCGCCAGATTTGAACTTTTTTCGTTGTGGAGCCCGCCATTTCCGCTGGCCGCTGAAACAAATAGTGAATTATTGTATCATTGGCACAATGCGGAGCGGCTCGGGGTCATCTGCCGGTCAGCAAATGAGTATTGTTGCGGCTTGGGCAGAATCGTTTCTTGGCTTCTGCCGGATTGAGAAGGGGCTAACGCCGAACTCGATCGCGGCATATCGACAGGATTTGCGCAGGTTCTCAGACTTTTGTGCTGATCGCGATGCGCAAACAGTCGCGACCTTGCACGCCTATGTAGATTCTCTCCGTGCAGCCTCCCTCTCCACCCGCAGTATCGCCCGCCACATAACGACCCTTCGAAACTTCTACGCTTTTCTCCTCCACGAAGGCAAGCTGTCGACGGACCCGACGCAACATCTGGTTCTGCCGCGGCAATGGAAAACTCTTCCTAAGTACTTGTCGATGGAACAAGTTGACGCATTGCTCGAGGCTCCTGACGAAACAAAGCCAAATGGACTACGGGACAGGGCGATGCTCCAGCTCCTATACGCGACCGGACTTCGGGTCACTGAGCTGTGCACAGTCGAGATCGGCGGAGTGAATCTGAACGTCGGCATCGTCCGTGTGATCGGCAAAGGGCGGAAGGAGAGGCTGGTCCCACTCGGCCGTTCCGCGATGAGGGCCATCGAGTCCTACATCGAGCGTGGTCGAAAGCAGCCCGCGGGACGGAACGCGCGGTATTTATTCCTGACCAATCGCGGCGGCCCGATGACGCGGCAGGCGTTCTGGAAGTTATTGAAAAATTACGGCAAGCACGTCGGGTTGTGGCAGAATCTGACACCCCACGTGCTGCGCCATAGCTTTGCCACTCACCTTCTCGAACGCGGAGCCGACCTGCGCAGCCTGCAGACCATGCTCGGCCATGCCGATATTTCCACAACGGAGATATACACGCATGTTCTTCGCGCTCGACTGCGTGCTACCGTTGACCAACACCATCCGAGGTCGCGATGAGCGATTACATGTTCATGCTGGAGAATCACCTGACTTCCGCGCAGAACCGCGTTCTGGCAGAGGTGAAGCGGGAAGCCCTGGAAGAGAACGTCAATGTTTTCCTGACCGGTGGCGCGGTGCGCGACATGTTGGGCGGGTTCCCAATTGGTGACCTGGATTTCACCGTCGAAGGAAACGCGCTCAGGCTCGCGAAGGCCGTCGCGGACCGGATGAATGCGGCGATCGTTTCGAGCGACTCGAACCGGAAGACAGCGGAACTCGTGTCCCCGGAAGGCGCTACCTTCGAGATCGGGATGGCGAGAACCGAGCGGTATCCGAAGACTGCCGGGAAGCCCCACGTCACTGGGTCCACTATTCAGGAGGATTTGCTTCGCCGCGATTTCACAATCAATGCGCTGGCTCTCTCCCTGAATCGTGCTTCTCGCGGGTTGCTGCTCGACCCGACAAATGGGATGGGCGATTTGGAACGGCGCGAGATACGGACGACCAGCAGTTATGTCTTCTACGACAGCCCGATCCGCCTTCTCCGTTTGTGGCGCTTCAAGGTGAGACTGGGGTTCACTCTGAGTGAAAAGACCGTATCGCAGTACCGCAACGCGAGAGAGAACGAGCTGGAAACTTTTATCACCCGACCCGAATTGCTGTCGGAGTTACAAAAAGCCGCAACAGAGCCGAACACCGCGGACCTTCTGCAGACGTGGGATGAGGAGAAGTTGCTTGCTTTGATTTCACCTGCGCTGGCCGGGCAAGCGCTGAATTTGCCCGCTTTTGTGAAGCTTCAGAAATTCCGTCAAACGCTACCGTTCGGAATTGGCTTGCAGACAGACGAGGCAGCGCTTTTCTTTGCGTTAGTGACCGAGAAACTCACTCCAAAGGAGCGCGCGGTTATTGCTGAGCTTGATCCCGAACACGCGACGTCCTGGTCAAAGCTCGGCAGCCCGTTCGATGAAGCTCGAGAAAGAGGTTGCCGGTTCAAGTCTCAACCGGCCCTCAAAGATCTTTGCCCTGCTTTCGAAAGCGCCGGGCGAGCAGATCTTTTACCTTATTTTGCGATCACAGCAGCGCACCGTGCAGGATCGCATTCGGAATTATCTACAGAAATACATTCCGACTGCGCAGGAAATCACCGATCCACAAGTGGTGGAAGCAGGGTTTACTCCAGGTACGCCGAAATTCGAGAAGGCGAAAGCAGAAATGATCGCAAAGCGGCTCGACGCGCGTCCGAAAAAACCCGAGCCCGAAGCCGAAATCGCGAGCTAGCGGTTTCCCCAGCCCAGACAGCCGATTCCGAGCAGAATCATGCCGAGCCCGATGAACTTGTTACGGGTGAACGGCTCGCCGAAGAAGATCCTGGACCACAGAAGAGTCCAGATGTAGCCGAGTGAACCCATCGGATACAGAAGCGTCAATTCGCCATGGCGAACGCCCATGACGAAAAAGATGGACGAAAGCAGAAAGGCAGCCACGCCGGCCGCCAGATGCCAGTTATAGACGAGCGTGCGCCAGTCCATATGCAGTTTCGTGGCGCCGCTCTTCAGAAACACGGCTCCGAAGGAACCGATAAACGACGCGAGCATGACCAGCAGAATCGAGGATGTGGGTGTCGTCACGCCCGGGCATCCCTGCCAAGAACGGCAACGCCCGCTACCACGACACTGAGTCCGACTACCTTGTACACGTTCATCGATTCCTTGAAAATGAGTAGTGACAGGATCGTCACCCAGACGTAGGTCAAGGAAATCACCGGGTACAAGAGCGATAATTGCCCCTTCCGGAGCGCAAGAATCAACAAAACCGTGCTCATGCCGTAAAGCGCATATCCGCTGAACAGCCACGGATTCATCAGCATGCGAAGGGGATTCGAACTGGTAAGCTGCGTGGCGCCGATCTTCAATAGAATCTGCGCAGCAGCTCCGATAAGCGTACACATGAACACCAGGAGAACCGAGTGTTCAAGCATGATTTTCCAAGGGGACCGCTCGGCGTGCAACTTCTCATCATACTGGATGGCCATATCCACCTCCCCCTGGGGTTTCGATCCGGAGCACGTCGCCGGGTTCTGCCTGGAACTCGGTTTTGGCGGGAATTGTCGTTCGTTTGCCGCGACGGACCAAGGTATTTGCGCCTGGCTGTCCCGGCTGACCACCCTGCAGCCCATACGGACCGCGGGCCCGCCGGTCGGACAAAATCGTCGCTTTTGCGCCGTCCAGAAACTCCCATTCACGTACAATGCCATCGCCTCCGCGCCTGAAGCCCTTTCCGCCCGATCCTCGCCGAATACTATATCGGCGGATTCGCAGCGGCAGTTGATGTTCAAGCGCTTCAACGGGCGTATTCCAACTGTTCGTCATATGCGTATGGGTAGCTGACTGCCCTTCATGTTCCGGTCCGGCTCCCATGCCGCCCGCGATGGTTTCATAATAGGCGAACGGTCGACCACGGACTGAATCATATCCACCGAAGCTGAGATTGTTCATTGTCCCGGAGCTTGCGGCAGGGATTCGATCCGGCAAAACTCGAGCGAGCGCCCCCAACAGCACGTCCGTAATGCGCTGTGATGTTTCGACATTCCCCGCCGCCATGGCGGCGGGAAGTTCGGCCGAGACCACCGACCGTTCCTTTACGATGACACGGATAGGCCGGAGCAGTCCGGCTGTGAACGGGACCTGCTCCCGAAGCAGGCAACGGAACACGTATCCGGTCGCTGCAAGCAGTATGGCACGGTTGGCATTCACCGGGCCCGCGACCTGAGGATCCGTGTCTGTGAAATCGATTACTGCTTCGTCTCCGGCGATTCGGATCTCTACCGCGATCCGGACCGGCCGGCCGCCAGCTCAAGCCGTCGTCATCGAGCCAATCTTCAAAGCAATAGCTTCCGTCGGGGACTGCCCGGAGAGCGGCGCGCATCATTTTCTCGCTGTAGGACTGGAGCAAACGCATGTTCCGAAACACGACAGCGGCGCCGTAGCGCTTCGCTACGAAACGAAGCCGATCTTCGCCGCGCTGCAGTGACATCAACTGCGCCAACAGGTCCCCCTCCCGCTCGACCGGTGTCCTTACGTTGGCCAGAATCAGATTCCACGTGTCCCTTTCGAGCTTGCCGGCGCGCACGAGCCGAATCGGTGGAATCCGGATGCCCTCCTGATAGATTTCGCGTGCCAGCGGCATCGACCCGGGACTCATGCCGCCAACATCGGCGTGATGCGCACGATTCGCTACATAGAAAGAGGGCTTGTTGCCACCGGGCAGGAAAACCCCCGATACGGCCGTGATGTCGGGCAGATGCGTGCCGCCTCGGAACGGATCATTCAGAACGACAACGTCACCCGGCTCGAACCGAAACGCCTTGCGAGCGTATTCAACCGACAGCGGCATCGCGCCTAAGTGCACGGGCATGTGCTCACCCATCGCTACCGTGTTGCCCGAACGGTCATAGATGGCGCACGAATAATCCCGCCGCTCTTTGATATTTGCCGAGTAGGCAGTTTTTCGCAGAACGATCCCCATCTCATCTGCGATGGACCCGAGCATCTGTCTGAACAGCTCGAGTTCAACTGCACTCATTCTTTTTTCTTGCCCTTTAGACTTGGCGGGGCCGTCTCTTTCGTCCTGGCGGGCGCGGGTGGTTCGGGTTCCGTTTCCGGAGGCGGAGTTTCCTTCGCTTCGGGTGGCTCCGGTTTGCAGTCTCCCATTGAAACGGCGAACACAGCCACGGATGTCCATCGAGCGCCATCCTGTCTCTCGATCCGAAATGTCTTCGAGGCAGCATCGGCCCGTATCCGTAGCGGCTTCATCGACGCGGCGGCTCCAGGAAATGGAATGGGCTTGGAATCAACCTGCTTGATGTTCCAACTCTCGCCGCCAGTCATCGATTCCCACAGTTCGTATCTGAGGCCATTCTCGCCGGCTTGTCCCCGATCGATCAGCATTGTTCCGGTTGTCTTCGAAGTGAATCGGAATTGCTCGATCGCGCCCGTCTTCGGCTCTGAGTAGACAGGCCGCCGGCGCCATGTCTTGCCACCATCGGTGCTCAGCAGAAAGAAAGGATCACGAGCATCCGGATGAAGAACATGCCCGCTGATCCAACCCGCCTCAAAATCGAGGAACTGAATGTCGGTCAAGGATCCTCCCGGAACACGCGGGTGATTCTCAGCCCAAGTCTTCCCTCCATCATCACTGACGAGCAGAATCGACTCGAGAGTCTCGGAGGGCGTGTGGACATTACCGGCAAGCACCAACCGGTCTCCTACGGTTTCGATGTCGGCCAGCTCGAGAAAAAGAGGGCAAGGGTCGTCCACCGAACAGCTCAGATCAAGTTTTTGCACCTGCTCGAACGTACACGCGACCGGAACTCGAACGGGCGTCTCGCCCGAAAGGAGGGCCACCAGCACGATCGTGGATAACAACACCTTCACGCCGTGTTAGTCTACAGACGTTAAGAGGTGGGCGCAAGAGCATGGCGCCAGCGTGGCTGGAAGTTCCTCCCCTTGTCTGATCTGTGATGACCCGTCGAGAAGTTTTTGAGAGGCTGATTCTCGCGTCCGCAACGGCCGCCGCGTCCGGTTGTGCGATTCAGCGCATGCCTCCTCGAAAATCGGCGACGACGACGCGGCAGCAATTTCCGCCTGTTTACGTATCGGCGGACCGCGTGACGCGAACAACCGTCGGGCTCCGTCCCTTCCGCCCATCCGGTTTCGTACTCCGCTCCGAGAAGCTGGATGACAAACTCGTCATCCACAACTATGGACACGGCGGGGGAGGCATGACTCTGTCGTGGGGCACCGCTGATCTTGCAGCTCAGATGGCGGCAGAATCCGGAGCCACACAGTACGCAGTCTTGGGAGCAGGTGGTGTCGGACTCGCCACTGCCAGACTCCTGCAGCGGCGCGGCATGCAAGTCACCCTCTACGCCAAGGCTCTACCACCCGAAACGACTTCGAATAAGTCCGGAGCACAATGGTGGCCCGTTTCGGTCTTCGATCGGGACCGTCTCACGACCGAGTTTCGTGAGGTCTTCCTCAGGGCCGCCCGGCTGTCGTATGAGCATTATCAGACGATGGTGGGCGACGAATATGGAATTCGTTGGGTTCGGAATTACCTCCTTTCGGACGAGTCTCCCCTAGAAGGCCTTTTGATGGGAAACCAAAGCCCCATGCGCGATTTGTATCCGGAGCTTCGCGACCTCAGGCAGGATGAGCATCCGTTCGGGTACAAGTACGTCCGGCAATTCGACACGATGATGATCGAACCTCCGACGTATTTGAACGCAATGCTTCGGGATGTGCAGATTGCGGGCGGGCGAGTCGTCGTCCGAGAGTTGAAATCCAAAAGCGATATCGCCGACTTGAGCGAGCCCGTCATCATGAACTGCACCGGACTGGGTGCACGAGACCTGGTCGGGGATGCCGAGTTGATTCCGATCAAGGGACAGTTGAGCGTTTTGCTCCCGCAGCCCGAGATCGACTACACCGTTCTGCAGGACCATTACTACATGTTTCCCCGACGCGACGGCATCCTGCTGGGCGGCACGTTCGAGCGAAATGAGTCGGATCTGGCGCCCAACCGCGAGGCCGAGAAGCGGGTGATCGCCGCGCACCAGAGGATCTTCGCTCCGCTGCTGAAAACGTGACCGGAAAAAGAGACAGTTGCGCCGGATGGTACAAACACGCGAAACTGGAAACTTCTCTCAATACGGCGCCTTCTAACAGGTGCTAGAATTGTGATCCTTCAATGCCCCCTACATCCGATACCAATCTGAGTGTCGGCCAGTTCGCGGAACGACATCGCCGCGAGATGATTCCTTTACGGAAGCCGTTCTCCTATTACTTCGCGGCCCTGCCTCTCACCGAAGAGGACATCCGTGAATATCTGGATGAGCCGATAGCCGCGCTGCCGCCGTTCGTCGTGTCTCAATTGCCGAAAATCTCCATCCTGCTGGTGCCTTATCTGGAGAAGACCCGGGAGCGCGGGCAGAACCGATCGGGCGAGATGGTGCGGCTGGACCGGCCTTCGGACAGCAAGGTTTCCTGGACGTCCTGCGTACTGTCGAAAGAAGAGGCTGTGCTCGCCTTCGCCGTAAAAGAGCAGGAGGTGGCGGACTATCACTACCGCTTCTATCACTCCCTGGCGGTGCTGGTTGCTGATCTATGGCCCATTGAAGCCCAGCACCAGTACAGCGCGCTGCTTGCGAGAAGAGCTGAGTGCGAAAATCAACGGCGAGGTGGATGAGGAAAGTTGGCGGCTGAAGCAGGCGATCATTCGCCGGTATTCCTCAGCCCGTCGCGAAACGAAGGCTTTCCATCAGTACGCGAAACAGTCCTTTATCGACACACTAACGTTGTATATGCACGGTATCTGCTGCGACATTGATGTGGAGACCGGTCCGCGGCAATTGCCAAGCCGGTATCTGCGAAAGAGGCTGGTATTGCTCAGGAGCCTGTATCGTCCGCCAGACGGTTATCCGGTGTTTCCGGAGGAGATCAAGGACAAATAACGCCACGGCTGCACTTTGGCCGCGCGCCATCTCCATTCAGCCCTTTATATACGCCGTCCGATGTCGTACAGAGGCGTTTAACAGCACTCTGACTATAGAATGGAAGATTGTAATCAGGCATGGCGGACAATCGGCTAAAAGGCAGAAAGCCGCTGACGACGGCAAGGCGCCGGTCCCGGGAGATCGGCATGATTCTGAAGGGGCTTGCGTCCACGGATCACCCGGTTATGGCGCATTTGATCCCGATCCGCCGCTGCAATCTCTCCTGCACGTACTGCAACGAATACGACGACTTTTCGAAGCCCGTCCCGCTCGACACCGTTCGCGAGCGCATCGACAAGCTTGGCCGATCTCGGCACCTCGATCGTGACCCTCAGCGGGGGCGAGCCGCTGCTGCATCCCGACCTTGATGACATCATCCGCCGTATGCGCCAGCGCGGCGTGATCGCCGGCATGATCACCAACGGTTACCTGCTGACGGCCGACCGCATCAAGCGGCTGAATGACGCCGGACTCGATCACATGCAGATCAGCATCGACAACGTCATGCCGGACGATGTGTCGAAGAAGAGTCTGAAAGTTCTCGACAAGAAGCTGCAGTTGCTGTCGGAGCATTCGAATTTCCACGTCAACATCAATTCGTGCTGGGCGGTGGCATCCAGAACCCGAACGATGCTTTGACGGTCAGCAAGCGGGCGCTGGAGTTAGGCTTCACGTCGACAGTCGGGATCATTCACGATCACGAGGGTCAGTTGCGGCCGCTCGGCGAGACGCGACGCAACATTTACCTATCGATCAAGAAGCTGGAAAAGGCGAATTACTCGCGGCTTAACTGGTTCCAGGAATCGATCGCCTGGGGCCGCTCGAACGAATGGCGCTGCCGTGCAGGCGCGCGGTATCTGTATATTTGCGAAGACGGCCTGGTGCATTACTGCTCGCAGCAGCGCGGGTATCCGGCGAAGCCGCTGGCCGAGTACACGTCGGAGATATCCGCCGCGAATACCTGACCGAGAAAGGCTGCGCTCCGTATTGCACGGTGTCGTGCGTCCATCAGGTTTCGTATCTCGATTTCTGGCGCGCGCCGCAGACGATCAAAGGTCCGCAGCCTGTTTCGGAATGCGTAACGAACTCGTACAGTTGCGGTAAGCTGGAACACTGATTGCTAGACCCTAAGCCCTGTAAGGCCTTGCTACAATCGTAAAGAACAATCCATTGATGAAGGACGGACGCTAGTGGCCACGACGCCAAGCCGATCGTTAGTAGCCATTTATCCCGGTTCTTTCGATCCCATCACCAACGGACATCTTGACCTGATCGAACGCGCCAGCCGGTTGGTTGACCGGCTGATCGTCTCGATCCTGCGCAATGAGCGGAAGCAGCCGTTGTTCTCGGTTCAGGAGCGGACGGCGATGCTTCATGAAGTCATCGCCGGCCATGCCAAATGTTGAGGTTGATTTCTTCGAAGGTCTGCTGGTGGATCATGCTTCCAGCCGCGGAGCAACCTTGATTATCCGCGGGATTCGAGCCATTTCCGACTATGAGTACGAATGGCAGATGGCGTTGATGAACCGCCGGTTGCGGCCGGAAATCGAGACAATGTTTCTGATGGCCGGCGAAGCCCATTCATTTATCAGTTCTCACCTGGTGAAAGAAGTGATCCGCCTGGGTGGCGACATTTCGGACCTGGTGCCCCCGCCGTTGAAATGCGGCTCAAAGATCGAATTCTCGGAGTAAAAGCCTAAATGCAAGCAGCCCTCGACCTATCCGACCGCATAGCGCTGATTAGCGTGTCCTCCACGATGAAGGTGGCCGCCGACGCCGACCGTCTCCGCCGGGAAGGCGTTGATGTCGTCGACTTTGGCGCCGGTGAGCCGGACTTCCCGACGCCGGACAACATCAAGCAGGCCGCGATCAACGCCATCAACGGCAACTTCACCAAATACACACCCGCCGGCGGTACACAGGAGTTGAAGCAGGCCCTCTGCGATCGCCATCGTCGAGGATTACGGTACGAATTACTCGCCCGCGGAATGCGTCGTTTCGGTCGGCGGCAAACACGTCATTTTCAACCTCGCCCAGGTACTGCTGAATCCCGGCGATGAAGTGATCATCCCGGTTCCGTATTGGGTGACCTATAACGACGTCGTTAATTACACCGGCGCCGAGCGTTTTTGTCGAGACGGACGAGGCGAACGGCTTTTCGCTGACGCGTCGATGATCGAGCCCTATATCAACGACAAGACGCGGATGGTCATCATCAACTCGCCGTCCAATCCGAGCGGCGGCGTGCTCGACCGGGAAGAGTTCGAGCGCATCTTCGCGCTGACATCGCGCCGCGGTATCTGGCTGATGACGGACGAATGCTATTGCCGCTTCGTGTACGATAGCGAGCCTTACTCGATCGCAGCCATCAAGGGGGCGAAAGACACCGTTCTCGTTGCGGGATCGCTCTCGAAGACATATTCGATGACAGGCTGGCGAATCGGATTCGGCCTTGGACCCGCCGCTGTGATGGGGTCGATCAACAAACTCCAAAG
>CAWGVL010000026.1:0-32515 GCA_963825845.1 Bryobacteraceae bacterium | reverse complement strand
GCTTTGAGCATGCGTTCATGCCGCCGCTCGTCTCATCTGCTCTTTTTGTGTTCTTTCAGGTATTCCATATTCAGGTACCGGGTCGCCTCGATCCAGTTCTCGTGCATCTCCACCGCGAGCGCCCGGACCAGCCGCAGCACTGGCCACGTTCGGGAAGATCCGCACCACCAGCGTGCGCCGTTTGATCTCCTCGTTCAGCCGCTCGAGCAGGTTGGTCGACTTCAGGTTTTTGTGATGCTGTCGCGGCAACCGGTAGAACGTGAGCGTCTCTTCGATGTTGCTCTCGACCCAGTCACACAGCTTGGGGTACCGCCGCCCCATTTCTTCAGCCAGGCCGCCAGGTCCTGCCGTGCCTCTTCGATGTTCGCGCCGATCGTAGATCCAGCGCAGTTCCGTCAGGCAATCGTTATCCGCTTTCTTCGGCAGGTAGTCCAACGCGTTCCTCAGAAAATGCACGTAACACCGTTGCCACGCCGCCTCCGGAAGACCTCCGCGATCGCCTTTCGCAGCCCCGGATGGTCATCGCTGATCACCAGTTGTACGCCCTGCAGACCGCGCCCCTTCAGCGCCAGGCAGAAGTCTCGCCAACTGGTGTTCGACTCGCGATTGGCCAACTCCACTGCCAGGATGTTCCGGCGTCCTTCCCAGTCAATGCCAATCGCGATCATCACCGCCTGGCTGCTGATCACGCCGTTTTCCCGCACTCGCTCGTAACGCGCGTCCAGCACCACGTACGGATACGGCTCGCTCAGCGGACGCTTGGCGAAGCGCTCCAATTCGTCGTCCAGCTTCTGGTTCAGCCGGCTGATCGTCGACGCCGACAACTCATGGCCACACAGCTCTTCGGTCATCGCCTTGACCTTCCGCGTCGACACGCCCTGCACGTACATCTCGGTCAAAGCGCCCACCAGCGCCTTTTCGCTCCGCTGGTATCGCTCGAAAACCTCGGTCCGGAAACGCCCCTGCCGATCCTGCGGCACTCGCAATTCGAGCTTCCCCACCCGCGTCACCAGCGTCCGGCCGTAATACCCCGATCGATATCCCTGCCGGCTCGGGGTGCGCTCCCCTTTCTCCGCTCCGAGCGCCTCGTCCATCTCCGCTTCCAGCACTTGCTGGACCACCTCTCGCATCAACGGCCGCAGGAAATCATCCTGCTCCGCCATCACCTCTTTCCAGTTCATCTGCTTCGCGCTATTCTGCTTTCGGGTCATCTGCCTTTCCTTTCTTTCCGCGGCTAACGGAATGTTGAAAGGTCTAGCATGACCCATTCCTTTTTTGCAGAACCTCTGAAGCATAACCTTGATTCGCAGCAGCGGGCGAGGTGCGCTGCAATAACGGGTCTTTGACGCAGGCCGGGTGCTCCCTTCATCATCCGGATGTCATGTGTCCTAATACTGCCGGGCGGATGACGAGCCCCCGAACTTGGGCGGCAGCCATGGCTTCACGGTACGAATCAGAAACAACGGCTTCTAGCCCTCAAGGAACATTTGGATTCAGAAGCGTAATGGCAGGCGCAGACACCTCCGAAGGGAACGGCCGACCATCCACTCGGAATCCAGTGCGCCACATCCGCGCATACTTATGCGTCAACTTGACATCGTTCTGCGGCAACGTCCGGCTGAGTCGTAATTCAGCTTGGAGTCGAGCGGTCGTTGCCGCGTTAAGAAGCAAGATCCAAGACCCTGATGGTCATCGATTCCAAAACTCGACCGAGAGCTCCAAGCCACCTGGTACTTTCAGCGATCAAGACGTTAACAGAAACAGTGGGCGCGCGGTCCTGGCGTGCCGGCAAAAGCATCACCTCTGATTCGCCGATCCGGAACAGCAGAACCGGAGGGATAGTGACAAGTTGACAGCTCTCCGTTTAATCAGACTCGCGCCAGGTCGTAGCGATCAAGGTTCATCACCTTGTTCCACGCAGTCACGAAGTCCTTCACAAACGCCTCCTTCGAGTCGTCACTTGCATAGGCCTCCGCGAGGGCCCGGAGCTGGGAGTTGGAACCGAAGACGAGATCCACGACGGTGCCCGTCCACTTGAGTTCGTCCGTCGCCCGATCGCGCCCCTCCAGCAGGCCCTTCGATTCTCGCACTTCTGCCATCTGGTGTTCATGTCAAGCAGGTTGACGAAGTAATCATTGGTCAGCGTCCCGGGCCGGTCGGTGAAAACACCGTGTTTGGAGCCCCCGAAGCTGGCACCGAGGACGCGCATCCCGCCAACCAGAACCGTCATCTCGTGAGCGGTCAGGGTCAGAAGGTTCGCTTTATCCAGCAGCAGTTCAGCTTCCAAACCCATGTCTCCCTCACGGAGATAGTTGCGGAACCCGTCTGCGGTCGGTTCGAGAACGGCGAACGACTGCACATCGGTCTGCTCCTGCGACGCGTCCGTGCGCCCCGGCGAGAAAGGAACCTTCACGTCGTAGCCGGCCTTCTTCGCGGCCGCCTCGACGGCTGCGCAGCCGCCCAGAACGATGAGGTCAGCCATCGAGACTTTCTTCGCGCCGGAACGCGCGTTGAAATCCTTCTGGATCCCCTCGAGCTTCTTAAGGACGGTCGCCAGTTCGGCGGGCTGGTTCACTTCCCAATCCTTCTGCGGAGCCAGGCGAATGCGGGCCCCGTTGGCGCCGCCCGCGCTTGTCGCTGCCTCGGAACGTTGCCGCCGACGCCCAGGCAGTCGTGACCAGTTGGGAGATGGATAGTCCGGATGCGAGGATCTTGGCCTTGAGGTCGGCAATATCCTGCTCGCCGATCAGCTCATGATCCACAGCGGGAACGGGGTCCTGCCACAGCAGCGGCTCCGCGGGAACGAGAGGACCAAGGTAGCGCGAAACAGGCCCCATGTCGCGATGCGTCAGCTTGAACCAGGCCTTGGCGAACGCGTCCGCGAATTCCTGCGGGTTCTCGTAATAACGCCTCGAAATCTTCTCGTACGCCGGATCCGTCCTCAGTGCGAGGTCCGTCGTGAACATCATTGGGGCGTGCCGCTTCGACGGATCGTGGGCATCCGGCACGGTGCCTGCTGCAGATCCGTTTTTGGGCGTCCATTGGTAAGCGCCGGCGGGACTCTTCGTGAGTTCCCATTCATAGCCGAACAGGTTCTCGAAGTAGTTGTTGTCCCACTTCACCGGGTTCGTGGTCCATGCGCCCTCCAGCCCGCTGGTGATTGTGTCGCCACCCTTGCCGGTGCCAAAGGTGTTCTTCCAGCCGAAGCCCATATCCTCCGGGTCGGCGCCTTCGGGTTCGGCGGCCGACATACTTGGCCACCTCGGCAGCGCCATGGGCTTTGCCGAACGTGTGTCCGCCGGCGATGAGGGCCACCGTCTCCTCGTCATTCATCGCCATGCGGCCGAAGGTCTCCCGGATGTCCCGCGCCGCGGCGAGCGGATCCGGTTTGCCGTTGGGCCCTTCCGGATTGACGTAGATCAGGCCCATCTGAACAGCGCCGAAAGGATTGGCGAGTTCACGGTCGCCGCTGTAGCGCTCGTCCCCCAGCCACTTGCTCTCGGGCCCCCAGTAAATATCTTCCGGCTCCCAGCTGTCCTCCCGTCCACCGCCGAAACCGAAGGTCTTGAATCCCATCGACTCCAGAGCGACGTTGCCGGCGAGGATCATCAGGTCGGCCCAGGAAAGTTTTCGGCCGTACTTTTGCTTGATCGGCCAGAGCAACCGGCGTGCCTTGTCGAGGCTCACGTTGTCCGGCCAGCTATTGAGGGGCGCAAATCGTTGTGCCCCGGAACCCGCGCCGCCGCGGCCATCGGCAATACGGTAGGTGCCTGCGCTATGCCACGCCATACGGATGAAGAGCGGCCCATAATGGCCATAGTCCGCGGGCCACCAATCCTGCGATGCCGTCATCACGGCATGCAGGTCCTTTATCACGGCATCCAGGTCGAGGCTCTTGAATTCCTTCGCATAACTGAACTCCTTGTCCACAGGGCAGGACTGGAGCGGAGTGCTGTTGCAGGATCTTCAGGTTCAGCTGATTCGGCCACCAGCTCGCATTCGTCGGGCCTCCGGATGCGGCGTGTCTGCGAGCGCCGTTAGAGAACGGGCACTTGGATTCGCTTGACAGGTTTTGCTCCTGATTACCGGGAACGGAGGTTCCCGCTGCCGTGGTGAGTTGAGGGTCCATATTGTTTCTCTCCTTTCGAATGGGTCAGGAAATCATAACGAACTGCTGATATCTCGCATACGAAAACACGCCTGGACCGTGGTGTACGCTATGCGCTCCGAAATGCGTCTTGATCTGAGATTATGGTTACTCTGTGCTGAAGTCATATCCGCGAATCACTCAACTGCCGGCTTTCGACGTCTTCCGCCGGGCGTCTGGCAACTCCTGCACACGCCGACAAACTCCACCCGGCACTGCCTGATCGAGAAGCCCGCAGGCAAGCCGGTCTTCGGTAACTGAACCGGCTCCACCGCCGATTCTTCAATGTCGAAGATCGCCTTGCACGACGAACAAACCAGGTGATGATGCGGGGTCATGTTCGATTCGAGGCGCAGCGAGCCGTGATGGAGGGTAACTTCCCTGAGCACACCCGAATCCAGGAACGTCTTTACGTTCTTGTAAATGGTGCCCAGTGAAACAGAAGGAATCCGCTGTCTGACCTGCTCGTAGATCAACTCCGGAGTCGGATGTTCACGCGAATCGACAACGGCTTCGTAGATGACTTGTCGCTGGAAGGTAAAAGCAAGGCCTTGTTCCTTGCAACGGCGGCGGAAGTCGTCGAGCGCTTGCGTACGCTGGTCTGACAACGCCATGACTGATGAAATAGTAACAATTTTCCAATGTCAATCGGTATCCTTCAGGTATTTTTATCCATCCTGCGTACTCCGGATCGGTTGCGCTTCAATCAGTGCTTGCATGCTTCAGGCGTTGCCGCCCTGGTGATCGCCGTTCACAACGACTGAAGCGTCACCGCCGCTGGTGGATTGTCCTCGCGATCTTCTGGACTTGCGCGGTGGCGAGGTTGTCTGCCCGAGCGTATCACCTGCCATCAGCCGCTCGGTCAAAGCCTTGATCGGCTTGCTTGCACTGGCCACGATATCGCGTGTCTTGTAGATGCCCGGGTCACACCTATGCGAAGTGGTCGTGACCACGTGGTAGCAGCGGATAATCGCGAAATGTGATCAGGGCGGCCGGATCAAGGCCGGTGACGCGGCCGACAACGATCCCGGGAAGGCCAGCCGGTCCGGTGTAGAGGAGTTCGTAGTCCTCACCACCATGGAGAGCCTGTTCCAAAGTCGCGCCAGTGGCCACCGGCACTTCTTCAAGACGGGCGGACACCCCGGACGCTTCGCACATCCGGTACAAATCGATCGAGAGTCCGTCGCTCAAATCCATACAGGCACTGGCGCGTCCGCGCAGCGAACGTCCCAGCTGGAGCCGCGGTACCGGCCGCAACCGATATCCTCGCGCGGCCGAGCGGCCCAGCGCGCCGGACACATAAATAGTGTCCCCAGGCGTGGCTCCCTCTCGTCGCAACGCCGTTCCCTTTTTTACGGCGCCGCATACGATGATGTCGATCGCGATCCGGTTTGCCTTCGACAGATCACCCCCGGCGACTTGCGTGCCGCTCTGGCGCGCCAGCCGTAACAGTCCGCGATAAAACTCATCAACGTGGCGCTGCCAGGTTTTTGGAATTGCAAGCGATACGAGACAGAACTTCGGTTCACCACCCATCGCGGCAATGTCGCTCAAGCCGCGCGCGAGGCTCTTGTGGCCGATAAACGCAGGAGAGACCTCTTCGCGGCGGAAGTGGACCCCCTCAATCATTAGGTCTGTGGTTAACAGGAGGTCTTCATTCGCGCCACGCGGCCGATAAATGGCGCAGTCGTCGCCAATACCCAGCACAAGTTCTCCGTGAGCGACAGGTATACGGCGCCGCAGGTGCTCGATCCACTGGTACTCCGTCATGCGAGCCAATTCAGGCCCTCAGGCGGGGACAGCAGCCGGCAAACCAGAGACAAAGAATTCATGCCCATGAGACGGTCCAATCAAATGATAGACAAACTGCCTCTGGTTACGATACCCCGGATGGGACCCGCCCCACACGATTGACGGCTGCCACCTGGCGTGGCGGGAGTCAATCTTCGCGACAGCGCCTCGAGTCTGCCCTTCAGCTTCAGATCGGTGAATGAACACCTCTCGTTCTATGGAATTGTAAGAATAGACGAGTTCCTGAGCGTAGAGCAACAGCGCAGCATTTACAAATACACGTTGATGGATGGTCCCCCTATACGCCGGTCTGAATGCGGATCCGATCGCCAGTGACTCATAGGCAACCTGTTGCCGTCGTGGCGGCGAAGCCGCGAATGGCGCTCGATCATTTCTCGTAAGAGAGTCGCAGCCGTCGCCTCTGGAGTGCGCGGGACGCCTGATCGCCGAACGGTCTCGCACCTGTAGGGAAGTTTGAGACGGTGGAGTGAGAGAGGGGCGCAGCCGAAAAAATTGAATCCGAGGTCAGGATGGTTCGAATCACTGACTACCGAAATGCGAAATTGTCTTCGGCGCTTCGTTCTGGTGTATTGCTTGTACAGCTGTTGTTTACACACGCCGATCTGGGCACAGGAACGTAGTGGGTGCGCCGTTGTCGGCATCGTTTTTGACATTGACTTGCAGCGTCGCTCTCTAATGTTGAAGGACAAAACAGGTTTCATCGGCAAAGTCTATGTTCCGGCGCAGGTTGAGGTTTCAAAACTTGGCGTCCGAGACGGTGCTTCCAGGCCCGGACGAATCACATTGGCGGACATTCACCAGAACGATTTGGTGTGCATCGAAGGCGATCCGGGAGACAAGTCTTTTACCAGGATCAGCGTGGTTGCCCGTTCCGACTCGCAGAGGGCTCAGCGCGAGGTTGCCCTCCGATGGCAATCAAGCTCTGTTTTTGGATCAATCCTGCTCATTGATCGGGGCACCCGCAAGATGGTGATAAGTCCGCAGATCACGCAGAATCCGCCGCCTCCGACTCAGATCACTTTGCCACCGGACGTGCAATACCGTTCGTACCCGTCTACAGCGCTGCGGATCGGCGACGCCACGGCGATCGCCTTCGAAGATTTGCAACAGGGTGACACTGTTTATGTGCGCGGAAAAGGCGGTGATGGGGATCCGAATCTGCAGGCCGCCTTGGTCTTAAAGGGGGGCGTGCGTGGAATCCTCGGTACTCTGCTCGAGGTGAGCGGTTCCAATGTTCGCTTGCAGGAATTTGGAACGGGCAGGGATCTCTCGATGGCTATACCGTCAACGATGGCGTATCGGACGACAAGGGAACTGACGAAGGCGGGAGGGACGATCAGATTCGATGAGTCCAAGTTGGCCGCGGTCCAGTTCTCTGACCTCCAGCCTGGGGATACAGTGCTAGTGCTCGGGTCAACGAATTACAATACCAACACTGGGACCGGCCTTGGAATCATCTCGCAGTTCGGGCATTTCGGCTCCGTGCCCACTGACACGGGTAATCAGTTGTCCTGGTTCCTGACGAAATAAGAAGGGCGCGCTTGAACGTCGCAAGTGACCTTCTCAGGCGTAGCATTCGCGGCGTCATCCCCGCAACACCAGCGATAACGATTGTCGTGAAGAACCTCAAATACCAGGGTGCGCCACCTAACGACGGCATCATCCTGATGCCGAATAAAGTGCAGTCCTGGCGTGGGGCAGACAAATCCTTCGAATCGCGCGGCACACTTGCTACCGGAATGTGGCTCCGATCTCCTGCCCCTCTGATTAGGAGCTGTTTACGCGCTACTCGTCCATTGGTCTCGAGTCCCAAGGCGGCGAGATTTCACTCTCATTCTCACTTTCAATGTGTGGCTATAGATGCGACTCACAGCTTGCTTACTGCCGGGTCATTCCAAAGCGATACAAAGCATCGTTCGTACGCAGGTAAATACTCCCGTTTGCCAATGCAGGCGTCGCGTAGCAACCTTCCTCGAGATCGTTGATCTGCATCACTTCCCATTCGGCCCCTGACCTTCAGAACGATGACCTTGCCTTCCTCGCTCGCGATGAAGATCTTGCCTTCCGCCGCTACAGGCGACGACGAGTAGGCGCCCAGCGCGCCTGCCACCCGGCCGGCCTTTCTGACGCTTCCCGTCTTAGGATCGAACGAAGTCAATAGTCCGCCGTTCTTCAGCACGTATAGAACGCCCTCGTAATAAAGGGGCGATGGCACCACCGCGATGAAGCTCTTCTCGTATCTCCACAACTCGCGCGGCGTGGCGGCCGCGCCCGCGCCCAATTGAATGGCGAGCAGGCTGGAAGGTCGCCACGGACATGTTCTGCCGGAAATCGTATTCCTCTTGAGTAACAACGCCGTCGCGGTTGCCGACAAAAAGTCGCCACGCCTTTTAAGTACGCGTCGTCGCCATATTCGTCCGGAGTCAACTTGGCGTCGCGGTTCCTGTCGTACTTCTGAAGTGGAACAGAAAACGGAGTTCGCTCTGTCATTGCCGTACCCGAAGGTAAATAGCGTGTCATTCACCAGGATCGGACTTGCCACCTCCGATGGGCTCAGCTTGTTCCAGCTCCACAGCCGTTTGCCATTGTCCACGCGATGCGCGCCCAACTGGCCGCGGCTGGCGGTGATCACCGCCGCTGCGGCGCCCGTCGGCTGATAAAGCAGTGGCGTGGCATAGCCATCCATCTCTTCGCGAGGAGTCTTCCATCGGAGTTCTCCGTTGCGCCTGTCGAACGCCGCGATGTATGAACCCAACATCTGGTCCAGGACCAAAATGACGTTGTCGCCCGCAATGATCGGGCACGAAGAATGTCCGTTCTCATTCGAGAAGGGGCCGAGCGGCACCTTCCAGCGCTCCTTGCCGTTGGCATCGTAGGCGAGTAGCCCATATTCCGGAAAGAACGCGTACACCATCTCGCCATCGGTAACGGGCGTGATTGCGGCGGAGTCATTCAGCGAGTGGGACGGCTCAACGCGGGCACGATCCACGGAACGCTCCCACAGCAATTTACCGGTCTCGCGATCGAAGCACTGTGTGTAAAGCTTGCCGTTCTCAAGAGCAGTAAGAAAAACGTGCCGCCGCGTCAGGACGGGCGAAGACTTGCCCGGGCGCACAGGCGTTCTCCAGACCAGATTTTTGCGCTTGTTGAACTCAATGGGAAAACCAGTGTCGGCTGAAATACCGGAGCCGTTCGGACCGCGGAACCGCGTCCACTCCTCCGCAGTGGCGGCCAAAGCCGATAGGGAAAGTGCAACTAACAGCGAGCGATAGCTCATAGGCTTAACAAAAGTGCACGCGGAGCGGAGCGGACAGTATATCAGCACGCGGGACAAGGACGAAACTCGATGCGCGGCGTGCCGCAGCGACGTAGAAATGTCCTAATGGCGCGAAGTAGAAATGTCCTGTTGACAGACTCGGATCTGGATGGGAGAGGACAGATTCGAGATGAGCCAGAAGGAGCGGTACCGATTAAAGGTTCTGCACGAGGCTGGAAAAGGCCAGATCACGCAAAAGCAGGCGGCCGAGCAACTCAGGGTGACAGAGCGCCAGGTTCGGCGTTTGATCAAGCAAATTCGCAATCGAGCGTGACGTCGCAGTGGTGCACGGGCTTGCGAGGTCGAGCTTCGAATCGGCGCATTGACAGCGAAACGGAGCGGCGCGCGATCGAGGAACTGCGCCGTGCAAACTCTCATGACTTCGGACCCACATTCGCGGCCGAGCATGTCAGCCAGCTTCTGGGCGTGAAGGTCGGCCGCGACACGATGCGGAAATGGATGATCGCGGCCGGACTATGACAAAACCGGAAGCGGAAGCTGGAGAGAATCCACCAATGGCGTGAACGACGCGCCTGCTTTGGCGAGTTGGTGCAATGGGATACGTCCCTCATGATTGGCTGCAGGCACGCGGCGAGCGGTTATATCTGATCGCGATGATTGATGATGCGACGAGTCGAGTGTATGCGCGCTTCGTGCGGCGCGACACCACGGAAGAGAATATGCGAGTGCTGTGGAGTTGGCTGGAGCAATGATAGCCGGCCACTGAGTTTCTACACCGGCAAAGCCGCCATGTTCGAGGTCGCCGTTAAGAAACGACAGGCGAGGAGGAGCCGCCGTCTGTGCCGCCAACGCAGATCACTCGCGCCCTCAACGAGCTGGGAATTGAGCGCATTTCGGCCCACAGTCCTCAAGCCAAGGGAAGAGTCGAGCGGTTCTTCCACACAGCACAAGATCGGCTCGTCAAGCAATTGCGTCTGGCCGGCGCATGCATGGCGGAGGCAGCGAATGCCTGTCAACGCTTCACCGTAGCGCCAGCCAACAGCACCGATGCGCACAGGCCATTGAGCGAGTTACATGACCTCGCGGCATCGCTCAGTCACGGGGAGACACGAACTGTCAGTAATCACTACACGTTTCCGTTCGATGGCAGATGCTATCGGATCAAGCGCGGCAGCATTGAAGTGGGCATGCGGTGCCAGCAGGTCCGAGTCGAACGCCGTCTTGATGGTAGTCCGGCCGTGCGCTTTCGAGGCGTGTATCTCGACGTCGAGGTTTGTCCTCCGGACGAGCAAAAACCAAAGCCTGCGCCGGCCAGCAAGCCCGTTCGCAAGGATCACAACCGAGGGGGACGTAGTTCCTGGATGCGCGATTCCCTATCAGTTCTGCCAAGCCTCTGTGGAAAGCCATCCGCGAATCGAACCTTAACTGCTGATAATGGAGCGCCGGGCAAACCCAGCCCGGCGATCTTCGCATTTACAGTCCAAGACCTCTGCTCGGGAACTCACCACCGTGATGCCACGATGAAAAAGCTCTTCGTTGCAGTGAAGGGCTTGCCGATCACGTACGGAGCCGTCCGTCGCATCGGTCGTAGACACCCGCTCAGGCGCGACCCCGCGCGGGTGCCCCAACATAACACGTACATCCGGAGCCGCCGGTCAAAACCGGACATTTCTACTTCGCTCCGAATAGGACATTTCTATTTCGCGCCGACAACCTATTTCTACGAGGAGTCCGAATTGGGATCATCCAGAAATTGCCCGTCATAGCTTCGGATCTCGAAGTCGATCCACGCCAGCGATATGATTCAGCAGGGTAGGACGAGTGGCGAGCAATCTGAAACGTCGGCTGCAGCAGATCAGCACATGAATTTGTGGACAACTGAGAAGGACCGATCCGGAGACCACTGGCGTTCGCCCTGATCGAGCAAAGGAGAATAGAAACATGAAGCCAAAGAACACGATCTGCCTCTGGTTCGACAAAGACGCGCTTGAGGCCGCGCGCTTCTACGCCGCTACCTTTCCGGATAGTAAAGTGACCGCTGTACATAATGCGCCCGGTGACTATCCGAGCGGCAAGGAGGGCGATGTACTGACGGTGGAGTTCACAGTTCTGGGCATTCCCTGTCTCGGTCTTAATGGGGGCCCGGCGTTCAGGCACAGCGAGGCCTTTTCCTTCCAGATCGCGACGGAGAATCAGGAGGAGACCGACCGCTACTGGAACTCGATCGTCCGCAATGGCGGCACAGAAAGCGAGTGCGGCTGGTGCAAAGACCGCTGGGGCCTTTCCTGGCAGATCACCCCACGCGCGCTAATGGAGGCGCTTGCAGCTGGTGGCGGTGAGGCAAAGCGCGCCTTCGACGCCATGATGACGATGAAGAAGATCGATGTCGCCACCATCGAGGCAGCGCGGCGAGGCTGACGTGAACACGGCGACACGTACCTATTTGTCCTGAAACATTCTGGAATCACGGACTACTCGTAACTGATCTCACCTCCGATTCACTGTCGTTGAAGGTCGAAGAGGGTCGTCAACGATGGCCACCAAACGCAAAGGTCCGAAGAGCCGCTCGTTCCCAAGGCGGTTTTGAGGTTGCCAGACAGGTGAAATCAGCAGTTCTCAATAGCTTGAGTTCGCCGGATGCGCAGCGTGGATACAGACACGAGATTGCTGAATTCGTCGAATGGTATTGCTCGGAGCCTAGGCTGTCGTTCAGTCGAACTGTGGTCCTGCGATACCACATGCATCTGGAATCCCGCAATTTGGCGCCAGGAACCATCAACCTGCGTCTCGGTGCAGTTCGAAGGCTCGCCTACGAGGCCGCGACTGCGACTTACTCAGTCCGGACCTGGCGTCCGGAATCCGTCGCGTGAAAGGCGTAAAGAAGATCGGTGTACGACTGGGAAATTGGCTCATCGGAAATACGGCACATTCAGAAGCGTGAGGAGCATTGGGCTATCGTTGATCTTCACGGTAAGGCAGGTCATATTCTGTGCCGGACTGGGTGAAAAGCGTTCTGGACTGCTGGATCAAAGCGGGGAAGATCACCAGCGGCAAGATCTTCTGTCGGGCGAACAAGGCAGGGTCGTTTGGGGAGCCGGTATGACCGAAAAGGTTGTCTGGCATGTGGTTCGCGAGTATGCCGCGGCAGCTGGGATCTCAAAGCTAGCACCTGACGGTTTGAGGCGGAGTTGCGCCCGGCTGTGTCACGCGGCCGGCGGAGAACTCGACCAGATCCAATTTCTGCTCGGCCATGTTTCCATCCAAACGACGGAACGCTACCTCGGCTGCAAACAACGATTTCGCTCGGCTGTGAATGACCGTATCGGCATTGAGCCGACCGTCTGATTCTCCAATTCGCACGGATGCGTGACGAGTTTTTTGCCGACAATCCGGACGGAATCCGAATCGGAGGCTTCCCCGAACTCGTATGGTGAGAGCTTCAGGCCGACTGAGCGTGTACAAGACGCCGACGAACTCGCCAAGTGGCGTATTGCCTGGTAACCGGTAAGTATTATCTACCAGACGCCAGGAATGAGACGCTTCGTCCGTGCGAGTACGCCGCGTATTTGTCGCCACACTCCTCAACCACTGGAACTCCCCCGGTCGAGTTTCTGAGCTTTCTATTCCTCACGTCCATGATCCAGATGTTTGCGATACCCGTCTCCCGGGTGGACACAAATGCTAGTCGCGCATTGTCCGGAGAAAGAACCCCTTGATCTTCGAGCGGCGAACTATCCGTGAACGGCTGCAGGGCCCGTGCCGTCCGGGCGGACGCGATACAAGTCAGCCTGGCCCGATCCCTTGCGCTCGGACGTGAATACGATCCACTTACCATCGCATGAAAACGCGGCGTGATAATCGAAGCCGGAACCGGGAAAAGCTTGGCTCCATCTTTCCCTCGACCGAGGCCACATACAGTGCAGATCCCGCCGGCCGGATTTGTTGATGAGCATGACATCCTTGGCTGCAGAAGCAGCGAGTGCAGCTACTCGTAATGCCAAGATCATCTTCGAAAGCATCTACAGAGTTGAATACAGCATTGGCACGAATCGTGTGCGCAGTTCTCTGCTGTCGCATGTTTCCGCCGTCCTTTAAATAGGAACGTTGGCAAATTATGGAGACGTTGGCAAATTCCGTTATTGTGATCTGCTTGAGGCTTCGGCGGGTTATGCCACGTGATGATCGAATCAACTTGCGGTTTGCCACAAACTGCAACGCAGACCGCCCGGAAACTTGGCACAACCCGACTTATCGTTCCGGATCGCTCAGCGTCCGAGCAGGACGTTTTGAGGGCTGCATCGACAACGGCGCGGACTAATGCAACCGACATCACAGCTTCCGGCGCTGTTGCGAATCTTGGGCCCTCAGACCGCCATGCCTTCTAAGTGCGGACCAACCTAGCCTCTTGGCTCAAAACGCTACGCTCAAAAACCCTTGCATCCCCGTTCGTGGTGGACAATGAAAACGTAAGCTCATGTTTTTGGAACGTGTCACTGTTCGTCCTACCGGTCTCGCGTTGTTGGCCTTTGCTGCTATAACGTTGGAAGCACCTGCCGCAGACAAGCCAGTCGATTATGGGCGTGATGTTCGCCCTATCCTCTCCGAGAACTGCTTTCATTGTCACGGCCAGGACGCCAAGAAGCGTATGGCCGGTTTGCGGCTCGACACGTTCGAAGGCGCGACCACAAAGCGTGGAGGCCGGACCGCTCTAGCTCCCGGACAGCTCCAAGCCAGCGGTATTCATGAACGAATCACCACCGGGAACGTTGCCAGGCGCATGCCGCCCGCATCATCCAATCGCCGGTTGACCGCCGAGCAGATCCACATCTTGAACCGTTGGATCGAAGAGGGTGGCAAGTACTCGAAGCACTGGGCGTTTGAGCCACCCAGACGGCCGGCTATTCCGGCCGTTTCGACAGATCGCTGGGTCAGGCAGCCACTCGATGCGTTCGTCCTCGATCGCTTGCGCCAGGAGAAGTTGGAACCCAATGGGCCTGCGACGCCAGACGTTTGGTTGCGGCGAGTTTCTCTTGACTTGACCGGCCTGCCTCCTACCCCAATGGAGCTGACTGCCTTCTCACGAGATGTAAAGAGAACTGGCGAGACGGCATACGCCCAGGCCGTGGACCGTCTTCTTGCTTCGCCTCACTATGGCGAGCGGATGGCGATCGACTGGTTAGATGTCGCACGGTACGCCGATACCCATGGCTTCAACAATGATTCAGCAAGGTCGATGTGGCGTTGGCGGGATTGGGTGCTCGACAGCTTCAACTCCAACATGCCGTATGACCGCTTCATAACGGAGCAGCTAGCTGGGGATCTGCTGCCGAATCCGAGTCTCGGACAACAGATTGCAACCGGGTTCGGTCGCAATCACGTGATCAACTCCGAAGGCGGCATTATCGACGAAGAGTACAGAATCGAGTATGTAGCGGATCGGGTTAGAACTCTCGGCATGGCGTGGCTGGGACTGACTGTTGAATGCGCCCGTTGCCACGATCACAAATATGATCCGATCAGTCAGCGCGATCACTACCGATTCTTCGCCTTCTTCAACAACGTTGCCGAATGGGGCGAAGATGGGCGCGTCGCGAACGCGGCTCCCACCATCGCAGCGCCCACAAAGGCTCAACAGGAGCGACTCCGAAGCCTGGAGTCGCAGATCGCAACAGCGGCACGGAAGATGGATCGAATCGAGAGGCGTTGGAAATGGGAGAAGTCGAACCATCTACTGGCTGCGAAGATTGCGGGCGACAACCCCGTTGCCGGTGCAGCGGCTCTGAAGATTCCCTGCGAAAATGCAGCGGGGTTTGCGGAAGCCACCACCGCATCTCTCGCGTTGGCGCCTGGACTGAGGGGCCAGGCCTGTGCATTCGGACCCGCTCCTAACGACTCACGACTGTCGACCGAAGCAGTGCCAATCTCCAAGCGCCAGCCTTTCACGTTCAGCGCCTGGATTTTGCCGTCCAACGGAGACCACGATGCGGCGCTCTTCTCGTCCGCCGACTACGCGACGTCGCAGGCCGGAACTGGATTTGGCAAAGGCTTGGAGCTTCGTCTGGTAAAGGGTGAGGTCGAATTTCGCTTCGCCGATCGATACCCTGCCTACGCGATTCGAGTTCGCTCGAAAGACGCGGCAATCACGCCGGGACAATGGCGACACGTAGTTCTGGTGTATGCGGGAGCTCCAGACGCCGAGGCGCAGCGTGCAGAAGCCTCATGGGTCCGTATCTTCGTCGACAGCCGGGAACTCGAAACCGCCGTGTTCAACGATGGCCTGGGAGTACCCACGGCCAAGAATGACAAGCCCTCGATGACAAAGTTTCGCGTCGGCTGGGACAACGGATCTGGAAGCGCTCGCTACGGAGGACTCTTAGACGAGGCGGCAATCTGGTCACGACCTCTCCAGGATGCGGAGATCACCATATTATTCGAAAGCCACGCGATACCCTATGCGGCGGGCCGGCAGCGCGAAGGCAGAGCTTCACCGGTTGAAACGGAATGGCTGCGTCGAGTTTCCCTAATCAACTCGAATCGCGAGTACGTGAAGCAGCAGCAAGACTGGCAGGCGGCTCGCTCGGAACGATTGGAGCTCATCCGGCAGGCGCCCACCGTCATGGTGATGAAGGAACTCACGGCGCCGCGGGATACACGGATTCTTCTCCGGGGCGCCTACAATGCGCCGGGTGATTCCGTCGAGCCGGGTGTGCCAGAGGATCTCCTGGGAGCATGGCCCGCAGGCGCGCCGCGGAACCGGTTGGGATTGGCCAAGTGGCTCACGAAACCGGATCACCCCCTTACCGCTCGTGTAGTGGTCAACCGCTTCTGGCAGCAGTTGTTCGGAACCGGCTTGGTCAAGACCAGTGATAATTTTGGTCTGCAAGGGGAATGGCCGAGTCATCCGGATCTGCTCGACTGGCTCGCGCGGGAGTTCGTCGATTCGGGGTGGAACGTCAAGGCATTGTTGAAGCAGATCGTGCTTTCCTCGACGTACCGGCAAGACTCAGGGGGATCTAAACAGTCCTTCGAGCGCGACCCGGAGAATCGTCTGCTGGCGCGGGGTCCTCGTGTTCGTTTGCCGGCCGAAGTCATTCGGGACCAGGCTTTATTCGTTTCCGGGCTCCTGACCGATCGTTTGGGCGGACCCAGTGTGTTCCCGTACCAGCCGAAGGACTTGTACAAAGGGATAGTAGTCGCGGCAGATTATCCAGGCACCAGTTACACGGACAGCAAAGGCCAGGATCAGTACCGTCGCAGCTTGTATACGTTTTGGAAGCGTACGGTGCCGCATCCCACGATGACGGTGTTCGACGCTCCTGACCGCGAGTTCTGCATCGTGCGGCGATCCAACACGAACACACCGTTGCAGGCGTTAACTTTGCTGAATGACCCGATCTTTGTAGAAGCGGCTCGCAAGCTAGCGGAACGCTCCGTACGGGAAGGCGGGTCCTCTGCCGAGTCTCGGCTGGAGTTCGCATTCAAGGTCGCCACAGGTCGCACGCCCAAGGAACCGGAGCGACGTGTCCTACGGACAAAGCTCGACGAGATGCTCGCGGCATTCAGCAGTGACGAAGAAGGTGCTCGCTCCTTGGTAGCGGTGGGTTCCTCACCGGTGGAGACATCGATTCCCGTTCGCGAACTGGCCGCCTACGTAGCGGTCGCGAACATGATTCTCAACATGGATGAAGTGATTACGAAAGGGTAGAAGGGAACCACCATGGAATGCGGCAACTATTCTTCGATTGTGTCTCGGCGGCAGGCGCTTGCCCGAGCTGCGTATGGCGTGGGCGCAGCAGCGCTGCATGGATTGTTAGGGGCATCTGCGGCTCGCGCTGCCGATCGTTCTTTTCCGAACTTCGCTCCACGCGCTAAGCGAGTCATCTTCCTGTTTCAGGCCGGCGGGCCCTCACATCTGGATCTGCTGGACTACAAGCCGAAGATGAAGGCGCTGTTCAACCAGGACATTCCTCCATCGATCTTCGGGGGCCAGCGGATTACGGGGATGGTGGCGCATCAGGACCGTTTGCCTATCGCACCGTCTATGTACGATTTCCGCCAGCATGGAAATAGCGGGATCTGGCTCAGCAATCTGCTTCCGCATACAGGCAAGATCGCGGACGATATTTGCGTGCTGCGTGGCATGCACACCGAAGCCATCAATCACGATCCGGCGATTACGTTTCTCCAAACAGGCAGTCAGTTACCCGGTCGTCCGAGCATCGGCTCCTGGATCGACTACGGACTTGGAAGTGAAAACCAAAACTTGCCCGCCTTCGTTGTTCTGAACTCGCTTCCCAGTAACGGCATGGCTGATCAAGGCCTTCTCGCACGTTTGTGGGGCGCGGGCTTTCTGCCGAGTCGCCACCAAGGCGTTCAATTTCGGTCGGCTGGTGATCCCGTTTTGCATTTGTCGAACCCTCCGGGAATCACGCGCGAACGCCGGCGCAGCCTACTCGATGGTTTGGCAGAACTGAATGAAGGCGCCTATCAACGTGTAGGCGATCCGGAAATCGAGACGCGCATCACGCAGTACGAAATGGCGTTCCGGATGCAGGCCAGTGTGCCCGAACTGGCCGACGTCTCGAAGGAACCCGAGCATGTGCTCGCCATGTATGGCGAAGAAGCTCGCAAGCCGGGCACGTTTGCGGCGAACTGCATCCTGGCGCGACGGCTCGCCGAACGCAATGTTCGCTTCATTCAGCTTTACCATCGAGGATGGGATCATCACGGCGGGTTGACGGAAAAATTACCGTCTCTTGCGGCTGATATCGATCAAGCGTCTGCTGCTTTGGTGGCTGACTTGAAGCAGCGCGGAATGCTGGATGAGACTCTCGTAATCTGGGGTGGAGAGTTCGGGCGGACACCCTACGCGCAAGGTCCTCTCAAACCCGACAACTACGGACGAGATCATCACGGCCGAGTGTTCTCGATGTGGATGGCTGGAGGGGGACTGAAGCGCGGTTATGTGCACGGATCTTCCGATGAATTCGGGTTCAACGTTGCCGAAGGCGGCGTGCACGTTCATGACCTACAGGCTACGATCCTGCACCTCATGGGGATCGATCATCAGAAGCTGACGTATTCATTCCAAGGCCGACAATTCCGACTCACCGATGTAGCGGGACGAGTGGTAAAGGAAATCCTGGTCTGAAATCAGCTAAGAACTACACAGAATCTCCAGCCGAGCGTCAGCGCTTCCATCATCAGTGTCGGAAAGGTCTGCGTGTGATCAGCAAGCGGAACGAGTTCCGAAAGGCTACCGGGCAGCAAGCGCATGGATCCTCCGGATCCGTTGCAGCGGCAGGGCATCTATTACGCGACCGAATCTCGATAGTTATTCTAAACGGAAAGAAGATCCATGGTGGCGTACGGCTTCCTAGCAGCAACGTACGTGGGCGCCGCCGTTTGAGGTTGGCATACCTAGAGCTTGGTCTCAGCCGACCTCCGGGTACTGATCCGTCCCAAACTTCCGATTGCCGACCCTTCGATCCGAACTGCCACGTTTGCGGTGTACAGTCAGAGCATGTCCAGACGAAAGTGTCACCATACGTAGCGCCATGAACAGGCTCAAAGGAAAGCGTGCTCTCATCACCGGCGGTACCAGCGGCATTGGCCTCGAAACCGCAAAGCAGTTCATCAACGAGGGTGCCCGAGTCGCGATAACAGGCAGGAACCCGGCTACTCTCGAGGGTGCACGGAAAGAACTTCAACAGGATGTATTGATCATCCCGGCAGATTCGAGCAATGTTGCGGCGCAAAGACAGGTAGCCGAAGCGGTTCAACTGGCATTTGGAGGGCTCGACGTCCTTTTTGTGAACGCCGGGATTGCTGAGCTCAAGCCTGTGGAGCAATGGGACGAGGCTGCGTTTGATCGCTCGTTCGCAGTCAACCTGAAAGGGCCTTACTTTCTCATTCAGGCGTTACTCCCAATCTTCGCAAACCCGACTTCCATCGTGCTCAACGCATCCGTCAACGCGCACATCGGTATGCCAAACACGAGCGTCTATGGAGCGACCAAGGCGGCCATGCTGTCGCTTGTACGCACTCTTTCAGGAGAGCTAATCTCGCGCGGCATCCGCGTGAACGCGATCAG
Source organism: Bryobacteraceae bacterium (assembly GCA_963825845.1). Classification (GTDB taxonomy): domain Bacteria; phylum Acidobacteriota; class Terriglobia; order Bryobacterales; family Bryobacteraceae; genus DASQDN01. The sequence continues at coordinate 13,186 of CAWGVL010000026.1, read as the reverse complement.
CCCTGGTCCGATCTCAACGCCGCTCTACAGCAAACTCGGCCTTTCGAGCGATGATCTCGCGTCTGTTGCGGCTTCCATCCAGAGCCGGGTTCCCGCGGGTCGGTTCGGAACACCGGTCGAAATCGCAAACGCAGTCGTGTTTCTCGCCTCCGATGAGTCGGCATTTACCGTCGGCAGCGATTTGATGATTGACGGTGGCTTGGGTAACCTTTGATGAGATTCCCAGACCCGGGCTGCAAGGGGCCTGTGATTCGGGCGGTTTACACGCACACCGGAAATGACTTGCTCCTGGCCGACTTCCCGTTAATGATCCACTGATGCGACTGTCGCGATCCGCCTCTACCTATAGAAGACGCGCCCTCACGTACGTTGCCGCGCCTATTGCATTGCTTTCATAAGCTCGTACATGAAACGCACTCCGTCGGCGAGCACTCCGGTTCCTATCCGTTCGTCGTTGCCGTGCAAACCACGTTGCACCTCGGTTCGTTCGATTCGAAATGGATCGACTCCATATGCCACAATCCCCAGTTGCCTGTACCATGGCAGGTCCGTACCGCCGGGAACGAGTGGCGTCGTGACGATTGCGCCCGGATCCCGGGCGTGTGCAATTCGTTGAATCGTGCGATACAACTCCGTGTTTGTAGGACTGCTAAGACCCGGTTTCACAGGAAACAGGCGAGTCCACTCCGCTGCAGTGCTGCCCTGCACGGCTTGCCGGAGCTCGGACACAAAGTCCTCTGGCGGCGTTCCCGGCAGAAGTCTGATATCTAGTTCTGCCGATGCCTCGGGTGGAATGACATTAGTCTTGCCGGAACCTTTGAGAACTGTTATTTGAGCGGTGTTGCGCAGGTACGCATGCCAAGTCGGATCTAGCAGAATCCAAGCCCTCGCTTGCTCGTTCGCGAGCGCCAGCCGGACGTCCGACAGCCATGCGCGCTGTTCGCCCGAGTACATCGACGCGATATCTCGAAAGTATTGCTCAACCGTTTGGGTGACTCGCAGTGGCGACTCAAAACGGGCGATGTCGTTCAATGCTTCTACCAAGGGGAGGATCGGATTCGCCTCATTTGGTCGCGAACCGTGCGATGGAGTTCCCCGAAACGTGATTCGGTGCGAGTAGTTCAGCTTTTCAGCGACTGAGACGCTGTAGTGGACAACGCGTCCGGCTTCCACTCGGTTAGCGCTGCCTCGAACGTTCATGTGCCCCTTTGCTAACCTTCGTCAGTTGGATTGGCTCGGCGAGGGAGTCCCTTTGCCGAGGCCTCGGCTCCAGGTGGTTCACGGAATGGTTCCACGGAAATGCGCTCGTAACGCACTTCCAGCACGGTCAGGTATGCTGTACCGCCCGGCGCTTGGAGAACTACGCGATCGCCCGCTCCGACTTCATCAACGCGCGCCCCAGAGGCGACACCCAACTGATGTGGTTGCGGTTGAGATCGACCTCGTCGGTGCCCACGATGCTCACCACTCGCTCCGTTCCGGCGGCATTGGCATAGCGCACAGTCGCTCCGAAGAATGCCCTCGTCGCCGCCTGCCCCGTTCTCGGAGTTTCCGGGTCAACCACTTCCGCGGCTTCGATTCGCTTCGTGAGAAAGCGAATCCGCCCATCGATCTGGCGCAGCCGTCGCTTGCCGTACTGATAATCGGCGTTTTCACTGCGATCGCCGTTGCTCGCAGCCCACGCCACCACCTCTGTCACGGCCGGGCGTTCCCTGGTGAGCAGAAACCGGTGCTCATCTTTGAGGCGCTGCAGGCCGCCTGGCGTTATGTAGTTCTTGCTTGGCGTTGCGGGCTCGTCCGCTTGCGGTTTTCTTGTAAACCCTTTTCGCATGTCTTAGTCCTTCCGGCGCGAACCCAACACGTGCCACAAAGCTCTCAGATGTGGATAGTGCGATGCCTGTTCATACATGTCGCCTCGATTCTGCCCTGAATTTGCTCAAGGAGGATCCAAAATGAATTTGGCGCAACGCCTAAAAGAGCTTCCGTCTCCTCGAGACTGGATTTTCGCACGCAGGAAGCCGTGAAAGAATTATAGGGCTCCAACGAACGCGAGCGAAAACACTGGCCGCTGTCCGAGTTCCTGGGGAGTTCGTCTGCCCTAACTGATTGCTTCGGGTGGCTCAATCTGTTATTGATCCGATCCGTCATCTCGGACAAGTGCGGAAGGCATGGTGAGCGCGGAATACTCGCGCAACAGTCGAGCGTTTACTGGCTCCGAGTGGATCACGCGCAATCCGACAGTTGACTTGCGCGCTGTCGACCTATCGGTCCTAACGCAACCTGATTGCGCCAACCCAGCCAGTTGCTCCGGATTCGAGCGACCATTGGCGATCTGCTCCAATATGAGTCCGCCGGTCAAGCGGGCCAGATAAGGTGCGACCGTGTTCGCCTGTCGCGACGTGATTAACTGATGGTCGTGCGAAACAGAATGACCCAGTTATTCGCAAGCTCGCGAAGCCGGTGGTGGGCATGCTCCATGTGCCTGCGCTGCCGGGGTCGCCGCACAACCGGCTTGATCTGACGGCCATTACCGACTGGGTGTTGCGCGATGCGGAGTCACTCGTAGCAGGAGGCGTCGATGCGATGATTCTCGAAAACTTCGGGGACATTCCGTTCTTCCCAGACGTAGTTCCTCCGCATACCGTCGCCTTCCTGAGCGTCTTGGCACGAGAGGTCCGGCGACTGCAGATGTTCCGCTCGGGATTAACGTTCTGCGCAATGACGGCGTCAGTGCTCTCGGAATTGCGACCGCCGCTGGAGCCGAATTCATCCGCGTCAATGTTTTTACAGGCGCGAGGCTCACGGATCAGGGCGTGATCGAAGGCCGGGCACACCGGCTTCTTCGCCTACGTAAGTTCTCTCGGTTGCGACGTCAGGATCTTCGCGGACGTCAACGTGAAACACTCGGCGCCGCTCGCGCCCCGCGATCTCGCCGACGAAGTGGAAGAGACCATTTTGCGCGGTTCCGCCGACGCAGTCATCGTTACCGGATCCGCCACGGGAAAGCAGACGTCGCTCGATGACCTGAAGACCGCTCGCAATGCCGCCCACGGCGTGCCGGTGCTGGCGGGCAGCGGAGCGGATGCCGCTACGATCGCGTCCGTGCTTACCCACGCCGACGGCGTCATCGCCGGAACGGCGCTCAAGACTGACTCGCTTACGACGAACCCAGTGGACCGCGTGCGCGTCCACGCATTCATGACCGCAGCACGGCAGTTGTAATTCCGCGCAATTGAGGTATTCTATACGTTCTTGTATATATCGCTGTGTCGGAGGCGACACTGTGCACACGAAGTACGACGACATCGCTGAGCAATACCAGCGTTCTAAGCATGTCAGCTGGCGGTATTACATCGAGCAGTACAGTTTCATCAATATAATCGGCGATATTGATGGCCTGTCGGTAGTGGACTTGGCGTGTGGCGAGGGCCACTACACGCGTCTGCTGACAGCGCTCGGCGCAGTTTCGGTGGTCGGGGTCGATATCTCGCAGCGCATGATCGATCTCGCGATGGCAGCCGAGTCGGCGAAACCGATGGGCATAGATTATCGCGTGGGGGACGCTTGCTCACTCGACCTCGACAGTAAGTTCGATCTGGTAACCGCGGCGTACCTACTCAACTATGCACGGGATCGCATCGAGCTGCTGAACATGTGCCGTTCGATCGCACGATACCTCAAGCCCGGTGGCCGGTTCGTCACGGTTAACAACAATCCCGCACAACAGGTAGCGCAGTTTGGCGCGACGCAAAAGTATGGGTTCGTCAAGTTGGCGGACGATACTATCTCGGACGGCACGGCAATCCGCTACCGCTTCTTCCTCGGCGAGCAAACGTTCGAAATCGAGAATTACCATCTGGCGATCGAAACGCACGACTGGGCCCTGCGTGAGGCCGGGCTGACGGAGATTGCCTGGCGCCCGGTACAACTTGCTCCAGCACAGGCATCAGGCCCAGAGCAAGACCATTGGCGCGACTTCTTCCTCGATCCGCCAGTGGTACTTCTGGAAGCGCGCAAACCGGCATGACGCTCGACGCAGCGCGCCCGACACTTCGCTGATCAAAACGGCTTTGCTCCAGTCCCTCCGGAGCGGAGCACTTGGGGCGTGTACAACTACGCGGCGCTTTGGGTAGGGATGAGCGTGTGCATACCCACGTACATGCTTGCCTCCGGTCTCATCTCGGTCGGCATGGACTCTTGGCAGGCGCTCGGCGCCATTCTGCTTGGCAATATGATCGTTCTGGTCATGATGCTTCTCAACGCGCACGCGGGTGCTCGCGACGGGATTCCGTTCCCGGTGCTCGTGCGCGCTTCGTTTGGGGGTCGCGGTGCGAACGTCGTGGCCATCCTGCGCGCCATCGTCGAGTGCGGCTGGTTCGGCCTTCAGACGTGGATTGGCGGGCAAGCCCTCACCATGCTTGCCTCAGCGTTCAAGACGTCGGCACAACTTCAGCTGGAAAACCTGGCGCTCCGGCAACAACTTGTCGTGCTGCGACGTTCGGCTCTGAAACGACTCGACTTGACGACGGCCGATCGAATCTTCCGGGCTGGCCCTCCGGAGCGAGTGGAGGAGCGCTTTAATGATTGTCAAGGCGGACACGGGTTGTAGCCTGGCACCGGAAGGCATTCCGCTTGTTCTGGAGGTGGAACATTCATGGGGGTAAGCCCGGTCGGCCAAGCGTCCCGCAGGAGGTTGGGGAACTGATTCGGATGATGAGCCGCAACAACCCACGCTGGCGTGCACCGCGGATCCATGGCGAGCTGCTGAAATTGGGCATCGACATCACCGAACCGACAGTCGCGAAATACATGGTGCGGCATCGAAGGCCTCCTTCACAGACTTGGCGCACGTTCCTGGAGAATCACGTCAAAGGTTTGGTGTCGGTGGACTTCTTTGTTATGCCAACGATGCTTTCGAGATCCTCTACGTGTTTATCGTGCTGGCGCACGACCGGAGACGCATCCTCCACTTCGGCATCACCTCTCATGCGACCGCGGAGTGGACGGCGCCGCAAGTTCGTGAGGCGTTTCCCTGGGACAGCGCACCTCGATATCTGCTGCGCGACCGAGATCCGATATTCGGCCAGGAGTTCATCGAGCAGGTGAAGGCGCTTGGCATCAAGCAAGTTTCGTCGGTGCCCCGATCTCCATGGCAGCGCGCTAGGTCGAACGGCTGATTGGGTCGATTCGTCGCGAGCGCCTGGACCACGTGATCGTCTTGAACGAACGCTCGTTGCAGCGGACGCTCACGTTATTCCGTTCTTATTACCATAATTGGCGCACCCATCTGCCGTTGGGCAAAGACGCTCCGCGAAGCCGAAGAGCACAGGCTCTCGACGAAAGGTGCTCTCGTGGAGATGCGGGAAGTCGGTGGGCTGCATCATCATTACGAACGCGGTGCTGGGACGCTTAGGCTAGACCTGAGACGCAAGCCTACGAACGATACTCCGTTCGCGTCACCGGCGGCGCGGGCGAAGCCACTCTGTACCTGCCGAAAGATGTGGGAGTTTCCGCGATGGCATCCGGCGGGCGGGGCGAGGTATCGGTACGCGGACTGCACAAGAGCGTGAGAGCTACCGCAACGGTGCATGGGACTGAGCAGGTGTGGGGATCAGGCTGGACATCCAGGGCGGCGTTGCATCGATCAAACTGATTTCCGAGTGAGCCGGCATTGTTGCAGATCTTTGCTGACGATGCGCCGTTGAAGTGATGCCGCCCTAAACGTCACCAGAGCGGACGTAGCTCATTTAACCTGTCTGGTGAATGTGGCACATCCGCCCCAATGCGAAGGGATTCCAACAATGAGACGTGTCAACCCATCAGCCTGCACACCGCGAAGCATGAACCGAAGGTGGAAATAGGTTCAGGGCCGCGGGGCAGGGAAACGCGATGAATCCGACAGTTTGCTGAACGTAGAGACTCAATCCGCAGAGTGTCCGCCGGCAAACCCATAATGGCTCAAGAGGTTGCAGCCGATGTGGGGATACTTCGCCAGCCGCGTGTCACAACACTTCAAATATGCACGACCACAAACTGCTGTGGAACACCTCTAACTTCGTAGATCGAAACTCACAATTAAGGAGAAACACACATGGCAGGAAAGAACACAGCGGCCTTCGGACTGTATAAGAGTCGAGCGCAGGCGGAGAGTGCTGTAGATGCACTGCAACAAGCCGGTTTCAGGAGCGATGATATTTCCGTGCTGCTGCCGGATCAGCAGAGCTCGGAAGAGTTCGCGCATGAAAAGAACACAAAGGCGCCGGAAGGTACAACCGCGGGCGTCGCCGCTGGTGGGACAATCGGCGGGACACTAGGTCTGCTGGCGGGCGTTGGTGCACTTGCGATCCCGGGAGTTGGGCCGTTGATCGCGGCTGGCCCGCTTATGGCGGCACTGGCCGGTGCCGGTGCCGGTGGAGCATTGGGCGGACTGGTCGGAGCTCTGGTAGGTATGGGGATCCCTGAGTATGAAGCCAAGCGGTACGAAGGTCACGTAAAGGATGGCGGGATCCTTCTGTCTGTGCATTGTGATGATTCGGACTGGGTCGGCCGCGCAAAGGCGATTTTGGAACGAACGGGCGCTCACGACATTTCTTCAGCCGGCGAGAAGGCCGTCAGTTCACACGGAGTCGACACCGACACTGCCCGGCACACCAAGTGATGCGACAGGACGATATGAATACACGGTCGGGCACGTTGCTTCATTTATCAAACAGCGGTATTTCCTAAACTGCGTCTATTCGGTGCCGGCGCAAACCATATATGGGCGGTGGCCACGACGACAACGACTGAACGGCGCACAGGACTGCGACTGCTGGTCCGCTCACGGGGGCAACGCATCACGTCGAAAGGGATTCCGCGCTGTTCGGAATCCCGTGAGATGTTTGGGCTGTACCGCTATGGTCGGTTGGGCGTTCGTTTTGGCAGTGACCCAGCAGGGGTTAAACAGAATGCGGAACAGTGTTCACCGGACCTCACAGGTGACCGATAGACCGGTTAAACCGCACCGACGCGCTCTACCCGGATAGGCTGCGGAGGTGATCGACAAAGGACTTGCCGCTCGCAGCAAGTTTGCATTCAAGCCGTTTTGTGCAGTCGCAGTCGCCACACGCCCACGGCTCCGAGCCGTTCGCGTCTCGGCACTTGCGTCTGTTGTGTGCGTCCTGAATGCGCGTCATCTCGAAGTACTGTTCCCAGTAGGGGCGTTCTTCCTGGAGCGGCACGGGACAGTAGCAAATTTCAACCCATCGGACCAACCCGTCGACTATACGGGCGTCGCTCATGTTCCGCAGGTACTCGCCTTCGGCAACCGAGCCCGCTCCGAGGGTCCGTGTCTCTATTGCGCGCAAGAGCGGCCGCTCGCGTCCAGCCTTAACGCGAGCTCGAACCAGATAGCGCATGCATCCTGATTGTAACTGCGCGTTCCCGGGACACGTGGCCCTCGGGTAACAGAACCGGCCAAGGTTGGAGCTGAGGGAGACAGGGAAATAGAGAAAAAGGAATGCTGCAGGAGGATCAATGGCACAAAAGACGAAATGGCACTACGGTTTTGCTGAGTACGACGGTAGTGCGATACACAGGGGCATCAACAGCATGGACGACGTTGCCGCCACTTCAGATGCTTTAGTACCTTTTATGATCGCGGCGGGCGAGAAAGGCTGGGAGTTTTGCGGCACCTTGCCCGCGCCTACTGCCCAATCTGGCCCAGGGGCTCCACTCTCGATAGCTGTGCTGTTCAAACGGCCAATCGACGGGTGAAGAATGTGGGATAAGGTGTCGCGCCGGAGATGCAGCGCGTTCTGACATTACCGTCCCTGTACGCGCCGTCGTTCCGGGATACTACGGTATGAGTTCAGTGAAGTGGCTGACGCGAATTCAGTTCTGACACAACCGTACCAACGCTACTGGCAGACAACGGACTAGGCGTATTGGGATAGCAGCACGGGAACGCCGGTACGCCGCCCACTGATGGAGATGACGGTGAAGAGTTTAATTGCTCGGCCTGGCCTTCGCGAGATGGTGAAGGGCGGCAGCGCTTATCGCGTCTCCGGCGCGGCCTGGACCGGCAACGCGGAATAACCTAAGGTCGAGTTGCGCGTTGATGGTGGCACGAGTTGGCTGCCGACGCGACTGGTTGATAAGCAGTCCGGTTTGCATGGCCGCGCTGGGAACTCGACTGGCAAGTGCATGAACAGATGGGGCGGATCACCCTACGGTCACGGGCTACTGATAGCCGCGGCAACACACACCGGCACAGCACAATCGGGACACGGTAGCTATGTAATTCATCACGTCTTGCCTGGAGAAGTCGAGATCGTTTAAACACGACACAGAACTCTGCGGCTACCGAGTTACGGCCAGCTGCGACATTCCCGCAGTCGAATCGAGCCTCGATCGGTACCTGTGAGAGAGCGTATTCACCCTAATAAAACAATCGATGTATAGAATGTTTGCAGGATGGAAATCTTGCAAGAGAAGTATGCGCGGATCAAGGACAGTCTGCCTGTGCGGCGCGGGAATGTGAGTTTAACCAACCGGCACCGCACCGCCGCCAAAGCCGCGCGAGACGCCTTTTCTTTCTCGCCGGCGATTGTCCGCCTGTTGATCACCCGCAGGTTCTGATAAGTGCCGGTTTTACCGTTTTGCACATCGATTGTCCTCTTATACGGACTTCCATACGTGAGCCAATCGGCACGTCGTCCACGGACGCGCTACTCTTTCGCGTCGCTCTTCAAATACTTGTCCTGAGGCGCGGCGTGCCCTTCGCGATGTGCTACGGCCAAACCACGGAGGAAATTGTAGCTGCTAAAACGAGCAGGAAAGAGCGAGTTGCAAGAAGGGCACCTTACGGTTGGTTTGTACGGGGGGGACGCATCGATGAACTAGCTATAGCCAATGTGTGTGTGGCGAACCGTACGAGCGAAATTCGTCGTCGAGAGCCGGTTCGCAAACGATGCGGGCGCCGTCGCCAGGCCGGAACATTTCGCCATTCTACTCGGGTTACGCTTAATCTTCCTGGCCGAGGAGCCACGATAATGCATTCACCATCCAACGACCTGAAAATGCCGGAGGAACTGGCCCTCCAACTGATACGTGTGGTTGAGGAGGCAGCTCTGGCGAGCGCCCGCACCATGGGACAGGGAGACCGCAAAGGCTCGGATAGGGCTGCTGTGCAGGCCATGCGCGAGGCCTTCGACCAGATTCCCATCAACGGTCGTATTGTCATAGGCGAGGGCGAACGCGACCAAGCTCCGATGCTGTATATCGGCGAACGCGTAGGGACCAAGGCTCTCGAACAGGGTAGTTACATCTGCGTCGACATCGCTGTGGACCCCCTTGAGGGTACAAATCTGTGTGCGACCGGCGCCCCGAATGCGATCGCCGTGCTGGCGGTCTCTGAGCCAGGTGGATTGCTGCACGCGCCGGATTGTTACATGGAGAAGATCATCGCCGGTCCGGCCTGCCGCGGAGCACTGGATCTGGATGCGCCGGTTGCGCAGAATCTGAAATCGATCGCTCGGCGATTAGATCGCGACGTGGAGGACCTTACGATTATCGTGCTCGACAGACCGCGCCATAATACTCTCATCGACGAAATCCGCCGAGAGGGAGCACGCATCCGGTTAATCGGTGATGGCGACTTATCCGCTGGAATCGCCGTGGCTGTGCGGGGCAATGGGGTGCATGCCGTGATGGGAATTGGCGGGGCGCCTGAAGGTGTGATCACTGCCGCGGCTCTGCGGTGCTTGCACGGCGAAATGGTTGCCAGACTTGTCATAGATACGCCGGAGTTAAAGGAACGTGTAGTGGGCATGGGTATAAAGGATCCCGGCCGGATCTACACAGCGGGCGACCTCGCGCCTGGCAACCAGATTATTTTCGTTGCCTGCGGTGTCACCGAAGGGACCTTGTTACGGGGAGTGCGCTTTTTTGGCGAGGGTTATCGAACGCACGCGGTCGTTATGTCGTCACACCCCAACAGCGTGCGTTTTATCGACACAGTGCATCTGAGCCAGAAACCGGGGCCTCGTGGCGTACGCCTTTACTGACACTCGAAGCGCACGTGTGCTTTCTTCTTCGCCTCACTCTTGAGCGTTTCCCTGCACGGGAAAGCAAATCCTACACGCGCGCGCGAACACAAATGTGCACTTCTGTGGGGGTGCTGAGCTGATAGGTCTCTGATTTATCGCGATTACGAATCGCGTGCGGAATCGCCATTGAAGCGCTAACTTCCGGATAGCTAAAATTTACGGCTCAAATCCGCTTGCACCTAAATTTTCAACGTAGGCCAGAAGAATCAAGCGGTTTGGCCGGTAAATTTCGGCTTTAGTGGTCCAATCTGTGCACGCGCTGCTAAGTTGCTTGGTTCTCTGTCAGATACATCCGAGCGGGCATCATGATTGGCCATTAAAGCCCGTCATCCAGGAATACCGGAGCTGTCAAGAGGCTATTGGTAAATGCTTGGCGACTAGAAACGGGCGCTCGCGGGCTCTCGCTCCCTCGCGATATTTTGGCTGTTGGGCAGGCGCTTCAGTGGCAGGTCGGCTTTCGCGGACGCCATCCACTCACTTGGCTTGCTTAAGAGCGTCAGCTACGGCGGTCGCGAGCGGTGTCGTTGGCCGGCCGATCAAGGCGGAGAGCTGCCGGCCATCGTCGAATAAGGCGCCTTGCGAGGCGCCAACATCATAGCTGGCGTACGCTTGCGCAAGAGGTTCCGGCAGACCAAGACCGGTGAGCGCGGCCGTGTAGTCCGCCTCAGGCAAGTTTTTGTAGGGAATCGTCCTCCCCGTTTGCCGGGAGATTTCCGCTGCCAAATCGCTCAGACGTGTATGCTTCATCGCCCGCGAGCTCATATGTCTTGCCATCGTGTCCGTCACTGGTCAGTACGGCGACGGCCGCATCGGCATAGTCAACACGAAGGGCGGACGAGATCCTGCCGTTGCCGGCGCTACCAAGGAAAGCACCACCTGCCAGCGCAGCCGGGACGGAGGCGGTGTAGTTCTCCGTATACCAGCCATTGCGCAGAATCGTAAATGGGATGCCCGACACCCTCAGTTCGGCTTCCGTACCTCGATGTCCGTCAGCGAGGTTCAACGGCGAGGTGTCTGCATGCAACAAGCTCGTATAGACAATCCGCTTAACGCCTGTCCTCTTCGCCGCCTCGATCACGTTGTGATGCTGCGCGGCACGCCGCTGACCGAGTTCGCTCGAGGAGATCAGCAAGAGCGTGTCTATGCCGGCGAGGGCACGGTCGAGTGTATCGGGCTTGCTGTAGTCGGCGTCGCGCACCGAAACACCAAGGCCGGCCGCCCTGGCAGGCGTGCGTACCAAGTGCGACAATGTCCGCCGAAGGTACTTCGGCTTTGAGCTTTTCCACGACCAGGCGGCCAAGTTGCCCGGAGGCTCCAGCGATACCAATCGTCATGTTTTCGATCCCCCAGTGTAATAATTGAAGACTTCGCTCCCTCGACGGTCGCGGTCCCGCGCTCAGTCGATAATGACGACGACGCCCGTTGGCTCGCCCAGCGCCTCCACCGTTCGTTCGGCAGCCCGGTCGATGTGAACCCGAGGTTCCGCGGGTGGTTGCTGCTCGTTATAGGTGCCGGGCCCGTAGAACTGTCCATAGCGCAGCACAACACCGCCCTCGGCGAGAACGGAACGCTCCAGTTCTGCGACAGCCTGGGCATCGGGCCCATCAGGTAATTGCCAGGCGACGCTTTGAGCCAGGATTTTCGGCGACCCGCTCCGCCGCGCGGCCTCGATCAGGTTCCGGGTTCCCTCGGTTCGGATGCGAGCGTTCAGATCTGCGAGTTTACTGATCTGCGCCGCATCATCCGGCAGATCGGTCAGCTCGTTCAGCACGACGTCCGGTTTGAAGTCACGAACCGCCTGGATAAGTGCCTCCCGGTCGAAGACATCACAAAGAATCGGTTCGGCACCGAGGTGGCTCAGTAACTCCGTTTTGCTGGGCGAGCGCGTCAGGCCGCCGACCACGTGCCCGGCCTGAACCAACCGGGGAATCAGCCGCTGCCCAATCACGCCGGAGGCGCCGGCAAGAAATATTCTCACACCATCATTGTAGGCCTCGCCTCGGCAGCCTGTTGTTTGGGATAACACCGGCGATCCAAGCACCTTTGTCGATATGGGAACGCTGCTAACCGTGGTCGCCGCCCGGCGCTGGGGCACCCCTTTTTTGTCTCCGCGCTCGCGCCGCGTCTCCCATGCGCGCGCGAAAAGGAAGCCGTCGGTCCGCTCTGCTCAGGGCCCGACAAGTTTGATGAAATTGACGGAGGATCGGCCTCTGAGGAACTCAGCGCTGAAGCATGGCGGGCTCGTGGCATTGAAGCATACCAGGAACAGTGTTTCGACAAAGCTGCCGAGTATTTCGGAAAAGCCGTTGCAATTGATCCCGAGTCCGCAGACGCACACCTGGCAGTGGGTGCTACCCACCTGACCCTGTATAAGAGAGGACGCTCGATGCCCGCACCCGACTCTTTCTCTAGTGTAGGTAGCGACCCCGAGATTGCGGACGCTGAGTGGAGGAGCGTATGAAGAGCAGGAAAGGGCGTTGATTATTGAACAGAATTCGACAAACTGGCCGCTCGCCGAGAAGAGCCTGAAACGAGCAAGTCAGCTCGACCCACAAAACAAATTAGTAATCGAGTATCTTTGCGCGCTGTATTGGATGTGGAAGGATCCCGTTAACGAGGAGAACGATCGTGTGGATGAGGCAAAGCAGTGGCTAAAGCGACTTGCCGATGTGCACCCAACTAACAAGTACGCGGATCTTCATTGCGGCATCTTGCTAAGCATCAAAGCACGGAAGTTATTGCCCGATTATGGGAGGGTGGCTTCGTTGCCCGACCATGAACGTGCCTCTCTTCGCACGAAAGTCGGTCCGCTGCTTGAGGAAGCAAGGCACCATCTGACGCGTGCCTTGGGGAGGCTGAGGCTTGGGATGGGAGCGCGCGGTATCGCACTTTATGGATGACATTACGTCCATGCAAACGTATTTGATTGATCCTGAGCAGGCAGCACGCGAGATGCGCGATAAAGCGATGGAGTTATTCCGCAAGCATTCGCAGTCCAGGGTGGACGAAACGGAAGCTGGCGGACAGCCCAGCCCGTCCGGTACATCTGGCACGATCACGTTTACTCTTTCTCCCGAGGCTATTGCCGAAGACATGGC
>CAWGVL010000025.1:0-170347 GCA_963825845.1 Bryobacteraceae bacterium | reverse complement strand
ACCGGTATTCTTACGGGCAATCCCGATCGAACCGTCATCGACCACGGTTACAGTGCGCGCTTCAGACTTCGGACCGTTTCAGCTGACGGGCGAGAGCGGGATCTTCCGGGCGCTGATCACGGAAACAGCTTCATTGCCTTTTGCAGACCTGCCTGTATCCCGTTTGGCCGGCGGCGATTGGACGTTCGAGCGAGTTCCCGACCGAGACCTTCGCTGGATTCCAGCAAACGTTTCCTGCGCCTCAACCACTACGGTTGAAAACGGACCAAATTTCGGCGGTGAGGCGGAATGAGCCACTTACGATCGAATGGGAGAACCATGACTACTCCAGCAACGATGGCGTGACCGTCACTATAAACGTGTCGAACGGCCCATCGGCCCAGTACACCGCTGTCTGCCGGGCGCCGGCCTCGGCGCTTTCCGTAACGATACCCACGGACGTTTTGTCGAATATCCCTGCTGAGGTAAGCGGTACGAACGCGAGTATTATGGTAAGCCTTGCGAGGAATCGCAATGTTCCCCTGCTGTTCCGGACGCCGATGAAGGGCGGGCGAGAAGCGGCTGGCGTCTCTCGTACTCGTTCATCGACTCGATTCTAGTTCCGGTCGAGTGACCACAGGAGCGCGTCACCACTCGGCATAAGGCGTGCCTTCGAGACTGCTTTTCTCGGAACCGCTGCGAACATCGAAGATGCCGGGCTCGGTCTGGTCGACGCTCGTCATCGCGTCTTCCATGATGACTTTCCAGGACTGATCGGAGCCCGTCATCGGGTCCATCGGCACGTTCCGAAGATAGCCTTCCGAGACCAGGTCCTGAAGGGTCTGCGGCGCCTTTCCTTTGTCCATCGTGTATTCGTCGATGACCGTGCGAAGGGTAAACAGATTATTCCGCAGCACCGACTCTTTCGAACGAATGATCGACTTCTGGTAGAACGGCACCGCCATCGACACGAGGATCGTGATGACCGCCATGACGATCAGCAGTTCGATCATCGTGAAGCCAGATTTACCAGTCCGAATACGGCGTGCCATCTTTTGTCTTCTCCGACGTTTTCGAGTAGATATCGAAAACGTTCTGCCCGCCCCACGACGTTGAGGTCGGATCGTCTTGCGTGCTCCGCTTGCCCCAATCTTTGGAGTTGGTGAAAGGGTCGCGGGGGATGCGACGAAGGAAGCGAATCTTCTTATCAACCTCGCCTTGCCCCTTCACGCCTTCCACCAGGACCTCAAGCGATTCCGGGTAGCCCTCGGTCCCGACTTTCTGCTGGTTTCCGAGTTTCCCCATGTCCGACATGTCCTTGTACTTGTCGATGGCGTTGCGAATCTCACGCAACGCGTATCTCAGTTCCTTCTCTTTCTCCCGGCGGACTTTGTATCGCGCGAGTGGTACAGCCATCGCGGTGAGCAATGACATGATCGTGAATGCGACGATCAATTCGATAAGGGTGAGTCCTCGTTGGTTCTTCCGGCGCATGACTACTGAACAACTACCGTCATCGAAGGAGCCGACACGGTGATCGGCTGCAACTGCACGTTCTTGACGTCCGCATCCGTAACCGCGACAGGGGATGTGCCGCGACCGATCGCCTGGAACGTGAGATCTAGAAGAGCGCCCGTGCCCGTTACTCCACCGGCCCCGGGAAGGCGATTCAGCGTGATGGTGGCTTCGCCCGAATCATTCTGCGTATTTTCGGCGAAGTTGATCTTTTGGCCATCGCCCTCCATCAGAGGGCCTGGCTTGATGCTGGTGAGGCGCAGCACTTTCGGATCGAACTTGATCTTCATGGGCGCGGTATACAACTCTTTGACGTTTTCCAGCATGACCTGGACGGTCACGGGTGTGTTGAGTTGCACCGTAGCGGTCGCAGCATTAAAGGTAAGTCGCGGCATGTACGGCCGCGGCCGGTTTAGCTGCCTCTGGCGGCAGGGGGGGCGGCGGGTGTGGCAACGGGAGCCGGCGGCAGTTCCGCGTCCGGCGGCCTGTAGTTCAGTTTCACGTTCTGATCGTTACCGGCTGCGACAGCCCTCAGATTTACATCCGTGAACTCGGGGGCGCGGATTACGTGTGGGATGAGGGCGATCAGCAGTTCGCCGCGGTCTTTCTCAACGTGCTCGGAACCGAAGAGCCACCCCAGGACCGGCAAATTGACGAGCCCCGGAATACCGGCGATGGATCGCGTATCCTGTGTCTGCATAAGGCCGCCGAGCAGGCTTACCTCGCCTTCGCGCATTCGAATATCGTGGACGATTTTCTTCTGACTGATAATCGGCTGCGACACGCCGCCGATATCGACTCGTCCGCTTACATTCGAAATCTCGAGTTCGATGTGCATCGATACTTCATTGCCGTTATGGACCTTCGGCAGCATGTCAACGTTGACACCGACGTCGGCAAAGTTGAATTGGGTGCTTACAAGCGGGTTCAGGCCGCCGCCGCCCACACCGATGCCGGGTTGGAAACTGCCCGAAGCGTACGGGATGCGATCACCGATTTTTAGCGATGCTTTCTGCATCTCAACCGCGCGGACTTGCGGCTGCTGGATGACTCTTGTCTGACTGTCGGTAAGCACTAACTTCAGGAGGCCTCCAGGCACGATCGCTGAAAAGTCGCCGAGACCGAGACTGGCGAGCTTATTCAGGGGCAGCGTGCCGCCAGTGTTCGAGTTTCCATTGCCGCTACCGGTCCCTGTTCCCGTTCCATTTCCATTTCCGCCGGTTCCACTACCATTGCCGTTCCCGTTGCCGCTGCCATTCCCGTTCCCGTTCTCCTGGATTCACTGGTCCAATAGGAAAATTGATTCCCGGAGCGCCGCTGGTGGTCAATGTTGCGGCGATGTCACGCACGCGGTTGCGGTTGGCTTCCATCACAACGACGTCAACCACAACCTCAGCTTTCGGCTTATCCAAGTCGGCGATGAGCTTTTCGGCTAGCGCAATCTGATCGGCGGTGCCGCGAAGCATGATCGCGTACTGGGCGTTGTAAGCAAAGGCGCGGCGGATTTCGGTTACCGAACGGACGGTCGTCGAGATCTCCTGCAGTTCCTGCGGCGTGGTCGCGTTCTTGATGTAGAAAACTTTGACAACGTAATCCTCATAATCACGGCGCTTCGTAACGTTGTCATTGGTAACGAAAATCGTATTCGTGGATAGCGGTTTCCAATAGGACTTCGTCTGGATGGCGATATAGTCGAGGGCCTCTTCGAGAGTCGCGTTCGTAAGATCGATGGTGAAATTCGACTTTCCGGGAGGGGCCTGGTATTCAGGGTCGAAAACTACGTTGATGCCGGCAAGCTTACCGATGGTCTCATACAAGATACGGACCGGCTGGTTGTTCATCTTCAGCGAGGTAAGTTGAGGGTTGATCGGCTTCAGTTCCGGAGCGGCCATCATGCGCGACATCTTCTCGTCGATCTCTTTTTGCGCGCGCTCGGCCGGCGTGAGGCCTCGCTCTTCCGGGGTGGCAGCCGCAGGGCCCTGGGGATGCTTTTCGCGCTCAATCATGTCCTTCGTGCGCCGGAGTTCCTGCTCGGCCATGGAGTTCGCAGGATCGATTGCGTAGGCTTTCTGAAATTCAGCCATCGCCTCTTCCAACTGGCCGGCGGACCGGAGCTTCTGTCCCGCGCCAACGCGAGCCATGCCTGCCTGGAAGCGGACGCGCTTGACCGAAAGCTGGTACGCGCTGTCGTTGGGATCTTCGAGCACCGCCTTCTCGTAGAAGTCGAGCGCGGTTTCCCACTGCTTGCGAACCTCCGCGTCATGACCTTGTTTCAGGTACTTCTCGCCTTTGCGAGTCTTCGCATTCGCGTGCGGAAGCATGGGATCTACCGCGAGCATCAGTGCCAAAAAAGTGGCTAAAACTCTCAAAACAGACATGTTATGAGGCAAATTACCTTGTGTTACTATTAAACAAAAGGACCATATGCGCAATACTATTGCGCCGGTCGTGTTACGGCCTATACACTACTGACGCATCCGGCCGCCCCATCGTTGAGCGAAAAACCTTGCCACCAAACGAATCTGGAAACCGCGTTCTGAGCGACAACCGCCAAGCCGGGCACAACTACCATCTGCTCGAAAAATATGAGGCCGGAATTGCGCTCAGCGGGACGGAAGTGAAGGCCGCGAAAACGGGCAAGGTGCAACTCAAAGAAAGCTACGCAGATATCCAGGGTAACGAAGCGTGGCTGCTCAACGCGCATATCAGCCAGTACTCGCACGGCAATCGGGAAAATCACGAGCCGATGCGAAAACGGAAGCTTCTTCTCCATCGGCAGGAAATCGACAAACTTCAGGGCAAAGTCGAAGGAAAAGGGACTTGCGCTCGTTCCCACCAAGCTGTATCTGAAGAATGGCAAGATTAAGTGCGAGATCGCCGTGGCGCGGGGTAAGAAGCTCCACGACAAGCGAGAAGCCGAGCGCGAGCGCGAGGCGAACGAAGAAGCGCGCAAAGAACTGAATCGCCGCAGGGACTACTAACAAAACATGATCGAGATCAACGTATTAGACGGGCCGCTCGCGGGTATCGAAGCCGACGTGCTTGTGGTACTTGGATTTGAAGATGGGGCGTCCGCCGGCGGTCGACAGTGCCGTTTCAGGGTGGGCTTCAGAGGTCTTACGGCTCTGGTGAGTTCAGCGGGCAAACCGTGCGAACTGGCGCTGCTTCATCGGCCAACGGGACTGAAGGCAAAACGCCTTGCGCTGGCCGGGGCAGGGAAACGCGACAAGTTCGGCGAAACCGAGATGCGAAAGGCTGTCGCGACGGCGGTTCGTACGCTGAAGGGCCGGTCGCTGCGGCGCGTGCACTTCTGGCTGGAACAGCCGGAGTTGGCGCAGGCTGCGGTCGAGGGCGCGCTCCTGGGCGATTTTGAGCCCGATCAACTGAAGACAGATCCGAAAAAGAACGAAAAGCGCATCGAGTCGTTCACCATAGCGGTTGCCCAAGGAGCGGCAGACCTTTCCGATGCGGTTCGAGCGAGGCCGCATCGTCGCGGAAGCACAGAACTTCAGCCGGGAACTGAAGAACGAACCGGCCAACCGGCTTACTCCGCTGGTCCTGGCGGAACAGGCCGAGAAGATGGCCGCGGAGTTCGGCCTGGAATGCGAGATTCTCGACGAAGCGCGAATGCGGCAGCTCGGCATGGGCATCGTTGCTGGGGTGGCTCAGGGCAGCGATAATCCGCCGGCGCTGATCGTGCTTCGATACGTCCCGGAAAATGCCGCGTCGGCGGACCACCTGGGCCTGATCGGCAAGGGCGTCACGTTCGACACGGGCGGTATCTCCATCAAGCCGGCGGACGGCATGGAGAAGATGAAATACGACATGGGCGGCGGCGCGGCGGTGCTCGGCGCCATGCGCGCGCTCGCGCAACTGAAGCCGTCCGTCCGGTCACGGCGCTGATTCCCGCCGTCGAGAACATGCTCGAGCGGCCGCGCGCAGCGGCCGGGCGACATCGTGACATCGCTTTCGGGCAAGACCGTCGAGGTGCTCAACACGGACGCCGAAGGCCGGCTGATCCTGACCGACGCGATTACCTATGCGATCCGGCTGGGATGCACGCACCTGGTGGACGCGGCGACGCTGACCGGCGCGATCGTGGTCGCGCTCGGACACATTCACGTCGGGCCTTTCGAACAACGAGGAGTTCCTCGGCACGAGTGATGGCGGCGGGCAAGCGGCGGGCGAGAAGCATGTGGCACATGCCGCTCGACGACGATTACAAGGATTACCTGAAGAGCCCCTTTGCCGATCTGCCGAACATCGGCGGGCGGTGGGGCGGCGCCATCACGGCGGCCATGTTCCTGGAGGAGTTCGCGGAGGGCAAGCCATGGGTGCATCTGGATATCGCCGGCACGGCCTGGCTCGATGACGGCAAGCCATATTTGGCGAAAGGCCCGTCGGGCGTGCCGGTGCGCACGTTCGTCAATCTCGCGATGAACTGGGCAAAATAGCGAAAAGTTCGGATACGTTCATGCCGCTTTGTGGATACGCCACCCAGAACTCGCGGCAGCCGTTCACGAGGCAGACGGCCTCTCTTCGATCTAATTCGGCGGGCCGGTGCTGCAGGTCCACATGAGCTCGTTTTGGAGCGGTTACCTGAACGATTTCGGCGTGATGTAACTCGTAGTAGCTTCCGTCGGAGGATTCCGGCAGCAGCAGGAACTCGTCGAGAGACATTCGCTGAGCAACACGATGCCTCCGACGATACCGGTCAATATTTAAGCCGTGACCAGTTTCGCCGCCGTGGGAGCGTACTTGGGCCGAACCAGGAATATATAGGCGGCGATGCCGGTGGCCAGGATGACCAGGATTGCCTGCATGGGCGCTTCGTAGCTGCCGGTCATCGCGATGAGGCGGCCTGTGACGACCGGGGCGATGATACCTGACATATTCGAAGCGAAGTTCTGCACGCCGGTGATTCGGCCGATCGCAGCTCCGGGCATCAAACTTTGCGTCAGTGCCCAATAGTTCGCTGTGGTCAGACCGAGACCTGCGAGTGAGACGATCGCGAACAGCAGCGCAATTTCCTTTGAACCGCTCATTACACCGATGACTTCGGTCGACGCGACGGCGAGGCCCGCGATCGTGAAACCCTTGCGGACCTTGATCGGATCCCATCCGCGCGCAATGAGACGATCGCCTGCCGTGCCTGCCAGGATGGCCACGACTGCCATTCCCGTGAAGCTGAATGCAGTGAACACGCCCATTTCCATCTTCGTCATGTGCCATTGCTCGACGAAATAGGCGGGCAGCCATGTGAGGCAGAAGTAATTGAAATAGTTGTAGGCGAATGTTCCGATGATGATCCCGTAAATGGCGGGAGTCTTGAACACAGACCAGAAAGAAACATCAGCCTGGCCCGATGCCTTCTTCGCCGCGGTCTCAATTGCGCGATCGTCATCCTTGACCGTGAGCAGCCACGGCCCCAGCCATATAGGCAGCCCAAGCCGAGGATGACGAACATTTGCCGCCAGCCATAGGAGTCGAGCAGTATTGCCGCGGCATACGCGCCGATCGCCGGACCGAGTTTTGCGCCGGCGAAGAACAGACCGATCGCCAACCCTCGTTGCCGCTCGTCAATGTTCAAGCGGATCCAGCGCAGGCTGCCGGGCGTAATGATCGCCTCACCGATGCCGAGCAGGATGCGGAAAGCGAAAAGCTGCCATAGGCTGGTCGCCCATCCCGTGCTGGCAGACACGAGACTCCAGACCAGGAAGCTGATCGCGAACGGCCACTTCACTCCGAAACGGTCCGCTATGGCGCCGGCGGGAACCTGAAGGAAAGCGTAACTCCAGAAAAACGCGGAACTCAGGTTTCCCCGCTCGATGTCGCTGAGCTGGAAGAAATCTTTAAACTCTTGTGAAGCAATCGCGACAGACAGATTGGTGCGGTCAACGTACGCGATGACGTTCGCCAGGCATAGTAGGGCGACTACGATCCACTTGTTCAACGAGGGATACCCTATCACGAGGCGAGACAATAATTGAACTATGCGTCAAAACATCTCCTCCGGGACGCCTTGGGAACCAAGGGTGGATACTCGCGCGCGGTTCGAGTCGGGCCCTATGTTCACGTTTCCGGAACCACGGCGACAGAGGAGGACGGCTCGATTGTAGGCGTTGGCGATGCGTATGCGCAGGCACGCCAGGCGCTGCGCAATATTGCGTCCGCGCTGGGAAGGCAGGCGCTTCGATGAACGATGTTGTGCGGACCCGCATGTTTGTGACCGATATCCGCCAATGGGAAGCGATCGGCCGAGCGCATGCAGAAGTCTTCGGCGACATCCGACCCGCAGCCTCGATGGTCGAGGTGAAGGGTCTGATTTCCCCTGAGATGCTGGTCGAGATCGAAGCTGACGCCTATATCGCAAGTTGAGTACTGGACAATTACAAGCCGGTGGGTACAATAGTTGCGGGTTGTACACATCAATGCTCCAGCGGAGAGGCTTACATGCAACTTCGGGTGCTCGCGTTTGTACTGGCCGGCGGGAAAGGAACCCGCCTTTATCCGCTCACCAAAGAACGAGCGAAGCCGGCAGTACCCTTTGGCGGCCGGTACCGGATCGTCGATTTCGTTCTCAGCAACCTCATTAATTCCGGCATCTACTCGATTTATGTCCTGATCCAGTTCAAGAGCCAGTCGCTGCTGCAGCACCTGCGCGACGGCTGGGAATCGAACAGCCTGCTTAAGAGCCACTTCATCATCCCTGTCCCCGCGCAGATGCGCACGGCGGGGGAAACCTGGTATCGCGGAACCGCCGATGCCATTTACCAGAACATCAATCTGATCGAGCAGGCCGATCCTCATGTGGTGGTCATCTTCGGCGCCGACCATATCTACCGCATGAATATTCGCAGCATGATCGACTTCCATCAACAGAAAAGCGCGGAGGTCAGTGTCGCGGCGATTCCGGTTGAAAAGCAGTTGGCCACGGAGTTCGGCGTTATCGAGACGACTGCAGACGGCGCCATCGTCGGCTTTCACGAGAAGCGTGCGGATGCGCCCACTATGCCCGGCGATCCCGAGCGGGTCTACGCGTCGATGGGCAACTACGTTTTCAGCACGCAAACATTACTGCGGGAATTGTACGCCGATGCAGCGAACGAGAACAGCTCCCATGATTTCGGCCGCGATATCCTCCCGAACCTGATCGGCCGGTCGCCGATGTACGCCTACGACTTTCAGACGAACGTCATCCAGGGCGATCCTCCCGGACACGACGGTGTACTGGCGTGACGTCGGGACCATCGATGCATACTATGACGCAAACATGGATCTGCGGCAGGTTTCACCGGTGCTGAATCTGTACAACCGGCCGTGGCCCCTTCGGACTGCCGGCTACTCGGACGCCCCGGCTAAGTTACGTTTGACGAAGAAGGGCAGCCGAGGACAGGCGATTGATTCCATTGTGGCCGGCGGCAGTCATCTTGTCGGGCGGCGTCGTGAAGCGCTCGGTGTTGGGCCGCGGCGTTCGCGTGCATACCGGCGCCTGTTGAAGATTCCGATCATCTTCGACAACTGCGATATCGGCCGCCGGGCGAAGTCCGGCGGCGATCCTCGACAAGAATGTCCGGGTTCCGGAAGATGCAATCATCGGGTACGATCTTGGAGAAGGACGCGCAGCATCATCATGTCACCGAAAGCGGGCATCGTTGTCGTCGAAGGTCACCGCAGTACTGTCGAGGTCGGTTCAATCGATACTAGGACCCGCCGTCGTCGGGGCGCGGCACTCCTGGCCTTACGCAGACGTGCGCTTACAGGAGGGGCCGCGCTCCAATGAACTGACGAGAACACCAACCGCGATGATCACGACCACGCATCCGATGATGTTGTACCAGAGATAAGCAACGTCGGTGAACTGTTGGTCGCGAAGATTGCCGCCTCTCCGACGATCACCCCGATGAATGCGCCATTTGCTGTGACCCGCGGGAAGTAGAACGCCAGACGAATACGCCCAGCATGCAGCTATAGAACAGCGATCCGATCCGGTTCACGGCTTCGATCAACGAACCGAGGCCAGCCCCATAGCGCGCCGTGATGATCGCGTAGCCGCACCAGAACGCGGTGAACGACTTGCGACGCTCGCAGGTAATGCCGGTCCTCCGCGTCCCGGCGATCACGTAGCGCTGGTAGATGTCGATGACGCTGACCGTTGCAAGCGAGTTCACCTCCGCCGAGATGGTCGACATCGCGGCGGCGAAGATCGCAGCCATGATCAGTCCCACAAATCCCGCCGGGCAGATGCTGCGTGACAAAGGTCAGAAAAATGTAATTCGCGTCATTACTGGGCGATCTTTTTGCGCGCGGCATCAAGACTGCTGATTGGCATCCCGGAACACGTCGAGGCGCGATTCTCTCGATTGGGTGCGAGATACTCGCGCGCCGCCGACGACGCTGTTCCCAGGCGTTCTGATGTTCTGCGCGATGCCTGGCGTAATTCGGGTTTCGACTGGAATTCCGTTCTGCGCTTCGGTGTTGAATGTTATCGGCGGCTGGGTGAAGGTGTAGAACACGAACACCATCGCGCCGGTGAACAGGATGAAGAACTGCATCGGAATTTTCGCGATGGCATTGAAGAGCAAGCTGAGGCGGCTCTGCGCAATCGACTTGCCGGTGAGATATCGCTGGACCTGACGACTGATCCGTTCCGAAGTAGGCCAGGTACAGGAACACGCCGCCGATAGGCCGCTCCAGATGTTATAGCGATCGTTCCAGTCGAACGTCGTGACGACCGCGTTCAGCCTGCCGGCCGCGCCCGCCAGCGACACCGCATCGAGGAACGAAACGTCGGCGGGCAGCAGGTAGATGGCCATGAACAGCGCCACGAAAAGGCCCGACGATCATGATCAGCATCTGCTGGAAATCCGTCCAGGTGACCGCCGCGATGCCTCCGTACACCGTATAGACCAGAACCAGGATGCCCATGATCAGGGTGGTCCACTGGTCCGGCCAGCCGAGATTACCGTCAGCACGATGGCCGGCGCATACAGTGCCACACCGACGGCCAGCCCGCGCTGGATCAGAAAAACGATACTGACCAGCGCGCGCGTCTTGGCATCGAACCGTTGTTCCAGATATTCGTATGCGGTGTAAACACCGGCTCGATGAAAGATCGGGACGGCGGTCATCGCAGATCAGGATCATCGCGATCGGCAGTCCGAAATAGAACTGCACGAAGCGCATCCCGTCGACATACGCCTGCCCGGTTGTTGAGATGAAGGTAATGGCGCTCGCCTGAGTGGCCATGATGGACAGCGCCATCGCGTACCACGGCATGCTTTTGCCGGCGAGCAGGTATTTCTGCGTTGTGTCGCTGCCACGGGCGCGCCACATGCCGTAGGCGACTACGAAGACGAGAGAGGCGACGAGAACAACCCAGTCGAGGGTCCTCATCGATTGAAGGTCCTGGTGAAAAGCGCGAACAGCGCGATCAGCGCGACCAGGTAGACGATGATCGCTGCATAGACACGTGGCCAGGTACCGAGGAAGGGAGGCGGTTCGTCACGAGCTTCGGTGTTCATTGGCTCAGCATGTTCGCAAAGATGCGGTACGCGCCCGGTACACCCGCGGGCAACTGCCGAAACCATGAGTATGACGTATAGATGTATGCGCCCTCGCCATAGCGCGTGAAGAGTATGCCGCCGCCAAGAGGATTTTCGCCCGGGTCCGCGGATTCAATCGGCGCTTCATAATGTTCATCCCATTTGGACGGGAAGTAGAGTCCGCGTTCCTGAACCCAACCGGAGAAATCGGCAGGTGTGATCGGATTCGGAAAGCGCATCACCGGGCTCTTTGGATTCAGAATCCTCACCGGCGCTTCTTCGACGGAGACCCTGCCGCGGCCGATTGTGATCGGGTAAGGTCCTACCGTGCCTACGTCGTCGGCGTTGTTGTACTGCACGATGAGCGTGCCACCTGTACGGACGTACTCGTTAAGGCGGGGGACATTCGAACGGAGATCGTCGCGTAGATTGAAGGCGCGAACTCCGGTTACGATGGCGTCGTACTCGTTCAAGTCGCCGGATGTGAGGTCGGCCGTTGTGAGGAGAGTGACCATGCACCCGAGTTGTCGAATCGCGTCTGGGACTTCGTCTCCCGCGCCCTCGATGTAGCCGATTTTTTGTGCGAGGATTCGTATGTTTTCCCGTACGAATCGAGCTTGCGCCGGCTGTATGACCGTTTGAGCCGGAATATGGGGGTATCGGATCACTGTAACGGAGGAGTTGAAACTACCGCCGGAAGAGACTGTGGCCGTGACCTCGCTCACCGAGCTTGCGGCGGAAGGTGTCACCCGAAATGTGATGGTCTTCGACGGAGCTGCTTTTGAGAGTTCGAAGGGAGCACTCTCAGGATTCGACGACCAGCCTTCGGGCAGTTTCAATGATGCAGATCCCTTGGCCGGATTGGAGTACGCCTGGACGGTGATTGCCACGTCCCGCGGCGTGTCGGATGGAAACAAGATGGTGGATTCCGTGAAACTCACGCTGACTGGGGGCACAATTGTGAATGGTTGCGTTCGTTCCCCGAGTACTCTATCTACGTATCGATACACGACGGGTCTGAAGAGTTGAATGTGAACGCCTTCCACCTCGAACCACAAGGCAACGGGCTGGCCCATATTGTGACCGGTATACCGCGTCACCAGTACGTTCGAGTGCAGGACCGTACCGTCCAGTCCTAACTTCATGGCGATCGGTGACCGGTTGATCGCCTCAATTCGAACGTTCGCCGGCGCGGTTGACTGCGGTTGATCGACCAACGCTGTGACTTTGAGGCCGGAGCACCTCGCTATGAGTTCATCCAGGTCTCTGAGTTTACGGGCGGCGAGATCGGTCTTAAGCGCGCTAATCGCCACCCGCGCTTGCAAAAGGGCGGGCACACTCTCGTAAGGCTTGGACGGTGAGAAAGCCTTTGTCACTGAGGTGAGGGTGTTCCGGATCGGCTCCGGCCATCCGGAAGTGACACCTTCCATCAGGTCGTCACGAGCAGGTTCGCCTGCCACGTTTTTCAGATATACATCCGCGGCGCCAACGGGTTGCGGTGAGCCCATTGCCTGGCTATGATGTTGACTCCGTGCCATGCCGCCGATCTCCGTGTAGGAATAACCGAGCAGCGGATCATACGAGCCGACTGGCACCGCCACGTCGGCCTTCGCGCGGGACAGCACCATTAAACGCTTCGCCTTCCACGGCTTTAGATCTCCAGGAAACCGCTGCGGGTCGGCGGCCGCATCAAAGGCTTCGCGACCGAGGATCGCCGATGCCTGATGATGCCCGTGCCCGTCAGCGTTCGTGCCGGTCCAGCGGAGGAGAATGACGTCGGGTTGGAACTCGCGGATGATATGGACGACTTCGCCCAGGACTTTTTCGCGGTTCCATTTCTGCAACGTCTCTTCGGCTGTCTTCGAATACCCGAAATCGACGGCAGAGGTAAAGTACTGCTCAGCTCCATCGATTTGCCTGGCTGCTAGGAGTTCCTGAGTTCGGATTACGCCCAGGAGCGCTCCCTTTTCAGGGCCGATGACGTTTTGGCCTCCTTCGCCTCGCGTCAGGCTCAGATATCCGGTGCGAAGCCTCCGGCCAAGCGCAAGGTAGGCCAGAAGATCATTCCGTTCATCGTCAGGATGGGCGGCGATCAGGAGAACGCTGCCGGTGTTCGCCAGACGTTCGATTGCGAGTTGCGGATTGAGAGGGGGTGGGGAAAGAGGCTGAGCGGGCGCGCTAACCGCAAGCTGCAGAAGCAGTGCCGCGGCGATTGCACGGAAAGCGCGCTTCATGCTCGTTTTAGATGCTAGTGATCCTCGCCGTGGATCTGTTGAGCGAGGTAATTGTCGACCCCGATCTCCTGGATGATGTGGAGTTGCGCTTCCAGGAAGTCGACGTGGTGCTCTTCGTCTGTAAGGATTTTTACCAGTAACTCGCGCGTGCCGTTGTCCGCCACCTTTACACAAAGATCGATGCCGCGGTTGAGGCGCGGAATCGCGTCTAATTCGAGCGCTAAGTCGTTTTCCAACTGCTCCTTAACGTTCCGGCCGATGCGCAGAGGAAACAGTTCACTCATGGTAGGCATCCCATCCAAATAAAGGATTCTTTCCATGAGCGCTTCCGCGTGCTTCATCTCATCGATTGATTCCTTGCGGCCGTATGAAGCTAGCTTCATGTAGCCCCAGTTCTCGCACATTTCCGCGTGGAGGAAGTATTGATTGATCGCCGTCAGTTCACCCTTAAGTACTTCATTCAAGAGGGCGATAACGCCTTCGTTACCCTTCATTTATTCTCCTTCACTAGCTTGGATACGCGGTAGCGCGCTATAGTGGCACGGACTGATGCAGATGTGGCCCGGCCGCGGCCAAAACTGAATTCTAACACTTGGATTACGCAGTACAATGACAGAGATGAATAACGTGGTTAGTCCAGCTTCGGCAAGAGTCCTTATCGTCGACGACGAGGAGGCGCAACGGAACGGTCTAGCCAGCATGGTTTCATCGTGGGGGTTTGCCGCTGAAACCGCTTGCGATGGTCAGGATGCGCTCGAAAAATTGAACAACGGGACGGTGCAGGTTCTTGTTACGGACCTGATGATGCCTCGAATGGATGGATTCGAGCTTCTGAAGCGGCTGGGGACCAACGGAAGCATGCCTCCGGCCATCGTTCTTACGGCTTTCGGGAATATCGAAACCGCCATCGCGACGATTCACGACTTAGGCGCATTCTGGTTTCTCGAGAAGCCGATTCAGCCGGCAGCACTCCGAATTCTGCTCGAGCGGGCGTCTGCGCAAAGCCGGTTAACCGAAGAAACTGAACGGCTTCAGCGCGAGTTGCAGTACAAAGGCGTGCTAGTCGATCTGGTTGGCGCATCGGCCTCCATGCAGCAGGTATTCTCGTTGATTCGGCAGGTGGCTCCCAGCAAAGCCGCAGTCCTGATCAACGGCGAAAGCGGTACAGGGAAAGAATTGGTCGCCCGAGCCATTCATCACCTGAGCCCGAGACGTTCGGGTCCGTTTGTGGCCGTAAACTGTGCCGCAATGCCCGAATCGCTGATGGAAAGCGAACTCTTCGGTCACGAGAAGGGCGCATTTACCGGCGCCGTTGAACGGCGCGCGGGTTGTTTTGAACTTGCGCAGCACGGAACGCTTCTCCTGGACGAATTGGCGGAAATGCCGGTGGGCACTCAAGCCAAGTTGCTGCGTGTGCTGGAGGATTCGCGCGTGCGGCGTCTCGGGCGGCAAGAACGAGATTGTCGTCGATGTGCGAATCATCGCGTCGACGAACAAGAACCTCGAAGAAGCGCTACGCAAAGGCGAACTGCGCGAAGATCTTTATTATCGTCTCAACGTGTTCCAGATCTCCCTTCCTCCCCTGCGCCAGCGCGAAGGAGATATTCCGGTCCTGGTCGAGGCTTTAATCCGCGATCTGAATCGGAAGCACGGCTGCAAGATCACGGAAGCCAGCAGAGAACTGTTGGACCAGTTGGCTCGGCATAATTGGCCCGGGAATGTTCGCGAACTGCGCAATGTGATCGAACGTGCGCTGATCATAGCGGGTGAAGGCCCGCTGACACCCGCGCATCTTCCGCACCTCCACGCGACCGCGGGTCCGAGGCCGGCTTCCGATTTCAAAGAGCCGGATGTGGTTCGTCTTCCAGTCGGAACGACGGTGGCCGAAGCGGAAAAGGCCCTGATCCACATTACGCTTCAGCATACGAAGAACAACAAGACCAGGGCAGCGGAAATTCTCGGTATCAGCTTGAAAACATTATTCAATAAGCTGAAAGAATACGGGTCCGAGAAGAACACGGAAGAGGCTTCCACGACGGCTTCTTAGCTACGGGAATGCGACGCGCGGTTCAGTATTTCTTTCCCTTGGTTGCGTTGGGGTTGGGCGACTGTGCTACGCTTATACAGAAATAGAACGAAGATTAAGGTAAGACGAGGGGTATTCACTCTAGCATGGCATTGGCGGCGAATCTGAAAACCGAGGTTATCTCGAATTATAAGCGGCACAAGAACGACACCGGTTCGTCCGAAGTTCAGATTGCCATTCTCAGCCAACGTATCCTACAGCTCCAGGATCATTTCAAGGCGAACGCGAAGGACCATCACTCCCGACGTGGGTTGTTGACGATGGTTGCCAAGCGGCGCCGGTTATTGAACTATCTGAAAGATACGGCTCCCGAGCGTTACAAGACGCTTATCGCCAGCTTGGGTATTCGCCGGTAACTCGGCAACCAAGCACGGAGTGTACTCTGAAGGCGCAGGCGGCCGGTCCGCTTGCCACACTGCCTCCGGTGGGCAGTCCTTCCTCCAACTCAGCTCCCCGTTCTCCACTTAATCGGAAAGGCGGATGCGCGCCGGCGCGTGTCCCCATGGAGGACAATCCATTGATTAACACAGTTGACATCGACCTGTATGGCAAGACCATTACCCTTGAAACGGGTCGGGTTGCAAAACAGGCAAACGGCGCAGTCGTCGTGAAGACGGGGGACAACGTAGTTCTGGTAACTGCGTGTTCGTCCGAAGAACCGAAGCCGAGCGCAAGCTTCTTTCCCCTCACGGTCGACTACCGTGAATACACGTACGCCGCGGGACGGTTCCCCGGCGGGTTCATCAAGCGTGAAGGACGCCCTTCCGAAAAAGAAATTCTCACGAGCCGCATGATCGACCGGCCCATCCGGCCGCTGTTTCCTGAAGGCTATCTGAACGAGACCCAGATCATCGGCATGGTTTTATCCGCCGATCCGCAGCATGACCCGTCCTCGCTCGCCATCATGGGGGCGGCGGCATCGCTGGCGATTTCAGACATCCCGTTCGATCACCTGTTAGGCGCGGTTCGGGTAGCCATCGTCGGCGGAAAAATGGTGGCCGAGCCCAGCTACGACGAATTGCGCGAAGCCGAGTTCACGATTGTCGTGACCGGGACCGAGCATGGCATCGTCATGGTGGAAGCCGGCGGATCGGGTGTGGTTGAGGACAAGGTGGTGGATGCCATCGAGTTCGGCCACGAGTGCTGCCGCAAGATCATCGCCGGTATTCGCGAACTCCAATCGAAAGCCGGAAAGCAGAAGCGGGTATACACCCCGGCAGAGATCGATCAGGAACTGTACGACAAGATTGCGACCCAGGTCACCACTGATCTGACGGACGCGATGAACACCGAGAAGTACAAGAAGACCGACAGCTATCACCGCATCAGCGAACTCAAAAAGAGTGTCGCGGATTCGGTCGACGAAGCAACCCGTTCCAAGGCGACCAGCTACTTCGAGCGCATCAAAGAAGTCATCTTCCGCGATGAAATGCTGAACAAGCGCCGTCGTCCGGATGGCCGCACGTTCGATCAGGTTCGGCAGATTTCGGTTGAAGTCGGAATCCTGCCTCGCACGCATGGATCGGGCCTGTTCACCCGTGGTGAAACACAGGCGCTGGTTACGGCAACGCTCGGCACCAAGGAAGACGCACAGCGGATCGAAATGCTCGACATCGCCGAGACTTCCAAACGGTTCATGCTGCATTACAACTTCCCGCCATTCAGCGTCGGTGAGGTTGGCTTCATGCGCGGCGCAGGCCGTCGTGAAATCGGACATGGCGCATTGGCGGAACGTGCTCTGTCGGCGGTCATCCCGGAGGAAGCGGACTTCCCGTACACTCTTCGGGTGGTTAGCGACATTCTCGAGTCGAACGGCTCGAGTTCTATGGCTTCGGTATGCGGCGCAACATTGGCGCTGATGGATGCTGGTGTGCCGATAAAGTCGCCCGTCGCGGGAATTGCGATGGGTCTGGTGAAAGAAGGCGACAAGTACGCCGTTCTGACCGACATCGCGGGCGCTGAGGATCACTACGGCGACATGGATTTCAAAGTAGCCGGTACTGCCGACGGCATCACCGCGCTGCAAATGGACATCAAGGTCACGAATATCAGCGCGGGGATCATGCGAGAGGCGCTTCAGCAGGCGCGTGCGGCGCGATTGCACATCCTCGGCAAGATGAACGAGACGCTGTCGACGCCTCGCACAGCGCTGTCGAAGCATGCTC
This sequence comes from Bryobacteraceae bacterium, assembly GCA_963825845.1. Classification (GTDB taxonomy): domain Bacteria; phylum Acidobacteriota; class Terriglobia; order Bryobacterales; family Bryobacteraceae; genus DASQDN01. The sequence goes on along the minus strand of CAWGVL010000025.1, from coordinate 152,823 downwards.
CTCGAATCCACACGCTGACAATTCCGGTGGACAAGATTCGCGAGTTGATCGGCCCCGGCGGCAAGATGATCCGCAGCATCGTCGACACGACGGGTGTGAAGATCGACGTCGAGGACGATGGCCGTGTGAACATCTTCGCTTCCGACCAGGCATCGGCGGATCGCGCGATGCAGATGGTCAGCGATATCGCCGCTGTGGCGGAAGTCGGGAAGACGTACCTCGGTAAGGTTGTCCGCCTGGTCGATTTCGGCGCGTTTGTCGAAATTTTCCCCGGCACGGACGGCTTGCTGCACATCTCCGAGATTTCGGAGAATCGTGTGAAGCAGGTTCGAGACGAGCTGAAGGAAGGCGATCAGATCATGGTCAAGGTCCTGGCGCTCGAAGGGAACAAGATCAAGCTGAGCCGGAAGGCAGTCCTGAAGGAACAGCGCGACAAACTGAAGAAAGAACAGCCGAAGCCGCAGGAATAATGCGACTGAGTCTCGAGTTGTGAGGGAGCGGATCCTCCCTCACAATCGAGGCTGGCGCCTTAAGCTTTCATCCCTGCCAGAACACCCCGCATATATGCGAAGCTCTTCTGCATACCGGGCAGTGGATTATCCGCGTTGATTTCGTACTCGAGCATCACCCCGCCCTTGTAACCCATCTTTTGTAGCTGCCGGAAGATCCCGACGATCGGCAAAACTCCGTCGCCCACCGCGACCTGACTATCCTTATTCATCGCGTCGGCCAGATCTTTCACGTGCATGTCATGAAGTCTCGGACCCGCGTCTTTGATCGACTGGATGATGTCAGCGCCTGTCCGCGATGTATGGCCGATGTCGATGCATAACCCCATTCGCTGATCCATCCCCTTGACGGCCTTCAGCACATCGGACGGGGCAGGGAAGTGCTTGTCTTCCGGTCCGTGGTTGTGAATCGCGGCTTTGATATTGAATTCCTTCACCAGTTTCTCGATCGCGGGCAGCGTTTCCTTCGTCGGCGCCATCACCATGACGGGAGCGCCCAACGTCTTCGCATATTCGAAGTTTCGGCGCAATTCGGCTTCATCGTTCTTCTGCATGCTGACATTGCCGACGCCAAGGATCTGGATTCCCGCACTCTCAAAATCTTTCCGCACTTGCTCCAACTCCGCAGGGGTGGACTTGAGCGAGGCGTGAAAATCCTTGATGTTGATGTAGCGAACCTTCAACGCTTCCAAGCCTTTGATCGTATCCGCGCGCGAAAGTTTGCGCATGGAATAGCTGGCAACCCCGAGTTTGAAAGTGCTGTCATCATTCGTGACGGGAGCAGCGAAGGAGATGTGTGCTCCGGCGAACGCGGCCGCTGCGCCGCCCAACAACTCCCGGCGGCTGGTGTTGATCTTCATGCTCCGTATCTTATCAACGACCGGCGATTCGCGCCGAACTATCCTGGAAGAAATCACCGTCTCCGAAACGAAGGACGGCGCGAAAGGCGTCTCACAAGCGAATGCGAGTCACCGTAACACACGACAAAGGGTTGCAGGGAGCAAAGAAACTGGTAGACGATTCAGCTACCGAAGTCTTCAAAGGAGCCGCCGGCGCTCCCATCCAGATCGTCGATCAGCAGAAGCGCTGGGAAGGTGACACGATGCATTTCTCGTTCACCGGCAAGATGGGATTCTTTACTGCGCCGCTGAAAGGATGGGTGCAGGTCACGGAGAAAGACGTCACCATCGAATGCGAACTGCCCGGCATCCTGAGTAAGCTCATGCCGGAAGAGAAAGTCAAGGCGCAGATTGAGTCTCGCGTTCGGGGCCTGCTAACGTAGGCAGCACACTTTCGAAAGCTTTCAGACAAGCTTCGATCTGGTCATCCGTTCCGGTGGAGACGCGAACACAGTTCGACAGTCCAAACGCGCGCAAGGGGCGTATGACAATGCCTTGCCGCAGTAATCCCTCTGAAACGTCGATGGCCTGTGTGTCGTCTTCCATCACAATCATGACGAAGTTCGCGTCCGATGGGACGATCCGCAAGCCCATTCGCTGCAAGCCGCTCGTAAGGCGCCGGAGGGCACGAGCATTCAGTTCCAGCGATCGATGAACGAACTCCTTGTCCGTGAGCGCTCCGATTGCGGCCGCTTGCGCCAGGGTTGAGGGCTCGAACGGGAGTTTTACTTTCAGAACATTGCGAATCAGGGTCTCATGAGCGAATCCGTAGCCGATGCGAACTCCGGCCAACCCGTAGACCTTTGAAAACGTGCGCAACGTGATCACGTTGTCATAGCGATAATGCATTGAGTCGGGATATCGTGGATTGTCCTTCGCGTACTCGAAGTAGGCTTCATCGAGGATGATCAGGACGCGTTCGGGCACGTGCTTATAAAACGCGTCAAACTCCTGACGGGTGAAAATCGTCCCCGTTGGATTATTCGGATTCGCGAGAAAGATGATCTTCGTATGCTCGTTGATGGCAGCGGCGAGCGCAGGCAGATCGTAGCGCCAGTTGTTGTAAGGAACGGTGCGATACTTCACGCCGCGGGAGCGCGCGAGGACCTGAAAACCGATGAACGCAGCTTCCGTCGTCAAGACCTCGTCTTCATCACAAAGGAAGGTGCGGATGATGTTTGCCATGATCGCGTCGGATCCGCTCCCGACCACGACGTTTTCAATCTTTGTCTCATACCGCTCCGATAAAAGTTTGCGGAGATCGAGCCCGCCGTTCGGGTAGATGTGCAAATCATGCACAGCCTTGTGCAGCGCTTCCACCGCTACTGGCGATGCGCCCAGTGGATTCTCATTCGAAGCCAGCTTGATGACGCGCTCGAGTCCGTAGGCCTTCTGAACGTCCTCCGTTCTGCGGCCCGCCTCGTATGGGCTTAGGGCGTCGATGTAGGGAGGAACGAGCGGCATCTCACTCTCATGGTAGAAGATCGAGTATGCTTCGTTTCTCTGCGATGCTCCTGATGGCTGCAAACCTTGTGCACGCGCAGCCCATACATGCCCTCATTATTGACGGACAGAATAACCATGATTGGCAAGCGACAACTCCGGTTTTGAAGCGGCAACTCGAGGAGACGGGGCGGTTCCGGGTGGACGTGATTACGACTCCGCCGAAGGGTTCCGACCTAAGCGCGTTCCGGCCGGATTTCTCGGGCTATGAAGTCGTTATCTCGAACTACAACGGGGAGCCATGGCCGGCGGAAGTAAACGCCGCTTTCGAGAAGTTCGTTCGACAGGGCGGCGGCTTCGTTTCGTATCACGCAGCTAACAACGCCTTCCCCGAATGGCAGCAGTACAACGAGATGATCGGGATTGGCGGTTGGGGCAACCGGACTGAGAAATCAGGCCCATATGTCCGATGGCGGGACGGAAAACTGGTAGTGGAAAAGAAACCAGGTCCTGGGGGGCATCACGGGAAACGGCATCCGTTCGTAATCACGACCCGCAATCCATCGCATCCCATCATGAAGGGATTGCCTCTCGAATGGATGCACACCGAGGATGAACTCTACGACAGCCTCCGGGGGCCGGCGAAGAACATAAATCTGCTTGCAACGGCGTACTCGGATCCATCGACGAATGGCACCGGCGAGCACGAGCCGATCCTGCTCACCCTGCCGTATGGGAAAGGCCGCGTATTTCATACCACGCTCGGGCATGATTTAACGGCTCTGAACTGTGTTGGATTTGCGACTACTTTTCAGAGGGGAACCGAATGGGCGGCTAGCGGACAAGTAACACTGAAAGTGCCAGCGAATTTCCCGACCGCCACCAGCGTAAGCACGCGAAAGGACTAGTGCGGGAATGCGCCTGCAATTGCCAGCGCACAGAGTACCAGAAGCCCACAGAACGAAATAGCGCCACGAACCAACTCAGACCGCAACATAGCGTCAGCACTCCCACCCTCTATACGTGTCGAGGGAGTTGCCGGATTCATCCCGGTAAGGATTTTTGTTAGCAACTCCCTCACATTTGAATACGCGCGAAACTCTTGTGAATGCGCTCACGGCTTAGGCGAGAGATCGGCGAGCATGATGTCGCTGCCGCTTTGGTCTCGTTGGGTGTACAGCGTCGTGCGGCAATCGGGAGAGATGGCCAGTCCTGAATCGCCGACAATGGGCGGTTTGACGATATCGTGAAGCCGGGTGAGTTTCCGAGACGATAGTTCGTACCGGAATAAAGCGGCCGGGCTGCGGGGAGCTTCCTTATCGACGAAGTAGAGGCTGTCATTGCATAGCCCCCAATATCCCCAATAGCCGGGTTTCAAGCGACTCAGCACCTGTTCCTCCAGACCTCCTTCGACAGGCACGCGCCATAGGCCTGATACCGTTCGTCCCTTCGCGTAGTACACATGCCGTCCGTCCGGGGATTCGAACGGAGCGAAACCACCCTGCTGCGTAACCTGGACCGCCGTGCCGCCGGTCGGAGGAATCTTCCAAATCTGCCAGGTTCCAGTACGGTTCGAGGAGAAGTAGATCCAGTTGCCATCGTTCGACCAGCTCGGAACCACGTCTTCGGTAGAGCCTGTAGTGAGTTGCTTCGGGTTGCCGGTGCTCGCATCGATGACAAAGATGTTGGCTGGTCCGTCAGGTCTCGAATCGGCAGCGATACTCCGACCGTCGGGTGACCACCGCGGACACCCGGTCAAAGTGCTGCCGATACGGGTCAGTTGGCGGGCGGTAGACGGGCTGTCCACGTCCGCGACCCAGATTTCATTGTGACCGGATTGGCTGGATCGGAACGCGACGCGTTTGCCGTCGGGCGAATATTGTGGGCTCGATTCGGATTGGGTTGACATGATGAACTGTCGGGACTCGCCCGTCGTGTTGTCCATCCGCCAGATATTAGTATCTATGTAGAACTGCGAATACGCGAATCGTTTGCCGTTTCGCGCGAACACGGGATCGGATACGTTCTCGGAGATACCGGGTACGCGCTCGATGGCGCCACCCGTGGCGTCGACCCGCCACAACGAATGGGATCCAAGCCGGTTCGTTGAGAAAATAATCGAATTCCCATCAGGGAACCACGCCAAGCTTATGATGTACCGCCGGTCCGCCGTGATCCTGCGAACGTCATTCCCGGTAAGGGATGTGATGAAGATATCGTCGACACCGCTGCTGATCGCACGGATGAAGGCGATCAATTTGCCATCCGGCGAGAACGCCGGACCCGTATCACCGATCATCCCTGCGGGGGGCTCCGTCACCTGAATCTTATGACCGGTGGAGGCTTCGATGAGCACGATTCCAAAGGGCTCGTCGGCCGACTTCTTATCGGCCGCAACCAGGTACTTACCGTCCGGTGACCAGTCGAGATGGCGTCCGACCGCTTCGATACGGGTCGGGAACAGGGACGTGATCACCCCGTGGACGCCCCCTCCGGCAGGCGACACAAGGATTTCCGTCTCGTTTTGTGTAACGCGAAGGAACACGACTCTTTTGCCGTCGGGCGACCATACCGGACTCAGGTCCTCGGCAGCATTCGTCGTAATCCGGCGCATCGCGCTGTTGTTCACATCGCGGATGTAGATATCCGAGTTGTCGTTGTTCTCACCTGCCCAAACAAACGCGACCTTCTCGCCGTTCGGCGAGAACGAGGGCTGAGTCTCATCGCCGGGAAAGCTCGTAAGCGGAATCGTATCTACGGCACTGAGCTTACCCCCGGCATGAGGCCTGAAATAGTCCCATCCGATCATCGCGCCTGTGCCTGCCATCAGCGCCAGTAAGGCGACGATTACGAGCTTGCGATTTCGGCGGATGGATTTAGACGCCCGGTAGAAGGTTGTATCCTTCCGAGCCGAAATCGGTAAGCCCTCGAGATAGCGGCCGAGGTCATCACCCAGGTCTGACGCGCATGCGTACCGCCGATGAGGCTCCTTGCGCATCGCCATCATGATGATGTTGTCCAGGTCGCCCGTCAACAACCGGCGAAGGTCTTCCGGCCGGGTGCGGCGCGCTGTACATACCGTATCAGGCGTTAGTGTCACGGCGGGATTCAGCCCGCGGGTCACTACTTCTGTCCGCCCGACTACCGTGCTCGGGCGCTCCGGTTCGGTGTCGAGAATCACGTGTGCGATCTCATGGGGCGACCGGCGTTTCATTCGATACGGCCGGTGGCCGGTCAGCAGTTCATACAGCAGAACGCCGAGGGAGTACACGTCACTTGCAGACGTGATGTCATCGCCGCAGACCTGCTCCGGACTGGCGTACTCCGGAGTCATCAGGCGCAGCACCGTGGCGGTCGGATCCAGACTCTGGGTGGACAGGTCCGGATCGAGAATCTTAGCGATTCCGAAATCCAACAGTCTCGGCCGGCCCTGGGAGTCGACCAGGATGTTGCCGGGCTTTATGTCGCGGTGGACGATCCGGCGATCATGTGCAGCCTGTACGCCTGCACAAACCTGCTGGAACATGCGGAGCCGCGCTTTCGTATCGAGGCAGTTGTCGTCGCAATAGACATCGATCGGCTTGCCATCGATGAACTCCATTACGAAGTAGGGCAACCCGTCATCCGTCAACCCGCCATCCAGCAATCGAGCGACATTTGGGTGATCGAGAGCAGCCAGCGCCTGCCGCTCATGACGGAACCGCCGCAGGATGTACTCGTTATTCATCCCGCGCCGGATGATCTTTACGGCAACATCCCGCTCGAAAGCATCATCATCGCGCTTGGCCTTGTAGACGGAGCCCATACCTCCGTGGCCGAGTTCTTCGCTGATGCGATACGGGCCGACAAGCGTGCCGATGAGGGGATCGAGGTTTGTCTCGTTAAACGCTTCGAGGGCGGACGACTCGCGATCGGGGTTGTCGAGGAACTCGTCTCCGGCGTCGTCATACGACGCGAGCAACTCCGTCACCTCGTCCCGCAACTCAGTATCAGTGCCGCAATTCTCGCGAAGATACGCCGCGCGCTCCGCAGGATCAAGGTCGAGGGCGGCGTTAAGTAGCTCCTTAACGCGTTGCCAGCGATCAGGGTTGATTGGCTGTCGCCCTACTGATGTCACGGTATAGCCAAGCCTTTGCGGTGACCCAGTCGCGCTTCACCGTCGCGGGGGAAATACCGAGAACCTCCGCCGTTTCCTCCACTGTGAGTCCGGTGAAGAAACGCAGCTCCACAATGCGCGCCTGTTGCGGATCGATCTTAGCGAGGCTGTTCAAGGCGTCGTCGAGGGCGAGCAGGTCGAAATCCTTACGCTCTGGGACGGCGATCGCTTCATCCAACGAGAGTTTCGGGGCTCCCGATCCGCGCTTCGAGGCCTGCCGTCCTCGAGCGTGATCGACCAAAATGCGCCGGATCATCTGGGCGGCAACACCAAAAAAGTGTGCACGGTTCTGCCATCGGACATTTTTCTGATCGATCAACCGCAGGTACGCTTCGTGAACGAGGGCGGTACTCTGGAGTGTATGGTCCGGGCGTTCCTTCCGCAAGTACCGGCCTGCAAGCCGCCGCAACTCGCTGTAAACGAGTGGCGTAAGCTGCTCGAGAGCCTCTTGGTTGCCGTTGCTCCAGTCCACTAGCAGCTTGGTTACTTGCTGCGGCGATGTGGTCATGATTTCCCCAGTAGGGTTGATTATACAGCAGTTACACAGGTTAGTTTCGGAGTTAGTTGCTTTTTAGAAGCTGGCGGGCAATCACGAGACGCTGGATCTCGCTGGTACCCTCACCAATCGTGCAGAGCTTCACATCGCGATAGAACTTCTCGACCGGATAATCTTTGATGAACCCATATCCGCCATGGATTTGAAGGGCATCGTCGCAGGCGCGGACCGCCATCTCCGAGGCGAATAGCTTGGCCATCGCCGACTCGAGGGTCACCCGCTGGCCGCCATCCTTGAGGTAACCGGCCCGGTAGGTCAGAAACCGTGCGGCATCGATGTTTGTCGCCATGTCGGCGAGCTTGTGCTGAATGGCCTGAAACTCGGAGATGGGCCGGCCGAACTGCTTTCTTTGCTTGGAGTAGCGTAAGGCCGCATCGTATGCGCCCTGCGCGATTCCCACCGACAGTGCAGCGATCGAGATCCGCCCGCCATCGAGAATCCGCAGGCTGTCGACGAAACCTTCGTTGAGCTTGCCAAGGAGCTGGCATTCCGGCACGCGACAATCCTCAAACAGCACTTCTCCGGTAGCGCTGGCACGCATGCCAAGCTTATTTTCCTTCTTGCCGACGCGAAACCCGGGCGTATCTTTTTCGATAATGAACGCCGAAATCCCGTGCTGCGAAGCCGCGCGGTCGGTGACGAACATTGCGACACAGACGTCGGCATAATGCGCATTCGTCGTGAACGTTTTTCCGCCGTTGAGCACCCATTCGTCGCCCTTTTTAACCGCGGTGCTCCGTGTCCCGGCAGCGTCGGAGCCCGCTTCAGGCTCTGTCAAAGACCAGCATCCAATCCACTCGCCGGTCGCGAGCTTCGGTATATATTTTTGCCGCTGTTCGTCGTTGGCGGCCGTGAAGATATGATTCGTGCAGAGAGAATTATGCGCAGCGACGATCAGCCCGACCGAGGGGTCGACTCGCGCGAGTTCCTCGATAATGATCGAGTAATCGATGTAGCCAAGTCCTGCCCCGCCCAGATCTTCCGGGAAAATGACTCCGAGATAGCCGAGTTCACCGCACTTCTTGATTACCTCGAGCGGAAAGATCTGGTTCTCGTCCCAATCGAGGACGTGCGGAGCGATTTCCGCCTCCGCAAACTCGCGGACCTGTTTACGCAGTTGCTTCTGTTCACTGCTGAACTCGAAGTCCATGACGTATCGTAGGGTACCAGAGTTGCCTGATTGAGCCGGAACACAATGCTGCGAAATCGGCCTGGGACTAAATACACTGTAAGCATGCGCAGTCTATTTCTCGCTGCCCTTCTGACTACCGCCGCGAGTGCGCAGACGGTCTGCCCGCCTACCCCGACTTACTCGCCCTGCGATCTTGTCTTCGAGCTGAACGAGCAGGAAATGGCGGCGCACCCGAACCCGTACCTGAATGTCGAAATCCACGCCGAACTCCGATCGCCGAAGTTTCGTACTCTTGCAGCCAATGCGTTCTGGGACGGGGGAAACCGGATGATTATCCGATTCGCTCCCACCATCGACGGCCCATGGGAATTCCGGATTACGGGCAATATCGAACGATTCAACGGCCAGCAGGGACAGATCACCGCGACACCATCCGAACATCCAGGGTTCCTGAAGGCGGCGAATGGCCATCATTGGATGACCGCGGAAAACAAGCAGCCTCATCTATGGATGGGTGACACGCGATACGACTTCGCGTGGACACCGGCCGCCGAGTTCGATGCCTGGCTGGAGGCCCGGGCCGGCCAAGAAATTCACCCACGTGCGCGGACATGCGACAGCGATCGGGGAAAAACCATCCTGGCCTTCTCCGGATAAGCCCGATCCCGTCTTTCACAAGCAACTGGACGAGCGCATCGCAAAGATCAACGGCAAAGGTATCGTGGTCGATCTCATACTCGGTCACGATCAGGACGAACTGCGAAAAACATTCTCCTCAGCGCCGCAGCGCGAGCGTTTCATTCGATACATGGTGTCGCGATACGCCGCTTATAACGTCACGTGGCAACTGGTTCAGGAGTTCGAGGAGTACACCGATGGACGCGAGCTGATGAAACAGCTCGGAACAATACTCAAGGGCGCCGATCCGTATGCCCATCCGCGTACCGCTCACACCACCGCGACTTCGAGTCCATTGATCAGCGATGGCTGGATGGACCACATTCTGTATCAAAGCTCCAGCAACGATCTGGGGGCGATCGAGCACCAGTTGTATGCGGTTCCTTTCGTCACTGCAGAGTTCGCGTACGAAAACAGCGGCGGCGGGCAGACCCATCCTCACCACGTCGACAGCGACACATTCCGACGACGTCTCTGGAACGCGACGATGAACGGCCAGTATCCTGTGTTCGGCAACACGGGAACGTACGGATCGTCCAGGCATCAAGCCGGATGCCAAGTACCTGCAATCCCCGGGAACGAAAGCGATGACGGTCTGGTACGACTTGATGTCCGATACGCGGTATTGGGAACTCGAGCCGTATTTCGATCTGGATGGCGGTCGTGCGCTGGCGCTTCCCGGTGTCGAGTACATCGTGTATATCGAGAAACCCGCGGGTCCGATCGAAGTACGGCTCGAGAAGCACGGCTACAACGTGAAGTGGGTCGATCCCGCTACGGGCGAAGCGACTCCTTTGAAGGACTTCAAGTCGGAGCGGCAATCTTTCGATCCTCCGGACAACAAGCATGATTGGATTCTCCACATTTCTCGTGAGGGCCGGAAAGAGGGGATGTTGAAATCCTGGAAGTTTGAGTCGCGGCCATTTCTGATGCAGGAAGTTGAGGTAGCTGCACCCAAGATTCCGTTCGAGATCGCGCAGCCGTCCCAAGATCAGATCTCCCTGGCGGCGGCGCCGAAGTTCGAAGCCAAGCTGAAGCGCGAGACTCGTGGGACGCGCACGATGATGTACCTGTGGACAGCAGAGGCGCCCTCGAATGGCCAGGGATTTCGGGTTGCGGGTACGGGACCGCAGGGAACGTTCCGATTCGACACAGCTCTGAGCGCCGGTTCGCCCTCAGTACTCAATGTTCGACTGTATGGGATGAACGCCAATGGCAAGGTCTACCTGCTCGACCGGATCTTCAGGCTGGCGCAGTAATGCGTATCCTGGCGATCGATACGACGTCGGAGTTCGGCAGCCTCGCCTTGCAGGAGGATCAATGGCTCCTGGAGGAGATCTGCCGCTGCATGCCTCGAGCGGGTTTAGTCCGGTGTTGTACGGCTATATCGATGCACTGCTCAAGAAGTACGACTGGCCTCTTGCGAGCATCGATGTTTTCGCTTCGGCGGCAGGTCCGGGCTCGTTCACTGGCGTGCGAGTGGGATTGACCGCCGCGAAGGGCTTGGCGGACGCAACGGGTCGTGGAGCCCTAGCGGTGTCGAACCTCCAGGCGCTCGCCGCATACGGTCAATCAGGTATCCGGGCGGTGATTATCGATGCGCGAAGAGGAGAGATCTACGGCGCGGTCTATGATGCCCAACTGCGAATCGTCAGCCCGGAGGTAGTCAGCGCTTTCCAGCCTTGGCTCGCAAGCCTGAACAGCAAGCCGCAGGAAATTATCTCTCCCGACTTCTCCGCCTTCCGGGCAAGCTTCACAATGGATGTTCCAATCCGGGAGCAGCGCACGTTGGCCGCGGCTATCGCTCGCATTGCCGAGAAAACGCCGGCTGTCGACCCCACCTATCTCGATGCGAATTACGTGCGCCGTTCAGACGCGGAACTCTTCTGGACCGACAAGTAGATCAGTGAACTCCGCGTGCAATGGCTTGAAGACCAAGGCGGGATCAGGGCCGCAAGTGGAAGCGACAGAATGGAATCAGGCAGTGAGGATGCTCCGAGCACAAACAGCGGAACGCGACCATGAAAGGCAATGCCGCAAGCGGGGCGCAGCAGAAACCCATAGAACGGCAATCTGCTGTACAGAACACCTTCCATCACCCACCCCCGATTGTTTGTTTGAACTGCTCGATGTTCGCAGATCGATCATAGAGCTGTCCGCTGCCCTAAAGCTTGGCGCGGCGTAGAAGTGCGAGAGCTCGTTTAAGCCGGTCAGGATGGGCTCGCGCTTGGTCCGCATCAGCATGCGAGGAAGCAGATGCCAGACCAGCACGGTCGCAAGACCGCATTACTTCTGAACTTTGATTACGAAGTAGGTGAACTGCTTCCCGTTTTCTACGAGTAGCCTGATGGGGGCTATGAGCGGGATATGCACGATATTTCTCCGCGCCGCGAGTTTCCGGCGCTCGCCTCCATTGATCTTCGGTCCGCGGATCTCATTCGGAGCCGTCGTCTTCCCGCCGACGACCCCCTGACCACCCACAACCAGGGTCGCCTCCGCCGCTTTCAACGACCGGAAAAATCCGCCGTGTCGTTCTCATGAACCCTCGGCCTCACCGTCGGCTTCTCGATGCGCAACCCCCGCTGTGTGGTTTCCCCACGCGCCGAGTTGCTCTAAACCTATTTTCAGCTCATTCATCTTTGGCTTGAGCTTATCTTCAAAACCTTTCAGATCTTTGGAATTCCAGTAAACGATCCGGCAGCGGCCGCGCACAAAAGGGCTGCTGTTCCAGTTGACTTCGCAGAAATTTCCATGTGACGAGATTATATGTTGGCGGCACCGCTTCAGCAGAGTATTCTTCTGGAACGCGCGTAGAGTCATGCGGTTGGTATTTCACGGCCCATAAGAACTCAAAGTCTATCTGGAACGTAGCACTGCCTGTCATCGGCAAGAACCTGATATGAGAATGCAACCTTGGATACTTGGATCCTGCTGTCCGGGCTGCTTTTTTGAGCCGGCATTATTTCGCGCTGAGACAAGACTTTCCTTCGTACACTGGGACAAACTCATTATAGGTTTCAGGAAAAGGCTTCGCGCTTCCGGATATCTGATCGGGATCTCTTCGAAGGAACCGCTCGGTATGAGCTTGACTCGGATAGGGATATAACCTTGTAGCCGGAGCCGGCAACACAGTAACTACTTTTCGGGTGGGGGGGTTGGAATTTCGAGACGCAGTTTAAATATCTGCGTCCAATCACAAGAGTGCGCTAGAGGGAGGCTGCTGAGTTCGATCTTGACGCGTTTCGCAGGGACGTCCTTGACATGCGGCTTTGCGCCCGATCGGGTTGAAGACGGTGAACCGCCGTCGGAAGTCCTCTTCGGATGTGCGCGATTGAATTACGCCGTTCGCATCTACAACAAAGGTAATGGGGTGTAGAATACCGTTCAGAGAACTCGCTCGATTTCGGCACTTCCTCGTCGAGAATGCCGAATGAGCGGATCGTATGAGAGTCCTCATCGGAGAGCAAGAGGAACCCGTGAGATATCCTCCGGTCGGCAAATGACTTGAGTACCTGTATGGAATCGTAACTAATCGCTGCGACACCCATGCACGCCAGACGGACCCCGGCCTACTATACTTCCAACTCGATCAACTGGCTTTTGCAGAGGCGCGCACCAGTCCGCTAAAGCAATAAAACCAGCATTGCTCCTTTGGGTAAGGAATTGGATTCAAACATCTGGAATGTACCATTTTGATCCGGAAGGCGAAGAGTCCGGAATGCGACTCCCAGGTAGTGGAGTTTTCGCAAACGAAGCCATGCGATGAAAATCGAGCGAACTTACGAATTTATACGGAAGGTAACATTAGGGCATGCTGTAGCCGGAGGATCATCGGAGGCATTGTATTTTGTGCGCTCGCGTGATATGCTGCAACTTCCAAAGAGCGCTTAGTTCACCCAGGGAGGGGGTTGCTTCAGGGCCCTGTTGAACACTAGCATCTACCTGTACTATAGCTTTTCACATTCTGCGGAGTTCCTGTTCACGTTACGGGCGAATCTGCGGGTGGTCGGATTCTCGATTGTGGCGTTCTCGCCGCCCAGATATCTGGGTGAGACCCATTACCAGCCGGAGTGTGTAGCCGGTGGCACACAGTACCGACCTGAAACTCCTAAGAATTTTTTAGAAGTATAATTAGTACTCTTCAATAGAAACTTCTGAATTGTAAAGGTCTCGCTTTTAAAATTTACTGCATATAAAATGCCGGTGAATCGTTACCAACCTCGAGCGACAATGGGACGGAGTTTAGACCCAATCCATCCGAGTAGTGCTGGCCGACGACCACCCGATCGTCCGCGACGGCCTCCGAAAGCTTTTGATGCTCGAGGAGGATATCGAAGTCGTTGGTGAGCTTCCGACGGCGGGAAGTCGTGCAGGTTGTCCAGGAGACCCGCCCGGACATCCTGATCCTGGACCTTCGAATGCCGTACTATGGATGGCTTGCAACCTTGCCAGGCGCTTCAGCAGAGCGGAGCGCAAAGCCCAGGTCATCGGTTCTGACCGCTTCGGAGGACAAGAACGAGTTCGTTCAGGCGATGAAACTGGGCTGCTCGGGTATCGTTCTGAAGCAGACTGCGCCGGAACTGATCGTGAAGAGATCCGCAAGGTCTACTCGGGGCGAGATCTGGCTCGATTCCCATACCACCGCCGCGGTCATGCGGCAGTTCGCAGCCCCCGGCGAGATGTTCGATAGGTCGCGGCACCCGGCGAAGGCCGCGAGCGGTCGCCGCTCGAGCCAGCGCGAGCGCGAGATCGTCAGTCCTGGTGCGCAGGGCTACAAAAACCGCGAGATGGCAGAGAAGATGTTCATCAGCGAGCAGACCGTCAAGAACCATCTTCACAACATCTTCGACAAGCTCGGCGTTTCCGACCGCTCTGGAACTCGCACTTTACGCGATTCACAAGGGATTGCATCTCGTCGATCGATAGTCCGTCCCTATATAGCGGCTAAGTTCGCTACCATAAGGCTTCATGCCTAGTTACGATTACGATCTGATGGTCATTGGCTCGGGTCCGGCGGGCCAACGAGCCGCGATTCAGGCCGCCAAGCTGGACAAACGTGTCGCGATCATCGAACGCAAGACGGTTCTCGGCGGCGTCAGCGTCAACACGGGCACCATCCCCAGCAAGACATTCCGCGAAGCAGTTCTCGACCTTTCGGGTTTTCGCGAACGCTCGTTTTACGGGATGTCTTACACCGTAAAGCAGAACATCACGATTGAGGACTTGCTGCTGCGGACCGATCAGGTGATCCGGCACGAGATCGACCTGGTCCGGCATCAGCTCACACGGAACCGGGTGGACCTTATCGCTGCGACGGCTTCCTTTCATGACGCGCATACCGTAATACTCGACTATGTCGATGGCCGCGGCGAACGGCTTGTCACACGACCAACGTCATTATCGCGACCGGTACCGAAGCGACGATGGATCCGCACATCCCGTTCGACGGCCGGCGGATCATCACCAGCGATGACATCCTCCGGCTTGATCGCCTGCCGCGAACCCTCGTGGTCGTGGGCGCCGGCGTGGTCGGCTGCGAGTACGCGAGTATGTTCGCCGCGCTCGGCGTTCGCGTCACGCTTGATCGATCGCCGGCCGCGTCTGCTCCCGTTTGTGGATGCCGAGATCGTGGACTCGCTGACGTACCACCTGCGCGAAGCTCGCGTGACCATGCGCCTGAGCGAAGAGGTCAGCAGTATCGAGCCAATCCATGACGAGCATGGCGATCGCGTTAAAATCCATCTGGCAAGCGGCAAGCAGGTAATCGCCGAAAAGGCTCTGTACAGCATCGGCCGAACCGGCAATACCTCCAAGCTCAATCTGACGGCGGCCGGGCTGCCCGCTGACGATCGGGGCCGTCTCAAGGTGAATGAGCACTATCAGACCGAGGTGCCGCACATCTACGCGGTCGGGGACGTCATCGGATTCCCCAGTCTCGCATCCACCTCCATGGAGCAGGGCCGCCTCGCCGCTTGCCACGCATTTCATCGACGATGCGAAGGCTGTACCCGAACTGTTTCCCTACGGAATCTACACGATCCCTGAGATCTCGATGGTGGGAAAAACCGAAGAGGAGCTTACGCAGGACGGCGTGCCTTATGAGGTCGGGAGGGCTGTCTATCGCGAGATCGCGCGCGGACAGATCATCGGCGATCTCACCGGTTTGCTCAAGATTATGTTTCGGACGGACACCCGCGAACTGCTCGGCGTTCATATCATCGGCGAAGGATCCAGCGAACTGGTTCACATCGGACAGGCGGTCCTGAGTTTCGGCGGGAAAGTCGACTATTTCGTGAACACTGTCTTCAACTATCCGACCTTGGCGGAATGCTACAAGAAAGCGGCATTCGACGGCATCAACCGGATGGGAGTCCCGCAGAGGAAACCGAAGCCCCTTCATTCCCCGCGAACCCGGCCAACGTGTAGACGGGTGAACCGGCAGCCGGGACGGGTCCGTCTAATATCGAGAATATGCGCATCGCGGTCGTCTTGTGTTTCGCCATGTCCGTTATCGCCGTTGCCGGAACGAACCCGGCAGTGATCAACCGCCCTGTGGTCAACATGTTCGCGAATCCAAGCGTGGATTCAAACGTTGTTTCGCAGGCAATCTTCGGGACCAATGTCCAGATCCTCGAAGACCAGAGCGCGTGGCTGAAGATTCGCACGCCGGACGACTACAGCGGCTGGATCGAGGCCTCCGGCGCGGTGAAGCGCGATGTATATGCGGTCTCGGGATCGGTCGCGACAGTCGGCAGCCTGTTCGGCAGCGTGTATCGGGAAGCAAGCATTACGAAGCGCCAGCCACTGTTCACCCTGCCATTCGAGGCCCGATTGGAAGTGGTTGAGGAGCCCGAAGCCGAGGAGCGTCGTTGGCTCAAAGTGCGTCTGCCCGACATGCGCGAGGCTTGGATCCAGCGCGGCGATATTAGTCTGGATCACAAGCCGATGTCTCGCGAGGAGATGCTCATGGTCAGCGGTCGATTTGCCGGGCTGCCGTATCTGTGGGGCGGCACGTCGACGTTCGGCTATGACTGCTCAGGATTCACACAGATGCTGTACCGGCAAACCGGTGTCCAGATGCCGCGAGATGCGCAGCCTCAGGCCGACTGGACCGGCGTAGTTCCCATCGAGCGGGAAGAACTGCGGGCGGGTGACCTGCTTTTCTTTGGCGCTTCCGACAAGAAGATCACGCACACCGGAATCTACATCGGTAACGATCAATTCATTCACGCCACGGCGCACACCCATCCCGTAATCCAGGTCAGTAACTTGTCGGATCCGCATTGGACTAAGCTACTGGTAGCCACACGGAGGGTGAAATGAATCGCCGTGACTGGATGATAATCGCGGGCGCGAGTCCGTCAATGCTTGCTGCCGCTCCCGCTCCGGCGGAGCCTACAGTTGAGACCGAAATTGTCCGGCTGAAGCTGAAGCACACCTGGACGACCACGATGTCGTCGAGCGAGTTCCGCGACACGATTCACTTTCGGTACACGTCGGGAGGAATCACTGGACGCGGCGAGGGCGCGCCCATCGTCCGCTACAAAGAGTCCGCCCAGACAGCGAAACACGCAATCGAATCGATTGTCACCATGCTCAGTTCTGCGGACCCCTGGAAGTACCAGAAGATTCTCCAGCAGGTCTTCACCAAACTTCCCGGAGAGTGGGCGGCTAAGAGCGCTGTCGATATCGCTCTTCATGACTGGGTGGCGCAAAAGCTTGGAGTGCCTCTTTATCGTTACTTCGGACTGGATGCGGCCGATGCGCCGCTTACGACCTTTTCAATCGGCATCGATACACCTGAGGTGACGAAACAGAAGGTGCTCGAAGCTGAGCCCTATCCCGTGCTGAAGATCAAGGTGGGCCTCGATAAAGATGAATCGACGATGGAGGCGATCCGCAGCGTCACGAAGAAGCCGTTGCGTCTTGATGCCAACGAGGGCTTCAAGACCAAGGAAGAGGCCGTTCGGAAGATCAACTGGCTCGAAAGCCTGGGTGCTCAGTTCATCGAGCAGCCGTTACCGGCACACATGCTCGAGGAACAAAAATGGGTGCGCGGCAAGGTGCACCTGCCGATCCTGGCCGATGAAGCCTGTCTGCGCGCCGAGGATATTCCAAAGATCGCGGACGCCTATGACGGTGTTGTCATCAAGCTGGACAAGACGGGCGGATTGTCGGGCGCATTGCAGATGATCGAGACCGCTCGCGCGCACAAGTTGAAAACAATGCTCGGATGCATGGTGTCGAGTTCGGTGACCATCACCGCGGCGGCTCAGATTTCGCCTCTCGTGGACTTCGCTGATCTCGATGGTAACTTGTTGATAGCGAACGATCCATTCACCGGTGTAAAGATAGAGCAAGGAAAGCTCATTCTGCCCGATAAACCCGGTTTAGGTCTGACAAAAGCCTAGGGCGCGCCAAGATTTCCAACAAACTGTGTAGTTTGCGCGTCTTATAGGACGATGCGCCGCCTTCTGCCCATCCTGATCGCCGCGTTGTGTTTCGCGCAAGATGAGACACCGCTATTCAAAACGGGCGTTTCTCTCGTCAAAGTTGATGTCGAAGTTCAGGACGCGAAGGGCATTGGAGTGAGCGGACTGCGATCTGGAGATTTCGTCGTTTATGACGAGGGGCAGCGCCAGGGAATCGCCGACTTCGCGGCAGAGAGCCAGCCCGTTCACGTCCTTATACTGCTCGACGTCAGCCCCAGCATGTCGAAGTACCTCGCGGACCTCGGCGCCAAGAGCACGGAGGCTCTCCGTTCGCTGCGCGTTGAGGACGAGGTTGCGCTTATGGGTTTCGCCGCTCGATCTCAGTTGATCCAGCCCCTTACCAGTGACACGAAGTTGGTCGGCGCGCAAATCATCGGCAACATCTATAAGCAGACTCTCGGCCGGGAAACGCTGGTCAATGAGGCGCTCCTCGAAGCCGCCAAGTACCTCAGCGCGGAACCGGGGAAGGCGAGGAAAGCGATCCTGATCGTCACTGACAATGAGGGCGCCCGGAAGAACGTGATGGACGATGCGGTCGTTCGTGCGCTACACGCCGGAAATATAATCGTGAGCGCGATCCTTGTGGGCGAATCCGCTTCGCCCTATGTCCGGGCGCGATATGACAGTCCAACGATGGCGCCGCCTGACGTACAGCGCTTTGTAACCGAAACCGGCGGCCGGGTGATCACGGGTGCAGCGCCGGCGCAAGCGTTGCAGCCGATCTTGAAAGGGCTGACGACGCGATACAGCTTTCAATACACCGCGCCTCCCGCAGAGGAAGGGTCCTTCCGGCGGATTCGCGTTGAATTGACACCTGAAGCGGCATCCCGGTATCCACAGGCGAAGATCAAAGCTCGCTCCGGCTACACCGTCGGTGACGCCAAAGGCACGCCGTAACCGGGCGTCCAAAACTACAGTGGAAACCGTACGAGGCTACGGCAGTCCTATAGCTGCATGCCCCGAAAGCACCAGGTCTCCGAAGTCGAACGTGTTGCCCGTGAACAATTAGGATTTCAGTCACTGCGTGATGGCCAGGAAGAAGCCGTCCGCTCTGTGCTAGCCGGTCGGGACACCCTGGTGATCCAGCCGACGGGGTCGGGGAAGTCCGCTATCTATCAAGCCGCCGGCTTGCTGATCGACGGCGCCACGATCGTTGTTTCGCCGCTGATCTCGCTTCAGAAAGATCAGGCGGATGCCATCACCGAGCAGCCGCATACGGCGGAAGCAGCCATCGTCAACTCGTCGCTTCCGGTAAGCGAGGCGCGAAAAGCGCTCGCCAAGGCTGCCGAGGGCGACCTCGAATTCCTATTCCTTGCGCCGGAACAACTGCGCAAACCAGAAACAGTCGCCAAATTGAAAGAAGCGGAGCCGTCGCTGTTCGTCATCGACGAGGCGCATTGCATTAGCGAGTGGGGCCACGACTTTCGACCCGACTATGTTTCGTTGGGCAATGTCATCGAGGAACTCGGCCATCCAACAGTGCTCGCGCTCACCGCGACAGCCGCGCCGGAGGTGCGCGCTGAGATCGTCGAGCGCCTCAGGATGCGCGATCCTGAGATCTTCGTCCGCGGATTTGATCGGCCCAACATCTCGCTCCGTGTTGATACGTTCCAAACCGAGGACGACAAGCTCTCGGGCCTGATCCGCCGGGTTCGTTTCGCGGAAAAGCCTGGCATCGTTTACGTGGCAACACGCAAGAACGCGGAGACCATCATGGGCTTGCTTCAGGAGGAAGGAATCGCCGCGCTGTTCTACCATGCGGGACTGAGGTCGCAGGAGAGGCACGATATCCAGGATCGGTTCATGAACGGCGACGCGGAGGTCATCATCGCGACGAACGCATTTGGCATGGGCGTGGACAAGGCGGATGTCCGGTTCGTATACCACTTCGATATCACCGATTCGCTGGATAGCTATTACCAGGAAGTGGGCAGAGCCGGCCGGGACGGGGAGCCCGCCGAAGCCGTCCTTTTCTACAGGTCCCAGGACCTTGGGCTGCGAAAATTCCAGGCTGGGAGCGGTAAACTCGAGACGCGTCACATCCAGCAAGTGGCCGAAATCCTGCGTCGGGCGCAGGAGCCTGTTCCACCTGACGAGATAGCCGGCCAAACGGATCTGTCAAAACGAAAACTTACAAACGTGATTAATCGCCTCGAAGAGGTAGGCGCCGTTGAAGTAACCGCCGAGGGCGTTCAGCTCAACGGAAATCTGAATACGGTTGAGGCAGCGGAACTTGCGGCCAAAGCCCAGGAGCGGATGAAGGCCGCGAGACGCGAACGGATCGAACAGATGCAGCATTATGCCGAGCTTTCCACGTGCCGTCGCGAGTATCTGCTGCAATATTTCGGGGACGACTATACAGGACCGTGCGGCAATTGCGACAACGACCAGGAAGCCGTCGTAAGCTCCGTCTCCGAGAACGGCGCCGGCACGCGCCGCGAGGTCTGATATCGAGAACTCCTCAAACGCTAAATTAAATATTTTCTCCTATAAAAGCGCTTAGCCTTCGCCTTGACCCGGTGATCGCCGTGTGATAGAAGCACTGAGTCAATCTATTTCAAAAAATAATTCAGTTTGATTCAGTGCTCAGGGGGAGTGTGCTTTTCATGCTCGTGAGGTTTTTTCCACGTCTATTCTTGTGCTTTGGTATCGCGGTATCCACCGTGCTCGCGCAGACCGCCGGCACAGGGACCTTAGTCGGTACGATCACGGACAATTCGGGCGCCGTGATGAGCGGCGTCAAGGTCACGGTCGTAAACGCCGAGACAGCGTTCACTTCGGAAACGGTCAGCTCAGCCGACGGCGCGTATCAGGTGCCTTATCTCGCTCCGGGGATGTACCGGATCACGATTGAGTCTCCAGGTTTCAAGCGATACCTCCGTGAAGGAGTGCAGATACGAACGGGAGAAATCCCTCGTATTGACGTGCAGCTCGAGGTTGGCGCGGTCACAGAGAGCATTCGCGTGGAAGGCTCGGCGCCGTTAATCGATACAGAGACCGCTCAGGCCGGATTGGTACTCTCCGGTGATCAGCTTCTGAAGATCCCCGTCAGTCAGAAGCGCGCGATTCGCATGACGTTCTATTACCCCGGCGCGCAGCCGATGAGCGGATTCCATATTCTGGGCCAGCGCGCGCGGTCGATGGGGTATACGGTCGACGGCATCAACGGCAAAGAGCCCGGCATCGGCAACATCGGTGGCACCAACGAGCAGATCTCGACCACTCAAGACGCCTTCGAGGAAGTGAAGGTTCACACCACCGGCACGCCTGCCGAGTATGGACATGCTGCGGGCGGTCTGATGTCGATCGTCTTCAAATCAGGCACGAATCAGTTCCACGGATCGGTCGAAAACCGGTATATCGCGCGACAGATGATTCACCGCTCTTATCTCGAGCAGCTTCCGCGCACGAACCCATTCACGTATCACGAGACGACGTTATTGTTCAGCGGTCCGGTTATTCTTCCCAAGCTCTACAAGGGGAACAACAAGACGTTCTGGCTGGCCGGTTGGGAGCAGCACTTTGAAAACGCCGGTACCGCGGGAGCTCGCACCAACGTGCCTACGGATGCGATGTACAACGGCGACTTTTCGTTTGGCGGGCAAACTTCGCCTCGTCCGCTGCCGATTTACAATCCGTTTTCTACGCGGCTGGAGGGGAATACCTGGGTGCGGGATCCCTTCCCCGGCAACATCGTTCCGAAGAGTCTGTTCGATCCTGCCGTTCAGAAGTTCCTCGCGCTGAAGCCATTTGCATCGCCAAACCAGGCGGGCATCGCGGGCGCACAATGGCCAACCGAGAACCTCGTCGAAAACCAGATCAAGCAGATCCGTCGCATCCGTTGGGACGGTAAAATCGATCATCAGTTCACGCCGAATCACAGGATGTTCGGCCGTTATTCGCAGGCGCGGCACCGTGCATGGAAGGGCGACTACCAGGCGCAGTTCGCGTGGCGCGATCTGGATCCTAATGCGCAGAATGCTCCAGTGGATCACTACAACGGCGTGATCTCGGACATCCTGGTTCTGAGTCCCTCGCTCAGTAACGAATTCCGCGCCGGATACAACCGCCGCGAGCGGTACGAGTCGGCGATGACGGCGAATGGCGATTGGGGGACCGCGCTCGGGATTCCGAGAATCGACGGCTCGACGTTCCCCAACTTCAATCTCGACGGCGCGGTTCCCGGGTTGAACGGCTCTACCGACGCGGGGTTGCGTAGCTTCCAGAACATCGGAGAGGATTTCACGTTCCAGGACAACGTGACTAAAGTGACCGGCAAACACACATTCAAGGGCGGCTATGAACTGATTCGTACGCGGTACAACGGCACTTTGGGTGCGCTTCCCGGCGGCACGTACACCTTCGGCGGTACAGACATGCCGTTTACGCCGAACACGGGGAATACGTTTGCCTCGTTCCTGCTCGGCAGCGTCACACAAGCCACGTACACGCAAGACTATGCCGCATGGTTGCCGCGCTGGTGGGGGCATCAGTGGTACTTCCAGGACGACTGGAAACCCGCGCGAGGCCTGACTGTAAATCTCGGTCTGCGGTGGTCTTACGAGTCTCCTTATCAGACGAAATACGGGCAGCAGTCGCAATTCGATCCGACAGCGCGAGATCCGCTGACCGGCAACCTCGGGGCGATCATCCACCCTGCGGGCTCCTTGGCGAAAAAGGACCTGAACAATTTCGCTCCTCGCGCGGGTATGGCGTGGAGCTTCAAGCCTAACTGGGTATTCCGCGGGTCGTTCGGGATGATCCACCAGGACATCCAGGCGACGCAGACCTACATCAACAACGATGAATATCTGGCCACGGCGACGCTTCAGTCACCCGTGGGCGATCCACGGCCGGTCTTTCGCCTTTCGGATGGCCCGCCCAACTTCCGGTTCAATGTGAACCCGGACGGTTCGGTTCCGTTCGTCGGCACGAACTACTCTTCTCGTAACGCAAGCTGGTTTGACCCGAACATGCGCATGCCGTACGTGATGAGTTGGTCCGGCGGCATCCAGTGGGGCTTCCGGAATAATTGGGTGCTCGAAACGCTGTATCAGGGTCAGTCCGGTGTAGGCCTGATCAATAGCTGGGACACCAATCGCATCCCTCTGAATATCTCGAACGACCCGACGGTCCTCAACAGGATATTCACTGCATCGCAGAACTATAAGCCTTACCCGCAATTTGGCGCGGTGAATCTGATCTCCAATTTCGGTCACAACACCTATCACGGCGGCACGGTTCGCGTCGAAAAGCGCTACTCGGCCGGTCTGGTGCTGAACGCATTTTATACGTTCCAGAAGACGATTACCGATAACGAGAATGAGACCGGGGTTGGCGGTGTCGACTACTACAACCGCCGGCTCGAGAAAGGCTTGGCCAGCTACAGCATCGCGCATCGTTTCGTGAGTGTGCTGTCGTATGAGTTGCCTTTCGGCCAAGGCCGGGCGTTACTAAACCGTGGAGGCTTCACGAATCAGGTGTTCGGCGGCTGGGAACTCACCTGGACGCAGACCCTTCAGGCCGGCTTGCCGTACACGGTGGGATACTCCAATAGCCCGAACCGCTACTTGCCCACCGGCGCGCAGCGGCCCGACATCGTCACCACTCACGATGAAGCGGTCGCGAAGGATTGGGACATCGGCCCCAACCGGTTCCCGACAGCGGCGCAGAACCCCTACGCGAACTTCAACTCGTTCGCCTATCCTGCTGCGTTTACTGTAGGGAACCTTGGACGGAACACGTTCCTCGGGCCGGGGCTGAACTGGACTCAGCTATCCCTCGCAAAGTACTGGAGAATCGGGGAACGTGCTCGGTTCCAACTGCGGCTGGATGCGAACAACTTCCCCTTCAAGCAGCCGCAGTTCAACAATCCTGATGCCACGTACAACCGCAACAGCCCAGGATCGTTTGGGCGCATCACGGGTACCCGTGGATCTTTCTCCGATGTCGGGACCTCCAACGGGCATATCCTGATTGTGGGTAAGTTCCAGTTTTAGTCCCGAAGCGGCTGTCGCTTACTTACGAGCGGCGATTCCAGGCGGTGACTGTAACTAATTGGAATGGCGCTGCTTATAGAGCGATGAAAACGTGAGTAACTTAAAGAGAAGAGAACTCGCCTCTCCGTCACAGGCCGACGCGCGCCTGCCCGTCTGGATCAACATGAAACGACTTATCGCGAGTGTCGCGGCAGCCTCGCTGCTGTTCGCGACAGATGACCCGGTAGCTCCCTTGGGAACGTACAAACCGGCCGAGCGTCGTCACTGGGCATTTCAGCCCCGAAAAGACGTAACCCCTCCTTCCTTTACTGCCGCGCAAGACAGGAATTGGGTCAAGACGCCGATCGATGCCTTCATCCTGGAAGGTTTGAAAAAAGCCGGGCTGAAACCGGCGCCCAAGCCGACCGAATCACGCTGATTCGTCGGGTGACCTTCGATCTGCACGGTCTGCCTCCAACGCCGGAAGAAATCGACGCGTTCGTGCGCGACAGATCGCCGAAGGCTTGGGAGAAGCTGGTCGACCGGCTGCTCGCTTCGCCGCATTATGGCGAGCAGTGGGGACGCCACTGGCTGGACGTGGTTCGCTTCGCCGAATCGGACGGCTACGAGTACGACATGCACCGTCCGGACGCGTATCGCTATCGCGACTACGTGGTGCAGAGTTTCAACGACGACAAGCCGTACGACGAGTTCGTGAAGGAACAACTCGCGGGCGACGAGATGGACGCGAAGAACCAGACTCTATCTGGTAGCGAGCGGGTTCAATCGCCTGGGTCCGCTGCGCAAGAACGCCGGCAACCAGGACGTGGCCAGTTCGCAGAACGAAGTGCTCACGGAGATGACCAACATCGTGGGCGCGGCGTTCCTGGGCGTAACCGTCGGTTGCGCGCGCTGCCACGATCACAAGTTCGACCCGTTCCGCCAGTCGGACTACTACCGCCTGCAGGCCCATTTCGCGCAGACGCAGCCGAACGACCTCGTGCTGGCCAGCCAAGAAGAGCAGGCGGCATGGAAGGCCAAGGCCAACGCCGATCGCAGCAGGCAGATGCGGAAGCTGCAGTTTGCAATTGCGCCGCGCGCCCGATGGCCGAGAAGGCCAAGCTCGAGATGGAACTCGAGAAGCTGGACGACAAGATGCCGGCGCCGCTACCTTCGATCTACAGCGTCAACGACGATCCCGACAAAGCCGCATCCGATCCGAT
This sequence comes from Bryobacteraceae bacterium, assembly GCA_963825845.1. GTDB lineage: Bacteria > Acidobacteriota > Terriglobia > Bryobacterales > Bryobacteraceae > DASQDN01. The sequence goes on along the minus strand of CAWGVL010000025.1, from coordinate 127,757 downwards.
GTCTGTTGCCATGGCGATTATCTGAGCCGGTGGCGCAGGTCGGCGTGCGGCCGCTGGGAATCCTGCTGCCGGAGGCTGCGCCGGAGGAGCCGATCGACACCGAGAAGCCGCGGCTGAAGCTTGCAAACTGGATCACCGATCCGGCGAATCCGCTGACCGCGCGCGTCATGGTGAATCGCGTCTGGCAGTATCACTTCGGGCGCGGCATCGTATCCACACCGAACGATTTCGGACGCATGGGCAGCGCGGCCTTCGAATCCGGAGCTGCTCGACTGGCTGGCGAATCGCTTCGTGCGAAGGCGGCTGGAAGTTGAAGCCGATCCATCGGATGATCCTGCTCTCGAGCGCGTACCGGCAGTCGAGCGTGTCGCCCGATCGAGAAGATCGGGCATGGAGAAGGACGCAGAGAACGATGCTGCTGTGGAAGTTCAGCAACGGCGCGCTGGAGGCAGAAGAGATTCGCGATTCCATGCTGGCGATCGCGGGCCGGCTGAATCCGAAGATCGGCGGGCCGAGCTTCATGGTCCCGATCGATCCCGAGCTGGTGCTGATGCTGAAGCGGCCGCAGTACTGGGTGCCGACACGCGATAAATCGGAATACGACCGGCGCACGCTGTACATGATCTACAAGCGCAATCTGCGGCTGCCGTTCGTGGAGGTCTTCGACGCCCCGGACACGCTGCTTTCGTGCGCGCGGCGCGAGCAATCGACGCATGCGCCGCAGGCGCTCGAACTGCTGAACGGCAAGACATCGAACGAGCTGGCCGCGGCATTCGCACAGCGCCTGCTCAAGGAGCGCAAGACTACGGTCGGAGCGGATCGACTACGCGTGGCGGCTGGCGGCCGGGCGTCCGCCGACCGCCGGCCGAGAAGAACGCTGGCCGTGAAGTTTCTGGGCGAGAATCCGGACGATCCGGCGAAGGTGAAAGAATTCGCCCTGGCGGTTTTCAACCTCAATGCTTTTCTGTACGTGAACTGATATGGCCGAACACGTTCGATTCGCCCGAAACCGCCGCGAATTTCTGACCGACTGCTTCTGCGGCGTAGGATCGCTCGCTTTCGCGTCCATGATGGCCCAGAGCAGGCGCGCGCCGCCACGCTACAATCCGCTCGCGCCGAAGCCGCCGCACATGCCCGATCATGCCAAGGCGAAGGCGTTCATCTTCGTCTACATGGCGGGCGGTCCGTCGCACCTGGAGACGTGGGACCCGAAGCCGCTGCTCAACAAGCTCGACGGGCAGAAGCGGCCGGCCGAGTTCGGCGACGTGAAGTATCAGAACGTCAACGCCGACTCGCGCATTCTCGGGCTGCAAGCGGACCTTCAAGAAGTACGGCAAGTCGGGGATCGAGGTCTCCGACCTGTTCCCGCACCAGGCCGAGATCGTCGACGATCTGTGCGTCGTCCGCTCGATGCACGGCGACATGGTGGTGCACTCGGCGGCGCAGTATCAGATGATGACCGGCCGCGTCATTCCCGGATTTCCCGTCGATGGGCAGCTGGATCGTGTACGGGCTGGGGTCGGAAGCCGAATCGCTGCCGGCGTATGTCGTGATGCCGGATTCGGCGGGCGCGCAGGAAGCCGGCGTTGCCGATGTACAAGAACGGATTCCTGCCGGCGGTTTACCAGCCGACCATGCTGCGGCCGGGCAGCAAGCCGGTGCTGAATCTCGATCTGCCGAAGGGCGTCACGCTCGACGAGCGCCGGAAGACGATCGACCTGATCCGCGGGCTCAACGAGGCGAACCTCCCCGGCGAGGATCCCGAGTTCGCGGCGCGCATCTCGGCCTACGACACCGCGTTCAAGATGCAGACCGAGGCGCCGGAAGTCTTCGACATCAGCAAGGAGCCGCAGGAGACGCTGGACCTGTACGGCGTCGGCGACCCGGCGACCGACGACTACGGCCGCCGCTGCCTGCTGGCGCGGCGCATGGTCGAGAAGGGCGTGCGCTTCGTTTGCGTGGTGTCGGGCGGCGGCGCCGCCGATACCGAGTGGGACGCGCACGGCGATATCGAGTCGAACCACATCAAGATGGCGTCGTATACGGACAAGCCGGTGGCGGCACTGATCAAGGACCTGAAGCGCCGCGGAATGCTCGATTCGACGATCGTGCTGTGGGGCGGCGAGTTCGGCCGGTCGCCGGAATCGGAGAAGAGCAAGGGCCGCGACCACCACAACACCGGCTTCTACGATGTGGGTGGCGGGCGGCGGCTTCAAAGGCGGCACGGTCTACGGCGCGACCGACGACATCGGACTGAAGGCGGTCGAGAACCCGCGTCCACTTCCGCGATCTGCACACGACGCTGCTGTACCAGATGGGCCTCGATCAGGACGCGCTGAGCTACATGTATCTCGGCCGCAAAGAGCGGCTGACCGAAGTACAGGGCACAGTGCTCAAGGACATCATCTCCTAGATAACGCCTGATACCATCAGGTCATATGTCCAAAATGCTCGAAGAGATTCGCGAGCAGCCTCGCGCGCTCGAACGAACTCTCGACAGTGAGTTGTCCGGTGTCGAAGCCCTCCGTGCCCGTCTCTCCCAGGCGCGGCCGAAGCTTATTGTCCTGGCCGCACGCGGAACTTCCGACAATGCAGCGACTTTCGGGCGCTACCTGCTGGAAATCACGACCGGAATTCCGGTCTCTCTTGCGGCTCCGTCCGTCGTCACGCTCTATGACGCCCAAATCCACTATCGTGACGCCCTGGTAGTTGCGATCTCCCAATCCGGTGAATCTACGGATACGAATGCGTTTCTGCAGCGTGCGCGCGAAGAAGGCGTGGTCACCGTCGGTGTCACCAATGAGGAGGGGAGTACGCTGGCGAGCCTCGCTGAGCACGTGTTGCTGGTCCGTGCCGGTAAGGAGAAGAGTGTGGCCGCAACGAAGACGTACACCGGCCAGTTGCTCGCGATGTACCTGCTGGCGTACGCGTTGGGAGCCGATATCGACCTCGACCAACTGCGGCGAATGCCGTCGTACGTTGAGACGGCGCTATCGCTGGAACCGCGGATCACGACAGTCTCGGAACGATACACGTTCATGGATCACGCAATTGTGGTCGCGCGCGGCCTCAATTATTCGAATGCGTTCGAGTTTGCGCTGAAGATGATGGAGACCTGCTACGTGGTAGCAGAGCGGTTTTCGTCGGCCGACCTGCTGCACGGGCCGATCGCGATGGTGGAGCACGCGTTCCCCTCCTTCACGTTCGCTCCGGCGGGAGTGACCTGGCCCGGATTGCATGAGACGCTGGCTAAGCTTCAGCACCTGAGCCGCGAAACCCTGGTGATCACCGACCAGAGCAATCGCGAGGCGGCCGAGTTCGGAAGGAAGGCGATCTGCCTGCCAGTGGAGATTCCGGAACTCTACACGCCGATTCCGTATATCGTTCCGGCGCAGCTATTCGCCGCGCATCTGGCTGAGCAGAAAGGCTTGGATCCCGATAAGCCGAGGACCCTCTCAAAGGTGACGAAAACGCTGTAGGCGGCCTACTTGGCTTCGGCTTTGTCGAGTGCCATCAACGCGCTGGAGAGCTTTTTCACCGTCTCCTCTTCGAGATCCGTGTTGTTCGAATCGAGGGGAAGCTTCGCCATGCTCAGATGGACCAACTCGTGCACCACCGACAACTCGGTATCGCGCACGATTTCGGACTTTTGCAACGAAGAGTCGATGGGGTCGAGAACCTTGATCGTCGCGGTACGGCGCGGCAGGGACCAGTGAATGTTCGCAACTGTTCCCTTCGGAAGCTGGTTCAGGCGCACGATTTTCGTCTCAATTTTCCAGTCTTGCATCCCGAGCCGGCGCTGCCAGCGGCCCACCCACTCGTTCACCATCTGTTCCGTGATCAGCGGAGTATCGACAGACGTGTTGGACGAACGCGGCATCTCGGTCGTTCGGGAGGCGCTAGAGGACGCTTCCGGATAAACGGCGACGGCGCTCGCGAAAAGGCAGGACATCAAGAGAATGCTTTTCACGACAATGGCCTGCAAGTACACTTGTCGTGCTCCCGGAAACGCACGGGAGAGCACATCGACACTGCGCATGACTAATAATTCGCTAAAAGCTTACCAGATTTGAAGTCCCCATGTGAGGGGTAGGGGAAACTCTTTCGAGAGGGTCACCCTGAGTAACAGTAAACAGTGCTCAGAGAAATCCCATGTTATGCGCTCATCCGATCAGACCACCTCAAAAAATGCATGAGTTCGCGTCGATTTTCCCAGATGAATTTCCAAAATATCGCTGAATTTAATTTGATTGGCGTGCAGCCCGGAGTATGTTTCGATGCGCCATCGAAGATACGGGCTTAGCCACGGTGTAAGCCGGTACCCGCGCGAGGCCTTCCATAAGAACCTGGTCACGGACGAACTAAAGCCGATCTCTTAGGAGCTTCCGGTGTGGCGTAGTACCCGGAACGTGTTCGTACTGATGGGCGGCCGGGGCCATTGGCGAGAACCTTAATGGTGCGAAAACTTCCGTCGAGTGACTGATTCGTCGGGGAGTAGGTAATGATGTACTGATTGCGGATCTCGTTCGCCATGCTCAGCGCAATCTTATCGACTTCATCCACTTCCTCGGGGAACACGGAAGCGCCGCCGAGGCCTGAGCCAGTGCTTCCATAGCTTGTTTCGCCTTTTTGGCCTCGCGCTTGTCCTCTTCATTCAACAGCCCGATGAAATACAGCAGTACCTCGGCCTCATGCGCCTTCTGCACGAGCTTCTCCAGTGTGATCTGTGTGCTCGCAGTATCGTCGCCGTCCGTGATGATGAAGAGCACTTTCTTATCGTGTTTGCCCTTTTGTTTCACGTAATCGATGGCAGCGCTGACGGCATCGCGCATCGCGGTACCGCCGCGCGAATCGATCTTGGTCAGCCCCTCTTCCATCTTCTTGATGTCATTGGTGAACTCGACGTCCTGAAAGGGCTCGTCGTTGAAGTTGATCACGGTCACTTCATCGCGTGGATTTGAAGCCTTCACGGCTACCAGGCCGCCGCCTCACACTGCTTCCGTTTATTGCGCATGCTTCCGCTGTTATCGATCACCAGGCCAAGGAAACGGACACGTCTTCGCGCCGGAATTCTTGATCGGCTGCTCGACGTTGTTCTCGTAGACCTTGAAGCGCTCCGCGGTAGAGTCGTAAGCAGCTTCCCGCTTTTGTCCACTACGCTGGCGTGCAACACCACCAGTCGAGTGTCGGCGTGGAAGTCGTGTCCGACCCCTTCTGCGCCCGAACGATTAAACCGGTAAGAAGCCGCCAGCATGTCAGCGGCGGGGATTTACTGAGCAGGGGCATAGTATCCAAGCCGTAAAACGCCTTCAAAGGCGGAAGACCGCGCGGCTGCTTCAGTTTCACTTTAACCCGCCGGTACTTGCCGTCCTTCGTCGTGTTCGTTGGTGTATACCCCAAGACGTACTGGTTCCTTAGTTCGATACCGATTTTCGCAGCCACATCCGGCAATTCGTTCAGATTTTCGACTGGGAAATGCCGCCCGCCGGTCGATTCCGCCAACTCGGTCAACATACCGGGCCCGGCCATCTCTTCGGCCGCCGCCCCGTCCGGCAATGGGATTCAAAAATGCCAATGGCATACACCTGCACATCGGCCTCGCGAACCAGATTTTTTACCTCGCTCTCGGTATATCGGCTGCTGTTATCGCCGCCGTCAGACAGAATAATGATTGCCTTCCGCGGATTGCTGGCCTTCTTCATCTGATTCATGGCCATGTACACGCCATCCAGGAGCGCTGTCCGGCCCTTGGCCTGCGTGAAAGTCAGCCGGTTCTGGATCTCTTCGGTATTGGTTGTGAAGCCCACCGACAAGCTCGGGCCGGTTGTTGAACTGCACCAGGAAGAACTCGTCTTCCGGATTGGCCGTCTTGAAAAACTGCGCTGCCGCCTGCCGCGACTTGGACAGCTTGTTTCCCATGCTCCCGCTGGCATCGAACACCAGACCTACGCTGAGGGGCGCATCTTCGCTCGAGAACTGAGTGATCGTCTGCTCGACCTTTTCCTCGGAGAGCTTGAAGTGCTCCTTCTCGAGGCCGGTGACGAAGCGGTTCATCGGATCCGTGACGGTCACATTGATCAAGACCAGTTGGGTCTCGACTCGAATACTGGGTTCCCGCCGACGCGGCCGGATCTTCAGGTTCCTTCGATGGTTGGACTCGCGGCTCGATATTGACGCGGGGTTCAGGAGCGGGGATGGATTGCTTGTCTAGACTCTTTTCGTCGGCGCAAAGGCAGAAGCGCCGTAAGGAGGAGAAGGCCGGAAAGAGGAGTACAGCGAAAGCGGATTTCACGACCGTTTCTCCGATTGCGTCCTGCGACGCTCAGTATAACAAGGGCTCTTTCATGCTATGATCGAACGTGCCTACCCGAATTCTGGGGGTTATTCCAGCCAGGTTCGCGTCGTCTCGTTTCCCAGGTAAAGCCCTCTCTGTTATCGCAGGTAAGACGATGCTGCAGCACGTTTTTGAACGGGCGAGTCGGCCCGTATCTCTCGAAGTCATCATTGCTACCGATGACAGCCGAATCGCGGATGCTGCCCGATCTTTCAGGCGCGCCAGTGAAGAATGACGCGCGAAGACCACCTTTCCGGTACGGACCGTGTCGCGGAAGTCGCCTCCGCTTCGGACCCGCCGAAATTATTGTTAATATCCAGGGCGACGAGCCGCTGATCGATCCGGCTGCCATCGACGCCGCCGTGCTGAGCCATCTCTAGACGATACAGAGGTTCCGATGGGCACGCTGAAGAAACGGATCGACGACCCCGAAGAGATCGCGAACCCGAATGTCGTGAAAGTAGTTACGGACCTGCCATGACCGCGCCATCTACTTCTCCCGCCCGCCGATTCCCTACGTTCGTGAGGCGGATCGCCACCGCACAATCGACAGTTTGACGCGATTTAAGCACATCGGTCTTTATGTTTATCGGCGGACTTTCTGTCTGAGTTACTCCGATCTGCCCGTGGGCCCCCTCGAGCAGGCGGAACGCCTGGAGCAATCTGCGGGCCCTTGAAAACGGCTATCCCATTCGGGTTGCCGAAACCGAATACGAATCCCTGGGTGTCGACACTCCAGAGGACTTTGAGCGTGTCTCGAAACTGTTTGAAGCCTCTCCTCTCCACCGGTATTCATGGCTAAGTATATCTTCGTTACCGGTGGCGTTGTTTCTTCTTTGGGAAAGGTATCGCTGCCGCCAGCATCGGCTGCCTGCTGGAAAGCCGCGGCTTGCGAGTCACTCTGCAGAAACTGGATCCCTACCTTAACGTCGATCCGGGCACGATGAGCCCGTTTCAGCACGGCGAAGTCTTCGTCACCGACGACGGCGCCGAAACCGACCTCGACCTCGGCCATTACGAGCGCTTCACCCACGCGCAAGCTCACCCAGAGCAACAACCTGACGTCCGGCCGCATCTACGAGACGATCATCGCCAAGGAACGCCGCGGCGACTATCTCGGCAAGACCGTCCAGGTGATCCCGCATGTCACTAATGAAATCAAGGCTGCCATCCGGAAACTTGCTGCGCGACGTGGATGTCGTCGATCGTGGAAATCGGCGGCACCGTCGGCGACATCGAGTCTCTGCCGTTCGTGGAAGCGATTCGCCAGATGCGTCATGAGGTCGGCCGTGAGAACTCGATCTTCGTTCACGTGACGCTCGTCCCCTGGATCGCCGCTGCGCAGGAGATGAAGACCAAGCCGACCCAGCACAGCGTGAAAGAACTGCGCGCGCTCGGCATTCAGCCGGACATCCTGCTGTGCCGCTCCGAACGGCCGCTCGCCGACGACGTGAAGGAAAAGATCGCGCTGTTCTGCGACGTCGAGGTTGAAGCCGTGATCACGGCGAGAGACGTCCACTCGGTCTACGAGGTCCCGCTGGTTTTCGCCGACCAGAGTGTCGATGAGACTCGCCTGCATGCTGCTGAACCGGAATCGGCTCCGCGTGATCTCGCGCGTTGGAGCGACATGGTGCGCCGGATGAAGTCCCTAGCGGTCAAGTCGATATCGGGCTCGTCGGCAAATATGTCGAATACGAGGATTCGTACAAGAGCCTGAAGGAATCGCTGCTGCACGGCGGGCTGCCCACGACGTCCAGGTGAACATCGACTGGATCGAAGCCGAGCAACTGGTCTGGCCGGAGTGCAAAGCGCGGCTCGAGCGCTTCGACGGTATTCTGGTTCCCGGCGGATTCGGTAAACGCGGTGTAGAGGGCATGATCAACGCCATCCGGTTCGCGCGCGAGGAGAAGGTTCCCGTACTTCGGCATCTGCCTCGGCATGCAGACCATGGTCATCGAGTTTGCCCGCAATGTTTGCGGCCTCGAAACTGCGAATTCCACCGAATTCGATCCTGCAACGCCGAACCGCGTCATCTACAAGCTTCGCGAATTCAAAGGCGTCGACGAATTAGGTGGCACGATGCGCCTGGGCGCGTATCCCTGCCGGCTGGCGGAAGGCAGCTTCGCCGCGCGCAGCCTACAAAGCCGAAGAGATCAGTGAACGTCATCGCCATCGCTACGAGTTCAATCGCGAATTCGAGCGGATCCTCACCGGTCGACGGGCTTGAAGCTCACAGGCCAGACGCCGGACGGAGTGTATGTTGAGATCTGCGAGATCGCCAATCATCCGTGGTACCTCGGCTGCCAGTTTCATCCCGAGTTCAAGTCGAAGCCGCTGGAGCCGCATCCGCTGTTCAGCGCATTTGTCGGCGCGTCACTGAAAACATCGCGAGCAGAAGCGGAAAGTAGATACCCGCGAATATCTCGCATGCCGGTTGAGTTTCGGCGCCGGCAAGCCGCTGGGCTTGATTGCAGGACCCTGTGTCATTGAGAGCGAGGAACACGTCCATTGCCTCGCTCGCGCAATTCGTGAGATCGCCGGCGACTTCATCTTCAAGGCGTCCTTCGATAAGGCGAATCGCAGCAGTGTGTCCTCGTATCGTGGGCCCGGTCTCAGGAAGGGTTGCGTATCCTGGCGAGGACTGCAGGCAACAGGGCTATCAGGTCCTGACCGACATTCACGAGCCCGGACAGGCGGAACTTGCCGCCGAGTCGTCGACATCCTGCAAATTCCGGCATTCCTCTGCCGCCAGACAGATCTGCTCGTAGCTGCCGGCCGGACCGGCAAAGTCGTGAACATCAAGAAGGGCCAGTTCGTCGCGCCTGAGGACATGAAGCATGCGGCGGAGAAGGTCGCGTCCACCGGAAACAACAACATTGTGCTGACTGAGCGCGGATCGTCATTCGGGTACAACAATCTCGTCGTCGACATGCGGGGCCTCGTCATCATGCGGAAACTGGGATGGCCGGTTGTTTTCGACGCGACGCACAGCGTTCAATTGCCGGGCGCCGCCGGGGCATCATCAGGCGGGCAACCCGAGTTCATCGAGCCTCTCGCACGAGCCGCTTCGCCACGGGCTTTGTTGACGGCCTCTTCGTCGAAGTGCATGAGGAGCCGTCACGCGCTCTCTCGGATGGAGCGAACGCGCTGCGGCTGGACAAGCTCGGACCTTTGCTCAACACACTTCGCCGTTTCCATGGAACTGGTTGAGGAGATCCGAGCCGAACTCGCCAGGCGAATCGACCCGGAGTACAGGGAAGGCTCGCGGAGGTTCCTCAAAGAAGCGATCGACCCTTGGGGTGTCAGGTCGGGTCCCTTGAAAGAGGTTGAAGTCCTCACGTATCGGCTTCTGAAACCTCTGACCGTGCCCGAACGGTACTCCGTCTTCGAGGAATTGTGGCGAGGCGGCAAATTCGAAGAGGGCGTCATGGTGTCCCACCTCGCTCGCAAGTTCAAACGCGAGTTCGGGTTGAAAGAGTTCAAAATCTTTGAGCGCTGGATCGACCGATATGTGAGTAATTGGGCTCATTGCGGCGGGGTCTCATCCTGGTTGCTGTCTGCGTGTATCGACAATGATCCTGCGATGCGAGACAAGCTGCTCAGGTGGACGCGATCGAGGAATCGATGGAAGCGCCGGGCTTCCGCCGTGAGTTTTCTCCACGAAGCTAAGCGCGGACGCAGCGTGGATTACATCTTCGATGTTTGCGGGCGCCTGGAGAAGGATCTAGACGTGATGGTGCAGAAGGGCACAGGCTGGCTGCTGAAAGAGACGTATCCCGAGCGACCCGAAGAGACGCTCGAGTTCTTACGACACCACTCATTTCCGCGTCTGGTTGAGCGATACGCGGCCGAGAAGATGAGCCGTTCGGACCGGGCTGAACTCGGCCTTACTCGTTAAGAACGAAATTCACGTCGGCTTGGGTGATTACCTCAGCCGGTTTGCCGTTCAGGACCGTTTGCGAATACTCCCACTGCTTGATAGCCTCGGTTGCCGCAGGAACGAGAAGCGGGTGACCGCTGACCACTGTCGCGTTCGTGACCCGGCCGTCCTCACCGATCACTACGTCCAATCGAACAATGCCCTGGATCCGAGCCTGCAGCGCCATCGGTGGATAAACCGGCTCGACGCGCCGGACCAACTTCGCTTTCTGCACGTCCGAGCCCACCCGGATTTTCGTTGGCCCGGATCCGGAAGCCGGAGCCGGCGCCGAGACTGAAGCGCGTGCGGCAGGAATCTTCGCGGCCCACTCGTCGGCCCTAGCGATCTCCTGTTGATACCCGGTGGCATCGGCCGCGTAATCGGCACGGGCCCGAAGCAGTTGATTCATATATGCGATGGCAGGAACAAAGGTCGGATCCCCCTGCAACACCTGATCGAGATGCCGAGTTGCCTCATCAATCATGGGCGCTGCTTCGGCCTGATACTGCCCTCGCGCAGAGGGCAGCGGAATCGGACCGGGCGCGTCGGGCGCGAGATTCGATTGCGCGCGAGCTTTCTTCCGCATGCTCTCGATGTTCTTCGACAATACCGCGGCGAGACCGTAGTGCGCCTCTTTTCCATCGGGTGTGATGCCGAGGATGCGCTCGTACGTTGCTCGAGCTTCGGTCAGCATGTCCCGGTTGAACTGAAGGAATGCGAGCGTATGCAGCGCGTGCAGGTTGTTCGGATCAATCTGGAGCGCTCTGTCCATCGCTTTCAGCGCATCGTCGTGCCGGCCGGCCTTGACGGCCTCGAGTCCGTTCCGAATCCAGCCCTGCACATCGGTCGGCTCGGCCGGAGCCTGCGCGAAAGCCACGGATATTACGGTGGTAAGAAATAGCGTTCGCATGGCGGAAGTGTATCGCATTTTCCGCCGCTACAATATTCCTCAGGGATTCGCATATGGACGGAATGGGACGGCGGTGTTTCAATCGAATTATTGGCGCATCGGGACTTGCGCCGGCCTATATGTTCTCCGCAGACGATCGTTCAACCAAGCAGCCTGAACTTCTTCGCCTTTCGCGTAATGGATGGATGCCGAACAACGAGCGGTTCCCCGTCCTGGTCTATCGCGCCGTGTTCGGTTCGATTTCCGACCCGGCAGGTCGTTTCGAGTCGATTTTCAACGCGAATCGCTGGCCGGCTCAATGGCGCAATGGCGTTTACGATTTTCATCATTACCACTCGACTGCACATGAGGTGCTCGGGTTCGCCCGCGGGCAAGCGCGTCTGATGCTCGGGGGTGAAAACGGCCGTGAAGTCACTGTTCATGCCGGCGATGCGGTGGTTCTCCCAGCTGGAACGGGGCATTGCCGTCTCGATGCAAGTGGCGACTTCCTGGTAGTCGGCGCATACCCCACGGGTCAGCAATGGGATCTCTGCCGGTCCGCCCCGAGCGATGAAGTCATGACCCGTATCGCGCGTCTGCCATCGCCGAAGATCGACCCAATTTTCGGGACCTCTGGTACGCTCGTTAATATTTGGTAATATAATTACATCCTTTACGAATCGACCTTGATCTGAATTTCATCAGATTAGGAAAGATTCACAATCCAACAGAGGAGACGGAGTTTGCCGCTGAAACGACATCTCTGCCACGCTTTTTCTCTGGTAACTCTGGCGACCGGAATCGCCATGGGACATACCAACGACTCTTCCCAAATCCCTTCCGCTCCCGCTCTTTCGTCTCCTGCTGCCGAGCAGCCTATGGATCTTCCGTCCTCCTGGCTAGAACAGATCTGGGGCTTGCCGATCTTCCGGTTCTTCGCGCCGGCCATTAGCTCCGACCTTCCAAATATCGCAATCGTCGAGCCCTTGGAGCCCGCGCCGCCAGTCTGTGTCGTTTCGCCGGTTCCCGATCTAGCAGACGAGCAGGCGAGAGCGTTCGAGGCGAATGCCGGCTCCCCGGCCGTCGTCGACCTCGAAGGATTGACCCCTTTTACCGCACGGGCTCTTGCGCGATTTCAGAGGATTGTGACCTCTGCCGGAGGGTCGGTCTTTGTCACCTCGGCGTACCGCCCGTCCGCATACCAGGAACATCTGCAGGCCGTCTGGGACAAATGGATGCTCGAACTGCGCGACAACAACGAACCGGAGTGCCAGTCGCTTCGGGCGGAGGTGTATGACGAATTCACGCGTCATCAATTGCTCGCGAGCCAGCGACCGGCCACGTTTTCTGACCATACCCTCGGCATCGGGTTCGACGCCTCTGTCCAACTGCCACCAGCGAAGCGGTCTCCCCGCCGTCGAGTTAGCATCGATGCTCTTGCGCGTAGAGCAGGAGTAAAGCGCCCGGCCATCGCGCAAGACCCAGTCCATTTTCGCGCCCTCGCTGGGAGCTAGATTTTACATATAATTGCCGGGGAGGATGCGAACATGGCTTGGGTTCCTTTCGCCGCGGCTCCAGGAGGTGGTGTTGCAGCCACCCTCATGACTCACAACAATCCGGCCCCCGCTGCGGTACCGCCGGCGAACCGATCCTGGGTTCCAGCAGTAAATCCATATTCGACAGGCAGACCAATGGCGCCGTTCATCGGGTCGGAACTGGCTTTTCGCGGCGATACGCGCCCTCCCGCTACCATTGACCTGGCTGGCGGACTCTGGGCATATCAGGCGCAGGCCGTCGGAATCGGGGGAGTCGCGGCGCAACGCGATCCGCATACTCATCAGGCTGGGCCGGGAAACACGATCTATGTGTCTTTCAGCCGCGACTTAGGAGTGGCGAAAGGATTTGCGTTTGGCGGATATGTCTATCTGGTGCGGATCAATGCCGGCGTCGATTACAACAGCTTCGCCGGTGGGAATGCCATGCAGGCTGAGGTGATGGCCGTTCAGGGCGTACGACTGCAGGATATTCTGGCCGTCCGAAACATGGCGACAAACCAGATCCTGGTCAACACGAACTTTCAGCAAGCCGGCATGCAGCCGGTTGTATATCAAAACGCAATACAAGCCCTTGCGGGTTAGGCGCTCCGGTGTGATATCCTTCGCGCGATCAGGAATCACGCCAATATGGAACGCAAGAAAGCTTCGGATTACCCACAAGAACTGCTAGAGCTCTTCGATCTCTACGTCCACGGCGACATCCCTCGTCGTGAATTCCTCGATGGCGCCAAGAAGTTCGCCGTGGGTGGAGTGACCGCCACCGCGATCTGGGAAAGTCTTGCCCCCAACTACGCATGGGCCGAGCAGGTTCCCAAGGACGACAGCCGCATCAAAGCCGAGTGGGCGACCGTTCCTTCGCCACAAGGAAACGGGAGCATAAAGGGCTACTTCGTCCGACCCGCGAAGGCGACTGGGAAATTGCCGGGCGTTCTTGTCATCCACGAAAACCGTGGCCTGAATCCCTACATCGAAGATGTCGCTCGTCGCTTGGCGACCGCCAATTTTGTTGCATTCGCTCCGGACGGGCTGACCAGTGTCGGCGGCTATCCCGGCGACAACGAGAAGGGCGGACAGCTCTTTCAACAAGTCGACAAGCCCAAGATGACCGAAGACTTTATTGCGGCGGCGCGCTGGTTGAAGTCAAACGACGCGTGCTCCGGTAAAATCGGAGCGGTCGGCTTTTGCTTTGGCGGCGGCATGGTGAACAATCTGGCGGTCCGTCTGGGTTCAGACCTCTCGGCCGGTGTTCCATTTTATGGAAGCGCTCCTCCCACTACGGAGGTGTCGAAGATTAAAGCGCCGATGTTGTTGCATTTCGCATCGCTCGATACGCGGATCAATAACGGCTGGCCTCCTTACGAGGAAGCGCTGAAAGCCGATAAGATTCCATACACGGCTTACATGTACGATGGCACGAATCACGGATTTCACAATGACACCACGCCTCGATATGACGAGGCGGCCGCCAAGCTCGCCTGGCAGCGAACGCTCGACTTTTTCAACAAAAACCTGAGATAACTTTCATGGCTGACCGCTACCGATACGAAGAGTTCACCTGGCCCGAGATTCGCGAAGCCGTTGCGCAGAACAGGGTTGCCGTGCTGCCGGTAGGTACCATCGAGCAGCACGGTCCGCATCTGCCTCTGGTTACCGACGTACTCACTGCAACGGAGATGTCTCGCCGCGCCGTCGAGCAGATCCCCACGGAAGCCGTCCTGCTTCCGTCAGTTTTCTATGCCTTCAACGAGCATCACCTGGATTTTCCAGGGACGATCTCCGTGCGAGGGGAAACATTCATTCAGTACATCACCGACATCGGCCGAAGTCTCGCCCACCACGGCTTCCGCAAAATCCTGCTCGTGAATGGACATGGCAGCAACGTGCCGTATCTTGATATTGCCGCGCGCAACATCACCATTGAGACACAGTCGATTGCGGCGATGATCCCGTGGTGGAATCTGGTCCCCAAGCCGCTGTTTGCCGAACTTCGCGAGTCGGAGTACCCCGGAGGTATGGCTCACGGTTGTGAGTTGGAGACTTCTGTGTTGCTTTACCTGCGAGGCGATTTGGTGCAGATGGAGCATGCGGCGCGTGACATCCCGGTGCAGCGGTCGGAGTATTTCTACTGGGACCTGCAAGCGCCGTCACCCGTGTTCTTCCAGGAGTTCTTCAGCCGGTACTCAAAGACCGGAACGCTTGGCGACCCCACCAAGGCGACCGTGGAAAAAGGACGCCGATTTGTGGAAGCGGTAACCGACAGATTGATCGCCTTGATACGTGAACTCCGGAATCGCGAGATTCTGCCGCGAGCGGACCACCACTAGCTACCGTCGTTGAAAGAACCACAGGATAACGGTAAGGAGAATGCTGAGAAGGATGCTCGTCACGACCGGAAAGTAGAACGTGAAGTTGGGCCGGCGAACCACGATGTCCCCGGGCAGCCGGCCGAACGGTAGAAACCTGCCGCCGAGGGTCACAACGAGGCCGATCACAAACAGGATCGCGCCGAAGATCATCAAGGTACGTCCGAGTCCGCCCATGTTTCTATCTTGGCGGACTCGGACGCATCGCTGTAATTACACCAGAAATATCCGGCCTTTGTGCTGTCCGATCAGGATCTGCACCAATCGATGAGCGATCAATTCGTGCAGGGTAAGCAGCTCCTTAGTGGCGGCAACCAGCGCGTTCACGTCCGTCACGTCCACCGGTTCGCCGCCCGCTTTTAGCGCGTCGGTCGCTTCCTTGATAATCGGGTCATCGAGTACTTCCCCGGCCATCTCCCACAACGTGATAAACCGATCCACCGCCGTCGGAAAGCTGACGGCGAAGACACCGAAGTTGCTCGTTGTACGAGGCG
Organism: Bryobacteraceae bacterium; assembly: GCA_963825845.1. Lineage (GTDB taxonomy): Bacteria > Acidobacteriota > Terriglobia > Bryobacterales > Bryobacteraceae > DASQDN01. Next base: position 112,202 of record CAWGVL010000025.1, on the reverse strand, counting down.
GCTTGTAGTCGAGGTTGAATGGTCCGTTGAACCCGTGGCTTCGCAGCAGCACGAGTACGTTCAGCCAGTCGAGCGGGTTTACGAGGCCCACCGCGATGTCGACGTCATGCTTCAGCCGGTAGCCGTCGTTGATGTCGAAGTGCCACAACTTTTTCGCCATCAACGCTCGGGCCAGCGCCGCGCGTGGCGCCGCACCCCACATCAATTCATGGAGATACTCCGGGTTCAGTCCGACCATTTCCGGATGCTTCAAGAGGCCCGACCCGATGAATGCAAGCATGGCGTCACTCGTCGGCAGCAGGATCTCGGCCTGCGGTTCGAACGGTTTCGCTTCCATGCAGTGCTTCAGCGTCGGACGGCCCTTTTGCTTTGCGACCTTGATGTCCTCTTCGCAAGCTGCGTTCAGGCCGTCGGCGAACCATTGGAGCGTCTCCGTTTCCTCGATCGCGCCTTGCACGTAGTATCCGAGTGATCCAGGCCAGTACACTGCGAATTGCGCTTCCAACTCATGACCGATGCGTACAGTGTTGCGCAAACGGTTGGCTGCGTATTCCCGGATTTGTGGCGACTCCGCCGCCGGGCTCGCGGCAAACACAGCGTGGTGAAACGTCTCTGTTGTCACCATGGAGCAGCGTAAACCGTACTTCTTCAGCGCATCTTTGATACGGCCAACGATTGCGTCCTGACGCTCAGTCCCGATATCGTTGACCGGAATGACGTCCGTATCGTGGCTACACCAGTACCCAATCCCGATTCGAGCGTAATTCTCAATGACTTCTTCAAACGAAACTGGTTTCCGTGTGGGCGCATGGAACAACGCGTGCCCTTCATACGCAGCCGCCCATTGCGGACCTGTGATGAAGTACTTGCGACGCGTTTCGGGCGAATATGCGCCGCCGCACGCGGTCATCAGACGCTCTACTAGAGCCTGCTGCTGATTGGCAGGAACAGGTTTCATGATGATTGGCTTTCTCCGCGCCTATGATATCGCGGAGCTTGCGGACACTCAGGAGACGATCTTCAGCTTTTCGAGGAGCGTGGCCAGTCTTGCGCTTTCCCGCATGTAGTCGGCGGTGAGTCTGCCGGCAGCCCTCAATTCAGCGAAAATCTCCTGTGCGCGGCCATACGAATCGCGCGCTCGCGCGACCTGCTTACGCTGCATATAAAGATCGCCGATCAATGCGTAGGACTCGGCTACCTCCGCCCTCGCGCCGGAATTCTTCGGATCGCGCGCGGCGAGTTGTTCACGTGCTGCCAAACCATCCTGAAGCAGGCGAACCGCCTCGTCGAACCGATGCTCCTTCATGAGCACAGTACCGATCCGAGTCTTGGTATTCGCGAGAAGACTGGCAGAACGAACGTCCTTCGGACTCGCCCGCACCAGCTCTTCGCGCAATGTCAGCGCTTGGTTGTAGCACTGGAGCGCTTTCTCCTGATCGCCGAGCGCGAAGTACGTGTTTCCCATGTCGTTCCATGTGAACGACAGGTTCACACGATTCGTGACGCTCATGGAGTCCTTCTGCACTTCAATCTTCTCGATCGCCAGCGCTTTCTCGTAGGCAGGAATGGCATCGTTGTAGCGTTTGGTCCGATGCAATGTGCGTCCCAATCGTTTGTGAGCCAGGGCCAACGCCAGCCGAAGATTCGTGTCCACCGGTCCGCCGGAGCTCACTTCGTCGAGGATATGGAGGGCCGCCCGGCGCACGGGCAGCGCATCTTCCGAACGGCCCATCTGATCGAGAAGTCCTCCTATGCTCTGGAGATTGGCCGCAAGGAGCCGCCGTGTCATGCGGTCCTCTGGATGAGTCGATAGCCACGCTTCTCTGACTTCGCGGGACCGCGTCTCAAATTCGAGCGCTCCCGGCAGGTCACCCATGAGCGCTTTAATATCGCCCACTTTCGAAAAGGCCCTGCTTTGGTCCTTCATGAACTGTACGTCCCGCGGATGTGTGCGCGCGAGGCGATCGAAAATACTCAGCGCCTTTCCGTACGCATCGAGAGCCGCACCCGTATGTCCTAAGTTCGGACACCGTAGGGCCGCCCTCGACATCACCGAGACGCTCATAAGCCATCGCGAGGTCGCGCTGCAGAGCCGCATCTCCAACCTCATCCTTCGCAAGCCGGTCAAGATACACGAGTAGCTTCTTCGCGAGCATCTCGCGAGCCGTCGTGGATCCGGGAAGACGCTCGAGCTCATCATCGAGTTCGCCCAGAAACGAATTCGCAAGTTCCCGTATATCGCCAAAACGCTTCCGTGCTTCTTGCTCCTTGGAGATGGCCACACCTCTTTGCCACGCAGCCGCGAGCCCTCCCGCGAAGAGTCCGAGCAGTGCCAGCGCAGCGGCAAGCACGAGGGCCCGATTCCGCTGGAAGAATTTGGCGGCGCGATAACTCCAGGTATCTCCACGCGCCTGTACGGGATGACCTTCCAGATGCCGGCGAATGTCCTCGGCCATCTGTTGCGCCGACCCGTACCGCCGGTCAGCGCTCTTGTGCATTGCCTTCTGGATGATTGTGTCTGAGGTCCCCGGCGAGTTGGCGGGAGATATCGCGGGCCGCCACGGTACTGGGTTTCGGCGGATCCTGGTCGGTGATGATCCGGGACATCTCGACCCGAGAAAATCCAGTGAGTTGGAAAGGCCGGCGCTCCGCCAGGACCTCATAAAGCAGCACACCGAGGGAATAGATGTCCGCCGATGTGGTGATCGATTCTCCACGAATTTGTTCCGGGCTTGCATAGTCCGGAGTGAACAAATGGTCCGCTGCGATTGTAGGATCGGGTTGCGTGGAAGAGTCCCGATCGAGCAGCTTGGCAATTCCGAAGTCGAGTAGCTTCGGAATGCCTTCTTCCGTGACGAGGATGTTCTTTGCCTTCAAATCGCGGTGGACGACAAGATTTCGATGGGAATACTCAACGGCTCCGCAAACCTGCATGAATAGGTGGAGCCGTTCCCGCACTGTGAGTCCGCGCTGCTGGCAGTAGGTATTGATCGGTGTTCCCTGCAGGAACTCCATGACGAAGTAGGGCAGACCGTCATCGGTAACGCCCCCGTCCAGGAGCTTGCAGATGTTCGGGTGGTCCAGCTTAGCCAGGATGCGTCTCTCGGACCGAAAGCGGCGCAGGATCGCATTCGTGTCCATCCCCCGCTTCACCAACTTGATCGCGATCTGCTGTTGGAAATCGCCGTCCTCACGGACACCGCGATATACGGCGCCCATGCCGCCTTCGCCCAACAGTTCTACGATGCGATACGGACCGATGCGCTCGCCGATAAGTCCGCTAAGCCAGTCGTCACTATGCGCAAATGCGGGTGTCTCGATGAAGTCTTCGGTGTCGTCGCTTGCCGCCAGCAGCGCTTCGACTTCATCGCGCAACGCCTCGTTGTTGCCGCATGTCTCATCAAGATAGGCGGCGCGTTTCGATGGGGGCAACTCAAGCGCGTCGCCCAGCACCTCTTTTACGCGGCTCCAGTTGAATTGGTCCAAGCGAACTCCGAAGGTGAGTGGAACAAATCTATTATCTCTCGTTTAGAACGCGTCAACATCGCGTTTTTTCTTTGCGATCGTGGCCCGGTGTGCGTGAAGTTCTCGCTTGCACCCAGATAGGGGATCGATCGCATGTTCACTAGCGTTGAGCGAGACGGGAAAAAGGAGCACATTTCACGCGCCGGTGTAAGCGCGGCGATGATCCTGTGCAATTCTGCGTTGAATTACCAGGATCCCGACGATGGTGTCGAAGTAGTATACCGGTTCAATTTCCAGCTTGGTGTCAAAGGAGCACGACGTTGGCACGAGCGTGGATCACAGCAGTCCTTCTCCGTGTTACTACCTGTGGAAGAGTACAACTCGCGAACGTCCGGGAATATTGCATTGTTTCTTGACGTTCCCCTTGCCGATTCCTTAGATAGTCGTGACACGACCTACACAATTCGCATGGGGATATATAAACAGCGATATCGAAGAAACGGCTCTGATAATACCGATCACACGGAGCATCTGAGGATCTGGTCGGATTACCTGGTGCTCACGACCGAGCCGAAATCGTGTGGGTTTCGCTACTCCTGGGCGAGTGAACCAGCCATATTCTTCCGCGATGCAGCCACCGTGATCAGCGGCGGCCGGATGGATGCGATCGTTCCCGTTCCCGCGAAGGCGCATGTCGTCCTAGGACCGAAAGCGATGCTCCGGTTTGAGATCACAAAGTCCATCTAGGCTACTGCTTCCAGTGCCGAAGCTGACGGAACCGGGCGGCGAAGACAGCGACCACGAGCATCGTCGCGAATCCGCCGGCAACCACGCTAGGCACCGTTCCGAGCAGCGCCGCTGCCCACCCCGACTCGACTGCTCCCAGCTGATTCGAACAGCTTATGAAGATGTTGTTCACCGCCAGAACACGGCCGCGAACCCAATCGGGCGTCTCCATCTGAATCAGGGAATGGCGCAATATGACGCTGATATTGTCGAACGCTCCCACCAGAATCAACATCGCGAACGACAGCCAAAATGACTGCGATATCCCGAAGAGTATCGTCGCCACTCCGAAGGCGGCAACCGACCATAACAGCACAGCGCCGGCCTTATGCACCCGGAGAGTATGCGTTTGCAGCAGCGCCATGGTCACCGCGCCAAGCGATGGCGCTGCGCGCAGCCAACCTAGTCCGCGCGCGTCGGTGTGCAGGATTTCCACCGCGTATATCGGAAGCAGCGTGATTGCGCCACCGAAAAGAACCGCGAACATATCCAATGACATGGCGCCGAGCACCAGTTCGTTCTTCCTGACAAATCGAACCCCGTCGAGCACAGATCGGAGCCCCGGAGAAGCTGATTCCGAACGCGGCTTGGGCTGCGGGTGCAGCATATAGAAGCATAAAAACGACCCAACGGAGCACAGTCCCTGCGCGATGTAGACACTCTTACTGCCCAGCGATGCCAGCAGAAGCCCTGCCGCGGCCGGTCCCGTGACGGTTGCGATCTCATTCGCGCTTGTAGACCATGTGATTGCATTGCGCAACACGTCGGGTGGCACAGAGTTTGGAATCAGCGCCGATCGGGCCGGACCTTGGAACGTCCGAGCCGTCGCCGTGAGAAACAGGCAACCGTAGATCAGGTTAACGGATGTCGAGCCGACCGAGAGCGCGATGGAAGACGCTAGAAATAGCAGTTGCGTGAACGTCAGCATGCGCCTGCGATCGTGTGTGTCGGCAAAGTGACCAGCGAACAGCGCGAACAGCAGAAACGGAGCAACCTGCACGAATCCAACATTGCCGAGAACAATGGCCGACCTGGTTTGGAGGTAGAGATCCCAACTCACGGCGACCGAGAGCATCTGGAATCCGAGGCTCGCCAGGAAATTTCCGGCCAGAAGCAGGCGATAATCGCGGAAGCGGAATGAAGCGTACGCGTGCAAATCTGATCCTACTAGCGGTGCTCGCCGGGTCTGCAGTTGGCCAGCGTACGTCGCCCGAGGACACGGCGATCGCGTATCTCGCGAACAAGGTACCGGAATGGCCTGAGAAAAATAAGTGCTTCTCGTGTCATAACAACGGTGATGGAGCGCGGGCTCCCGATCGCCATCCGCCACGGTAAGCCGGTTCCGTCCGATGCGCTGCGCGACACGCTCGACTGGCTGGCACGTCCTTCGGAGTGGGACATCGCGGCGGAGAATCCGGCCATAAGCGACGACGTTCTCGCTACGATTCAATTCGCGGCGGCGTTGACGGAGGTTCCTCTCGCGCAGCGAGCGGCATTGGTGAAATCGGCGGAGTTGCTTGCGTCGCACCAGAAGCCTGACGGCAGGTGGAAAATCGACGAAGATTCCGTCGGATCACCCGCGACATACGGCACAGCGTTGGCCACATACTTCGCGATTCGTGCCGTACCTGGCTCAAGGGCCAGAAGCCGGTCAGCGTCCCGGACACCCCCGCAGCAATGCTGGCAGGTGTAGCGCATCACTCGGGCCTGCTGGTCGGATGGCAGAACAGCGATGGAGTTGGGGACCTGGGCGAAGGCGCCTTCCGAGGCGTTCGACGCGGGCCGTCGCCCTGCTTGCGCTGAAGCGGTACCCGGCGGCCAGAGCTACGCCCAGCACATATCGACAACAACGTGGGCAACAATCGCGCTATTAGAAATCTATCCGAAACGGAATTGATTCAGTCCTAGGTGTGATTTTGGCCGTGAGTGGCTCGAAGGTGTCAACCTCGAAGGGCCGTCCCACCCGATTCCCGGCCACGTCTTCGAGCGCGGTATCGACCTGCAGGCTGTAATCGCCCGTCGTCCACGCGGCGTACGGAACAAATCGCCACTGTGTTCCTGGCGGTCGACTGTTATGCCTCCATTCACCCGTCCCATCCGGCTGCGAACTCGAGCAGACGGTGCAACAGGGCATAATCCAGCGGAGCAGGGAAAGTCGACGATCAACGGACCTTTGGAGGAAGCCCGCGGCGCCTGAATGCGGAGCGCCGTTGGCGTCGTGCCACTTGGAATCGATGACGAGTGTATACGCGCTTCCCTCGAACAGCGCGCTACCCACCTCATCGCGCGGCAGCACACCGCGTTTGATTCGGCCGGGATCGAACAAGACGGTGAGTCTCTGTCCTTCCCGATCCCACAACTCCTGATCAAGTTCGAGCAAGGGCAGATCGAGAGGCTTGTCCTTCCGGTCAGTAGTTGGATGTACTGCCACACGCGACCGCGCTCCATCGGGTCTGAAACTGAGTGCCGCAGGAGATTGCCCGGAACTGCGTCCCTGGAAGGATGCACCTGCTGAAACGGCGGTGATTGGCTTCGTTTCGCTGACGTGAGTTTGAAAAAACCGCTCAACGGGTTCGGACCCTGCCACTCGGAGGACCGCCTTCGTTCGAACACCGGGAGAGACAGGAAAACGAGGACTGAAAATCAGAACCCCGTCTTCAAAGGAATACGTTCACAGCATTGCCGACATCAGGAGAATCGCCGGCGTACACGGAGAACACCGATGACCTTGCCCTCAGCGAATGCCAGTCGGTGATGGTCCCGACGCGCTTGCTCTTGCCGCGGGAATCCTTGGCGTCGGCGGAGGGCGCTTCGGGCAGACGGACACTCGCATGTATCACGTTGGCCACGGAAACCTCGCTCAGCTTGCCCGAGCATCGGCCTTCAAGATGACTGCGGCAGCGTCTGGCCCTCTTCCGCGCGAGACGGATAAGTAAACGTTGTGAGAGATCGGGTTGACGGCAACATCGTGGATCTCGATCTGGTCGGGCGCGGTTCCGACCAAAGCGGCGACCTTCTCATTGATGCCCTGGATCTCGAATGAGCCCCCGGCAAAAGACTTGCGGTCACCCGTGTCGACGGCGAAGATGGCGGCGCCGGCTGAATCGCCAATGAAAAGGACCCCAGCGGTCCTTCAGAGCGGAGATCCGTTTCTAGCTTTCAAGTCTTCAGTGCCGGCCGCGAGGCACGCGGCTGTGCAGAAACGAGCACTGCGGGAATAGGTAGTTTCATGCGGACACCTTTCGTGATGGGTAGCTGATGCAAGTTGATGGCCGTTACTCTTGCCGGTCGCTTACTTCGCCGGCGGAGGTGGTGGTGGCGGAGGCGGCGCATTCGGAGTCGCAGGAGGCGTCGGCACGTCGACCTCGGGATGCATTTCGCCGCGATGGCAGGTGAAGCAACTCACATGTGCTTTCTCGCCTCCGCCCAGCTTGGCGTTGATTTCCTGTGTCATCGCGATCATCGTCCGGGCAATTTCCTTGTGGGGATTTTCATCGCTAGCGAAATCGCCTTTGACATGGCAATGCACGCATTGAACTCCAAGCGATGCGCTGAACTGCCGCATCAGCGGAATCAACTCGTTCGCAGGGACCTTCAGGATTTTCAGGTTCTTCGGTTCAGGCATCCGCTTCGGTTTTGCCGGCTCGGGCTGCGGTTGCTGTGCCCAAGTTGCGCTGATCATTACCAATGAGAGGAGAATGCGCATGCGTGGAATCGTAGCAGCGTTGCTCAATGCATGCAAATAAAAATGTAACCCACGTTGAAGTGGTGCTGTCTTACCAGTGGAGGGCATTCCATGGCACCGATTTTGGAATATCCCACGGGACTTACCACGACGGAGGCGGCATTCATCGAAGATTCGCAGGCGCATGGCCGCCTGTATATTGAACAGCCGTATGAACTCTACACGACTGAGAACCACGAAGCCTGGCGTCGTCTGTACACACGAATGACACCATTGTGGGATCGCTATGCCAATCAACATTTCCTCCGGGGCATTCATTCTCTATGTCTCGATCCCGAACGAATTCCAAGACTAACGGACGTGAACCACTTCCTTTCTCCGCTCACTGGCTTTCGCGCCAAGGCTGTTAGCGGCTACGTCCCGGCGTACCTCTTTTTTGAAAGCCTGCGAAATCGGGAGTTCCCGACCACAGTTACGATTCGTGCTTCAGACCGGCTGGACTATCTACCTGAGCCGGACATCTTTCATGACATCGCCGGCCACGTCCCGATGCACACCGACCGCGCTTTTGCGGACACACTCGTACGGTTCGGCGAATGCGCCCATACGGCGGCAGAACGTGTTTCCGCGATCCGAGATCCCGAAGTTCGCATTCACCGCCTTACCAGCATTATTAAAGCCATGGCGCGCTTTTTCTGGTTCACGATCGAGTTCGGATTAATGAACACCCGCGACGGTGTGCGGGCCTATGGCAGCGGTTTGCTGAGTTCTCATGGCGAGTTGCAGCATAGCCTGGAATCGCCGCTGGTTCAGCGCTATCCAATCCAACTGGAGTGGGCTGTGAACCAGGCTTTCGAGATCCATCATTATCAACCTTTACTTTTTGTCGTGGATGGATTCGATCACTTGTTCTGGCTGGTCGATCGCCTGGAGCGCTCGATGCGCGAAGGCAAACTGGACAACGTCGCTCCGGGAGAGCCGAGTATCAGCGAAGCGGACCTGAGCAGCTTCCTGGCATCGTAGGGTCATACCACTACACTGCCGGTACGCGTCGTGTCATAACCGGCAAGGATTTCCAGCTTGCGCCGCACGTTGGCGCGCTGCAGGAGATCGAGGAATGCCTGTACCGCGGGCAGTTCCCGCGTTTCCTTTCGCATGACAAGGTCATAGCGTTCAATCTGCAGAGGCACGAAATCGAGTCCGAAAGTCTGGGACGCAGATCTCGTCGCGAGGCAGCAGTCGGTTTCACTGGTGAGTACAGAGTAAGCTGCCGCTAAATGCCCATTCGCAATGCGATCGTATCCGTTTAACTGACTCGTGGGAATACCCGCGTCCCGAAGTAACCTATCGAGAAGCGCTCGGCTGCCGGAGCCTGGTTCGCGGTTCATGAAACGCACATCTCCATTCGCCAGATCGCCGGCTTCCCCGATATTTTTGGGATTTCCCGGAGCTGTAACGAACCCTTCTTCCCAGCTCGCGAAGGTGATGACCGTAAAGTCTTCGTCCGGAAACTCGCGCCGGATGAAGGGAACGTTGAACTCACCGGTTTGGGGATCCTTCAAATGAGATCCGGCAATGTGAACTTTTCCGTGCTTTAACCATGTGAGTGCGAGTTTGCTCGAAGCCGCTGCCGCCACGATCTCGAGATCCGAAGTTTGCGAAACGAACCCAATCGCTGGATCGCAGCCCGCAAGCAGAAATCTCCGTTTCTCGTGTCCTTCCGATAGAACCATGAGATCGGCCCGATGAGCGGAGCGATTCGTCCTCGTAATGATGCCATCCGATTCAGGCAAAAAGTAAGGCGATGCGCTGACAGGGATGCTCATGAGTTGATCGCCCACTCGGCATAGCCGAACGGACTGTCCCTTCGAAGGAGGCACACTACCCAAGAATTCCGAGGGTACCGGCTCATGAGTGGGAGTATTGTTTTGTTGAAGTGAAAATAACTGCTCAACCGTCACTTCCAACTCGCGCGCGAGTTTCAGTGTGACTTCCGTGTTGGGTACGTACGATCCCGCTTCGATGGCATGGATGGTCTGCCGGCTGACACCCACGCGTTCAGCGAGATGGGAAGCCGTGATGCCGCGGCCGCGGCGAATCGGACCGAGTTGGTTGTGGATCTGGGTTGGCATCGGTCAAAAGTGTAGTTTCAGGACCAGTTCGAATACGCGCGGATCGAGCGCCGTGGTGATCGTCCCGAACGCCGTATTTCCGAAACTTCCGTTCGGATTCCCGAGCGGTGGCGTGTTCATCAGATTGAACGCCTCGGCCCTTACTTCGGCGCTCACTCGTTCACTGACGGAAAACGTTTTCCCGACCATAACATCAACGGTTGTGTATCCCGGCCCAACGACTGGGTTGCGAGAACTGTTGCCCAATGTGAACTGAGGCGCCTGGGTGAAAGCCGTCGTGTCGAACCATCTATCGACGCTGCGTTGGTCCGACGGCAGAACGGGATTTCGGACGCGATTCGGGCGCTGTATCCCGAAGCCGGCGAACGCATTGAGATTCGTCGCCTGTGTCACTGGCATAGGGCTGCCGGATTGTGCTCGAACGATACCGCCGAATTGCAAGCCGCGAGCAAGTTGGTAGACGACGCCGCCGGAAAAGATGTGCGGGACGCTGCCGGTGGATACATCTTTCTCGAGACGCTTGTTGAAGCTGTCGGCCGCCTGGAAATTTATTACGGGACCGGTGAGCACGGCGGAGTCGAAGACCGCGCCTGCATCATCGATTAATCGGGAGAACGTGTACGCAGCGGTGAAAGTCAGCCCTCGAGAGAAACGCTTTTCAACTCGCGATTGAAACGAGTGATATGTGGAATGGCCGATATTGTTGCGGTACAACGCAACGGACGTGAATCGTGGAAATGGGCGCAGCAGTTGATTCCTGGCGATCGTCGGCGCGCCAAGGGACGTGTTGGCTGGTATCGCGCCGAAATACGGATTCGTAACTTGCTCAGTAAGCTGCGAGCCTAGCGCCAACTGCTCGACCGTTAACTGGTTGATGTTGACGTCGGGCACGCCCAAGCGAGTCAGCTTCGATCCCAAATAGCCGACCTCAACGGTCCAGTTCATGCGAAAGGTCTTTTGTAAGGAAAGGTTCCACTGCTGTGCGTATCCGCTACCGTTGTCCCGCTGCACGCCGAACACACCTTGGCCAAGACCGGAGTCCGGGTCCGGCGTCCGAACGGCAACTGTCGGACCGTTAGCCAGAATGAACGCAGGATTCAGGTTGTCAAGCGATTGCTGCCCGAGCGTTTGAATAAACGGAAACAGCGGTGTCGTGAAGGGAGTGGTGATTCCGGCTTGTTCGATCCACGTCATTCCGTATCCTGACCGCATCACGAATGAGTCCGTCAACTTCAACGCGAAGCCGATTCGGGGGGCGAAGTTCAGCTTCTCCAGGTTGCGTGCAGACTCGGCAAAACCATTCTGACCAAGGAAATCGAGCCGCTGTGTTTCAAGATTGAAGACGGCCGCGCGATTGTCCGCGACGGTGGAAGGGAAATTCAGTGTGTAGCGGACGCCCAGATTCACTGAAAGCCTTCGATTCGCACGCCAATCGTCTTGAAAGAAAAACTCGGCGATCGTCGCCCGCGGCTTTAGGATCTCTGGCTGCGCATCGATACTGAATCGTCCGACCTGTCCGAGCAGGAACGATGCATAGCTATTGCCGGTGTTGGCGATGACTGTTCCGTTCGGAGTGAGGCCGCTGGTGAAAATGTTGGTGAACTGAAACGTCCCCGTCGGGCTGGGCGGCTGTAGGACGTCTAAATGTTGCAGTCGAATATCGGCCCCGGCCTTCAGACCGTGCGCGCCGCGTACGGACGAGTAGGTGTCAACGAACTGGGTCACCGATGTTGAGAAAGTGGCGTTCGCGCTCGCCGGCGGGCCGAGTTGCTGGAAACCGACGATATCAAAGGTGGGAAAAACATCGGTGAACGACGCGGCGGGAATACCCGGAATTCCCGTGGTCGTCAGAGGTTGCTGTCCTGTTCGGAGCGCATCCCGATCGAACGCCCGCCTCGTGAAGCCGAACCTGAATTGATTGACTGAATTGGCAGACCGGCTCCAGGTGTGATCGAGCGCAAGACTATCCCGCGCGCGTATGCGTGTTGGCGATAATCGCCGTTGTAAGATTTCCGCTGCCATCGGGCAATGGTGTTGTCGGCCTGCTGTCGTCTCGGAGATAGGAATACCTGCCGAACAGACGATGCCGGCTCCCCACGTAGTGATCTAAACGAGTATCAAACTGATCGGCGGCCGTGTCTTCATTTCCGATGCGCCTGTAGTTGTTTGCGTTCGCGGCACCTGTAGGAGCGGGATATCGCTCGACTAGCGTCAGCGCCGCAGGATCAAAGCGCGAGGGCGGAATCATATTGCCCGGGAACGGATCGCGACTGTAGCCGTTGTCAATACGGCGGGTGGTTGCCGGATCGAAGATCGGTGTAGAAAAGATGCCTCGTTTTTGCGACGGTGTCGGTACGGTGCTCGTTCGGACTACACCGGTATTCAGGCGTGTCCCCTGCCAATCGATGAAGAAGAACGTCTGATTTTTTTGAATCGGGCCTCCGAGTACGAACCCGTACTGATTCCGGCGAAAGCGCGGTTTGTCGCCGGTGGTGGCGAAGAAGTTGCGAGCGTTCAACTTCTCATTCCGAAAGAACTCGAACAGCGTGCCGTGAAGATCATTCGTGCCCGATTTTTGATTGACCAGGATCACGCCGCCGTTCGAACGGCCGTATTCGGCTGAATAGCTGTTGGTCTCGACGCGGAACTCATCGATGGCATCGACTACAGGGTAATAGGGGACCTGGCCCGGTTCCGGTTGCAGGACGCTGATGCCGTCATAAATGTACTCGCTTACCCGGGGTCGGCTGCCATTGATTCTCGGCAGGAGGTTGCCTGGTGGCAGATTCACACCCGGCGAAAGCGCGATCAGCGGAACGAAGTTCCGTCCATCGAGAGGCAGGGTCACCGCCTTTTTCTGGTCCACGACAAAGCTCACCGAACCACGGCTTGATCGGAGCAACGGCGCGTCGGCGGTAACGACCACCGCTTCGTTGGCCGGTCCCACAGCAAGGACGATGTCGATCGCCACCTGGTCACCGACCCGCAATACGATCCCTTCGCGTCGGGACGGGCTGAAATTATCCTTGTACGCGGAGAGCCGGTAGGGCCCAGGAGGTAGCGCGAAGAACCGGAAGCCGCCGTCACTCGGTGTCAGCGCCTTGCCCGCTACGCCGTTCATTGTGTTGACAGCTTCGACAGCGGCGCCTTGAATCGGTAAGCCGGAAGAGTCCTGAACGATGCCGTAGATCTCGGCTTTCGCCGCTTGCGCAAATGCGCCCGGAGCGGCGGTAAGTAAAGTAGCTACGGCAGCTAGACGCGAAAACAAGACACGTCACTTTATCACGACATATCATTCCGGATGTTATCGTGGACCTAGTCCGAGATGCCAACGATCGAGATCCTTGCCATCTTCCTGCTCTCGATTGCAAATGGCATCTTTGCGATGGCCGAGATCGCAGTGGTGTCGTCCCGCCGTGCGCGCCTGGAAGGCCGAGCGCAGGAAGGCAGCCGGAACGCACGAATCGCGATCGATCTTGCGAACAATCCGAATGATTTCCTTTCGACGGTCCAGATCGGGATTACCATGATCGGAACCTTGGCAGGCGCATTCGGCGGAGCCAAGATCGCCGGCTATCTTTCGGGATACTTGAACTCGATCCCGTGGATTGCTCCGCGCGGTGAGACGGTAGCGCTGGTCTTAGTCGTAATCATGATCAGTTATTTATCGTTGGTGATAGGCGAACTCGTACCCAAGCGCCTCGCATTGGCGAATCCGGAAAGGTACGCCGTTGCACTGTCGCCGTTGATGATATTGCTGTCGAAGGTGGCGGCTCCGGCGGTCCGATTTCTCAGTTGGTCGAGCGACCTTCTTATCCGGCTCATCCCGATGCGCCGAAGCGAAGAGCAGACTGTCACGGAAGAAGAAGTGCGTCACATCATCGGCCAGGCGACCGAGGCAGGGGCGCTCGAACAAGCCGAGCAGGTCATGGTCGAAGGAGTATTTCGACTCGGCGACCGTCGCGTCGCAGAATTGATGACGCCACGCCCGGAAATTGCCTGGATCGATCTCGAAGATTCACCGGAGCAAATTCGGAATGTCCTGCGGGAGCACAAGTATTCGCGATTTCCGGGGCATCAGAAGATCTCGATCACGTGAAGGGGTTCGTGCACGTCAAGGACCTGCTCGACGAGGCGCTGCAAGGAAAGCCCTTCGATGTTCTTGCCGTTCTTCGGCAGGCTAGCGTCGTCCCGGAATCAATGAGGGCGCTTCGCGCTCTGGAGAGCCTGCAGAGCGCGAGCAGTCACTTGGCGTTCGTCGTGAACGAGCATGGCGCGATAGAAGGAATCGTCACGGTCACGGACATATTACAAGCGGTGGTCGGTTTGCCCGCCTCGGAACGCGAAGACGAAGCGTTGATGGTCCCCCGCGACGACGGGTCATGGCTGGTGGACGGACTTACGCCGGCATACCAGTTGAAGGAGGCATTGCAAATCCGGAAGTTACCCCGCGAGCGGGACGGGACGTATACCACCGCCGGCGGGTTCGTCATGACTTCCTTGGGTCGCATCCCTACGAGCGGTGATCGGTTCGAGCAGGACGGATGGAGCTACGAAGTCCTGGACATGGACGGGAATCGCGTGGACAAAATCCTCGTCAGTCCGATTGCGACACCGGAGCAAGAAGACTCTCTTTAGCGAGTGCAATACAGGGTTTAGAGTAGTTATTCCTTCGTAACATCCAGCTAACACTCATCGCCTTGATATTCAGTACGCCAGTTGATGAAAGTATCCCAAGTAGCTGCGTTTGTTTGGTTTGCCGGTGGCTTGCTGGCGCAACCTGTTGAAAAGGCTGTGAAGCCTGATCAATCGTTCGATAAATCCGTCCAGCCGTTCCTGGTGAAGAACTGCCTGATGTGCCACAACGCCAAAATGGCGTCGGGCGAACTGGATCTGCAAAAGCATTCGCAACCCGATCAGAGACTGAAAGATCGCCACGTGTGGGAGAGCGTCGTCGTCAAACTACGTTCCGGCGAGATGCCGCCGAAAGGTTTGCCTCGGCCAAAGCAGGAAGACATTGCCGCCGTAACAGGGTGGATTCAAGGCGAGTACGACCGCATCGACGCAAGGACGGCTCCGGATCCCGGCCGTGTGACGGCTCGCCGGCTGAACAGGTACGAGTACAACAACACGGTTCGTGACCTGACGCGAGTCAGCTTCCGTCCTGCGGACGAGTTTCCGGCCGACGATGCTGGATATGGGTTCGACAACATCGGCGATGTGCTTTCCTTATCGCCGGTGCTGATGGAGAAGTACATGACGGCGGCCGAGAAGATTGCGCGCCGTGCCATCGTTGCCGAGCCTTTCCATATCAAGCCGACCCGAGTTCTGCTGAAAGCGGAAACGGCCGGGATGGGTGAGCACCTGAAGGTCGCGCCGCTTTCTCCAGGCGCTATCGGGCCCATGCCTTCCAAGACGTCGTTGCACCTTCGCCATACCTTTCCTGTAGAGGGTACTTATCAGATTAAAATTGCACTCGGAGGCCTTCGACCCGACGGAACCCCGCCTCTCACGATGGCCTTTTGGGTTGACGACTCGCTGAAGCAGCAGTTCGAAGTCGACCCGCAGCGCGGCAAGAAGCGCGCGTTGAATTGACGGTCCCCATCTCGCCAGGCAGTCATACGCTCAGTGCAGCGATCCTGAACGACACGTTTGATCCTGCGGAACATCCGGTCGGGGTTCGAGACCGTCAACTTGCCATCGACACGTACGAGATAACAGGACCATTCGACGCGGTCGTCCCACCGCTGCCGGAAAGCCACAAATACCTCATTTCATGCGGCCACGCTCTTAATCAGCATCAGCCGGGGTGCGCGCGCAAGGTAGTGACCCAGATCGCCCGCCGGGGATTCCGCCGGATGCCCACGGAGAAAGAAATCGCGCGGCTCGTGTCGTTCGTCGAAGCGGCGCAAACCGAGGGTGACAGTTTCGAACAAGGCGTCCGAATTGCGCTGCAAGCGGTGCTGGTTTCGCCTCAGTTTCTGTTTCGAATCGAGCGCGATAAAGATCCGCTGGACGGAACGGCCGAACATCCGATCAGTGAGTTCGAACTCGCCAGTCGCCTGTCGTACTTTCTATGGAGCAGCATGCCGGACGACGAACTCCTGAAAGTCGCCGAAGCGGGCAGACTGCGGCAGAACGTCAAGGCACAACTCGCGCGGATGTTGCGAAACCCAAAGGCTCGTGCGCTTTCGGAGAATTTCGCCGGACAGTGGCTGCAACTGCGGAACTTGGACGAAGCCAAGCCGGATCCGGACCGCTTCCCCGATTTTGACGATGAACTGCGGCGCGCCATGAAGCGCGAAACCGAGCTTTTCTTCGAAGCGGTTGTGAAGGAAGATCGGAGCATTCTCGATTTCCTCGATGCGCGCTACTCGTTCCTGAACGATCGACTCGCTCAACATTACGGAATCCCGGGAATAGAGGGCGCCGAGTTTCGGAAGGTGAATCTCACGGGCAACCAGCGGAGCGGCATTTTGACGCAGGCCAGTATCCTGACCGTATCGTCGTACCCGAACCGCACATCTCCAGTCATCCGCGGCAAATGGATTTTAGAGAATATTTTGAACGCCCCGCCGCCACCGCCGCCTCCAGGAGTGCCGAATTTGGATGAGGGCGCTGTAGGAAATAAAGGTTCGCTCCGGCAGCAGCTTGAAAAACATCGAAGCAATACGGTTTGCGCCTCCTGTCACGCCAGGATGGACCCGCTCGGTTTTGGATTGGAAAATTATGATGCGATCGGCGCGTGGCGGACGGTGGACGGCAAGTTCCCCATCGACGCCAGCGGCGAACTTCCAAACGGCAAAACGTTCACTTCGCCTGCCGAACTGAAATCGATTCTGCGCGCTGACAAGGACGAATTTGCGAAGGGGCTGACCGAGAAACTGCTCACGTACGCCCTGGGCCGGGGGCTGGAGCGCTACGACCGCCCCGCTATACAATCGATTAGCCGAACGCTCGCCGCCGATGGCTATCGCTTCTCCGCGCTCGTTCGAGGGATTGTGGAGAGCATGCCGTTTCAGATGCGGCGAGGAGAGGGACCGAGATCATGATTACGCGTAAGCATTTACCCCGACGTACCTTCTTGCGAGGACTGGGCGCTGCGGTAGCGCTGCCGGTGCTGGATTCAATGACGCCCGCGTTTGCCGCGCCGGGCGCTGCAAATGGACCCACGCGCATGGCGTTCGTGTACGTCCCGAACGGCATCATCATGAAGGACTGGACGCCTTCCGGCGAAGGCGCGGCGTTCGAACTCCCTCGCACGTTGGAGCCCCTGAAGGCCTTCAAAGATGACATGCTGTTGATGTCAGGTCTGGCCCATAAGAACGGGCGCGCGCTCGGCGATGGTCCGGGCGACCACGCTCGCGCGGCAGCCAGCTATCTCACCGGAGTCCATCCGCGGAAAACGGCAGGGGCGGATATCCACTGCGGAACCTCGGTCGACCAGGTCGCAGCGCAGTTCGTCGGCAGCAAGACGCGTTTCGCGTCTATAGAACTCGGGTGCGAGGATGGGCGAATCGTCGGTAACTGCGATTCGGGCTATAGCTGCGCATATTCGAATAGCATCTCGTGGCGAGGCGAGTCTACGCCGATGCCTCCCGAGGTCAATCCGAAGACCGTCTTCGAACGGTTGTTTGGCAGCGCGGACGACAACATCGGGCCGGTCGCTCGAGCTAAGCGCGACAAGTATCGACGGTCGATTCTTGACTTCGTCAATGACGATACTCAGGCGCTCCAGAAGTCGCTAGGACCGACCGATCGCCGCAAATTGGATGAATACCTGACGGGCATTCGAGAAATCGAGAAGCGGATCGAAACTGCGGCGAAATCCGTGACTCCGGACATGGATGTGCCGGAAGGCGTGCCGGTCGATTTTGCCGAACATGTAAAGCTCATGTTCGACCTGATGGCGGTGGCATTCCAGACGGACTCGACGCGGATCGGGACGTTCATGATCGGCCGTGAGGGCAGCAACCGCACGTACCGCGAGATCGGTGTACCTGACCCTCATCACGGGATTTCCCATCATCGCGGAGATGAAGCGCTGATTGAGAAACTGGCGCAGATCAACAAGTATCACATCGAGCAGCTCGCGAAATTCCTGGACCGTTTACGCTCGACGCAGGAAGGCGATGGTTCGCTGCTGGACCGCACGATGGTGGTGTACGGCAGCGGGATAAGCGACGGTAACAAGCATCTGCATCACGATTTACCCGTGCTCGCGGTCGGGAAGGGAAATGGCGCGTGGAAGACAGGGCGCCACTTGACGTACCAGGGCGAAACTCCGATGACTAACCTGTTTGTCACGATGTTGGATCGGATGGGAGTGCCCGCTGAAAAACTCGGGGATAGCAACGGAAAGCTGCAGGAACTGACGGATCTGAGTTGATCTGATAACATCCGGGCTGAAGACTGTCCCACTCTTCGGAACAGTCCTCATCCCGTTAGAGAATTACAGCTGAGGCAGGATCTGGTACGTTGTTGTACCAGGGACGCGAACCTTCTCGTACACGGCTACCCACGTCTTGTGAGCGTCGGCTGTGCCATACGCCTGAAACGCAGCCTGGTTGTCGAACTCCATGCAGACCCCGTCTTGCGCTCCACAATCGAGAACTCAGTTGTCCCCTTCTTCTCGGCAGTCATCTTCTTCCGAACTTCCGGGTCATCGAACTTCAACTGATTCTGCGCCAGGGGCCGAGCCAGCTTGCCGTACCAAACACGCTTCAAGCCCTTGATCTTCTTGGGCAGCTCATCGGTAGCCTTAGAAAAGGCGTCCCACTCTGCCTGCGACGCCGTCTCAATTGGCGTAAATGCAAAGCAGTGCATCAATGTCTTCTCGGCTGCGACTGACAAGCTCGCAGATAAGCTCAGTCCGGCTAGTAATGTAGCCAGTCTATTCATCTACTGGTATCCTCCGTTCGGGCTAATTCTATCAGGCCACCTAGAGCGTCCCGGTGGCGCGCAATGTTACGCGATGTCCGAGTCCATCTTCTATTAGGAGCTGTCCATTTTCCATACGAATATCACTAACTTTCGTCATGCCTTCCGGCAGCGGGGCGTAGAATAACGCGAATGATTTTTCGACCGTGGATTTCGCCGGCATCCATTGGTATGTCGGTGTGCCGAACATCTGATGCGTATCGACGGCCTGACGTCGAGGGACATCGTAGGGTTGGGTGGAGAACTCGAGGCCGCGAGCAAGCTTGCCGGTAGTCGGATAGCTCTCCCAACTTTGGACCCATGGGAAGTCTTCCGTCGGCCAGACCCACCCGACAATAAGGCGCTTCTGGGGATCGATGGCCGTGGCATAGGCCAGCTTACGCGCCGGATCCATGAGGCATGTTGTGTGATCGCCTGAGCCGAGCGTGACTGGAGCAGCGCGGACGTCAACCGGCTTCCCGTCCTCTTGAGGCGCCATCGGCCAATCGAAGTCCTTGCCCGACGCAAGACGATGTTTCGCCGGATCATCATGCGGACGTGTTTGCGCGCGCTTCGCGGGCATGTCGACCACGGTGACCCCCGCTTCGAGAAATGGCGAGCCGATGGTAGCGTGCTCTGCCCAGACGAGAGGCCGATCGAAAGACAGCAGACTCTGCAATTTGCTGGCACGTAAACGATCGATTCGCCTTCGCGCAACTCATACGTGCGCGTCAATCGCTCCTGAAGCATCGGCAGTTCGGTCTCGAGCGTCAGGACGCGATCGCCGTTCTCGTTCCGAGCCTCTTTGGTTTCCAGGCGAGCCGATGCGCTTCGCCGTGCCCGTGCAGTCCGGCCGCCTCCTCCTCCTTCGGAATCGCGACCGAATCCGTCGACACACAAGAAATGCCCCAGACCTGCGCCATTGCGGCGATATCCAGTTTGTCTCGCGCGCAAAGCGAATCGGGTCCCACAGCGGATTGAGCTTCTCCTTGTCACTGGCAAGGACGACGCTCGGCAATCGTGCCGCCCGTCGTCAGGACGGTGACGTCCATCACGCCGTTTGAAAGCGTATAGCCGGGATATTCTTCCCAAGTCGTCTTCGTCTGCGCGGAGGCGAGGAGGGTTGCCGTCAACAGGATACGAAGCTGATCGCATCGCGGTCACTTTACCAGATCCCGAGTAGCTTCCACCAACCGAATCCGATTGTGCTCCAGATCGCGATATTCAGAAGGGAGATGATGAACCCGATTCGCCACCAGTCCGCGTAACGGCACGTACTCCTGTGCGAAGAACATCGGCGCCGGCGTAGTGCCGTAATTCGTCAACCCAGCCGAGAGATTCGCAAAACATGCGAAGGCGAACACGATCAGACCGATGGGAGCTTGCTTCGCCAGCAGAATGGCGAGGAACGGCGGGTACATCGCGAGCACGTGCGCGGTGATGCTGGCGAATCCGTAGTGAGCATAGAAGTAGATCAGCGAGCGCGCAGACAAACAGCAGCGGCCATCCGAGCGATCCGAACATGCCCGCGACTCCATTGGCAAACGCGGTAGGCACTCCCGTGTCATTGAGCGCCTTCCCGAGCATGACTACACCTCCGTACCAAATGAAATGTCCCAGCCCGAGCGTTCGGATTTCACGTCTTCCCACGTCAACACGCCCGTGATCAGCAGAGCTACGCTGCCGAGCAATGCAGTGAGGGTGATGTCAATCCTGTGAATGTCCGATGTGATCCACAGCCCGCAGACGACGGCGAACACGACCGCGAGAATCCGCTCGTTACGGCTCATCGGACCCATCTCAAAGAGTTCCTTCGAAGCGAATACCTTAGCTTCGGCGTTCGTCGATCTCCGGCGAGGATAAAGCTTCAGAATGACCCATGGCACCAGCGCGATTGAGCATACACCGGGTACGATTCCTGCAACAAACCAGCTTGCCCAGGTCACTTGAAACCGGTACTGGCGGCCATGCGTGCGACCAGCGGATTACTCGCCTGGCCCGTGAAGAACATCGCCGCGGATACGCAGATGCACTCATAGACTGCGAGGATGAGGAATGATCCCAGGAGTTTCGCGGTCGGGACCCGGACGCGAGCCGTACAGTTCGGCGATCGATCGCACGATCGGAAGAATTACGCCGCCTGAACGCGCGCCAGCCGACGGAATGATCGTGGCGAGAGTCATGTCGGAAAACGAAAGCGCGTAGCAGATCCCGAGCGAATTGCTTCCAAACATTCGCACGAAGACCAGCGCGATACGGCGCGCAAGCCCCGTTTTCATGAGAGCTCGAGAGATAAAGAAGGCGGCCATCACCAGCCAGACGACCGGGTCCGCATATCCGGAGAGAGCCTGTGCAAGCGTGAGTCCGCCGAGAATGGGCGCAATTGTGACGGCGATGAGGATGATCGCGCCGCCGGGGATGGGTTCGAGAACAAGACCGGCTATGGATGCGGCGAACAGCCCCAAGAGACGCCAGCCCTGGGGTTTTACCGCATCCGGTTTAGGGATCAGATAGACGATCAACAGATACAGTGCGATCAGCAGGCTGAAGCGCACGAAGCGACGCCGGTTTTCGGACACTGACCCTTACTGTATCGAAGAGATCTTTTGCGACTCGCTCGAGATTACTTCTCTGCGCCTTCGGTCGGAGCAACTCCCTTCTTTGATTGCTCCGTATCCTGATTGCCGAGCGCGAGTTTCGCACCCGATCGGATCAGCGACGTCTCGCCGGGGCCTTGGAAGAAGGTGTAGCCCGGGCGCTGCTTCCAGGCAAGCGGCCCGGCCAGATACTTCCCGGCCTTCAGCGTCGCATCGTGAATCTTGGTCACGAGCGCCTCATACTTGGGGTCGCCCTGCTTCAGGCCTGAGAAACTGCTGAGGTCCGTACTCGCCGCGAAGATCACGTCAACACCGGGTACGGAGGCCATCTGCTCTGCGATTTCTACGCCCTGAGGCGATTCGATCATGGCGACGATCATGACATTGTCGTTTGCGATCTGCCGGTAATCCGGCCCCCAGAGCGCTCCGTATTGCCCGCCGCCCTGACTCCGCTTGCCGACGGGTGGATACTTGGCAAACTTTATCGCGTTGCGAACCTTATTCAAGTCATCCACCATCGGGATGATGATTCCGGCCGCTCCCATGTCAACAGCCTTCTGAATATCGCCTTCGGTTGCGTCGGGCACGCGAACGAAGGGCATTGCCGGAGCGCCCTTGCACGACATGATCATGTGCGCAACGTCCTGATAACTCATCGGGCTGTGCTGCATCTCGATCCACATGAAATCGAAGCCTGACGTCGCCATCGCACAATAGGTGTCCGGATCGGGGATGGACACCGTTCCGCCGACGACTTGCTTTCCGGCGGCTAGCTTCGTTTTGACGGTGTTGAATATTCTCGGGCCCGACTGCCCGTACACAAGCAGTGTGGACGCCAAGGCGAGCAGCGTGGTTCGACAAATTGACATGAATGGATTCTACAGCGGAATCGGTCGCACGTGCGAGGGGAGGTCCATAGGAGTCGCGGTCTAGTCCTGCTGCGCGTGTGCGTTATCGTATGACGCCTATTCCGGGGATGATCATCGCCAGCGCGGGAAGCGCAAAGGCGACCCATAAGGGAGCGCGTCCATTTGCGGCGTTGATGAGCGCCACAATCACGGCAAGAAGCGCAAGGATTGTGCTAATCGATATGGCGAAAACGTATCCCGAATATCGGGGCGATGCTAGACTTTCGCCATGGCTCCGCAATATGGAATCGAGATCGTAAAAGTGCTGGAAGAGAATCGCACGGACTTCAACGAAGCTGTACGGGGTGTATCGGAAGCGCAGGCCGTCGCCTCGCCTGACCCGAGCCGGTGGTCTGTCCTGCAATGCGTTGAACACGTAGTCATGGTTGAGGAGCGTTTTCTCGGGTGGCTTGAAGCTGCGGAGAGTCTCGAAACGTCCCGGGTCGACAGGGAACGTGAAGCGAGTCTGGCGGCGCGTTTGAGCAATCGTGAAACGCGAACGGAGGCTCCGCCCGTCGTCAGACCATCGGGAAGATTTCAAACGCTTGCCGATGCGCTGTCGGAGTTTAACCAGATACGTGCGCGAACCATGCAGGTCGCCGAGGCGCGGATGAGCGATCTTTACTCAGTCTCGATTGAGCATGCGAGGTTCGGAGTCATGAACGGCGTTGAACTGCTGCATACGATTGCGGGGCACGCGCGCCGGCATGCGGAACAGATTCGCGAAGTGCGCGCCAATCTGGCGTGACCGCGTTCCGGCCTAACTCCATGGGAGTAGGCGCGCGGCCAGTTCGCGTCCGAATGATCTAATGCTACCGTGACACGTGTCCGGTCAAACCGCACCTTCGTGAGGCGCATTAGAGCGAAACAGGTATTACCCATAAAGTGCGGGACTAGATTCGCCAGGCGAAAAAACTCTTAGCGTTTCCAGCTTGCGTACTGCCTAGGATCTCTTTAGTTTTCAACGCATCAAAGAGAATCTGTGGCGTCAATAGCGCCGTAGTAGTCGATAGCCTCCATGCGCGGATTACACACAATTTTACGATCGACACGCGCGTAACAAATGTGGGAGAATCAACTCTCCGCAAGCGCAAAGGTCGGGAATTTAATTATCAATACCCCCAAAAATTCCGGAACTTCCCCCCTGTTCCACTGATAGCAGTAGTGAATAAGTTGTAGCACTATCAGTACAACGAAAAAATCATGATTCTAGGCTGTTGAACCGATCTCGTGAATGCACGTTGACGGTGGAAACAGACACTACGCCCTTGTTTTCAAGGCATGCGGAGGCGGAAATGAGTGATTTAAGAAACATTATCGTAGCAGTGGCCGGGTGTTTATTCCCGATTCTTTGTCCAGGCGCCTCGCCAAAACTCGCTCCTGATCTCCCAACGTACGGACCCGGTACGTTGGACGTGATTGTCCAGTTCGTCGGCCAGCAATCCGAAACACCGAGGAACAGAATTACAGGTCTCGGCGGGCGATTCAGGGGTGAACTCGGCGCTATTCGAGGAGCATCCTATAACCTTCCTATCGCCGCACTGAACGCGCTCCGCGACGACCCGGATATCCTCTACATCTCACCCGACCGGGAAGTCACGGCCACCTTGGATTACTCTGGTCCAACGATTGGCGCCCAACTCGCAGCGCAATACGGCCTGGACGGCACAGGAATTGCAATTGCAGTCATCGATAGCGGAATTTTGTCGGTTCGAGATCTCTTAGGTCCTAATACAAACGCCTCGAATCTTTCGAGGATCGTTTACAACCAAAGCTTCGTTTCTGGTGTCTCGAGTACTGCCGATCAGTACGGGCATGGCACGCATGTGGCCGGTATCGCAGCGGGAAACGCTAACAGTTCCACAGGCCCCGGCTATTTCGCTTCGTTTCGGGGCGTCGCCCCCGGCGCAAACCTGGTCAATCTCCGAGTCCTGGACGCTAATGGCGTCGGTACCGACAGCGGAGTGATTGCGGCAATCGACAAAGCCATCAGCCTGAAGAGCAAGTACAACATTCGCGTTTTGAACTTGTCGCTTGGTCGTCCCGTGTTTGAAAGTTACACGAAGGATCCGCTTTGTCAGGCAGTCGAACGCGCGTGGAAGGCCGGAATCGTAGTCGTCGTTGCGGCTGGTAATGAGGGCAGGAACAATTCCAAAGGTACTTCCGGCTATGCGACGGTAACGTCACCCGGGGTCGATCCACTCGTGATCACGGTGGGCGCAATGAAAACGGTGGGTACCGCCAACCGCGCCGATGATCTGATTGCCAGCTACAGTTCCAAAGGCCCTACGCTGCTCGACCATGTCGTGAAGCCGGATATCGTCGCACCAGGGAATCGGACCATCTCCCTTGTCGCTTCCAAGAGCCTGGTAGCAGCAAACTCAACAACAGCGAACAAGATTCTCTTCTCGTATTACCAAGCTACTTCGAGCAAAACCTATTCGGGTGACTACTACAGGCTCAGCGGCACGAGCATGGCGGCGCCCATGGTCAGCGGCGCTGCCGCTCTGATGCTGCAGAAAGACTGGGCCCTCAGCAACGAGACGATCAAAGCGCGTCTCATGAAGACAGCCTCCAAGTTCTTTCCGACGTCCAGCACTGCCGTCGACCCGCTCACCCGCGCGCAGTATACGAGTCAGTACGACATCTTTACGATCGGAGCCGGGTATCTGGATGTATGGGCCGCGCTCAATATACTGATGTAGTTCCTGCAGGAAGCACGGCAGCCTCGCCGGTCGCTGTTTTTGACCCGGTCACCGGATCGGTTCGTGTGGTCAATGCGAATACGGCCGTCTGGGGTACGGCAGCAATATGGGGGACTGCTGCCATGTGGGGCACTGCAGCGGTTTGGGGCACGAATGTTTACGTTGATGGGCAGGCAGCTATTTGGGGAACAAGCCTGCTGTGGGGTTCGGCAGCGATCTGGGGAACTGGCGGCACAAACGGAAACACCGCTGTGTGGGGAACTACCGCAGTCTGGGGCACCGGAACGAAAACCGGCGCCGAGAGCATGAACCAACTGATCAATGGAGAAAACTAGGGTTCGGTCCGGAGGACTGTCAAATGAATCGAAATAACGCCCGACACGCAATTCGCCGGCAGAAGAATCATCTTCTTTAGTTTTGCTTCCGATACTTTTTGGCGTAAACTTCATTTCGTTTGCGGCATCGCCATACGGCGTGAAACTTGCTTCCGATCTGCGAGATTTGCCCGCAGGAGCATTCGCAGACGTGCTCGTCCAATTTAGTAAGGCGCCCGCAAACAGCGACATCGCTGAACTCCAGACTCGTGGGGCGAAGGTGAAAACGCGCTTAAGAATGTACCTGCTGCGCTCGTATCATTGCCACCGGCAGCGCTTGCCGCGATCGCGAGGCTGCCTTTTGTGAGATATGTCTCGCCCGATCGCAGGATTGCCGGCTCGCTCGAATACGCGGCGCCAACGGTCGGCGGCGATATCGCGTTCCAAAGTGGATGGACGGGATCCGGTGTCGGTGTGGCTATCATCGACAGCGGGGTCGCGGGATCGATTCCGGATTTGAAATCGCGGATCGTGTACTCGCAAAATTTCGTAACACGCGAGGCGAGATCCGATGACCCGTATGGTCACGGTACCCATGTCGCAGGCATCGTCGCGGGCAACGCCGCCGCGTTGTCTGGGCCGAGCTATGCCCCGAACGTTTCGGGGGCTGGCGCACCCAAGCTCAGATCGTCAACTTGCGTGTACTAGACAGTAACGGTCAAGGCGTGGATTCGGCTGTCATCAACGCGATCGATCGGGCGATCGAACTGAAGGCAACCTACAACATAGAGTTCTGAATCTCTCCTTGGGGCGGACGATCCGTGAAAGCTACACCTTTGGATCCTCTTTGTCAAGCTGTCCGCAGAGCATGGCAGGCAGGAATAGTGGTTATCGTAGCAGCCGGCAACAATGGCCGGGACGACTCGATGGGCACAAAAGGCTATGCCACGATCACGTCTCCAGCAAATACTCCAGAGGCGATAACGGTGGGCGCGATGAGGACATGGCCACGACGTCCCGCAGCGACGATCTGATTGCGAGCTACAGTTCGAAAGGCCCGACTCTTATAGATCACGTTGTCAAGCCCGATCTTGTAGCCCCAGGGAACATTATCGTGTCCGCTCTGGCGCCAATGCAGTTATCAGGGATCGCTATCCTGAGAACGTCGTACCGGTCTCCTATTACAAGTTCAACAGCACTGGCAATACATCCAACGTCTACTTCCGCCTCAGTGGAACGAGTATGGCAGCGCCGGTTGTGTAGTGGCGCCGCTGCTCTGATGATACAGAGGCAACCTCAGATAACACCTGACCAGGTGAAGGCACGGCTTATGAAGACGGCAATCAAGGCTTTTCCTTCATCCAGTACATACACGGATCCGGCTACGGGGCAGACTATCAAAGCACATACGACTTGTTCACCGTGGGCGCAGGCTATCTGGACATCTGGACAGCATTGAACAACAATGAAACATCCCAGGGAACAGCGCTATCTCCGACGGCTACTTACGATCCTTCCACTCAGGTGACGTCCGTTATCGTGGCGCCCGGCTCCGTATGGAATAACACGGTCGTGTGGGGAACGGACGCGATCTGGGGGGGCGCAGTAATGACTAGTGGGAGTGCCGTGGTCTGGGGCACTTCTGTTGTTTGGGGCACGTCGACTGCCGAGGGGTTCAGCGTAGTTTGGGGAACAAGCGTTGTGTGGGGGACCAATCAACCATTCCTTGAAGCAGTTTCCAGGAACGGGGATCGCTAGTCGAGGTCTTGATAGCTTGAAGAGGCACGAAGAGGTACACCGATGTCGCTATTAGCGAGAGCGTACATTGCATTAATCATCGCTCTTGGGGCAGCTTGCATTGCACGCGGAGTCTGGTTTTGGGTTCCTCACGACCTGCTGCGATTCGGTTGCTATCTTGTGCTCGCGATTCCGGCAGCTTGCCTGAAGGTCTCGCTTCCCGGAATCACCGGCACGATGTCCGTCCTCTTCGTCCTCTTGCTCGCCGGTATCGCCAATCTTGGGTTATCGGAGACCCTTATCATCGGATCCACGTGCGTTCTCGTCCAGAGCTTCTGGCACGCGAAAGTGCGGCCGCGCGCGGTCCAACTCGCGTTCAGCATCGCGAACATAGCGATTGCCATCACCGCGGCGCATCTCGCGTATCATGCGCCCTTTATTCCTGGCGAAGAGTTGCAAGCTCCTGTCCGCATTGCCTTGGCGGCGGTTGTGTACTTCCTCGCGAATACGTTTCCCGTGGCCGTCGTGATCGCGCTGACGGAAGGCAAATCCGTGCGAGAAGTATGGGGTGGGTGTTACTGCTGACGTTCCCATACTACCTTGTCGGCGCCGCAATCGTGAGTGCGTTGAGTTTTGCCAATCGTATGCTCAACTGGCAAGCGTGGATTCTTATCTTGCCCGTCGTCTATATGATTTATAGGTCTGCATCACTTGTACCTTGCAACTCTGGAAAGTGAACGCAAGCGAGCGGAAGATCAGTGCAAACACGCGGATGAAGTGGCTGTCCTCCATCTTCAGACAATGGAAGCGCTAGCGGCAGCCGTAAGCGCGAACGCCAAATTGGATGCAGTAATTCAGGCATCTCCTTTGGCCATTTTTGCATTGGACAAACAGGGCTGCGTAACCACGTGGAACCTGATGGCAGAACGCATCCTCGGCTGGAGTGCTACTGAAGTCTTGGGCCGGCGTATACCACTCGCGAATAGATGTGATGAGAAGCATGCGGCGAGTATTCTCGAACGCACTCTTCGAGGCGAGGTCGTCGAGGGGTTGCAAACGGCAGAAAGGAGAAAAGACAACTCTTTGTTCGAGGCGTCTATCTGGAGTGCCCCACTCAAAGATCCGAACGATAATTCCGCAGGTATCGTCATCGCTGTTGCTGACGTAAGCGATCGCAAGCGTCTTGAGGAACAACTTCGTCTCTCTCAGAAGATGGAGGCCGTTGGACGGCTTGCCGGCGGCGTCGCGCACGATTTTAATAACCTTCTGACAATCATTAATGGCTACAGCAGCATGCTGGTTCATTCCCTTGAGGATGAATCGTATGCGCGGACGCAAGCGGATGAGATACTCCAAGCCGGTAATCGCGCCGCCGAGCTTGTGTCGCAACTGTTGACATTCAGCCGTCGGCAGGTGAATCAGCCGAAGCCGATTGAGATCAACAGCCTGGTGCAGGATGTCTCCAAAATGCTGCAGCGGCTACTCGGTGAGCATATTGAATTGAAAACGATGCTGGACGCGCGAGCGGGCTGGATTCGGGCTGACCGGAATCAGATGGAGGGCGTGCTCATGAACCTTTCGACAAACGCGCGAGACGCCATGCCGGAAGGCGGGGTTCTATCTATCAGCACAAGCAGCGTGCAGATCCTGGACTCGGCAAACCACGGAGCTGAGCTCGCTCAGGGCTCCTACGTCTGTCTGACTGTAGCGGACACAGGCATTGGCATGGATGCTGAAACGCAGCAACATCTTTTCGAGCCATTCTTCACAACGAAAGAAAAGGGAAAAGGCACCGGCTTAGGATTATCGAGCGTATACGGCAGCGTACAACATAACCGCGGGCGGATCTTCGTTTCGAGTGAGTTGGGCAACGGTACAGTATTCACGATCTACCTTCCGACGCACGAGCAAGTTGCGATACCTGAGCAAGCGCTGGAATCACCGAAGGAGGTTCGCCGAGGTACCGAGACCCTTCTTCTTGTGGAAGACCAAACCCCGGTGAGGCGCATGCTGCGAGAAGCGCTGAGCAATTGTGGTTATCGCGTTTGGGAAGCCGGCAACGGTTAGAGGCCCTGGAGAACTGGGGATCTCGGGTGGCTGAGATTGACCTGCTGATTACTGATGTCGTCATGCCAGTGATGAATGGTAAGAAGCTTGCTGAGCACCTTGGGAAGCTCCGGCCTGACCTTCGAGTGATCTTCATGTCGGGACATGCCGACGATGTCTTGACAAATCAGGGTATGCTTGACGCTTCAGTAGATCTGCTCCCGAAGCCATTCCTACCCGAAGCGCTGATTACAAAAGTTCGAACGGTTCTCCAGGAAACGCTCGCTGCTCACTAAGCTTGGTCGCCATGCTTTGGCGTGTTTGACTGCGCTGGCGATTGCATCGGCCATCCGGTACGTGTGGATTCGGTTGAAAATAGAATCCGATTTGGGCTTGCGTACTACTGCACGCTCCCGACAACGCGATCATTCAGATGTTCTTGCGTGGTATTGCTGACTCCATTCGGACGAGGTGGAAGCACACGCAAACTCCCCACCTCCCTCGACTACAAACGGTACGACGGATCTTTCTTATCCATCAGCCGCATGAGCGCGTCGAACTCGGGATTTGCCACGCGGCTGTAGCCTTTGCCGCCCTCCGTAGCCAGGAAATCGTCGCTGCGTTCCGCGCTAATCTCACAAACCTCGCGCGGCGGCACGACGAGTTCGCAGCCGGTGGCTTGCGCTGAGAGTTGTACCTGACAAGCTCGCTCCAGGCGGAACATCCGAACGAACGCCTGTGCGACCGTTTGGCCGCAGGTTAGCAGTCCATGCGTCCTGAGGATCAGGACGTTCTTGTCGCCAAGGTTGCTTGCTAGCCGCTGCCGCTCCTCCAGATCGAGACTCGGCCCCTCGAAGTCGTGATAGGCAACCCGCTCGAAATACCCTAGCGCGTACATGCTAATTGGCAGCAATCCTGTCTGCAGCGCCGCGACTGCCATGCCCGCGACGGTATGTGTGTGCATGATGCACTGCACGTCGCGGCGAGCCATGTGGATGGCGCTGTGGATGACGAAGCCGGCAGGATTGATTTCCTGCGCCTGGTCGCCGATGATGTTGCCGTGCAGGTCGACCTTCACCAGGTTCGAAGCGCACACTTCATCGAAGCGCAATCCGTACGGATTGATGAGGAAGTGATGCTCGGGACCGGGGACACGGACTGTTGTATGGGTCCAGATGAGTTCCGACCATCCCATGTGGTCGATGATGCGATATGCGGCTGCGAGTTGAACCCGCAGTTCCCATTCACGGGAGTCAATGTGAGAATTCTGCGCTATGGGTGAGGCGGCCATCATAGATCTTTACTAGAATGGTCGCATTCTTCGGGCGCGGCTGACTACCTGGATCTTTCTGGCGCGGTTTCTGCTGTTGAATATCCTGAGGAACGCGAGTCACGTTCCCGGATCCGTCCCCGTTAACAGCCGGCAATGTGAACCGGAACTCGGCGCCTTCGCCCGGTTGGGAGGTCACGGAGATCGACCCGCCATAGCGCTCGACGATCTTTGCACAGATTGCCAGGCCGACACCGGCCCCGGCGTATTCTTTGCCATGAGCTCGCTTGAAGATCCCGAAGATGCGCTTGTGCTGCTCGGGAGCAATACCCATACCCTTGTCACGAATACGGATCTCCCAGAACCTGTCGTCCCGCTGCGCTTCGACCCAGATCTCAGGAGGCTTCGGACCTGCATACTTGATCGCGTTGCCGATCAGGTTCTGGAACAATTGAACTACCGCTACCTCATGAGCGCGCACCCTCGGCAGCGGGGTTGTGTGGATCGTTGCGGAAGCAATTTGGATTGCGATCTCGAGGTTCTCGAGCGCCATAGTAAGAGCGCCGTTGCAGTCGACATCCTCCTGCCTGCCGAAATCGCCCGATCCTGCGCGCGAGTAGTCGAGCAATGCCTTGATCATCTTCTGCATCCGCTGCGCGCCCTCGTGGATGAAGCTGATAAATTCATCCGCATCCTGGTCAAGCTTGCCCGTATAGCGCCGGCGCAACAGTTCCGAATAGCCTGTCACACTGCGAAGAGGCTCCTGCAGGTCGTGAGATGCGGCATAAGCGAACTGCATCAAGTCTTCATTGGCGCTTACCAGCGCCCGGTTCGCATCCTGTAGTCGCGATTCGGTGACCCGGCGCTCCCGAACTTCCGATTCCAGAGTCGCCTGTGTCTTCAGTAATTGGATGCGGGCATTCTCGAGGCGCAGCATCGCCTGGTTGAAAGCTTGCGCCACCAAGCCAACATCGTTGTCCGTTACGATTGGTACCGGTTGATCTAAACGGTCTTCGGCAAGCCGTTTGGTTCCTTCCATGAGCAGTCGGAGCTGACGAGTGATCTCACTGGCCAGAAACGCGGCGAGTAGGGCTCCTGCGAGGATCGCGAAAGCGGTGTAGACGTACCCCGTTGTACGGATGTGTTCCACCTCTGCGTGCTCGGCTGCTAAGCTGCGCGATATCCACGCCCAACCGAGAATTTCCCCTTCCACAGAAACCGGAGCGGCAGCAGAAAGCACCGATGCCGTTTGCCGGACCATTCGTGACTTCTTGTCGGAGAGCACGTGGAGCGAAGTTTCGTCTACGTAGTATTTGCCTTTTCGGCTCTCGTCCGAGTCCCCCTTGACCAGACCCTTTGCGTCCGTGATCGCCACCCATTGAACGGCCGGGTCGCTTCGAACTGAGCTAAGCACTTCGTCTATGCCGGCGAGATCGTCTGTGATCAACTGGGGCGCCGCGCTTGCGGCAAGAATCTCCGCCTGTCGAAGGACCTGCTCATGCGCTCTCTTCATCAGAAACGCCTGCTGCCGGTGCAGGATGTCTGTCATCAGGCTGATCATCAGAATCGCGTGTACTCCGCTGATGATGAGGATCAGCCGGCGGCGGATCGATCGCCGCTTGTTGCTTCTGATCACGGCTGAACCCCCGGAGCACGATATCCGAACAGGCGAGCGTAGGTGACCAGGAATTCCCAAACGTCGTCGTATGCCGAACTGTCAGCCGAGCGAAGGCTATTCAAACCGGCGGCGGACAGTGCGATGTTTACCGGAGTTCGTCAGATCCATTTGGGTCAGGACAGCCTCGAGTTGAACGAGGTGATGCGGCGGGACGCGACGATGCGCCATCACTGCCGCCCCGGAAAGACGATTGGTTCTCCACCTGACCTTCATCAACGAGGCCGCTCTTGGGTGATCGTTGACGAATCTTTCCCACGCCACCGCCGAAACGGCAGCGGCATCCGCCAGCCCTTTAGCGACGTGAAAAAGCGCAGTCTCATCAGAGCCGGCGAAAACGAGCTTCGCCGATCGCTCCGGGAAACCCGCCTCCCGCAGCCACATTCGCGGCAGCAGAGTGGAGGCTAATGCGTGCTTTGTGCCGAAGCAGATGGTTTTTCCCCGAAGCTGAGTGACTCTGCCGGGATTGATGTCGTCTCGGGTGATGATTACGCCGTGGACACGATCCTCCTTGCCTGCCTGCGCAAAGACGACGTACTTCAATTGCTCCATCTCCAGAACCCGGTGCGGCTCCACAATCAGAAAGTCAAATAAGCCGCTGCGCAACTTCTTCTCAAATACTTCCGGAGTTAGTGCGCTCCCCAAGCGTAAGGAGAAGCCTGATACCGTCGCATTTATCTCACGAAAAAAGGATTGATACCGTCGCCATAAACTGCGCGGCGAGGACACGGGCTCTACGCCCAGCCGATATTCGGGCACGCGGAACTGTTCGGCTGGAGATCGGCCCACAAGCGGTTGAAAAGCAGCGGCCTCCTGATTACCGCCGACAGCCTGAAACACGCATGCCGCCAGCAGGAATAATCGGAGAAAATGATAAGGCACGTATCGCCATCTTACCGAAATAAATACCGGGATGCAGTACTACGAATTTACCTAGTACCAACTAAGGTATTTTTTCTCTATTGCAGTAGTTACTCATCATAGGAACCACTAGGAGTCTCATCGTCAATCTCGAAGGGCTTCATAATAGTGATCTGACAGAAATAAACGAGGAGTAACATGCGCCGAATCTCCAGAAGAGCACTAGCCAGCATTGCATCCGCCGCCGTCGCTGCGAAGGGACTCAGTGCGCAACAGACTAGTAGTGAAGATTACGTCGGCCCTTTGACAGGCCTACAGAATAAAGCAGAAGGACGCGGGCTTGACCCTCTCCCCTACGCGGTGCGACTGCTGGACAGTGCGCCGCGCCGCCTTCGATTCTCAGCTCGAAATCGGCGTGAAGCCGAGCAATGGCAGGGACAACTCCGTTCAAAATTGGCAGAGCTCCTGGGAGGATTCCCGTCTGAACGTGCGCCACTCCGCCCAATCACCCTCGAGAGGCAGGATCTTCCCGGATATCGGCGTGAAAAAGTGATATTTGACAGTCGCGACGGGATGAGCGTGCTCGCTTACATACTTATGCCCGAGAATGCTCGCGCTCCTGTGCCGGCAGTTATCTGCGTACCGGGGCATGGCCGCGGCGTTGACGACATCGTCGGCATTGATGACAAGGGCCACTCGCGGAGGGATAAGGCCGGTTACCAGCACGATTTCGCAATCCAGATTGTCGAGGCCGGAATGGCTGCCGTGGCGATTGAGCCTGTGGGTTTCGGCTGCAGGCGCGATCCCGCGAACATCAAGCGTGGGCTCGGCCGCTCCTCGTGTCAGCCCGTGGCAGGGACGGCTCTGCTGCTTGGACAGACGATGATTGGCTGGCGAGTGTATGACGTGATGCGCACCATCGACTACATGGCAACTCGGAAAGAACTCGACGCAAATCGCGTGGGATGTGTCGGAATCTCAGGCGGCGGCACTTGTACGCTCTTCTCGACCGCCCTTGAACCGCGGATCAAGGCGGCGTTTGTCAGCGGATATCTGAACACGTTCCGCGACAGTATCGGGAGCATCTCCCACTGCATCGATAACTACGTTCCAGGCGTGATGAACTGGGCCGAAATGTATGACATCGCCGGCCTGATCGCTCCACGTCCGCTCATCGTCGAATCGGGACGCAAAGACGATATCTTCCCGATAGACGCTAGTATCGACAGCTTTAACAAAGTTAGCGCGATTTACAAGGTCTTTGGGGCCAACGATCGCATCGATCACGATGTTTTCGATGAAGCTCATAGCTTTTGGGGCAAGAAGGGCGTGCCATTCCTGGCTCGTCATCTGTCTGCATAAGCGATCAGAATTCGAACTGGATCATGAGCTGCAACTGGCGGGCCGGCAGACTTTCAAGAATGGCTCCGTACGATGACAGTTGGCCGCGATCCGTCGAATAATAGGGGCTGACTCTCTCCACGTTCGTGTGATTCAGCAGGTTGAAGCTTTCTACGCCGAATTGGAGCAAAGCGCGCTCGGCATGGATCGGAATTGTCTTCATCACACGCGCATCCAGGTTGATCGTGCATACCCGACTGGAACGGATTGCGCGCAAATCCGGCAGGACGAGCGGAGATGGGGAATGCGCCCGTTCGATACGCGTCATTGGTCAGCAGCGCATTAATGGGACGTCCGCTACC
The DNA here is from genome assembly GCA_963825845.1 of Bryobacteraceae bacterium. GTDB lineage: Bacteria > Acidobacteriota > Terriglobia > Bryobacterales > Bryobacteraceae > DASQDN01. Next base: position 77,399 of record CAWGVL010000025.1, on the reverse strand, counting down.
TGCTGTGAAGATCGGCGCAATGGAGATACGTTCCAACGCTGATCGCAGCCATTCTGGCATCCATTCAAGTTCGTCGACAGGCAGTTCAAACAACACGCTCGCCGAGAAACGATGCCTCTGCTCCTGTCGGGACCTGCTCCAATCGGCACGTGTATCGAGCGGATTCTGCGGATGCTCATCGAAATCGGAGCCGTCATCCTTTGCGCGCCCATACGTATAGGATGCGAGCCAGGCGAGATCATGAGTCAGCCGGCGGTTCAGCGACACGGTCACACCGGAGTAGGCCGACCGCGCCGTCTGCTCCAACAGGTAAGACGGCGGAAGAGTACCGGCGGCATTACGCACTCGCGGCAGATGGAATCCTCTTACTGTGGAAGCTTCCACTGTGAGTGAGGTGTGACTGCCGAATCCATACTCCAGGCCCGTGCTGATCTTGCGACTGTGTGTCGAAGGAAAATCCTGCGATGCTCGATACGTGGAAATCGGGAGCCCTGTGAGGGGCATGGCGAGTATCTCGCCCGCAGAGGCCGCGAACGCGGCGGCGGCATCGCGTCCAACCGCGTACTGTTCGAAACCATGCAAACCGTCTTTCTGTAGAGCATCGTTCAGAAACGCGAGCGGATAACGATCGAAGAACAGCCCGCCACCAACTCGCAGCACCAACGGTTTCGATCTGTATGGCCGCCACGCCACGCCGATGCGAGGCGACAAGTTCTGAGACGAGCGCGGAAGCCGCGCCGGCATTATCTGGTGGTCATACCGGAGCCCGAGTTCAACCGTTAAGCCGGTCAGAACTTCCCACCTGTCCTGCAGCCACAAGCCGAAAGGCAGAGTCCTCATTTGAGTGCGAGGCTCCCCAAAAGCCTGAAGATAGAGATCGGGACGACCCGATCGCAAATCATCTAACGTCGGGAACACAAATACTCCGGCATACCGGTTGCGCAGAGAAGCATCGAGCGAAACGGAGTGAATGTCCACACCGGAGCTGAACCGGTGACTTCCCGCAACGAACTGGAAGTTCTCGACGAGTTGTATGTGCCGCTCCCGCCGGTCCGCATCCAGACCGAAGTATTGGCCGAACGTAACCACACCGGGAACTTCGAACATAGGACCTCGCGAATTCGGCCACAGCGCCATTGATCGCTGCCCAACCTGAACTCGAACGTCATTCACGAGAGTGGGGCTTATCACCCGCATCCAGCTACCGACCAGCGAATGATCGGTCGTAAGGCTGTTGCCTTGCGCCGAACGATCGGCGAAGTTCGTGGGACCCTGCACTTCGCCGAGCACGCGACCGCGTGAGAACGCATATCGCACCCATAGGGCTCCCGAGGATCCGATGTGATGATCGACCTTCGCCGACAACTCGGTACCACGGCTCGCGGTTTCGTACAAGCCCCTCGCAACGCCGAATCGTTGTCCGAGAGGATGCGTCGCCAGAAACTCCGCGGCAGTAGCGGGAACGTTGGAGAACTCGTCGGCAGTTTCTCGCTCATGCTCTACAGCAGCGGCCGCAAAGGTCTGGTCACGCCGCAGAGGTCCGAGTAGAGATACACCGGGTTGGTAGCGGCGGAACTGTGGATCGAGCGGCTGATCCATCTCAGGTCGATCAGCGTTCAAGGCGCCATTCTGCATGAAGCCTGTCACGTCGCCATGAACCAGGTTGACTCCGGATCGCGTCACCATGTTCAGAACGCCTCCGGCCGCGCCGCCCAACTCTGCGCCGACGGATAGGGCCGAGACGCGGAACTCCTCCACCATCTCAAGTCCGACTGCCACGCGATTGCCTCCGCTCGTCTCATCGCGGTTGTCCATACCATCGATCTGAATGCTGTTGTTTCGCGGGCGCATGCCTCCGAAGGTGAATCCGGTGTCCGGAACCGGAGACCGAACACCAGTCATTGTTCGCTGCGATGGAGATCCGGCGGACGGAGCCACCGCCGGCGCGGCAAGAACGAAGTTTAAGTAATTACGGCTGCGTGCCGGAGCCTCCTCGATGCGCTCCGATCCGAGAGTGACGCTGGCGCTGGATGACTGAGCTTCGATCGCGTCAGGGCTTTCCGTCACGTCGAGCTTTTCAACGATGCCTTCCAACTGTAGCTGGATTCGGCGGACGACCACTTGTCCGACGGAAACCTGAAACGGCTCGGTTTCCGACGTCGAAAAACCAGGAGCTGATGCGCTCAATTTCCAGGTTCCGATGGCTATGCTCGGTAGGGCGAAGTTGCCGGAGGAATCTGTTTGTGTCGTCCTGCGAGTGCCTGTGCCGACGTTCTGAGCAATGATATAGCGGAGGCGACCCCGCTGCCCGAAACATCCGACACGGCGCCTTGGATCATCCCGGCAGCCGCTGAAATCTGGGCGAATCCGGGCCGCAAAGCCCAACAGCACCAGATTATGATGAGGACGACTCTCACAGTATCGACTTTATCGTCCCATCAGCAGGTCCTTTGGAATTTCAGCGGCCTACCTTCTTCTCGATGACGTCAATCCGGCCGGTGAACTTCTCGCCTATAAAGCCCGGCAGCCCGTTGCCACCGACGATCACTTGCGATGGCGCGGTGACCATCCTCGGAAGTGGCTGCTCGATCGTGATAACGCTGTTGACAGTGATTGTGAAAACACGATCTGAAGGGGCGTAGGTCAAACGGATTCTCGAAGGCTTGGCGGCAATCACGGCGGCTGCATCCGGCGCGAGATTGTGTTCTGAATGAGAAATCAACGAGACGTCAGAACCACGATGCTCGGCGTAAACGGAGTGGCGGGCACCCTGTCCTCCGATGGTGACAAGCGGTTCGCGAAAACCCGATTCATGCTCGGCGAAGGCAACGTCCATCGTGACGGCGATCGTCGGATTCATCATCGGCCGGTATCGATCTGCTGGACTGAACCAGCCGGCGACTCGCACATAGCTAGCCGGTCTATTTGCCAGGATGTCGTCAAATGGTCCTGTGATCCCGAGTGCCAGATTCACGATAACGCCCCAACCCATCAATGCCAGCGTGACCACTCTCATGAGTCTGTGCCCGGGCTGGCACGACACCTTGATCAAAGCGGCAAATACGCCCAGCGGGACAAAATCCACCAGGTATCGTTGCGTAGTAAATCCGGTCATTGCGACAAAGAGCAAGATGGCCACGCTGGACAGCACGACGGTCCACGACAGACTCTTGAGGCGCCGGCTCAGAGACACACGGAACGCGATAGCAACCAGTACGGGAGCAACGAACAACGCGCCCGCGACTGGCTCCAGGAAATAACCTCGAGGTAGGGGATAGTGACTCGCATCGAAAGGCAATCGCAGCGCAAGACGTACCCATGGAAATACGGGGCTGAAGTCCGGTGGGCAAATCAGCATGTAATACAGCCCGGGGATGAGACTGGCGCCGAGAGCCGAACCCGTTGCTGTGCCTCGTCACCGGCGAGAAGGTAACGGAGCCCAAACTCGAAGGGATCTCCGAATCGAACATAGTTGTACACAGCGACCATCAGTCCTGAAGCAGTGAACGCGACGAGATACCAGGCAGCGTCTCTCCAGCGAATACGCTCTCCGTGCTTCAGCGCTATGTGAATCACAAGGGCAGCGAAGCAGATAAAGCCAACGAACCCCAAGTGCGGCCGGCAGGCGAGCGCAAGTCCGAACATCAATCCTGCGGCGGCGAGAGATGAGGCAGGTCGGCTTGCCGTCAAGCCGCGCGAAAGGAAGTAAATGCCCGCGGCGACCGAACAGAAGCCGCCCGCGATCGCGACTTCGTAGACACCCACTCGACTGCAGAGATAGGGGACAGACTGACCCACGCCCGAGCGTGAGCAATAAGAACGCCCGCAGCCCTGGTCCGGCCGGATTCCCACAATGATCGAGAACGCGCATCAACGCGGCAGAGTAGAACAAAAAGCCGCCAATGCAAAATACCGCGATTGCTACGTTCTCCGGCAAATCGTGTCCGGTGATTCGCCGCCACGGCGCGAACAGCAGAACGGCTGGACCAGCGCCGTGGTAAAGGTAATACTTCCCTCCGAACAGCACCATGTCGTGCATCCGGTAAGGATCGTTTTGTTTCGGATCCCAGGGATCTTTCAATGCAAGCAGTTCGCTCGACGGTGTAATCGGTAAATGGAGATGTCCGCTCGCAAACGCTTGGCCCAGATAGTTGTAATACCCTCTTAAGTCACGATTCCACTCGATGCGATCCCCGGCCGCCCGAACAGCCCACCAGTAATAGCAACCGACGAGCAGCGTCACCGCGATTGTCACGACGGCTTGGGCGAGTCTCCCATGACGATTCATGGGCTGCGATCCTTTGATCGGCACTGTAGTCGTTGGCGTTAGCGGTTCCAGAAGAGATCACGATACATCATGCAGGCGAGTCATGTCGCAGACACAGCGGCAACCACTCCTTTCATCAACTTGTCTAATAGCTGTTTAACAAGTGTCTACAAACGGTTTTACAAACTTATGCATTGACATCGCGGCTAAGCGGGACTACGATCGCCTAGTACTAAACATCGTGGAGTCCTAGCGCGTTTTCACCTGCGGCTTTGTTCGTAGCCGGAGACGACGCGCTGGGAGCGAATGACTCGCACGAGAAGTATCCGGTGCGAGTAAAAATCCAAAAATATTTTAGGGGGAATGTGTGATCATTTCAGATACTTACTTTACGTGTGTCGAAACACGGCGGATGGGCTCTGGCCATCGCTTTGGGCGCATCTCTGTCTGTGCCATTTGCCGAGTCGCAAACCGATTCGCAGCGCCAGGCTGCTGACCCGGGCGTCCGCCCGGGCGACCCCGGAGCGGGTCAGCCGCTGCCTGGGCTGACAGGCGGTCAGCTTGGCATGTTCAACCAAGGGAAGGATGCATTCGAAGAAGTAAACTTCGTCGTCAATCCCCCGCCAGGAGGAGATGCTGGCCTAGGTCCTCGATTCAATTCTGAGTCGTGTGTCAGTTGCCATAGTCAACCGTTCGTTGGCGGGACGAGCCCCGCCGTCAATCCGTTGTTCGAAGTAGCAACAAGGCTCGGAGCCCGCAATCAGATACCGTGGTTTCTCAAGCAAGACGGACCTGCGCGAGAAGTCCGCTTCATCAAGAATCCCGACGGCACGCCTGACGGCGGCGTGCATAATCTATTCGTCATCAGCGGGCGATCCGATGCGCGTGGATGCAACTTACGCCAGGAGGACTTCAGCGACAAGGCAAATCTGGTGTTCCGGATTCCGACTCCGACCTTTGGCGGCGGATTGATGGAAGCGATTAACGATGAGACGCTTCTGGGAATCCTTAGCAGTGACGCCGCGGCGAAGCGCTCTCTAGGCATATCCGGCCGGGTAAATCGAAACGACAACTCCGGCACGATAACCAGGTTCGGGTGGAAAGCCCAGGTTGCATCTCTGCAGATTTTCGCAGGGGAAGCCTATAACGTTGAACAGGGCGTGTCGAACGCAGTGTTTGCGCAGGAGCGCGATGAAACAGGGGGGTGCAGTTACAATCAAATACCGGAAGACGGCATCGATTTCGAGACCGGGGGCGTCGATGACGTTTCGCTTTTCGCAGCCTTTATGCGTTTCCTTGCCCCGCCTGCTAGGGGACCGATTACCGACGCTGTGAACTCGGGCTTCACGAGCTTAAATCCATCGGCTGTGCCTTGTGTCACACTCCTTCACTCCGCAGCGGTAATAGCGTGATTGCGGCGTTGCGAAATAAAGACGTACCGCTGTTCTCAGATCTCGCGATCCATCGCATGGGAACAGGACTGACGGATCAAATCAATCAAGGCCGGGCACTTGGAGATGAATTTCGCACAGCGCCCCTGTGGGGGCTGGGTAAGCGCATCTTCTTCCTTCATGATGGGCGGACGAGCAACTTGTGGAAGCGATCCAGGCGCATTACAGCTCAGGGTCAGAAGCCAACGCTGTCATTGGGCAATACAACTCGCTTTCAACAACACAGAAACAAAATCTTCTGGTCTTTCTCCGGTCGTTGTAAGCGATCACTGGCCCAGCTCATGACACACGTTGCACGCGACTGTCGCTTTGTGTGTCTTATGACAATCGACGCAAACCTTCATCCGTAGAGGCTTAACAATCGCTGCCGACTGCTTGTACGCATCGCCGTGACACGCGCTACATTCGAGCTTTGCCGCCGCATGCTGCCCATGGCTGAAATTGACAAAGTCCGGCAGCTTGGCGGCAAGCTCCGTTGTGGCGCGGTGCTTCATGGACACATGACAGGTCTGGCAACGCCCAACCTCTGGCAAGCCGGCCCGGACTTCTTTATCTGCGCCTGTGTGACAGGAGGCGCATTTGAGTTTTAGCGAAGCGTGCGCTTTGTGAGAAAACGGCGCATCATTGTCAGCTCCTGCCCCGAGGCTGAACATTGCGACCATCACTAAAGTTCGCCATGCCGTAAACATACTTCGACTCACTCCGACGGCAGGGCAAATGCGACGAGATGATCGGACACAGTTGAACTATACTTATTGCCGCCGCCCGCCGCGACCACGACATACTGTCTTCCATTCTTTCCCGAGTACGTCGCCGGTATGGAATGCGCGCTAGCGGGGAGCTTCGTCATCCAAAGTTCCCGGCCCGAATCCTTGTCAAACGCGCGGAACCGTGAATCATTCGTAGCCCCGATGAACACGAGTCCGCCCGCGGTGACAATGCTGCCCCCGAGGTTCATTGTTCCCGTTTTGGGAACCCCTTTCGCTGCCAGCTCATCATCGATTCCGAGCACGCTGCGCCAGCGGAACTCGCCGGTCTTTAAATCCACCGCTGTCAAGTAGCCCCACGGAGGCTGCTGGCATGGGCGCAAATTCGTATCCCAGAAGCGACCGTTCGGCGTACGCGCTCCCTGTGCCCGATACGGTATCTTCGACCCGGTCGGTCGCTTGACCATCTGCGATATCCAACCGATCTCCATCGTGTTCACGTAAAGAGTCTGCGTGTCGGGATCGAAGCTTCCGCCACCCCAATTTGCGCCGCCGTTCGTAGACGGGAAGAGAATTGTCTTGGTCAATCCTAGAGGTGTGTACAGGGAGCCGAATACCGCGCCGCGAATGAGTTCCTCGCAGAACTTGCGATGCTCCGGGGTAACGTTTGCGAGTTCCTCGGGCCGGAAACTCTGCTTCGTAAGCGGAGCCGGCTTCACCGGGAATGGCTGCGTCGGATGCGTGTACTCACCAGGAACTTCGCTTTTCGGAACCGGACGTTCTTCAATTGGGAACAGGGGCTTCCCTGTCACCCGATCAAACAGGAATACAAATCCTGTCTTGGTGATCTGCGCTACCGATGGCACTTCTTTGCCCTCGCGCTGAACCGTCGTAAGAATCGGCTGGGCTGGAAGATCATAATCCCAAAGATTGTGGTGAATGGTCTGGAAATGCCATATGCGCTTTCCTGTAGCGGCCTCCAGCGCCACCAACGCATCGCCAAACAGATTCGCGCCGGGCCGGTCACCGCCATAGATGTCGGTTGCCGGCGAGGTGAGGGGGACAAAAACTATTCCCCGCTCTGGATCGACACTCAACGTGCTCCACGCGTTTACGCCGCCGCGATCTTTCCACGACTCTCCCTCCCAAGTCTCGTTTCCGAACTCTCCGCTTCTCGGCACAGTATGGAAGGTCCACACGAGTTTTCCGGATCCGATGTCGAAAGCGCGAATGTCTCCACTCGGTCCTTGCGGCTCGCCATCCGATGCCGCGGCACCCGTAATAACGAGATTCTTGTAGATGGCAGGAGCGGACGTCACTCCATAGCCGCGCTCCGGAAACTTGTCTGCCACGCCAGGACGGAGATCGATGAATCCATCCTTGCCGAACGCCGGATCCGGCCGGCCGCTAACAGCGTCGATGGAGAACAAACGAGCATCCTGCGTGCCCATCAGAATGCGCTTCTTGCGCCCGTCGGTCCAATACGAGCAGCCCCGGCTGATGTAGAGGTTATACGCGCGATCGAGATCTACCTTCGGATCGAACTTCCAAAGCTCGCGGCCTGTGTCGGCATCCAAAGCGATCAACCTGCCAAACCCCGTCGTAATGTAAAGCGTGCCATCGACCACAAGAGGCGTCGCTTCGAACGTGCTGCGGAACGGCAAATCCTTGCCGTCGCTGGAATCTCCGGTGCGGTACGTCCACGCGACCTCCAGCTTAGCCACGTTCGAGCGATTGATCTGCTTCAAACGCGAAAAGCGTGTGCCACCTGCATCGCCTCCCCAATATTGCCACTCCTCAGCGGCGCACACCGAAGAGCAGAACACAGCCAAAACTAGAGCTTGCCAACGGATCCTGCGAAGCATTCCTTAGTGGATTGTATGCGACGGGCAGACCGAGTTCCCAACGCGAGTAACAATAGAAGTAACACGATGATTTCGGACCTCGTACAAATCCGGCGATTAGGAGAGCAGAAGCTTGCGGAGAATGAGAAGTTTCGGCGATATCTGAAAACGCACGATTACCCTGACCGGCGTCTCCGAGTCATCGCGGAAACTATTCAGGATCAGATCGACTGTACGCAGTGCGCGAATTGCTGTCGCCACGCAACCGCAGTAGTAACGGAGCGCGATGTCCAACGCCTTGCGAAAGCGCTTCGCATAAAACCGGAGCAGTTTCTGCAGCAATACACAACGCTAAGCGAGGACGAAGGTCGCGTGCTAAAGCGAATCGATACGGGTTGCATTTTCCTCGACGGGAACACCTGTACCGTTTATGAAGCGCGACCGCACGTCTGCGAAGGCTTTCCCCACACAGTGCGTGGGTCCGGTTCGATCGCGAGCCGCATGTGGCAGTTCATTGACCGTGCAACATATTGCCCGATCGTGTACAACACCATGGAAGCCTGGAAAATCGAAACCCGATTCCGCTGAGTCTTATTTCGCGGCGTACGTTTTAGAAAATCCGTTGCGCTCGTTCGTAATGGTGTACCTGCCGTCAGGCGCGACCGACAGCTTCAGCAAATTCCCTTTGCACTCCGCGGTTGGCTCGAAATTGGCGATCATCTTCTCGTCCGTGTTCACTTCCTTCGGCGTCAACAGCGCGAGATGCCCTTGCCAGATATCCTGCAAGCCGGGTGACTTCCGCAGCGTATCGAAAACGGCCGGCGGACCGCCTTTACGGGGACCATTGTTCATGACGGCAACGCGCGGCTGAATCGCCCAGACAAACTGCGGCGAGTTCGAACGGTCGAGCCCATGATGCGTCGTCTGAAACACGTCTACCGTCCCGATCAGATTCTCCGGACATACGAGGCCCTTCTCGTAGTTCCATGAAAGGTCTCCCATGTCGAGGAATTTGAACTTGCCGTACTTCAGTAAAATCCCCACGCTCTGATCGTTGTCCGGATCGTTCTCCGCGCTCTTGTCTGCCCAATCTCTACACGCCGCATTCTTCGCCCCTGCGCCCTTCAATTTCTTCGCTATCGGCTTCCCGGCCGATGCCACGACCTGAATGTCGACCTCCTTGAGTGGAATCGAATCGCCGGGTTGCAGGCTCCTACGCTTCCCCTGCGAACGCTCGATGTATGCTTTGTGATTTGCCATCACCTGCGGACGATTCAACTCAACAGAGTCGCCATGATCCATGTACATGCCGATCGGGATCATCTTCGAAAGCGCCTCCATCGCGCCAATATGGTCGCCATGAAAATGCGTCGTCAGCAGGATATCGATCTTCTGGAGACCCGCCTTCTGCGCCGCCGAGAAGATCCGTTTGGCATCCCGGTCATCTGGAGTGCGGTTCGCGGTATCCATCAGCATCGATTCTCCGCTCGGCGTCACGATCAAGGTCGCTGCGCCGCCCTCGGCGTCGATCCAGTAAATCTCCAGGCCCTTGGGGGCCGCTATCAGGGCGCCGGCGCTCAGCGCGGCAATGGCCGCAAACGATCTCCAACTCATGTGTGTGAATATCGTATCGAACGACGCCATGCGAATCCTCCTATCCCTTCTCTTCCTCACTTCGTGCATCGCAACCGCTCAAAAACGGACCATTTTCCTCATCACGGATGCGGAAGGCGTCGGCGGTGTATGCCGTCAGGAACAGACCGACCCCAAGGATCCGGAGATGCGTCAGTTGCTTACGGGCGAGATCAACGCTGCGGTGGAGGGTTTTCTCGCGGGTGGCGCCGATGAGGTCATTGTCTGGGACGGCCACGACGGTAGTCAGACGCTTTCAACGCTCACTATACATCCCAAAGCCAAGTTGGTCATGGGTGGACTGGGCCCGTCAATGATGATGGAGCGTCGATTCTCCGCCGTCGCCTACGTGGGCCAACACAGCAAGGCAAATATTCGGGGCGGCATCATGGCGCATAGCTACAGTTCCCTGGGGATTCAGAACATGCTGCTGAACACCAAACCTGTTGGCGAGATCGATGTGATCGCGGCGATGGCGGGGCACTTCGGCACTCCGGTCATCATGCTGAGCGGAGATCAGGCAGCGGCCAACGAGCTGCGCGAGATCGTCCCGGAAGCCGAGTTTGCCGTCGTAAAGGAAGGCGTCGGCCGATACACCTGTGTGAGTTTATCCGCTGCAGTCAGCTCGAGATCTCATTCGCGAGGCCGCACGCCGCAGCGTAGCCAAGATCGGCTCCATCAAGCCCTACACTGTTCCTGGACCGATCACTCTGCAGATCGAGTACACAACGCGCAACTCTCTTCCGATCGATGCAGAGTCCCGCACCGGCGCGGAAGTCACCGACGATCGCACCATTCGCTTCCGCGGCAAAGACATCCTCGAGGCTTGGCGGTTATATCGTTCGCGATAATCTCTGCACCTCATCCCCTGCGGATGCCCGCGCGCCAGTTGCCCACGGCCTCTGACGTCAAAAGGTAGCGATCGTAGAAACGAATAACGCCCACCTGGGCAAAGCTCTTCGGAGCTATCAGTGCTGTCCGCGAGCCGTTGACATCGCCCAGATCTGCCGGCAACCGTCCCCATCCGAACTGGCGTGTAGCTCCGCCATCATTGAACTGGCCGTCGATCACGAAGCTGACAATCCGCGTCCCGCCGTCGACGATGACGGCGACGTGCTGCCATCGGCCAACCTTCAAAGTCCCTTCGTGGGTTCCGTAGTCGCTCTCCCAAACGAACGTGCGCACGCCGTCATTCATCGTGAGTTGCAGGTTGAAGCGCTCGCCGACGGTTACTGCGATTCCACGCCCGCTCTCTGCGCGCGCGTCAAACAGGATTTGCCCTGGCGTCAACTCCCGAAAGCGAACGTGGAAATCAATACTGAAGCCACCCCGCCCCGCAAGAGAACGGAGTGCCGGCATGGATTGCGAACCCTGACCTCGAGCCTCCCAAACCAAGCCCTTTCGTGTGACCGCCTTGGCTTCATGTTGTGACCACACCGCATCGAGCAGATGCCGGTTGATCTCATGCACGCGAGCCACTTCTTTCTGCGTCTCCGTGATAAAGAACCGTCCGCGGTCTTCTATGAAATCCGGGTAGCTGATGCGAACATTCGGATCGTCATCGTAAAGCAGAATCTCCGGCTGTGACCAATGAATGAAACCGCCCTGTTCGACGCCGCCGGCGATCCATCCGGGATTGCGATTTCGGTAATATCCCGTCGATCCAACCTGCCATGCTGGATTGTGCGCCGCTTCGCCTCCATGATTGTGGAACCACAGCAGGAACTTTCCGTTGCTGAACCTGCGAACGAAATTGGCTGCGCGCGGATGTTTGATTCTTCGGCCACCAGGGCTGTAGGACGCGTATTCCGGCGGCGTCCAAGTATGGCCGCTGTCATGGCTGTACGCCTGGCAGTTATAACCGTCTATCGTTCGGTACGTTGCGTACAACGATCCATCACTGAGAGCGACCAGATTCGCTTCATCCGATACCGGTCCTTTCGGGGCGCGTAATCCTTCATCGCCGTCGGGTAGGAGGGTCCATCGGATCTTGGATGCGTCCCGCTCGGTAAGAACATTATCACTGCGCAGAAAGCAGCCTTGAGACTCGACCATCGTGCCGGGGTCGCCCCATTTGCCCACTTTTGCGAAGCCGAAGATCGCGTACTTCGGCGTGACGATCGGCTTCCCCACGCCCCAAAAGAACATCACTTCCCCTTGGTGAGTGTTCTCACGGTCGATGCGCATCTTGCGCATAGGGATCTCGAACCTCTCCTTCGACCACGTCAGGCCATTGTCATCGGAGTACTTGAACATATAGGCGCCCATCGTGTCGACTCGCCGTCCGATTGTCGCGTTGTTACTCTTCACCTGCCGGAGATTGGCCTTGTTGTAGGTATAAAAGACGTACACCCGGCCGCTCGGAACCTTCAAAGGCATCACCCACGAAGCTTCGGGTCCATTGGCCGGTTCGATATCCACCAGCGGCGACCAGGTGCGGCCCTGGTCGGCCGAAATCGTCGAAACAATATGCTGACCTTGCTGTCCTTCGACGCCCTTACCCGTCGTCATCACGCATAACCATTTCCCGTCGTTGGTAACGACAACGTATGGCTGGTCGCTGTAGCTCTCGTCGGGGATGACGCTTCCGTTGCTGACGTTACGCCAATCGGTGTCATCTCCGGCTGCTTGAGCCTGCAAGACCAGTGGAGCAGTTCCCAACAGCTTGAGTACGTCCCGACGTAAAGGCATATGCTCTACAACATACATTGTGCCGCCGCCGGCACTCGCGGTCACGTATCATTGTCACGTATCATTGAGAACCATGGCTCGATGGATCGGCTTGTGTATCCTGATCGCCTCCTCCGCGTCCGCGCAATGGATGCAGTTCCGAGGTCCCAACGGATCGGGAATCGCGGAAGGATCGAAATTGCCCGTCGTCCTCGATCCAAAGAAGGGGTTTGCCTGGAAAACGGACTTGCCATCGGGTCACTCTTCTCCGATCATCTCCGGTGACCTCATCTTCCTTACTGCGGCCGAAGGCGGCGCCCGCGCGGATTCGACACGGAGCAAGGTAATCGACCAAGGCGGCAAACTCTTGACTATCTGCCTGAACCGCCGCACGGGAGCGATCGTGTGGAAGAAGGAAGCGCCTCGCCCGCGCGTCGAGCAGTATCAGCCGACGAACTCGCCTGCTTCGCCGAGTCCCGTCACGGACGGCAGAAACGTGTACGTATTCTTCGGTGACTTTGGACTGATCTCGTACGATTTCAAGGGAGCCGAGCGGTGGCGATTGCCGCTAGGTCCCTTCAACAACACCAACGGTCATGGCTCGTCTCCGGTTCTCGTTGACGACTTGCTGGTGCTGCTTTGTGACCAGGATTCGGATTCGTACATGATCGCAGTCGATAAAGCGAGCGGGCGCGTCCGCTGGAAAGTAGAGAGGCCGGAGGTGACGCGATCGTATTCAACGCCCGCTGTGATAAAGCGCGCCAATGGCTCGGCGGAACTGATCGTACCCGGATCGTATACTCTCACTTCCTACGACGCGAGAACCGGAGAAAAACTTTGGTGGATCACTGGTCTGTCATGGCAACCGAAGTCAACCCCCGTTGTGGATGGCGACATAGTGTACGCGCACTGGTGGGAAAATGGCGGCGAGTCGGAGCAGCCGGCTGAAACGCCAACGTTCGATGAGGTTTTGGCACGCTTCGACGCAAACCACGATCGCAAACTCACGGCCGATGAAGTTGCCTCCGACGAAAGGATGCAGCGGGGATTCGCGGACAATGACCTTGGGCGTGACGGCTTTATCGACGAACGCGATTGGAACTTCTACCGGGCGCGACGAAACTCCCGTAACACGCTGCTGGCTGTGAAGACTGGCGCGCGTGGCGATCTGACAGGGACGAAGAGTATTCTCTGGCGCATGCAGAAGTTCCTTCCGAACGTCCCATCCCCACTTCTATACAAGGGTGTTCTCTACCTCATCAAAGACGGAGGCATCCTGACGGCAGTGGATGCCCGAACCGGCGAAATCCTGAAACAAGGGCGGCTCACCGGCGCCGTCGAGACATACTATGCGTCGCCGATCGCCGCGGGAGATCACGTCTACCTGATGAGCCAAGGCGGCAAAATGACCGTCGTCAAAGCAGGAACGTCCTGGGAAATTGCGGCGCTCAATGACTTCGAAGATGAAGCGTACGCAACACCGGCCGTTGCGGGAAACGCGATCTACGTGCGCACTCGAAAAGCGCTCTATTGCTTCCGGTAACTCCGTGCGTGCTACAAGCGCGGGCGAGGGGGCATCACCGGCGCCCAAGGAAGCACGCCCTTGCGGCGAATATGCCGTCGGTAAACCCTGTCACCCGCGGTGACATACAAAGTCTGCATATCGGGGCCCGCGAATACGACGTTCGTAAGTCGTCCCTCATGAGGCTTATTCAGGATCGCGACAACCCGGCCTGCCTGATCGCAGATTTGAAGACCCGCCTGGGTAGCGACATACAGATACCCGTCGGTATCGACCGTCATCCCATCCGCATTGCTCACGGACGACTCATCCGACGTTTCCATGCGATAAAAGGGCTGGCCATTCGTAATCGATCCATCTGGCTGCACCTGGAACGACCAGACCCACTTACCTCGATAATCCGTCACATACAGCAACGACTGGTCCGCCGGATAGCAAAACTCCATTCGGCGATTCGATGCCCTCGTGTACGACGCGTTTGTCGCCCTTCGCATCGATGAACCACACGCGCTTGGTCGGAGGCTCCGTAAAATAGATTTCGCCCTTGCGATTAATCGTGAGGTCATTTGAATTGACACCCTCGGCGATCACGGATTCCTTGCCATCTTTGTCGTAGGCCACGATGCGCTTGCGTCCGTTCTGGCACGCATAAAGTCGTCCATCGGGACCAAACATCAAGCCATTCGCTCCGCCCGAATCTTCTTTGAACACCGTGACCTTGCCATCCACGCCGATTCTATGGATTCGGTTGTTCGGAATATCCGTGAAGAACACATTTCCATCACGATCGATCGCGGGACCCTCGGTGAGCTTATGTCCCTGGCTGACGAGTTCCCAATCTTTGCCGGGATCCAAAATCAACCGTACCTCGTGACGATCTGAGATCTTCGCCGCTGTCGTGATGGGCTTCGGGTAATCACGCCACAGCCAGCGCAGCGCGTCGGGCAGAATCGCCGACCCGTGCTTGCCGTTGTGACCCTCCGTACCGACAACGAAGGTTGTGTCGTAGCCGGCGTACTCGAGCGCGGACGCCATATCCTGGTTGCCAATCCACCAGTTGCCAGCATAGATGTTCTGATCGGCCTTGCCATCCTGCACAAAGACGCGCAGCGGTTTCGGTTCTGTTTTGCGGATCAATGACGAATAGATCTGGCCGCCGCGCAGGTTCGTATAGCTTCCTATGAAACTGAGGACACGCCGGAACGCGTCGGGCCGCTCCCAGGCAGCCGTAAACGCGGCAATCGCGCCAGAACTGGAGCCCGCGAGCGCACGGTCATTGGGATCGTTCGACAGCTTGTACTGCTTGCCGACTTCAGGAAGAATCTCCTCCAACAGGAATCGCGCATAGCGATCGCCCAGCGCATCGTACTCGAAACTACGGTTGTACCGTGATTGTTGTGTATCTGGCGATAACGCGGGTAACACTCCGGGATTAATGAAAATTCCAATTGTTACCGGTATCTCGCGCTTGTGGATCAGATTGTCGAAGACAATCGGAGCGCGCCACGTGCCGTTCTCCGCGACAAGACCCCCGCCGTCCTGGAAGATCATCACGCAGACCGGTTTCGAGCCGTCGTATTGCGCGGGAACGTAAACCCAATAATCGCGCTCCGTCCCCGGGAAGATCTTGCTCGTCCATTTGTGCTGTGTCACTTTACCTTGCGGGACGTTCGGTTGACGATTCGAATCGGGTCCGGGCGTGTACTCCTGGGCAGTCAAGGCAGCGCACATGGACAGCCATAACAGGATCTTCATAGGTATCAGCTTACGCTCCCGGCCAATAGAATCGAAACTGCCTTAAATGATTCGCGCGTTCGATCATCCAATGCCATCCGGTATGCGCCACCAGCGCCGAAACGATGATGGTACCCATCCGTTCCTTAACGACATATCGAAACAACAGATCGAGCAGTGGGATAAACAGCATCAGGACGAGAATTTGCCCGAGTTCGACACCTACGTTGAAGGCGAGCAAAGATGTGAGCAGGTGAGATCCCGCGAACTGAAGCGTCTCCCTCAGCGCGAACGAGAATCCGAACCCATGTACGAGCCCGAATGCGAACGCCATCACCCAACGGCGCCGGTCGGTGACATTGCCCGCAATGTTCTCGAGCGCCATGTAGACGATGGAGGCCGCGATCAGCGTCTCGATCAACGGTGGAAACCACAGCGCGTCAGGCACGAAGTTAAAGGCTGACGTGATCAGAGTGATCGAGTGTGCCACCGTGAACGCCGTGACCACCAAAACCAGAGGACGGAACCGGCGGAACGGAATCACGAGGCATAACAGAAATAAGAGGTGGTCGATTCCATCCAGGATGTGGAAAAATCCCATCTGCACAAACCGCCACGTTGCCTGGAACCACCGAGGATCGAGAGGAACCCGTCCCGGATCGCCGCGGAACTCGTACGCCCGAACAGTTCCATCAGGAGATTCGAACCTCAGCACCGTGACTACATCCGCGGCAAGCCGTTCAAACCCCGGTCGTATAGAGAACGCAGACCTATCGGACTGAATCGGGTATTCAAATAGCACGTCGAGATAAACCTGATTCCAGACGACATTCGCCGTGTTAGGCAACTTCGGCCCGGTAATATGTGCGACAGCCTCGTCAAATGAGGCAAGCGAACGATCGGATTCCAGCGAGATCTGTGTTGCTGCAACGCGGGGTCTCGGAAGCCGACGATCTCTTTCATAGATCTCGATCAGGTCAGCAATTTGAACAGTAACCAGGTCCGGCAGCAGCGGCGCAAGTTCTTCCACCTTGAGGTATCCCCGCGCGTCTTCCGGAAAGGCAATATCGCGAATCACGCCCAATGGAGCCCTGACGATCAGTTGTAATTGCTGAGCCCTTGGGCGAATGAAAGCATGCACCGTCGCGTCGCGAGGGATCTCGTGAGCCGTCGCGACCACGGCGAGTAACAGCATAGGATAGAATCGCAATGCGTTGTTCCCTGTGAACCGAATCGAGTATCATAGCCTAGCCTGACGGAGGAAGATGCATGAAGCGGAAGTACCTTGCTGGAGCCGCATGTGCGGCTGTTCTTGTCACAGTCGGACTGATGCAAAAGCGATCCGCGGTCGCTGCCGCGGGCGTGCAGGCTCCCAGGTTTGAAGTCGATCCGCTGTGGCCCAAGCCTCTGCCGAACCACTGGGTCATCGGCGCGACCATCGGCGTTGCTGTCGATGGCAAGGACAATGTTTGGATAATCCACCGCGAAGGCTCGCTCGAAGCGAAGGAGAAATACGCCACGTGGAAGCCACGTGCATCCGAGTGTTGCGTTCCCGCGCCGGCCGTTCTTCAGTTCAACCAGGCGGGCGACCTCATCGGTTCGTGGGGTGGTCCCGGACAAGGATACGAGTGGCCGTCCTCGAATCACGGCATTGACGTGGACTATAAAGGCAACGTGTGGATCGGGGGCAATGGCCGGGGACAGCAGCCTGCCGCCCTCGCATCCGATGAGAGCAAAATGGCAGCGGCAGGTTCGGTGCATGACAGCATGGTTCTGAAGTTCACGCAGTCCGGAAAGTTCCTCATGCAGATCGGCAAACCGAATCAAAGCAAGGGCAGCAACGATACGGACAACCTTCGCCTCCCTGCGAAGTCGCTCGTCGACCCGAAGACGAATGAACTGTATGTGGCCGACGGCTATGGCAATCGCCGGGTTATCGTCTACGATGCCGACACAGGCAAATATAAGCGTCATTGGGGAGCATACGGCAACAAGCCGGACGACAAAGAACTCGGGCCATACAACCCCAGCGATCCACCTTCCAAGCAGTTCCGAACTCCAGTTCACGGCGTTGCGCTTGCCAACGACGGCCTGCTTTACGTCTGCGATCGGACCAATGATCGCATCCAGGTCTTCAAGACGGACGGGACATACGTCAAAGAACAATTCATCGCCAAGGACACGCTTGGTGACGGGTCGGCGTTCGACGTGGCGCTTTCGAGGGATCCCCAGCAGAAATATTTGTACGTCGCCGATGGCTCCAATATGAAGGTTCACGTGCTTCAGCGCGACACGCTGGAGATTCTAACGACCTTCGGGGATGGTGGTCGGCAACCCGGCGCGTTCTATGCGGTCCACAGCATTGCCACCGACTCCAAAGGAAACATCTACACTACGGAAACATATCGCGGGCAGCGTGTGCAGAAGTTCCATTTCCGTGGCCTCGCGCCCGTTACAAAGAAGGACCAGGGTGTCGTGTGGCCGAAGCCTAGAAGCTAGCGGCTACCAATAATGCGACGCAAGGACCGTCGGGGGACCCGGCGCTCCTCCGTACATCTTCGTCCCGAGGACGAACTGGGCGTTCTTGCCCTCCCAGTCACGTGGCGCGTCCTTTAGCGCTTGTGACAGGTACGTCAGATTCGTGAGAAACTCTCCCGCCGCTTGGGTGCCTGCCCCGCGAATTCCGGCGGCGACCACAATAGCCTTCTCCGTGGTCGGGTTGAACACGCGCGAAACGATCGCGTAATCCGTTTGGATCTGGGCCGCCGACAGGTCTTTGCGAACTTGCCATGATCGATTGTCGGGGTGCGCCCGATCGCGTACGACCTCGAACTTGCCCGTCGCGTCCTCTTCGAAGAAGAAGCGCAGTTCGCCCGTGAGGCTCAGAGTCCAACTGTTGTTAAATGCGCCGATAAGAACACTCGGCCTGCCCCGGAGGTCCGCGAGTGACGTTGTGCGTCCTCCCCGAACCTCGATTTGTTTGCCGAACCTCGAAAACAGCCCGGCGAGACGCGTCAACGCCTGGACATCCGTTAACCCGACATACCTGTCGAACGTGGGAATTACGTCGCCAGCCGGAACGTTTTGGATCGAGGCGGGGAACCGTCCTCCGGATTCGTCGATGATCTTATCCCAATCGCCCGCCAATTTATACGTGTGCCCCTGGCCGACGCACACGACGACCGTCCCAGAATGCTGAACCAAAGGGGCCCAAAACCGGTCGACGTCATTGGGCTGAGGGCGCTGGATCCAGAAGACGCCAGCCGCTAGCGCAACCGCGACGGCAAGACCAGCGATCCACCACCTTTTACGGTCCGGCTCGATTGCCGGTGCAACTTCCGGCACCGGAGCCGCAGCTTCGGGAATATAGATTTCGGGGACATACGATCCCGCCGGGAGGTCGATCCGAACCTCCCTCTCACGGCCTGCTTCGCAATAGTACTGTGCGAGCCTCTTCCGAACCTGACCCGCCGTATTTCGGACAACCGGATCCTGGTTGGTGTCGTAGTCGGGATCACGCTCAAACACGGCGACACCGACCGTCCGCTCCTTCAATTGATCAGTCCGCCCGGCTGAACTCTCCTCGACAACGTACCGGAGGAAATCCGAGCATCGCCGGCTCGACCGGAATGGAGGACTCCCGAGGAGACGATCCAACTGGCCGCGGATATCCCCGGCGGACGGAGGCGGGGCGGGAGTTTTGCTGCGACCAGTCATGGGTCTAAGACGTATTCTACGGTATTCGACGTGCCGCGAAAGCGTTGCAAATACAAAGAAAACGCCGATGTACGGTAGTGGACCTGAGATCCTGGCGTCGTTCCTGCTATTCTCCGCATCAGTAAGGGTACTGCGGAGTACATTTGCATAGAAGACACTTTCGGCTCATCGCGCTAGCAGTTGTTACTTTCGGTCTGGTTGGAGCCCCAACTCCCAAGATCACTGGCTCGTCCGAGCAATTCGACAAAACGGTAAAACCCCTGATCGCGAAGCGGTGCTTCGCGTGCCACAACTCGGCACTGAAGTCCGGCGACCTCGATTTGGGGCAGTTCAAGACCGCCGAGTCGATCGCCCATGACCCCGAGGTATGGGAGAAGGTGTCGCACCGATTGCTCGACGGCACAATGCCACCGAAAGGCTCGCCCCGCCCCTCGCAAACCGACATCGAAGCCGTAAGCCGCTGGATTACCGACGAAATCAAACGCATTGAACTCGCTTCAAAGCCCGACCCGGGCAAGGTGACGGCAAGGCGTCTTAATCGAGCCGAGTACAACAACACCGTTCGTGACCTTCTCGGCGTGAATTTCCGGCCGGCGGACGACTTTCCGCAAGACGATTCCGGCTATGGCTTTGACAACATTGGAGATGTTCTTTCTCTGTCCCCTGTCCTCCTCGAGAAGTACCTGAGGGCCGCTGAGGTGGTTGTGCGCACGGCGATGTTCGGACCCGAGAAGCTGAAGCCGATGGCGCTTCGCTCGCAGCCGCCGAGCCGCGAGTTTACGCTGTACCCTAAGCCTCAGACTGACTATGACTTAACTGGCCTCTCGATGCCTAACGCCCTCCACGCGATGATGCGATTCCCGGGAGACGGCGAGTACACGTTCCGGGTGGCCCTCGAAGGCCGCCGTCCGAATGGCAGTGAGCCCGTCCACATCGCGATCTGGATCGACGGTAAGCAGTTATCTACATTAAATATCGACGCGCCGAGCGACGGTGGAAGCATCGACCTCTTTGGCGCGCAAGCCGAGACGAAAATCCACATTCCGGCGGGCGATCATTGGGTTGCCGCCTCGCTTCTGCGCCTATATGAAGGACTGCCGCCGAGCTATGGTGGCCCGAATCCCTCAAAGCGGCCGATTCCGCCGGGCAGAGACCCGATGCGCGGAGTCAAAATCCCTGAGGGTGCGACTCCCGAGCAAATCGCTGAACTCAAAGCTCAAGCCGTAAAACGGGCCGAGCGGTTCAAAGTGCCGGCCAATCGCGTTTGGGTTCATTTCGTAGAAGCGCTCGGACCGTACAATGCGACACCCGTATCGCCGATCGAGACTCGCAAGCGAATTTTCACCTGCGGCCATGTGACCGGCCAGCATCAGCCGGGGTGTGAGCGGAAGATCCTCTCCCAATTTGCCCGCCGGGCATTCCGACGACCCGTCACCGCAATCGAACTGAAGCCTTACCGGGACTTAGTGGCCTCCGCCAAGCAGCAGGGCTCGAACTTCGACGAAGCGCTCGGCGCAGGACTCCAAGCCATCCTTGTCTCGCCCGACTTCCTGTTCCGAATTGAGCAAAACGAACCCAATAAGAAACCGGGCGAATCGGATGTCCGGCCGATCAGCCAGTTCGCCTTGGCATCCCGCCTGTCCTATTTCCTCTGGTCCAGCATGCCTGATGAAGAACTGATGCGCGCCGCTGAATCAGGTTCGTTACGTAAACCCGCGGTACTCTCTGCCCAAGTCAAGCGGATGCTCCAGGATCCGAAAGCCAGGGCTCTGGTCGAGAACTTCGCCGGGCAGTGGCTGGAACTCCGCCGGCTGGAATCGGTCGCGCCCGATCGAGAGAAGTTCCCCGAATTCGACGATTACCTCCGAATGTCGATGCGGCAGGAGACGGAGATGTTCTTCGAGAACCTCATCCGCAACGACCGGAGCATCCTCGACATGATCGACGCGAAGTACACCTTCGTGAACGAGAAATTGGCTTCGTTTTACGGCATTCCGGGTGTAAAAGGCACGGACTTCCGGAAGGTCGACCTCACCGGTACCCCGCGAGGCGGCGTCCTGACGCAAGCCAGCGTGCTGACGGTGTCGTCGTACGCGACACGGACGTCGCCAGTGCTGCGCGGCAAGTGGATTCTCGAGAATTTCCTGAACGAACCCATTCCGCCGCCGCCGCCAAACGTCCCTTCGCTCGATGAAGCGAAGATCGGCGCGGCTGCATCGCTCCGCGTGCAGATGGAGGAGCACCGGACGAATCCCGTGTGCTCGTCGTGTCACGCAAAAATGGACCCGGTCGGTTTCGGCTTCGAGAACTTCAACGCGATCGGCCAGTGGCGGACGAAAGACGGCAAGTTCGACATCGACTCGGCCGGTACTTTGCCCGACGGTCGCAGCTTCAAAGGCGCAGCGGATTTGAAGTCTCTGATCGCGAAGGATGCGCCAAAATTCGCCGAGTGCGTAACCGATAAACTGTTAACGTATGCGCTCGGCCGGGGATTGGAGCGATATGACCGGCGGACGGTCAAGAGTATCGCCGGCCGCATTTCGGAAAACGATTATAAGTTCTCCAGCCTGGTGCTGGAGATTGTGAACAGCTTACCTTTTCAGATGGCTCGACAGGACCGAAATAAGACATGATCATCACCGGCAAGCACCTGCACCGCAGGACATTTTTAAGAGGTCTCGGCGCGGCTGTCGCGCTACCGATGCTCGATGCTATGCAGCCGGCGCTCGCAAGCCCGGCAAACACGGCAGCGACGAAGGCTCCCCTGCGGCTCGCGTTCACGTACATCCCGAACGGCGTAACGATGAAGGACTGGAGACCGGCCACAACGGGCGCAGACTTCGCGATGTCACCTATCCTGAAGCCGCTCGAAGGCTTCCGCGAGGACTTGCTCGTTCTTTCAGGGCTCGATCACCAGAACGCCGACGCGCTGGGCGATGGCGGCGGAGATCACGCCCGTGCCGGCGCATGCTTCCTGACGGGTGTTCATCCGAAGAAGACCGCCGGAGCCGATATTCGAGCAGGCATTTCGGTCGACCAGATTGCGGCCAAGAACCTCGGATCAGCAACGCGGCTGGCCTCGCTCGAACTCGGGTGTGAGGACTCCCGCACCGTCGGCTCATGCGATTCCGGGTATAGCTGCGCATACACGAACAGCATTTCCTGGCGTGGCCCGCAGACGCCGATGCCGCCCGAGACGAACCCTCGTATTGTCTTTGAACGTTTGTTCGGCGATGACGATTTCTCCGCCACTCCGGAAGCCCGTGCGCGTCG
This sequence comes from Bryobacteraceae bacterium, assembly GCA_963825845.1. Classification (GTDB taxonomy): domain Bacteria; phylum Acidobacteriota; class Terriglobia; order Bryobacterales; family Bryobacteraceae; genus DASQDN01. Next base: position 54,582 of record CAWGVL010000025.1, on the reverse strand, counting down.
CGCCGCGCAGCGCAAGAGCATTCTCGATGTCGTGAACAATCGTACGCAGCGACTGGTTCAGGACCTCGGCCCCGCGGATCGCCGCAAATTGGATGAGTATTTGACGGGCGTGCGTGAACTCGAGCAGCGTATTCAACTCGCGGAGAAAGATCAACGCAAGTTCACGCCGGACATTGAAAAGCCCGCCGGTGTGCCGGTGGCGTTTGCCGACTACATCAAGATGATGTTCGACCTCCAGGTGCTCGCGTTTCAGGCGGATGTTACGCGCGTCTCGACGTTGCTCTTTGGGCGTGAGGCAAGCGTGCGAACGTACAACGAGATCGGTGTGCCGGACCCGCACCATCCTCTCTCACATCACCGTAACCTGCCGGACATGATCGAGAAGATCACGAAGATCAACACGTATCACGTGAGCCTCTTCGCACACTTCCTCGAGAAGCTGAAGGCGACCAAAGACGGCGATGGCTCGCTGCTTGACCACTCGATGATCGTCTACGGCGGCGCAATCTGCGACGGCAACAGCCACTCGCATAAAGACCTGCCCGTGCTCCTGGCCGGCCGCGGTGAGGGACGCCTTAAAACCGGACGCCATATTCAATACGAGAAGGGCACCCCGATGACGAACCTGTATCTCTCGTTATTGGAGCGGATGAATGTGCCGACGGAACGCCTCGGCGATAGCACCGGTCAACTACAGCACCTCAGCGAACTGTAGGTCAACTCCCAGCCGCCGCAACGACCTCAACCTCGATCTGCGCACCTTTGTCCAGGCGCGCAATCTCGACCGTTGTCTTCGCGGGCCGATGTGGAAAGTACTCGGGATAGACCTCGTTCATTTCCCGTAGCTTGCCGAAATCGGTGACGTAGATGTTCACCTTGGCGACGAGGGAGAGATCCGATCCGGCTGCCCGCAACACAGTCCGGACGTTCTCCAGCGCTTGGCGCACCTGTGCCTGGAAACTTTCAGGCAGAGTGCCGTCGCGCCGGACGCCGAGTTGTCCGGAGATATAAATAACGTCACCCAGCCTGACCGCTTGTGAGTAGGTATCGTTCTGCGGCGGTAGATGTTCAACCTTGATGATTTCAGGAGACCTGGGCATTGGATCACCGGAACTTGAACAGCCGCGCTGAATTGCCGTACAGAAGCTTACGAGTGATCCCTGGATCGGGAGAGAGTCGCCGCACGGCTGCGAGTTGCTGTGAGCCCGAGCATTTTGTTCCCGCGCCCTCGCTGTCATTGCAGTCGCTGCCATACAACAATTTGTTCTGATGCCGTTTCAGGAACTCACGCGCGTGCTGCTCATCGCGCAGTAAAGCGTTCAGGCCCGACCCTGCCGACAAGTCGCCATACATGTTCGGGTAATCCGACAGCAATCGATCCGTGATACCGCCCGGAGTAACCGGGCCTTTCGGATAAAGAACTGACTGGTCGGCGTGGTTCTTATCGATATTGGCCCACCACGTCTGCGCGTGCCCGATGAAGTTAACAGTCGGATACTTCTCGAGCATCTTGTGAAAGCGTTCAAACGCAAGGTTGTAGGTCTGATGCTGGAAGTGCATTAGCACCGGAACTTTGTAATCCCGAGCCACCTCCGCGATCCCTTGCATGTGGTTCGAATCGGCATCGACGGGGAACTTCTGTTCTCCAATACCGATTGCGCCCAGCTTCAGATATTTTTCGATGACCTTCCTCGCCTCCGGGATGTCCGGCAGTTCATTCGCGAAGAACACAAACTCCTTCGGGTGGGCACGTGAGAGCGCGAGCACGCTTTCGTTGCCGCCGGCTCCCACGGCAAGTCCTAGTCGCGAACCTGCGGGAAGCAGGATGGTTTTCGTGATGCCCATCTTTCGCTGATGAGCGATTAACTGTTCGTCCGTGCGGCCGTTATAGTCAGTGTGTTGATGGATGTCGATGACACCATCGTTGTCGGCCCCTTGCGCAAGGACAGCGCAGGCCGCGCCTAAAAACGTGCGCCGTGAAATAGCATTCGTCATCGTTTCGCCTCGATACGAGCGTGCAAATCTTTCAGAAGTTCCTTGGCCGCTTCCACCAATCGTTCTCCGGAACCCACAGCCACTCGGGAAGTCACCACCTCGTAGTTCCCTTGCGGGGCCGCGGCCTCATTCGGAAAATACGTGACCGGGCCATGACCTAACTCGGCGACGATTGTCGTCTTGAACTGTGACGCCTTCTTGATCGCCATACCGAGTTCGGTGAAAATTTCGCCGGGCAGAGCAACCCAGGCAATGTCGTTTCCGAGGGCAATCACCTGAACCTCGGCATCGAGCGGCTTGCCTTTTCGATCGGCCGTATCGAGAACCTTGAAGGCGAACACTGTATCGAGAAATTTGACTTTCTTTCCCGAATCGACATCGGCAACGATCGCGTTCGCTTTTTCGATATCGCCGTCCTTCAGGCGGGCAGGCTGAAGCTGAAGCGTCCGGCTGCCGACCCGCAACGTCAGATCACTCACCGACTGCAGACCCGCGTAGGTCTTGATGACTTCCCCGGCAAGTACTGTGCCGATACGGGCGGCTTCCGCATGACCTTTCTGCGGCCGCTTTGTTGTGACATCGATGTGATTGATATTGCCGCAAGCGCCGTTTGTAAATAGCGTCAACATATCTCCGCCCTTTACTCGTCCCAGGATCGACGCGGTGGTCGCGGGATAATCCGCCGAAACCTCCATGCCGCCCACCGTATCCAGATGCAGCGCGAAATTCACGTAGGTGGCAAGCGGAGTTCCTTTCGTCGATGCGAAATACGCGACGAATACATCGGGATCGATCGGACCCGCTGTCCTTACGATGTCGGGGTTCAGTTTTCCGGGGTTCCAGCCGACGGTGCCGTCCTTCATGAAGAATCGCCGGTTGAAACTGATCGAGCCTTCATGGCCTTTTCCTACTGAGACAGTGGCGGGCTCGAGGTTCGCCGCCGCAAGAACAATGCTTTCTGCGATCTTGTCGGGCAGATCCTTCAGGTATTGACGGGCAGCCGGAAGACTGCCCCCATACGCGTCATCGCGAGCGCCTCCGCCCATCATCAATGGCCCCGTGTGACTATGGGTCGCATTGATCATGATGTTCGCTGCGGAGATGCCGGTCCTGGCTGTCGCGATGCGCCGCGTTTCTTCGATGACGAACGGCGGTAGTGAGATCAGATCGCAAGCGACAAGAGCCGCCTTGGTCCCTCCGGATTCAAGCACCAGAGCCTTCGCGTGGAGATCGTCATGAGTTCCTGTCGCGAGCCGCGTCGAGTAATAACCCGCCATCGGCACTCCTGCAGCGGGCGTTATCACGACAGCCGCTCGCCCAACGCGGAAGGTATCAGCGGCGAAAACGGCGGCGCTGGAAATCACGGCAGCGGCAACAGAGCAGGTGAGAAGTCTCAATGAATGGCCCTAGTATAAGATCGACGGCAGATAGGCGCCCGAAGGCTCCTTGTATATACCCATCGTCATCAATGTCATGGGAAGCGCCACCCGCAGGCCGTTCTGCAGACACCACCGGAAAAGCTCTGCATTGCGTGTCGGTACCAGGATGCCAGGCCCGCCGAAGCCGGGGGCCGCAGCAATAAGCGCTTGTACATCCCGATTTGTCTCACCGACAACATGACCGAAATAGCCGAACGCTGAGGCGTAACCGGTCACGCGGCCTTCTCGCTCCACGACCAGCGCCGAGCTTTGCCGGATTCCGTCGAGCAATTCACCGGAGCGGTCGTGGCCATGCACGCTTTCGCAGAGACGGTCGCACGCATCGAGGTCGGTCAGTTCAGCCGCTCGAACGGCGCAGCCTTCGATGGATTTCGCGATCGGCGAACCCTGCATGACAGAGATCGGCTCGCGGGCATCGAATCCGAGCTTTGCATAGAGAGAAAGAGACCGCCCGTGAAACGCTGCTTGAAGCAGCCGCACACCGGATGAGTTGCGCTCGCGGGCGCGCTCGAGAACCGCCTGCATCAGCGCCCGGCCGACGCTTCGATTCTGAGCGCTCGGATCGATGGTGATCGGCCCGACACCGGCGACGGAGCCGCGCTCATCCAGGCAGTTGCTTCCGATGACGCGACCTTCCGATTCCGCAACAATACAGTAAAAACCGGGATGCGAGATCAGCATCCCGAACAGGCCGATGGCGAAGTCAGGACTGGGAATTTCCGGCTCGAAGCCGTGCGTCCGATTTATCGTCGCAAACGCTTCATAGCAGATGTTGCCGCAAGCCTCCGCGTCATTCGCGGTGGCAGGCCGGATCCGCACGGGTATGGAGATGGCGGGACTGGACATAGGTTTTCATAGGCTCCCGAACCAGGATACGAGATCACTGCGGCCACCGTAGATGACGTCTCAGGAACGCAAAGGTGCCGACTCCATTGATTGTGTGGGGGCCGTTGAAAAACTCTATGTCAGTTCGATCGTGAAGTCCCATCCGATCGTAAAACCGGCGAACTTTCGCGTACTCGTAGGCTACCCACTCATCGGGCGCTACTCCGTCATCGTGTCCGCGCTCCACCATGAAGGGACGAGGCGCCATCAAATTTGCCAGGTCGGAGTAGTTCACTACGTTGGCGAAATCGAATTCCAACATGTCGTACTCGTTCGTGAGCATGTAACTGTATCGCGCGTCGACGCTGGTCGTCTTCCAGACCCATTCGTTAAAGTCCGCCGAGCAGATCGAGAGCGCGTAGCCATCGAGAAGCGGCGGAACCCGCATCGCGGTCTTTCCACCATAGGACAGGCCGTAGAAGCCAATCCGTTCGCGATCGACGAACGGCTGGCCGCCCAACCATTCAAGGATTCTCTGGTGCTGTCCAAGAATGAACGAAAACAACGAGAGTTTCAGCGGATGACCTCTGCGCTGGATCTGTCGGAAGCGATCCTGGCCAATGTAAGGATTCTGGGGGCTGAACGTGACAAATCCTTCTTCCGCGAGCCGAACGGCGAAGCGGTGATAGTAGTGAGAATCAACCTTCGGATCAGCGGCCTCGGCGGGCCGGCCCTCCAAGCCATGCTGGCAAACGACGACCGGCCGTCGCTCGCCGGCGCGAATGTCTTTCGGTACGAGCAGAATCCCATAGGCGAATACGCCGGGCCAGACATCGAGCATCACTTCGTAACCCCGGAACTTCGTCTCGTCGTAAATCAATTTCGTGCGCGGATTGGCAGGGACGCTCGGATTGGGAAGACGGCCGATGACTTCATCCCAGATGTAGTCCCTCATAGACGTAGTGGTGGTCTTCCATTTATCAATGGACGAAGAATCGGCTCGCGACCAGAATTCCGTGCGCTTTTGGTCGGACTTGCGAACAACGGCCTGGGTGTGCGCGACGAGTTGGTCGAACTGCCGGTGGAGTCGCCGCGCAGGATCGAAGTCGCGGCGCGCGTCCCGCGGTGGATCGGAATCTTCTACCGACCGCCCGGGTTCGATTCCCATCGATCGGAGCAGCGCCGTCAGCGCTTCCCACGATCCTGGCAATCCCTGCCCAGCGCCGCTCGGAACAAGCTGAAGGTTGTTCTCCACATTGAGCCGTGCAAACGCCAGTCGTGCTTTCGACACCTCTTTGCGAACTGACTCCAAGGAAGGTGTGACGATTGCGCCAACGGGTGCGGCTCCTTTCCGCTCGGATGTCGCTGCAGGTGGACCGTCGAGTTCAGGCGCTCGACTTGCTTCGATGATCAGCTTTCGAGGCGCGATCATCGCCGCCAGTTCTGCATCGCCAAACTCTTTCAGCAACCCCCAAACATCCCGGTAGATCGGTTCTTTCCAGACCTCTTCGCGAGGCTGGAAATATCCACTTACCAGCGTCGATTCTATGCGCGTGTCCAGGCTTGCCGCATGCAACGCCAGAAGCCCCCCTTCTCCGTAACCAATCACGCCGATAGGTGCGCGTGTCTGCGAGTTCTCATGCTCAAACCAGTCGATGGCAGCGAGAACTTTCTGGACCTCGTATCCAATGATGTGCCGGCCAGCCTCGTACGCCATTCGATAGATCCACTCGCGATGCGGCTGATTCGTCATGCGAATTCCTGAAATGCCTGACCACGTATCCTTGCGATCGATCAATACAGGTATCAGAACCTGGCAGCCGTTTTCAGCGAGACGTCGCGCGAACTGCGACGGTCGGTCCACGCCCGGAGCCAAACCCGCGAGCATCTCAGGAGACCAATCCGCATCCGGAAGCGCGACAATTCGCGCGCGCGGCGCGCCATCGGGCTGCAATAGAAGCCCCTCCGCATCCACATCATCAAATACCGGCCATCGCACGGCTAGAACCCGGTAACCCGGAGCCTTTGGCCACTTCGCCTGATTCCAATGTCGTCGATACGACATGCATCCTGGTGAATGCAACACGGGAATCTACGGCCCCGATAATCTTACGCAGCGTCTCGCGGCTACCCAAACCGGTTCGCTGAGCGCGTTTTGCCGATGCTGCCGATGTTTCGCGTTGGAGATACGTGTGGATGGAAGCGACCATGTCCGCGGCAGGATCGCCGTCAATGGTGAGCGGTTGAGTTCCCGGCAATCGAGGCTGCGCGGCCAGAGTCGCTGACGCCGAGAGCCACACGATCAGTGCGTAGTGTTTCGAGTTCCTCAACGCATTCATGTCCTGTAGCATCATACGCCGATAAGTCAAACCGAGATCAGGTTGTATAGACTGGCAGGAATGCAGCGGCGAACGTTTCTGGTCGCGAGCTCTCTCGCAACCCCACTCCTTGCGGACGATCCATTACGCGTTGGCCTCGTCGGCTCCGGCGGGAGAGGGCGCTATTTGACTGAGCAGTTCAAAGAAGTAGGCGCGCAGGTCGCGGCCGTGTGCGATGTCTACGAGGCCAATCTGAAGAAAGGGCTCGCGGTCGCAAACACGGGAGCAGTCTCATTCGGAGATTATCGTAAGCTGCTGGACGATAAGTCTCTACAGGCAGTGATCATCGCTACTCCGGATCACTGGCATGCTCGCATGGCGATCGATGCGGTCAATGGCGGAAAGGACGTTTATCTCGAGAAGCCGCTCGCTCACACCATTGATGAGGGCTTCGCGTTGATCGATGCGGTCCGAAAGACGAAGCGGATTCTACAGGTGGGTACGCAGCGTCGCAGCGCTGAGCTGTTCCAGAAGGCGGTCCAGTATGCCGCTCCGTCGGAAATCGGAGACGTCCGCCTCGTCACGTCGATGTGGTTGAATCATCAGGCGGGTCTGTCGTCGCAGAAACTGGATGGAAAACTGGATTGGAAGCAATGGCTCGGTTCAACTCCGAATCGGGAGCTGGACGAGACGCGCTTTTTCAACTGGTATTACTACTGGGATTATTCGGGCGGTCTTCTCGTGGGACAGGCGGCCCACATCGTTGACACCATCCAGTGGTACATGAACTCCAAAGAGCCTGTCGCTGTAACGTGTACCGGCGGGAAGGTGAATCTCACCGGCGCCGAGGTCCCGGAAACGGCGAACCTGGTGATCGAGTACCCGGAGAACTACCTTGCGACGTTCACGCTTGGGTACAAGGCAATGCGATACAACCCATTCAACGATCAGCTCGTGCAGTTCCACGGATCCAAGGCGAGGCTCGATTTAGGTCGTGAGAGCTATGCTCTCTATAAGGAAAGCAACGCGGTTGAGATGAAACCCGCCATCGACGTCAAGCAGCCCGGCAGCTTCAGTTCGGCGACACGATCTCACATCCGTAATTTCATTGAGAGCATCCGGACGCGTCGCGATCCGAGCGCGCCGGTCGAAGCAGGACAGGCGACAAATATCGTTCTCTGCATGGCCATGGAATCGCTTCGCGCCGGTCGGCGTCTGCGGTGGAACGCGAAGACGCGCCGTCCAGAGGCTTGAGCTTCCGACAACTCCGGCTTGTGAGCAGGCTGAATGCACGAATGAGGCTACTCATTTTAGGTGTCCTGCTGATACTCCCGGCCTGCGCGGCAAATTGGGAGCGATATTCTCATTCGGGGAAGGGGTATGGCGTCGATATCGCGGAGCCGCATCCGCTTTCCTACTACACACGGCACCCCTCGCTGCGTGATGACTATTTTTGCCGTAACTGTTCCCCTGAGCAGCGCCTGGCGCTTGCAAAACAGGAGAAGCTGTTGGGTATCCGGAACACGGAAGTGAAGCTGGTTGGGACGGTTCACAGCTTCAAGATTTACGACGTGATCTATTGGCACGGCGACAAACCCGAATGGAAGTCGATTCTGGTCAGGACGGCTCCGAATCAATATCGCGAGATCTGGTTCGACGAGAAGATACAAGGTGATTTCTCTCCCTCATTCCTCTTCGAGATCGGCGATAAGACTCTGCTCGGGCTGATAGACGACTGCTATCGACGGGACTGCGAGCAGCAGTACTGGTTGTTCGATAAGGATGGTCCAACGCGACTCGACCTTGAGCCGATCTGGAAAGCGGCACGGACGCTCATGCCAAAAAACCAGTACCTGAGCTACTATGACTACCGCGATACCCCAGCGAACCTCAGCCAGGGATGTATAGAATTCGGCCTGGAAGAACAACTGCCGGGTCGAGGAGGACCTCCAGACCCGGTCCCCGGCGTCATCAAGATCAGCTTCACCTGGGATCGGGGGCGAGTCGTCATCACAGGAAAGGAGTACGACCCCACAGCCAAATAGAGATGGCCAGGGGCTCGGGGGATCTTGCGCAGAATGCCGGACGGCTTCGTAACGCAACCACTTTTCCCCGCGGTCCGTATCTACTATCAGCGCTTATCTCATTCAAAGGAGGGGCGATTCCGCAGCGATAGGACAGAAACTTCGACGCCGGCTTCTCCTCCTACCTGTGTAGTTGCTACAATATCCGCATATGAAGTTTCGCAACGTCTGGGCAAGCCTTGCCCTTACTGCGTGCCTGTCGCTTTCACTCCCCGCCGCCGATATCGGCCTTGTTGAGGAGATCGTAGCCAAAGTCAACGGCGACATCATTACGCGGTCCGAGATCGAGAAAACTCGCCACCAGATGGAAGCCGAATTGAAGGCGCGCGGCACGAAGGGTCCGGACCTGGAGAAGATCCTCACCGAGCGCGAGAAAGACGCTTTGCGCGAGCGCATCGATCAGCTCCTCTTGGTGCAGAAGGGAAAAGAACTCGGCATCAACGTCGAGCCGGACGTAAGTAAGTACCTGGCCGAACTTCAAGTTGGAAGCAAGATAGCAGACCCGGAAAAGTTTCAGCAGTACGTCCGCGAACAGACAGGTCAATCGTTCGAAGACTTCAAGAGCGAAATCCGCAACGGCTATTTGACGCAGCGGGTGATCCGGCAGGAAGTCGGCAGCCGCATCAGCATTCCTCGAGCCGAGCTCGAAAAGTATTACAACGAGAACAAAGACAAGTTCGTCCGTGAGGATCGAGTGTTCCTTCGGGAGATTCTGGTGTCGACCGAAGGCAAGGACGAGGCGGGCATCGCCGCGGCCGAGAAGAAAGCTCGGGATCTTTCCGCGCGGGCGAAGAAGGGCGAGAAGTTCCACGAGATGGCAAAGGCGAGCTCCGACGCGGCTACGAAGGAGCAATATGGTGAACTCGGTGGTTTCAAGCGCGGTGAGTTGAACAAACAAATCGAGGAAATCGTGTTTGCTGCCGATCGCGGTTTCGTGACCGATCCGATTCGAGTGGCTAATGGATTCCTCATCCTCAAGGTGGAAGAGAAGCACAAGGCCGGCCAGGCGAGCTTCGAGGAGGTTGAACAGGACATCATGAACGAACTGATTCAACCGAAATTCCAGCCCCACGTCCGCGAGTTTCTTACCAAGCTCCGGTACGAGTCCTTTCTCGAGATCAAGCCCGGCTATGTCGACAGCGGCGCTGCGGAAGGCAAGAGCACTGCGTGGACTGATCCTGCTCAGCTCAAGCCCGAAACAGTAACTAAAGAAGAAGTCGCAAGCCAAACCCGTAATCGCCGGCTCCTTTGGATGGTTCCCATTCCGGGAACAAGCGCTCCGGTTAAAAAAGGTACGTCGTCGAGCAAGTAATGACAATTCAAAATCTCGAGACGCAGCGAGCGGCGGCGCTATGAAGTCTCCTTACGTCAGCGAGCTGCAGCCGAACCAGATTGTCACTGCGACCCTGCTGGTCCAGCACAAGGACGTGCGGCAAAAGAAAACAGGTGAGCCATACCTGACGCTCACGTTGGGCGACCGTACCGGCGAAATTGACGCCCGTATGTGGGACAACGCCGCGGAAGTGATGGACACCTTCGAGCGCGACGACTTCCTCAAAGTACGCGGCTTGCTGCAGGTGCATCAGGGCCGTTTGCAGTTAACGATCCATAAACTTCTGAAACAATCGCTCGATTCGGTTGATCAGACCGACTTCTTTCCCGCATCCACTCGGGACGTCGAGGAGATGTTTGGCGAACTCAAAGCGACGGTCGCCGGCATAGAGAGTGGGCCGCTCCGAGCGCTGCTCGAGGGGTTTGTCAGCGATCCCGAGATAGCGCGGATGTATAAGATCGCTCCGGCGGCGAAGAATGTTCATCATGCGTTTCTCGGAGGATTGCTGGAGCATGTGCTCTCCATGTGCTCCGTCGCGAAACTGCTCGGCGCACATTACAGGGACGTTGACATGGATCTGCTGCTGACAGGCGTGATCTTGCACGATATCGGCAAAATCCACGAACTCACATACGATCGCAGTTTCGGTTACAGCACGGAAGGTCAGTTGCTAGGCCATATCGCCATTGGCATGAGGATGATCGACGACAAGATCCGCGCCATCCCGGATTTCCCGGCGCGGCTGCGCACACTCTTGCAGCACATGATCCTCAGCCATCACGGAGCGCTTGAATTTGGCTCACCTAAGGTGCCGCTGTTCCCCGAAGCTCTCCTCCTTCACCACATCGACAACATGGACTCCAAGATGGAGTGCATGCGGTCATTCATCGAACGCGACCGGCTGGTGGACGGATGCTGGACTACTTACGTCTCTTCGCTCGACCGCTCGGTCCTGAAGAAGCGGAAGTTCCTCGAGGAAACCGTACCGGCTCCAGAGCCACAAGTTGTCTCCGTTTCAGCGTCTCGACCAGTCACTGTACCCTCGCAGCCTTCGATTTCGCCGACTCCGCCCCCGCAAACACCGCCTCCTACTCCGTCCTACTCCCGCCCGGCATCCGCGTTTGCGGAGAAGCTCAAGGGAGCTCTCGGGGGGAACTCATAAGTGACGCCACGGGAACTGCCTCCGCGGCTGGAACTGGAATGTCTGAAAGCCCTGTGGGGTCTTGGCGAGGCGAACGTTCGGGATGTCCAGGCAGCGCTCGCTCGACCGTTAGCGTACACAACGGTGATGACGGTGCTTGATCGTCTCGCTCGCCGAGGATGTGTCGACCGGCGAAAGGTCGGCCGAGGATTTGTTTACTCGGCGGTCCTTTCCCGCGATTCGGTGCTCCGCGTGGCGATTGAAGACCTGATCGACTGCTACTTCGACGGCTCTGAGGAGTCGTTGCGACATTATTTACAGGCTCGTTCCGCTACCGCCTGACGAGCTTGAACTCGTAAGGCTTTGCTAAAATGACAGTTAGCTCCTGCTACGTCCCCGAAAATACGATAGAGGTTTCCAATGTCAGGCCACTCTAAATGGGCGACCATCAAACACAAGAAGGCCGCTCTCGACGCGAAGCGCGGGAAGGTCTTCACCCGCATCATCAAAGAAATCATGATTGCTGCCCGGAGTGGCGGCGATCCCGACGGGAACCCCCGTCTCCGCACTGCAGTTGCGGCCGCTAAGGCCGTTTCCATGCCGAACGACAACATCAAGCGCGCGATCATGCGCGGCACTGGTGAACTCGACGGCGGCATGATCGAGGAATTTGCATACGAAGGATACGGGCCTGCGGGCGTTGCGATCATCGTGGAGGTCGCGACCGACAATAAGAACCGTACCGTGAGTGAGGTCCGTCACGCTTTCTCAAAGAATGGCGGAAACATGGGCGAGCAAGGTTCGGTCGCATGGATGTTCGAGCGGAAAGGCCACATCATCCTCGAGGGCGAAAATCTGAACGAGGATGAACTGATGAACCTGGTGCTCGAAGCCGGCGCCGACGACCTCCGTCAGGATGGTGACACTTGGGAAGTGATTACCGCGCCGGAAGCTCTCAACGGGGTTCAGGAAGCGCTTGAAAAAGCGAAGATCGTCATTTCTGAAGCCAAGCTCGCCATGATTCCGAAGAACACGATTCAGGTCGAAGGAAAGAACGTGAACGGGTTATTGAAGCTGCTCGACGCGCTCGAAGAGCACGATGACGTCCAGAACGTCTATTCGAACGCGGACATCGACGAGAAGGAGATGGAGGCGCTCGCGTAGGCGAGACGCCTTCAGGTTGCGGTGCGCATCCTCGGCATCGATTGTGGAACCGAGCGCACGGGATACGGCGTCATTGATTCCGATGGCGTGCGTCATTTGATGATCGAGGCCGGAGTGCTGAAGACGGATGCGAAACATCCGTTGTCGGACCGGTTACTGAATATCTCTACTGGATTGCGCGGAGTTATCGAGCGATTTGCTCCGGATTGCGTTGCGGTCGAGGACGTCTTTCACGCGGTGAATGCTCGGAGCGCTCTGAAACTTGCCCACGTACGTGGAGTTGCGCTGCTGATGGTGGCGGAGTCCAGGCTTCCCCTTGGCGAATATTCACCAATGGAGGTGAAGATGAGCGTTGTCGGCTACGGGCGCGCTGAAAAGGCGCAGGTCCAGATGATGGTGCGATCGATCCTCTCGCTCGAACACGAGCTTCCTGAAGATGCGTCGGACGCGCTGGCTGTCGCCGTCTGCCATGCTACCCGGGCCTCGCACGCTCTTCGAATGAGGGCCGCCCAATGACTTCAAGTACGTCGCGGATTCGGAGCGTTGGCTCCTCCGCTTTCTTCTTTATTGTTGCCTCGATCGCTCTCGCCGGCGAAACCAATGCAAAAGTTCTCTACACAAAGTCCTTCCCGGGCAGTGTCCCCGCCTTCGTATCGGTGGAGTTGCACAAGACCGGAGAGGCGGTATACAAAGAAGCGCCCGACGACGAAAATCCTGTCGAGTTCAAAATGTCGGTAGAGGACACCAACGAAATCTTCGCTCTGGTGGACAAGCTGGATCGCTTCAAACGGCCGCTCGAGTCGAATCTGAAAGTCGCCAACATGGGCTTGAAGACCTTCCGATTTGAGGATGGGTCCGCGAAGAACGAAGTGAAGTTCAATTTCTCACTTGATGAGGATGCAAGGGTTCTGCAGGATTGGTTCGAACGCATCACAGAAACCCAGCGGCTGCAGTTCGATCTGGAACGCACGGCCAAGTTCGACCGGCTTGGCGTTAATAAGACTCTCCTGCAGATCGAATCCGCTTTCGACCGCAAGCGGCTCGTGGGAGTCGATCGATTCCTTCCCCTTCTCGACCGGGTAGCCAAGAACGACTCGTATCTCCATATGGCTCGCGAACGAGCCGCATCACTCGCAGACGCTTTCCGTAATCCAAAACCCAAGACCACAGAATGAAGAAGTTTATGCACGGGGTTTTCCCATTGATCCTGGCGCTGCTGCTAGCGCCGCTTTGCTTTGCGCAGGATCAGCTTTCTGAAGGCGAGCAGAAGGAGCTTGGCGCTGCTCTCAGCGAGGCCGGCAACAGTCCCGTCGAGTTTGCGCGCATCCTCGAACAACATCTGAAGAAGTACCCGGATTCTCCGAAAAGGGACGAGTTGGAGCGCACGCTGGTCAAAGCTGCGATCGAAGCGAACGACAAGCAGCGGATTCTGACCTGGGGCGAGAAGTCGCTCGAGAAGAATCCCGATCAGCCGCAGGTTCTCGAGCGTGTCGCCCGGGTCCTTCTCGATAGTGACGACAAGGAGCAGTCTCAGCGTGCTTTGAACTACGCGCGCAAGTACGAGGAAAGTGTGCGAGCCCTGATGAAGGATGCTCCCGCAAACCCACGCCAGAAAGCCCAGTTCATCGAAGAATACGATCGTGCGATCGGCCGTGCCCTGGCATTGCAGGCACGGGCGACGGGGAATCTCGGCAAGTTCGACGAAGCTGCTGCTCTGGCCATCAAGAGCTTCGATACGTATCCGACTCATGAATCGGCGCGTGAAACGGGCAAATGGCTCGCCCGGGCAGGGAAGGGCGTCGATGCGTCGCGCCGGTACGCGGACGCGTTCGTCGCGCCGGACAGTACCGCCGAGCTTCGCGCCAAAGATCGAGCGCTGATGAGTGAGCAATATCGGAAGGAAAAGAACTCCGAGGTAGGCTTGGGTGATCTCGTATTGGAAGCGCACGACCGAGCGGTGACACTGGCCGGAAAACGTCTCGCCCGCCTTCGCGAATTCGATCCGAACACTGGGGTGAAAGACCCGATCGAGTACACGCTCACGGGCATCAAGGACGATACCCTGAAGCTGTCTTCGCTCAAGGGCAAAGTGATCGTGATGGACTTCTGGGCGACGTGGTGCGGGCCCTGCCGTGTCCAGCAGCCTCTCTATGAAGAGGTGAAGAAGCGATTTGAGGACAACGACGACGTAATCTTTCTCGCCATCAACACGGATGAGAATACATCCGTTGTCAAGCCGTTCCTGGAGACCAACAAGTGGAACAAGACAGTCTACTTCGAAGACGGCCTCAGCAATCTTCTTCGCGTTAGTTCTATCCCGACAACGATCGTGTTCGATAAACAGGGTCAAGTCTACAGCCGTCTGAATGGATTCGTCCCGGAGCGTTTCGTTGATCAGTTGACCTCGCGAATTAGCGAGGCCCGTGAGCAATGACGGCCTTCCGCCGCGTCGTTTGGATTGTTCTCGATTCGGTGGGTATCGGTGAAATGCCTGATGCCGCCGATTACGGCGACGCGGGCAGTGACACGCTCGGCAACATCGCGCGCAAGCGGCCGTTGCGTCTGCCGAATCTGTGTGCGATAGGCCTCGCCAACATCAAGCCGCTCACGGGACTCGATCCCGTCAACGAGCCCACAGGGGCGTACGGCCGATCCGCCTTGGCGTCTCCCGGTAAGGATACGACTACCGGTCATTGGGAGATGGTGGGGATCCATCTCGACAAGCCGTTTCCACTCTATCCCGAGTGCTTCCCGCCTGAGATCATCCAGCCATTCGAAGAGCGTATCGGACGCAAGACCCTCGGGAACTGCCCGGCATCCGGCACGGAGATCATCCAACGGCTCGGCGATGAGCACGTGCGCACGGGATCGCCGATTGTGTACACATCAGCCGACAGTGTCTTTCAAATCGCCGCGCATGAAGATGTCATCCCGGTCGACGAACTCTACCGGATTTGCGAGATCGCGCGCGAAATTTTAAGCGGCAAGCATGAAGTCGGCCGCGTGATCGCGCGGCCGTTCGTCGGAACCTCCGGCGCCTATACGCGGACTGCGAACCGACACGACTACGCCGTTCCGCCGCCGCAAGGCATGCTGCTCGACCAACTGCACGATCTCGGAATTCCGGTTCACAGCGTCGGCAAGATCCACGACGTCTTCCTTGGCCGAGGCATCACTGCTTCAGACAAGACGAAGTCAAACGCCGACGGCATGGCAAAGACGCTCGCGGCCATGAATAATTCGCGAGATGGTCTCATCTTCGTAAACCTCGTTGATTTCGATCAGAACTTCGGCCACCGCAACGATGTCGAGGGCTACGCGAAAGCGCTGGAAGAAGTGGACGCATGGCTTCCGAGCCTGCTCAATGCGAGCGCGCCAGGCGACCTCATCATTCTCACGGCCGATCACGGTTGCGATCCGACGACACCGAGCACCGATCACAGCCGTGAATATGTACCTCTGCTCGTCTTCGGTGGCAAACGGAACGTCGATCTTGGCACGCGTTCGACACTTTCTGACATTGGCCAGACAGTTGCGAATAACTACGGGACTCACATCGTCGAAGGTGCGAGTTTCCTGTCACAGATCACTGCTTAAGCTGCGCCAGCGTTGACTTTGGAAGCTTCGCCGTAATCGCCACCTGCGTGCCCACAAGGTCGGCGATGTCATATTTCAAGGCGAAACCGAGGACGAGAGCGGCTTCATTGGAATTCAGCTTGTACTCGCGTTCCAACCACCGCGCCATCGCTGTTGTCGAGCGCTGCAGCGCCTGATCGAGTGATCCGCCGATCCCGATCATCATCAGGTACTCGTCGTTCTCGGCGTAAGGCATACCGATGCTCTTGCTCGGAAGCACGTCCACCTGGAACTCGATATTCATTGAGGTCTCGAGCGCGTCACCGGTTAACTCTCCATCGCCCTGCGCAGCGTGGCCATCGCCCACGAACAACAATGCTCCCGGATGAAAGACAGGCAGATACACTGTCGTGCCTTCCTGGATCTGGTTGTAATCCATATTGCCGCCGTGGTCTCCGGAGTCGCGTGTGCTGATCGCGTCGCCTCCGCGTGGAGCCACTCCGACACACCCGAGCATAGGCTTCGTGGGTACCCGAAAGTTCTTCAGCGCGGCAGTCGGTTTTGTTAGCGTTGCCATCCCGTCAGCGAGTGTCCATCGAGGCTCTACGTTTTTGTCTTCCTTCAAGTCACGCACGTACCCTGGACTGATCGCGTTCCACATCAAGCCTTTGCCGCTACCGGCGCTGTCGCGATTCAGGCGAACTTTCACCAACTTAACGGAAACCACATCCCCGGGATTGGCGCCTTCAATGTAGAACGGTCCTGTGAGCGGGTTTCCACCCAACGACAGGGTTTTTCCTGTCGCATCGCGACCGCCTGCATCGACACTCCAAGTGCGCACGGTATCCCCTGGTTGAATTTTGAGCACCGGCGGTATCGAAGCAGACAGATACCGCTGAAACTGAGCCGGCGTGAAGTCGTGTACTTTCGACCCTCTCGCCAGCGGTGTTATACGATCGGCGGTCCACTTTCCCGCCAATCCACTGGGAATGACGGCGTCGCCTTCCATGTGATTGCCGGAGACCGCTCCCTTGATGGTGGCGGTGCGCCCGTCGCTTGTTCCCGACGCGCTGATCTTGTCCCCTTCCAGTGAGCCCTTGAATTCCGCACCCGTGAATTTGAACGTGATCTGGTTTTCGGTCTGGCGTATGTCGATTTTGTTCGCAGCAACTCTTTCGCCTTGCGTGATAACCGTCAGATACCATTCACCTGACACGTCTGCCGCGAATACTCCGGACACGCACAATACGAGAAGGAGAAGTGACTTCGCCATTTAAACCTAATACGTTCGGATACCGGTATCGGTTCGCTAAACGTGCTCGAATATACCGGCTGACTTATTCTTGTGTACCTTGTCGGTCGGAAAGTATCGCCCGTTCATAGCGATGTAAACTCCAGGCGGGAGCGTCTGCGCGAACGCCAGGGCGCTTCCGAGATTGAACAGTCCATCGGAACTCCCGAATTTGTATGGAATCATGGCGCCTGTCAGCACGATGGTCTTTCCGGCTACGTTCGCCTGGAGCATACGACCCGTTTCGACCATCGTGTCCGTCCCATGGGTGATGACGATACGATCCTCCGGCGCATTGAGGCATTGCTCGCAGATAATCTGACGATCCGCGTCCGTCATTTCGAGGCTGTCGATCATCATCAACGTCCGGATCTCTACGTCCAGATTGCAGCGCCCGAGCTTCAGCATTTCGGCAACGTGGGAGTCCTGGAAGTACAAACGGCCCCGAATCTCGTCGTATTCTTTGTCGAAGGTGCCGCCCGTCACCAGGATGCGTATTGGACCATTCACATGATCATTGTCGCCCGCCAGTTAAACTGGGATTAACCCCTCATCATGCGAACTCCTTTAATGGCCGGTAACTGGAAGATGCACAAGACTGTCTCGGAGACGTCGGCTTTCTTCGAGAACTTCTGCCCGCTCATCGAAAAGACGAATGATCGCGACATCGTGATCTGTCCGGCCTTCGTCAACCTGGCAGCGGCGGTGCAAGCGACGGAGGGAACCCGTGTAGAGATCGGCGCGCAGAATCTGTATTGGGAGAAGGAAGGAGCGTACACCGGCGAGATCTCCGGTCCGATGCTGGTCGCGGTTGGCGTTAAGTGGGTATTGGTCGGCCACAGTGAGCGGCGGCAATATTTCGGTGAGACCAACGAGACCGTGTTGAAGCGTACGCAAGCCGCACTGGAAGGCGGACTCAGGCCGATCGTCTGCGTTGGCGAGCGCCTCGAAGAGCGCGAATCGGGAGCCACGAACTCTGTTCTCGAGGAGCAGTTCCGAGACGGAATTGCCGCGCTTACCCCAGAGCAGTTTGCAAAGATCGTTGTTGCGTATGAGCCCGTATGGGCCATCGGCACGGGCAAGACCGCGACGCCCGAGATCGCGCAACAAGCGCATGCTCACATTCGCGGCTTGGTGAACTCCAAGTACGGTAGCGACGCCGCTTTGAATATCCGCATTCTCTACGGCGGCAGCGTCAAGGCCGACAATGCCAAGACGCTTATGTCTCAACCCGACATTGACGGTGTTCTTGTAGGCGGAGCGAGCCTGGATCCCGCGTCCTTCGCCGCAATTGTGAATTATTAGCGCGATATGCCCGAGCTTGAGCAGTTGGCCGCGATGGCTCGGAACGCCGAGACACGCGGGGACTTTCCGGAAGAACTTCGAATATGGCGGCAGGCTCTGGAACTCGTGCCGCGAGACTCCGAAGAGTTCGAGATCATCAATCACCGCGTCCAGGTTCTGAGCGCCACGATTGACCGCGGGGCCGCGGCGCCCAAACCGGATCACAAGTGGCTGAAGAAGTTCGGTCCCTTGGCCCCGATCGTCCTGCTGCTTTGGAAGCTAAAGGGCGTCGTACTCCTCGCGCTGTCCAAGGGCAAACTGCTGCTGTTGGGCCTGGGCAAGATCAGTACCTTCTCTAGCATGCTCATTTCAATGGGCGCGTACTGGGCCATCTACGGGTGGCGATTCGCCCTTGGGATTGTCATTTCCATTTATGTTCATGAGATGGGGCATGTCTGGGCATTGCGACAGTTCGGGATCTCCGCGTCCGCGCCGATGTTCATCCCGTTTCTTGGCGCATTCGTGAGAATGAACCAGCGCCCCGCGAATCCGGTTGAAGATGCTCGGGTCGGGCTTGCCGGACCCATCTGGGGAACCGGCTTCGCGATCGCAGCATTCCTCTGGTACGGAGTTGCCGATCAGCCGGCCGTCGGCGCTATTGCCCACTTCGCGGCGTGGATCAATCTCTTCAATCTGCTGCCGGTGTGGCAGCTCGATGGGGCGCGTGGATTCGCTGCGCTCTCCAAATCGCAGCGAATTCTCATCGTCGCGATCATGGCTGCGGCGGGATTCCTGATTGGTGAAGGCTTTCTCTATGTGCTTGCTGTCTGCGGGGTCATTCGGATCTTTGCAAAAGATGCGCCGGAAAAGGGTGACTCCAAGGCGCTCATTCAATTCGCAGGACTGCTCATCGTCCTCAGCATGCTTATGGCGATCCCCGTCGCGCGCGTGACCGACCGGCTCTAAGGGCGGCGCGCGCTCTCTAGGCCGCCTTGATCTCCGTCCACAAGCGGTCCCGTAGCCTCTGAATCTCCGGAGGGCTGGCGAGCGCCCACTCGCCTCGCGCCATGATCTGCGCCGGTGGAAAAAACGTCGGATTCTCCCGCACGTCTTCCGGCAGCAGCGCGCGAGCCGTCTTGTTCGCGCAGGCCGTGCGAGCCTGCATCACGATGCCCGCCGCCACCTCCGGCCGCAGCAGGTAATCCAGGAACACGTGCGCCAATTCCGTTCGCTTGCTTTCCCGCAGTATCACGCAAACATCATTGAAGACAGGGAAGCCCTCTTCGGGATACACGAATGACAGTTTTTCGTCTTCGTCCATCGCTTGCTGCGCGATAGTGGACCAAAGCTGCGCGGCCACCACCTCGCCTGCCACGAGTTGATCGCGAACCTCGGCGTTGATGTAGGCTCGCAGTAGCTCCTTCTGTTCGATCGCTTCCCGCTGCGCTTTCCGTAGTTCCTCCGGATTGCGGGTGTTGATCGAGTAACCGAGTTTTTTCAGGCACGCCCCGAACACATCGACCGGGTCATCCAACATCGTGATCCGGCCCTGCAACTCGGAATCCCAAAGGTCCTCCCAAGCTTCTATGCCGTCCTCCAGCTTGTCCGAGTAACAGATACCGGTCGAGTTCCACATGTAGGGCACACCCCAGCGCAGATCAGGATCCCACACGGGCTTCTGAAACACTGCATCCAGATGCTTCAGGTTCGGCAGTCGGGAATGTTCGAGCGGCGCGAGCAGTCCGAACGAGCGCATCGGCTCGATCAGGTAGTTCGTTGGAAACACAACGTCCCAGCCGGAGTTGCCACCCATTACGCGGGCGAGCATCTCTTCGTTGCTCTCGTATACCGCGTAGCGAACCTGTACATTGAACTCACGTTCGAAATTCGGGATCGTCTCAGGACCTACATAGCTCGACCAGTTGAAGACGTTCAAACGAGGCCGCCGGTCGCGCACACACCCATTCGCGCCGGCGATGCCCATCAGAAATAGAGTGCGGCGCGTCATGACTTTCGAAGCCGTTCCGAAACAAGTATTAACACGCCCAGGCTCACAACGATCATCGTAGATATGGCATTCACAACGGGATTCCCACCCCGGCGAGCCATCGCATAAATCACCATCGGCAGCGTCTCCGAATCGACTCCGGCCACCATACTTGTGATGACGTAATCGTCGAAGGAAATGGTAAATGCGAGGAGCGACGCCGATAGAATCGCAGGTCCCAACTGCGGCAGTGTCACCAGCCGAAAAGCGTCCCACTCATTCCCGCCGAGGTCGAGCGCGGCTTCTTCCAATGCGGGTTCCAGCGCTCGCAGTCTGGCCATGATTACAATCACGACATAGGCTACCGAGAACATCACGTGCGCCAGGATGACGGTATGCATCCCGAGTTGAATATTCAAGAAGCGGAAGCCCCACTGGAAAAACGCAAGTAAGGATACGCCCATCACGATCTCAGGAGTTACAAGAGTCGTGTACAAACTCCCGCTGACAAATTCTGATTTCTGCTTCCATAGCCCATACGCGCAGAGCGTGCCGAGGCACGTCGATACGGCGGTTGCGGCGAGCGCGATCAACAAACTATTCCACGCCGCTTCGGCAAGTTGCGTATTGTGCAGGGCCGCCTCGTACCATCGAATTGAGAATCCCTGCCAGATGGCAAACCTCGAACTATTGATGCTGAACACTGCCAGTACGAGCAGCGGCAGATGAAGAAAGGCAAAAGCCGCTGTTGCATACAGAGGCAGGAGCCGTCTCAAAGCAGGTCCTCGCTCTGGCTTCTCATGCTGACGACAAGCAAGGTCATGACGATGGCCATGAGAACCAGCGACACGGCGGATCCGAAAGGCCAGTCGCGGGCCGTCGTGAACTGATTCTGGATCAGATTTCCTGCCATAACAGTCTTGCCCCCGCCCAGAAGGTCTGGAGTGAGATATGCGCCGAGGCACGGTATGAAAACCAGCACGGCAGCAGCTCGAAAAGCCGGCGCGCAGAGCGGGATCACGACGCGCGACATAGTTTCCCACGGCTTTGCTCCGAGGTCCGCGGACGCTTCGAGCAGGCTGTTATCCAAGCGTTCCAAGGTCGCAAACAGAGGCAAGACGACGAAAGGCAGATAGCTATACACCAAGCCCAAGAGCACTGCGCCATTGTTGTACAACAGCGGAAGTGGCTCGCGGATTGCGCCAACTCCGATCAATGCGGAGTTGATCAGGCCTGTTCCCGGAGCAGGAACATCCACGCATACGTTCTGACGAGAAAGCTGGTCCAGAACGGGATCATCACAAGTTGAAGGTACAAGTTCTTGTGTCTTGAGGACCTCGAGATAAAGAACGCTAACGGAAACCCGAGTGTGAGGCACAAAAGCGTCGCTAGCGCGGAGAGCGCGAGTGTTCGGGCCAGGATCGCTACATAAAGCGGATCGAATAGCCGCTTATAGTTGTCAATCGTCCATTCGCCCGTCACCCCGCCGTATGCTCCGCGCATCAGGAAACTGTACGCCAGGATGATCGCCATTGGGGCGAAGAACAGCACGGCTAGCATGGAAGTCGTCGGCGCGAGAAACCAGCGTCGCAGGCGCATCATGAGCCGGTCGCGAATTCGTCCGCCGGTCGCCACCACACGTGTACGCTTTCGCCTGGTTCAAACGGTTCGTCCAATCGCGAAAACTCTGAGACGACGATCTCACCGCTCGTAAGCCTGGCATGCACGTGGACCGAACTGCCGAAGAACGTTGCGCCTTCGACAACGGCTGCGCTGGCCTTCACACCCCCATCGGGCTTCTGCCGTGAGATCCGGGTTGCTTCGGGGCGTACACCGAACGGTCCCATCCAGTTCACCGCGCCCAGGAAACCGGCGGCGAATCGTGTCTTCGGCTGAAGATACAATTGCTGCGGCGAGCCTGCCTGTTCCAGTTTGCCTTTGTTCATCAGAGCGATACTGTCCGACATCGACAAGGCCTCCTCTTGATCGTGAGTGACAAAGATGAACGTCACTCCGATGCGACGCTGCAACGCCTTTAATTCACCGCGAACCTGCTTGCGCAGATTGAGATCCAGCGCCGACAGCGGTTCGTCAAGTAAAAGGATCTCCGGCTCCAGGACAAGAGATCGCGCGAGAGCCACACGCTGCCGCTCTCCACCCGATAACTGAGAAGGCAGTCGATCCTCTTTACCTGCGAGATGGACAAGCTCGAAAACATCCGCAACTCGCTTCCGAAGCTCTGACTCCGGAACACGCTTCCTCCTCAGGCCGAACTCGATGTTGCGAATCGCCGTCAGGTGAGGGAACAAGGCATAGCTCTGGAATACGGTGCTGACGTTCCGTTCGTACGGTCGAAGATTGTTGATCCGCTCGCCCCAAGCAGAATGTCACCGGTCGTCGTTCGTCATACCCCGCGACCATCCCAGCGTCGTCGTTTTCCCGCAACCTGAGGGCCCCAGCAATGCGAAGAACTCTCCGCGCTGCACTTGCAGAGAGATCTCCTGAACAGCCGTAGTGGATTCCGGACCGTTTCGATACATTCGCAGTTCAAGAATCGGAGTCATTCGCCGGAGATCTAAATATGTTATCGCTCGCGTAAGATTTTGCGCACTCTTGCAAAGGGAATCCGTATAGGACAACCAGGGGGACAGATGAAGATCTCTGATACTCGTGCTAGCGGCGGCGTTTCTGTTGACGCCCAACCTTGAAAACTGCCGGTGAATATCGAAGCGCTGAGCCATATGGCAACCGAAACAGTCGACGTCACGATGGACGCGAATATGATTCGTTTCGCCGAGAATTCCTGTCGTGGAGAGGATCCGGACCAGGTGAAAGACGAAGCGGGTGCTTCGTGGGCTAAATGCCATCTACGTCAAGACCTTGGAGTTCGCGCGATCCGGATCTTACTCCATGAGTGACTTGGATGCCGTCCGCGAACAGCTCCGAGGTCCCGGTTGGTCAAGGATACTCCAGGTCCGCGAGGAGCGACGAGCATGTCGAGGTTTACGCGCGAATGCAAGGCGGAGACATGACAGGGCTGCTCGTCCTGAATGCAGAGCCGCGAGAACTTACGATCATTCACCTCGATGGAACCGTGCGCCCCGAAGACCTCGCCAGTCTCAGCGGACGCGTTGGATCGCCAAAGATGCGGATCAGAGGCATCTTGTGAAGCTGATTGCGTTTCTGATCCTTGTCTCCACCGCCTTCGCCGGAGACGACTTCGATTCGCTGGTGCGCGCGATCGAGTCGAATTATGCGACGAAACGCCTCCACATTCCATTTCTGGGAGTTGCGAATTTCTTTGTGAAGGTTGCCAGGCCGGCAGTACGGAGGACATCAAGCTGGCCGTTTTCGAACACGTAGATGATAGGTACCACCCGTCAGCCGACCAACTGTAGACAACGTTTCAACCGCAGGGTTGGAAGCCGTTCGTCAAGGTTGTTTCCCGCAAATCGGGCGAGCGCGTGCATGTCTACGCGCGCCAATCTCACCGCGACCACGAACTGCTCATCACGACATTGGAGCGAAACGAAAAGCCACCCTGGTGCAAGTACGCATCGATGCCGACCTCCTCGCAAAGTGGGTGAACGACCCGGTGCGCATGTGTCGAATGGAATCGCTAACGGTGACCGGGTAATCACGGCCACTCCAGGATTGCGGCGAGCAATTAGATCGGGGCAAAAATCTTGTTCTTGAGGCTGGGGGACAACTGATCCCGATCGTCGGAAGGACCGAACCACACCAACGATGGACTCAGATTCCGGCGCGAGGCTCGCCGTCTAACTCTCCAGCGTAAAGCCGGACCTGTACGATCCTTCCTGCATGGCCGGCCGCAGCATCCCGGGTACGCGCCGATGTATCGAGGGTCGCGAAGCTCAACCTGTCCGAGTTCTTCGGCGATCTCGCGCCGCAAGCACTGTTCAGCCGACTCTCCATCTTCCAGGCATCCGCCCGGCAGGAACAGCAACGAGGTATCGCGGCTTTTGCGGCAAAGCAGCATGCGATCGCCGCGGACGGTCAGGAGTCCGACTTTATCGAAGTCGACCATTACTGCAGGACCGGCAAAGTCAGATAATCTTTCGCGCACGTACAGACTGCCCTCGGTGATCCCTTGCGGCGATATCCTCTTCAACGCGGAATTCAGTTCACCGGTCGATGTGCGTCCTGCCAGAGAAATCGGCGAATGCGCGTGTGACGCGTGTGACTTGCGCTGCCGATTCATGGACAAACTCGAGCCGGAAATGTACGATGCCCGCGCGACGCCACGAATCGAGGTGCAGGCTGGCCTCCTGCGCTTCAGCTCCGGACACAGTCTTGCGGCAACCCACGTCCGCCATCACAGGATGTGATCGGCCGCCGACGTCACGCACCGCAACCCGGTGCGCCTCGCAGGGCCGACCGCAGTCTTTGTACGTCGTTCCGCTCGATAAGAATCGGCAGAACACACAGTGCTCGGTATGGAATACAGGCAGGTGCTGATACGCGATCGCCTCAATACGGCCGCCTCCGGCGCTACGAGCCAAATTGGCAATCTGATCGGCGTTCAAATCATGAGTCGGAGTGATTCGCTCGAAGCCCAGTCGCAGTAGGGCATCGGCCGTCAATGAGTTCGCGGCATTAAGGCTGAAATCGCCCGTGAGAGGCGAATGCGGACGGTCGCGCAATGCGTCAACAATCCCGACCGAACGAACCAGCAGAGGGCACTCCAGACGCAGCAGAAAATCCACAATTCGCTCTTCACCGGGTTTCAATATCCTCGGACTCGCTACCCGTGCAGTAATGCCCGACGCTTTCAACCGCTCAACCGACGGTTTTAAGCCGTACAGATCGAGATAGTCCAACGTAATGCTAGCCGGTCGCCCCTCGATGGCAGCTTCCAACTGCTCGGGAGTACGCACGAGTAGATGCTATTGCGAGATCGCTGATGTCGAGTCGTACCGCAGCCGGCGTGCCATTGCGGCCTCCAACTCCGATTCGGCAGAACGCATGTGAAGCGGAGCGGTCTGCGTCTGAAGAGCCTGCAATTGCTCCACTGCCTCACGCCGAATCTGGTTCAGCACCGAGGCTGGCGCGAATGGAGCGCCTTCGATGTCGAGTTCGAGCTCAGCGAGGGTGTAAGGGGTATTGCCAAGTCGCGAAAGCTGCTCCCGAAGGAACTCCATCGTCAGGACGCGATTCGAGGCGCTGCCCAGTTCCGACGCGGAGTTTACGACTAAATCGATTCCGTCGACTGACCAACCGGTTTGCAGCGGCGATCCTTCCCGCGCGACCGCCCGCACGGAGACCGGCTGCTTTGCAATCGGCGTAGCCGCTTCCAGGTACGGCCGCACTGTTTTGTCCAGGTCCGGATCGTGTGTACGCCAGACCAAATCTCCGGAACAGACCCGGGAAAAGTCGACGGAACGATTACCAAAGCGGAGGATCAGTGTCCCATCCCGCTGCTGTGCAACCGCGTAGATGCGACCACCCTGCTCGGCTTCCTGCGGACTCATCCACGACGCCGCGTCGAATACGATGCCATCTCCGGCCTTGACCGGTGCAATCGCGTGCGCCTCCGCAGGCTCAATCACTGCGGCGTCGCTCACCACTTTGCTGACGCGGCCGATCAAAACTCCGCGATGTCTGGGCGCACGGCCATTGACCACTGTTTGGTGATTCGTCCCCGAAATGAAGTGTGCCCCAAGCCCGCGCGAATACACCTGCTCGAGTTGCAGCTCTTCCTTCGGAGTAATTTGTAGCGACTTTCCTGCAGCGGCCTCATCCACGGCCTTCCGATAGGCGCGCGTCGCCAGCGCCACATAATCCGCATCTTTGTACCGTCCCTCGATCTTCAGCGCCGCGATGCCAACCTCGACCATCTCCGGTACATGATGCAGCGCGTACAGATCGCCCGGCGAAAGCAGATAGCGAGCGTCCTCAAGCGGACGCAACTCCTCATCAACGATCAATTCGTACGGCAACCGGCAAGCCTGAGCACACTGGCCGCGATTGGCGCTCCTCCCACCCCAGGCTTCTGACGAAAAACACTGACCCGAGTATGCGACACACAGCGCGCCATGAACAAAGATCTCGAGGTCGCAATCCGATTGGCGCCTGATCGCGCGAATCTCATCGAGCGACAGTTCACGAGCTAACGTCACGCGCTTTGCGCCAAGCTGCTGGGCAAAGCGAATCCCGTCGGCATTCGTAATGCTCATCTGCGTGCTCGCATGAAGTTCGAGATCGGGAGCGATCTCGTGCGCGAGCTGCATAGCTCCTATGTCCTGCACGATCAGCGCGTCAGCCCCGGACTCCGCGATCGCCTCGATGGCGCGTGAAGCCTCGGCAAGCTCATGCTCGAACACGAGAGTATTGAAAGTAATGAATCCCTTAACTCCGCGCCCATGAAGTGTGCGGAAAACATCCGGCAACTCGTCGATGGAGAAGCCGACCTTGGCTCGAGCGCTGAAATGCTTCAGGCCGAAATAGACGGAATCCGCTCCCGCTTCGATGGCTGCGCGCAACTGCGGCCAATACCCGGCAGGGCTCATTATTTCTGGTTTACACGGGAATTCGAGGGTGGGCACTACTTCTTTCAGAGTATCGCGAAATGCTCGTGCGCCGTGCGGTTAATCGGAGATTCCGGCGGTACGCCACTTCACGGTCTCGACCGGACCGACCACCACGCCCCAAAGAAAGGCGCCAATCAGCGCAACAACGGCGGAAACAACAAAGGCAAGATAGAACGCGCCGGTTCTCTCGACAACCACTCCAGTCACCCATGGCGCCGCAATACCGGACAAGTTCCCCACGCCATTTTGGATGCTCGTCCACCGGCCTGCGGCAAGGGTACCCGCCAGGGTTTGCGTAATCGCCCAATGATTCGAACAGTAGACGCCGAAGGACATGCAAGCGAGCATCAGGAGCATGATCGAGATCGTATTGTCCTGAATCACCGAAACGGGCAGGATGATCGTCGATCCAATCAGGCCCCCGGTGACGATGGCCTTTCGCACCTTCGTCGGTGACGATCCCTGGCGGATCTTACGATCTGAGTACCAGCCAGCCACAACAGTAGCCGCGCCGATCGCTAGATACACGACGGAGCCAATGGTCGCCATTCCTTCCATCGAATACTTCCTCTCGCGCACCAGGTACATCGGCAGCCAGGTCAATAGGAAGAACCAATAGTAGTTTCCGCAGAAGTGTGCGAAGAACGCTCCCCAAGCCGATCGCTTCGAAAGCAGCTCTTTCAACCCGGGACCGCGATGCTGTCCGATGATCTCGGCGGCTCGATCCCGCGGCATGTACAACAACCATGGAATCAGCCACACGAGGCTTCCGACTCCCAGCGCGATAAAAAACCAGCGCCAGCCGACCTGCGCAATCAGCATACCGCCGGCGAATGTGCCCAACGCAGGCCCAATCTTCGAACCTGCATCGATCAGCGCATTGGCCAGGCCTCGATGATGCTGGGGGAAGTCGCCGGCGAGAATCTTCGAGTAGCAGGGATACGCAACGGATTCTCCCGCTCCGAGAATCAGGCGCATGACAAAAAGCCCGGCGAAGCTGGAAACAAGACCCGTCGCTGCCGTCGCGGCTGACCACGCAAAGTACCCCGCGGCCAGCACCCATCCGACGCGGAACCGGTCTGTCAGCCATCCCGCGATTCCGAACAGTTGAACCAGGGCGTACGTCCAGAAGAACGACGACAGCAATGCTCCGAGTTGCGACGACGTCATCGACAAATCCTTCTCGAGCAGCGGCGCCGCGATCGAGAGATTCCCTCGATCGATGTAATTGATGAAAATTGAAATAACGAGGAGAACGAGAAGCCGAAGCTCCTGCTTGGTCATTGCCGGGTGAGCTTCAACCTTCGCCTGCGCCACGGAACCCGCCGTTAACGACGAACGATGATTTCGCGCAAGTTGTCGCGTCCGAGGAAGAACTTCACGGACTTGTAGCGATGGAATAATTTTTCGAGGGCTCGGTTATTGAAGAACTGGCCGCAATGCGCCCATCCTCTGGCTTGAAGCAGCAGATGTTTCTGATCGGCGATCCGGTAGTTATAAAGCGGGATCTCCTTCACCTTTTCATCTGCATGGAAGAAAGCCAGGAGGTATGAATCAGGACGCAGCGTGTCGAACAATCGATCGACCGTGATTTGAAGCAGATGTGGGGACAGAAACTGAAGCGAGTCCCATACCAGAGCTCCATCGAACGAGTCATACGGGAACGCCAAATTCTCCTGCAGAAACTGATCCACCAATTGCGGATTGGACTGATTGTCAAGAATCTGGTTCTGCCCGAACGTATGTTCGAGCGATCGCACGAAGTCCTCCGACGACAGGCGGTGGCCCATGCTGGTGATGTAACTGACGTTGGACTGGTTCGCTCCGGCGAAATCGAGAAGGTTCAGAGTCGAACGGTCGCGGAGCGAATTGAAGAACTGGTCGAGCCCGTTGCTCAACCGGGTCTGCTCCGGCGGCAGAGGTCGCCCATGCAACGATCCATGGGATGCTGCGCCGTTAGCGGCGTCCGAGGGGGAGCCGCCCAAAAGCGACCTCAACCGGCCAAGCAATCTGCTTCCTTACTTTCCTGCGGCCTGAACCTGTGGGTTTGCCGAACTCTGGTTCTTCTTGGCCTCTCCCTTGACGATGTCAATGCTGCCTTTGAAGTACGCGCCATCCTCGATCACAATGCGCGCAGTCTTGATATCGCCAACAAGACGGGCATCCTTGCGAATGTCGATCTTGTCCGTTGCTTCGACGTTTCCGTTGATGGCGCCGAGCACAACGATCTCGCGAGCCTTCACGCCCGCCTGGACCTTTCCATTCGGTCCGACGGTGACGCGGTGATCGTTGGCTTCAACCGTGCCCTCCACCTCGCCGTCAATGATCAGGTCTTCACGGCTGAAGATCTGACCCTTAATCATCACTGCCTTGCCGATCGTGGCCGAACCGGCCGGGGCGGGCGGATCATACGTGCGAACGGGCGCTGATGCCATATTCTGCGATGGTACCTCTCTGGACGTCTGTGCCGGAGTTGCCGGCGATTGCGGCACGTTGGCCGACTTTTGGGGATGGTCGTCGTCTTTTCTACGATTCCACATGAGGGCGAACTCCTTCGAGGACGGGTGGGCGATTGACCGGGAGAATTGCCTCGAAACTCATACTATAAACCATCCGAGGGGGAAGGTTATCGTAAAAGTGCAATAGCTTACACGTACCCGCCGCGTCTTATTACTCGATTCTACCTAGTGACGGACCGGAAAGGTATTTAGACTTGGCTAAGGGTTTATATTTCTTCCTGATCTGAAGCCTTGACCCTCTACCGATCAGGACAAGGTACTCACCGAAATCCTTTGTAGTCTTTACTTTGATGGCTGCAATGGATCGGTCGTTGGGAGCGACTCCGTGATTACATTCATGCGCGGTCCGGCGAAACGCAGGTTTCGGGGCTGCCTTTCACCTCCACTGATTTCACCAACGCTCAAACCGAACCGCTGCGGCAATCATTTCATCGAACGGCGTTTGGGGTGCGTTTCCGATCGACCTCACCGCGAACAGCAGTTCCGCACTCTTCGGAATTCCGTTCTCTCTGACCGATCCGATCGCGACCGCAACTTTGACGTTCAATTTCAAAGCCGAGAATCTTCTTGTCGACAGCGTCAACCAGGGCTTTTTCTGAACGGAGTTTCCCTGAGCGGCACGACAGGCGAAGGCTTCGGCGGCAGTAGTCAGATCTTCGGCGGCAGTGTCGAACCTATCGGCGTCCACCGTTCCGGAGCCCGCGTCCATAGCTCTCGCCGCCCTTGGTTTATCGGCGGTGACGTTCTTCCGGCGCCCTCGTCAGTAAATCCTCATTTCATTCGCGGGGCTCAAATCCGCACGAGTCCCGCGGCTCTTGTCTTTGAGTGAGCCATAATATAGATCGTGTCCAGCCGAATTCGGGAACTCGAGCATCAGCTCGAAAGCGTTGAAAAGCAGTTGCGTCTCTTTCAACGTATCAGCCGGTTTATGGTTCGCGATTCGAATCTCCATTCGTCGCTGCGCAGCGTTGTCGGCCTGATGGTCGAGTTCATGAAGTCGGACTCGTGCCTGTTGTATCTGCTCGACGGGGACAGATTGGTGCTGTGCGCGTCAAATGACCCCGACTCGAACGGCGTCGGGAAAGTCAGTCTTAAACTTGACGAGGGCCTGACTGGTTGGGTTGCGCGAGAACGCCGGCTCCTGGCAATCTCTCGCGAGGCTTACAACGATTCGCGATTCAAATACTTCAAAGACCTCCCCGAAGATACATTCGAGTCTTTTCTGTCCGCGCCCGTGATCTGGAGGAACCGCGTCATCGGTGTTATCAACGTTCAGCATCGATCTGCTCATTCGCATTCAGGCGGAGAACTCGAGATGATCGCCACCGTGGGTGAGCAGGTCGGATGCATGCTGATGCTTGCGCAAGTCGAGCGGTCCGACTCCAGGGTTGCTCTACCCGAGTTGGTGTTCGAGTCCGCGCCTCGGGGGTAATCCGATGCGAGCGGTGCTCCTGCTCTTATTCAGTTGCTCTCTTTGGTCGGCGGAGCGCTGGCAGATGCAATACTTCTTCGACCAGGAAAAGGAAGAGCTTCAGTTCACAGCAATTGCTTTCTGTTCCCCAACTCGCGGCGTTGCCACGGCGTTCTGACGTCCGAGGGAGGAACGAAGCCGACATCGGTAGTCACCGCCGACAGCGGCGCCCACTGGACTCTCACGCCCACTCAGGAGATCGGTACTGCGCTGTTTTTTCTCGAAGAGACCGCCGGCTGGATGGTGACGGAGTCAGGCATCTGGTTCACCGATGAGTGTGGACGCAGTTGGCGCCGCATCTACAAGCAGCGCGGCCTGACCGACGTTCGGTTCGTTTCGAGAGAACGAGGCTGGGCCATCGGAGCGCGTAAAACCGTTATCGAAACCAAAGATGGAGGAAAAACGTGGACGCCGGTGAAGGAAGTGCGGGAACTCGACATGGATACGGACCGCACGACCTTTTACGCGATCGAGTTTGTCACACCGAAAATCGGCATCATGTCTGCAAAATCCGGGCGTTCCCACGATAGCAAGATCCCCTTGTGGCTCGATCCTGAGCCCGAGAAGCGCCGTGAACGGCCAGGACTGTCCGTCAGTCTGGAAACGCACGACGGCGGAGAAACGTGGAGCGCCAATAAAGTCTCGATGTTCGGACGCATTTCGCGGATCCGGGTGGCGAAAGACGGTCGTGGTCTGGCGTTGGTCGAATTCGAAGATTACTTTGAGTTCCCGTCCGAGATCTACCGCCTCGACACCAAAGGTACGGAAAATCGCGTGCTTCGCAAAAAGGACTTTGCCGTTACGGACATCCTGTTCTCGGGCAAGGCGTATGCAGCGGGATTCGTCACGTCCGGAGGCGTATTCCGCAGCCCTATTCCTGGAAAAGTCAGAATTGCCTCGAGTCAGAACCTGTCGGACTGGTCCGATGCGAAGGTGGACTACCGTGCGGTCGCTAACCGCGTGATGCTGGGATCTTCCGGTGAGAATGTGTGGGCCGCGACCGACACCGGCATGATCCTGAAACGAGTCGTCGAATAGCCTAATACTGCTGCAGAGCGGCGGTTGAATCCACCGCTGCGGCCGGCTTGGCCTTGCGTCGAACAAATCGGATTTTGCACGGAAGGAAGCTGACGAAATTCTTACGACAGAATTCACACCGCCGAGGCTTCGCTCCAAGCGCCATAAGAAACTTCCACCGCGCCGGAGGACGATAATAACTTGGCTGCCAAAGACTCAATTCCACCCCGTAGCATCCGGGACAGCGTGCATAAAAGACATTCAGTAGATCCCAGATCGGCTGAGTCCAACGCCCGTCGCAGTCGCGACACCGAAGTTGGAAGATGCCTATCAGTTTGGACAGGGACTCTCGGAAGTTCTGAGAGAGCGAACTCCGGACATTTCTGGATTTACAGTTAGGGCAGCTGAACGGGTGCACCGAATCCCACCAACTCGGATATAGTTTATCCTAGGATTCGATTTGAAGACGTCGGGTATTAACCTTAGAATCGGTGTATTTTTCTAGATACTCGCGGAAAGCCCGCTTCAATCGGTCGCACGCGGAACCCTGACGCCTCACAGTGATTCCTTCTATTTCCCGCACGGGCATCAGGTCCCTCGTCGAGGAGGTGATAAAGACCTCGTCCGCATCTGCAAGGTCTGCCAACGTCAGCTTACGTTCGGAAACGGCAATCCCGCCCACTTGGATTTCCTCCAGCAGCAGATCGCGCGTGATGCCCGGCAGGCATCCCGATCCAAGCGGCGGAGTAAATACCTCGTTGGCAAACGTGGCGAATATATTGGCTGACGTACATTCCGCCACCTCATTGTGTTCATTGAGGAGAACGACTTCGTCACATCCTGACTCGTGGGCTTCCTGATACCAGTTCAGGTTGAAAGCCCAGGAAAGAACCTTCGTTCGTGAATAAGGGGATGCGGCGAATCGGCCGTTCGGGACCACACCCAGGCGCATCGAATCTCCCCACTTCTTCAAAGAGGTCGTCATGGCGACGAGATCGAACTTACGGTCGGTGCCGGGGCCGACGAAAATCGTGCCGCTATTCTTCACGATACATACCCGGAGCGTTGCTTCCGGACGACGATTCGTTTCAATGAGCCGCAGCAGCCGTTCCATGAAGCCAATCCGGATCGGCAGGGAACGGCACACGAAGCAGGTGCGCATCGCGCTTCAATCGGTCCCAGTGCCTCTCAAATGCGAACAGCACGCCCTTTGTGACCCGGAACGTGCTGAAGACGCCCCAACCCATCAGCACACCCACTTGACCGGCGCTCAAGATAGGATCCGAGGCGCGGCGGATTTCATCGTTGTGCAGAATGAATTCATGCAGCATACGGGCAAATGTATTGTATCGCCGGCTATCCCGCCCAGTTCGGAAATGGATTGATCGAAGCGCGCCGGCAATCCTCGATTAAGTCGGGTACCCGGCGGCGGCGGGCCATCAGCTTATCGAGCAGCGAATACAAAGCATCGCGATCACCATTTAGCCACTCAGCCGGCATCTTCGCCAAGGCATCGTCCACCACCTCCTCCGGGAAATTCAGAACGCGATCGAGCCATGGCTGAAACTCGTCCCAACCGCGGACGTGCGAATACACCTTCGGCCGGAAATAGAGACCCATCAGTGGCGAATCGGCGTATTCCCAGTGCGGACCATTGAAGATGTAGCCGTGATCGACCATCAGGGCGAGAAATCCGACGCGAAGCGCATGCCCCTGGAATGTAGGAACATACTCCCGCAGGCGGGCACGGAGAAAGATCGATTGCCGGGCATCGGCGTTTCCGGTCCATTTGTCGAAAACAAGCACTCCCAGGAACTCATTCCGATTCTCGACACGGTCGAGGAGGGCATCCGGCACGAAATCGTAGACGGCGACGCGATTCGGGTTGCCCGGATATCTCGACCCGAAGTGCCATCCGGCCTCAGCCGGTCGCCGTTCATTGCCCAGCGCGATGGACACCTCCGGATTCCCGGCAAGGAATTCCGGCGTGAGCCTGACGATAGCAGTTTCGGGAGCGGCAACCTGCAGGTATTGCAGAAATGTGGACGCGATCCATTCATTGACGAGCACTCGCCGATGTTGTGGATTGTTCCGAAACTTCACGACGTAGAAATGGCCATCGTCGGCTTCTAACAAATGGGCCTGCGCGCCACCACGCATTTTGCGGACCAGTCGCACGGCGTTAACAGGCATGAACGAGGTAGTAACCTATCCCAAAGAGGAGCTTAACGACGAATGCCAGAAGAAACTCCAAGCCCGACAGGTCCTGCGCGTAGCAAGGATGATGTCGCGTTGGAACTGATGAAGTTCATCGCCGTCACGACCGGATATGGAAAGGGTTCGGGAGGCGCAGGCTACGGAAGCAAGATCACACGTACGTCGGAAGAGTACGCCGACGCGTTGCTCGAGTTGTTTGAACGCTGCCGGACAGTCGTGAATCAGTAAAGCGAGGGCAGGCCTGAGGCCTGCCCAACATTCCCTTATCGCCGGCGGCCAGCCTTCGTAACGGCTTTTTTCGTGGTCTTCTTTGCCGCAACCTTCTTAGCAATAACTTTCTTGGCTCCGCCCTTCTTCACCGCCGTCTTTTTCGCGGCTGTTTTCTTCGCGGAGCCTTCTTGGCAGCGGTTTTCTTCGCCGCTACCTTCTTACCGGGGGCTTTCCGTGGCGGCGCAGACTTCTTCCCTGCTGCCTTTTTGGCCACGTCTTCTTTGCAGCGGTTTTCTTCGCGACCGCTTGTTTAGCGACTGCTTTCTTCGCTACCGCTTTCTTGGCCGGCGATTTCTTGACTGCCGTCTTCTTTGCCGGCGCCTTCTTGCCTGCAGCCTTCTTTGCTCCGCCGCCTCCCCGGCCGCCGCGATCGGAAGCTTTTCTTGCCGGCTTACGAGCCGGTTCCTCGGGTTCAACCTCGCCAGGACCACCGAGAGCCGTTTCCTGATCCTCTTGGTTACTCTGGTCTTCTACGTGGATCTCTTCGTCCTCTTCGGCGCCGTCTTCTTCGTCGAAGGAGTCTGCCGCTACGCCGCCAGACGCTGATCCGGACGCGCCATCGGCAGGATCTTCGTCTTCCTCGTCCTCATCATCGTCATCTTCGGCATCGTCCTCTTCGTCAAGGTCGTCGTCTTCTTCCTGTGCTTTAGCCGAAGATCTTCGAGATGGACGCTCGTTGTCTTCGCTACCGTCGTCTTCTCCATACTCGCCGAGTTCCGATTCGAGTTCGACGTGCTCGTCTTCATACTCAAAATCGTCCCCATCGTCGTTGCGAGGGAGCAGGCGGACATCAGTCATTCGAAAATGCCTCCTATCCAGCGTTACAACACAACATAGAATAACTCGTTTTGTTATTCAGGCAAGGTGGCTTCGTAGAAAAAAACAAAAGCCCCGCGCGTTGTTGGATGCGCGGGGCCGGTATTTTTGTATCTGAGAGTGCTTAGTTTAGCCCGCCGCCGCTCACATATGCCGATGCCATACGCCCTCGCGTTGCGGGTCGCTTCGTAGCTTTCGCGCTTCGAACTTGAGACTTCGAGCTGGACTGAGCCGTGGCTTTCCCGGAGACCTTGCGACTCGACTTCTTGCTGGCTAGTCGCAGGCGCTCTACTTGCGACGCGGTCGGAATAATGAGCACATCCCCGAGTTCAGCGTCCGATTGATTGTTCAGTGACGCAATGCTGTTGACCGGCATGTTGAACCGTCTGGCGATCGACTCCATCGTGTCGCCCGGCCCTACGCGGTGAATGCGCCACGAAGCGCGGCGTGCGGCAGGGATTGTCTGAAGATTCGCTGTAACCGTAGCCTTCGTGCCGTCCGGCACATGCAACTCATATCCGGCAGGAGCAATGCTCGTGAGCAGCGAAGGATTCAACTCGCGAATGTCCGATACGGGCCGATCCGCTATGTCGGCGACGAGCGCAAGATGCGTCGGCGCTTCCACCTCGATCGTGTCGTATTTTAGCGGCTCATCGATGACCAAGTCTTCAAGGTCGTACTCTTTTGCGTTCTTGTGCATAATCGTCATCGCGACGATAATCGGCACGTAATTCGTGGTTTCCTTTGGGATAGCGTTGCGGGCGCGAAGCGCCCAGAAGTCGGCATAACCGGTGCGCTGGACGGCTTTCTCAACGCAGCCATCGCCGCAGTTGTATCCGGCAATCGCCAGATACCAGTCACCGAACTTCTCATATAGGTCCCGAAGATGGCGAGCAGCCGAACGAGTCGCCTTTTCAGGATCCAACCGGTCATCCGTGTAAGCCGTCTGGTTCAATCCGTACTGGCGGCCGCGCCATTGAATAAACTGCCACATTCCGACCGCAGCCTTGTTCGAGACTGCGCGCGGCAAAAATCCGGACTCGGCTTGGGCGAGATAGATCAATTCCTGGGGAACACCCTCTTCGGCGAGAATGCGCTGGATCATCGGCTTGTAGCGTCCGGCCCGCTTGAGGCCGAATAGAAGCGTCTTGCGGCCCCGATCGGAATTGAAGTAATTAATGTAGCTGAGCACCGCATCCGTCATCTGGAGCGGTAGTTGAGACACCGTCGCCTGAAGCTGTTCGTTGACCCGGGGCTTCATGCCCGGATCGACCGGGAAGGTCATCTCGAGAATGTCCTCGAGGGGCGCCTTATCGTAAGCCGTCGGGCCGGAGAGATCCCCGGCTCCGAGCCCGTTCACATCGTATTTGTGAATGGCCGCAACGAGCTCTTCTAATTTCCGCTCGATTTTGTATCGATCCGCGCTATCCGGCGTCGTCAGAAGCAGGTCGATAGCCTTGTCGAACTCGCTTCTGGCTGTGAAGAGATCCCCGTCCTGGTAGGCCCTTCTGCCGGCGGCGAACCGTTCATCGGCGCGACGTAGCCTCATGTCCGTTTGGGATGGCTTAGGAGGGAGTTGTACGCTAGCTTTCAAAAAAACTGGCGATTCCGCAACGGTTACAGGTTGCCGGACCTGTAGATTTTCCACGGACGCCGTTGCAACCGCCTGCTTCGGGGCGGGCGGCATAAAGCTCATCGTGAACTGCTGATTATTGGAGGATGTAGCGCAACCGGTTAAAACTAAGAAACTTACAGAGCAGCAACAAAACGTTATCCGCTTACGGGTTTCAATCATTCTTCCCCTTTGGCGTTTTAAGATTCGATTACATTGATTCTAGGACTTTAGCCTAACTGGGTACCGTCGGTCAAGCTGGGACTGTAACGTGTCCAAGTGACGTAAACGACGGTTGAACGGTGAAAACTACCGTATCGACCTCCTTGGCACCCTCGCACGAGACCGCACAGTACTATGACTCCTGGACCTTGATAGGTTGTTCCGCGCATGATAAAAATTCTCTACATGTTACCGGGAGCAAATCTAAGGCAGGAAGCAGTCGCTTCCTTAGCGATTCGCCTGAGAAGGAATCAGTTGTCCGCTGACGACCTGCAAACAGAGATGTCTGCGCTGACAAGGGCTGAGCGCGCAGCGCTCGTCGAGTTTCTCGACGAGATGGAAAGAGGGCCTGTAGAACTTACGCGCGGCGGACGTCGCTAGACGCCCCAGCTCTCACTGCGGCTTGAAGTACAGCACCAGGCCGGCCCCGATGGAGGCGAACAGGAATCCGAGGTAAAGCAGCGGATTCGGCTCGGTTTTGGGCGGGTGGGTTGCCATCGAGTAGAGGACGTTTATCACCGGAGCGAGTCCGAATACCAGCGGCATGACATAGGTAGGTGTGCCGCCCGTCCGGAACGCCCAGATGATACACACCGCGCCGAGGGCGCCCAAAGCGCCGCCCAGGGTTGCAGCTGTCACACCTCCGCTGTTGAAGCCTTTCAGTTCCCCCTGCGAGCCGAGGGCAATCGCCGGAACCAGGACACCTACCAGGAAATACGCGACTCCGACACAAAGCAGAGCGCGCAGCGGATTCCCGAGCTGAACTTGACCCTTATGCAGTATGGGTCCATACATTCCCCAGGAGAGAGCAGCGCCGAGAGCAAAGAAGATCCAAGTCATCGTCTAAAAGGATATACGCAAACCGAGTTGTATCTGCCGCGATGATGTAACTGTAGAACGGATGCGCCCGAACGTGGAGAGGGGCGTTTCGTTGTCCGACGTGCCGGTGTACGCAATCAGGTTGGGTACACCGAAATTAGCCCGATTCAGCAGGTTGAACGCCTCAGCTCGGAACTGAATGTTCGCGCGTTCGGCAATCCGGAAATTCTTCATCAGCGAGAGATCCACCGTCCGGAGATTGGGGCCGATGAAAGCTCCACGTCCACTGGCGCCCAACGTACCCGCGGGTTGCAGCGCGAAGGCCGTCGGATCGAACCACGTCTCCGGTCTGCCCAGAATCGCGCTCTCATACGTCCGGCCCGTCGCCATACTCGCCCGATCATTGCCGATGCCGGGACCGAGGGAGGGCGCCCACTGCGACCGCGATCGGTTGGCCCTCACGAAAACGGTCAGTGGATTCCCACTCCGCATTTGCGCGATTCCGGCAAGTTCCCAGCCGCGGCCGAACAGGGCGGGAACCCCCTGCAAACTCCTGCCGAACGGCAACTCCCAGGTGAAATTCGTCACCCAGTTGTGTTTGGCGTGATAGTCCGCGAGTCCCTTGTTGTAGCTGAAGCCCTCGAACTCCGGGAATGCGGTTGTGGTCCCATTCGTCCCGTCGGAAAAAAACGTCGAGGCCTGCGTGGTGTCTATATTGCGCGAGAACGTATAGGAAGTCTGAAAACTCACACCGGAAGCCCATCTCTTCCGAACCTCCAGGATGCCCGCGTTGTACCAGGAATCCCCATCGCTGCTCTTCAACTCAATGGTCGAAAAGTTCGGGTTCTTTCTTGGCCGGCCGGCGGGGAAGAACAACGTCCCATCCGCGAGCCTGTCCGGTTGAACCGTGTTCACGTCCGCGCTCCTCAACAAGTGCCGTCCACGTGACCCCGCGTACCCGACCGTCAGCACGATATTCGATGGCAGCGCCTGCTGAACGTTGAAGTTGTACACGTGGACCCGCGGATTCTCCAAGTCCCATTGAACCGGCCGGATGTTGTTCGCCACGCCTCGCTCAAACGGCGCAACCGGGAAGGTCGGGTTGGTGATGGTCGCGCGCGGTGTGGCCGGAGGATTCGTGACCGTCACGATGAGGTTCTGCTGATTATTGGTGTTGAAGAACAATCCGTAGCCGCCGCGAATGGCTGTCTTTCCCGTCCCGAATACGTCCCACGCAATGCCCACGCGCGGCGAGATGTTCTTGTAGGTTGGATTCTGATAAAGCTGTCCCGTCACCGGGGCCGGGTCGGATAGATTCAACATCGTGGAATCGCGGCCATAGATATCCACCGGCATAGTGGTGAACTCGTAGCGGAGCCCCGCATTCACCGTGAGCCGTGGATGAATCTTGAAGTCATCCTGCAGGTACGCCGCAAACAAAGTGAATCGCCAATAACGATCCAGCGCGCCGTTGGGTGTGAGTCCGATGAACCTCGCCGGCCGGTTCTGAAGGAAGCTCGGAAGATCGTTGAACGTGAACTGACCGAGTGAGAACGTCGGGTTCACCATGTTGTCCTGATAGCGCTCGACCAGAATCGCCGGTCTTAATCGAATGCTTCCCCCGCTCCAGAACCAGCCCGTCCTCGATGCCGTACACATTCTGCACCAGCCGCAGGTTTACAGACCCCTGCGGACCGAAACGCAGCAGCCCGCCGACATCGATATTTCCGATCAAGCCGCGTCCGGGAACGAAAGGTGTCAGAGGCTGGGAAGTGTTCGCCTCCACGTCCTGTCCGACACGAGTCCGGCTGAACCCCAACCGTACATGATTCAACGTCCGTTCGGATACCAACTGCTGAAAATCCGCGGTGACGAACTGATTCCTCGACAGAAAGTCGCGTGGAAACTGCGGGTAATCCGTCGGCAGCCGTTGGTCCGCGCCGTCGTATGTGTACCGCACGAACATGTGATTCCGATCGTTCAGGATCTGGTCGAAGCGGGCTTGTCCGAAATCCTGCGTGAGCTTCTGGTTGAAGCCGAACGTGTACAGAGCGATCCCGTTGCCGCGGGCGGGACCGTTTGGCAGAGGATATTCGTTCAGAAACGGCTGAACGTCCGGGTGAATCGGATACGTGACTCCACCGATCACGCCACGCCGGGCGTCCAAGTCCGGTACTTCAGAACTAATGGTGCGACCCAGGTTCTCCCGCAAGCCCTCGTATCCAATGAAGAAGAAAGACCGATCGCGCTTAATCCGGCCGCCTGTCGTGGCGCCGTACTGGTTTCGCTTGAACTCCGGGATCGTTTGCGGGTCAAAGAAATTGCGGGCATCGAAGTTGTCGTTGCGGTGAAACCAGTACGCGCTGCCGTGCAGATCGTTGGTGCCTGACTTCGTCAAAGCATTGATCTGTCCGCCGGAGTTTCGGCCGAACTCGGCGCTGTATGCGTTCGTCTCGACGCGAAACTCGCGGACCGTTTCCATGCCGAGCGCAGTGCCTGCCGCCGATCCCGCCGGTCCGTTCGTGAAGTCGTTGAGCGGGGTGCCGTCGAGCAGATATACGTTCGACCGTGGATCCTGTCCGTTGATGCTCATACCGAGCCCGTGCGCGACAACGGACCCGCCATCGCGGTGCGGATAGGCGATCACTCCTGGCTGCAGCAGAGCTAAGTCGGTATAGTTGCGCCCGTTCAATGGGAGCTCGCGGATGACCGCATCTTCGACAAGATAGCTAAGCTCGGAGGTCGTCGTATTAACCGTTGGCGCGGTCGCGACGACCGTCACTTCCTGATCAACGGAGCCCACTCCGAGGGTCAAATCGAGGTTCCGTGTTTCGCCGACAGCGAGAAAAACGTCGCGCTGTACCGATGGGCGGAAACGCTGCAGCTCGGCGCGGACTTCATAGCGTCCCACCGGCAGAGCGGACACTCTGAATGTGCCGTCATTTCCGGTATGAACCTCGCGAGTCAATCCGGTATCCGAGTTCCTGACGATGACTCTCACACCCGACAGGACAGCGCCCGTAGAATCCTGAACGCGACCCGAGAGGTTCGATAGGATTTGGGCCACGCCCGTCACACACAGGATAAACGTCAAAATAACGTTTCGGGGCACACAATAGTTTATCAATGACAATACACCTCGAAGATTGAAGCAAGCTTGGCTGTAACGACGACCAATCAGACGAGAAGGTTAGCGGACCCGCAGGCAGATCTTGCCAAAGTGCCGGGCCTCCTCCATGTAGCGGAGGCTCTCGCGAAGCTCATCGAACGGAAACACGCGATCGATTACCGGGCGCATCTGGGAAATGCTCATCGCTCGAAGCATGTTTTCGAACATGATTCGCGATCCGACGTAGATGCCCTGCACGCGGATATAGCGCATCAGAATCGGTGTCGGATTGACCTCCGAACCTTCAGCCAGCACTCCGATCAGGCTGATGGTTCCCCCGGTCCGCACGGCGCGCATCGAGCGTGCGAGCGTTCCGGCGCCGCCGACCTCCACCACGTGGTCCACACCGCGACCTGCTGTGAGTTCTTTGATTCGCTTGTCCCAGTCGGGTGTGGCTTTGTAGTTGACGCCTTGATGGGCGCCCAGTTCGGTTGCTTTCGCGATCTTCTGGTCGCTGCTCGACGTAATCAACACCTGGGCTCCGGCGAGCATCGCAAACTGAAGCGCAAAGAGGCTCACTCCCCCTGTGCCAAGAAGCAGTACCTGCTCCCCGGGTTTCAATGATCCCGTTTCATGCAGCGCATTCCAGGCAGTGACAGCGGCGCAGGGTAGGGCGGCCGCTTCTTCATAGGAAAGGTAGTCCGGGATCGCGACCAAGCCGTGCTCCGGAAAGATACGATATTCCGCCGCGACACCGTCTATCGCACCGCCGAGCGCGGTTCGCCACTTCGTGTCGTCGATTCCGCCTTCGATCCACCCCTGCATGAAAATACCGGCTACGCGATCGCCTGTCTTGAAGTGAGTTACGCCCGCTCCAATCTCAGCGACTTCGCCGGCCCCGTCAGAAAGCGGTACCGTCGGCAGTTTCATCTTGGGGTTGTACACTCCCTGGACCACTCGCAGATCCCGATAGTTCAGCGAGAACGCCTGCATCCTTACGAGGATCTCTCCAGGGCCGGCCTTGGGAACGGGCCTCTCGACCCAGGCAAGCTGGTCGAGGCCAAATGTGCTAATCTCTGCGACTCTCACTCCACCAAGGTAACCGAAAGACAGCTCCTGCAAACGCCTTTTGAAGGCGGCCTTGCATGCCGATGCGCAAACTCGAAAAAAGATGCACTCTAAATCACCCTTGTATACATTCTGTAAAAGTTCGTAAACCCCTGGAACCGCGGGCACTTCGGTCCATCTAAGAGGGTGTAGCAACGAGGATGAAAATGAGAAAAGCTCTACGAAATCTGACACTGACAGTCGCTGGAGCGTTGATGCTCGCGCCTTTCGCGCAAGGCGCTGTAAGTACCGCCCAGAAGAAGGACGGACTCACCGGCGCCGAGAAAGACGTCCGGCATGAATTGGTCATGCTGCCCTGGTTCAGCGTCTTTGACAATCTTGAATTTCAGGTAAATGGCGATGAGGTGGTCCTCTCCGGCCAGGTCACGCGTCCGACACTGAAGTCGGATGCCGAGCGTGTCGTTAGCCGTATTGAGGGCATCACCAAAGTCGTAAACAATATCGAAGTTCTGCCGCTATCGCCGTTTGATAACCAGATACGGCTTGCAACCTATCGATCGATCTA
Organism: Bryobacteraceae bacterium; assembly: GCA_963825845.1. GTDB lineage: Bacteria > Acidobacteriota > Terriglobia > Bryobacterales > Bryobacteraceae > DASQDN01. Next base: position 11,889 of record CAWGVL010000025.1, on the reverse strand, counting down.
TGGTTTCGGCCCGCTGTCCCGCTACAACTGGGGGCCTGTGCCGCCGATCCACATCATCGTGAAAAACGGCAACGTGACACTGGCGGGTGTTGTAGCCAATGAGACGGACCGCGACATGGCGGCTCTGCGCGCCAATGGTGTGTCGGGCGTGTTCTCGGTCAACAACGGCCTGAAAGTCGAAAAAGGCAGCTAACTTCCCTCAGTCTTCTCTCCCAGGAAGATGGCGGCTCGCTCTCATGCGCGGGCCGCCTTTTTTGTTTTCTGAGACCTGCTCTTATTCCTTGTACGACGTTCAGATTAGTCTGCCCGATATTTCTGCATCAGAGTGTCATTCAAGGTGATGCCTAACCCGGGCTTTGATGAGGGCGTTAGAATTCCCTTCACAATCTGTTCCGGCGGTTGTACGATCTCGGACCTCCAGGGAACTTCGCCGTACGAGAATTCGAGTATGTGGAAATTCGGTACCGTCAGACATACGTGAGCAGCGGCTATATTACCCACCGGACTCGCGGGGCCATGCGGCGCGACAGGGAATCCCGCTGCTTCCGATATCGCGGCGATTTTCTTTAGCTCCAACATGCCGCCGCAGTACTTCACATCGGGCATCGTGATGTCTACCGCTCTTGCCGCGATGTAAGGCAGGAAACCACGACAGCCGTAGATGCTTTCTCCACCGGCTGTCGGCATCTTTGCGGCGGCATTGATTTTCGCCAGATTCTCAACTGGCTTGGCAGGGACCACTTCTTCAAGCCAGAAGAGATTCAATGATTCCATCCTCTTCGCCAGTTCGAGCCCGCGTTCCAGGTCCAGGTGGCTATGTACATCGATCAGCAAGTCCGTCTGTGGGCCAATTGCCGCTCGCACAGCTGCCGCGCGAGCGATTCCCAGTTTTGTGAACTCCTCGATCCGAACTGCGTTCGAGAGATCGTTCGGCATGTCATCGAAAGGGGCAAGCTTGATTGCATCGAATCCGGCCTTGATAGCAGCATCGGCCTGCCGGGCAAATCCTTCGGGAGTTCGCTCGGCGGTAGAACGATTGATGTTGGCGTAGTTACGTACCGACTCACGAAGGCGGCCACCGAACAGATCATATGCGGGGATAGATAGGATTTTTCCTTGCAGATCCCAAAGACATTGCTCCAGGCTGCTCATCGCGACAGCCGCCGACGTTCCACCTTGCAGAACGGCAGGCTCGGATTGCGTACGCAGCCATTCGATATCTGCAACGCTCCGTCCTTTGATGAGTTGGAAGAACTTAGGAATCAGTTCGAGCTTGGAAGCATCGGTTCCGCCGTGAGACGCGTCTCCGACACCTGTGAGTCCGTTGTTTGTACGTACTCTCACAAGTACCCAGTCTCCGCGCTGGTTCACTTTGACTCGGAAGATTTCGAGAGACTCGATGACTGTGCGCCGCGTATCGGCAGCTTCCATCCGAGACAGGGCCAAAGGCGCGAATGGTACTGACTGGAGTACTTGTCGTCTGGTCGTCCCATTACTACGGAAGTCATTCATGTCACGATCCTGTGGCGCTGGGGTAACGGAAGTGCCGTCCGGCGCCGCCTTTTATCCATTGGGCTTGGGTGAGCTGGCAAGAAGCTGCCTTCATTATCTCGTGCTGCATCGTTAGAATTCTTACCCTAATAGCAAAGCGTTCTGGTATGCTCTATCACACAGGACAATCTGGCTGCAGCCTGTGGGTGTGACTAATGAGTAACGACATCACACAACTTCTGGTCGATGTGCGTGCGGGAGATAAGGACGCGGAATCACGCTTAATCGACCTGGTTTACCGTGAGTTGCGTGCAATCGCATCCCGCTATTTGCGTGGTGAGCGGCAGGGCCACACACTGCAAACAACGGCGCTCGTAAATGAAGCATATCTTAAATTAGCGGGACGCTTGCGAACTGACTGGCAGGACCGTGTTCATTTCTTTGCCACGGCTGCGCAGATCATGCGCAACATTCTTACCGATTATGCACGTCATCGGATCGCTGCAAAGTGCGGAGGAGGTCTGCATCCTGTTCCGCTGCATGAGGCGCTGGTTGTCTCCGAGGATCGCCTGGATGAAATCCTCGCCATCGACGATGCTCTTTGCCGGCTCGAACGTATCGATCCGAGATGCGGACGAGTCGTAGTCTTACGATTCTTTGGCGGGTTGACGATCGATGACGTGGCGAAGGTGCTTCACGTGGCCCCGAGAACCGTCAAGCGAGACTGGGATTACAGCCGCGCATGGCTGCGAGCGGAATTGAATTCGAAGTTTCATGGATTCCCGTCAGAGAAGAATTAAGGAGATCTTCTCCGATGCTGTCGAATTAACGGAGCCTGAACGAAGCGAATTCCTCCTGCGTGTTTGCGACGACGGCGAACTGCGTGCCGAAGTAGAGAAACTTCTCTCGTCGTTTTCTGAACAGGACGGGATTCTGAAGAGTTCCCTAGGTTCGTTTCTGTTTGGCGGCGCCGACACTCCTTCAACGCTCAACGAAGGTGACATCGTCGCCGGCCGCTTCCGTATAGTCCGTCTGATCGGTATAGGCGGTATGGGTGAGGTGTACGAAGCGCAGGACGCCGAACGGGGTGAGTCAGTCGCAATCAAGACTCTACGCTGGCAGTACATACTCTCTCAACAATTGCACGCGCGCTTTCAAAGAGAGATTCAACTCGCAAGCAAGATATCTCACCCGAACGTGTGTGAGATATACGACTTCGGCTCCGACCGGATTCGTGACACAGATGTTCACTTCGTCACGATGAAGCTCTTGCGCGGGGTCACTCTCGCTCACCGCATTGAGCAAGGGCCGATGTCCGCCGCGGAAGTCAAAGCTATCGTCGAACAGGTCGCGAGCGGCCTTTGCGCGCTTCATGATCACGGAATTATTCACCGCGATCTGAAGCCCGCGAACATCATATTAACTGCCGGCGAAGACGGTGAGCGCGCCATCATCACAGACTTCGGTTTAGCTCAGTCGTTCAAGACGGAGACTCGGGACGAGACTCTCACGCACACCGGTCAGTTGCTCGGCACACCGTTATACATGGCGCCTGAACAATTGACTGGTGAAGCCAGTGGCCCCGAAACGGACATTTATGCGCTTGGAGTAGTGATGTACCAGATGCTCTCTGGTCATCGTCCTTTCGAGGCTGACAACATGTTTGAGGCTGCCGCGCAAAAACTTGCTGCGAAACCCGAGCCTTTGAGCGCGTACATCGACATCGGTCGCGATTGGGAGAGGCTGATTGCGCGGTGTCTCGAGCGCGATCGCGCTGCTCGTTTTCAAACTGCGGCCGAGTTTCTCACGCAAGTCAGGATTCTCTCACTGCGCAGGCGACGCTGGTCCGGGATGCGGCGGTGGAGATCTCTGCGGCGAAGCAAACGCTGGTCGTTGTTCTCGGCTGCGGAACTCCGGAAACGACCCGTGCTCGTCTCGAGCGTCGCGGCAGCGCTTGCAGCATTGATCGTACCAATGCTGATCCCCGGCGTCCGCACGCCTGTGCTGCGCCGCGCATGTGCGGCGTTTCCTGGCACGACCCTGCTCTGCCAGTTGCCGGCCAACGCCGGCGTGGCGGTGCTGCCATTCAAGGTAGTCGGTGGCACTCCGGAAGAACAGGCTCTAGCTCGCGGAGCCGCAAATTACATCAGCGAAAGTTTCGCCCGCCTTGCTCCCGATCCCCAAAGTTATTGCGTGCACCTGCGCACGGATCGCCTTGCAGAGGGGGTCGGATTAGCGCTGGAGGGCTCCATTCAGACGACACCCCAAGGTACACGCGTGAGCCTCATTGTGCGGGAAAGCCGGCCCGCAAGCGGTTCCGGAGATCCTCTCGTGTTGCGGACCATCGACAGATTCTATGACCGGCAGAAAACGCGCGATCTGGCTCCTGACACGTTACTGGCGATCGCGCGGGCCCTGGGCATGCGATTTCCTCAGAAGGAATGGGACGCCTGGTCGCGCTCAATCCCACGGAGTTCCGAGTCAGTTGCCTGGTATCTGTCAGGATTGGGGTGGCTCAACGCGGGTTCGTATGAGCAGGCGGCCAGAGCTTTCAATGAGGTCATCGACCCGGAACGCAGTTTCGACTTTGCTCCGGCGCATGTCGGCCTTGGAGATGCTTACCGGCTGCTGTTCAACCGAACCCACGAATCGGGATGGGCCCTGCGTGCGCGGCAGGCATACCATCGCGCAATCCCTTTGGATCGTGACTTCGGCTTTGCAGGCGCTGAGCAAAGTCTCGGTGAACTCGAGATCGCGACCGATCAGCACGAGTCTGCGATCGAGCGATTTCGCGCTGCCCTGAAACTCTGGCCGTACGATCAGCCGGTTCAGAAGCGCCTCGTGAGTGTCCTCGAATTGCGAGGGCAGGTGAACGAGGCTGTAGCCGTTCTCCAACAGGCCGTGAAGCTGACACCTCGATGTTGGCTTTCACACAATGCCCTGGCCAGCATGTATTCGAGGCACGGCCGGCTCCGCGATTCCGAGGCGGCAATGTTGGAAGTCGTACGCCTGGCGCCGTACAATGCGACCGCTTATCACAATCTTGCGTTCGATTACTTGAAACAACGCCGGTACGATGACGCGGTACAGATGTCAGCGAAAGCCGTTGCATTTCGAGGAACAGCGCTTGCGTTCTCGACGCTCGGCCGTGGCTATCTTGAAAAGGGCTGTACTCAGGATGCGCTCCTGAACCTGAGGGCAGCCGTCGCCACCGAACCGGATTCATTCATCCTGTGGGCGAATCTTGCCGAGGCGTTATATCGCATTCAGCCCGACAGCAGCAACGCAGCCGCCGCGGGTCTCCGCACGGCCGAGTTATCGAAGCAAGCGCTGGAGAGTACGCCGGATTACCCGCTCGCGGCCGCGCAATGCGGGTTGAATCTCGCGCGTAGCGGGCGCGCCGCCGAAGCGATTCCCTACTTGGCTCGTGCCCGTGACCATGGGTCGCTTGACTCGATGATTCTGCTGACTGCCGCGCAGGGTTTTTCTTTGGCGGCGGAACGCAACAAAGCATTCGAAGCTTTGAAGGCGGCGATGCAAAGAGGCGCGACTCCGTCGGAGATCAGGGCCATGTCTGGATTGAAGCTGCTTCTTGAAAGTGCGAGAGCGGCGGGGATCGTTGCCGGGACCACGGCAAACGATCGTAGGGACGCGGGAGGACTCATCACGCAGCGTCCGGCAGGATGTCCCGGGTGGACCGAGCCCGGGAAAGGTTTGCGGGTCAATTAAACAATCAGGAGAAAAAATGGCAGATCGTGACTTTCGTTTCAGTGTAGACGCAAGCGGGAGATTTACTTATATCCCGAAGGACGACTGGGTTTACGCACATGATGACCGGCTGTTCTTTAACTCGCCGAACGGGCCGTTCACCATATCCTCGAGACGCACCGACCACAGCCCCTGGCCGGGCGTGATGTCGAATCCTATCGAAAATCTGCATAGCCGGCCGAACCCGGCAGGCGGCTGGGTCGCTGAAGTCAATGGGATCAATGACGGACTGACACAGGCGGAACGGGATGAGGCCAGACGGCAGTCCGGCGAAGATCCAGGGTTTATCGCGAAGTACAAGTACATTGTCGCCGTGATGTTCAAAGACGAGATCTTGGTTGACGACACGCAGACCGGCACATATCAGTGTTGAGCGACAACCGTGACTTTCCGCGACGATGACATCCAAGGCAACATAGTCAAGCCGTTCAAGCGCAAACATGGACGCTTCGTATTCCTGAAGGCTCGCGACCCGGAGGTTCGCGAGCCTCTCGGACAAGTGTTGTTGAAGTATGTTACCTCCCTCGAGGAACATGCGCGGACAGTATCAACAGGAGCGATGCTTGGGATTTCGGCCTCCGGCTTCTCGCGTCTCCGACTCCCGTCTGCGGTTCCAGAGATAGAAGGCGCTGAAACGAAGTCGTTTCAGGCCGGTATGAAAAATACTCGTTACTGGAATCCCCGCCTCGAGCATTGGCAGCCGGACTACCTGCAGCAACCGATCGATGCGTTCGTGTTTTTTGCCGATGATGACGCCCCTAAACTGCAGAGAACGATCTCCAAATTCGAGGCGGATACGCAACCTTTGGCCAGCATTGTTCAGCAGGAACCCGTCAAAAGCATCCGCGATTCTAACGGCCACGACTACGAACACTTTGGCTTCCGGGATGACGTGACAAACGGCATCGAACCGAACCGGGTTCTTGTTCAAGAGACTTGGGACACCTCCGAGGAGGCCTCCTCGTACGGGTGCTTCGCGGTCGTCATGAAGATCGAGCAACACCCCCACCGTTTCGCGGCCGCGACAAACGGTCTTAGCGCCGCAGCGGCCGCCTCGGGAATACAGGTCACACCCGACGAAGTTGCGGAACGCATCATCGGACGCCGGCGCACGGGCGAGCCGTTGGTCGCCGGGAGCGTTGATCCGGAGAATTTCTCGTTCAAGGGCGTGGAGCCTAACCAGTGTCCGTATCAGGCGCATGTTCGCGTGATGAATCCGCGCGATGGCAAGCCCCATCCGGTGATCATTCGGCGAGGAATGGCCTATGGTCCTACAGACACCTTGGGGGGTGAGCGTGGATTGCTTTTCATGTCGCTGCATCGCACCATCATGGACTTTACGTCACTGATGTTCCGGGCCGAGTCTTCGCGTGATCCTGTCCTCTCGACGACCGCCGATTGGACGCCCGACTACACGCCAGCAAACGGGTGCGTCGTCGGACGTCTACCCGGCCAAAAGTGGGAGTTCAACGGACGAACGGTCTGTTATCCGATCGCAAATCTGACCACGATTCGCGGGGGCGAATACTTCTACATCCCGAGCCTCTCATTCATTCGCATGCTGGCCGGCCAGTTGACGCGAGTGAACCGCGCGGTCTAGAGCTGCACTCAATAGTTCGCCGCAATGAGCGACGGAGCAAATCGGAAACTCATCTCTCTCCGGCGCCGAAGCGATGAGTCGCTCCACATGCGAGCGTAATTCTTCGGGGTTCAATTCGTTGCCCTGCAGCCGAACCACTCCTTTAAGCGAAGCGACAGCGATGTCGTCCGGAGGATTTAGGCTGTACGTAATGGCGATCGTCGGCACGTTCAGATGACGAAGTTCGAATACCGTCTTACGATTCGTCTTCGTGATCGCAACATTTGCCGCGACCATCAGCCGGTCAATGTCCCGGTAATAGTCGAAAAGGACGAGGTCGTCTCGGCCATCCGTTCGTTTCCCAATCAACTCACGGTCGGCGCCTGCGATCCAGATCAGCCGCTTCGATGTACCCGTTAAAGCATCGAACGCCTGGAGAAGTACATCGGCGAGAGGAGTTCGCTCTTCGGACCAGCTACCCGGGAATACCGCAACAACAGTAGCTTCTTCCGGTATGCCCAGTTCTCTGCGAGCGCGTAACTGGTCGGCGCCTGTGTATCGGAAGTCACGGAGGATTGTGCCGAGATAGCGCGTCTTTCCAGTCAGCCATGGAGGCTCCGGGAACGTACCCTCTGTACCGAGGAACAGGATCTCCTCCGCGAACCGTAATGCGCCCATAGAATAGCGATCCGTGCCGGTGAACCAGTCCGTCAAGGCGATCGAGGGAACCGAGAAAATCGCTGCCGCCGGGATTGCAGCGAATTCCTCGTGGCTAACCACGAGGTCGGGCTTGAGCCACCCGATCAGCTTACCCGCGATCACCGACATCTCGGGAATGGATCCGCTCTCCGGAAGAGGCAGGTCGATCAGGGATCGTCCGTGCTGTTTGATTGCATCGGCTCCCGTAGCGTACGAGACGAGCCGCACATCGAGATCGTCCCGCCGAGCCAACAGTTCGTCGACGATCGCCAGATCCGGGACAGCATGCCCGCGTCCCCGTCCCCTCACGAAGAACAGCAGTCTTTTTTTGCCGGACTCGAACTCAGGGAAGGACATGAAGGGAAGAATACAACTCGGTGTGTTCGCGAATCACTCGCTCGATGTTGAAGTGGGCGCTAGCGCGTCGTCGGCCAGCGGCCCCCATGTGCGCTCGCATCGTAGCATCCTCCATCAAGCGCAACATCGCGGCGCTCAGCGCATTTGCATCCGCCGGATCTGTTACAAAGCCGGTTGTCTCCCTCGACCACCGGTTCTCCACAACCCCCGACTGAAGTGGTAACCACAGGAAGACCGTGTGCCATGCCCTCGAGAATGGCGGTGGGCATCCCATCCGAGTGAGACGATTGTACGTACAAATCGAGATCTGGATAAATCGCTTCCATGTCAACTCGCGAGCGTACGAATGTGACGTACTCCTCCAGTCCCAACTCTGCGCGTAGCTTTTTCAGTGCCCCAAGTTCCCCGTAATCAGCGCCGCAAATTACAACGTGGAAAGTGCTTGTACGAACGGCCGCAGCAGCCGTCACTTTCATCAACACTTCGTATCCTTTGACTTTTCGGAGATTCCCGACACTGCCAATCGAAAGTTTATCTCTTAGCCGCGCGATCGAGCGGGTCAGTTCAGGAATATGCACTCCATTCCGGATCACTCGTATCTTTTCGGGAGGCAACTGCTCGATCGCTCTGCAGTGCGCGCCACGCGATACGAATGCGCCACGACAACGCTCGTCAGATCGTTTCGCTCAATCTCCCACGGCTGCACTCTTCCTTCCTCGTCCCAATGCCGCATATTATGCCGGGAAGTGAGGATTGACGAAATACCGGCCAACGATGCCGCTGTCGTATCCCGGCTATCACGCCGGTAGCTGAACGAATGAAATATAGCAGGCCGGAGCGCGGACAGCCACTCTGCAGTTCCAACAGACTCGAGAGGTCTCACATAGACAGGCATGCCCGACGCGCGTAGCGAGTCACAACCGCACCGTCCCTTTCCGAGCACCACACGATCGGAGTGAAGCGGTCGCGCGGGATACCTTTCGCGAGATTCAGCAGCGTTACCTCACTCCCGCCCACCGCGAGCAGCGGAATGTGAAACAGCATCCTGCGCGACCCGTCCATGACGCTACTTAACGGACGCTGCGATCGCTCGCTGGTATTCCGCCGCCTTCGCAAGCACCTGAGGCACGTTCAGCGTCAGTACCCGCCTGTCCCGCACAACGATACGTCCATTTACGACGACGTGCTGGATGTCCGACCCTTTTAGCGCGTACACAAGCTGCGAGTAGACGTTGAACATCGGCGTTGCGTGTGGAGTATCCAATCGCACGAACGCGACGTCTGCGCGCTTCCCGGACTCAATCGATCCGATCTCCTTCTCCATGCCGAGCGCGCGAGCACCGCGAATTGTGGCCATTTCGAACGCCTGCTCGGCTGTAAGCGCAACCGGGTCCATCGCCGTGACCTTCTGCATCTTCGCGGCCAAGTCCATCTCCTCGAAGAGATTCAAGTCGTTGTTGCTGCCCGCCGGGCCGTCTGTCCCGAGTCCGATCGCAACATCGGCGGCGAGATACTTCAGCACTGGAGCAATTCCACTGGCCAGCTTCGTATTGCTCGACGGACAGTGCGCCACACCGACGCCTCGCTGCTTCAGAATGCGCATATCCTCCTCATCGATCCAGACGCCATGAGCGGCGAGCGTCCGCCCGTTCAGCGCTCCCAGGCGCTCCAGGAGTTTCGTCGGTGTCAAATTCTTTTGGCGGAATAATTCGTCGTTTTCGCGCCTTGTTTCAGAGAGGTGAATCAGCAGCGGGGCATCGAAGCGATTGGCCATTGCCCGAGCGGCTGTCAAGGTTTCCTCGGAATTGGTGTAAACAGCATGAGGAGCGATAGCAGGCACGATCAACTCGTCATTCCGGAAACGCTCGAGGAGCGCTTCGGAGCGCTTCAGGCCATCAGCAGCCGTCTTCGCGTCCGGAGCAGGGAATCCGATCAGCGTCTGTCCGAGGACGCCGCGCATGCCGCACTCTTTCGTGGCTTCGGCGATCACTTCCTCGAAGTAGTACATGTCCGTGTACGTGGTCGTCCCGGATAGCAGCATCTCCGCGCAGGCAAGACGCGTGCCCCAACGCACAAATTCCGGCGTGACGTTCTTCGCCTCAGCCGGAAAGATGAATTTCTCCAGCCAGTCCTGCAGCCGCATGTCATCCGCGATTCCACGCAGCAGCGCCATCGGAGCATGCGTATGGGTATTGATCAGACCCGGGATCAAGAAGCGCGGCAGGCTCATCGATACGCCGCTTGGACTGAAATCGCTTATCGATCTCAGCCCTGGTCCCAACGGCCGCGATGCGGGCCCCGCGAATCGCCACAGCGCCATTCGCGATCACGCGTTTCTGAGCATCCATCGTGACCACATGTCCTGCGCTCACGATCAGATCGGCAGGCTCGGCCCAAGCCGTAGGCAGTACAGCGAGAGCAAAAAAAATCCCAGCCCAGGTTCGCAATCGGCGTTGATCGGCGTTCATCGGCGGCCAGGATCTCATAAGAACGAAGCGTCAAACGGCCGCGGAAACAGCTCTTTCATCCGAAACGACTCCGTCTTTCCCTGCAAGTTCACCAGCACGACCTCGATGTCGCCGCAAAACTCCCACAATATCTGCCGGCACGACCCGCAGGGCGGTGTCAACACATCCGTATCCGCCGCCACCACGATCCGCCGGAACCGCCGCGCCCCTTCCGACATCGCCTTGAAGACCGCCACACGCTCGGCGCACATCGTGAGACCATACGTGGCGTTCTCGATGTTGCAGCCCGCGTGCACTGCTCCGGACAAATCCTCCAGTGCGGCGCCGACCTTGAAGTCGGAAAACACTGCATGCGCATGCTCGCGAGCATCCAATGCCGCCTTGACCAGAGCGTCCAACCCTCATCCCTCCGCGTCAAGCTTGGGCAACACTGCGCGCAATAACCTCACGAATGTTTCCCGCACCCTTCGTCCCGTCGCGAGCACTTCGTCGTGATCGATCTTCTGATTGAGAATGCCCGCCGCCATGTTCGTCACACACGAGATCGCCAGTACCTTCATGCCCATATGGTTCGCGACAATCACTTCGGGCACGGTCGACATGCCGACCAGATCGGCGCCTATCGTTCGCAGGTAGCGAATCTCCGCGGGCGTCTCATATGACGGTCCGAGAACCGCCGCATAAACCCCTTCACTTAGCGGTATGTCCAAATCAACGGCCGTCGATCTCGCAATATCGCGAAATTTTTTGCTGTAGGCTTCCGTCATGTCGGGAAAGCGAGGTCCGAAGTCTTCCTCGTTCGCGCCGGCGAGCGGATTCACACCCTGCAGATTGATGTGATCGCTGATCATTACGAGTCCCCCCTGCTGAAGAGATACGTTGATTCCACCGGCAGCATTCGTCAACACGAGCGAGTTCACGCCGAGCAGTTGCAAGACACGAATTGCATACGTCACACGCGCGGGCGAATAGCCTTCGTACAGGTGAGCCCGTCCCGACAGAACCGCGAGATCAATACTGCCCAGACGTCCAAACACGAGCTTGCCGGCATGTCCTATCGCTGTAGATCTCGGCCACCCCGGAATCTCGGAGTACGAAATCTCAACACGACTCTCGAGTTCGTCCGCGAATCCACCGAGTCCGCTGCCAAGGACAACTCCGATCGACGGCGCAGCCGGCATCCTCTCCTGAAGGTACTTCTTCGTTTGCTGAAACATCGCTAAAGCAGCATGCCCGCGATGCACGCCGACATGAAGTTCGCCATTGATCCGCGGCCATTGCACGTAAGCCGAGCCGCGCCAGGTCCGACTTGCGCGTTGGAGCCAGCGCTCCGATGCCTCCTACCTGGATGGCAATGGAACTGAGGTTCGCGAATCCGCAGAGCGCATAGGTGGCAATCACGAACGATCGAGGATCGATATGTCCTTTCATAGGCCCCAACTCCAGGAACGCGACAAACTCATTCAGCACCAAACGAATACCCAGTAAATTGCCCACCGTGGCGCAGTCATTCCAGGCGACGCCCAT
>CAWGVL010000024.1:0-73768 GCA_963825845.1 Bryobacteraceae bacterium | reverse complement strand
AGTTCGCATTCGGATCATTCATATGTGATCAGTTGCCTTCAGTGTTCAAATGTGTATCAATAGACAATTCATAAAGGAACAATTTTATTTAACTTCCAACAAAGCTTTGAAGAAATTCGAATTGCATTCCATCGCAGACGCACACGCGTGCAAATTTCTCATGCTTAATCATATCTTAATCATAAACAGTTCACGGTGTGATCCGGAGTGATTGGAAAATTGTGATGTATTGATCAGTAGCGGGTAATTCACCCGACTACTCTAACCTGGCATATAACTGTGTGCTATTGCTAACTCGCCAAATGTGTACTATCATTGTTTGTTTTTGTTTGTTGTTTTCTTTCTTTCTTCCTTTCTCCTTGAGCTGTAGGTGGGATGGTGGAAAGTGAAATTGAAGTGAGAGGACACGCTGTATGGCGTGTATGATTGAGGAGAATGGATGGATGGAGGAATTTCATTCGCTGCGATCCAGAAACGCGATGGAAAATTTCGTCTCTCATTGCTGAGATTCTTCATTGCATTCGAATCTGTGATTGAATTCGATCCAACGAACAATATCTCTCGGAACCGCACGCACCGATTCAAAATCTCTCAAGAGGAAATATAAAATTCATAAATGATCATATTATAATTAGTGTATGAGGTTGACAGTAAAATTACTCGCGACAATTTGCACTTGTCGACTCTGACGCTTCTCACTTGTCCTTCGTCTCCATCTAGGTCCATTTCTCTGATCTTACTTGCTTCACTCTCAGTCCTACTCTGTTCCTCTGATTGTTGTATGCCTCACTGATGATATGCTTGAAATTGAGCTGCACTCATGTCTCGAAACGAAGAACGGCATGAGCATTTTCCATCGTTGGAAGATACCTGTACGCCATCGACTCGAACCAACCTCTCATCACTCATGACACCGAATCGATGAAATCAGCGACGGACTTCATCGATTCAGCGCACATGAGTACTATGAGATTGATTGCGAGTCAATATTCACCGGAAGAATCCGATCGACATGAGTGGATGAGGAATTGAGGGTTGAGGGTAGGAAGAAGTGAATGAAGGTGGATCAGTGAAATGGATGATCGATTGAGGATTGTGGTGAGTTGTGTCAAAGTCGACTGCCGCTAACCGCTTCACACTTTTCGACTTGTTGATATCTATTATCGTGTTGTTGTTGTATTTGCTGCCTTCTTTCCTGTGTGTTGTCGTACCTGTGATTCAGCTGATGGTACTTGTCTCGACTTGACCAATGAAGTCATCCTCGAGGGGCTTCTGCAGCTCCCCGAGGCTGAAGATTTCATCTCATCGATCCTCTCATTGAACTGTGCTGTACACTGAGTCGTTGCGGCGAGTATGCCGCTTCGACTCGATGCTGAAGTATCTTGAATTGATAAATGTGAAGGTTTGCTTATTTCACTTCGAGCAGCAGTCAACTATGAGAACACGAGCGAGGAAAAATGTCACGGAGGAATCCGCTTGTGGAGAGAATGAAGCACGGGAATCAGAGGGGAAGGAAGGGTGAGGCGGTGATGCGATTGATGATGATGATGATGGTGATGGTGATGCTATCGATGATGTTGGTTGTGTGGTGTCGAGATGGGTGATGCAGCCAATGTCGATGAAATATGATTAAACTTTCGAACTGACTTCGATGTTGCTGTTCTGATTGACTTTCGTAATGGTATTGAACTTCACTGGAATCCGATCGAACAAATCGGTTGATGTCTGAACCAGCTTGGCTCTGACATGACATTCATGCGATCAGCATCGACTGACCAATCATGAGACGGCACTCTCAAAATCAATTTAAGTCGACTCCCACCATCATTCACTCACTCGACCACAAGAGTCAAGCGGCGTGATTGATGGTGTAAATGACAGACTTTAAGAATGCCTTCGTGATGACTGGCTGACGTTGATGCGACCTCATGAATACTCACGAGACACAGAGTGATCTGTGCGTGAAGTGAAAGGAAGTGTGGTAACTCAGTTGAAAGTAATGGATGGTGACTACTTCTGCTTATCTTCTAGGCTTTGATATTTGATACTATGTGTGTTTGTTGGTATTCTGTTGTGGGTGTTCGTGGTGTGGCATCCCGTCTTCTGGCTTACCTCCTCTTTGACTTCGATGTTGCTGTTGTCCTTTGACTTCGTGGGGTGTACCTCACTCGAACCTGATTTGAACTGAATCAGTTGATGCGCCCAAGCCGAACGTGGCCCGGATGCGTCACATTCAGTGAATCGACACCAACTCACGAATCAGCAGATGAAAGTATGAAATCGAATTAAGTCGACTCAGCACTACACCCAAGAATCAGCAACTCTCGCTCAACTCACACCGTATGAGCATGAGTCAAGCCGAGTCGATGATGTGCCTGTGAGTGTAGTGCGAGTGGACGGACTTCATGGTCTTCCTTCATGCCGATTCGCTATGATGATGTGTCTGTGCCGCCGGCGATCGCATACTCGAGCGCGCCCCGCTCTACCTCCCGGGCCGCGTATCCGATCGCATCTGTCGAGGATGTGCAGCCGGTAGAAATGATGTGGCTCAGCCCGCGGAACCCGAACCGCATGGAAACTTCGCTCGCCAGCGTGCCGGGCGTCGATGTCGGGATCACGTATACGCTGCATTGCTTCTGCCGGCCCTCGTAATAGAACCGGTACTGCTCTTCGGTCCAATCCTGCGCGCACCCACCGGAGCCTGTATAGACACCAATGCGCCGCAACGCGTCACGATTCAACCCCGATGGATCCAGTCCGGCATCCCGCAACGCCTCTGACGTTGCCGCAATCGCCATCAGCGCCGCTCGCGAAATGTGTGGACGATCCTTCGGCGCGACCCACTGCTCTTCGTCGAAGTCGCTCACCTCTCCCGCAATCTGAACCTGCATGCAATCAGGGTCGAAGCGCGTGATTCGCCGCACGCCGCTAATGCCCTCGCGCGTCGCGTTCCAATACGCTTCCCGGCCGATTCCGTTGGGAGCGATCGCCCCGATTCCGGTCACCACAGTTCGACGTTTCATTCGGTAGGGTACGCTGATTTCATGGATGCTGGGGTGCGGCGCTCTCGCGGTAAATCGGTGTGGGACATACTATTGGGCCTGCAGTTGGGCGTAATCGGCGCCATCCTTATGATCATCTGGTTTGCTCTGATCTCACCAATTCTCGGTCATCCCTGGTGGTTCATCCCAAATCTGTTCGCTTCGCATTTCTACAATTCTCGTGATGTTTTGCTGGGCCCCGGCATCGTGACCATTGTCGGCATCGCTGTACAGATTGTGACATCTGGCATTGTCGGCTCGCTGAATGGGCTTGTAACTCCAGGCGGCCGCCTGTCCGGCATCGCCGCGGCCACCACGTGGTATGTATTCTGCCTGCTTTTCTTATGGAAGCGCATCGCTCCCTTGCTGTTAATGCAAGCGATCCAGCCGATCCTGTGGGCAGGCTACTTTCTCCTCGGCTCCGCCCTCGGATGGCACAGGCACCTGATCAAGGCGCGACGCGCAACCCTGGCCGGTTAATCGGTACGACAACGACATCGTCGCCGTACTTCCTGAGATCGTCTCTGAACTTCGCGGCATTCCCGAGCAGCAGAAATGTGAGATTGTCTGACGAATAGTACTTCTTGATGATTTCATTCGTCCGCTCGAGGGTGACCGCATCGATTCGCGCAAACAGATCGTCCACTTCGCCCCGGTTTAGATCGTACAACTCGATCTCGTTCAGGATATTTACCAACTGGTCAGGAGTCTCTAGCCGGTCCGCCGGATAGGTGCCTTTAAGGTACTGCTTGGCGGACGCAAGCTGCTCCGCCGTGAGACCTTTCTCTTGTAACCGCTTCAGCAGCACCAGCGCCAGATCGATGGCTTTGCCGGTCGTCTCCGTCTTCGTGAAACTCGCAATCGTGATTCTTCCCGGTAGATGTGTCTGATCGAACCGCGATGCTGCGCCATACGTCAACCCGCTGTTCACACGAAGCTCATCGTTCAACATGGAGGTGAACCGGCCCCCGAAGATCGTATTCACGACCCACAAAGGAACGCGATCCGGGTGACTGCGCTCGATGCCGGGCTGCCCGATCAGAAACTGCGTCTGTGTCGCGTCCGGCTTGTCGATCACAGCGATTCGAGCCTGTTTTGCCTGGGAAATCGGCGCCTTCTTCCACTGGTAGGCTTCACCTTCTGGGACCGAACTGAAGGCAGCGGCCAGCGTTTTCGTAGCCACAGCGGGGTCGATATCGCCGGCGACCGCAACCAACATATTCCGGCCCACGAACATCCGCTTATGGAAGTCCACGATCTGCTGGCGTGCAATCTTTGAATAAGTGATCTCGTCCGCAGGGCGCCCATACGGATGGGAAACGCCGTAGTAAAACGATCGATAATACTCACCGGCGACCGCGTCCGGATTATCTTTCAGCGACTTGGCGGTATCGACGTACTGAGCTACGACCTTCTTCATCTCGTCTTCCCGAAACGCGGGGTGCAGGATCGCATCCAAAAGCAGATCGAGCCCGGCGTTGAGATCCTTTGACAGAAACTCCGCCGTGATGTTGACGGATTGCAGATCGGCCACGGCGTTGAACTGCGCGCCAAGCGTGTCGAGTTCGTTCGAAAACTGCTGGTTCGTTCGCTTCGTCGTGCCCCGGCGGATCGCCTCAGCCGTGATATTCGCCACGCCCGCATATTCTGCGGGCTCGGCTTCGGCCCCTCCTTTGAACGTGACTTTGATGGTCACCAGCGGGACATCCTTCCGTGGCATCACGTTCAGAACGGCGCCGTTAGATAGAAGCTGACGCGAATATTGCGGCAATCGGACTTGAGCGAATGCCGCGCCCGCAAGCAGACCGATGGCAAGCAGCGTCTTCACTTCGCCACCTCGGGAATAAGGGTCGCGATCGTGCGCTGGTTCGGGCCCAGATACTGTTTCGCCACTCTCAAGACATCGGCCGGCGTTACAGCTTCATACCGCGAGGGCGTGTCATACAAAGCTTGGTAGCTGCCGTAAAATATCTCAGCCGAGCCAAGTTGGTTGGCCCGGCCGGAAATCGTCTTCATCTCACGATAAAAACTGGTCAACAATTGATTCTTCGCCTTTCGTAACTCCTCGGCCGGTACTTCGGTCGTCCGCAGTTTTTCGATCTCCTCGAACAGCGCTTTCTCAGTCGTCGCAACATCGACACCGGCTCGCGGGCGGATGAAGCAGATGAGATCGCCCGGATCCAGTTGCTGGTCCACCTGCGCGCTCGCTGCCAGCGCAATCTGATCGCGGTCCACCATGCGCGAATACAGGCGCGAACTGCGGCCTTCCGATAGGATCGCGGAAAGTACCTCGAGGGCGGGGATGTCTTTGTGCGAGGTGTTAGGAACGTGATAGCTCACAAGTTGAAAGGGCAGTTCGGAGCGCTTCACGATGGTCACCCGGCGCTCGCCCATCTGCGGAGGCTCCACCGTGCGAACCGGCGGCGGAGGGTCCTGTCGCGGAATCGGCTCTATATACTCTTTGGCGAGTTTCAATACTTCGTCCGCGGACACATCGCCGACCACGACCATTACGCAGTTATTCGGAGCGTATCCCATCTTGAAATGCGCCTTCAGGTCGTCCATTGACCAGCTCTTGATGTCGGATGGCCAACCCACCACCGGCCATCCATACGGATGTGCGGTATAAGCGGCCGCGTTCAACTGCTCATAAAGCAGGCCGAAATTGCTGTTATCCGTCCGCGTCAGCCGCTCCGATGCAACAACTCCGCGCTCGCTCTCGATCATTTTGGGATCGAAAGAGAGATCCCGGATGCGATCCGCTTCCATGTCGAACATGAGTTGAAGCGCCGTTCTCGGAAACCAGTCCGTGTAAACAGTCATATCGCGGGTTGTATACGCGTTGTTGCGGCCCCCGGCCTTCTCCATCTCGATGTCGAACTGCTTCGGACCGTACTTCTTCGCGCCGTTAAACATCATGTGCTCGAAAAAGTGGGAAATTCCGGTCGTGCCGGGCCTCTCGTTGCGCGAACCCACCTTATAGAACAAGTACATCGCGACGTTCGGAATGTCGTGATCTTCTTCGATGATCAACTTCATTCCGTTGGCGAGGGTATGGGTCTTGACAGCGCTCGAATCGATGGCGGCGAGCAGAGCGGGAAACAGGAGAAGCGCGGCTACGTTCCTCATGGGAGTTAAGGTACCACCCATACAGACGTACGGGCGCCGTCCAGGTAACCGGCTTGTGTTGAAACGGGCGCCGGATTCGTTCCGTCGAGACTATAGGGGCGCCGTTTACCCCGGATAGAATATGGAATTAGATCGTGACGATCGACACCGCTACCTCCCCGTTTCGATTCGCAATAGCAGCCACCTTCACCGCGGAACCGCTGCGCCCTGTCATCTCGTTTTGGGGCGGGCCCCTGAACGCCAGGTTCGATGTTCGTTTCGCGCCTTACAACCAGATCGCGCAAACACTTCTCGACCCGGCGAGCGAGCTGGGTTCGAACTCCCACGGCGTGAACGTAGTGCTAGCGCGCATCGAGGACCTCGGTCAGTTCGGCGAAGGCCCGGATCTGTTGGCACGCCTGGAAGAGAACGTCAAGGCTCTCATACAGCAAGTCCGGGATGCTGTCCCGGCTCTCGCTGTGCCCCTGATCTTTTGCCTCTGTCCGTCTTCACCGGCCTTTCTTGAAACGCCTGAGCGCCACGCATTCAAAAAACGGATGGCTTCGCTGATCTCGGCGGCCCTCGACGAAACCCCCGGCGTACAGTTTTTGCATTACGAACAGATCGATTGCCTGTATCCGGTGGAAACGCCGCACGATCCGGAAGGCGAGCGACTCGGCAAAATTCCCTACACGGAACTGTATTACTCCGCGCTCGGGACCACCTTGGTCCGGTATGCTCACGCCTTGTTTATGCCCCCTTTCAAAGTGGTGGCGCTCGACTGCGACAACACCTTGTGGAGCGGTATCTGTGGCGAGGACGGATGCGAAGGCGTTTTCCTCGATGCGCCCCGCCGCGCCCTGCAGGAGTTCATGGTGGAGCAGCGTGAAGCCGGCATGCTGCTGACCATGGCGAGCAAGAACAATGAGCAGGAAGTGCTCGACACCTTTGCCGTCCACCCCGAGATGCCGCTGCAATTACGTCACTTCACGTCATGGCGGTTGAACTGGGATGCGAAGCCGGACAACCTCATGTCCCTCGCGGACGAACTCGGACTTGGGCTGGATAGCTTCATCTTTGTGGATGACAATCCCAAGGAGTGCGCGGAAGTTTCGGGATCCCTGCCGGAGGTACTCACGCTGGCGCTGCCCGAAGACATCGGTCGTACCCCTGAATTCCTGAAGCACGTTTGGGCGTTTGATCATCCTGTAGTCACCGAAGAAGATCGGAACCGCAACGTCTATTACGCGCAGCAGCAGGAATTCGGCGCTGAGGTTCGTCGCGCTGCGAGCCTCGAAGATTTCATGGCGTCGCTCGATCTGCGGGTGTCAATCCACCCCCTTGCCGAATCGAAACTGCCGCGCGTCGCGCAACTGACGCAGCGGACGAACCAATTCAACCTGACGACGATACGCCGCACCGAAGCAGAAATCCAGGCGATGAAAGAGGTCTATACCGTCGACGTCAGCGACCGCTTTGGCGACTATGGCCTTGTCGGCGTAGTAATCTGCAACCCCGATCAAAACGAACTCTATGTAGACACGTTCCTCCTGAGTTGTCGTGTACTCGGCCGAGGTGTCGAACACCGGGTGGCTGCGTTCCTGGGGCAGACAGCCGCATCCCGCGGGCTCTCGCACGTCACCTTACCGTACGAGCAAACCAGAAAGAATGCCCCTGCGCGCGATTTCCTCGCGGGTCTCTCGATTGGCGAGCAAACTCCCCGCGAGAATGGGTTCGTTTTGCGTGTGCCCTCGGCCGCACTGGCAGAACTGCGGTGGACACCACCCCCTAAGCGGAAGGAGTCAGCGCCGCGCCCGATCGCGTCTGTGAACAAGCCCGTGCGTCGCACCGTCGATTACGCTTGCATCGCGAGAGATCTCTGTTCGCCGGCTACCATCCTTCAGGCGATGCGCGCGTCTCATCCGCAGGCCGCGCAGGCAGAATCCATGACGGAAACCGAGTCCGATTTGGCGCGCATATGGGCCGAGTTGCTCGAACGTCCCTCCGTCTCTGCTCGGGACAACTTCTTCGACCTGGGCGGCCACTCGCTCCTGGCCGTGCTGCTTTTGCTTCGCATTCGGGAGAGCTTCGGCGTGGAGCTTTCGATCGACGATGTGTATTCCGGAACACTAACATTGTCGGATCTCGCGACCCGCATCGAAACGGCTCAACTGGGTGGAGTCGATCCAGCGGAATACGCCGCGCTGCTGGCCGAAATCGAGGGCCTTTCCGATGAGGAGGCGCGCGCGCTACTCGCCACGGAGGACTCCGCCAGTTCCTGATGCGGATTCTCCTGACTTCGAATGCGCCCTATGCCCCTCCAAAGGGCGGGTCGACGCGGAGCAATCTGATCTGGCTCCAGCGCCTTGCAAAATCAGGGCACGCGTGCCGCGTAGTTTGTCCGACCGTTGATGACACCGTTTCCGACTCGCGGACTGTCGATCCATCGGGCATCGAGATTCACTCTGTGCATCGTCTGAGCCGCCGGACAGCTCTGCTGTCTGATGCGATTCATGAGTTTCAACCGGACTGGGTGCTCGTCTCGTCCGAGGACCTGAGCCATGTGCTGCTTCGCCAAGCTCCATCACACGGCGCCGGACCGCCTCGTTTATCTCGCGCACACCCCGCAGTGGTATCCCTTTCGGACCCGCGAGTTGGCACACCGACGGCCAGGCCACAGAGATCGTCCGCCAGGCTGCAGGAGTCGTAGCGATCAGCCATGCAATGGCGGAGTATATCGAGCAGCATTGTGGAGCGAAACCCGCGGTCATTCACCCGCCGATGTACGGCGAGCCGCCCTATCCTAGCTTCGGTTCGTTCGACAAAGGATACGTGCTGATGATCAACCCTTGCGTGGTCAAGGGTATCTCCATCTTTCTCGAATTAGCCGGGCGCTTTCCCGGACATCCCGTTCGCCGCCCTTACCGGGTGGGGAACTACGCGCCAGGATCGCGAAGCGATGTCGCGCGTCCCGAACATCACGATACTGGAGACGGTTCCGAGCATCGATGACGTCCTGTCACAATCGCGGCTCCTGCTGATGCCATCCTTGTGGCTGGAAGGTTTCGGGCTGATTGCAATGGAGGCGATGCTGCGCGGACTGCCTGTAATCGCTAGCGATTCCGGTGGACTGAAGGAAGCAAAGGCTGGAACCGGGTTCGTGATTCCGGTGCGACCCATTCAACGATTCGAACCTGTGTTCGACGAGACGCACATGCCCAAACCCGTGGACGTGCCGCAAGAGATAACTCCCTGGGAGACCGCCCTTCGATCTCTTCTGATCGATCGCGCTGTGTATGACGAAGAAGCCGAACTGCTCGCGCAAGGCAGCAATTGGGTTTGTTTCGCAGCTCGATGCCGGCGACTTCGAACGGTATCTGCTGTCCCTTCAACCCGCCGCGTCCACGACGAGCCATCCGGTCACGCCGCACAATCTCACGCCCGCGCAGCGCGCCCTCTTGCTGAAGCGACTCCGGCAGCGCGAGCACAAGTAGACGGAATGCGAATTATCCTCGCCCACAACTCGCTGTACTTCCCATCACACGGCGGCGGGGACAAGTCGAATCGTCTCCTCATGGAGGCGCTCGCCGAACGAGGGCATCAGGTTCGAGTCGTCACGCGCGTCGAGAACTTCGGGGATGCCGATCATGACAAGCTGCTGCAAGATCTGAAGGCGCGCGGCGTCGATGCCGATACAACCGACCCGGCGGCGGTACGCATCGCGCTGAACGGTGTCGATGTCCGGACGCTGACCCGTAGCCCCCAACTGCGTGCGTACTTCTCACGGCAGATCGCCGAGTTCGATCCCGACATCATCATCACCTCGACCGACGACCCCGGCCAACTGCTTTACAATCTCGCCATCCATGCGCCCCGAGTGCGCGTTGTCTATCTCGTCCGAGCCACGATCGCTGTGCCCTTCGGCCCCGATAGTTCGATGACCAGCGTCGCCAAAACGGACAATCTGCGCCATGCCGATGGCGTGGTCGGAGTCAGTCACTATGTTGCGAATTACGTGAAGCAATGGAGCGGCATCGATGCCATCCATGTGCCGATTTCGCTTCTCGACCCTGTTCCTGAATATCCTGATCTTGGCAGCTTTGACAGCCGGTACGTCTCGATGGTCAACCCGTGCGCAGTGAAAGGGATCGCAATCTTTCTGGCGCTCGCGGATCGCCTGCCGCACGTGCAATTTGCCGCCGTGCCGACATGGGGAGCCACGGCTGAAGACATGGAGGACCTCCGCCGGCGGCCGAACATCGGGTTATTCCAGCCCTTCGACAATATTGATGACCTGCTGCGAATGACCAAGGTGATGCTCGTGCCATCCGTTTGGGCCGAGGCTCGGTCTCGTATCGTCCTGGAGTCGATGTCGCGTGGTGTTCCGGTGGTATCGGCCGACGTGGGTGGGTTGCATGAGGCGCACCTCGGTGTCGATTACCGCCTGCCCGTGAATCCTATCCGGCATTACAAGCCTGCCGTGGACATGAAGATGGTACCTGTCGCAGAGGTGCCTCCTCAGAATGTGGATCCATGGGTGCGGGTTGTCGAGCGGCTCGTAACAGATCGCGGTCACTGGCAGGATCTGTCGCGCCAATCGCGAAAGGCTGCCCTGGAGTATGCGGCGAACCTCAATGTGCTGCCCTTCGAACGCTTTCTCGAAGAGCTGACGCGCAAACCGAAAAAATCAGCTCCCGTTGCTGCGGCTCCGATGTCGGAGGAGAAGCGCAAGCTGCTCGCTTTGCGATTGAAGCAGCGTGCCGCAAAGAAGCCGGAATGGTTCTCAGGCTTGTCCGACATGGCTCCGGGAAAGTTGGCGCTGTTTTGTTTCCCCCTATGCCGGTGGGGGCGCGAGGGTCTATCGGAATTGGCGCGATGCCCTACCGGATGCCGCCGTGATCGCGACCCGATTGCCCGGCCGCGAATCCCGGCTCGGCGAGCCCCCTCTGACGTCAATGCAATCGCTCATCGAGACGATCGGCGTCGAGATCGTCCCGCATCTCCACGAGCCATTCGCCTTTTTCGGCCACAGTATGGGGGCGATCCTCGCGTTCGAGTTAACACGGTGGCTGCGCGCAAACAACCACCCGATCCCCGGTAGTCTGCACGTCTCAGCCGCGCGCGCGCCGCAATTCCGGCTCAATCACAAGCCAGGACCGGAGCCGGATGAGTCCACGTTTCTCGAAGAACTGCGCCGCCTCGAAGGCATGCCACGCGAGGTACTCGACAATCCGGAACTGATGAGCGTTGTATTGCCCGCGCTGCGCGCCGATGCAAACCTGTACCGTGAATACGTGTATCAGCCCGGTGATCCGTTGCCGGTCTCGATACACGTTTACGGCGGCACGTCAGACCCCAACATCCAGCTAGATCATCTCGATCGCTGGCGTGAGCAGACAACGAAAAAATATTCGCTACGGCAGTTCGAGGGCAGGCACTTCTTCATCCAGTCGGCGCAAGCGAGGTTCCTGCAAGCCCTGCATGCAAATCTGGTCGAGGAACTCCAGGCCCCCGCTATTTGATCCCAATGACCATGGAATCCGGCCCGACCAACGCTTCCACGCGAGTCTCGCGGAAGCCGGCATCCTTCATCCATCCGCTGCAATCCGCGCCTGTGTAGTCGAACCCGTCATGCGTTTCGATCAACATATTGAGGCTCATCAACAGGCCGAACGCGTTCTTACGCCGGTCGTCATCGATAATCGCTTCGTATACGATCAGTGCGCCACCCTCCGGCAGCGCCTCATAGGCCTTCCGGATTAGCATCTGCTTCGTTTCGAGATTCCAATCGTGCAGGATATGTCCCATAGTGATCACATCCACTTTGGGGAACGGCTCCTTGAAAAAATCCCCAGGGTGGAAGCGAAGCCGGTCGGCAACCCCGCTTTCCTCCGCGTACTCCTCGAAGATCGGAGCGACTTCCGGCAGGTCGAAGCCGAAACCTTGCAGGTGGGTGTTGTGCGCCGCGATCTGAACTGCAAGGTCTCCTTGCGCAGTTCCGATATCGGCGAACGTCCGATAGGAGGACCAGGGGAACTGCCGCGCGATCGTTTGATTTGCGCCTCGGCTCAAGCCGGTCATCGCCCGCAGAAATTCTTTCAGACGCGCCGGTTCCGCATAGAGCGCCTCGAACAACGACATTGAGCCGTCGCGCGCTTCGTTTTGCGGCCGTCCCGTCCGAAGCGCTTCCGTCAAGTGGGCCCAGAACGGGTACAGACGGCGATTGCACATCTCGAGCATGCCTCCGACGTAGCTCGGCTTCCGCTTGTCGAGGTACAAATCCGTTGCAGGCGTGTTTCGGTAGCTGTCCCCGTCGTGCTCGAGAAATCCGGTAGCGACCAGCGCATCGAAAAAGTCGCGAGCCGACCGGGGATGCAAGCCCAATCTGCCCTGCAACTCCGCGAGCGGCAACGGATGCTTGGCGAGTTCGGTGAAGACTTCCAGCTCGATTGCGCTCAGGAGGGTCTTGGATGCCCAAAAGGCCAGTCCGACTTGAAGGATATGCTCCGGCGTAGGTTGGTCGGCCGCCGATGCCGCAGTTCCCGAGTTTGCAGTCATAACTTCTCCGCGGCCATTATGGCAGATGAATCATGGGCCAACGTGTGCGATACCGCGTCGAAAGCGCCGCTCGGCTTCTCGTCTAGCAGGCGCCAGGGTCAATCGTCGAATTAACCAAATGCCTGGGGAAGCGAACGACCAGTAGACCCGGAACTTCGCCCGGGCCGCTGTATCTGTGGTCGCAGCGCGAGTTTCAGTCGTGAAAATGGATTCGACTGGGCCCACCGGATCGGCACGCAAGTTCCAGACGATCTTCACATAGTCCCGCTCTTGAAACGCCGCAAATTCATCCGGTGGCACGGGGCGAAAGATCGGGTTCGGCATCCAAGGCTGGGTAACCGCGCCCATTACGATCTCACGGCCAGGAATCTCCGCTAGAGCGCGCCAGCCCAATGCCTTAGTCTGTTCAACGAGACCCCGTGGTTGCGCCTTCTCCGCCGCGATGCCACCCATCACCAACTCACGAGCTTTGAAAATACTCCGAATGATCAGTGAGTCTTCGAGTTCCATGTCGCACGCCGCCGAGAACGTAATCTCAGCGGGCGCGGCAACTCGAATCTCATGTCGTTCGACGACTTCGTAGTCGCCCATGAACCGGTCAAGCGTGGGTTGTTCCGAATCGCCACGTCGCGGATGCCCGTAACGAGCCCAGGTCACCGCAGCGTAGCTCGCATAGCCGGCCGCTAAGCCTCCGATCAGAGAACCGATGCACACTCTCGTCCTCATTTCTTGCTCCCTTCAGCTCTTTGCTCCGCATGTTTGGCGCCAGTTTCCAGCCGATTTGCGCGAAAGTGTGCCACAGGAGAGAGCCGCTCTATGAAGAGATGGAATCTCCGGCAAGCCTTTCATCGCTTCCGCCCGTCCCGCGATTGCGGTCGATTGGCGGCGCGGCGTTCTTGCGGGGGGCGCATCGAGTTCATCAAACCCCTCGCGGTGTTCGTGTCGGGTGACCTCGGTTACAGCTGCGGGGTGTATCAGGCGACGAACGCCGGAGTGACCGTCGACGGCCGAATCCTGCTCGTCCTGCGAACAATCAACGGCAAGTGGTTGATCGCGGCTCACGAGACGGTTGTTCGCCATCAGCCTTGAAACTCGCCCGCTTCACGCCGAAACTACGTTATCCGCCTTCGTCACTTCGCCGGGATCTTCCGAGCGCGGCTCCGTCAGCCGTCCCGTCACCTGCGCCCAAAGCCAGAAAAACGCCGTGGACGCGCTCAAGCACCCCGCCACCACTCCGATTGAGCGTGGGTCATAGTGCAGCGTTGCCACACTGGCAACTGCGAGCGATGCCATCATCGTTCCATTTGACATCGCGTCAACCGTCGTAAACACCCGTCCGCGATACTCGTCCGGCACGTGCGTCAACAGCATTGTGCGATTCAGCACGTTATTGCATCCCATCGCCACCCGGGACAGCGTGATAAACAAAATCGCATTCCAAAGATTGCCGATGCTGAACAGGACATACGAGCCGCCATGTACCAGAAACCCGATCCACACAGCATGCTTGTACATCTCGAAGGTCAATCGCTTTCCGATCCAGTGCCCAATTACGCCGCCGATCACTAAACCGATCCCAGCGAATCCCCAGATCAGGCCGATACCAGCCGCCCCACGATTAAAAACCACCTCTCCGAACAGGGTAAACAGGATCTGCGCCGCGCCTCCTCCGGTTGCCCATCCGACTCCCGCCAACCCAATCGCCAGAACCAGCGGCGTCCTTCGCATGTACCGCAAACTTTCGTTGAACTCATCCCAGAACTGCTCGCCCTGAGCCGTGGTGCGAACGGCGGCCGTCCGAGCGGCGCGAAAGTGACCCTTCGGTGACTTCAATTTCCAGATCGCAAAGGCACTGAACACGAACGAAAGCGCATTCGCCATGAACGCCCACTTATAACCGAACTGCATCGTGCTGACACCGCCGAGCATCGTCCCGATCGATAGAGTCAGCCATTGCGTTGTCTGCGTCAACGCATTCGCCGTATGCAACTCTTCGGGGTCGGTAATGTGCGGCAAAATCGCGGATCGTCCGCTCGTGAAGAACGGCGAGGCAAACATCAGGAGCCCGCTGAGCAAATAAAGTAGCCACTGCTGCTTATGTGAGAGTACGAGCACGAAGCCGATGGCCACCACCCCGCGCATCACATCGCTCGCGATCATCACCTTCTTGCGATCCATTCTGTCCAGCACGACTCCGGCAATCGGCGCCGCGATAATCGCCGATAGCGTGCGCGCGATCATCACGCCGCCGACGGCTGCGCCCGTCCCCGTGACGTGCAAAGCAAGACTCAGGACCGCGATGCTATTGAAGTGATCCCCGACTTCGCTGACGATCTGACCTAGCCACGTATACCGGTAATTGCGGTTATCCCGAAGCAGGTTCCAGAAAGAAACCATCTCTATCGAGAGTAGCGCGCGACGGCGCTGACACTGCCGAGCGATGCTATACTCGCGCCGTGCGATTCACTCCTGTAGCGCTTTTCGGCGTCACTGTATTCGCTCAAACAACGAATTGGCCGACATACGGCAACGATCCTGGCGGTACGAGATACGCCGCGATAAAACAGATCGATCAAAAGAACGTTTCCAGGCTGAAACAAGCCTGGGTGTACAACACGAGAGCACTCGAACGCGCCGGAAAGTTGAAAGAAAAGATGGCCTTCGAGGCGACGCCGATCTTTGTGGACGGCACGCTCTACGTCATCACGCCCTTGAATCGCGTCATTGCCCTCGACCCGGAAACCGGTAAAGAGAAATGGTCATACGATCCGGATATCCCGCTCACGCGCCGGTATTCGGAAGTCACATCGCGCGGCGTGAGCTATTGGCCTGACGGCAAGCGCATTTTCTTTGGAACGATCGATGCCCGCCTGATCGCAATCGACGCGCGTACCGGGAAGAAAATCCAGGAGTTCGGCAAGAACGGCGAAGTCGACCTCAGCGAAGGCATCCAGATTCAAGACATTGGGAATTATCAGGTCACGTCTCCTCCGGCCATCGTCAAGGACGTGGTCATAGTTGGTTCATCGGTTGGAGATAACCGAGCCGCCGACATGGAGCGCGGTACCGTCCGCGGTTACGATGCGCGGACCGGGAAACTGCGCTGGTCATGGGACCCGATGCCATCGCTGCCGAAAACCGGCAGCGCGAACGCGTGGGGGGTCATGTCGGCCGATCCGGATCTCGGCCTCGTCTTCGTGCCGACCGGCAGCGCTTCCCCGGATTTCTACGGCGGCGAGCGCAAGGGTGACAACCGGAACGCCAACTCTGTAACGGCGCTGCGTGCCGTCACCGGTGAAGTCGTGTGGAGTTTCCAGGTCGTACACCATGACCTTTGGGATTACGATGTCGCCGCGCAGCCGGTCCTGATTGCGTTTGGACCGTCCAAAACGCCCGCAGTGGTAGTTACGACAAAGATGGGGTTTGTCTATGTTTTGGACCGCAAGACGGGAAAGCCGCTCTCGCCCATTGAAGAACGCCCTGTGCCAAAGAGCGATGTTGCAGGCGAAGACGCTTCGGCGACGCAGCCCTTTCCCGCTGCCATCGAGCCGCTGGTCCCCACGAAATTCACCGTCTTCGGTGTGAATGAATCGGACCGGAAGTGGTGCATCGATCAGATGCAAGGACTCCGCAACGAAGGCATCTACACGCCTCCGAGCGTGAAAGGCACTCTGGCGTTTCCTGGAAACGTCGGCGGAGTCGCATGGGGCGGTCCGGCATACGATTCGTCGCGAGGATGGCTGATCGTGAACACGAACCGGCTTGCCACGATCATCCGTCTTATTCCACGAGACCAGGTGAACGCCGCTCGCGGGGATACGGGGGAGAATCGACTGTCGTACGAGTTCGGCAGCCAGCTCGGCACTCCCTATGCGATGGTACGAGCGCCGTTCATCACGCCTGGCCGAATGCTCTGCAATGAGCCGCCATGGGGCGCCCTCACGGCGTTGGACCTGCAAACCGGCAGGAAGCGTTGGGAAGTACCTCTCGGCGAGTACATGGGACAAAAGATCGGCACGCCAAATCTGGGCGGACCGCTCGCCACTGCAGGCGGACTGACATTCGTAGCGGCAACGTTCGACAATCGCCTGCGCGCCTTCGATACCGCATCCGGTAAGGTTCTCTGGGAAACCGAATTGCCCGCCGCGGCGCATGCCACTCCGATGACGTACGTCTGGAAGGGCAAGCAATACGTCGTGATCTGTGCTGGCGGTCACGGGAAACTCGGTACCAAGCTAGGCGATGCCGTCGTGGCGTTTGCTCTCGAGTAACTCTATCCGAGTGCCGACGTCGAGCGACGTGACGCGCACATGACGGGATCGCACGCAGACACTCGACTGGAAAGCAACCCTCAAGGGATCTATCTGCGTCGACCGCCCCTCCATTGAGTAACTTCCATCACGTATCTCTGGAAGGCAGGTAATACCGAGTTATCTCCTTCTCAGTACCAGATTGGCTGTAGGAAAATCCGTATTTCGTGTTGCGGGCCATGCTGGTAAACTCGACGGTTCATGTCTTACGCCCTCTTCCGGGGCGATCTTTGTTTGGCTGCGCGACTTTTGATCGTCAGTGGCCTTGGCGAACGTATGTCTACCGGCTGCCGCTCAGATCACCTCGCTGTCATTTCGCCCTTCTGTCATTGAGTACAGCCGCAGTCTTGACAAACTCGTGATGGTGGCCGGAGCGCCGAACCAGTTACATATCTACGATTCGAATGCCAAGACTGACATTACAGTCGGTCTGCCTCCCCCCTCTAAGTCTCTCGATAAGACGCGACGGACTGTACGCTGCTGTCGGACACGATTCATATATCTCTTACGTGAATCTCTCGACTGGGCTGCTGGCGAGGACTTATTCCGTATCGACCAAAGTGAGTGGTCTGGTTCTCGGCTCCCAGTATGTCTACGTGCTCCCGGACCGGTACGTCAATCTCTCCACAGGCGCGGAGGTTGGTTCGAGTTCGTTTGCATGGGGTACGGGAGGACGTCTGCACCCCAATGGAAAATGGATATACAACACGCGAGGCAGATCGCCTGACGACCTCCAGAAATTTGACGTCTCGACCGGACCGCTGTCGTTTCACTATGATTCGCCGTATCATGGCGACCATCCGATTTGCGGAGGTGTCTGGTTTTCAGTAGATGGAAGCCGAGTATTCAATTCCTGTGCCACCGCCTTTCATGTCTCAGCCACGAAAGATCAGGATTTGCTGTACTTCGGAAGCTTGAATCGCCCGGTGCAGATCGTGAGCCTGAACCACTCCGCCGCTTTAGACAAGGTCATTGCGATCTCGAAACCATATGACTACTATTCCTCGGGATCGCTGAAGGTCACGGATTCCGAAATCCAGGTGTACGACTACGAGTACTTTTCGGACGCGGGCCGAATTCCACTGCCGCAGTTCACTGCCGGCTCCAAGACGTTTGCCGCGCACGGTAAATTCGTGACGTATTCGGCGGATTCCAGCAAGATCTACGTTGTAGCGCAGGCGGATGCCACCTCGGGTCTCAACAATGATTTTGGCTCTACGTGGTTCAATGGCACTCTCCCGGGAACTGCGGTCTGTCGCTGGGAGCGAGTTCGAGTTCAATGAGCTCGAATCCAGCCGCCGCGACTGTGCAGGTCACGGCGCCTGACAACTGCCTGTGGGAGGCCACCGGAAACACATCATGGATTTCGTTTTCGGATGGTCGTTACGGTATCGGAGGTACCGCCTTCGCTTTTCGAACTTCTGAGAACCCCCGAGTGCGGGCCGCACGGCTGCAATCACGATCGGCGGGGTTGGGTCTAATCTCAATTAGGCTGCCGCGTCGGCGTCAGCGGACCCACTGTTGCTTTACCGTTCTCGCCCATTGCGGCCGAGTATTCACGTCTACGTCAACGCGTTCGACACGACCGGCGCCCTGACCCACTGGGTGCAGGCGGGAACTACGTACGTACAGTAGATCTCGTCTGCAAAGGAGGCGCAGCGAGCGGTTTTCGCGCTACTCGGGTGCATGCGTGAAATGCGATGATCGCCTCTGCTGGGCTGCTTCTGCCGCTTTGGGGTTTCTCAGTAACTCCGAAGCTGTGTTGTCGTTGATCGACTCATTCAGTTCAGCGGCGCCAGACATGATCCACCAAGTGTCGTTGCGCGTTGGGCTTCATTCCTGGTCAACGTGGCAAATAAGTTCTTACGGAGGCGTGCTTGGATTCTACGCTGAGACCGAAAGTTCGATCAGTCAACGTTGAAGCGTTGTCGCGATTGCGTCTCGATAAAGCTTCCAACCGGCACTGCTTGCGGCGATGAGAGATTCATCTCCCGAAGTCCGATATTCGGCATATATGCTCGCGGTGCGGGGCGCTGACTTGCGTCGGGACCTGAAACAGCGCGGTCTTCCATGCGTACGATGTGCCGCTCGGATCTTCTCCGTTGCGCACGGCGCCCCCCGCTTAGATCCGTGCGATCGACCATGCTCTTGGCGTACGGACGTATTACTACGACATATAATCCGACGAGTTTAAACGGATAAACTGCTGCTTGAACTCGATCGGGGACGTCCCACACCGAGCAGTGGAACATTGTCATCGGTCAGGTGGCCATAGCGTTCCTCGAAGATTTCCCAAAGTTCGTCTTTGCCTGCAACCAAGGAGTCAGTGCCCTTTTCGGTCCACTTTTCTATATTTTCGAGCCTCAACTGCGAGACTTCCACGAAATCCGCGAGCTTAACGTTGTAGTGGTCTACGCGATAGTACGCATAAGCAGCATTTTTGAACGTAGTCAACCAATCCAAAGCAGTGATCGTGCCAGCGCCGAAACTGGCCGTACGGAGTCTTGTCATCGCCGTTTCCAGCTCCCGATAAGCAGCCTCCTGCTTAGTGACGTTCGAGTCGATTTTCGTTGCAATCTCCGACAACGACTTTGCGTTGTATTTGGCGGCTACCGGCGCGTCAGGCTGAACGGCATGTTTGAATAGCCCGGCAGTGATTCTTTTCTTTCGGATCTTTGCGCTGATTTTCTCAGCGCCGAAGCTCAAAAGGGAGCCGACGAACGGCACCTTCCCGAGAACGAACTTTATGGCTGTCGTCGGAGCCTTTCGAATCTGCTTTCGAGCGGTAAACTTCACGCTCGTCTGGAGCTTACTGGTGAAGCTGTTGCTGCTCCTCCATGCGGCTGCTTCCGCGTGCTCCATCAAGTCACTAAAATCTACTTCAGCCGACATGGGTTCTCCCGCTTCCGGAATCTTTAGAACGGCGAGGCAAGCCCGAGGTTCTCTTGCATGGTTCGTCGTTTTCGTCGGATTACTTTAAAAGCAACAGGCTGGAAAGTACCAGGGTGCGGACCGAGTCACTGGAGCCCCTTGGCTTGCTTCACGTCGCCGTAACCCCTGGAACCTTGGTCTGTCAGGCGTTGAAGCACATTCAGCGCTTGCTCGCGATCGATATTACGCAGGTCGGCCCCCGCAGCGTTTGGTGCACTGGAAATGAGTCACAAACCGAACTCGCGGAGCACTTTCTCGTGAGGTGTCCCCCGTTTGGCGCCCGCCGGGCAAGTTCGCTTCTCCCTCTTTTTTACTTTCGGGCTCCTCATGGATAGGATCCCTTAGGGGAGTAAACCTCGACATGACCGGGACTTCGGCGCCGTAACGGTTGGCAGCGATCGAGTTCCTGGACCCCCATGTTTGATGCCAACATCGCGTCCATTAAACCCAGTCGCCGTTCATCGCCGTTGTGGCTGCGCATGGCCGTTGCAACATCTAGAAAATTTATTTCTCCTGCATTTCCAACAAATCTCAAAAAATTCGGCTTAACTCGCAAACCTTGCATGCGACCTTAAAACCGGAGTATCCCCATGTCCACCAAAGCAGAAGCCGCCCGCAGTAATGGAGCAAAATCGAACGGACCCGTCACCGCAGAAGGGAAGGCCAAGTCCGCCCAGAACAGCCTGAAGCACGGACTCAACAGCGCCCGTGTGGTCCTCGCCCACGAATCGCAGGAAGAGTACGACGCGCTCGAAGCCGCCATCCTGAACCGCTTCAACCCTGCCGACGGACTCGAAACAGAACTCGCGAAAGAAATGGCTGCCGCCCGCTGGCGCCTCCGCCGCATCGAAGCCATGGAAACCGCCCTCTTCCGCAAGGCCATGCGCGAGCAGCAGGAACTTCTCGGTCCCGACGCCGACCCGAACGACGTCCGCGACGCCGCCTACATCGAAGTGGCCGAATCAAAAACCATGCGCACGCTCGCCCGCAACCAGAGCCAGCTTCGCCGGGCTTACGAAAAGGCGTGGCGCGAACTCGAGACCCTGCAACAAGGGCGCAGCGAACCGAAGCAACAAAACGAACCCACCGCCGCAAAGCTCACATCGAAACTCATCGATATGGTCTTCAATGCCCCGATGCCTTACATCGGCGACATAGATCCGCACGGAGGCCTACAAAACCACCCGGGCCGCTCCCAGCACGCTTGATACCATAGAATATGCTCCCCATGGAATCCCAGGAAGTCGATCTCAAGAAGACCGTCAATCTACCCAGGACGGACTTCCCGATGAAGGCAAATCTGCCCCAAAACGAGCCCAAAATGCTCGAAAATTGGCGGCAGTCGGGGATTTATGGGCAGATTCGAAATGCGCGCGCCGGCCGCCCGAAGTACATCCTGCACGACGGGCCGCCCTACGCAAACGGCAACATCCACCTCGGCCACGCGTTCAACAAAACACTGAAAGATTTCATCGTCCGGTCGAAAACCATGGCCGGGTTCGATTCGCCGTACGTCCCTGGCTGGGATTGCCACGGCCTCCCCATCGAGATCAAGGTCGATAGCGAACTCGGCTCGAAGAAGGCCAAAATGTCCGCCGCCGACATCCGTCGCGAGTGCCGCAAGTACGCCCAGAAGTTCGTCAATCTGCAGCGCGCGGACTTCATCCGGCTCGGTATCTTCGGCGATTGGGACCACCCTTATCTCACGATGGAGCCCTCGTACCAGGCCACCATCGCGGGCGCATTCGTCGATTTCCTCGACCAAGGCTATATTTACAAGGGCCTGAAGCCGGTGAATTGGTGCGTGAATGACCGCACCGCGCTCGCCGAAGCCGAAGTCGAGTACGAGAACCACACGAGTCCATCCATCTGGGTTCGGTTCCCCCTCGTGTCCGATCCCGCCGCCATCGATCCGGCTCTCGCGGGCCGCAAAGTGTATGGCCTCATCTGGACGACTACGCCATGGACTATGCCGGCCAACATGGCCATCGCGTACCACCCGAAATTCGAATACGTCGCAGCCGAAGTGAATGGCGACGTCTACATCGTTGCTCGCGACCTTCTCGTCGCGACCATCGACAACGTGGGTTGGAATGATCCCCCGGTCATCGCTTCGTTTGAAGGATCGAAGATGGAAGGCGCCGTCTTCCGTCACCCGTTCCTCGAACGGGATTCCCTCGGCATCCTGGCGGACCACGTCACGCTGGAGCAGGGCGTCGGAGCCGTACACACCGCGCCCGGCCACGGTCAGGAAGACTATGTGGTCGCCCGCAAATACAACATCAATACCTACTGCCCGGTCGATGCTGCGGGACGCTTCTTCCACGCCGAAGGCGCCGATGGCCGCCTGCCCCAGGAACTGATCGGCAAGACAGTCTGGGAAGCAAACCCGATGGTGGTCGAGATCCTCAAGAAGAACGGAGCCCTTCTCGCCACCGAAAAGGTCGAACACAGCTATCCGCACTGCTGGCGCTGCCACAAGCCGACCATATTCCGCGCAACCGAACAGTGGTTCATCGGGATGGATCGCAACAATCTCCGGCAGAACGCTCTTGAAGCCATCCGGAACGTGAAGTGGTTTCCTAGCTGGGGCCAGGAGCGCATCCACAACATGATTGCGGACCGTCCCGATTGGTGTATCTCCCGCCAGCGCATCTGGGGCGTTCCGATCATCGTCTTCTACTGCGAAGGCTGCCGTGAGCCAGTAACGGATCGCAAGATCCTCGACAACGTCGTCAAGCTGTTCGCCGAGCACTCGGCTGACATCTGGTATGAGCGCTCCGCCGCCGAACTCATGCCCGCCGGCACGACTTGCGGAAAATGCGGCGGGACAGAGTTCACCAAGGAAAACGACATCCTCGACGTCTGGTTTGACTCCGGGTCGAGCCATCTCGCCGTCCTAGGGCACGATCCCGAACTGCCGTGGCCCGCCGACATGTATCTGGAGGGCGGCGACCAATATCGCGGATGGTTTCACAGCTCATTGCTGGTCGGCGTCGGGCTGAAAGGATCCGCTCCCTATCGCGAATGTGCAACCAATGGCTGGACCCTCGATGGCGAAGGCCGAGCCATGTCCAAGTCTCTTGGCAACGTCATCGGTCCGGAAAAGATCATCAAGCAATACGGCGCGGAAGTGCTCCGTCTTTGGATCGCGTCCGTCGAATACAACGAAGATGTTCGTTTCTCGGATACGATCATCGCCCGCCTTACCGACGCCTACCGAAAGCTCCGGAATACGTTCCGGTATGCCCTGGGTGTGCTCGCCGATTTCGATCCTGAAACCGATGCCGTTCCCGCGGACCGCCTGCTCGAAGTCGATCAGTGGATTCTGCTCGAGGCGGACGAACTGGTTCGAAAGTCCCGCGCCTGGTACGACGAATACGCGTTCCACAAGGTCTACCGCGCCGTTTACGACTTCGCGACGGTACAGCTAAGCTCGGTATATTTCGACATCTCCAAGGACCGGTTGTACACCGGCGTTTCGGATTCGCATGCGCGCCGCAGTGCGCAAACCGCCATCTACCGCATCAACTACGCGCTGGTGCGCCTCCTCGCTCCTCTGCTCGCATTCACCACTGAGGAAGTCTGGTCATACATGACGCAAGCCGAAGGATGAAGCCGCCAGCGTCCATGTCGCGCTGTTCCCGGAAGCCGGCGAAATTGCCGCCGGTATCCCTGATACCGCCCGCGCGCGTCAACAGGAATGGCTGCAGTTGATGGAAGTTCGCAAAGAAGTGCTCAATGCGCTGGAACAGGCTCGCCAAAAGAAGGAGATCGGTTCGGGCCTCGAGGCAAAGGTCTTATTGTCGGCCAACGGTTCGGTTGCGTCCCTGCTCGAACGCTACCAGCGCGAACTCGCTGATCTGTTCATCGTTTCGCAGGTCGCTCTGCGGCCGGGCGGCGATGGCGTAAACGTCACCGTCGAACACGCCGATGGCGCCAAGTGCGAGCGCTGCTGGAAATACACGACGGACGTAGGATCACGGCCTGAGGTTCACCCCGGCATCTGTGCGGAATGCGCGAGTGAGGTCGAACGGTTCCGGCAGTGAATCTTCGCCTCATAGCGTTGGGAATCGCTGCCGTCGTTTTCGCGCTTGACCGCGCGACCAAGCTCTGGATCGAGGCAACCGTTTCTCTCTGGGATAGTTTCCACGTGATCCCCGGGTTCTTTGACATCGTCCATGCCAAGAACAAAGGAGCCGCCTTCGGGATGTTCAGTGACGGCGACAGTCAATGGCGGACGCTGATGCTGATCGGCGTATCCGCCGGTGTCTTGATCTTCATCGCGTATCTCCTGCTCCGGCCAGGCCGCGCGGGTTTTGCGGCGTCGAAATTAACCACCTTCGGCCTCGCCCTGGTGCTCGGCGGAGCCTTGGGAAACATCTACGATCGCGTCATGCACGGCGAGGTCACGGATTTTCTCGAATTCTATACAGGGACATGGCGCTTCGCGGCGTTCAACGTCGCCGATAGCGCCATCTCCGTTGGCGCGGGCCTGCTGATCCTGGATATGTGGAGGACGCGCAAGCATACCGATGTTCCCGAAACTCATTGAGATTGGCGGATTCTATATCCCTACGTATGGCGTCCTGGTTGCGATCGCGTTCCTGGTTGCCATCTGGCTCACCGGGAAGCTGGCAGCCAAAGCCGGGCTGAAAGCCGAGTCCGTCACAAATCTCGCCATCTATTGCGCCCTCGTCGGAATGGCGGGCGCGAAACTCCTCATGTTCGTCTTCGATTGGCGAACGTATCTCCTCAATCCGAGAGAGATTTTCACGATCAGCACTTTGCAGGCCGCGGGCGTGTACCAGGGCGGACTTCTGCTCGCGATCCTGTTCGCGTTTCTGTACATGAGACATACAGGCTTGCCCGGTCTGTTGACTGCCGACGTCTTCGCGCCAGGACTGGCTTTGGGGCACGCGATCGGCAGGATGGGCTGCCTGATGGCGGGATGCTGCTGGGGCTCGGAATGTCAGCGCCCGTGGGCCATCACCTTCACGAATCCCGAGGCGCACGAACTGACGGGAGTGCCTTTGGGCGTGCCGCTGCACCCGGCTCAACTCTACGAGTCCATGGCCGAACTGATCATCTTCGCTTTCCTGTACAAACGGTTCAACCGTCTACACAGGAACGGCGACATCATCGGCTGGTATCTCGTGCTCTACTCGTCCGTTCGCTTCTTGGTCGAGTTCTTCCGCAACCATGAGCAGAATCTGGTCGGCGGCTTGTCGTTAACGCAGTGGATCTCGTTGGGAACGCTGCTCGCGGGCGCCCTCCTGCTGCTTCGGCCCAGGACCGCTCCGGCCGTCGCGTGATCCGCATCTTACGGGCTTTCCATCGGCAGCGTCACCGAAATATCCTGACCCGTCGGCCGGCCCGTATGATTCGGTGTGAAACGGAAGAAACGCCACCCGCTGATGCGCACAGTAAGCCACGATGGTGAATTCATCCCAATCGGCGGCGCCTGCGACACGGTCACATTTGAAGTCTGCAATCCGAATATCGGACTGGCGCCGCTCGGAATGCTCGGACTGTCGTAAAGCACCTTGTTCTGAATCGCTGTCGCATTGAACGTCCGCGCTACTCCGTATCGTGCTGCGCCGCGCGCGCGTTCAACCAGCGTCTGGTGCAGGAACATCGTATAGCCGACGTCGAGGATCGCGATCATCATGAACATGAACGATCCATAAACAAGGGCGGCTTCCAGCATCGCGCTGCCGCGACGCGCATTACGTGATCGGTGGCGCATATCGACCCACATACTGAAAAAGTACTTTCGGTTTCCCGTTGGATTGCCAGGTTCCAAAGATTCCGTTTACGCGAAGACCCGAGATGCCCACCGAAACCGATGTTGGAACATTGTTCGAGAACGCGACATTTACGCTGACATGAGCGGTCGTCAATCCGCTCACCATCGGAGTCCTGCCGTCCACGGCGCCATTTGGATGCCCGTAAACCGTAACGTTCTTGACCTGGGTAACAAACGCGGAGGTCGGTGACGAGTTCGTCGTCGGCCCGCTAACCGGGTAAACCGAGAGCGCGGCGAACCGCGCCCCCGCTCGGACAGCGTTCTCTAGTTTGCTGTACGCATAGAACGTATAGCCGAATTGAAAGATACCCGTGAAGAGCAGCACGAGCAGGCTGGCGCCGATGGCGAATTCGAGAATCGAACTGCCGCGCTCCTTCCTCAGTTCCATAGCCGGACTCGCGTCACGGCCACGGCCGTGTTTCCGCCTTCCGTATCGCCGCCCTCGGGGGCTCCGATTCCGATGAATTCACCACACCAAGGTTCATTACCTTGCGCTTGGCTGTAATTGCTGGCGGTCAGCAGAAAGAAACGGGCATACCCTACGACCCTGCTGCCGTTCACGCTGTCGGTAACGGGCACGGTAGTGATTCGCCTTCCGTTGCCGCGATAATTCACGAAGTTCTGGCTCGAAGAATCCGTATCTTGTCCGATACGGATTTGGAGCGCATCTTTAACGGTCGTTGTTGCGCCACCTTGGAAGACGATGTTGCTTCCCACCGGGTAATACGCGACAGGTGTATCGTTCGCAACCTGATCTTTCAGAACTGAGGCACTCGCCCCCTCCCCGTAGAATCCGCGATTTTCGGATCCGCGCTTATTGGACACATCGATCATTGCCTGGCTGCGGTCGCCCTGGCACGTATTGTTACCGTTGAGCTTGGGAGACGCAGACCACTTCAGCGTGTACTGCTTGCCTACCTGCAAACCCGTAATCCACCGCGGTGTCGGAGTGCGCAATTGGCGTGAATGGGAACATGCCCTGCGGCATGGATCCAGGGCTCAATGCCAGTTGCCCCGCCGTCGCGGATGCGCCGATATCGGAATGCGTCGCGCCGCGCACCGCCGCCATGAAGTAGATCGGCAAATTGCCATGAACGGTGATGCGCGCGAAGCTGTAGTTCGTCGCTGCGCCAGGGTTGCTGGACCAGTTCACCGGAAGCCCGTTATTGATCGATTGAGCGAACTCGAGCAATAATATTGCCGGCCGCGAGTTGTGAACCGCCCAAATTCCACCGGTAGGCGCTGCGCATCGTTGAAACTTCGTTTTGTGCGCGTGTGATGCCAGTTGATTGTCCGTCCAGTCGCAGCGCTGCCGCTAATGCCGCGGCATCTGCGAAGGACTGTAACTCGCTTTTTGCAATGTACATACGGCCGATATCAAATGCCATGCCGAGCATTCCGGTCATGGTCAGGGCTCCGGCCGTCATTGTGACTAATACGAATCCACTTCTTCGAGAACGAGAACGCATCTTGAAACCCTCTGCTAGCAGTTTATTTACAGGGACTAGGAAAGAAACTCGACAAAAAACCTCAGAATTTAAGCTTCTTGGTCCTAGCACGTAGGTACTAAGGCCTAGTCTTCCGTAGAACTTGCCCGCCTGCCGGAAGCATCCTGTTATGCTGAAAACTCTCCTGAACATGGCGCGAATCAAAGCTTTCCAACCCTACCGTTACAGTCCCGAAGCCGGCAAACTCGACCAGCTCGTAACCCAGCCGTACGACAAGATCTCGCCGAAAATGCAAGCGGACTACATCGCTAAAAGCCCGTACAATCTCGTGCGCGTCATCCTTGGCGAGAAGTTTCCTTCTGATAGCGATTCCGACAACGTCTACACACGAGCCGCGGAGTACTTCAAGGAATGGATCGGTAACGGCATTCTCCGTCAGGAGGGAGAACCTTCCGTCTATGCCTACTTTCAGGAGTTCGAACTTCCGGATACGCGCGAGTCCCTGGTTCGCACAGGTTTTATTGCGCTCGGTGCGATCGAGGACTATGAAGCCGGTGTCGTCCACCGCCACGAGCAGACCCTGTCGGGGCCGAAGAAGGATCGACGGCAAGTCCTGGAGCTCACGCGAGCACATTTCGGCCAGATATTCATGCTCTTCGCGGACCCCGCGGCTCAGATTGATTCGATCCTCAATGCAGCGGCGGGCTCAGAACCCGTCGCGAAAGTCATCGATGAGTACAATGTCGTACATACGCTGTATAAGATCTCGGATCCGCAGACAATCGGCCAACTGCAGCAGCTCATGACCGACAAGAAGCTTGTGATTGCGGACGGCCATCATCGCTACGAGACGGCGCTGGCCTTTCGCAACGATCATCCTGAATTAGAGGATGCGAAGTGGGTGATGATGACGTTCGTCAACATGCACTCCCGCGGGTTGCGCATTCTGGCGACTCATCGTGTGCTCGCCGGCCTCCAGCGCTTCGATCTCGACGCTTTTCTCGAAACAGCGAAGCAGAAGTTCGCGGTGACAAAGTTCGACACGCCCGGTGCACTCACTCAGGCTTGGGAGCAGCCCGCCGCCGATCGGGTTCGTATCGGTGTTGCCGCCAAGGGCGCGAACGCGATCTATATGTTGGAACGCGAGCGCAGGAACGACTTGGACGTCCAGGTCCTTCATGACGAGATCCTCGAAGGCCTCCTCGGTATAACGCCGGAAGCCGTTCGGGACGAACACTACATTAAATACGTGCGCGGCCTGGAGAACGCTACCGACATGGTCGCGGACGGCAAGGCGGAAGTCGCATTCCTCCTCGAAGCGACAACTGTTGAGCAGGTAGCCGACACGTCTTTCGGCGGAGGATGCATGCCCCAGAAGTCGACAGATTTCTATCCCAAGCTGCTAACCGGATTGACCATTTACAAGCTCGAAAAGTAGTGTTTTGAAGAAAACTCTCGATCGTATTCTTTCCCGGGCAGGCATAGGTTCCCGCACGGATGCGCGAAAGTGGATCGGAGCGGGACGCGTAAAGGTCAACGGCAAGGTGATCCAGACACCGGATCATTGGGTGGATCCGGATGCGGACCGCGTCGAACTCGACGGCAAGCCTGTTGTCGAACAGAGGAAGACGTACATCCTCCTCTATAAACCTAAAGGCTACATCACGACCTATAAAGACCCGGAAGGCCGTCCCACTGTATACGACCTGATCCCCGACATCGGCCAGTGGGTGGCGCCGGTCGGACGACTCGATCAGGACACGACGGGGTTGCTCATCCTTACCAACGACAACGACTTCGCCGATCGCATCACCAATCCCGATCACAAGATTCCGAAGACTTACCTGGTGAAAACGTCCTCCGTGTTATCGGATGACGCCCTTCGACAGTTACGCGAAGGTGTCGAATTGAACGACGGGCCGACTCGCCCCGCAGTGGTCAACCGGCTCCGTGATTCGGCATCCTCAACGTTCCTCGAGATCACCATTACCGAAGGCCGGAACCGTCAGGTGCGTCGGATGATCGAGGCTGTCGGGAGCCGCGTTCGCAAACTCGTCCGAACCGCTATCGGACCCGTGGTCATCGGTGATCTCCTGATCGGCAGTTACCGCACGCTCGACGCTAAAGAATTGAAGGCATTGAGTGCGCGGTACCCTTACAGTAACACCGATGCGAAACTCAAAGCGCCGCGGAAAGCTCACTCTCGCGAAGGCCCCTCAAGCCGCCGTCGCTGAACTCGCGCTCGCTTTCGACGATCGATCGCTCTATATCAATCGAGAACTCAGCCTGCTCGCTTTTCAGCATCGGGTTCTGGATGAAGCGGAGGATGAATCGAATCCGCTGCTGGAACGTTTGAAGTTCCTCTCCATCTTGGGTTCCAACCTCGACGAGTTCTTCATGGTCCGCGTGGCCGGACTGATTGCTCAAGTCGAAGCCGGATCGGCCGAAGCCGGACCCGACGGTATGAGCCCTTCGGCGCAGCTTGTTTCGATCCGCCGTGAGGTCAAGAAGCTGCTGACCGAGGGCTATCACTGCCTGGGGACTCTCACCGACTCGCTACGGCGCGGTGGTATCCACCTCCTCGATTATTCCGAACTCAACGAAAAGCAGAAAGGCGTCGCGGACGAGTACTTCCGCGATACCGTCTTTCCAGTGTTGACTCCGCTGGCCTTCGATCCTGGCCGTCCGTTCCCCCACATTTCGAACCGCAGTCTGAATCTCGCCGTGCTGATCCGCGACAGCGAGGGCCAGGATCGCTTCGCACGAATCAAGGTCCCGGACACGCTGCCGCAGTTCGTCGCTCTCGACCGGCTCCCCAAGCAAACTGCGAAGCGGCGCCTGCGCCGGGATCTGCACTTCGTCTGGCTCGAACAGGTCATCGCCGCGAATCTGCAGGCTCTGTTCCCCGGCATGAAGGTGGTGGAAGCGCATCCGTTTCACGTGACGCGCGACGCCGAGGTCGCCATCAAAGAACTAGAAGCTGAGGACCTCCTCGAGACCATCGAAGCAGGCTTGCGTGACCGCCGCTTCGGTGATGTCGTTCGCCTGAAGGTGACGGTCGACATGCCGGAAGGCATGCTGGACATCCTGATGTCTAACCTGGAGGTGCAGAGCGGCGAACTTTACCGTGTCCATGGCCCACTGTCGCTGACGCGCCTTATCGGTCTGTACGCGATCGATCGCCCGGATTTGAAATACCCCCCGTTCGTACCGGCCCAGCCGCTCGCGCTTCAGAATGCGGAAGACGAGGACATGTTCTCGTCGATCCGGCGCCAGGACATTCTGCTGCACCATCCGTTCGATTCATTCCAGCCCGTGATTGACTTCGTTCGCAAGTCGGCGCATGACCCGAACGTACTCGCCATCAAAATGACCCTCTACCGCGTCGGACGCAATTCACCGATCGTCGATGCCCTGCTCGAAGCGCAGGAGGAAGGCAAACAGGTCGCAGTACTCGTCGAATTGAAAGCGCGGTTTGATGAAGAAAGCAATATCGAATGGGCGCGCGCTCTTGAGCGCGAAGGAGTTCACGTAGTCTACGGATTGCTCGGCCTCAAAATCCACTGCAAAGTATGCATGGTGGTCCGCCGCGAATCCGACGCCATACGCCGATACGTCCACCTGTCCACCGGCAACTACAACGCGGTGACAGCGCACCTGTATACCGATATCGGCCTGTTTACGGCGAACGAGCAGATTGCAGCCGATTCAACGGACCTCTTCAACTACTTGACTGGATACTCGGCCAAGCGCGACTTTCAGAAACTGCTGGTTGCCCCGATCACCATGCGCGAAGAATTTGAGGCCATGATCCGGCGCGAAATCCAGCATCAGCGCAATAGCGGCCAAGGCAGGCTGATCTTCAAGATGAACGCCCTTGTGGACCCTCAGGTCATCGGCCTGCTTTACGAGGCTTCGCAGGCGGGGGTGAAAATCAGCCTTCTTGTGCGCGGCACGTGCTGCCTTCGTCCGGGGATCCCGGGCATCAGCGAGAACATCGAGGTCACCAGCATTGTCGGCCGCTTTCTCGAGCACAGCCGCATCTACTACTTCCGAAACGGCGGGGACGAAGAGAT
Organism: Bryobacteraceae bacterium; assembly: GCA_963825845.1. Lineage (GTDB taxonomy): Bacteria > Acidobacteriota > Terriglobia > Bryobacterales > Bryobacteraceae > DASQDN01. The sequence goes on along the minus strand of CAWGVL010000024.1, from coordinate 42,487 downwards.
CTACCTGGGATCGGCCGACCTTATGCCCCGCAATATCAACCGTCGGGTGGAAACCCTATTCCCTCTGGAAGATAAAGCGCTCATTCAGCACGTAAAAAACGACCTCCTGTCCGTGTACCTTGCGGATACAGCGAAAGCGCGCCGTATGAACAGCGACGGAACCTATACACGCCTGAAGGCTAACGGTGAGCCGCGCAACGCACAGGATTGGTTCGTGGAGCAGGCAAAAAGCTCGAAGCGGCCCAGGTAGTCCCGTCGCTGCAGGTTCTTAACTGCCATCGCGTAGTACGATGGAAGATCACGCATGCAAGCTCTCCTCGATACGCTGAAGCCGGAGGAAGAGGACTGGTTGCTGGCGAAAGCAATCGATCCGCAGCGGCTTCCCTCGCATATCGCGATCATCATGGATGGCAACGGTCGCTGGGCAAACCGGCAGAACATGCCTCGTGTCGCCGGGCACCAGGCCGGGATTGACCCGGTCCGCAACACGGTCGAGGTGTGCGCTCGACTGGGGATCCGCGCACTGACGCTGTACGCCTTCTCGGTGGAGAACTGGAAACGGCCCCGCCATGAAGTCGAGACCCTCTGGCGGCTTCTGCGTTTTTACCTGAAGCGCGAGTTGCCCAACCTGATGGAGAACAACATACGATTGTTCGCCGTCGGCCGCCTCAACGGTTTACCGCGCCAGGTTCGCGACGAGTTGCTGGCCGGAGTGGATGCGACACGCGCCAACACCGGCCTTCGCGTCAATCTTGCCATCAACTACGGCGGACGTGCGGAAATCGTGGACGCCGTTAATGCCATTCTGGACGATGCCCGCCGAAACGGAAGCTCCGATAGTATCCAGGTGGACGAAGAGACAATCTCGTCGTACCTGTACACCGCGCACGTGCCTGATCCGGATCTTCTGATCCGCACGTCGGGGGAGATGCGCATCAGTAACTTCCTCCTGTGGCAGATCGCGTACGCGGAGTTGTACGTCACCGAAACGTTGTGGCCCGACTTCACGCAGTCTGAGCTTCTTCGAGCCATCCTTGATTACCAGCGCCGTGACCGGCGATTCGGCGGCGTGAAATCCGACCACGCGCCCGCCTCGAAGAGCATTCCTGAAACCGTCGTTGCGCCCTCGAGATGAACCGCGTTCTCACCGGGCTGGGGCTGATGGCCTTTGCTTTGTATGCCATCTTCTGGTCCCAGCCGTGGGTGTTCGCCGCCATTGTGGCCATGATGGCTGTCGGCTGCTATCACGAGTTCGTCACGATCGCGAACGCGCAGGGGGAACTCGGTCCCTTGAAGTCCGGCTATATCATCGGCTTGCTTTATATCATTGACCCGAGCCTGAGCCGTCTGCTTGCTGTCCTTGTTTTGATGGTCGCGCTACGTCTGGCAGACTTCCGAAAATCGGTCTATTTTGCGGGAGCCGTAACGCTCGGCGTTGTTTATACCTTCGGCGCGTGGCGATGCGCCATCGATCTGCGTGCCATCAACCCGTACTGGATTCTCTTTGCCCTCGCGATCAACTGGGTTGGCGACATCGCCGCGTTCTACGTGGGTCGTTCGATCGGCCGCCACAAACTCGCGCCGCGCATCAGTCCCGGTAAGTCCTGGGAGGGCTCGGTTGCTTCCATGGCGGCGGCCATAGGCATGGGTGTTGCCGTACACGCGAAACTCGGACTCGGACTCACTCTCCCTGAGATGATCGCTTTGTCCATGCTGTGTAACGTGGCCGGACAAGTGGGGGATCTTGCCGAATCGGCGTTGAAGCGTGGCTCGAACATGAAGGACAGCGGCTCGATCCTGCCCGGGCACGGTGGCTTGCTGGACCGCCTTGATAGTTCTCTGTTTACGATGCCCGTGGTTTACTACTTCCTGACCTTCCACATGCCTGCGTTCCCGTGATCCGCCCGGTTATCTCGAACGCTACTTCAGGATTCGGAACAAATTGCTGTAGTCATCGGTCCACAGCGGCTTGGCTCCGCGAATCGGACTTGCCAGAAACCCAAGCTCATTCGCCAGCCTCGAGTTCTTCGTAACGATCACCCAACTCGAAGATTCGATCTTCTTCAGACTTTCCGAGCTGTTGTGAATCAACAGCGCCGCGGCTCCGACTTCCTTCGCGACCCTCTCCACCACCGGCGCCAGGTCCAGATACTTATTTGTCACATGAATCGCGATTGCGCCCGTCGGAGCGAGGTGGTGAAAGTACAGACGCATCGCCTCCACCGTGAGAAGATGCACCGGGATCGAATCGCCGGAGAAGGCATCCACAACCAACACGTCGAACAACTGGGACGACTCACGCTCCAGCGACAGGCGCGCGTCACCCGGGACGATCTTCATTTCTCCGGGCGACTCTCTCAGATACCGGAACTCGACCTGGGCAAATTCGATCACCGCGGGGTTGATCTCGTAGAACCAGTACGAATCGCCGGGCTGCGCATAGGCTGCAAGCGTTCCCGTGCCCAAGCCGATCACACCGACGCGCATCATCCCGCGGCGAAGCTTGTTGATCGCGATCGCGGCTCCGGATGCAGGACCGTAGTACGTCGTCGGCCAGCGGCTGCGTTCTGGCGAGAGGAATTGCACCCCGTGTTTGATGATTCCGTTAAACAGCGAGCGGTATGCCCCGTCCGCCGCGCCAAGCTCACTCACCTGCAGCGTTCCATAGAAATTCCGCACCTTTACCCGATGGCGAGTCGAGGCGTCGGGCAGCGCGATCGCGACGACAACTGCGGCGGCGGTTGCGGCCCCGACACGCAACACACGCTTGGTCGGGAATCGATATAGCAGCCACAGGCCCAGCATCATCGAGCCCAGAAGCCCGATCGGCAACTCCAGATACTCTGTGAAAATCCTTGGCGCGATAAGTCCTACAAAGATACCTCCGAGCGCGCCGCCTGCCGCGATTGTCAGGAAATAACCCGTTAATTCGGACGGATCGGGCCGAAGCCGCGCGAGTTCGCCGTGGGAGAAGATGCAAAGGATCAGCAGCGCCAGGGAGAAAAGCACCAGTGATTGCCGGAGGTTCAAGTAACCTTGCTGTGATACGGCGAGAGTTACCGAGAGCCATGCCAGCGGCAGCAGCCATCGAAAGAGTCGCGGCCGGTACCAGCCTTCGCGATCGAAGCACAAGACGAAACTGAGCAGATAAAGGCTAAGAGGCAGAATCCATAGGAACGGTGCCGCGGCCACGTCCTGGCTGAGGTGATTTGCAAACGACAGCCAGAGCACCGACGGACACGCCGCGAGCGCGAGCCACGTCCAGGCGAGGCGGTCGAGAGTAAAAGGAGGAATTGCGACAGATCGCCGGTCGGTTTGAAGGGCTGCAATGGCGCACAGCACGACAAAACCGACGTACCCCACCGACCAGGAGAGAAGCTGATTTCGCGCCGAGAGGACTGGCTCGATCGCTACCGGATATGCCAGCAGAGAAATAAGCGATCCCACGTTCGAGAGCGCGAACAGCCGGTAGGGCGTATCGGGCTGAGTGCGCGTGAACCACGATTGCACCAAAGGACTCGTCGCTGCCAACAGGAAGTACGGCAAACCGACCGTCGTCAGCAGAAGTCCAAGGATGCGCAGACTCGGATCGTCCGCTGATGTCGGCTTCCATGCTGCTGACGGGTGAATCGGCAACAGGGCCAGCGTCGCGAGGAGCAACACGATATGCAGGAGCATCTGCGCGCGAGGCGGGAGCATCCGTGTTGTGAGGTGAGCGTATCCATAGCCCAGGAGCAGCAGCGTCTGGTAGAAAAGCATGCTCGTCGTCCAGACACCTGCCGATCCGCCGAACCACGGTAAGATGAACTTGGTCAGGATCGGCTGCACTAACAGGAGCAGCAGCGCGCTCCAAAACACAGTGGCTGCGTAGATCAGCCTCTTCGCAGGGATATTCACCGCAGACCAGTCTCTCACGCGCGATTTACAACGGTCGCTGTACGGGTGTGCGCTATGTTGGAAAAATGGCTTACCTCCCGATTGAGGACTATGGCATCATCGGCAATCTACAGACAATAGCCCTCGTCGGGATGAACGGCTCCATCGACTGGTTCTGTTTCCCCCATTTCGATTCCCCGAGCGTTTTCGCCGCAATTCTGGATGAGCGGAAAGGCGGATATTTCCGTATCAGTCCGGCGGCTCCCGACGGAATTGTTTACAAACAGATCTACTGGCCCGAGACGAACGTCCTGATCACACGCTTCCTCTCCGAAGATGGCGTAGCGGAGATCATCGACTACATGCCCGTTGGCGCTCCCCGCGAAGACCAGGGATTCCATGGCCTCGTTCGGCAGGTGAAGGTCGTCCGCGGCCGCATGACGTTTCGTGTGGAGTGCTTTCCGGCTTTCGATTATGGCCGCGATCCCCATATCGTTGAAGTCGTTTCCGGTGGAGCCCGCTTTCTTTCCACGAAGCTGAACCTCGCGCTCGCAGCGGACTATCCCATCCAAAAAACTGCCGATGGTGTCTGGGGTGAGTTCACTCTTGAACAGCAGCAAAGCGCGAGCTTCGAACTCCACCAACTGGATCCGATAGCCTCCGACCAGATCGGTGTGACAGAACAGGACGCTTACCGATTGTTTACCGAGACAGTCGAATATTGGCAGCGCTGGATCGCCAAGTGCACCTACAAAGGCCGTTGGCGCGAGACGGTCCATCGGTCCGCGCTGGTCCTGAAGTTACTCGTGTTCCAGCCCACGGGAGCCATCGTAGCAGCGCCCACCACGAGTCTTCCCGAAGCCATCGGTGGCGAGCGCAATTGGGATTATCGCTATACCTGGATTCGCGATGCCGCCTTCACAGTGTACGCGCTGCTCCGCATCGGCTTCACCGAAGAAGCGGCGGCCTTCATGAACTGGATAGAGAAGCGATGCCACGAAATGGAGGCGGATGGCAGCCTTAACATCATGTACGGCATCGATGGTCGTCACGATCTGCGCGAAGAAGCGCTCGCCCACCTCGAAGGCTACCGTGGCTCAGCGCCCGTGCGCATCGGCAATGGCGCATACGATCAGCTCCAGCTCGACATCTACGGCGAACTGATGGATTCGGTTTATCTGTACAACAAACATGGAAGTCCGATTTCCTACGATCTCTGGCGCTATCTGCGGCGCCTTACAAACTGGGTCTGCGACCACTGGAAGCAGAAGGACGAAGGGATCTGGGAGGTTCGGAGCGGAAAGCAGCACTTCGTGTACTCCCGGCTGATGTGCTGGGTGGCCATCGATCGAGCGCTGCGGCTGGCCGACAAGCGATCCTTCCCCGCCGATCGCGACCGCTGGACAAAGGTGCGGGACGAGATCTACGAAGAGATCCAAGCGAAAGGCTGGAGCAAAGACCGCAACGCCTTCATCCAGTACTACGGGTCGGACTCGCTCGACGCCTCGCTACTGATGATGCCGCTCGTTTTGTTCATGTCCGCCACCGACCCTCGAATTGTCCGCACGGTGGATGCGATCCTACGTCCTCCTGCCGAGCGCGGCCTCGTTTCAGATGGGTTGGTGTACCGCTATAACACGGAAGAGACGCCGGACGGTCTGCAGGGCAGGGAAGGCACATTCAATATCTGTACGTTCTGGCTGGTGGAAGCATTAACGCGCATGGGAAATGTGGACAAGAAACGCCTGGAGGATGCCCGGCTGATGTTCGAGCGGATGCTCGGATACGCCAATCATCTGGGACTGTATGCCGAGCAGACCGGACCTCGCGGGGAGGCGCTCGGTAATTTCCCGCAAGCGTTTACGCATCTTGCGCTGATAAGCGCGGCCTACAATCTGGACCGCAGACTGAGTGGTTCGCAGTCAGACAGGGAAGCATAGAACCTTATGCCGGCTCGTGAGTGGCGAGCTACTGCGCGTCGCCGAGATCGTACGCATCGGTGGCTGTCAGGGTAACTGTGTACGTGCCGAGATTATTCTGCCAATGCGCGTTGTCATTCACAGCGAGCCCGAGCCGTCCGGCGGGCAGGCCCGTTTTCGTAGCTCTCTTTCCGATAAAGAAAACGTCGCCTTTCGCTCCGACCCGGCCCACGAGCGCGCCGAACGGATGACCCGCGACAAGATTGGTCTTGTAGGCAGGTGATCCTGGCTTCTTCAGACCGTCTGCGTCCGTCGCCCATCCGTCTTCATTCCAGGACAGACGCACGAAGCCGTCGGCGGTAATGTCTGCCTTCGATGTTGGAGTCAGCACAACGGCGGTGTCGAGATACTCAATCTGAGTGCAATGCCGCAGGGAATGGACTGGCATCGTCCGCCGCACCGCCTTTTTCCGGACCGCGAGCAACCGGACCGATGACCACGGAATGGCAGTCCTGCTGCCGTCCGCCTTTCGAAGTTCGAGCGAACCCGCGGGAACCGCAGCCCGGAGCACTTTTCCATTTTCGAGTCGAATCACGCTCAAGGAGCGATCCAACCCGTCCGCGTCGCTCGGCATCACGCGCTCGAACAGCCGGTACAACGGCCGCGGCTCATGCTGGTCGGTGTCTTTCAAAGCGGCCAGCAGAGGGCTCAGGACAGGAACGCCGATCCCCGTCAACTCTTCGACCGCGGCATCGCGGGCTGCACGATCCTTTCCCTGAATCGCGGTGAGACCAGCAGCGATCCGTTCCTTTTCCTTCTCCGAAGCCGGCGCCTCACTATGGTAGGACAAGATCGAGCGCATCTTCAGCGCATCGGGGTTTGCTTGCGCCTCGATCTCTGTACCTTCCGTGGTGCGAATCCACACCCACTCGGAGGCCGCGGAGAGTCCACAGGAATACAGTAGTACCCACGCCAGAAGACGCATGATCCATCCTTCGTTGAGAATTGTTCACGTTAGTGATTCGCCTCCGGTTTTCGCCGGCGCTGAACTGCGCTCCCATTCGAGGCGCTCTTCCTCGAGAATCTCGAGGAGCGCCATTGCGACGGAGACAATGATCGGGCCTGTGAAAAGGCCAATGATACCGAACGCTCTCACACCGCCCAGCAGAGAAAAGAAGATCAGCAGCGTATGGAGTTTCACTCGTCCGCTCAGCACCAGAGGGCGGACAATGTTGTCGGCAGTCGAGATCACGCCTGCGCCCCAGGCGACCATAAAGATCGCCTTTCCCCAGTGTCCTGTCGCAATCAGGTAGATGGTCGCGACTATCCAGACGGAGGCTCCGCCGGCGAGAGGAATCATCGAAAACAGCGCTGTCGCTACGCCCCAAAGCATGACCGAAGGCAGTCCCGCGATCATGTAGCCGATGACTCCCAATGTGCCCTGAGCCAGAGACACTGCCAGCACTCCATAGATGTTCGCCGTGATCGAAGCTGATATGGTTTCGACCAATTGCTCGTACCGGCGCCTCTTGATCGGGAGGATCGAACCGATTCGCCTCCGAATCCGTTCACCGTCACGAAGCAGGAAGAACAGCGTCAGCAGCATAATCACCGTGTCGACGATTGTTTCGCCGATATTGACCACTAGCGATTTCGCCCAGTTCAACAACGCTGTACTGACGCTTTGCAAACGATCGAGAGTCGCCTGCCGGAGTTGCTGCTCCGACACTCCGGTTAGTGAGGCAGCCCATTGCAGAGGCGGTTCGATGAGGCTGCCCAGATACTCCCGCCAGCCTCCCTCGAGAGACTTCTGCTCATTCAGCCAGCCGTACAGGGCAGTAGTCTCATGGGCCAATGTCTCCACAATGAGTACGGCAGGCAGAACCAGCGCCACCATAACAAGTAGTGTGGTCAGCAAGGCCGCTCCGTTGCGATTCCGAATCACGCGCCTCAATCGCAGGAAGAGCGGGTGGATGGCGATCGCGAGCAGGGTTGCCGTGATAATAGCAGTCAGGAACGGCTGCGCAATGATGAAGCTCAAGTACAAAGTCACCGCGGTGACCAGCAGCAGAAATATAAGCGAGAGTCTCTTATCGCGGTGAGTTTCGATCATTCGAACGGCGCTACTTCGTACGTGGATAACACTCGGCGTATCCCTTATCAATCCTACGGCAGTTTATCGCCGGTCGACGAACTTCACGAAGTCCGCCCACGCCACCGCGCGCCCGTGAATCGGGGCGATCGTCGCCACATCCAGTCCGAGCCTTCGCACGTGACTGTAGAACGCCCGATTCGCTGGCGTTGGACTCGTAGGCTCCGGCGAAGAGTCGTACAGATCGGCTTCGATCGCAATCTTTTCCTTCGGAAGATATGCCATCAACATGCCTTCCACATGAGCCAGCGGCTGAACATAGGAGATGTGCATGTTCCGGACTCCGTCACTCAGTACGTAGTTCTCGCGGACAGTTTCGTATTGATACCCTTCCGCCAGTTCTGTCGGGGGCCACAGTGACAGCATGTCGGGACTCAACGTTCTCGGAGCGTAGTTAAGAACATCGCGGTTGTAGAAAGCGAAGTTCTTCGAATGCGTGATGATTGTGGCGCCGATATGCATATACGTACGGAGCCCTCCTATGTGGTCGAAATGTTGATGCGTATTCAGGAGGTAGCGAATCGGCTTGTTCGGGATGAGTTTCACGATCTCCTCGATCACTGCAAGGTTCCGCCTCTCATCCAAAGGCGCTTCAACCACAGCGATGTAGTCCTTGAACTCGACCGCCACACTGTTGTGCGACGCGCCGCCGAGAAGATACACTCCGTCCGCCAGCTTTTGTGTCTCTACGTGCAAGGGAAATTCGGCGGTCCGAACTGATTCCGGAACAGTCAACGGATCCGGGCATGCGTTGGCCCTGATGTTCTTGAAATCGCCGCCGAAGCCGTTGTGTCCGGCAGTCACGGTCTGTGCCCCGAAGTTATCGTCCCAGCCGTCATGGTGATGCCAAAGAGTGGGGAATTTTATGCCATTTCCGATATCGACATAAGTGGCGTTCGTGAATTCGTGCTCGTAGTTCATGTCGCCGAGTACGGGATCGGGAACCCACGTGTGAATGCGCTGGAGCATATGCTCCTTGTTGATGGTGGCATCGACACGGTACTTGCCCATCACCTGGATGGATACGACCGTCATCTTCTCCGGGATCGTGGTGTGGCCATCGCGGCCTGATTCTCCGAGTTCCCATCGCCACACCGCCCTTGGATTGGCTCCCGGCAGCTTCGCGGCTTTCAGGAAACCGTGCGGATTTATCCAAAGATCCAGTTGCCAGCGCTCGGCGTCTTCGGGCGGCGCCGCGATAGGTTTGCCTGTGGGACCGTCGATGTGCCATCCATGCTTTCCGTTGACAGCGAATACCTGGTGCGAGTGCTGTTGGAGCGGAGTTCCGCCCCTCCAGCCCGTGCCGTACTTCCAAGAAGCAGGATTAAGTGCGGGCTTGCGATCGAATTCCTCTTTCGAAGTCCCAGTCTCCCAATTCATGGTGCGCGTATAGTTAGTCAGCGCTTCTCCGCGCGGCCAATCGACATTCCATCCCGATTCCCGCTGCTGTCCCACTGCCCCGGCATAGCCCGTGCCTGAGATCGTCACGCACTTCAGCCTGTCCGTGCCGATCGCTTGAGCAGCGGCGAGCAGCACCGGTTCTGGATCGACATACCCCGGTGCAAACTGAGCGGCCCCGGAGCCCGCCATCAGCGCTGATACGACAAGCAACATCGACATTCGTTGGGCCATGAGCAGACATTCTATGCCACGCGTACGGCGGTGAAGAACTTGATATAAATGCTTCCACGAAGTTGAGCGCTTTTTGAGTAAGCGGAGAACACATCCGGTATGACCCCTCGCATGATTAGTGACAAACAGAATGCGCGATGGCGCGCCGTCGAAGACCACATCCGCTTTGAAGCGGCGCACGATCTCGACGCGCTTGTCGACACGTTTGGCCCCAATACAGAATGGCACAACAAGCCTTCCAGCGATGTCCTACACGGCCACGATGCGATTCGTAGCTTCTATGGTGACCTATTCGCCGGATTTCCAGACTTCTGGCTCAATATCCGGAACCGTCGCCCGGCAGACGACGCGATTATAGTTGACGGTCTGTTCGGAGGTACGCACGCTGGGGAATGGATGGGCATCGCAGCCACGGGCAGGAAGGTGTCCGTCCCATTCTGCGCTGTGTTCACGTTCACGGAGGACGACATGATCAAGTCGGAGACCGCCTATTACGACCGGCTCACAATCCTGGAGCAACTTGGCGTGCTTGCTTCGTAGCCGTGCGACCCGACTGCTTGAAAACTATTAGTTGCAGCGCGGAAGGATTCGAGTAGAATTTGACCGAGGTTCGACTCAGATGTCCATTGTCAAGGTGTTATCTTGCATTCTACTTATCTGTTTTGCGTCATTGCCGCTATCGGCCCAGGTGTCAAGCGGCGAACTTGTAGGCACGATCACCGACACTTCCGGAGCGGCAGTGCCAAACGCAAAGATCATTGTCACGAACGCGCAGACGAATACGGTAGTTCGTGAAACCCTGGGTTCTAATGACGGTACGTACACAGTCACGCTCCTTCCACCGGGCAGGTATAACGTGTCCGCCGAAGCGCCAAGCTTCAGGAAGACGGTGCAGAATGGCATTGAGCTGCAGACCAACCAGCGGGCCAAAATTGACTTTCAACTCCAGGTCGGCCAGGTCACTGAGACTGTCGAAGTGGCCGCCCAGCGCCCCGCTGTTCGAGAGCCAATCGTCTTCGCTCGGCACCGTCATCGGCTCAGCAGCATCATTGGCGAACTTCCGCTGAACGGGCGCAATTTCGTGACGCTGGCGCTACTCACGCCCGGCGTCAACGGCGTCGGCGCTCTGTCAGCCGGCACGATCATGTCCGGCACCCGGCCCGACGACCGCCGGCCCGGCACGGAGATCTTCTCCAACGGCAACCGCGAGAACTCGAACAACTTCCTCTACGACGGCGTCGACAACAACGACCGGCTCACGCTTTCCATCGTGCTGCGCCCGGGCGTCGAAGCCATTCGCGAGTTCAAGGTCCAGACCAATCTCTATTCCGCCGATCTCGGCCGCAATTCGGGCGCTGTTGTCGACGTGGTCTCCAAGTCGGGAACGAACGAGATCCACGGGTCAGCTGTTCGAGTTTCTGCGCAATTCCGCCATGGACGCCCGGCAATTTCTTCAACGCCAAAGGCACACCGTTCCCGACGTTCCGCTATAACCAGTTCGGCTTCTCGCTGGGCGGCCCGGTGGTGATTCCCTAAATACAACGGCCGAAACAGAGACTTTCTGGTTCGTGGATTATGAAGGCTTCCGGCGCGACCTGCAGAACTTCCTCACCGCCACCGTGCCGACTGTTGGCATTCGCAACGGCGATTTCTCGGGCGAGCCGAATCGCATCTTCGATCCTCTTAGCACCCGGCCCGATCCCAACCGTCCCGGCAGCTTCATGCGCGATGCGTTTCGCGAACCAGCAGATCCCGCGCGACCAGATGGGACCCGGTGACGGCGAAACTGCTGGCGGCGTATCCGCTGCCGACCTCTCAGCGCGATCGTCAACAACTACCACACCAATCTCGCAGAAGCAGAACTGGAATCAGGGCGACGTGCGCGTCGACCACCAGTTCACGCGCCAACGATAATTTCTTCGCGCGCTGGTCCATTCAGCAGACCGAACGATCGTTCGCCGTACACCTTCCCGAGCGGTCCAGATCTCCGGGGTCTCCGAAGCCATCGGTCGTGGGCAATGAAGATTCGTTCGCCGGGCCGGCCTTCAATCCCACGCAGCATGCGGTCGCCAGCTACACGAAAGTGCTCTCGCCTCGCCTGGTCAACGATTTTCGCGTGGGTTTCAATCGCTTCGTGCTGGACTACACGGCGGAAGGCGCCGGAGACGGCGGAACGCTCGGCAATCAGCTCGGGGTCAGAAACTCGAATACGCATCCGCTGCAGTCGGTATTTCCGATCTTCAGCCCATCGAGCTACACCGGCACGGGGCATTCGCGCTCGCTGCCGATCTTCCGCCGGGAAAATACGTTCCAGTACATGGATAACGTGACCTTGACCGCGGGCGCGCAGACGCTCAAGTTCGGGGCGAATATCACGCGCCGCCAGATCACCGAATATCAAACGAATCGCGGCAACGGCCGATTTAACTTCTCGCCGGCATTTCACGGACTCGCGCGGCGCGGCGCCGGCGCCTCCGGCAATTCCATGGCGAGTTTCATCCTGGGCTATGCCACTCTCATCGAGCAGGATTTCACGCTGGCCTGGACCGGCATAGGGGTTGGGAGAACGGGCTTTACTTCGCCGACGATTGGCGCATCATCAAGAGCTCACGCTCAATGTCGGTCTGCGCTGGGAATACTACAGCCCGTATGTCGAAGTGGCCGACCGCATCGGCAATTTCGACCCCGGCACGGCCACCGTTCTGGTTGCCGGACGCGACGGCGTAGATCGACGCGCCGGGGTCGACCGCGACTTCAAGAACTGGGCGCCGCGCTTCGGCTTCGCTTATCAGGCTGCGGGCCCACACCGTGATGCGCGGCGGCTATGGGTTGTTCTATAACCCCAACGGCAACGGCGGCGCGCTCTTGCGGCTGTTCCGCCATCTGCCTTTTGGCCCGATCTACAGCGTTGTTCCCGGCGACAATTTCGTCGGTACGCGGGTGAGTGACGGATTTCCCGATCCGCCGACCGTCAACTTCGAAGCCGCCAAGAAGCCTTCCGGCGGAGTGATCGGTGTTGCTCCGAACTTCCGCAGCGCGTATGCGCAGCAGTACAACCTGACGGTCGAGCATGAGGTCGCTCCCTGGCAGACGCTCTTCAAAGCGGCGTATGTCGGTAACCTGGGCCGCGGCTCGGTACCACAATCGATCTGAACCAGCCCACTCCCAGCCCTGTCGGCACCGTCAATGAGCGTCGTCCGTTCTACCGCATCAACCCGAACATTGTCGGTATCACGTATGCACTCTCCGACGGATTATCCGCCTATCACGCGCTCCAATTCTCTGTTGAGAAGCGCTATGAGCCAGGGGTTGGCGCTGCAGACCGGCTACACGTGGGCACACAGCATTGACACTGTCGCGAATGACTTTGGCGGCGGGGCGGGCACACCGCAGGATATCCGCTGCCGGCGTCCTTGCGAGCGCGGCAACTCCAGTTTCGATATCCGACACCGGCTCACGATCGCCGGCACGTATGATTGCCCTTTGCTCGTGGCAACGGGCTGATGCACACACTGCTCGGCGGTTGGAGGATAAACGCCAGCGCGATGGTGCAAACCGGACTACCGTTCAATCTGGGCTGAACAATTCCGCGAACACCAATGGCGCGGGTGGCAGCCGCCCCGATCGAATCGGCGACGGTGTTTTACCGTCGGACCGGCGTTCACTTCAGCGATGGTTCGACGACGAGCGCGTTCTGCGCAGCCTGCAAATGGGCTATTTCGGCAATGCGGCCCGAAATGTACTATATGGACCGGGTCGAGTCAATTTGATGCGTCGCTGTTTAAGGATTTCACGTTCACGGAGCAATCCAAGCTCCAGTTCCGCTCGGAGTTTTTCAACGTGTTCAACCATCCGCAATTCGGCCAACCCAACGGGACGATCTTTAACCCCGGCGTGGGGCAGATCACGAGCATCGTGGGAAATCCGCGTCAGATTCAGCTAGCTTTGCGTTTGTTGTTCTGATTGATGCCATGACGCTTCGTCTAGCCTTGCTCGTGCTCAGCGTTTCGATTATCGTCTGCGGCACAGACCAAGCCTCGCGCGCGTGAGTTGGGCGTTGCCTTCGAGGGCACGCCCGGTTCCCTCAACTCCATCACGGATGTACCGGGCGTGGAGGTTGGACATCGGACACTGATCTCCGGCACATCCGTTCGCACCGGCGTGACAGCGGTGTGGCCACGCGGTAAGGCGTCCAGCGATCCGGTTTTCGGCGGCTTCTTCTCCCAGAACGGGAACGGCGACATGACGGGCACGCACTGGCTGGAGGAGTCGGGCTTCCTGGATGGGCCAGTGCTCATCACCAACACGCATAGCGTGGGCGTTGTTCGCGACGCTTATCTGTCTTGGCTCGTGAAGAACAAGCGCAACCCCGGCACCAACGTCTTTGCGGGTGGCTTTTATACATATCCCGTTGTTGCCGAAACCTATGATGGCTATCTGAATGACATTAACGGCTTCCATGTGAAGCCTGAGGACGTGGCGGCGGCTCTGGAATCGGCGGAGTCTGGTCGCGTGCCCGAAGGCAACGTAGGCGGCGGTACAGGAATGGTGTGCTACGGCTTCAAGGGGGGCATTGGTTCGTCCTCGCGCAAACTCACCGTTGCGCAAGGTGGATATACCGTCGGCGCTCTCGTGCAATGCAATTGTGGAAGCCGCGGCCAGTTGCGAATCGGTGGACTGCCGGTGGGCCAGGAACTGACCGCAAACCCGCCTGTTGCCAGCGTGAACCATCCTTATCGGGAGGACACGGGATCCATCATTATTGTGGTGGCGACGGACGCGCCGCTTCTGCCGCACCAGACCAAGCGGTTGGCACGCCGCGCCACAATGGGGCTGGCGCGTACCGGCGCCACATCCGGCAACGGATCGGGAGATATCTTTATCGCTTTCTCGACGGGTAACATGGGAGCCGCTGCGGCAACTCAGGAGGTTGACGTCGCCATGTTGCCCAACGACAGGCTCAACGCTGTGTTCGAGGCCGCGGTTCAAGCGACCGAGGAAGCGATCGTCAATGCCATGATCGGCGCAGAAACCATGACCGGAGTCAACGGCCATACGGTCACAGCCCTGCCTCACGATCGCCTTCGTGAAGTGTTGAAGAAATACAATCGCCTGCAGTAAATAGGTGGAAAGGCCGCCCCTGAAGGAGTGAAGCGACAGGCTGCCTTAGTCTGTGCCTGCTTTTAGCTTTGTTTCTTCCGTCTGCTGACAGTAACCGCGACCGTCGCCAAGCCTGTACCGAACAGCAGCATGCTACCGGGCTCCGGTACGGGCCTGCGGCTCACTAAATAGGAAGTCGTCCATGACGACCACGTCGTTGTCCGGACCGTCATTCGGGCCCAAAGCAACATTGCCGCTCGTGATTCTGATGCGGCCGACCTGCTCGCCGGCGTTGAACCTCACGCCAAAGAACGAGAGGCCGTTGTTAGCGGCAGGAGCCGAGAACGTGCCGAGCGAGTTATTGCCCAGATCGAAAAACTGGAGCGTCGCACTATCCACTTGATCGAGATCGGAAAATACGGCGCCAAACCCGGTAACGTAGGCCGTTGTTCCCGGCGTGCCAGGGAGTGTAAACGTAACGTTAGTGATGCTGCTGCCCACCGGGGTGAAAAATGCGTACGGGACTGCCAGGAGTGGTGAAGAGCGCGCCGGCGTGTTCTGAAACCCGGCGAATGGCGTCACGACGAGCGATGCCGTTGTTGCGCCGCCGCCATCCCAGTTGATCTCGCGACGTCCGCTAAGAAGAGGCCCGGGGGCGTTTCCATTCGGTGGATCGCCAAGGATACCCCGGAAGATGTTTACTGTTCCCTGTCTGGCCGCAGCGTTGCTGCCGGAGCCTTCGGTCGTTACCGGCGCCGCGGCAGCAACAAGTGGCAAGACCAGAATGACTATGCAAGCTGCTAAACCAAACGTCAAGGCATGACGTCGTTTATCTGTCATCGCAATCCTCCTACTCGCAGGCGCTTTTCTGCGCCGCACGAAAAACTAAAGCGTAAAACTTGAGTAAGGGGACCCGTTCGGCGTATGGAAGCTAACGCGCCTTACCGTGTCAAACGAGGCGAGCTTGCGGTTTGAATCAGCGCGAATGCCCGAGGTGCAACGGACCGGAGGAAGATATTACACACGGCTCTGGTCGCGACTGCTGAGTTGGTCGAGGGCATTCTTCAAGCTCAAAAGAATGTCGATCGGAAGAGGGAACACCACAGTCGTATTCTTCTCGGCGCCGATCTCAACCAAGGTTTGCAGGTAGCGCAACTGTAACGCTGCCGGCTGTTTTTGAATTACCTCGGCTGCCATTGCAAGCCGCTCCGCCGCCATGTACTCGCCTTCCGCATGGATCACTTTGGCGCGGCGTTCACGTTCGGCTTCCGCTTGCCGCGCGATCGCTCGGATCATCTGGTCCGGGAGGTCCACCGCCTTCACTTCCACCTTCGTCACTTTGATTCCCCAAGGGTCCGTGTCGAGGTCCAGCACGGACTGTAGTTTCATATTGAGCTTCTCGCGCTCGCTCAATAGATCGTCCAGTTCCACCTCGCCGAGCACGCTACGCAGCGTCGTCTGCGCCAGCTGCGATGTCGCATAGAGATAATTTGCGACCTCGAGCACAGCCTTTCGCGGATCGAGAACACGAAAAAACAGAACGGCATTGACTTTCGCGGTCACGTTGTCGCGCGTAATGACGTCTTGCGCCGGAACATCGAGTGTCTCCACTCGAAGCGACATCCTGACAAGACGGTCGATCGGAGCAAAGACCAGGATCAATCCCGGGCCTTTGGCGCCAGGCAAGGCGCGTCCCAGCCGGAAGATGACACCACGCTCGTACTCGGCCAGCACCTTGATGGAGCTAATGAGGTACAGCACAAGAATGAGCAAGGCAATCGTGATTGGAGAAAACATGCAACAGCCTCCTGTTCAGGTGTTCTGCACTGGTTCCACTTTCAGACGCATGCCATCCACCGACAGCACCCGGACCCGTGTTCCTTCGGTGACCGCCACTGAACTGATTGCGTCCCAATACTCGCCGTGGACCAATATCTTTCCCTCCGGATTCAGGTCAGTCCGCGCGATGCCGGTCTCGCCGATCAACCCGCTCACGCCTGTCTGCGCTTTCTCGCCATGCGCGCGTATAACGAGTGTCGTAAGGAATACTGAAATGAGGCCGAACGGCAAGGCAATCCCAACGGCGGTCCCTAAACCAATGCGGAACTCGGGAGGTCCCTCGACCAGAAACAGCGCGCCGAGAATCATTGCCGCTGCGCCGCCCGCTCCCAGGATGCCGAACGATGTGAACTTCGCTTCAAGTACAAACAGCGCAATCGCAAGTACGATGAGGGCCACACCGAGCCAGTTCAGCGGGAGTAGCGCGATGGCCGAGAGGCCGAGCAGCAGGAGGATTGCTCCCGCAACCCCTGGGACGATGAGGCCGGGCGTTGAGAACTCGACGTACAAGCCGAGTGCTCCCAGCAGCAGGACAATCAGCGCGAGATTCGGATCGCTGACAGCTTTTAACATCTTCTGACGAAGGCTGAGTTCGTAGACCGAAATCTTTGCGTCCTTCAGGGCAAGCGTCTGCTTGGCGCCATCAAACCGGGTTATCACCATTCCGTCCAGGCGGCCCAGGAGTTCCGTCTCGTCTTTTGCAATCAGGTCAATGAGTTTGGAGTCGAGCGCTTCTTGCTCGGTGAACGATTTCGCTTCGCTCACCGCTTTTTCCGCAAGCGCGGCGTTGCGGCCCCGGCGCGACGCGATCGAGCGAAGCCATGCTCCGGCATCGCTCTCGACTTTGCGTCGCAAGACTGGATCCAATTCTCGTCCGAGCATCACCGGAGACGCCGCGCCTGTATGAGTGCCCGGCGCCATTGCCGAGACATCGCCCGCGAGCAACAGGAAGAAACCCGCCGAAGCCGCACGGGTTCCGGATGGCGCTACCCACGTGACCACGGGCACGGGCGATGCAATCAGTCGTTCGACGATTTCTTGAGTGGCAGACATAAGGCCGCCGGGAGTGTTCAGGCGGATCAGGAGGACAGTCGATCCTCGCGTGCGAGCCTGATTCACGGCGTCCGTCACGATTTCCGTTGTAATCGGGTGAATAACATTATCGATGTCGAGCCGGAATACCTCGGCTGAAGATGCTCTGATCGCGAGCATTAGCAGAGCAGGAATGAGTTGCCGCACAGAGCGCCTCCGCAACTATTCTGTGTCATTCCAACATCGGATGCACAACCCGCGCAGGTCATGGCCCGGGGCAGCTAAGCGGCTCGCATGAAGCGCCCACCGCGTGCCAACGCAATCAATATCAAAACACCCGACAGCAGCAATACCTTCGGATCAGGTTCGGGGATGGGAAGTGTAGCGTCCCAGAACTCCATGGAACCACCGGCGCCAGAAAAAGAGGAATCGGAGGATTGGCGCGCCAACTCACCGGCAACGGACATGCCGATGATAATCGGTGTGTCGCCACTCACCAGACGCGCAACCGAGAAAAACTCGGCGCCTTGTGTGCATGTACGGGATGCCTGCGTTTCACCGTCGATCACAAGGCTGAAACGGTAGCGATGTCCTCCCGTACCAACGCAGCGAGTCACGAACCGGAAGGTGGCCGGAGTGTCCCTGTCCTCGAGTCCTGATATGGTCAGCGATGTTGTCGTGTTCGCCCGGAAGGAGAGGTTCGGCGGAGTGCCTTCAGCACTCATGAGCCCCCCGATCCCGGTGATATCGGAATGCGCTTCCACGTGGACAAATCGGCCCGGTCCACCGTTGGTACACTCGGTCGAAAAGGGGTCTGTGTAAACGGTACTATCAGAACCCAGCTCGCAGCGAACGCGTGACTCCGATGAGATCAGGTCGAAATTCAATACCGCGCAAAATGCCGGCGCTGACGCCAGAAATAAAAGATATGCTACCCGAATCATCTGATCGGCGAATCCCCCACCGCATGATACTCCGCGCAACCGCTCTGCGCAGCACCCTTCCCATGTCAGAGTGCTTCGGCCCGGAAACAATGTGGGAACGTACTGGAGTCGACCAGCGTAATCAAAACAATGAGCTTCGAGAATTTCGTTGAAGAGGTTCAGGTTCTAGGCCGCGACCTGGTGGATAAGATTCGCGAGTTGGTCCACGAAGGGAACGTCCAGCGGATCGTCGTTAAAGACGAGCACGGGAACACATTTCTAGAAATTCCCGTAACCATCGCTGCCGTCGGCGTGATCCTGGCTCCGATTCTCGCCGCCCTTGGCGCCCTTTCGGCAATGGTTGCGAAGTTCACGATTGTGATTGTCCGCAGCGAGCCAGAACCCCGCAAGGTGGCGAGTCCACGCCTGAGGCGCCACCTGACATAGGCGACCTGCCGAGAGTAAACTGAATTGCGAATGGAGAAGGTCGCACTGTTCGGCGCTGCTGGGGCGGTTGGGCGCAGCGTCGCCGACGCGCTCCGGTCGGACGGCAAAGCGTACCGGGTTGTCGGCCGCAACCGCGAGCAACTCGTAAAGACCTTCGGGTCCGATCCGCTGGCGGAGATCGTAACGTGGAATCCCGACGACCCTGCTTCCGTTCGCGCAGCAGCCAAGGACTTGGATACTCTTATCTACCTCGTCGGTGTTCCGTACAACCAGTTTCAACTCCACCCGGTGCTGATGCAGAAGACCCTGGACGGCGCCGTTGCCGAAGGAGTGAAGCGCGTTCTTCTGATCGGAACGGTTTACCCGTATGGCTACCCGACAACGCCGCTGGTTACGGAGTCCCACTCCCGCGAGCCTCTGACGTTCAAGGGAAAGATGCGCAAGCAGCAGGAAGACGTCCTGCTGAAGGCTCATGCGGCCGGAAGGATTCAGGGTACGATCCTGCGATTACCGGACTTCTACGGACCGGGGTAACGGCCAGCTTCCTTCATTCTCTTTTTGAAGCGGCTGCGCATGGCGGGACGGCAAACCTGGTCGGACCGATCGACGTCCCGCACGAGTTCGTCTTTGTGCCCGATGTCGGACCGGTGGCGCTTGCGCTTGCGGCGAAGCCGGATGCCTACGGACACTGGTGGAACTTCGCAGGCGCCGGTTCGATCACTCAGCAGCAGATCGCCACTGAGGTCTTCGCAATGGCAGGGAGGAAGGCGAAGTTCCGCGTCGCAGGCAAGTCGATGCTACGGCTGATGGGATTGTTCAGCCCTTTGATGCGAGAGCTGGTGGAAATGCACTACTTGATGACGAATCCCGTTCTGATGGACGATCGTGCGCTTCGTCATCTGCTCGGCGATGTCCACAAGACGCCGTACTCGGAGGGACTGAGGATTACGTTTGATGCTTATCGAGGGATGCCGGCAACTCACTGACGCTCGCGAGTCCAACCGGGGGCTCGGCTGAGTCCATCTCTTCGAGAATTGCTCTCGCAGCATCCTGGGCAGCCGATTTCTTCGACGGCCCTGTCCCTTGGCGCTTATACGCCGTTCCGATGCGAGCCTCAACCAGAAATGTTTTCGCGTGACCTGGACCCGATTCCTCAACAATCACATAGTGCGGCTGAGGGAGCTTTACCGCCTGGGCGCGCTCCTGTAATGCGCTCTTGTAGTTCGGGGCTGGATCTTCAATCGGGGCGTCGATGTCGTTCCCGAGAACGTTCGTAATGACGAACTTGCGGGCGATCTCCAGGCCGCCATCGATGTGCAGCGCCGCGATGATTGCTTCAATCGCATTGGCCAGCAGCATCTTCTTGTGACGGCCGCCGCTCATCTCCTCACTCCGGCCAAGCTGAAGGAAGCCACCGATTCCGAGCCTCTGCGCAACGCGATGGAGATGAGCCGCGCTGACGACGTGTGCTTTCAGCTTGGATAGCCGTCCTTCTGGCCAATCCGCGTGCAGGAGCACAAGCGATTCACTGATCAGAAATCCGAGGATCGAGTCGCCGAGGAACTCGAGTTGTTCGTTGTCGAGAGAAGTCGGGTCATCGGATTTTGCGCCGAAGGCAAAGGACCGATGCGTCAGCGCGCGGACCAACAGGTTCCGGTCACGGAACGTGTAGCCAAGGGTGGACTCCAGTTCCTGCAGGTCCGCGGCTGCCATCACCTATTTTGCAGGGGCGGGAGTTGGCGCCGGCGCGGGGGTCGGTGTCGTCGCGGAGTGGAGGTTCCGGGTGTTGCCGGCTTGGCAGCAGCCGGGGCGCCGCGCCGCCCTTCAACTTCACCGCGTTATTCCGCTCCTGGGCCGCGACCGCCTTGATCGACGGATGCAGGTTCGGCGTCGCATTCAGTTTGTCGAGTATTGCGAGCGCCTGATCCGGCTTCTTTGCCTGGTTGTAAGCCGATGCGAGCCGGACCACGGTTGCCGGTTCGGGCGAGGCACTGAGCGCCGCCTCGAATTGAGTGGCCGCAACGTCATACTTCTTGCGAACCATGGCGGCCAGACCGAGAGCTTCATAGCCCTGGGCAAGGTAGTTGTTCTTTGCCGCTTCCCAGTCCGCATCCGGGATGTCGGGGCGCGGCTTCTGGGCAGCCTTGGTCAGTTCGATTGCCGAGTTCGCGTACTTTTCCGCGCGGCCGAGCTTCTCTTCTTTGTCAAGGTCGAACTCGCGGGTCCGCTGAGCGAGACCTTGCGCCAACATCAACATGGCGGGATAGTTCTTAGGGTCGGCTTCGAGGGTGCGCTCGGCGTAGACGACCATCTTCTCGAAGTCGTTCTTCTGTTGAGCGGACGCGGCGGCTACCTGGAGGGCAATTGCCTTGAACTCGGTGTCGGCAAAATTCGTGAGCAGGTCGTCCGCCGCCTTGATGCGGGAGTCGGGGTCCTGCGCGTTGAAGATCGCCTGGATCGCTTCCAATTCTTTCTGGGACTTGGGCTTCGGCTGTGCCTGCCCGAACGCCAATCCAGCCACGAGGGCAAACGACAGTGCGATGCGTGTCTTCATTCTGAACTCCAATGAGTAAACTTGTCCTTACTTGGACGTCTTGCGTAAACCTTCTTCGGCAGCCTGCCTGGCTTTTTCTGATGCGCCTTCTACTGCAAGGGCTGCCTTGAAGTGCTCCACCGCCTGTTCCGGTGTCGCCGATGCCTGAGACAAGCGCCCCAGGTAAACTTCCGACCACGCACGGGTGTGCGAGTCGGGAGATAACTCCAGTGTCTTACGAAACAGTTGTTCCGCCAACTCGGGGTTCCGCTGGAGGGCTGCGATCCGTGCCAACCCGTAATAGACGCGGGCGTGCAGCGGATGTTTGTCAGTCTGAGTGAGGGCTTTCCGGAACGTCTCGCCGGCCTTGTCAAGGTTGCGCGATTCGTAAAGCTTTTCTGCCTCGTCGATCGTCAACTCCGCGGCTTCCCGGCGAGGTTCCGCCGAAGGAACGCGCTGCCGCACCGGCGCCTGGGGCGGAGGGACCGTCAGGTCGACTGCGTCCAGCCGTTTCACTTCCTTCTTGACGTCCATCGAAGCCATCATGTCCGGGAAGTGCATGCGCATCGCGGTTTCCTGCTTCTCGTAGGCCGGCAGCGCCTCTGCGAAGAATGGCGTGAGAATGTAGCCTTCCGCCAGCGACTGTTGGACGGCGTTGGGTTTCCGGTCCATGCGCGATTCGATCGCTCGGATCAGCGACTCGGTCGTGAGCAGGAGGAAGTCGGATTTATAGCTCTCATCGAGCAGCGCGGCGCCCTGAGCATAGTCGCTCAGGTTGCGCTTCTTCATCACGGCGTCCGAGAACTTGGTCGTCAACGGGTCCAACAGGTAGTGAAGGTATGCGTGACGAACCTGATCCACCCGCGGCTGAGGAGCGGGTGTCACGACGATGAAGTAATCGTCTTTGTAGCTTCGGGTGTGGACTTGATTGGGCGGCGCCAGCATCTCGACGAACACAAAAAACCGCCGGCCCATGTAGCCGCTGGTCGGATTCCGCAAATACCCGTTCACCTCGAGGAGGGCGCGGCTGACCGGCTCGTGATACCGGGTGATTTCCCGCTGATATTCCGGTTGGAGCTTCTGCCAGAGATCATGGAGCGCCGCTTCCCGATAGAACCGGATCAACAATCCCCGGAATCCCTCGAGCTGCGCAAGGTCGGGCGGCTCCTCGACACCAGTAAAGGTCGGCTTGAAGTCGGGCGCTCCCTGCGATGCGAGGGCGAACGAAACGTACGGCGACCAATCGATGGGTTGGCCCTGCTTGCGGTGAGAATCGACGAAGTTGCGGAGTTCGGAAAGGACAGGAATCGTCCGTCCCGCAAGATGATCGCGGACAACGGGCGAAGGGTCGGGTACGCCGACATTGACGGCGGCCATCACGCTGAACAGGGTCTCGTTGGAATCGAGTTGGCCTTGTTCCTGGGCCTGCATGCCGCCGGCGAACGCCAAGCCGCAAAGGAATACCGCGAGTCGAATCAAAGCTTCTGTACCCAGTTTACCGCGACCCGAATACTCGGATCTCGATTCCGCCTAGCACCGACCGGCCAGGCATCGCGACCTCTGGGATCTCCTGGTAAGACGTGCTGGTTACGTTGCTGAGTTGCAGAAAAGGACGGAGCCGGCTCCGGTTCCATGCTCCGTAGAGGTCCCACAATCCATACGGACCGCGCTGGTATCGCTGCAGCGCCCCGATACGGGTCCGGGCAAGCAGCCCGTGGGCGAAGGCGCGTTGCCAGGAGAAGATACCCGAGTGCACGGGGTAATTGAACACGTACTTCGATTGCAGGCCGCTCAACGCGTTCTGCGCGCCGTGGAGGCCCGTGTACTGCCAACTAATTTCCTGCGATGCGGCAGGTCGCAAAGCAACTTCCGCTTCGACGCCGGTAAAAGCAAGCCGCTGGAAGTTCGTCGCTCGCCAGATGTCCGTCGGGGCTGAGCGAATATAATCGATCCCGTCTCGCTCGCGGCGTTGAAAGACGGTGACACTGGCGCGCAATCGACCTCCGGCATTCCAATCGAGTCCGCCTTCGTAGCTCCACGCGCGCTCGGGACGAAGATTGGGCGAGCCGACATTCGCGGGATCGTGATAGTAGAGATCGGTGTACGTGGGGAGCCGGAAAGCGCGGCTTACACTTCCTCGCAGCTTGAAAGCGGGCGCGAGCCAGAATCCGGCGGCGATGCTCGGACTCAGCTCGTGGTTCAACGATCCGTAAATTTCATCGCGCAAGCCGATGGAAAAACTGAATCGACGCAAGGCGCGAACATCCAGAGCAACGTACGGCGCGGCTCGGGTGCGGTCATGCGCTCCGAGGTTGTTGCTGACGATCGAATCCCGATACATTTCGAACCCGTAGAAAAGCTTTGTGTTCTCGCCCAGGTTTTCACGGCGGCGAACGGACGACTGGTAGCTTTCAACGGCATGGCGATTCGTGAAAACGGACGGCCGGTCGCGATATAGGACAAAGAGGTCGGTGTGACGCCGGTATGCGAACGCCGCATCGGTCTTGCTGCCGAGGGACTGCCGCGCAGAGGCGAACCACGTCCTGGTCCGTTCCCACGAATTGAAGTTTCCGTAGAACTGCTCGGCTCCGAAGGGCGATCGTTGTTTGCAAGCGTGATCGCTGTCGTTTCCCAAGCCGAGTCGTCAGCGATGTGCGCGACGCGAGCGACAGGTTGCGATAGTCGCGATTGGGAATGAAGCCGGTTGAAAAATCGCGGGAGAAGGTGAGTTGTTCGCTCCACCGGCTCGCCGCGTAGGAAAGGTCGGCACGCTGCTGGTTGGTTCCGAAGTTGCCGGCGGCGCCGCGCAGCCGCATCTCGGACGATTCCGGCGCGCGCGTGATGAAATTCACCACGCCGCCCACGGCATCGGATCCATACAGGGTGGAGCCCGATCCTTTAAGGATCTCAATGCTCGAGATGGCTTCGAGGGGCGCGGGAATGTCGAGGTTGTGGTGCCCCGACTGGACGTCGTTGAGCCGGAGCCATCGAGCAGGATCAGGGTCTGCCCGAAGCCGCCGCCGCGGATCGACAGGTCGCCCTGCAGGCCGTTGGGGGCGCGCTGACGCAAATCGACTGACGAATCGAGCTTTAGAAGATCCGCGAACGAGTTGGATACGAGCGACAGAGGCGGACATCAATAGAGCGGACCGGACGATCGGCTTCTTCGAGGGGTACCGGGTCGTACGTCCCGGTTACGATGACGGTCTCGCGCTTCTTCAGGGATTCATCCGCGAGCAGCGGATACACTATCAGCGCTGAGGCAAACCAGACGAGTCGATGCAAACTCGATTTTAGCTCCGGGGGGAGGGGACGATTGTTGCTCCCGTCGCCTTTGGCTTTGCGACTCGATTGGATTCCTTGGCGGGCGGGGCCGCGTGGGCCGGAGTTTTGGGGTCGGTGATCAGGCGGCGGAGCGGAAAAGAGCGGGTCGGTTTCGGGCGTGAGCAATACCCACAGACCGTAAGCAGCCGAGGATCGATCCTACCGGCAGGTTCAAAAATGTTCAATGCCGATGTCACGATAACCAGACCCCTGGCCCACTCGGTGAATGACCGTAGATAAATGCCGCCTATAATGCAGGGAATTCCTATCAGCACATGGGATAACACAAAACCCACGATCAGGAGGCCCAGAATGTAATCCATGAACGAGTGATAGAGGCCGAAAGGACCACCGTAGATGATCAACGCCAGCAATCCCAGCACAAGGCTACACACCCCGAAGATGAGGTTAGCCATGCCGAGCGCTTTTACGTGTGTATCCATGGATCGTCTTACAGCCGCACTACCAGCCTACCGCACCGGGGCCGGAGCGAACACTTAGTTTACTCATCGACAATTATGTCGGGAGCCTTAGTGTTTTCAAGCACAAATCTCCTCTCCGGCGGCATTTCCGCATTGCGCTGAGGACTCCCTCGGACGGCTCGCGTGAACTCCCAGGTCATCATGACGAACACGGGAATATAGACGCACCACCGGCTGGTTGGTGATCCATGCCAAACGTTGGAGATTTGCCACGCAATTTGCGACTCGTACGCCAGCGGAATCAGCCCCGCCCACAACAGAAGAGAGGGGTGCGGAAAGATCGCGAGGAGTGGAATGATCCACGTCAAATACCAGGGGTGGCAGTTGGCTGACAGCAGGAGCATGGTCACGATCGTCCACAAGGCGATCCGTTCCAATGGCCAATCCCGAGCAGCGAGCCATAGGGCCATGAGCCCCATCAATGTGAACGCAAGGTACTTAGCCTGGTAGAGATCGCCGCCGGTCAGGTAGAGGAGGAATCCGAAAAGGCTGTCGTTGTTGCGCCATCCGCCGACGAATCCGGTCATAAATTGCGCGTTTTCCGTAACATCCGTCACAAACGGAAGGGCGAACACTGCCAGTACAGCGGCCGACAGCAGAATGGGCCGAACGCTACGAGTCTGCCGCGCGATGGCGGGGAGGAGTATCGCAGGCCACCACTTCGTCGCGATCGCAACACCGAGGAGCGCGCCGCCCAACCAATCCCTGGGGTTTTTCGCGAGTGCCGCCAGCGCTGCAATCATGAAGAATAAGACGACGGCGTCATTGTGGCCATTAGCCCAGAACTCCCACACAGGCAAGGGAGACCAGGCGTAAACCAGAACGCGATCGGCGGGAACATGCCGGAGCTTCAGGAGCAGAAGCAGCGCCCCGATCGTTCCCAGATCGAACACAATTGCCGGCAACTTCATCCACATCAGTTGCGATTGCGGTGTTGTCGCCCAGGCGCCGGTCAGACGAAGGTTCCAGGACGCGAGCAATTCCCAGGCCGGTCCGTACGCCGCCCTGAATTCCGGCGCGGGGATTCGGTCGTACGTAGAATCGCGGAAACGTTGGAGTTGCGGGTCGAAGGGACGCGAATCATAGGGGTTCAGTCCGGCCTGGTGAATGCGCGCCTCCCAGCGATACCTGGTCAGGTCGTCCGTGAAGGGAGAAGATAAGGTAACGACCGTAATCCGGAACACTACGGCGGCTGCTATAATGAACCACGGTTTGTAGCCGCCGCGTGTAAATACACGGTGAACTGCAAAGAGATATGCCGGTTGTACCAGAAGAAGCAGCAGGATCGATTCGACGACACTGCCCGCCATGTTCACTAAACAGACGAGCGCAGCCTCAATCAAACCCGCGGCGATGACCAAGTACATATGTCGCCGAGACCGTGACTAGAGCCTAGCATGGGGAACTACTCCGCTATCCTGTACTCGCCAACTCTCAATAAAGCGATCGACACCTTCTTCGATCCGACTTTCGCCGGAATCCACAAGCTCGGATGGTTTGACTGGGCGCTCCTGATTCCGTACTTTTCGGTGTTGATCGTCCTGTCGTTTTACGGGCTCCACCGGTACGAGATGATCCGGGGCTATCTGAACATCGTAAAAAGCTTCCCGGCGGCCCGCCCGCGCGCTTCGAGCAGTTGCCCAAAGTCACGATCCAGCTCCCGCTCTACAACGAGAAGTTCGTCGTGGAGCGCCTTGTGGAAGAGACGCTGAAGATCCGCTATCCGCGCGAGTTGTTCCAGGTCCAGGTCCTGGACGATTCCACCGACGAGACGCATCCATTCGCCGAGGCGCTGTGCGCACGATACCAGGCGATGGGTCATCCGGTCGAGTACCGGCATCGCTCCAACCGGCATGGATACAAGGCAGGCGCGCTTCAGGACGGTTTGCAATCGGCGACAGGTGAGTTCATCGCGGTCTTTGACGCGGATTTTATTCCTCCGGAAGATTTCCTCGAGCGGACGATGCACTACTTTACGGACCCGAAGGTCGGTGTGGTGCAGACGCGGTGGACGTACCTCAACCGAAACTACAACCTGCTGACTGAAATCGAGGCGATGCTGCTCGACGGACACTTTGTCCTCGAACATGGCGCGCGTTTCGGCGGCGGGCTGTTTTTCAACTTCAACGGAACCGCCGGCATCCTGCGTCGCGAGATGATCGAGAACTCGGGCGGTTGGCAGCACGACACGCTGACCGAAGACTCCGACCTCAGCTATCGCGCGCAGATGAAGGGGTGGAAGTTCGTCTATATTCCTGGAGTCGAGTGCCCGTCGGAATTGCCGGTGGAGATGAACGGCTTCCAGGTGCAGCAGTCGCGATGGTCGAAGGGCCTGACTCAGGTTGCGATCAAGCTGCTGCCGGCCATCCTGAAGGCCGACTTGCCCCGGCGTGTGAAGATGGAGGCGATCTTCCATCTGACGCCGAACATTACTTATCCGATGATGATCCTGGTCAGCGCGCTGATGCTGCCTGTGATGATTGTCCGCTTCTATATCGGCTGGGTGCAGATGGTGTTCATTGACATGCCGCTGATCATCGCGTCCTTCTGGTCAATCACGGCGTTCTACATGCTTGCGCATCGCGAACTCTACCCGAAGACCTGGAAGCGCGGCATTTTCTTCGTTCCTGTTCTGATGGCTGCGGGCGTTGCGCTGACGGTCAGCAACACTCGTGCGGTGTTGGAGGCGCTGTTCGGTGTGCAGACGGCGTTTGCGCGTACTCCGAAGTTTGCGATCGAAGGTGTTCAACGAGTGAAGCTTCAGATGGCGGCGAAGTATCGCAGCCGGGCTGGATGGCTGCCCTATGCCGAACTCGCATTCGGCACCTACTTCCTGGTCATGATGGCCTACGCTGTCGAGACCCTGAATTTTCTAGCGCTGCCATTTCTTGCGATCTTCGTCTCCGGATACTACTGGGCGGGTTTTGCAAGCTTGTGGCAGGATCTGCAGGGCCGTCTGCGGTGGCGGCGTGAGCGGAAGCTGGAACTCGGTCAGTCTACTGCCGCCGGCATGTAAATGCATTCCGCCAGACCGGCCATCTCCGCTGCATCAGATGTTGCGGTCATTATCCCTGCGTATAGGCCCTCCCCTGCCCTGCTGGAAGTCGTATCCGGCCTCTGTCGCGAATTTGCTCATATCGTTGTCGTAAACGACGGCAGCGGTCCCGATTACACACGTGTTTTCGATGAAGTCGCGCGTCAACCCGGAGTTCACGTCCTGCGCCATGAATCCAATCGAGGCAAGGGATCGGCGCTGAAGACAGGGATCGCGCACGCGCTTGCCGAGTTCCCGCACATCGACGGAGTCATCACCGCGGATGCGGACGGTCAGCACTTGCCTGATGACATCGCTCGTGTGCGGGACAGGTTCCGACAGAATCGCGGAACGCTCGTGTTGGGATCACGCGCGTTTGATCGTGATGTGCCGCTGCGGAGCCAGATCGGCAATACGGCCACGCGCTGGGCCATGCGTCTGCTGGTCGGCGAGCAACTCTCGGATACGCAGACCGGATTGCGCGCCATTCCGCGGGAGTTCGCGGCCGGGCTGTTGCACCTGCCCACCACGCGATATGAATTCGAACTCGACATGCTGATGGCCGCACGCGAGCAGTCGGTCGGTGTGGTGGAGGAGCCGATCCGGACCGTTTACGAAGCGGGCAACCCTTCGTCGCACTTCAATCCGCTGTTCGACTCGATGCGGATCTACTTTGTGCTTCTGCGATTCTGCTCGACGTCGCTGTTCACCGCGCTGATCGATAACGTCGCTTTCTACTTCGCGTTTCGCGGCGGCCTCGGTTTGTTTGCGTCCCAGATCGCGGGGCGGACGTTCGCCGTGCTGTTCAATTACTTTGCCGTTCGCAGCGCTGTCTTTTGCGCCAGGGACGCGCACCGGATCGCGTTGCCCAAGTTTCTTTCGCTCGTCGCTGTGAGCGGGACAGCGGCCTACTTCGGAATTCGAGCGCTCGTCGCTTCCACCGACGTGCCGGTGATGGCAGCCAAGATCGCAGTCGAGTCGCTATTGTTCTTCGTGAACTTCGCCGTCCAGCGCCACTGGGTGTTCCCGAATCGCGGCGCCGGACCGGAGACGGTGTTGAAGCCCGGGCGAATGGTGCTGTGGGCTGCCGTGCTGCTCGGGGCAGGCGCTTTGGTCTACGGATTCGCAACGACGAACGTTCTGCAACAGTACACGTGGACACCTTCGGGCACGCGTCGATTCCGCCTCTACACGATCGCATTTATCGTCGCGGCATCTGCATTCTATGCGTTCGCACGGAAGTATTTTCCTCTCGTGTTGACCATCGCTGCCGTCGTGTGCAGCGTGGTTGCGGTCGGTATCGTTGCGGTGGCATCTCTTGCTTTGATCGTGCTTTCGTGTACGGTGCTCGGGCGGAGGTTGTTTGACGATCGGAATTGGGCCGTATCCTTCGTGGCCGGTCTGGCGGTGTGGGCGCTCGCGATTGCGCTGCTCGCCCAAGCGCCGGTTCATTATGCGGCTGTGTACGTCACGCTGCTCGTCGGTGTGATCGCTTTTGCATGGCAGGACACGATGGACGTGCTGGGTACGTTGACCGCGAATCTGCGGAGACGTGTGGCTTTCGATGTGAGTACGTATGCGGCTTTCAGCGCCTTGGCATTTCTGCTGATCGCTCATCTATTTGCCGCCATGAAGCCAGAGGTCAGCTCGGATGGCTTGGCGATGCATCTCGCGATTGCGGCAGATATCGCGAATCATCACGCGTTTACGTTCGATTTTCGCCAATTCATCTGGGCGTTGATGCCGATGGGAGCGGACTACTGCTATGCGCTGGCCTACATGCTGGGCGGCGAGTACGCGGCTCGCTTGTTGAATCTCGTGATGCTCGGGAGCATTGCGTACCTGGTCTATCGCGCGGCTCGCGAGTGGGTGTCGGAGGCGCTCGCGCTTTTGCTCGCCGCATTGTTTCTATCCACGCCGCTGGTCCAGCTTGTTACCGGGTCGATGCTGGTTGAAAACTTCATCGCGGCGGTGTCGTTGAGCGCTGGCATCGCACTGCTGGCGTTTTATCGAATGCCATCCGTGAAAGGGCTTCTGCTTTGCGCGTTCCTGATGGGATCGGCGGCGGCGTGGAAACTCGGAGCGATCGCAATTGCAATCGTCGTCCTACCCGCGCTGCTGATTGCCGCGCGCCGAATGCCGCTGCGCTCGATCGCGGCTGCGTTTTTTCTATTTCTGCTTCTCGCGTGCTTCCCGTATGTGAAGGCGTACATGTTGTCGGGAAATCCGGTGTATCCGTTCGGGAACGATTACTTCAAATCGCCATACATCGACGAAGATCTGCGGGACCATCGCTATGAAGAAAAGCTGACGTGGCGCGCGCCCATGCAGGTCACCTTCGAGACAGATCGCTACTACGAGGGCCAGGACGGCTCGTTCGGATTCCAGTACATCCTCTTGCTACCGCTCTGCATTGTCGTCGTGTTCTTAGGACGCGATCCAGCGGCCCGCGTTGCTGCTCTGACCGGAGTTGTGGGCGCGATGGTAATCATCGCGATTCAGCCGAATGCGCGCTACCTATACCCGGCGCTGCCGTACCTGACGATCGGAGCGGCGGCCGCCCTCGGCTACATGCAGAGTGTCGACCGCTCGCTACTGCATGTCACTACCGCGGCTCTCATCGCGATCACGTTGATGAACGGTCGTGTTCTTCCCACGGCGAACTGGTACCACCGCGATTTCTTTCTCCGCCCCTTTTTCGCCGAGCGTGGCCGAGTGGAGTACATTCGCGCAACCGCCCCGGTCCGCGAAGCCGTGGACTATGTGAACAAGATCGGCGGGGTCGTAGTATTCTCCGAAAGTTCCGACGTCGCGGGCGTTCGCGCTCCCGTGTATTCGAATACCTGGCACAACTACCCATTCCGAAAGCGGATGGAGTCTGCAAAAGACGCTGCCGCCGTGCGCGACGTCTTCTCTTCCTTGAAGGTCGCGCACCTGATTGCGCCGAATAAGCCGGACCCGTACGAAGCTGAACGAGTCCCCGCTTTTTACGCGTTCATGAACGCCTGCACTGAGCCCGAGTTTCGGACCGAGCGGCATACCGTGCTTTCTATCAAGCCGGACTGCAACCCTCCTATAGCCGCCCCATGAACCTCGACTGCATGTCGGTCGTGGAAGCGATCCACCTTGGTCTGCTGCTCGGGCGTTAGCTGCGCGTAGAACTTCGCCATCGCTTTCGAGTGAATGGCTGCGAGTTGCCCTACAAGAACCCCGGACTTTGTCGCGATGTCGCCGATTTCCGCATCGCTCTTGTTCGTTTTGATGGCGTCTTCCATCGACGCGCGCGACTCCTTCAGTTGCGCCACCACCGGTTCAGCCTCGGCCCTTGCGCCCGTCATCAATGTTTTTGCGAACTGCTTCTGCGTATCGGTAAGATCGAGTAAGGCGCTGACGAACTCCAGGAATCGATCCGGGTCATGCCGGAAGGATCCGGCTCCGAATCCGCCCATCCAACCCTGGCGCTGCGCTACGAGCGGAGTTATGGCGAGGCCGAATATCGCAACACCTGCGAGCACTTTGGTTCTGAGTTTCATTTCTTTCGTTACAACCTCCTTGCACTCGATAATGACCCTCGTTTGTAAAGGGGGTGTGATCACGCCGTAAATATATGTAAAGATCACCGGAGTTCAACGCGTATTGCGAAGTCGGCATGATACGTTGGAGCCGTGCGGATTCTCGTCATCGACGACGACGTCGAGCTTGCGAGCCTGTTGCGAACGTTTCTGCAGCGCGAAGGATTCACGCCCGAATTCGTTTATGAGGGAAAGGCAGGGCTCGAGCAAGCGCTGCAGGGCGGTTACGATCTGATCGTGCTCGACGTCATGCTGCCGGGCATGGATGGCTTCGAGATTCTGCGTCGTTTGCGCCAGCAAAGCCGCGTGCCCGTAATCATGCTTACCGCGCGCGGCGAAGATGTGGATCGAATTGTCGGGCTGGAGATCGGCGCCGACGACTACGTACCGAAACCATTCAATCCCCGTGAGCTTGCCGCACGCATACGTGCCATTCAACGACGAGTCCAGAGCACTGAACCGGCGGCGCGCGTTGAAGTAAATGGAGTCGTCATCGATCCGGGTTCGCGCGAAGTTTTCTGTGATGGCAAGCGAGTTGAACTCACCACCGTCGAGTTCGACATTCTGGAGCAGTTGATGCGATCGGCAGGACGCGTTTTATCGCGCGATGCGCTGATGGAGGCTCTATACAACCGGAAAGCCACGCCCTACGATCGCTCGATGGACATGCATATCAGCCACATCCGCAAGAAGCTCGAATGTGGCGACAAGGTTCTGATCAAGACCATTCGTGGTGTGGGGTATCAGTTCTGCCGGACATCTGAGGAAGCGGCCGATTGAACACCGTCTTCGCCAAGACGCTGCTCTGGTTCCTCGGAACCGTTGTGCTTACATTCACGGCGCTGATCATCACCGCAGCGATCAGCTTCGATCCGGGTGAGCGGCGCCCGGACCCGTGGGCGCATTGATACGTCTGCAATTCGCGGAGTCGCGGCACGCATACGAAGTCGGCGGTGTTCCGGCGTTGCGGGAAACCTTGGATCGCTTTGCGCGAGTAACTGAAACCGAAGGAGTTCTGACAGATGCTCGTGGCCGCGATCTTGTCACCGGCGAAGACCGGTCGGATCTAGTCGACGCCGCGCGCGAACGGTCACGAATCCCCTTGATGCGGCGCGACCGCACCGTCTTCGGACGGCGAAGCGCGGATGGTCAGTACTTCTATTTCCTGATGCTCAAGGGCGGGAACTTCGTCACGTGGTTTCTGCAACCTGAGGTTCACCTCGTTACCTTGTCCGTACTGGCGCTGCTCTGTTATGCGTTTGCGCGATATCTCACCAACCCCGTTCGCGATCTGCAGCAGGCAGTGAATCGATTCGGCCAGGGCGATCTCGCCGCGCGTGCGCGTGTGAACCGGGGCGACGAAATCGGCAAGCTCGCGCGAGCGTTCAACGACATGGCGGATCGCACGCAAACGTTGATGTCAGCCGAACGTCGTCTGTTGCTCGACATTTCGCATGAGCTGCGATCGCCGCTTGCGCGATTGAGCGTGGCGGTGGAGCTTGCGCGAATGGGCGAAGATGTCGATTCCCATTTGAATCGAATTCAAAAGGAAGCGGATCGTTTGAATGCGCTCGTCGGTGAATTGCTGCAAGTGACACGCGTCGAAGGAGACGCGTCGCGGCTACGATCGGAGCGGGTCGCGCTCGATGAGTTGGTGGCCGAGGTTGTCGAAGACGGCCGGTTGGAAGCGGAAGCTCGCGGAGTCGGGATTTCCTTGGAGGTTCAACCGATCTCGATTGCGGGTGACCCCGAACTGCTGCGCCGCGCTGTCGAGAACATCGTGCGCAACGCGATTCGCTACTCGCCATCCGGAAAGGACGTAGAGGTTCGTATGTCCCGAAGAGAAGGGCGAGTTGTCATCGAAGTAAGAGACTACGGTCCGGGTGTTCCACCGGAGTCTTTGCATCGCATCTTCGATGCGTTCTACCGGGTGGAGCCCGATCGCGATCGCGCGAGCGGCGGAGTCGGATTGGGACTGGCGATTTCCCGGCGGGCGATCGAGTTACATCACGGCAATGTCACTGCGCGTAACGTCGAACCAGGGCTTATAGTGGAAGTTGAACTCCCAGTCAGCGCCTGAATATTGTTTGACCCGCTTCGAACAATGAAAAGGTCATGTATTTGCAGTATGCCGCTAGTGGCGCATAAGACGTGCGCCTGATTCCGGTAAGGATTACATTGCTATGCCTCATGACCCCCAAAGGAATCGGCTCAAGCTATTTGGATCGCTGATCGTTTTGGCGATTGTGATGATTGTCGCCACCATGGCGCAATTTACAGGACGATGGGCGGATACGCCAGCTCCTCAATTCCGTAACAGGTCGCAGCCTCGCGCTGTCTTTGGGGATACTCGGTCGACCACGCCTGCCGAGGCACGTGAGCTGGAGCCGGAGACCCAACAGGCTGCGCCGGTTGATGAATCGTCCCGCGAAAGCGAGGAAGCGCCAGCCGTTCCCCCATCGGACATCAACGGACTACTGGACCGTTGGCGGGACACCGTTGTGCGGGGCGATGTCAATGCGCACGCGATTCTCTACGCTCCGAAGATGGACAAGTTCTTCCGGCGTCGTAATGTGACGCGCGAAACCGTTCGTCGCGAAAAAGCTCGAATGATGGAACTTTACCCTGACGTCAAGAGATATGAAATCTCCGACGTTCGTTGACGATGCGGGTTCTGTTGTTGCTCGGCTCAGTTGCGTATTGCTGCCGGCCGCACGAGCTGGGAGCACTGGGGCGATGCGACGGACGCCGCGCGCGCGATCGTTTGCGCGCATCGTCGGGTCCCGGCCGAGGAGGTGCCGTTGGCGCCGACCGTGTCCGGATGGTCGGCCTGTCGCTGCCTCGCTGTCGCCCGGCGCACGGGTCGTGCTTCCGGACGTCGAGTTCACCTCGCGTTGTTCCCGTTCCTCGCCCAGGAGCAGCTCGGGCGCTGCGAGTGCGGCTGGTTCCCGTGGACGATCTGGCCGAGGCGATCGACGCGCAGCACCGACGTCGTCGCGTTCAGCGCCGTGCAGATCGCGCTACCGGCGAGGTCGCCGCGCTCGACGCGATCGCCGCGGCGGCGCGGCCCACGGCGCGCTGACCGTCGTCGACGCGACGCAGGCGATCGGCTGGCTCCCGCTCGACGCGCGCGCTTCGACGTCGTCGCCTGCGCCGCCTACAAGTGGCTGATGTCGCCGCGCGGCACCGCGTTCATGGCCGTGCGCCCGAACGCCTCGACGACGATCGTGCCCGCACGGCGGGCTGGTTCGCGGGCGAGGACGTCCACGCCTCCTACTTCGGCGCCGCCGCTGCGGCTGGCCGAGACGCGCGCGCCGGCTCGACACCTCGCCGGCGTGGTTCTGCTGGGTCGGCACCGCAGCCGGCGCTCGAGCTGATCAACGCGATCGGCGTCGAGGCCATCCACGCGCACGACGTCGGCTGGCCAACCGCTTCCGCGCCGGCCTCGGGATGCCACCCGGCGACTCGGCGATCGTCTCGGCGGACGTCGCCGGGCGCCGCGCGAGCGGCTCGCGGCGACCGGGGATCATGGCGGCCGCGCGCGGCGGGCGCGCTGCGCGCGTCGTGGCACGTCTACAACACCGAGGACGACGTGGACCGCGTCTTCGAGGTCTTGCAGAGCGTCTGATTCTCGATGCGAACATGTGTTCGTGTCCGAGGAGGCGACCATCCTGCATGCGGACCTCGACTCCTTCTATGCGTCGGTGGAGCGGCGCGACGATCCGCGCCTGCACGGGCGCCCGGTCATCGTCGGGGCGGGCGTGGTCCTCGCGGCCACCTACGAGGCCAAGGCGTGCGGCGTCCACACCGCGATGGGCTGCTCGCAGGCCCGCCGGCTGTGCCCCTCGGCGGTCGTCGTCGCGCCGCGCATGTCCGCCTACTCCGAGGCGAGCAAGGCGGTGTTCGAGATCTTCGGCGAGACCTCCCCGCTGGTGGAGGGGCTGTCGATCGACGAGGCCTTCCTCGACGCTCGCGGTATGGGGCACTCTCGGGCACGCCGCTGGAGATCGCCGCGCGCCTGCGACGCAGGTGCGTGAGCGGGTCGGACTGCCGATCACGGTCGGGGTCGCGAGGACCAAGTTCCTCGCCAAGGTCGCCAGCGGGTGGCCAAGCCGGACGGCCTGCTGCTGGTGCCGCCCGGGGAGGAGCTGGCATTCCTCCACCCGCTGCCGGTCGAACGCCTCTGGGGCGTCGGGACGGTCACGGCCGCGCAAGCTGCATGCCGTGGGGATCAGCACGGTGGGCGAGGTCGCGCAGCTCGCCGAGACGGCGCTGATCGAGATCGTCGGGCGGGGCACCGGCCGCCAGCTCCACGCGCTCGCCCACAACCGCGACCCCCGGCGGGTCCAGACCGGGCGGCGGCGGCGCTCGATGGGCGCGCAGCGCGCGCTCGGACGCCGGGCGAAGCCGCCGGGCACGCTCGACGCCACCCTGGTCGCGCTCGTCGACCGCCTCGCCCGCCGCATGCGGGCGGCTCGCCGAGTCTGCCGCACGGTGGTGCTGCGACTGCGCTTCGACGACTTCTCGCGCGCCACTCGCTCGTACACCCTGCCGAGGCCACCGGCCAGACCCAGACGATCCTGGCCACGGCGAGGGAGCTGCTCGCGCTCGCGATGCCGATGATCGAGAGACAGGGCATCACGCTCGTCGGCGTGTCCCTGACCAACCTCCAGGACGACGGCGCCGTGCAGCTCGCGCTGCCGTTCGAGCGCGCGCCGCCGGCGCGCTCGACGCCACCATCGACCGCGTGCGCGACCGCTTCGGCTCGGACGCGATCACGCGCGGCGTGCTGGTGGGCCGAGACCCGGGCATCTCGGTCCCGCTGCTGCCCGACTGAGTCCAGCTCGGCAAGCCGCCGTTCCAGCAGCCGCCGCTCCGCGTCGTCGTAGGCCAGTTCGAGCGCACGCCGATAGGCGACGGCCGCCTCCGCGTCGCGGCCGACGCAGCGCCTGTTGCCGCCGCCTGGGCGCCAGTCGTATTGCTGTCGGCATGGACCAGCGGCGTGATGCCGTGCTTCTTCAGGAAGTTGCGGCACTGCGACAGCGCCTGGACATGGCTCTTGGCGATCTTGATGTCCTTCAACGCCGGCGCCGGGCAGCGCGACCAGGCAA
Organism: Bryobacteraceae bacterium; assembly: GCA_963825845.1. Classification (GTDB taxonomy): domain Bacteria; phylum Acidobacteriota; class Terriglobia; order Bryobacterales; family Bryobacteraceae; genus DASQDN01. The sequence goes on along the minus strand of CAWGVL010000024.1, from coordinate 5,511 downwards.
TGCTCGACCCGCTGGAAGTGCTCAGCCACGATCTTGAGCCGGGTATGCGGCAGCAGGCTGTGCAGGTCCGCGACGCGGCCGCCGACCGAGTTCTCGACCGGGATGATGGCGAGTTCGGCCTTGCCGGCCTGACCGCGGCCATCGCGGCTTCGAAGGTCGGGCACGGCAGGGTCGTCATGTAGGGGAAGGCGGCATGGCAGGCCATGTCGGATTCGGCCTCCGGCTCGCCCTGGAAGGCGATGGTATTGGAGGCTTCCGCCCACGCCGCCGCCCGCTCCTGGCCATCTCAACCCTCTGCCGCGTCTTGCTCGCATGCGCGTTCATACGCACTAAATAGCCCGGAAAAACCCGAAAAACCTCGCAGAATCCGGGACTTGCGACGTTCCGCGCGCGAATGACGCGGCCGATGGAATACTACTGGCCGGCCGCGGGCGTGCTACAGCAACGGCCGAAAAAAGGCGCCGGGGCGAGAATTCGACGATGGCTAGTTTCAACACGATGGCGGGCTGCTTCCTGGCCTCCGCGCTGTTCGCGATGGTGGTCGGCAAGGTGCGCAACGCGCTGGTCGAGCCGCATCCGCTGGGAAGCCTGCGATCGCCGTCCCCGACGCCGCGCCCGAGGCCGCCGCCGCCGCGGCCGCGCCGAGCTGGCGCCGATCGGGCCCAAGCTCAAGGACGCCAACGTCGACAAGGGCAAGGCGCTCTTCGCCCAGCAGTGCTTCACCTGCCACACCATCGACAAGGGCGGCGTCAACAAGGTCGGCCCCAACCAGTGGGACATCGTCGGCCGCAAGAAGGCGAGCCACGAGGGCTTCAGCTACTCCTCGGCCCTGCAGGCCAAGGGCGGCGAGTGGACCTACGAAGACATCAACCACATGATCTTCAAGCCGCAGGCTTTCGTGCGCGGCACCAAGATGGCGTTCGCCGGCCTGCCCAAGGAGCAGGATCGCGCCGACGTCATCGCCTATCTGCGCACGATGAACGACAACCCGCCGCCGCTGCCGTAGGCATTGCGTCGCTCGAGTCGTCATCCCGAGTGAGCCGGCCTGCCCCATCCAGGGACCTGCTGATGGCCCAAAGACGAGGCTCCCCTCGGCGCTTCGACACCGGAGGTCGGGACGACGGTGATTCATGACCGTCCCCGCCGACTTCGTCGCCCTGGCCCACAGCCTCGCCGATGCGGCGCGGCCGATTGCGGCGCGCTATTTCCGCACCCGGCGTCACGATCGACGACAAGAGCGACGCCGAGCCCCGTACGATCGCCGACCGCGAGGCCGAGACGGCGATGCGCGCGATGCTGACCGAGCACGTGCCCGGGCACGGCGTGTTCGGCGAGGAGCATGGCGTGGAGCGCACCGATGCCGAGTATGTCTGGGTGCTCGACCCGATCGACGGCACGCACGCCTTCATCACCGGCCTGCCGATCTTCGGCACGCTGATCGCGCTGCTCCACGCGGCGTGCCGGTGATGGGCGTGATCGACCAGCCGATCCTCGAGGAGCGCTGGCTGGGCGTCGCGGGCCGGCAATCGACCTTCAACGGCCAGCCGATCCAGGTGCGCGCCTGCCCGACGCTGGATCGCGCCTACATGTACTCGACGGCGCCGATCATGTTTCCCGGCGACGTCGCGAAGAAGCACGCGGCGCTGACCGCAGGTGAAGCTCTTCCGCTGGGGCGGCGACTGCTACGCCTACGGCCTGCTGGCCTCGGGCCACGTCGACCTGGTGGTCGAGAACGATCTCAAGCTCTACGACTTCGCCGCCCTGGCGCCGGTGATCGCGGGCGCCGGCGGCCTGATCACCGACTGGCACGGCAAGCGCGCTCGACATGCACTCCGACGGCTCGGTGCTGGCCGCCGGCGATGCGGCGGTGCACCAAGCGGCCGCGCGCATCCTGCGCTGAGGCTCAGCGCACCTTGTGCTGCCGCTCCCATTTGCGGGCGGCGTCGACGGTCTCCTCGAATTCGCGACCGAGCAGCAGCAGGGCCTGCTTGGTATCGCCATCGATCTCGCGATAGATCTCGGTCTCGTCGACCGGCATGTCTTTGTCGCGCACCGCCTCATCAGCCGCTTGATCTCCGCCGCCGCGTGGGCCGGCGTCTGCAGCAGCACCAGCCGCTTGGAATGGCTGGGATTGTCCGGCACGTGGCAGTCGTTGCAATGGCCGCGCCGCATCGCCTCGGCGAGGATCGCGATAGCTCGTCTCCGAGGGGCCGCGAGATAGGGATTGTTCTCGGAGAACAGGCCCGTGGAACAGCGCCGGCTGCCGGCTGCAGCATTCCCTTTGCGTCGGTCCACATCCACTGTCCGTCGAACGGCGGACGCACCGGCGTGCGGGCCGCCGGCCTGGGCGGTCGCGGCCGTCGTTGGTGAACTGGCCGGCCACGATGCTGTCGGACTGCGGCGTCACCCAGCAAGATCACGTGTTCGCCTTCTGGTAGTCGTTCCATTTCTTCGCGTTGTGCCAGAAGGGATAGGGATACTGGCCAGGGTCGAGGGCGTTGCGGAACAGCGCGCCCGAGCTCGCCCGGTAAAGCCGCTCGCCCTCGTCGTAGTCGAGGCGCGAGGTGCCGTCGAACATGAACAGCGGCGCATAAAGCCCGGTCCAGACCTCGGGCGCGAACTGGGTCAGGCTGGTGTCCTTCAGACTGTCGCCCGGCCGGGTTGGGGTCGGCCCCACAGCAGGATGGTGCCGAGGCGTCCGCCGCAGCAGCGAGCCGCGAACAAGCCTGGCGGCACGCGTCGAACGCGGTCTGGTCGCCCGGATCGGCCAATGGGCAGACCGCCGACAGCTCCGCCGCGATTGCCGGACGCCGTTGCGAGGTGCGCGCCTCGATGCCGGGACGGCTTCATCGCGGCCCTGCGCGCTCGCGCCGATGGCGAGCGCGACGCCCAGAGCAGCGATGCAAGGCGATACCGGCGCGCATCGGACTCTAGCCCGTCGGCTTGAGCGAGTTCTTGACCAGGAAGTCCGCGATCTTCAGGCCGATGTCGTAGCCGACTTCCAGCGAGTTGCGGAAATGGATGCCGCCCCACACCCGCACGTCCTGCACCTCGTCCGACAGCAGCTTCACGTTGGCGAAGCTGCGTTGCAGCTTGGATCGACCAGGTCGGTTGCCACGACCGGCGTCGCGGTTGGCGCCGAACACCGCTTCGAAGACGCCCATGCACACGCCGGCGATGATGGCCGCTTGCGAGGGATATTCGGGATGCATGGCGTGGCGTTGAGCGGGGTCCAGCCGGCATCGCGTTCGGTGGCATCGTTGCCGTCCTGGTCACCGTTGCGGATCGCCGTCATCGGCCGCCAGCAGTTGTAGGTGAACTTGGCGTCCCAGTCGGCGATGAAGGTGTTGGCGATCGCCCATGTTGAGCAGCGCGAACAGCCGGCATTGTCGGCCAGCGACAACTTCTTCGCGTCCGACAACTGGCGCGCGGCGTCCTGCCAGACCGGCGCCGAGATTGTCCTGGGTCCAGAACTTGACCGCCGCGGTCTGCTCGGCCGTGCGCTTGTTGCTCTTGGCTCCGCCCATGTCCTTTGTCTCGTTATAGTCGCGGGCATAGAGCTCGCTCTTGAGTCCGGCGCGGGCGCCGGGCGCACCTGATCGGCGCTCTTCATCGCCCAGGGCTTGGCCCGGGCATACTCGGCGAACAACGGTGCCGTGGTCGGTATCCACACGCCGGGCGTGGTGATCGGCCGATAGGTATCCGGCGCGCTCGTTCCGTCCGACGCCGGTCGGCAATGATGGCGGCGGCGCATTTCTCGCCGATGGCGATGCCTTCCTTCCTTGCGCCGGGCCGTCGGGAATGTCCTTGATCGACGACTTCGAACGCCTGCTCGATCATGGCCTTCTGGGCCGGCACCTGCTGCAGCAGGACGCCGCGGCGGCCGCGGCCGCCGCCGCTTCGGCCGAAGCGCCGGGCGCGCGCGCCCCGCCGGCGCGTAGAGCGCGTACTTGTTCTGGACGGAATTCACCGCGTCGGACATCGCGACATGCATCATCGCCATGTTGCGGCGTCCAGGGATTGCCGCCGATGTTGGCGCCTTCATGCGGCCGATCGCCGTCTGGTTCCAGTCGGTGATCACATCGGCACGGGCCGGCCCGGCAACCACCAGGCTGGCGCAGAAGGCGCCGACGGCGAAGCCTCTGAAAAACGCCTGTGACGAATACTCCATGGCCTTCTCCCTTTCAGGTCGCGTACTGGATCACTCCTCCCGATCACTTGGCCGCCGGCAGGCCGCCGACGCCGACGAAGGCGCACCTGGGCTCCTCAGTTCCGTCGCCTGCTCGTCGGCGTTGCGCGTGTGGATGCCGCCCCAGGCCCGCGCGTCCTCGACCTCGCGCGCGATCTGGGAGAAGCGCCGCCACTGCCGGGTGATGCCGTTCGCCGGATAGGTCACCGAGACGGCCGCCTCGTCGCCGAGCAGGCTGGTCAGCACCGCCTGCGCCGCGCCCGAGTAGCCCGAATGGCCCGACACGTAGTCGGGATGCGCCGGGGTCGCGATGAACGACTCCCAGGTCGGATCGCCGCTGATGCCGGGATTGTTCAGGCTGCGCGGATCGCGGATCTGCACCGGCCGCAACACGTTGTAGCGGTATTTGATCGTCCAGACCGCGATCTGCGAATTGGCGGCGGCCGCGTTCATCAGCGCCAGCACGCGCGTGCCGTCGACCAGGTCGGCCTTGCGCGACGCGAGCGCGGATCGGGCGGCGGCATTCCACGGGATCGCCGTCGGGACCGTCCAGAAGATCGCGATCGCGGCCTGCTCGGACCAGCGGCGGGCGGAGTAGGCGCCGCCCTTGATGCGCACCTCTTCGACATCGCGCGCATAAGCGGCGCCGTCGACCGGATACGGCGGCGGCACCGCGAACTTGGCCACCCCCGACACCAGGAACGGCCGGACCTGCGGCCAGTGTGGCAAGGCCGGCAGCGAGAACTCGGGCGGCGTCGGCTTCCAGGCCCCCGGCGCCGTGGCGGGAACGTACGATATCGTCCGGCCGGCGCCGTCCTCGGCGCGCGCGATCAGCAGCTGCTGGGCCGACAGGCGACCGAGCTCGAGCCCGGCCTGGCGGGCCGGTCCGTCGGCCACGCCCTTCAGCGACTTCTCGAGCGCCGCATCGAGCGATGCCTTCTGCAAGGGGATCAGGCGGACCATACCTCGATGCGCTGCCGCCGCCGCGGCGGCTTCACGCGAGGCGCCAGCGGGCGCCACGAGAGGCGTCGCGTAGGACGCGTAGCGCCGGTCGATCGCGTCGAGCGCGTCGAACAGGGCAAGGTGCACCATGGCGAGCGCACGCGACCTGGATCCGGGTCGAGGGGCCGAGCTGATGGACGGCGGTGAACGGGCCGTGGCATTCCAGTCCGTGACCACGTCGCAGCGGCCACCGCCAGCGCCCGCAGTCATTACGCCCAGCAACAGAAGTGCGCACGCCAGAACTCTTCGCATGGTCGCCCCCCGGGCTTGCGCATGGAAGAAGGAGTTGCACGCAGACGGGGCGGCGAGCGCTGGATCGC
>CAWGVL010000023.1:0-63318 GCA_963825845.1 Bryobacteraceae bacterium | reverse complement strand
TCAGGAATTGCTCAGAACCAAAAGTTTCGTGACCTCGAAGCCGATAAAAGGAATGAGGTTGGGGCTGTTGCAGGCTTGGCGTGGAGGAAGTCGGCGGCCAGATCCTGACAACCGAGGCCACGACCCATGGAAGGTGCGGACTGAGCACGAACAGGAGCTCGATGACGTGACCCCAGGAGTCGGGTACGTGGCGACGAGCCCAACTCTCGATCGCGGGCCCACCTGTTTGGGGTTACCTTTGGGGTTCTCATTGTCACCTCGATATTCACGTTCACGTTCCCGAGGGCGCCATACCGAAAGATGGCCCATCGGCCGGCATTACCATCGCCACGGCGATTGCAAGGCGCGCTTACCGACCCGCGTTTGCGATCTCGCGATGACGGAGAAATCACGTTGCGTAGCCGGGTATTGCCCATCGGAGGTCTTAAGGAGAAACTCCTGGCTGCGCATCCACGGGATTTTCGAGGCTGTCCTGCCGCGGGACAACGAGAAGGATTTACCGGATATTCCGGAGAACATCCGGAAGAGGATGCGGCTTCACTTCGTCGAAACGATGGACGAGTGTTAAAGTTTGCGCTTGAGCGGGAGATCGAAGCGTTGCCGTTGCCGGCAACACCGGCCATCGAATTTGCCGGCCCGTTCAACCGAAGAGAAGTTGACGCACTGAGGATTTCGGAGCGATCCGCGCGTGCGCGCCCGCTGGATGGCGCGCCCCGGGCATCCACCCGGTCGGAGATCCTGCAAATGACTTCCGTCAGCCCATGCCACGGAGGTCGATGCCGAGCACATCACAAGTGCGGCTCGTCCGGACCAGTTCCGGCGGAGTCGCTGCCGGAGATCGCCTTCCTTGGCCGGAGCACGTCGGAAGTCCAGTTGCTGAATTTCCTGACAGGTAAAAAAGGCTTGGTGTTTACCAGTTCCAAGGCTGTTGTACGCAGTCGATTATCTACCGCATCAACGGGGAAATGCACTTCGTCAACCTGCCGGGATATGGATTTGCCTGGGTGCCGTTGGAAGTTAAGGCCCGCTGGAAGAGCCTCATTGAATCCTACCTTCTGGAGCGGACACTCCACAGCGGCAGTAGTATTACTGGACTCCCGGCGTGGGTGGATGGGGCAGGATCTGAACTAAAAGATTGGCTTGAACATCAGTCGATTCCGTTTCTGGTGGTACCACGAAATTAGATAAGTTGAATCAGAAAGAACAGCACCGCAACCTGAGCTCAATCTCAAAGGTATTGTCAGGTAGCGAACTGTTTCCTTTCTTGGCCGTAAAGGCCCGGGAACGAGGGAAATTTGGCAGGCCATTCTAAAACAAAGGAGCTGCGGCAGTGATCCCGGAGGAAAAGGCCGCCGATAAGCCCGGGGAGAAGACGGACCGCAGACCGTCGAGTCTCGACCTGCCAGGCCCCACGAAGCAGGAAATTTCCCGTGCTGAGGTACCCCGCCCCACAGGGGGAAGGGTCCCGGTCGGAGGCTCGTCCGACCTCTGCGACGGGCAGCCGCGTCCACGTCGCAACCATCCCCCTCAGCAGGGAGCGCCCATCGCTCCTCAGCCGCAGGAGGCGGAGGGCCGGAACGCCAGGAACGGCAGCAGGGCGAGCGCGCGCCTCAGGCAGGAGAGACCCGTTCCAGGCTGGAGCAAAGCCAGGACCGGCAACAAAACCAGGACCGGCAACAAAACCAGGACCGGCCTGAACGTCAGGAGCGAGCCGAGGGAAGCTCGCCTTCGCCTACGCCCGCCGTCAACCCGGCCGGAATGGGTCGACGCTCGACCTCGTTGAACTCAAAGACGTGAGCATCCAGCGGCTGAATCAAGTCGCGAAGGATCCCGGTATCACTGGCGGCGCGGGTCTCCGCAAGCAGGAACTCATCTTCAAGATCCTGCAAACGCAGCGAAAAGAGCGGCCTGATCTTTTCCGAAGGCGTTCTCGATTGTTGCCGGACGGCTTTGGCTTCCTCCGGCCCCGGAGTACAACTATCTGCCCGGCCCGGACGACGTCTATGTTTCGCCATCGCAGATTCGCCGATTCGACCTCCGCACCGGCGACACCATCTCCGGCCAGATTCGTCCCCCAAAGAAGGCGAGCGGTATTTCGCGCTCATCAAAGTCGATGCGATCAACTTTGAGCCGCCAGAGGAATCGCGCAACAAGATCTTCTTCGACAACCTGACGCCGCTTTATCCGGCCAATCGGTTGAAGCTCGAACCACCCGGGAAAACAACTCCGGTCGGGTCATGGACCTCCTCACCCCGATCGGCAAGGGTCAGCGCGGCCTCATTGTTGCGCCGCCGCGCACGGGAAAGACGATGTTGCTGCAGAACATCGCGAACTCGATCACCGCAAATCATCCCGGAAGTCACTCTGATTGTTCTGCTGATCGACGAACGTCCGGAAGAAGTCACCGACATGCAGCGCTCGGTGAAGGGCGAAGTGATCAGTTCCACCTTCGATGAGCCCGCAACCCGGCACGTGCAGGTTGCCGAGATGGTGATCGAAAAAGCCAAGCGTCTGGTAGAGCACAAGAAAGACGTCGTGATCCTTCTGGATTCGATCACTCGTCTCGCGCGAGCCTACAACACCGTTGTGCCGCCCTCGGGCAAAGTTCTGTCCGGCGGTGTTGATTCCAATGCTCTCCAGACGTCCGAAGCGGTTCTTCGGCGCAGCCCGCAACATCGAAGAAGGCGGATCGCTGACGATCGTCGCAACCGCTCTGTCGATACCGGGAGCCGCATGGACGACGTGATCTTCGAAGAATTCAAAGGCACCGGCAACATGGAAATCCACCTCGACCGCAAACTGGTCGACAAACGAGTGTTTCCGGCGATCGATATCAACAAGAGCGGTACCCGCAAAGAAGAACTGCTCATGCCGCAGAAGAGCTCAACCGCGTTTGGGTGCTGCGGAAAGTTCTGAATCCGCTTTCTGCGACCGAGTCCATGGAGTTGCTGCTGGACAAACTCAGCAAAACCCGAAGCAATGCAGGAATTCCTCGGCGCCATGTCGGCTTAAATTGTTATCCACTTCGAGCGGGTAAGAAGCGTGAATTCTTACCCGCATTTCCCTGCCTGAGATAACCTTCCGTGTAGTTTGTTCGTCTTAACGTTTCCAAGGTCATGGTGCTAGCGAAGTGGACGTGAGGGGTTTGCCGATGTCTCCCAGATGAGTAGTGGCGCGTCCGCGCCGATCCTGGTCCCGTCTGCCGGGACTCCTCCGTCAGCTCCCACGCTCGTCCCCCCGCGTCGTAAGCCCTCTGGCAACAAGCGTTTAGGGTGGATTATCCTTTTGATCGTTGCCGCAATCGGGCATCGAACGTGGCATCACTATTACACGAACGTTCGCACGACGCCGGAAGCAGCCAGCGGCCGCGGTAATCCGGACAGGAACGGTCACACAAGGCCTCTTGCAGCGAACGATTCGCCTGACCGGAACGACGGGCGCCGAGAAGTTTTCTTCACTGATCAGTCCCCAGTTGCGAGGAAACCGCAGCGGAAGCGGGCGCGGCGGAAGCTTCCGAAACGGCGGCGGTGGCGGCGGTGGCGGCAGCATGGTGCTCCAGTCCAATTCTGGGCGGTGGCGGGCGGGGGATGTCGTCATCGAGCAGTAGTTCCGGTTCTTCCGGCCGGACGGAGCCACGGGTTCCGCGGCGGCTACACCTCTGTAACCTCCACCAATGGTCTGCAGACGGGCGGCGGCTCGCCGGCGTTTCGTTCCGCGACCTCTCGTGTTAACAGCATCGCCCGACGACGTCTTCGTCAAGCACGCCCGGTCTAACGTCGAGTAACATCTTCTTCGTTTACTTCTTCTTCTTCTTCGAGCCCATCCAGCTTCATCGACAGCGAGTCCCTCTACCTCCACGGCTTGGGTTCCACGTCCGGGCATTGGCTCCAAAGCTTGCGGCAATTCCGGCGGCGGTGGCGGCGGTGGCGTGCTGGCGGGTGGCGGCGAATTCAGTCTCGTTCTTCAGGATGCCGCAAGCCTGGATCCCGGTGAAGAAGGGCGATGTCGTCGCCGAGTTCGATCGGCAGTATATGTTGACTCGCCTCGATGATTACACGTTCTCGGTCAGCCAACTCGAGGCCAGCATTCGAAAGATGAAGGCGGAGCTCGAAGTTTCGCGCAATGCGCATCGCAAACCATCGAGAACGCCAAAGCCGCTCTTGAAAAGGCCAAGTTGGATGTGAAGACGATCCCTGTCCTCGGCGCGATTGATGCTGAGCGGACTCGACTTGCAGCCGAAGAGGCGGAGGCCCGTTACAAGCAGCTTTTGGCCGAAGTGAAGTTCGTTGAGATCGGCTACCAGAGCCAGATCAGGAATTCTGAGCTCGAAGTCCAGCAGGCGCATATGGAACTCCGCCGCGCTGAAGCGAATGCAGACCGCATGCTGCTCAAAGCGCCGATCAATGGCTTGGCCGTAATGCAGACGATGTTTCGTGGAACGGAGTTCGCGCAAATCCAGCCTGGCGATCAGCTTTACCCGGGAATGATGTTCATGCAGGTCGTCGATCCGTCGTCGATGGTTATCAACGCTACTGTCAATCAGGTCGATGTCGACAATCTGCGTATCGGACAAAAGGCGAACGTACGGTTCGATGCCTACCCGGATCTTCAGGTCTCCGCGCATCTTGCCGCCATCGGAGCCATGACCCGGGCCGGCGGTCAGCGAGCCAGCTACGTTAAAGATATTCCCGTGATCCTGAAAATTGACGAGATGGATAGCCGCATCATCCCGGACCTGTCCGTCAGCATCGACGTAGTTCTGAACTCCGAGGAACAGGCGACGATCGCGCCGCTTGCAGCCGTGTTCAAGGACAGTCCTGGTGACACGCCTCATGTATACGTCAGAACTGGCGACACATGGGAGCGCCGGGACGTAGAGTTAGGTTTATCGAACAATTTGTCTGTAGTTGTAAGTTCCGGTTTGAAACCTGGTGAAGTGGTCGCTCAAGATCCTCCGCCTCTGGCTGGCAGCCCGCCCGGATCTACCAAAGAGCGGCGAGGCTAGTCTTCCGCTCACTCTTGAGTTTGCCAACGTAGTCTCCGGGGCGACCGCCGGCCACAAGGGACCGGAGTGTGTTTGTTTTTTGTAACCGCGATCGTACGGAAGCGGAATGTTGATAAGGGTTTACGAATGTCCAAGGATATAAAGCCGAAAATCAGGCTGGGCCAGACTGCGGCGTCGCGCCGTAAACGCGTCATCGCCTGGACCGTGTTCCTCGTGCTGGCAGGAGTGGGCGGCGTTTACGGGTACCGTTACGCCACACAGGAAACGAAAGTGGAGGTCCCTGTAGCGCGCGTGCGGACGTCCGAATTCGTAATAGCCGTCCGCACGCGTGGCGAGATCAAAAGCGTCAATTCGATGATCATCTCCGCTCCGCAGATTCCCGACCCTCGTATCGTCAGGATTGCCGAGTCCGGCAAGCCGATCCGCAAGGGCGAGGTCGTGATCGAATTCGATACGGCACAGCAAGAGCAAAATTTGCTTGAGCAGAACACCACAGTCCGGACGGTGGACAGCGAAATCATCCAGACCAAAGCCTCTCATCAGATGATCGACGAGCAGGACGCGATGAACAAAATGACTGCTCAGTACAATCTGGAACGCGCCAAGCTCGATGCGAGCAAGGCCGAGGTCGTATCGCAGATTGAAGGCGCCAAGAGTCGTCTGGATGTCGGAATCTCTGAAGGCGAGCTCAAGCAGGTGAATACAGTCCTTACTGCGCACGGTGACACGCAGCAGGCTGACCTCGACCGTTTACAACAGCGGAAAGACAAAACGGTCCGCGACGTGGGACGTGCGAAAGGCTACCTGACGAAGATGTGTGCTGCGCGCGCCGCAGGATGGAATCGTCAACATCCTCCCGAACTTCCGCGCCCAGGGTTCTTTCGGTACCGCGCCCCCTGCTTTCAAGGAGGGTGACCGGGCCTGGACCGGAGCCGCGATTGCTGAGATTCCCGACCTTGCCAACATGCGGATCGACCTAAAACTCGAAGAGGTGGATCGTGGGAAATTGAAGCTCGGACAGAAAGTCCGGGTTCGTATCGATGCGATCGCTGACCGTGAGTTACCGGCCGAACTGGACTGGATCAGCCCGATCGCGGCCGTTAACTTCCGCGGTATGGGCCTGACGGAGAAAACGTTTCCAGCGCGGGCGACTCTTAAACAGCTTGACAATCGGCTCCGCCCCGGCATGAGCGCCACGGCCGAGATCGTCATCGAGAGCCAGCCGCAGTCATTGCTGATTCCCGTTCGCGCGAGCTTCATGAGCAACGGAAAGCCCGCCGTCTACGTGCAACGCGGGGAACAATTTCGTGCATCCGGCCTATTGAAGTCGGCAAGCGCAACGATACCGACATGATCGTGCTCAAGGGATTGCGCGAAGGCGAGCAGGTGGCCCTCGAGAATCCAATCGAAGCCGCCAAGCGCGCCAAGAAACTCTAAGGGTAAGCGCAGATGAACCGATTAAGAAGATTGCTATTCGACTTATCCTCCTCGCCGTTGTGGCGCGGATTGGATACTGGGGCTGGCGCCTCTTCCAATCCATGCCGCAGCGGCAGGCCCAAATTGCAACGACCAAGGTTCGCAAGGGTGACGTCGTCGTCCGCACCTTTGCGCGCGGCGAACTGCGCGCCGTCCGTTCGGCGACGCTTGTAGCTCCGAACCTGTTTGGCACCGTTCAGGTAACCCAGATGGCTCCGCTCGGAGCTTTAGCGAAAGACAAGGACTTGATCGTTGAGTTCGATGATTCGGAAGTCAACTCGCGAATCGAAGAAAAGCAACTCGAACTCGACCAGATCGAGGAACAGATCAAGAAAGCGCAGGCCGATCTCGCCATCCGAAACAACCAGGATCAGGTGGAACTCCTGCGGGCCCGGTACTCAGTTCGGAGATCCGAACTGGAAGTGAGGCGCAATGAACTTCTCCCTGTGATCGACCAGAGAAAGAACGCGCTGAACCTCGAAGAATCGAAGCGCCGTCTACAGCAACTCGAGAGCGACATCAAATCACGCCAGGAACAGGCGAAAGCCGAGATGGCGGTGCTCAACGAGCGCCGCAACAAGGGACGCCTCGGAGATGGCGCGCGAACGGCAGCGCCTCTCGCAAGTGAAACTGCTGGCTCCCATGAGCGGGCTGGTCGCCGTCCGCCAGAACCGGCAGGGCATGTTTATGCCTGGCATGCAGATCCCGGATATTCGTGAAGGCGATCAGGTTCAGCCCGGTATCCCTGTCGCGGACGTGCTGGATCTTTCAGAACTCGAGATTGTCGCCAAATCGGCGAACTCGACCGAGCCAACCTCAAAGAAGGCCAGGATGTAAACATCCGTCTCGATGCGCTCGGGGAGAAGACCTTCCACGGCAAGATCAAAACGATGAGCGGAACCGCTTCGGCCAACATTTTCTCCGGCGATCCCGCAAAGAAATTCGATGTGGTCTTCTCGCTCGATATGAAGGAGCTTTTGACCGGACTTGGCGCGAAACCGGAGCAACTCCGAAAAGTTCTGGCAACAGCCGAGGCCAACCGGAAGAAACCTCTCTCCGTCACCAGTGCCAGCACGATGATGGCGGGCGGACCTCCCGCGGGCATGATGATGAATCGCGGCGGAGGAGATAGTGCCGGCGCAGCCGGCGGAACGCCTCCGCAAATGGCGCCGATGGCTGGTGCTGGCACACCGGGTGCAGCCGGCGGCGGTGGCGCGCCGACGGCTGGTCCAGGCGCCGCAGCAATGGGCGGACCGGGAGCCGCAATGGGCGGACCGGCGCCGCATGGGCGGATCCGGCGCGGCACGGGCGGCCGGCGGATGCGGCAGGTGGCGCCGGATGGCTGGCCAGGGCCGCGGGCGGACCAGGCGCGCGCGGGCGCTGAAGGCGGCGGTCGACGCGGTGGATTCGGCACCCGGGCGGTGGCATGATGCGCCAGCTGTCCGAAGAAGACGGAAAGAAATTCCGCGAAGCGATGCAAAAGGCGCTCGCGGGGAAGAGTATGCGGGATCTGGAACCGGAAGAGCGGGCCAAGGTGTTGCGCGAAGCAGCGAAGGCTGTCCCTGCCGCAGCGAAGCTGATGCAAGCTTCCGGCGGCGCGGGTGGCGGGGCCCGGGCGGAATGGGCGGCGGCATGATGGGTGGCGGCTGTCGCGCCGATTCTCGCAAAGCGACCTCGCTAACGCCAAGCTTCCGGCCGCCATGGAAGCCGAGTCTCAACTCGACGTGCTCCTTCGGCCGGGCTTGCTCGCGGACGTTGAAATCATCCTCGAGAAGATTCCGAACGCCATTAACATCCCGAACCAGGCTGTCTTCGAGAAAGACGGGAAGCAAATCGTTTACGTTCGAGGCCGAAAGGCTGGGAAGAACGCGTAATCCGGCCGATGAAGCGCAGCGAATCCGTGATGGTAATCGCGAGCGGTGTTAAGCCCGGCGATGTCATCGCAATGAGCGATCCGTTCGCCAAGCCTGGGGATAAGAAGAAGAGATAAACCGGGATCGGCAAGCCCGGCATCCGGTTTGCCGGGTGGAGGTCGTTCATGAGTCAGTTTTCCGGTCTTGGTTCCGAACTCAAGATGGGGCTCTCCAGCCTCTTCGTCCACAAGCTTCGCAGCTTGCTGACGATGCTCGGCATGATCTTTGGCGTCGGCGCAGTGGTCGCGATGTTGTCCATCACAGCGGGAGCCCAGAAGGAGATGATGAGCTACATCGATCTCCTCGGTGTGAACAACATCATCATCGAAGCCAAAGAGGCAGTCGACCGAAACGAGTTACAGGCTCGCCGTGCGATCTCCCCGGGCTTGACGTTCCGCGACTTCCGCGCCATTTCCGAAAACGTCACCGGTATCGAAGCAGCTACACCTCGCAAGCGCTTCAAACCGCAGAAAGTCCTGCCAAAGACCGCGCAGGAGCAGCCGGTACTGATTGGCGTGACGCCGAACTACTTGGCCATCAACAGTCTTAAAGTTGTCGAAGGCCGGTTCTTCAACGAAGACGACGATCGCCGCTCCGCTCCGGTCTGCGTGCTCGGTGAGTCCGCCAAGGTCAACCTTCTCGGCTATGACCCGGCCGTCGGCAAGTTTGTAAAGATCAACGATTCGTGGCTGCAGGTCATCGGTGTCCTCAACCAGCAGGCTCGGGCGACTCCGACATCGAAGGCGTCGAAGTTGTCAACCGAAACAACCTTGTGATCGCGCCTTTGAATACGGTGATGCGTCGCTTCGAAGACAACAACAGCTACCTGAAGGACGAGATCGACGGCATCTACATCAAAGTCAAGCAAAACGTCGACTCTATCGAAACAGCGAACGTCGTCAGCGCGATTCTCGCAGCGACGCACAAAGACGCCGGCGACTTCAACGTGACTGTCCCTGCCGGCCTCCTCGAACAGAAGCGCCGGACGCAGTTCATCTTCAGTGTAGTCATGATCTGTATCGCGGGCATCTCGCTGCTCGTCGGCGGTATCGGCATCATGAACATCATGTTGGCCACCGTGCTGGAGCGTACCCGTGAAATCGGTATCCGCCGAGCAATTGGCGCACGGCAGGCCGACATCATCCGTCAGTTCCTCACCGAAGCCGTACTGATCTCGATCATCGGTGGACTGATCGGAATTCTGTTCGGCTACACGCTTTCAAAAGTTATTGCCGCCGCCGCAGGCTGGCAGACGGATGTGACGACGGCTTCCATCGCTGTGGCCTTCGGCGTCTCGGTCGGTATTGGTCTATTGTTCGGAATCTACCCCGCAGTTCAGGCTGCCAAGCTCGATCCTATCGAGGCAATTCGCTACGAGTAAGAGGACAATGCGCGTATTTATTCTCACTATCTTTGCGGCCGTTGCCGCGCTCGCCCAGGACACAACGGCGAACACCCTGGTCACCTCGAAACACACGCCGACGGCCGACGCGCCGGTCTTCGGCACGCAGGCCTATTTCAAACGTGTGTGGAACACGCCTGCGCCGAAGATCGAGCTAAAATCGCCAGTCCGGCTCAACGATTACGTAAAGGACGGGAAATTCGAATTTCCCTGCGAGATTATTTGGATCTCGTTCTGGCAAACAACACGGATATCCAGATTCAGCGCCTTTCGGTGGAGCAGCCCCGAAACGCGATCCTTCGTGGCTATTCGATCTTCGACCCACTGGTCACGGCTGGCTTCACAACGACGCGCCGGCAGACACCGGCAAGCGACGCTCTCGCGGGCGCAAGCGTCGTGAACCAATTAACGCAGCCGTTCACATTCCGCTACCAGCAGGTATTGCCGACAGGTACGATGTACAACGTCGACTTCAACAATACCAAGCTATCGACAAACAGCGCGCTCTCATTCTTCAATCCGGCGTACAACTCAGGGTTCAATGCGAACATCACTCAGCCGCTGCTGCGGAACCGCGGATCCTATTACACCAAGCTTCCGATCACCATCGCCCGCAGCCGTTTGCGTGGGAGTGAGTATGACGATTCAGGATCAGATTCTTCGTCTGGTCGCAAACGCGGAAAATGCCTATTGGCAGGTCGTCTCCGCTCGCGAAAATCTGCGAGTCCAGGAGCAGGCGCTTGCTTTGTTCGATCAATCGCTGAAGCGCGCGCAACGCGAGTTGGAACTGGGCGCGATTTCCGAGTTGGAAATCTTCCAACCTCGCGCCCAATACGCGAATGCTGAAATCCTCGTCAGCCAAGCCCGGTTCGCCCTCCAGCAGGCTGAGGATGCGCTCCGCCGTCAGATGGCATCCGATCTCGACCCTCGCGTCCGCGACTTGCCGATCGTCCTGACCGAAGAGGTCGCGCCTCCGGTGCAAGCTAACTTCGAGAAGGAGACGGTCGTCGATCAGGCTTTGCGCCTACGCCCGGATCTCCGGGCCGCACGCCAGAACATCGATATCGCCGATCTTCAGATCAGTGCCGCCAATAATGCGCTGAAACCTGATCTCCGCTTGACAGCCCAGTATCGGATCATCCGGCCGCGGCGGTACGTTCTATCAGCGCAGCAACGTTTTCGGCGAAGACGGAACGCGAAACACCATCGTCAGTGTGATTCCCGGGGCATCGGGATTCGATCGACCAGCTCTTTGGCTTCAACTACCCGGTCTATGGTTTCGGTCTTGCTTTGCAGTTGCCGATCCGTGACCGCCGGGCCTCGGCCGACTACGCCGACGCGGTCGTAAGCAAGCGGCTCGAACTCCTCCGCCTCGCAGCCAGGAAGAGAATGCGCGGCTCGAAGTGCTGAACGCGATCACACAGGTCGAGAACAGCAAGGCGAGCATCGAACTGGCGAAGATCGCTCTCGATCTCGCTCAGAAGCGTGTCGAGGCCGATCAAAAAAGGTACGATCTCGGTACGATCACCCTGTTCTTCCTGCTCGATTCGCAGACGCAGTTAACCCAGGCGCAATCGACGCTGGTAAACCAGACGGTTCAGTATCGCCGCAACCTGACAAACCTTTACCGTACGACGGGCAATCTGCTGTCAGAGCGCGGTATCACTGTACAGTAACTCCGACACCCTAAACTGGTAGGGAATGGGCCGCATCCGCATTCTCTCCGATCACGTTGCGAATAAAATCGCAGCCGGAGAAGTGGTGGAGCGGCCCGCTTCCGTTTTGAAGGAACTCCTCGAAAACTCCCTCGATGCGGGTGCAACAGACATTCGCATCGAAGTGGATAGTGGCGGCCGACGGCTCATCCGAATCGCTGATAATGGCTGCGGCATGCTCCGCGACGATGCGCTTCTCGCGTTCGAGCGCCACGCCACCAGCAAGCTGCGCGACGCCGACGACCTGCTCGCCATCTCAACGTTAGGCTTCCGTGGCGAAGCGCTCCCTTCCATCGCTGCGGTATCTCGGCTGCTGCTCGAAACTCGCGCCGCCGACGAAACGACCGGCACGACGGTCGAAATCGCGGGCGGCAAGATCTTTCGCTGTGACGAATCGGCTCTGCCGAAGGGTACGGTCATCACCGTACGCGACCTCTTCTTCAATGTCCCTGCACGCCGCAAATTTCTGCGAACCGAGCAGACCGAACTCGCGCACATCGCCTCGCTCGTTACCCATTACAGCCTCGCTCATCCGGATAAGAGCTTCGAACTACGGCATGGAGCGCAAACTCTGCTGAGTGTCACTCCAGTCGCGAATATCCGCGACCGTGTGTACCAGGTCTTTGGCGGGCAGACCCTCGACGACCTGGTTGACCTGGGATACAGCGAGAGAACGCTGACATTGGCGAGCGCTGGTGAAGATGAAGCGGGAGACCGGGTTTTCGCCATCCGTGGGTTCGTTTCGCGGCCGCAACTCCAAAAGCTGAACCGCAACTCCATCTACCTGTTTGTGAATGGCCGGCTCATCCGGGACAAACTGCTCATGCACTCCCTGAACGCGGCCTATCACAACCTGATGCCGCCGGCCTGCTACCCGTTCGCGTTGATTTTCCTCGATTGCGACGCCGAGGAGGTCGATGTCAATGTTCACCCGTCAAAAACGGAGGTCCGCTTCCGCCACGGCTCCTTCGTTCACGATTTCGTGCGCGATACCGTCCGCAACGTGCTGATGGAAAGTCGGCCCGTTGCTGCGCTTCCTTTGCCGGCGACTCCGCAGCCTGCGGCCGAACTGCCGTTTTCTGAGTTCTCTCAAGCGATTGAAACACAACGGTTCGAACCTCTCGTCACGACGGCGGCCGCTGTTGCAGATCTACCAATTTTCGACCTACCCCGGACACCATCGCCGCTGCCGCCGCCGGCATCGACACTGAGGCTCACGGTTCCCGATACCCACGGTAACCTTCCTATTGAAGCCGAGCCGCTCCAGTCGATGCACTCACTTACGGATCTCCGGCCGCTCGGTCAGATCCACAACAGCTTCATCATTGCGGCAGGTAAGGACGGACTCTGGATCATCGACCAGCACGTCGCTCATGAGCGTATTCTGTTCGAAAAGGTACTGAAACAGCGCAAGAGCGGTGGAGTGGAGACTCAGCGCCTGTTAATGCCTGTCGTGCTGCAACTTACAGCAGCACAACAACTGCAGTACGCGAGAATCGCGGACGAACTCAACTCCACCGGCTTCGAAACGGAGCCATTCGGGAACCGAACCATCGCAGTCAAAGCCGCGCCGGCCGGAGTCGGGCCCGCTGAAATCGAGAAGATCATCTTTGAAATCCTGGAGATCGCCGACTCTGAACTCCGCAGCCTTTCACTCGATGACATCCGGCGGGGCATCGCCGCATCCATCGCCTGCCGGGCGGCGATAAAGGTCAACATGAAGCTCGATCAGACCAAGATGGAATGGCTCCTGAGCGCTCTGGCTGCAACGGATTACCCGATGAGTTGCCCGCATGGACGCCCCATCGCGCTGCGCTACTCGACCAAAGACATCTTAAAGGGCTTTCACCGGATCTGAGCTATTCCCACTCGATCGTGCCCGGCGGCTTGTGGGTCAAATCGTAAAAAACGCCTGCAACTCCCTGTATTTGCAAAAGATCTGAGGCCATTCGTTCGAGCAGCTCCGGCTCCATAACCACAGATTGGGCGGTCATGCCGTCTACGGAATCAACAGGTCGCAAAATGACGGAATCGGGCGCATTTTCGGTCCCAAATGGCGCCAAAATGACAGGAAATTGCCACACTTTGCGTTCGAATTCCGAAGACTCGGACAAGTGGCGAACCACAGCGTCCGCTTTCCGAAGGCGCTCCAGCCGCTCAGGCGTGAGGGTCGCGGGCCGAACCAGCATGTCGGAGATTAGCGCAACGGTCCGCACCTCCGCCACAACGCGGTTGATCTCTGATGAGCGATTGATCAATTCAGTCGCGTCTGCCTGGGCGCCTTTGATCGCCAAGACGGCGCGGTAACTCCGCATATCGCCCTGAACTCCGACTGATTTGATCGGAACCAGCCATCCGCCTTCCATGCGGCGGGGACTTCCACTCTCATGCGAGCAGAGGCAGCGGATCGCCAAACCCGGGCCGGGGAAGGGATGCCGCTCCAGAAATTCCTCCGGCACGCCCAACTCACGACCGATCTCGCGTACTTCGTCTTTGTAAAAGTACGTCAACGGCTCTACGATTCGGCCTTCATCGATCAACTTCTGAATACCGGCAACCCGGTTGTGGTGGGTTTTAATCAGGTCAGCCTTGGCGCTCCCTCCGGACTCGATCGTGTCGGGATAGATCGTACCTTGGCCCAGAATCCACGAGCCATCGAGGAAATGCCCGGTGCGTAAAATGCGTTCCTGAACGGCGACGAACTGCTCGCCGATGATGTGCCGCTTCTCCTCGGGATCGACAACCCCCGCGAGTGCCCCAAGGAACTGATCACCCGCCTCCTCCACCATGAAGCTGTCGCTGCCCAAACGGCGGAAAAGGTCGCGGACATAGGCCGTTTCGCCCTCCCGCATCAGCCCGGTGTCGACGTAAAAGCCGCTTACGCGATCCTTCCCAAGTGCCTGTAAACACAACGTGAAGGCGACAGTCGAATCGACGCCGCCACTCACAAAGAAGAAGACGTTGCGGTCGCCCACCACTTCGCGGATGCGCTCTTCGACGAGCGGGACACGGTGCCTGGGATCCCAGTCTTTGTCGCATTTGCAGATATCGAAGAGGAAATTCTCCAGAATCTGCCGCCCGTTCCTCGTATGGACGACCTCAGGGTGGAACTGGACGCCGTAAAGCCGGCGAGCGTCGTCGGCTACAGCGGCAATGGAACATGTATCGGTCTTGCCGAGTACGCGGAATCCGGCGGGCAACGCTTCGACCGTATCCCGATGGCTCATCCAGATCTGCTGCGAGCCTTGAGCGTTCCGGAATAAAGTATTATCCGCGTCTAGATTAAAGGTGGCCTGACCGTACTCGCCTTTGGTTCCTTTACGAACCTTGCCGCCCAGCAGGTGGGCCATCAACTGCTGACCGTAGCAGATTCCGAGTACGGCTGAACCCGAGGAGAAAACCGCAGGATCCACAGTCGGACTTCCAGCCTCGTAAACGCTAGCAGGGCCGCCTGAGATGATTACCCCGCGGCGACCCTTTAATTCGGAAGCTGGAGTCTCGCTTGGCAGAACGTCGGCATAAACGCCAAGTTCGCGAACCTTGCGAGCGATGAGATGAGTGTACTGGCCGCCCGTATCCAGGACGGCCACCTGAGGGTGCGGAATGTAATCGGTCACCGGTACTTTTAGTGTACCGGGATCGAGATTAACGGCGGGTTGTCTTTTGCTGCTGCATGCGCTGAACGATCATCTTCCGCGCATTCTCCTGCAGCGACTTGGCTTTATCAAGCGAATCGACCGCCTTCAAAACGATCGGGTCCGTCTCGACGCCCAGTTTCCGCGACTCTTCGACACCGAACGCGGTGATATACATTTCGCGCCGAAGCTGCTCTTTCAGCCATTGGTGATTCTCTGCAAACTCGGCTTCCGTGAACGGAACATTTTCCTTCAGCAGGAACTGGTGGAAATCGTTCATCGTCGCGGTGTCTGGCTCCCAGCCCTTCGGCAACTTCGCGTCCTTGCCGCCGAAGTACTTGGCCGTGAAAGAGAAGAACGCGAACTTCCGGAGGACTTCGGTCTGGAACTTGTTGTATTTCGGAGCCTGGAACTTCTCGTCTGGCGTGATGCCGCCGCCGCCGTATACCGTACGGCCGCTATCGGTCATCTTCACGTCATTGGTGTTCTTGGTGTCGGCATCCTTGCGATTGTAGTAGTAGTTGTAGAACGACGTATGCGAGTAGTCGCGCTGGATCAGGCGGCCGCTCGGCGTATAGAAATGGGCGGTTGTTAGCGCCAATCCAGTGTTCTCCGCAAGCGGGTATACCGTCTGAACCAAGCCCTTACCGAACGTGTTGTCACCCAGGATGAGAGCGCGGTCGTGGTCCTGCAGCGCGCCGGCGACGATTTCAGCAGCCGAAGCGGAGTAACGGTTGACCAGAACGACAATCGGGTAGTCATAACCATTGTTGCCGTGGCGCGCAACGTATGGCTTCTCTGGTGACGAGCGTCCGCGATGCGAAACGATGGTCTGACCCTTCTGAAGGAACCGGTCAGCTACAGCGACACCTTCATTCAGCAACCCGCCCGGATTCTCCCGCAGATCAAGGACCAGACCCTTCACATTCTGCTCGCCAAGGCGGCGGAAATTCTCTTCAACTTCACGGCTCGTGTTTTCGTTGAAAGACTGGATGTCGAGGTACATCACGCCAGGTTTCAACCAGAACGCATCTTCAACGCTCTTGCGGGGGATTTCATCTCGGATAATATTGAAGACGATCGGTTTATCTGCGCCTTCTCGCGCGATAACCACCTGAACCGGGGTTCCGCGCTGACCCTTGAGCAAGTCGGCCACTTCCGTGGTCGTCATATTGTCCGTGCGTTTGTCGTTGACCTCGAGGATTACATCGCCAGGCCGGATGCCCGCTTTGTACGCCGGCGAGCCCGCAAATGGGGCGATCACAATCGTTTTCCCGTTTCTCGGGGCCACCGTCATGCCAACGCCGTAGTAATGACCCTTCTGGTCTTCCCTAAGCAGTTGGAAATCCTTCGGGTCGAAGAAACTCGTGTGCGGATCCAGGGTCCGGGTCATGCCGGGAATCGCACCCTTGTAAATGGTCTTATCGGGAGTGACCTTGTCCGCGAAATTGTCTTCCACGACGCTGAGCACTCTCGTGAAGGCTCGAAGGCTTTGTTTTACATCATCTTCCGACGTGGCGGCGGAAGCGCCCATAATGCTGGGACCATACATTCCGCCAAGCAACGAGCAGGCGAAGATGATGGCAGGGGCTATAAAGAACGAACGACGGCGAGCGGCCAAAGTGGGAACCTCCCCAACTATCAGTATAAACGGAAAACTGGAATCACCAGACGGGTGAACTACCTGTCCCTCATTGGACGATCGCCTTAGTTGATTTGATGCTTTAAAAATGCGTATGAGGAGCTAAATCGCTCTCGCCCGCCGGACAGCTGCGCCCGTTTCCTGTTTCGCCGGTTTGCGGAGCGGAGCACCGTTGAGTCGACGCACTTGATCGCTTACGCAAACGAGGAACATAGGTTGACGAGCGTTCTTCATGATGTCAACGATGCGATCGGAACTATCCTCTAGGTAGATCGATTTTCCATCTGTCACCAAGTGAAGGTCGTGCTCTCCCGACAACACCTCGCTTAACCGTTTTCCCATTTCACGCTGCAGGAATCGCAGTACCCTGCGGATCTTTTGCAGGGAGAAACCCTTCCTGCGCAGCTCCGCGATCACCGTAACTTCGATTACTTCTTCGGCCGCGTAGACGCGCTTGTGACCCTCGTGGCGCGGGGAAACTACCTTGCGTTCGTCCCACCACTGCAACTGGCGTAAACTCACGCCGGCAATGCGCGAAACGTCACTGCTCGTATAGTTCTTATCTGGGGAGGAACCTTCAGGACGGGTCTTTTTTGTTTTGAACATGGAAGAGGTTTTCCGTTCGTTTCTGTGTTGACCTACCCGATTGTAGCTGGTTGGCGGGTAGAGTCAATAGCCTTTCGAGCGGCTCGTTGACGGGCTTTTTTTGACGGCCTTAGCTGTTAAACAGTGACCGGTCGAGCCTTACGTCCACAGCATTCGTTGAACCCCCAAAACTTCAACGAATCTTTTTCATGAGGCTATTCAATTTCGTTATGTACGGGAAAGGTATGTAGTCCATGGCAGCCGGCCAAGCGAGTACGGCTGCCAATGAACGTAATTTGAAAAAAAGAAATGCTACTGAACGGTTTGATCGAAATAACCCTGGGCCAGTTCCGGCTTGAAGTCGAGAGCTTGCTTCCAGCAACTCCGGGCCTCCTCCTGCTCACCCTTTGTTTTTAGCGCGTGACCGAGATTCAGAAGCGCTTCGGCGAAATTCGGCCGCTGCGCGATCGCTTCACGGTATAAACGGATCGCATCTTCAATCTGCCCCGTTTTCTGCAGCAACAGTCCCGTATTGTAGAACAACTCCGGCGTCTTCTCACCGAGGTTGATCAGTTTCGCCTGCAGGTCCAATGCCCGGTCGTATTCTTCGCGTTCTACCGCCAGAGCCGCCAAACCCCGCAACGCATCGAGCGAGTGCTCGTCCAGCACCAGTACCTCTTCAAACGCCTTGACGGCCTGGTCGCGGTCTCCGAGGCGCCAATGCGCGATGCCGAGATTCACGTGCGCTTCCGGCCAGTCGGCCCGCTTCCGGACGCATGATTGGAATGCCTCGATGCTGCCTCGAAAGTCACCTTTCTGCAATCGCAGATACCCAAGACGGAACCACGCGTCTTCGGAGGAGTCTCCACGTTGGGACGTTAGCTTCGCGTAGTACTTCTCAGCCTCTTCTTTTGCACCCTGCTGTTCGAGGATGGACGCCAGGTTATAAAAGACCTCCGGGATGTCCGGGCTGATCTGCAGCGCGCGTTCGTAGGATTCACGCGCCCCTTTCAAATCCCCCAGTTCCTGCCGAACCATTCCCAAATTGACGTGCGCCTGCTTGCCGTCCGGACGGATGCGGATTGCCTCTGCGTAAGCTCTTGCCGCTTCTTCCTTCCGGCTCAGCTTCTGATTGGCTACACCCAGGTTGAAGCATCGCTCAAAATGATTCGGAGTCGCCTCGACGAGTTTTTCACAGTAGCGGCATGCCGCTTCGAAGTCTTCGTCCGCGAACGCGCACGTGGCCAGACCTTCCAGAGCGGTTTGCGAATTCGGCCGCAGTTGGATCAGACGTTCCGAGTATTGACGAATCGTCTGGATGTCCTTGCGGGCGATACCAATGGTGACCAGATTGACGAGCGCCTCTTCGGCCTCATCGTTCGCGGAGAGAACATTCTTGTAGATCTCTGTCGCTTCGTCGAAACGCCATGTCAACTGCAGCCCAACTGCCTTGCCGAAGAGCGCCGTTTCGTTTCCAGGAGTCTCGGTGAGCACGCGGTCGAAATTTTCGAGGGCGGCTTCGGACTTCTCCAGATGCAGTTGGCAGATCGCCAGTCCGAGTCGCGCTTCGGTGCGATTGGGACTCGCCTCGAGAACCTTCGTGAAGCGGTCGGCTGCTTCCTCCCAGCGCCCCAACTTTTCCAGGCAGACGGCCAGATTGAACTGGCCGGCCATGTGCTTGGGATCAAGGGTAAGAAGCTTGATATAGCTTTTCGCCGCATCCTCATACTGTTCGAGTTCGAATTGGATGTGGCCCATTGCCGAGCAAAACTCGGCAGTCTCACCGGTGTGCGAGACGGCGCCCTTCAGCTCCTGCAGCGCTTCCTGCCGCTTGCCCTCCAAGTGCAGTGAAACGGCTTTGGCCAGCGCGCTGGACCCGCCGCCGTTCGTACCGCCGTTCGCACTTCCATTGGTTCCGGCTGTGGGGCCTGCCTTCGGGCCGGCGTCCTCGGGCCTACGGTTCCTCGGGTTCATCTACTTGCTCCCATCGATTGCTGTGAACGTTTAGAGCGCCAGCGCGGCGAACAGCTTGCCGATCGTATCGGCTTGGTGGGACATGCGGATATTCTGAATCAACGCCTTCTCACCTTTCGCGCTGAAAAAGCCAGCCCCGCCGGCTTTCAGTTGCTCTTCTGACCAGAAATCGACAACTTGTCCTTGAACCATTAGGGTGAATGACTGGTCATTTACGTCCAGACTGACGTGGTATACGGTATCGGCTGATACTGTCATCGGGAGGATCGTCTGATGCCGATTCACCTCTTTTCCATCCAGCAGAGCGTACCGTTGAATCGCTACCGTTGGAAGCGGCCCTGCCTTTAAAGTCGTCAGCTTTATGGCTTGATAGTTTTTCTCGTCGGCCGCTCTGACGACGAAGCCGATGCCGCCCTTCTGGATCTGGGCGGAAAACTCCACGCGGTAGTTGCGCATTTCGAGTGAAGGAGTGAAGAGACCCAGTCCTACGGGCTGAACGGTGCCGGAAGGAAAACGCTTCCATTTTTCGACGCCCTGCCAGTGCTCGAGACCTCCGACGAAATCGTCCGAATGTTCGACCGCAGCCCGTTTGACGATTGCTTCGCGTACGGCTCCGTCCGCGGCGGCCATTGTAGGCAGATCGAAAGGCAACAACAGGATCAGCAGCAATATCGGGATCGTTGCCGCGATTGACTTGACGGCTAGCGGTGTCGATTTCCATTGTTTCGAGATCGATTGAAGGGCGGCGGCAGGCGCACCCGATGTGGAGCGTGGCTCGATCGCGTTGCACGGTATCGTGCTTGCCGCCGGCGCGAGTATTTTGCCTGTCTTCGGACGCATGCGGTATAACCGGTCGAGAAACGAAGGAGCGGCGCCGGGCCCGGATTTTGGCATCGTGGCGAGAACAGGCTCGGGATCCGGTACCGGCAGGTGCTTCGTGCGGATCTCCTGGGAGAGGGTGGCAGAGTCCTGCGCTGGCTGCTTCAATCGCATTCGATACATGCGATTCATGAAGATCGGTTTGGGACCCGTCAGAACGTCCCACCAGTCGGGTATGGGAGCCGGGGCTGAGGCTGGGAAGTCCACCGGGCCAACAGCGCAGATGTGGGGCGGCGTTTGCGCGTTAACTGCGGCCTTTGGCCGGACCCGGAACAGCCGTAGAACGGACGCGGGCTCGCAGGTTGCCAGGCTCAATGAACAAACTGCGGGCGCGGACAGCAGCGGTTCGGCGGACAGGGTACCCAGGATGCAGGCAGTGAATCCGCTAGTCACACCCGTGTTCGGACGCCCATGAAACATCCGTCCGACGAAAGCCGGGGCAAACGCGCCCGGTTCTTTTGCCAAGCCGCAGAAGGCCGGATCCAGGTTCACTTGAACCCAAGATATATTCGTGCTTTCGTATGATCGGGTGGTTTCGAATCCAGAGCCAGACCGCGGCCGCATGCGGAAGAATCGTTCGTGTACCGTCGGCGCCAGACCGGTCGAGTCCGACGGCAAACCGGGGATCGCGGGCGGTAGTTCGACCAGTTCATTCCCGGTCGAAACGATCGCAGTAAACGCGCATTCAGCTGACGGAATCGCGAACTTCGGCCGGCCGCGGTACGGGCGATCGAGGAGAGCTGGGGCGAATTCTTCCCGCCCTCGTCGCCGGCATTCCTCCCCACGCAGGTTCAAGGCGAACGTCGAGCGGGAGGAGGGACGCTGTGGACTCGTATGATTTCGCCGTTTCTGCTCCTACTGCCGAGCGCGGCCGGATGCGGAAGAAGCGTTCCTGGAGCAAAGGAGCCGGTTTGATTGTGTCTGGCGAGAACGCGGGCGTGGCAGCAACTCGCGCCGTGGCCAGCGACTGCAACGCCGACGCTATAGTGACAGCTGAACTGGTGTCGATGCCCGCTTTGGGTCGCATGCGAAACATTCGCGTGGACAGAGCTGGAGCTAATCCCTTGAATGGATTCAGCGCCGGGCGCGCGGGACCGGACTGCAGCGGCTCTGCTTCGGTGGACGGCCTGAGGCCCGTGATCTCGGGACTGACCAAGCCGGACTGTAGACGCATCCGAAATGGTTGACAGGCAGCGGCGGGTTCGAGAGTCAGTTCCGGTCGTGGCAGTTCGCCTATCGCGGGAACCGAATGGAGAGGTTCTGGAGTGGCGGGAGCGTTCGAAATACTGCTGGTTTCGCTGCTAACGGGTCCTCTCGGACCCATGGGCAGAGAGCGGCTGGCGAATTGCGGGGCTGGTATTCCGGTCGAGATCTCGGAGTTCCTGAGGTCTGGATGCACCGGCTTTGCATCCCCGTTGAGGTCTGCCTCGGCTGATGATTCCGGAAGTCGCGCCGGTCCATGAGCGACGTTTGGAATTGTGAGTTGCCCGATATTTCCGATTGCTAAGAGCGACCGCGCAGAGCGAGTCCCGGTGAGCGTAGGCCACGTGGGAGTGCTGAACGATCTCTCGATTGGCATACAGGGGCTGATCGCCACAGGCGTGTCGCCCTGCATTGGTCCGCGCGGTCGCGTCCGAACGAACCTGATACTTTTCCCCGGCTCAAACGTAAGCGATGCGCCCGTGGCGGAGATCGGATAAAGCGGCAGAGCACTCCAAGCGAGGAACTCCAGGGCAGAGTGGAGCGTCACCGGCACGTCCTGGGACGGAGAGCCGTTTTTGGGCCGCATCCGGTATACCCGATCCAGGAAACATACCGTGCGCGGTGGAACATCCGATCGGAGCCTAGCCCGATTTACAACCGATGACGACCGCGAGCTTTCGATCGGAGCCGCATTGAATACAGTCTGCCGCTGAGCCAAGGCAGTAGGTTCCAGTTCAACCGGCGCCCGGTACGACATCAGCAGGAGATCGAAAGCTCGACGGTTCACCGGAACGCGCAATGGGCCAAGCGCGAGCGCCGGCTTTGGCCTCGCCATCCGTAAGACAACCGGTCTGGCGAGAACCATGCTGGCCGCATCGGGCCGGCGCGAGGGAAGTAGCGCGCCGGAGTCGATCTGAGACGAAACGAAGCCATTTACGCGCAGACTGCGGCTGAAGCGGATCGTGCCGGCATCATTAACCGCGAGCAGGTCGAGAAATGCTTTCAGCCCGGGGTTGTACCGGGGCCACGGGAAATCGGTGAGGAGCTTGCCGAACAGCCCGGCCTGCCCGAACCGACGACTTGGAGCCGGCGGAAAACCGGGGTCGACGCGTTCAAGAAGACACTGAAGAACAGGAGGGGGGACTTGCGATCGGAATTTTCGGGTTTCGCGTAGAGAAACGTACCGAGAGGAGCCGGTGCCGGGTACTGATCCACCGGTGCAGCGACGTCCGATACTGGCCGCCGCGTTTCCGTTTTGGTGTTTCCTCGGCTAATCCGTTGAAAACGTTGGCCTGAGACCCGCAGGCGCTCGAGAATCAGGCGTTGCTGGTCCGCGTAGAAGACGTCCCGGTGGTCAGTTGAGCAGAAACCACTATCGGTCAGTTTCTTGAGTGCCGAGAGTGTGTTTCCGCAATGCAGACAGCGCATAACCGCGTACCGATCCCTAGTAACAAGTTGTAATCGATACCCGCTTGAAAAGATACGGGTGTAAGTACCTAGTTCGTACCGGTTCGCGCGGCTTAAGTTTACGTAGGGGCTAGGGTAAGTGACTGAGGATATTTGACAGGAATTTCGGCAAGTTCTTGGTTCTACGGGTACTAAAAGAACGAAAGGGGCCCGAAGGCCCCTCTTCAAGAATTGAAATTTGTGTCAGATTACAGGGCAGGAGGAAGGCTTAGTGAGGCTTTGCCGAGCGCTTTCTGCAGCAGGTCTACCGCGTCGGATTCACCCACGGCGCGACATATGGATACCTCGGTGACGAGCATATGGCGAGCCCGGTCAAGCATCTTTTTCTCACGGAAAGACAATGGTTTATCGGATTGAATGATTAGCAACGACTTGAAAACCTCAGCGATTTCAAGCAGGCTGCCATTTCGCATCTTATCCGAATTCACTTTGAATCGGACTTTCCAGTCGGAGCTGTATTTACAAACACCGGTGGCCAGGAAGTTCAGCACGCGTGTGATTTCACCAGTTTTGGTGATTTTCCGGAGACCCACGTCGCCGACGTGTGAAAACGGAACCATCACGGTCATGCTGTTGTAATTGAGTCTCAGGAGGTAGAAGCGCTCGTCAGAAGCGCCGAATGAGCGAGTACTAATGTTCTCGATAGTCCCAACACCATGATTGGGATAGACAACTTTCTCGCCGACATTGAAGGTCATGCGCGGACCCCTATACACTAAGTTGTGGTTGCTGGTTACAACTCTCTGAATCTGAAACTGAATAGTACTGCTAACCGATAGACATGTCAATATAATTGTTTGGCATTCGACTTGTTACGGAAAATCGCTCGACTAGTGCAGATATAACACTTCGCCTGCGTTTACACTCCGGCGTAGTGCTAATTTGCCAGTCCGGTCAACTGCGTTCGACCTCAGCGATCGTCCTCTTGACAAATGCAAGGTTCCGCTTCATGTCGGCTTCGACGGACCTGGATGGGGAATCGGTCTCGAGATTCGCGAAGCCTTCCCATCCGATGCGAGAAATAGCGCGCAACACGCCCGCCACGTCGATAGTCCCTTCCCCCAAATAGTGGGGATTGTCCTTGATGTGCATCTGGCAGATACGCTTCTTTTCGAGCCACTCGATTTCGCGGACCACGTTGAAGCCGGCCTTAGTGGAATTCCCGATATCGTAGTACACGAGTAGGGCCTTTGACCGGGCTCGATCGAGGATGCGCACGTTGTCCTCTGCGGAGATGGTGTTCTCCAATCCCAGGATGACACCCGCCTTTTCCGCCTCAGGACCTAATTCGCGCAGCAGATCGCCGACATAGTTCTTTTCCTCGACCGTTGTAAGCGCTCCTTTCCCGAAGAACGGCAAGAGCATGACTCGGGTACCGAGGGCCTTGGTCAGCCGGATCCCGTCAATC
Source organism: Bryobacteraceae bacterium (assembly GCA_963825845.1). GTDB lineage: Bacteria > Acidobacteriota > Terriglobia > Bryobacterales > Bryobacteraceae > DASQDN01. Next base: position 39,014 of record CAWGVL010000023.1, on the reverse strand, counting down.
ACCCACCTTTGCCCAAGCTTATCGTTCTTCAGGTAATTGACATGGAGGACGTCAAGGCACGTTCCGTTGAGTGGAATTTCGTGCTGCTTGGATGTCCGGATGTAATTCGCGATGACATCAGGATTGTCGAGAGGCAGCTTGTCATTCTGCACGTCGCGTCCCAGGCTGATTTGCACACCTTGAAACCCGAGACGGCTGGCCAAGCCGACGGCCTCGATCTTCGCTGCCTCCCGTAAGTTCCAATCGGTCACACCGATCTTAAGGCCACGCAGTCGAGCGGCATCGACGCGAGTGCAGATCGCCGCTCCGAAGGCGCTCGTGAAAAAACCTCTTCTACTCACCATAGTGGGCTATTCCTTCCGCGGTCAGGTATGTCGCTCAGCGGATTTCCAGCGCTTGATTTGTTTCGGTTCCAGGTGTTACGTGACGTGAACGTTCCGATCCTGCCTGGATAATCGCCGAATACGAGTACTCGCCCGATTCGGACTCCATTGTCTGTAACATGTTCCCGCGGTCGCATCTGGGCTCACGGCGAGCTTTAGGGGAGTCCTTCCCTTTCGGTGTGATTGTAGATAAGCGCGATGCGCGCCATCTGTCAGCGCCACCGCGTCGTTGCCGCTGTTCGGATTCGGCAGATCGATCGGTTCTAACGCCGACCAGGTGATCCCGTTGTCCTTTGAATCGGCGAGCGCGATCTTGCCAATGCGGTTTGTCGTGCGGACGAACATGCGAAACTCAGTCATCCCGGAGCGGCACGATCGCCGGCTGAATGGAGGCAGAGACTTCTCCGAGGGTAAATGATCGGGCCGTGCTTCGACCATGTGTTGGCATTGTCTGTGCTCCGCTCAACCCAGGAAGTCCACGCCTTATAACTCTCGACCGACGTGCCGACCACAATTGTGCCGTGGGTGAGCAGTACAGGTTTGTTCCGGATCGGACCATAAAATCGCGCCAGTTGATGCTGCGGCTTCCACCAGGTCTTTCCGTCATCGTGACTGAACGTCGGCCGGCGGTCCACTGGCTCGGGTGAAGACCAAATTTGTAGTAAAGCCATAAGCTCCGGTCTTTCGAGTAGAAGAGTACCGGATTGAAGGACGCGATCTCCGGCTCACGAACCATCTCGAATGGCTCGCTCCAGCGGCCGTTCTCGTCGCGCGACCCCCGGATTGCTGCGTTCGGCTTGCCCTCCGCGTGGTCCTCTCAACCACGCGGCGAGGCAAGGAGTCCCGTCTGGTCTCAAGGATCGTCGATGCGTGGCACGACTTAAAGGGAGCCTCGTCGAAGATCAACACAGACTTGGGCGCTGCGCTCAATGCGGCGCAGAGGGAGATGAACAACGCGGCTTTCTGGAGCATTCTCGATTGAAGTGTAAGCTACCCGGCATCGTTCCCGCCGGCTAGCCGTCGCAGCCCGAATCAGCCGCATCAGCGGACCCAAGTTGGAGCTACGTACGCGTAAAAGGCGGTGATCAGGCCCAGCACCGAGGCGAGGAAAATACTATGCCTCAGAGTGAAGCGGAACAGCTTTGACTCGTCGCTCGATGGCATGCCTGAGGCGGCCGCCGCGACGGCGATGCTCTGCAGGCTGATCATTTTGCCCATCACGCCGCCGCTCGAGTTGGAAGCCGCCATCAGCCCGGGTTCAGATCCAGCGGTTCTGCGGTCACCACCTGCAGGTTGCCGAACAGTGCATTCGCGGATGTGTCGCTGCCGGTCAGGAAGACGCCCAGCCATCCCAGCAGGCGAACTGAAGAACGGAAGACCAGCTCCGGTCGCCGCGAAGGCCAGCCCAAGCGTCGCGGTCGCGCCGGAGTAGTTCATCAGAAACGCCAAGCCGAGTACCGAAGCGATAGTCACCAGGGGGAGCGCAAGCTGGCGTGCAGCAGCAGAGATCGATTGCCGAACTCTCCGAAGCGACATGCCGAGGGCGAATGACGCCAGGATGCAGGCAAACATTGCGCCGTACCGGACGCGGTGAGAACGTTCAAGTTGAACACCGCCGGATAGGGAACAGGAGATTTGACTACTGGAGCAACGCGCATGATTTCGTTGTGAAGGCCCGGCCACGGAATCCGACAGCGCCCACGTGTCGAGCAACATCTTGATCGGCACGATTCCGATAATCAACACCAATAAAACCAGGAGAAGCGTACGGTATCCAGGCGCCGGAGCACCTGACCTGTCGAGTGCGCGTGCTTCGTACCAGTGGGCGCGTGGAGCGGATGCATCCTTGGGCCGCCAGACGCGAAGTAGCATGACCAATGCGCCCATCGAGGCCAAGGCGCCGAGGATGTCAGTGAGTTGCGGGCCCATGTAGTTCGAAACCAGGAATTGCGTCCGGCAAAGGCGATGCCGCAGACGGCGGCTGCAGGAAAAACACCCCGCAATCCCTGGAACCCCGTCATCACCATTACGAGATACGCGGGCACGAACAGCGAGACCGGAGCGCAGATACGGCCGACGTTCGCGCTCAGGTCCGCAAGCGGTAATCCAGTGATGCCGGCAAGCGTGATTACGGGAATGCCGATGCTGCCGAACGCGACCGGCGCGGTGTTGGCCAGCAAGCAGATGCCTGCGGCGAAGAAGGGATTAAAGCCCAATCCGGCAAGCATGCCGGCCGCGACAGCTACAGGGGCCCCAAATCCAGCGGCGCCTTCGATAAATGCGCCGAAGGAGAACGCAATCAGCAGGGCCTGCAAGCGACGATCGGCTGTCAGGCTACCGATGGAATCCTTGATGATGTCGAAGTTGCCGGTATCGACAGTGATCCGGTACAGCACGATGGCCCAGAACAGGATCCAACAGATGGGAAACAATCCGAACGCAGCGCCGTACAGAGACGCGCTTACGACGAGCGGAAAAGGCATCTGATAGATGAACATCGCGACGAAGATCGCAGACAGGAGTCCTGAGGTGGCGGCTACCCATGCGGGGCGCCTCCAGATGCCGAGCAGCAGCAATACAACGAAGATCGGGATCGAAGCTGCCAGCGCAGAGGCGCCGACGCTTCCGAACAAGGGAGTGTAGTTTTGTTGCCACATGTGTCGAACGCGTACGATTATGTCACGACCGAAAATGGAAAACGATTCACCAATCGAAATACCGATCACGGACACGTTCGATCTGCACACAGTTCCGCCTCGTGACGCCGAGGCAATTGTCGAAGCGTACCTGGAAGAGGCACACACTTGAGGATTCCGGTATGTGCGTATCATTCACGGTCGCGGCATCGGCGTGCAGCGCGAAATGGTGCGGAAGGTGCTCGCGAGAACGCAGTTTGTGGAGGCGTTTTCTGACGCTCCGATGGAGGCTGGAGGTTGGGGCGCAACGGTAGTGACGCTGCGCGCGTGAGCAAATCCCGATAACCCTTACTTTTTGAAGTAGTCGTTCAGGAAGTGAGTGTTCAGATCACCGGCGAGAAAACGCGGATCTTTCAGGATTCGCTGATGCAGGGGAATGGAGGTGTGGATGCCTTCCACGACGAACATGCTGAGAGCCCGCTCCATGCGGGAGATCGCTTCCATCCTGTCTTTGCCATGCACGATTAATTTTGCGACCAGCGAATCATAGTAAGGAGGAACGACACCCTCGGCGTAGACAGCGGTATCGACACGCACACCGATTCCGCCGGGCAGATTGAGCCCGGTAATCTTGCCGGGAGACGGCACGAATGTCTCGGGATGTTCCGCATTTATGCGGCATTCTATCGCATGACCGCGAATCGTGACCGGTTGCGGGAGGATGTCTGGCAGTTTCGCGCCGGCCGCAATCATGATTTGCGACTTGACGAGATCGACTCCAGTGATTGCTTCCGTGACGGGATGTTCAACCTGGATGCGGGCATTCACCTCGATGAAGTACAGATTGCCTTTTTCATCCATCAGAAACTCGACGGTCCCAGCGTTGGTGTAGCCGATCGCGCGCATCGCTTCGCGCAGCTTCTCCGCGGTCGCTTTTCGAAGTTTCGCGCTGACGGCAGGAGATGGCGCCTCTTCAATGAGCTTCTGGTGCCGGCGCTGGATCGAGCATTCGCGCTCGCCAAGCACCTCAACGTTTCCGTACTGATCGCCGATGACCTGGAACTCGATGTGCCGTGGGCGTTCGATGAACTTTTCGATGTACACATCGGAGCAGGAGAATGAGGCGCCTGCTTCCGTTTGCGCCTGCGCCAGATTGGCTTCAAGTTCAGAGGAATCGCGCACCACCCGCATTCCTCGTCCGCCGCCTCCGGCGGACGCTTTGATGATGACTGGATAGCCGATCTCCTCCGCGAGCCCGATGGCCTCCTCGGCGGATCGAACGATTCCCCGCGATCCGGGCAGAATCGCCACGCCGGCGGATTGCATCGCTTCCCTAGCGAGCTGCTTCAGGCCCATCGTGCGAATCACATCGGGCCTGGGGCCAATGAACGTGATTCTAGATGCTTCGCAGACTTCAGCGAAGTCAGCGTTCTCGCTCAAGAATCCGTAGCCGGGGTGAATGGCTTCAACGTTGGTGATCTCCGCGGCGCTGATGACCGAAGGGATATCGAGATAGCTGCGAGTGCTCTTCGCCGGTCCGATGCAGATGGCCTCGTCGGCGAATCGGACGTGAAGTGAATTGCGGTCGGCTTCGGAATATACGGCGACTGTACGAATCCCGAGATCCCGGCACGCACAGATTACGCGGAGAGCGATCTCGCCGCGATTCGCAATCAAGATCTTTTGGAACATTGCTAGGAAGGCTGGACAGCGAATAGAGATTCGCCGTACTCGACAGGCCGGCCGTTATCCACCAGCTTCGCCACTACGGTACCCGAAACTTCGGACTCGATCTCGTTCATCAGCTTCATGGATTCGATGATGCAGAGCACCTGTCCCGGCGTGACGCGGTCCCCAACTTTGACGAAAGGCGGAGCGTCCGGCGATCCAGCCTCATAGAATGTCCCAACGATGGGCGATTTTACGTAAATGGTTTCGGCCTCGGCCGGAGCCGGTATCGGTGCAGATTGCGCAACGGCAGTGGTTGCGTGGGACGTGTGGGCGTGAGTAGCCGGAGCGACAATATGGGACGCCACCGGCGCTAACACCGGAGGGGCAGGCACAACGTACTCCTGGGGCTGCGTCACCGTCGCGCGTCGAATGCGCACCCGGTTCTCGCCTCGCTGGAGTTCGAGTTCAGCGATTCCGGTTTCAGTGACAACTTGGATCAATTCCTTGATTTCGTCGACAGTCATTGTGACGTATAAAAATAACTAAACGATCGCTAATTCCTTTGAGGTCGGCGTAAGGATTTCACATCCGGATTCAGTGACAAGCACGGTATCTTCGACTCGAACTCCACCGACGCCTTCTATATACGCGCCAGGTTCGATTGTGACGACCATGCCGGGCGCGAGATATGTGCCATCTCGTTTTCCCAGCCTTGGGCCTTCATGGATCTCCAATCCGAGCCCGTGCCCGGTGGAATGAACGAACTGTTTTTCGAACCCGTGCGCTTTTAGAACCTTACGAGCCGCCCGGTCTACGTGCCCCGCCTGGACTCCCGCGCGTACGGCCGCGATTGCCGCGAGCTGTGCTTCCAATACCGCTTTGTACAACTTCCTGGTCTGTGGACCAGGCCGACCGAGGTGCAACATCCGGGTCATATCGCTGGCGTAACCCGCCTGCATACAACCCATGTCTACTAATAGTAGCTTATGTAATCTTTCCGCCGTAGGTTGCGCATGGGGTAGAGCTGTACGCGGTCCGGAGGCGACGATTGTCTCGAAGGCGGGCTTCTCCGCGCCATTCCGCCGCATGCGGTACTCGAGCTCGGCTGCCAGATCGTTTTCGGTCATGCCGGACTTGATTCGCGTCACCGCTTCCGCGAAGGCTCTCGAGTTTGTGTCAACTGATGTTCGGATTGCATGGACCTCAGCCTGCGATTTCACCATGCGTTGTTTTTCGACGAGACCGGATGTCGGTCGCAGGCCTGCGCTGAGGCCGAGCTTTTCGTGCAGTTCGATATAGCCGCCGAAGGTCAACCGGTTCCGCTCGATCGCAACACGCTTCAATTTGTCGCGTTTCAGGATCTTGGATACGGCATCGTAGAGCGAGCCGCGGGCCACCTTCACGGCGCAATCCGATTCGGCTCCGGCTTGTATGGTGTACCTCGGATCTGTGAACAGAACCGTCTGTTCCTTTGCGAGGAGAAGAAGACCATTGCTGCCGGTAAAACCGCTCAGGTAGCGCACGTTGGGCAATCCGGATACGATCAATGCATCGGCTTTGTGGTCGCTCAGCTCTCGTGCGATGCGCTGACGTCTTTCCGCATATGTCGTCATGGGACGAGCAGCAACTTTCCTGTCGTCTTACGGCTTTCGAGATCGCGATGCGCTTGCGCCGCTTCTGCAAGCGGGTAGGTCGTATCGATGCGCAGGTTCAGCTTGCGATCGAGCACGGCGGTGAACAGCTCGTCTGAACGCCAAATCAGTTCCTCGCGGGTGAGAACATAATGCGCAAGAGTCGGCCGAGTCAGATACAGGGATCCTTTCTGGTTCAGTATGCCGGGGTCGAACGGCGGGACAGGTCCGCTGGATTGGCCGAAAAGGACGAGGGTTCCCCTCGGGCGAAGGCAGTTGAGGCTCTTCTCGAAGGTGGTGACACCAACGGAATCGTAGACTACATCGACACCTTTGTTGTGGGTCAACCGTTTTGTTTCAATTTCGAAGTCCTGTTCCGTGTAGAGGATTACTTCGTCGGCGCCGGCATCTTTTGCTAGCTTCGCTTTGGCTTGCGTCGACACCGTCCCGAATACACGGGCTCCGACATTCTTCGCGAGTTGCGTGATGAGGAGGCCGGCTCCGCCCGCCGCCGCGTGCACGAGCGCAGTGTCGCCACTCTTCAGCGGGAACGTTGATCGCGTAAGGTAGTGTGCGGTCATGCCCTGCAGCATCAGTGCGGCTGCTGTGCGGGTCTCCACGCCTTCGGGCACTCGGACGAGCTTGCGGGCGGGTACAACGGCGTATTCGGCGTAGGATCCCGGAGTCATTGCCCAAGCGACGCGATCGCCCGGTTGCCATTCGATTACACGTTCCCCCACCACCTCCACGACGCCGGCGCCTTCCATGCCAGGCGTGAAGGGTAGCGGCATTTTGTAGAGACCTGTCCGGTGATAGACGTCGATGAAGTTGACGCCGGATGCTTCGATCTTTACGAGGACGTCTTCCTCGCCGGGCTTCGGAGTCGGCGCTTCGTCAATGCGGAGCTGATCAGGACCGCCGGGTTGGTGAACGCGTATGGCTTTCATCGGCTTACGCTTCCAAGTGTACGAGAGAGGCGTCGCCGGCTGTAGAACATGCGATTTATACACGCTCGATGGTTACCGCAACACTTCTGTATCTTGGAGAAGATGACGAGCGCCGAATTTAAGAGGTGGATCGAGAAGCATGGTTGCGCGGTTCGAACAAAGAGTTGGGCAGAGGGCTGGTTGAACGGATAAAAACTCAGCTCGGTTTGAAGGATGTCATGCAATGAAGTATCCAGTTGAGCTTGCCGGCGATACGAATGACACAATCCTGGTCACATTCGCTGATGTCCCAGAGGCGATTACTTTTGGGCGATGACGAGCAGGAAGCGCTACTTCGGGCCTCGGATGACCTCGAAGCCGCTCTAGCCATGTACGTTGATGATCGCCGGGAAATACCGGAGCCCTCTGCAGGGAAACGCGGTATGCGGGCCGTGTCGTTGCCGGCACTGTCGGAAGCAAAAATCAATCTTTATCGAGCGATGCGACAGGCGGGCGTTACCAACGCCGAAGGTCGCACGCAGGCTGAATTGTCATATGCTCCAGGTCGATCGTCTGCTTGACCTCGACCACGCATCACGGCTGGATCAATTGGAATCGGCATTCCTGGCTATCGGGAAGAAACTCACGATTGCAGTTGAGGACGCCGCCTAGTAGAGGATGTGAACTAAAGCTTCAAGAGAGTTCGTAGGCGCTTCGTCTGTACGCGACTGACCGGGATTTCGGTCTGCTTCTTATCATCCATCCGGATCTGGTAGCTCGACTTGAACCACGGGATGACTTCCCGTATGCGATTAATGTTCACCAGATACGACCGGTGCACCCGCCAGAAGGTCTCTGGATCGAGGTTCGACTGCAACTCCTCGATCGTCTTGTAGTTCGACTCGCCCTCGAGCGTGGACGTGACGATCGTAATCACGCCCTCATCAATGGTGGCGTACACGATGTCCTGAGCATCAACGATGAAACTCCGCCCCACGCTTTTCACGAGTATCTTGGTGCGCTGCTCCTTCGGACGGGATGGGAAGGGAATCGGCTCGGCAACACGGTGTTCGCCAAAAAGACGATGCGCCCGCTGGATGGTCTCGTCCAGCCGCGCTTTTTCGACGGGCTTGAGCAGATAATCGAACGCCTCCATCCGGAACGCCTCGATCGCATAGTGATCGAACGCCGTCACGAGGACGAAGTGGGGCAAGTCTTCCGATTGCTCCCGCAACTTTCGAATGACTCCCATTCCATCCAGACCGGGCATTTGCACGTCGAGGAAGACGAGATCGGGCTCGAGTTTGCCGATCAAGTCGACCGCCTGCAGACCATTTTCGGCCGACCCGATCACTTCGATTTCCGGGTAGTCTTTGAGCAGATAGGACAGCTCTTCAAGCGCAAGTTTCTCGTCATCGATCACGACGGTCGCTATGCTCGTCGCGCGTGTTGGCATGAAGTGATAGTATAGCATTCAAGCAATTTTTACCCGTTCCAAAGCTGTTCCAAGAGTAATGTTCCCAAGCTTTTCCAATACCAAAGGAGTAACTCCGTTTTGCCCACAACTGAAAACGTCCGTATTGCGCCCGCTGAAGGAAAAGCTCGGTGTCCTGATTCCGGGAATCGGCGCGGTATCGACGACTTTCATTGCCGGCGTCGAGGCCATTAAGAGAGGCCTTGCACAACCGGTCGGTTCGCTGACGCAACTTGCGACAATCCGGCTCGGAAAACGTACAGAGAGTCGCACGCCTTATATCCGCGACTTCGTGCCGCTGGCCGGACTGAACGACCTGGTATTCGGCGGTTGGGACATTTATGAGGACTCTGCCTACGATGCCGCCGTCCACGCGAAGGTTCTCGAGGAGAAGCTGCTCAACCAGGTCAAAGAGCCGCTGCAGCAGATCCAGCCCATGAAAGCGGTTTTCGATCCGCAGTACGTCAAACGGATCAACGGCCCGAACGTAAAGCAGGCGCCGAACAACATGGACAAGGCGCGTATGCTGATGGACGATATCCAGAACTTCAAGAAGCCGCCAACGGATGCGATCGCCTGGTCATGATCTGGTGCGGCTCAACGGAAGTTTTCCATAAGCCGGCCGCGTGCCATCAGACGTCTAAAGGCGTTTGAAGAAGGTTTGTGCAAGAACGATCCGGAGATCGCTCCAAGCCAGATTTATGCGTACGCCGCGCTTCAAGCGGAGTGCCGTATGCAAACGGCGCTCCCAATCTGACGACCGATACTCCAGCGCTTCTCGATCTCGCGCAAAGAGCGCAATGTGCCCGATTTGCGGCAAGGATTTCAAGACGGGCCAGACGTTCATGAAGACGCTGATCGCCCCCGGCTTGAAGGCGCGCATGTTGGGAATGCACGGACTGGTTCTCAACGAACATCCTGGGCAACCGCGACGGCGAGGTGTTGGAAGATCCGGGCTCGTTCAAAACCAAGGAAGAAACCAAGCTCTCCGTGCTCGATCACATCCTTCAGCCGGACCTGTACCCGCGCTTTACAAGGAACTTCTACCACGCGTCCGCATCAACTACTACCCGCCGCGCGGAGACGCCAAGGAAGGATGGGATAACATCGATATCTTCGGATGGCTCGGATATCCGATGCAGATCAAGATCGACTTCCTGTGCCGCGATTCGATCCTTGCGGCTCCGCTCGTTCTGGATCTGGTCTTATTTATGGACCTTGCGCAGCGCGCCGGGATGCGTGGAATTCAGGAATGGCTCTCGTTCTACTTCAAGGCTCCGATGACGGCTCCGGGCTTATATCCCGAGCACGACATCTTCATTCAACTGATGAAGCTGAAGAACACCCTGCGGTGGATGCGAGGCGAGAATCTGATCACACATCTCGGACTTGAATATTACGACTAGTACAATTCGGTAACGCGCACGCGTGCACGCCATGAAGGTCCTGGTCATCGGCGGTACCCTATTTATCGGACGCGGCCTCGTGACGGCCCTGCTGAAAGCGGAGCACGAGGTCACGATCCTGCATCGCAAGCCCGGGCACGATTTGGGCAAGCGGGTTCGAGAGATCGTTGCGCGACCGCAACGATACTCCCGCACTGCAGGCAGCCCTTGCAGGTCAGCGGTTCGAGGTGGTCTATGACAACGTTTACGACTGGCACCGCGGCACGACCGCTGCGCAAGTGGAAGCGACAGCCAAGGCGTGCGGCGACCGGTTGCGGCGCTACGTTTACATGTCGAGTGTGGCCGCCTATGGCGACGGCCTGAATCATCACGAAGGTGACGCGCTGGCGCCCGATAATCATCCGGATTCCGTACGTGCGAAACAAAGCCATGAGCGAACGGGCGTTGTTCCGCATGCACCAGCGGAATGGATTCCCGGTGGTCACGCTGCGCCCGCCGTATGTGTACGGGCCAGAAAATCCGTACTATCGCGAGGCGTTTTTCTGGGATCGAATTCGCGATAACCGGCCGATTATTCTGCCCGGCGATGGAAGACGGTTGATGCAGTTCGTCTATATCAAGGATTTGATCGGAGCGGCTCTCAAGGCGGCTGAAGATTCGCATGCCATCGGTCACGCGTTCAATATCGCGAATCTAAAACCGGTGACGCAGTTCGATCTCGTTCATCTGCTGGCTGACGTCGCGGGAAAGACCCCACATCTTGTCCGTATTCCCACGCCGAAGATTCTCCAGATGGGCGGCCACCCGATGGGGCCGAATTTATACTTCGGCATGTATTTCGATATGCCCGCGATCACACAGGTGATTAACAAGGCGCAAAGGGTGCTGAAATTCCATCCAACGGACTTCAAAGAAGGTCTGAAAGAAACCTATAAGTGGTACCTCCGTCACCACCATAAGGACAACTCTAATTATGCGTTCGAGGATAAACTGATCGCGGACGCGCCACCGTACCTGCCTGAAGAGTAAATCGTGCGTCAGATCGCAATGCCCGATGTGGCAGAGTGACTCAACGGTGAGGCGATTTGTATCGAGTTTCTCTGGACAGAACTACTCTGCGACATGTAAGTAGTACTATGCCGAACTCAAGTACTAAGTTCGCAACTCTTTGAGAACAAAGGTAATGGACGAGAGACCTCCATCTGTAACGAACCTGAGGAGGAGGGAACATGAAGCGAATTCAATCCGGCGTACTTGGCTTTGTACTTGCTTTTGGGACTTCCGCGTCCTTTGCGCAGACGGACAGTAAATCGGCTGGCGGGGACATTGAAGAAGCGGGAAAGGCGACTAAAAAAGCAGCGAAAAAGACCGGCAGCGCGGTCAAGAAGGGCTCGAAGAAGGCTGTAAACAAGGCAGCCGAAAACCGAAGATGGCGCAGCCTAGGTAAAAGGCGCGACGCAAGCGGTCTTTAGGTTCGCGGTTTTTGGACGCCCGGTACCAGTGTTGTAGTGAGCCTATGGGAGGGCAGATTGAAATTCGCACATAGATTGAGCAGGTCAGCGTGGCTGTTGCCGGCGTTGGTCCTGGCGGTCGTGAGTAGCGCGTACGCGCAGTTACCGGCTAACACGTACGTCAACTCCAAACAATTCAACTTCGTGTATCAGACTGGGACGAACGTCGCAGTCCAACCGCAGATTCTGCAGGTCATCTCGGAAACGCAGAGGACGTTTACCCTCACGCCGAATCAACTTAGCGGACCCACCGCGAGCGTGAAATGGCTGAATGTGAACGGGGCATCCACCGCGATCACCGGTACAACTGGTCAGGCGAGTTCATTCGTTACCGTTGGCGTTAACCCTGCTGGCCTTGCCGCAGGTGTGTATCAGGGCAGCCTGCATTTAGAGATCGCGGGCCTGCCGGCCGCGACAACCGATATTGTCGTATTTCTGCGCGTAAGCGCCTCACCGCAAGTCGTAATCCCCGTGCCGGTCGTGAACTTCCAAGGGCAGAGCGGAACCCAAGTGTCGTCAGCGATTCCGGTGAATAGCACGGCCGCCACGCCGACCACGTACACGGCAAGCGTGTCGCAGTACTATCCCGCAGGGTCATGGCTCACGGTCAATCCGCCGACCGGCAATACCGGTGTGTCCGGTAGCGCTGCGGGCAACGTGATATTGACGGCGAATCTTGCCGGTCTCACATCGGGCCTTTACTACGCCGTGATCAATTTCCGTGGCGGTGGCGCGGACGGAGGCGATGTTTCGCTTCCCGTAATCCTGACGGTCAGCCAGGTATCGACGGTCAGCGCAAATCCCACGAAGATCGATTTCGCGTTCCAGGCGACGAACCTCAGCGCAACGCCGAACGTTAAGACGCTTGCTATCGTCGGCTCGGAAGCTTCGAACCTGGCCTACCAGGCGGCTGTATCGGGTGATCCCCGTGTTTCGATCGCGAAGGCTCCGAGCGGCCCGGGTACAGCTCTGCTGACGGGAAGCACCCCGGAAACCATCTATGTGATCGTCAATCCGGCCGGACTGGCAGCCGGCGCGACCGCTGACGCGAAGGTCACAATCGCGACGGTGCAGAACACGGTCGAAGTTCCTGTGAAGGTGACCGTAACAAACTCGCCGCTGATCATCGCGAGCCCAGATGCACTCAGTTTCAATCACACTCTTGGCGCTGCGGTTCCGCAGGCGCTGTCGGTGAATATCACCGGTACGAGCGTTTTAGGGTACATGGTCGCGGAAGCCGAAGCCAGTGGCGGCGACTGGTTGACCGTCTCTACCGGACAGGCCTTTACGCCCGGACAGCTTACAGTCAGCCTGAACGCGGCCCGGGTTCAGCAACTGGCGGCCGGGACGTATACCGCGAACATCACAATCGCGAGCCCCGCTGCCGGGAACAATCCGCTCACCGTTCCGGTAACCTTGACAGTCAGCGGAACGACGCTGTTAACCGTCAACCCCGCGACGCTCGATTTCGCTGGCGAACTAAACGGCCGTGTTCCGGATCGGAAGACGTTCGTGGTCCAAAGCACGGACGCAACCAACCAGAACTACACTCTGACAGTGGAACCGGCCAACAGTCCGTGGCTTGTGTTGGATAAGGCCAGCGGCGCGACCGGCCCATTGGGCGACATCGTGACAGTCACCGTCGATCCCACGAAGGTTACCGCTGCAGGGAAGTATGAAGCCGACGTCGTCGTAACACCGCAATCAACCACGGCCGGGGCAGTTGGACAACGCGTCCATGTCACATTCAACGTCACGACCTCTACGTCGGTGACCGCGACGCCCGCTAAGATCGAGGCTACTCAGGCCGGAACTACACCCCCGGCTCCCGTAACGATTCGAATTGCTAGTCCGGTTCCGGGCGTTACGTTTACGGCACGAGCGGAAGCGACATGGCTTTCAGTCGCGCCGGTGCAAGGGACAACACCGCAGGATATCGTCGTTACGTTCACTTCCGGCACGCTTGCGCCCGGTACGTACGACAGCGCAATCACGATCCTGCCTCCGGGAGCAACCTCGGTCAGCATTCCGGTCCACCTTGTCGTCACAAGTCAGGCCCAGTTGACTCTATCGCAGGCGGCGATCAATATCCCGTTCACGCAGGGCGGAACTGCTCCCGCAGCCGTTACAGTCGGCCTGACGAGTTCGGGTACGCCGATCAACTTCACGACGGCCGCGGCGACGGCGACGGGCGGCAACTGGCTGGCGGTAACTCCGGCTTCCGGCGCCACCGCGGCAGCTGGTGGAGCGGCGACCAACCTCAGCATCACAGCAACTCCGACGGGACTTGCGCCGGGCACGTATACGGGAACGGTGACAGTGACGTCGGCGAACGCTTCCAATTCACCTCAAGTGATCAACGTCACGCTGGTCGTTTCGGCTGCGACTCCTCCGGTCCTTCGTGAGGTTCAGAACGCCGCGCGCAATGAACAGTCGTTGCTCGCTCCGGGCATGATCCTTCAACTCAAAGGAACCAATCTCGGGCCCACTACGGGTGTCACTGGGAAGGTTACCAACGGCGTAGTCGATACGACGCTGTCCGATGTGCGCGTTCTGTTCGATGGAGTGCCTGCGCCGATACTCTATGCACGGCAAGACCAGATCAACACGGTCGCGCCCTACTTCCTGTTCGGACGCCTCTCGACTCGGATCCAAATCGAATATCGCGGGCAGCGGTCCGACGCTGTCGAATATCGCGTTGTGGATGCGAACCCCGGGCTGTTTACATCGGATGCGACGGGCCGCGGCCCTGGCTCGATCTTGAACCAGAACAACACGGTCAACAGTGCGACCAATCCCGCGCGACGCGGCGAAGTGATCGTACTGTACGCAACCGGTGAGGGGCAGGTAACGCCAGCGGGCTCCGACGGACGAATCGTGTCAGGCACGGTTGCGACGTTGCCTCGGCCGGTGCTGCCGGTGAGCGTCAAAATCAACGGCCAGGATATTCCGGCGACTGACGTCTTCTATGCAGGCGCAGCGCCCGGACTAGTTGCCGGCGCGCTGCAGGTAAACGTGAAGATACCGGCGACACTAAACATTTCAGGGCCGACCGCGGTACCTGTGGTGATACAAGTCGGCTCTGCCCCATCGCAAACGGGAGTCACCGCCGCGGTGATTCCGTAAGCGATTCTCAGCACGAAACGAGAAGGCGCCCTCGCAAGGGGGCGCTTTTTCGCGTTTTAGAGCCGCCCTGCCGCGACGACCGCGGGGTACAAAGGACAACTCGGTCCCGCGACGCTGCTGCCCCTATAATAGAGGGAGAAGACATGCGCGCCTTCCTCCGCGTCGCCCCGCACGCAGTTTCCCTCTGATGAAAGTACAGGTACAGCTTACAGCGCGGAATTGAGTCCCTCTTCGGCACTCGAGATGAGAACATGCGCCTTATCGAAGAGGCGCTGGATATCCGGACGCGCGTCACAAGCGACAGTATCGAAATTGAGGGCGAAGATACCAATGTCCTTCGCGCTGAGACGATTCTGGTGGACTATGCAGCTCTGCTACGCGAGGGCTTCGTTTTCCAGAATGGCGACCTGAACAACTACCTGCGCGTCGTCCTGAGCGATCCTGATGTGACTCTACGCAGCCTCGCCTATAGCGGCAGGCAGCGTGCATTCGGGAAGAAAACGCTGGCGCCGAAGACGATGAACCAGCGCCGGTATATCGATGCGATCGATCGCAACGATCTGACGTTCGGCATCGGTCCTGCGGGCACCGGCAAAACCTATCTTGCGGTCGCCATGGCAGTTTCAGCGCTGCTGAATAAAAGGGTTAGCCGTATCCTTCTGACAAGGCCCGCGGTCGAAGCGGGAGAAAAGCTTGGCTTTCTTCCGGGAACGCTCCAGGAAAAGGTCGATCCGTACCTGCGCCCCCTCTACGATGCGCTCTATGACATGATCGACATGGAGAAGGTTGAGAAGCTTTTGGAGACGCGGCACCATCGAAGTCGCTCCGATTGCCTTCATGCGCGGCCGTACGCTGAGCGACAGCTTTATTATTGTGGACGAGGCGCAGAATACCACGCCCGAACAGATGAAGATGGTGCTGACGCGCGTTGGCTTTAACTCCAAGATGGTGGTGACGGGCGACATCACGCAAATTGATCTTCCCCCCGGGAAGCAGAGCGGCCTGATTCAGGTGATGGACGTTCTGCGCGGTGTCGATGGAATCAGCTTTATCCATTTCGACGAAGTGGACGTTGTCCGCCACAATCTTGTACAGCGGATTGTCCGAGCGTACGAGCGCTGGAACAATCTGGTTGGAGCCACTCGTCAGTTCAGTCTCAAGCTGGACGGACGATGCCGAGCCGGAACTTCCGGAACCTCCGCGCTCCTGACGTCCGATCAATGTCCCCTGACGGTTCTATAGTTTCTTTTCGCCGTGCCGGACGCGGGTTCCTCGACGCTGCGATTCGCGAGTTCGCCGGGCGAGCTCGTGGCCGAAGTCGCGGAGCGGGCGCCGCTTTGATTGCCTCCTGACCGACGATCGGGAACTGAGGCGGTCTGAACCGCGAATTCCTTGGCCATGATTACCCGACCGACGTACTGTCTTTTCCTTCAGGGTCGAATCATCGGTTTTGCGGGTGAGATCGCGATCTCGGTGAACCGCGCGGCCGACCAGGCAGACGAGTTCGGCCACGACCTCGAGCAGGAAATCGAAATCCTGATGCTTCATGGGGCTCTTCATCTGCTCGGCATGGATCACGAGAAGGATCGCGGCGCGATGGCGCGGGCGGAGAAGGATGGCGCAAGCATTTCCAGCTTCCAGCCAGTCTGATTGAACGGGTGCGCCGATGACCGCCGCAGTACTGATCATCACGTTCGCTCTTGCCATTGTGCTAGTCCTTGTGACCCTTGTTCAGATGCTGTATATGGATACGGTCCGGCTCCGGGCCAGGGAACTGCCGTTTCTGGAGCTGTTTCGCGGCGGGGTGGATGAGCGGCTCGGTCTTAAACCGGACGAAGGCATCCTGACTTTCTCGCTGGTTAAACACACGATCCTCGCACTACTGGGAGCATTGTTCTTCAGGGTTGACGGATCGCTGTTGGAAGCGTGCCTGATGAGTTGGGCCGCTATGCTGGCGTTCAGCTACATCGTTCCGCAGCTTCTGTATCGCCGTACTTCGGGCTCCTGGTTTGTTGCGATCGTGCCGTTGATGCGCGGTTTGATCTATGTCGTACGGCCGCTGACCGCATTCCTGGGTTTTCTGCAATCGTTGGCTCAACTTGGGGAGCAGGATCAGGACCGCTGCGAGAGCCATCCACTCAGCAGGAGAATATCGAGGCTTTGATCACCGCCGGAACGGAAGAAGGCATCATCGAGGAAGAGGACCGGCGGCTGATCCACTCTGTCGTGGCGTTCGGCAGCAAGACGGTTCGCGAGGTGATGACCGCCGCGGCCGGCGGTAGTCGCCGTGTCGGCCGATGCAACGCTCGAAGATCTTCGCCAGCTTGGTCATCCACGAGCAGTTCTCGCGCATTCCTGTGTACGAGGAGAGCATCGATCAGATTATCGGATTTATCCATGTTCGGGATATGTTCGAACTCGACCATACGGAACGGCTCCATCACAGCGTGCGCGATCTGGTTCGACCAATTCGGTTCGTGCCGGAGACCAAACCGGTTAACGATCTGCTCCGCGAGATGCAGCAGGACGGCAATCACATCGCCATCGTTGTGGATGAATACGGCAATACGGCGGGCCTGGTCACGATGGAAGACATGGTGGAAGAGATTGTCGGCGAGATTCGTGATGAACACGAACCCGGGTTGGACGTCGAGGTGGATCAGGAGGGCGGATATATCGTATCCGGTAGCTTCGATCTGGATCATCTGCATGATCTCGTAGAGTTTCGGAAGCCTGAGGACTCTGAGTCGACCACCGTTGGTGGTCTCGTTACCGAATGGATGGGCCGCGTTCCGGAAGCCGGGGAGTCGGTGAAACGCGACGGTGTGAGGATTGAAGTGCTAGCCGCGAATGAGCTGAGAGTCGACCAGGTACGAATTTCGAAAGCGGAGCCGGCAACCAGCAATGGCGAATAAAAAGAAACACTTTGTTTCGGGTTTTGTGTCGATCATAGGGCGGCCGAACGCCGGCAAATCGACATTGATGAACGCGCTGGTCGGAAGCAAGGTTGCGATCGTCGCGGACAAACCTCAAACTACCCGAACAGCAGTGCAGGGAGTATGGAATGCTCCAAACGCCCAGGTTGTGTTCCTGGATACCCCGGGGATCCACCGATCCGACACGCTGTTCAACCGGCGCATGATGCAGGAGGTGCGATCCGCGCTGGACGAACGCGATCTGCTTCTGTATTTAGCTGACGCGACGCGCGGTGTCGGAGAAGAAGACGCCATGGCGGTCGACATGATTCGGAAGGCCTCCACACCATCGTTCCTCGTTTTGACGAAGGTCGATGCGATCGGCGATAAGCGCCTTTTGCTTCCGCGGATCGAGCAGTATCGCGAGAAGTACCCGTTCGACGCGTACATCCCGATCTCAGCCATTACCGGCGAGGGCTTGGACGTGCTGACGGCTGAGGTCGTGAAGCGGATGCCTCAAGGTCCGCCTTATTTCCCGCCCGACCAAGTTACCGATCAGCCCGAGCGGTTTCTCGCTGCGGAGATGATCCGGGAAAAGATCCTGCTTGAAACCCAGCAGGAGGTGCCGCATTCCGTAGCTGTGCTTATCGACAACTGGGAGGACGGCAAGAAGCTGACACGAATCAGCGCGACCGTGTACGTGGAGCGCCCGGGCCAAAAAGCGATCGTCATCGGCTCCAAGGGCCTGGCGCTGAAGCGGATCGGGACGATGGCGCGCCATGATATTGAAGCCATGCTCGGTAAGCAGATCTTTCTCGAAATATTTGTAAAAGTGCGTGAGAACTGGCGAGAAAATCCGGAATTTTTGAGCGCAGCTTGACTGGCGTACGATGGCTGGAGGGAACCGCAAATAATGAAACTAGTTTTATTAGCTCTGACTCTGTTTGTCCTTTTTTCAGCCGCGCTGGCTGGCGCCGATCCTGTTACGGATGAGACTCTGTACGATCAAGTACGAATAAAGATCGCCAATAATCGCGCCGTCGGCGGAGGCAATATCCAGGTGGAAGTCTCGAATGGCGTTGTGGTGCTGACAGGCACGGTCAAGCAGGATAAACAGAAGCAGCAAGCGGAGAAGGCTGCCAAGAAAGTGAAAGGCGTAAAATCGGTGGAGAACAAGATTCGTGTGGCGCCCGTTTAGGCGCTACATTACTTCATCCATTTCCTCATACTGGATTACTTTTCGAGACTGTTCCAAGCGCATCGATAAATTCCTGCTGCCGTCCATCCGCGACCTCGTATTCCCAGACTTCGGTTCCAATCGAGAGGAACGCGTCGTCTTCGTCCATCACTTCCTGGCTGTGTAGGCCTGCGGGCTCGATGACCTCCGCCTTCGCGGCGTTCAGGACGACTCCGTCGAGAACTTCGACAAAGTTCTCCAGGCCTGTCCGCCTCCTCCCCTTCGGAGTTGAAGCGTTTCGTGAACGTGACCTTATAGAATGGCATGGCTTCCGTTTGACGCTCTCCGCGAGAAAAGCTTTCAGGCACGGAGCCGCACTGTCAATATCTGGGTACGGCGGGATCGACGTCGATACTCCAACGGTCAATTCCGCCCGCCATGCTCTGACACGATTCCACTCCCTGACCTCGCAGCCAGTTGACCACATTCGCGCTTCGCACACCGTGGTGGCAGAACACAACGAGAACATTCTCCTCTGCCATTTCCTCAAGATCGGACAATCGGCGAGGAATGGTCTCCATCGGGATGAGGTCCGCGTCGTCTATGTGGGTTAGTTTGTGTTCATCCGGCTGGCGAACGTCGATCAGGATCAGGCGTTCGCCATTAGCGCGGCGCGTTTGAACTTCAACGGGAGAAACTTCAAAAGGTAGTACGTCAGCCACAACTCAGTCTATCCACTCGCGCTGCTTGGCTGTCTTCCGGTCGTAGATCAATCCCCTGCGCCGCCGGCGATCGCGCCGAGTGCTGCTCCTTTCTGTTGCCTTCCAGAACGTCTCTTATCTTCCAGAACGCCGATCGCGACGTCTGCGGCGGCACTGCCGCCCACCATGGACCGTCATCATTGACTCGAGATACGGCGGGAGAGGAGCCCTTGCAATCGGCGAGGCTGAATCCAGCCAGTAAGACGTATTGCGTAATCCCTTTGTTTTGTTAGATTCGGACGCGCTTAGACAGTCGCAGGCCGTCCTTGTAATATTAGTCGTTTACGATGTAAGTAGCTCATTATCAACAGGTTGCGGGATGAGTCTCGGGGGCGGTAGTTTCGCAAACGTTCAAATAGTGCAATACTTAAAGAGAGAAAGACTCCAGGCGCCGGCATTTGGGCGCACTTCAGGGCTGGCTGCCACGAGTCTGGAAGTGAGGCAGACGTCCAACGCGATGACGCAGTTAAACGAGGCTATTGCCCGTTATCACCGCATACTGGAATCCGAGAGCTATCGAGACTTGGCTTGGGTCGATGCTCTGGAACAGAAACTTCAGGCGAGTCACCTAACGGCTGGTGGTCGCCGGGTCTCTCCTGTCCTACGCCCGCATTTTATCACGCAGCGTCAGTACACTAACCTCGTGAAGGCTGCCGAAGCGTTGTACTGCGCGATCGACCGGATAGAGAAGATGGCTCTATCGACGCCATCACTTATGTCACGCATGCAGATGCTTCCGGCCGAGAAGATGCTCGCGGCCGTAGATCCCGGATACCCCTACCTCGCCGTAACTTCTCTGCTCGATACGCATTTGAATAACGGCTCGCTCCAGTTTGTCGGATACACCGCCGACACTCCCGCTGGAGTCGTGTACGGCGAGGCGTTGAACAACGCGTTTTACGATGCGCCGCCAGTGAAGGAATTCCGAAAGAAGTTCCCGCTTGCAAAGTTCGGCGGCATCAAAGCTTTTGCTGCAATCGCTGCTGAAGGCGTATCGCGAGTTTGGCGGCAAAAAGTCTCCCAATATCGGCATTCTCGAGTTCAAGCAAGCCTACCATTCCGGCGACAACGGCGAGTTTGCTCTGTTGATGGAGAACTTCCGTCAGGAGGGGCATCGGACCGAGGTGATCACCCCGGACCAGTTGGAATACCGTAACGGAGTTTTGCGGCGCGGCGACTTCATTGTCAACCTGATCTATCGACGGGTGCGTGTTTCCGAGTTCCTCGTACGCTTCGATCTGAATCATCCGCTCGTCCGCGCGTACCGTGATCGTGCGGTTTGCGTCGTGAATAGCTTCCGGTCGGAGATGGCGCAGCGCCGAGCGATTTTCGATCTGTTAACGGACGAGACTATTACGTCATCGTTTCCGACAGCGGAACGTAAGGCGATCCGCGACTATATCCCCTGGACACGCGTCGTTTCTGCTACAAACACGGCGTATCACGATGAATCCGTCGATCTGCCCGCATTCATTCAGAGCAATCGGGAGAGACTAATTTTAAAGCCCAACGACGACGACGGCGAGCGCCGGACGTTTGTTGGCGCCGAGATGGACGAAAGTGGTTGGGAGCGCGCTTTGAAAACAGCGATGCGGGACTCCTACGTCGTGCAGGAAGTCACGAAGGGCCTGACCTCTGAATTCCCCCTGCACCGCTACGGCTCGATCGAGATGCGCGAGATGAAAGTGGACGTTCATCCTCATTCGTTCCTGGGTAAAGTCAACGGGTGCTCTACGTGGGTGACACCTGTAAGCGCGAATGGCTTTTCGACCGTTTCAGGCCTCGCCCCGACCTTCATCCTCGAGAGTAAGTAACACGCGCTCTTAGATTGGCCACGCCGGCAGTGTACCGGGTGTCGGCGACGGAGATTCCGACAGCATCCTCCATCCAGTCATGCCAGACACCATCCGGGTCGTGGGACGCCGCGGTGATCGTATAGAACTGCGGGCACAGATCGCAATTGAAGTCGAACGTAACCACACGAATTTCCCCCGCCGCGCACGGCCCGATCGTCAGTTTCTCCAACTCGGTATTCGTGCCATATACTTCCATCCCGATCCGCGTGCGGATCATGATGCCGACCACCGGATCGGGGATTTCCTGTTGGAACTGCACGGTCACCCTGATGCGAGCCCCTTCGCCGCTCTGCCACACGCTTACCGGCTGATCGGCCGCGTTCAATGTTTCAATACTGAGGAGTCGTGCTCGACCATCTCCTCTGCGAAGCGCGACTGGGATATCAGGAAACTTTTCGGCATCCCGCAGCGCCTCGCGATGATAGGCAGCCAGTACTTCCCGCGGATCGCCCTTCATTCGCAGCGTGTCGCCTTCGAACCACCAGACTTCATCGGCAACGGTCCGAAGCAGGGAAGGATCGGTCGAGCGAATCACAACAGTCCCACCGGCCCGCCGCTTCGCTTCTATTTCCGCCTGCATTCGTAAGCGGGATACGAGGTCGACTCCATCGAGCGTGTAATCATGAGGAACAGTCGCGTTCGACTCACCGATCACGCCGATGACCGCAGCTTTGGGGAAGTCCATTATTGCCAGTCTAACGTTGATCATCGCAGGGTCCGAAGCGCGTGTGATCACGCTGCGGGCCGGTGTCACCGAGATATCTTCGGAGTATGTCGTGAACAGCGGCGATACGCTTCGCGGCGCATCGGCGGGAAGTACACTGCGAGCCTCGCCGTCCTTCCAAGGCCGTGCGTTGGTAGTGCTCGGATCGGATGCCACTGTCGAGGGGCTCACGATAGACGGTAATCGTTCCAAGCTCGCAAAACCGATGCCGATCGCTCCTTACGAAAAGGCGTTCTCCGATTATTACGCGAATAACGGCATCCTGAGCGTCGATACGCAAGACATTACGATTCGCAATCTCACGCTGAAAAACATTGCCAACTTTGCTGTTCTGATCAGCGACTCCCGAAAGATCATCATTGACGGCGCACGGATTTCCGACAGTGGTTCTCTGAATGAGAGGGGCGGGAATAACACCACGGGCGGCATCCTGCTCGAGGAAGGCGCTTCGGATTTTGTCGTGCAAAACTGCGTCTTCACAAACATCACTGGGAACGGAGTCTGGACGCACTCGCGCTATACGTCACCCCGGAATTCGCGTGGAAGAATCACAGCCAACCGATTTCTCACGATCGGTCGCGACGCCATTCAGGTGGGTCATGCAACGGAAGTGCGCGTCAACCTCAATACGGGCTCTCGCATTGGCTATCCGCATAAGATCGTCGATATGAACGGTGGAGGTATGCCCGTCGCAATTGACACGGCGGGCAATGTCGATAAATCCGTGTACGAGCACAATACCTTCACGGAGATCAACGGCAAATGCATCGATCTCGACGGGTTCCACCATGGGGACGTAGTGAGCAATCGTTGTACGAACAGGCTCACTGCAGCGGAGTATCCCTTCGGCCATTTCGGGATCGTATTCAATAACACGAACCCCGACATGCAGTCTGAGGCGGTTCGCGTAATCGGTAACAGGATCAGCGGGACGAAGTTCGGCGGAATCTTCGTAATCGGCCGTGGTCATACGATCCAACGCAATCGACTTCTGAGGATAAACCTGGCAGCTTGCAACGAGTCGCATGCCAAATTCGGATGCATCTACAACGCCGAGGAGCCGGAGATGCTTCAGACGGGCATCTATCTCGGCAAGAGAGCCGAGAGGCCCGACGTAGCGCGGGAAAATAAGATTACGGGGAATGTGATTACCGGCTTCAAAATGGCCCAACGATGTATCGCAGCCGCCCCGGGCGTCGACCTGAAGAGCAACACGATAAAGGAGAACATTTGCAGGAATCAGTAACCGAGCGGATGCGTCGCGACTGGAACGAGCGTGCTCGAGAGGACGCGCACTTCTACGTCGCCTTCGGGCGCCGCGAGCAGGACGACGAAGAATTCTTCTCGACCGCGGAAGAGGTGGTCCACGGGCTCGAATGGGAACTTCGACGATTCGCTGTGAATGCAAATCGCCGCGCCTGGCGAGCGCTCGAGATCGGGTGTGGTCCCGGCCGTTTGATGAAGCCGATGTCGCGTCACTTCGGTGAAATCCATGGTGTAGACGTCTCCGATGAGATGATCGCCCGTGCGCGTCACAACCTCCGATCTGTCCCGCACGCGCACCCTCATGCGACAAGCGGGTCGGATCTGGCTGCGTTCGCGGATGAGTCGTTTGACCTTGTCTATTCGTATGCCGTCTTCCAGCACATCCCGAGCCGCGATGTCGTGATGCAATACCTGCGCGAAGCGAGCCGGGTCCTGAAGACGGGCGGACTGTTGCGCTGCCAGATCAACGGACTCGATAAGACGGCAAAGACCTACGATACCTGGAGTGGGGTACGCATCGGAGCAGATGAGGTCCGCGACTACGCGCTCGAAAACGATATGCAGTTGCTCGCATTAGAAGGTGTGCGCACTCAGTATATGTGGACGACGATGCGTAAACGATCGCCAGGATGGCGAGACCTGCGAGGGGAAAGCCGGGCCCGCATCCGGCGAGTGACGAATGCGCACAACTCCGAGCCCGTGGTCCCCGCCAAGGGCCGGTTCGCCTCGTTCACGGTTTGGATCGAAAATCTTTCGTCCGACTGCGATCTGATCGGACTTGATGTGCGTATTGGCGGAGAGCCCGCGACGCCGTGCTACATCGGTCCACCCGAATCGGACGGCTTACAGCAGCTAAACGTACTGCTTCGGGAAGTCCCGAGAACCGGTGTTCTCCGCCTCGAGATCCTCTGGAACGGCGATCCGGTGTGCGAACCTGCATCGCTCCGCGTGATCCCGCCCGGCCCGCTGGTCCCGCATGTGATGTCGGTAACCGATGGCATCAATATGCTGTCAGGATCGAGCATTTCTTCCGGGTCTGTGAAGGTGACCATTGAAGAAGCCGAGCATCCTGAGACTTTCCGGGCATCGATTGATGGGGCGCCTGTCGGGGAACTCGACATCTTTTGCGCCGACCCACTACCTCCACGGCACGAAATCAACTTCGATGTGCCGCCGGATCTCAGCACTGGTCCGCATCAGTTAGCGATGAGCATGGGTCACCGCAAACTGGGTGTCGTGACACTTGAAATCGTGAAAAACTAGGCTAGCGAAATGTACATCTCACTGAACCCGACGTTGACCGCAAACCGCGTACCCTGGCCCGAGTTTGCGCGCCTCGCTGCGAAGACAGGTTTCCTCGGAGCGGACGTCAATCTGGCTAAGGCTATGGAAGCCGGCGCCGACGCGACCAAAGGGCTGCTGGCCGAGACTCGTCTGAAGCCTGCGATCCTCGGATTGCCTGTCGAGTTCAAGAAGGACGAGGCCGAGTTTCAGCAAGGAATGGCAAAGCTACCGCAGGCGGCGCAGTTCGCTAGCGCGATCGGGTGTCCTCGAATGAGTACATGGCTGCTACCGTCGAGTCCGATACCGAAGCCCGAGTTGCGCAAGACGTATGTCGATCGTCTGCGCGCCATCTGCGATGTGCTTGCACGTAATCACGTGAAGCTTGCGATCGAGTACGTCAGTCCTGTGCACCTCCGCAAACTGCATCCACACGAGTTTATTTACCGCATGGATGAGATGCTGGATCTCGCAAAGGATTCCGGTCCGAACGCAGGGCTGATGCTGGATTCGTGGCATTGGCATCATGCAGGCGCCACCACCCAAGACATACTGGCGGCCGGCAAGGATCGAATCGTCTACGTACAAGTCGCCGACGCGCCGAAGTTGCCGCCCGACCAGATCAAGGACAGCGAGCGACTTATGCCCGGCGAGGGCATCATCGATTTCACGAGTTTTTTTGGAGCCCTGAAAAAGATCGGTTACAACGGCGGTGTCAGCCCCGAGATTTTTGGCCGTGGACTTAAGGACATTCCGCCTGAAGAAGGCGCGAAACTCGGGCTGAAGACGACGACCGACGTCATGAAACGGGCTCGGGTGTTGTGATCCGGACGGCGGCGCTTCTGCTGCTCGCGGTTGCCGTCTGCCCGGCACAGACGGCTGACACTAAACTCGCCGAAGCGTACTGGGAGTGGGAAAAGACGGTCCCGCCGAGCCCCTCTGAAGACGAGGCATATCGCCGTTACGAAGCCAAGCTGAAAGCGGACGGCCTTTCAGACACCGCGATTGAGGACACCATTGTTCGCATCAAGCGTGAAGGACTTCGCCAGGAAGGCGAGTTCTACGACGGCATCTACACCAAGGGATCCAAGATCAATCTCGGCCCGAACGCGCTGCTCGTCGAGGCCGTGAAAGGCCGGAAGCCTCTGAAAGCATTGGATGTAGCGATGGGGCAAGGCCGGAACGCGATCTTCCTGGCGCAGCAAGGGTGGGACGTGACCGGCTTCGACATATCTGGAGTTGGGCTGCAGCAGGCGAGAGCGAAAGCGAAAGCGGCCGGAGTGAAGATTAACGCCGTTCTCGCCGCTGACACCGATTTCGACTTCGGCACCGAGAAATGGGATCTCATCGCGGTGATCTACGCGCTCGAGAAGCGAAGCTCCCGCAAGGTACCCGACGCTCTTAAGCCAGGTGGTATCGCCGTCATCGAATCGGGTCACAGGAAAGGCCCCGGTGTGCCGTTCGAATATGAAGGCGACGAGTTGCGCGACATCTTCAAAGGGTTTCGCATTCTCAAGTACGAGGAAATCGCCGCCAAAGGGGACTGGGGTGACGGTGAGAAACCTTACGCATTGGTGCGAATCATTGCCCAGAAGCCCTAGCGTGTGAACATAAGAACAGCGTGTTCACCGGCATCATAGAAGAAGTCGGCACAATCGAATTTCTGGAAGCGGGGCCTACCGGCGCGCGCATTCGTGTGAATTGCCACCTCGTCACCTCCGACGCCGGCGAAGGAACGAGCATCGCAGTCAATGGCGTCTGCTTGACGGCGCTCGAAATCGGCGCCCATGCATTCAGCGCAGACCTCGCGCCGGAAACGCTACGCCGCACAAACTTGGGCGATCTCGAGGCCGGCTCGATCGTGAACCTCGAGCGGCCGTTACTCGCCACCGGCCGGCTGCATGGACATGTTGTGCAGGGGCATGTGGATGGGACGGGCGAGTTCCTCGGGCTTGACGTGCTTGGAGACAACAATTACTGGCTTCGCATCCGCATCCCCGAAGAGCTCGATCGCTACATCGTGCACAAAGGATCGATTGCGATCGACGGTGTCAGTCTGACGGTTGCAGCGATACAGGAGTACATTCTCGCGGTCACGATAATTCCTCACACCTACGAGATGACAGCCTTACGGGTGTGCCGGCCCGGCTGTCGCGTGAATCTCGAGTGCGACGTATTCGCAAAGTATCTGGAGAAGATGGTTTCGGGCTACAAAGCGGGTGATTGATCATCTTTCAACAGGATGCGCCGCATCAACTTGATAGGAATCGAGCCCTGCTTGATGAACTCCGTATGGAATTTTTCGAGCGAATACGCCGGTCCCTGCGCTAGCTTGTAATCGTCACGAAGTTTGTAGATCTGCAACTTCCCCGCTGTGTAGTAGAGGTACGTCGGATCGTATGCGCCACGGCGAGCCTCTTCGTAAGCGTTCGCGGGCTCCTGAAATCCGCGCTCCACGAAGATCCGCGTCGCCTGTTCGACTGTCGCATCCTCCGTATGGAGTTTGATACCGGCGATGTACCGGCAATCCCGCAGCAATGCTTCCGAAAGCTGAGCGAGCCGTATCTTGGGATCGCGGCCGCCGAAGCCTTCTTCGATCATCATCTGTTCCGCATAATGCGCCCAGCCCTCGGCGTTGCTGCGCGTCAGAACCACCTTCCGGGTTTTCGAAGGAAACTCCCTGGCATAGAGGAACTGAGTGTAATGTCCGGGATACGCTTCATGAATCGTGATGATGTCCATCACCGGCCTGTTGAAAAGCCTGAGATGCTCTTCCTTGTGCGCGCGAGTCCAATCCTTTTCGGGTGGAGTCACGTAATAGAATGCCTCTTTGGCTGTCTGCTCGTACGCTCCGGGCGTATCCATTGATGCGAACGCGCCGGAACGCGCGTACGGCGGAGTCTCCATAATCGTCGGCAGCACATCGGAAGGTATGGCGATGATCTTCTTCGTGACAACAAACTTACGGATATCCTCGACCGTTGCTTTCGCATAATCCAAGAGCTGATCTTCCGTCGGGTGCTCGTTCGAGAGCGATCGCATCACTTCACCTGGCGCTACTCCAGGCTTGATTCGGCGGGCCGTATCGACGAAATCTTTGTAATCTTTCTCGAGTTGGGCTTGTCCGATCGCAAGCAGCCGGTCGATCGGGACATCGATCATCTCCTCGTACTTAAGCTTCTTGAGAAATGCATCCGTACCGATCGAGTATGATCCTGTCGACAAGATCAGTTGGTCCGTTGCCAGGAAATTCGCCGTAACCTCGAACGCGGTTACCACCTTCCGGTTGGCGGACTGGAATTCTGTCAGCAAGGCATCGTTGGTCCCCGCCGCCTCCTTCGCCCACTGACTGACCGTCTCGCGGAAAAAGCCGACGGATCCTGCACACACTCTTTGGGCCAATTCCGTCAGTTCCCGCGGAGGGTCTGTCACGTTGTCGCGCATACCGCCAAGAAGCTTTTCAACCCCCTGCAGTCGTGCCGTAACCAGCTTCAAGCGTTCGGCCGGAGGGGCGAAACTGCGCTTCATGATGAGATCGACCGCCTGACCCGCGACTGTTACGTACGGAATTCCGTTCCTTCGCCACCAACGGATCGTGTCAATGTCAAGAAGTTCCGCCCGGATCTTGCCGTCGAGGATCGCAGCGTCGATCTCATCTTCAGGAGGCAGTTTCTGCTTGCGCACCCCTTCCAGAACGCCTAACTGACGCCGCAACTCAGCCGACCGGCTTCGCATGCGAACAGCGCTGAAGTCCTCCAACTGTGTGTCGTACTCGTGAAATCCGGCAGCCGTGCCTTCCGACGGGTAAAACGAAAAATATCCGCGGAAATAGTCGTCCACGAACTCGCGAAACGGCACGATGGCCGCAGGTGACATTGCCTCGGGTTCCGAGCCCTTGCGTCCGCATCCATTCAGACACAGCACGCATGTCACGACCGCGGCCAGTCGTTTCAAGATTTCAGCTCCTGCGTGATCTCAGCCGCCGCTGCTCGCGCACGTTCAAGGTCGCCGGTTCCGAAGCTGATTGCCCCAACCTTGGCGTGACCGCCTCCGCCATAACGTTCACAGATGCTCGCCAGGTTGTGCTTCAACGGCTTGTGCGCCCACGGATTGGAACCGACGGAGACCTTTGTTCGGAATGTGGACGTGCTGACCGACACTGTGTACAGCGATTCGGGATGCAGGTAGTACGGGATGAATTTGTTGTAGCCCTCGAGCCCAGTACCCGCCAGATCGAAGAAGATCACACCGGAATCGTGCGTCGATTTGTCCGCGATGATCCCGATGGATCGCAGATGCCGCTCGTACAGCGGAGTATACTGCGCTTGAACCTCCGGCTGTTTCATGATCTCAGCCAGCGGCATGGTCCGCATCCAACGGATGATTCGCTGCACCATATCGGATCCTTTCGATCCTTCTATGACGAGCGTCAACTGCATCGCGGGCGCTCCAAGGTCTACCGCTTCTTTGGCGCTTGAATATAGGGCGCCATCGATAATTTCGGCCCAATGCACCAGCTCGCCCAAATCAGCGGCGTCGTAGCTCCATTTGTCCCGGGCCGTGGTGCAGATGAATCGCGTGCAGGACCGGAAACTCGGGTCATACAGCTTCTTCTCGGTCTTGGTCCGTTGATAATGCTCCGCGTCTTCGGGTGAGAGAAACGCGCTCTGGTGATGGTCGAACCACCACGTCAGCTTCGGGTTAGCCGAGTACTTGAAGTCTACGATCGCGTTTTCGTCACCATCGAAGAGGTCATCCGCAAAGGTCTGCGCCGGTTGATGGGCCATTCCCGTATAAAGGAACTCAGCGCCCGGATGGAACTTGTCTTCCATGAAGCGGGTGAAGAACGCAGCGGATGCGGCTCCGTCGAAGCAGTGGTCGTGGTAGAGAATTCTGATTCTCATCGGGAATATTGGGTACGTGCAGGAAAACCCCCAAGGATATCACACTGATAAACTCGAAACAGTGTCTTTCTATGTGTGCATCACCTGCGGCACGCAGTTCTCGCCCTCGGTTGAGCCGCCCGCTGCCTGTCCAATCTGCAACGATGACCGTCAATACGTTGGGCTGGACGGGCAGAAGTGGACCACGCTCGACGAGCTAAGGCAAGATCACGAGAACGAATTCGTTCCGATGGAAGCCGGCGTCACGGGCATCCTGACGAAGCCTTCGTTTGCCATCGGGCAGCGGGCGTTTCTGATCGAATCGCCGGGTGGAAATGTCCTTTGGGACTGTGTGACCCTGCTAGATCGAAAGACGAAAGAGTTCATTCGCGAGCGTGGCGGACTGGCTGCGATCGCGATCTCGCACCCACATTACTATTCGGCCATGGTCGACTGGGCCGAGGAGTTTCATGTCCCAGTGTATCTGCATGCGGCCGATCGTCAGTGGGTGATGCGTGAGAGTCCGTGTCTCGAGTTCTGGGAAGGCGAGACGCGGCCGCTGCATGAGGGTTTCACGCTCATCCGGGCCGGCGGGCACTTCGAAGGCGGCACCGTCCTGCATTGCCCCGCATCCGCCGAAGGCAGAGGAGCCCTGTTCTCGGGCGACATCATCCAGGTGGTTCTGGATCGCCGGTGGGTCAGCTTTATGTACAGCTATCCCAACCTGATCCCCCTCAGCGCGCGCGAAGTGCGGCGCATCGTCTCCACCGTGGAACCGTTTTCGTTCGATCGCATTTATGGCGCGTTCCATCCCAGGCAGGTTCAAGCGGATGGAAAAAATGTAATTCGACGCTCCGCCGAAAGATACATCCAGTACCTAACAAAATAAAGTTTGCATTGCATTTAACGATTGCTGCCAATAGTACTAGTCCTATTTGCGGGTTATCCCGCTATCACCCCAGGCTTGGGGTGAGGACACGGTCATTTCCTAACCCTAAGCTCCTTAGGGTGTATAGCTTACAGGACTATGCAGAGGGATAAGTTACTGATAGAATTGAACCGCTGAGATCAGGTTCAGTCGAATGCTGTGTCTATTCTGTCGTAAAAAAATCGGCTTGCTTCGTCGACTCACCGACAGCGAGTATTGCAGCCAGGAGCACCGCATAAAAATGCGGACGCAATCGGCGCGGGCGCTTCGGAACAATCGCGATTTCGATTCTTTTGTCGACTACGATTCCAATTCCACCATCTTCGTAAAGCCGATCGACGGGATTGTATCGAATCCTCCCCAATCGCAATCGAGCTATACATCTACCGCAACGTTCGGCCTGCTCATCGTTACCGGAGTGTTTATCGCGACGTTCGGTGTCACCGATGCTGAACGTGCCTCCCCGAAGGCGAAGAACTTGTCTTTCGGATCGCTGGACTCGATCCGTCGCACCATCCGGTCCTACGCGACGGTCAAGCTGCAGGACGATTTCAAAGGTGGCCTCGGAGCGTGGATTTCTTCGGGGGCCTCATCAGGACGCGATTGGAGCTTCAAGGATGGCTTTGCACGGCCAGCCAGGCTGAGGATTTGGAAGGAATCCGTTCACATGACCGACTATCAGCTCGACTTCGTCGGTGAGATCGAGCAGAACGGCATGAGCTGGGCTTACCGCGCCAAGGATGCCCGCAACTACTACGCCAACAAGATTGTGATCACGAAACCGGGGCCTCTTCCTTCCGCCGATTTGGTCCGGTACGCGGTTATCAACGGTGTCGAGCGCGCTCGATCCTCAGCGCCGCTGAATCTTAGCCTCCGCCGGGATAGCCTTTATCGCGTGCAGATGATGATTAAGGGAGCCGACTTCAGTACGTCCGTGAACGGTCAGATGATCGACTCATGGTCGGACGAACGGCTTCGAGCGGGTGGGGTCGGTTTCTTTTCCGATAACGGAGAAATCGCGTCTCTACGGTACGTTCAGGTGACGGACAAAGATACCGTGGTCGGCCGCCTGCTCTCGTATCTCGGGTTCCTTCGACCGCTCACGCCAGGGCTATAGCTTTCGTACGAAATACGAAATAATGTGGTAGCCGTCGAGGAATTTGTAGGGAGCCTCCCCTAGCGTGTAGTGTCCGCACGGGAGCACGACTACTTCGTTGCTGATCCCGCTCTTCTGGATATGCCCGATCACATCCTTCGATAATTCGGGCAGGAACGTCGTGTCGAAGCTCGCGTAAATGAACTTCGAGAGCTTGGGCCACCGGGCGTACTCGTTCATGTAGTTGACCGGACTGATCGCGTTCCACACCGCCCGTAAGCGGTCCAGGTCAATGTGTTCCTCTATGCCCTGACGGATATGCTGTGTCGACAAGCCGGTCCAAACTACATCGGCGAAGTACGAAGAACAGTGGTTATACACGTTCACTTTGAAGCGAGGGTCGTGGGCGCTTGCGAGAAAGGCGTAACACGATCCCAGACTCGTCCCGAGAATGCCTATCCGGCTATAACCCTGCTGTTGCAGCCAATCGACACAGGACCGGGCGTCTACGACAGCTTGCCGGGTCGCATCGATAGTCCGCCCGACGTTCGAGGACACCGCATAGTCGGCGCGGTGCAACTCCGGAGGCATGCGCGCGTCGTGATACGGGAGGCTCAGGCGCAGGGCGGAGATTCCGAACTTCCGCAGGGCCCTGCAAAGAGCGCCGTGTTGCTGAAAATGTGAGTTCCAGTGCGGGAGAACGACGACCGCCCGCCCCTTGTGATCCTTGGCGGGATGCCACTGGGCGTGAACGATATTGTTTTCCGCATACGGGGTCTCAGCGGCCGAAGTAAATCGGACGATGTCGCCGTCAACTTGAAAATCGGTCGGCGGAGTGTAGCCGAAGAATTCATCGCTGTTTTTTACGGCATGAGAATTGAGCACACGGAGCCACGCTTCAGGATCGTGGCCGTTCTTCGGGAAGGCGCTAGTGGTCGGCCAATTGTGGGCCCAATCCAGACCCCATTCGAAGGGCCGGACAACACGATTATTGGTCCTGAAACAGAGGCGGTTTTCCCAATCCTCCATCCAGCGGCGGTAAAGAGTTCTCATCCGGTAACTGGGTCGGGGTACAAACCCATTATACCGCCGCGATGTTTTCGGGCGTTCTTACGATTTGTTCAAATGTATCCCGCCGTTCGTGGTTACCAGCCTGACGAGCGGTCCGCCTGAGCCGAAGGTCACGGACACATTTCGTTCGCGTTTGGACTTCGTGACATCCACGCCCGGCAGGTCGGAATGAACACCTCCGTTAACTGTGCTGGTCTCGAAACGTGCGGAGTAGGATTCAGGCACGGTCACGTTGATGCCGCCGTTTGTGGTCTGCACGTCGAGTTGGTTGCCGCGCCACGTGTTTCCGGCGAGCTCCACCTTCAGTCCTCCATTCACTGTCTTCCCTCGCACGTCACCGCCTAGCCGGTTCAGCGTCACACCGCCGTTCAACGCATCGAACGTGATATCGCCCTCCACGTCGGAGATTCCGATCCCGCCGTTATACGCTTTCAAGTTCAATCCCGACCGCCGCGGTACCTGGATCTCATAGGTCACAGCCCATCCACGATCGCGAAGATTCTCGGGGCCGCTGGAGTGCACATTACCGGGGGTTGCCTGGACGGTGACTTGTGTAGCGAGCGCCTTTGCCTCGTCCATTGACGGAGCGCTCGCATTAACTCTCGCTCGTACCAGGACATTCGTTCTGTCCGCCCCCGTTACCCGAATCCCGCCGTTCTTTGATGCGTCAACGATGAGCCGGCCTGTATCGTTCAAGGTGTATTCCCGTATTTCGCAGTGATTCGCACGATCACGGTTGCCTTGACGCTCGTTGTCGGCGCACGGCACTTGTGCGGCGAGGGTCGCGGCGGTGGCCATTGCAAGGAGAAGGGGGTGTTTCATGCCCTATTGACGATTCGTCGCCGAAACGGTCCCGCGTACACTGAAAGTTTGCGAGCCGAATACGAGCAAAGGCTTACCCTCCGCCGCGCCGACGTCGAAACTCTGGAGCGCCGTTCCCAGGCCTTAGGTGTTTGGCGGCTGGCTGTTGTCGTAATCGGCGGCTTTATCGCCTGGTGGAACTATTGGCTGCTGCCTGTCCCGGTGGCTGCCTTTATCGCGCTGCTCGTTATCCATGAACGGATCGCGCGTAAGCAGGCGCTTGCCGCTCGCGCAGTCGATTTCTATAAACGTGGGTTGGACCGGCTTGACGGCCGATGGTCCGGGGCGGGCGAAACAGGGCAGCGCTTTGTGGACCCGAACCATCCCTACACTGGGGATCTCGACATATTCGGTAAGGGATCGCTCTTTCAACTCGTCTGTGGTGCGCGTACCCGCGCGGGTGAGGCGACGCTTGCCTCCTGGCTCAGTCAACCCGCGGGCGAAGACGATGTTCGTAGCCGACAGGCCGGGGTTGACGAACTCAGGCCCAAACTGGATTTGAGAGAAGATCTTTTCCTACTCGGTGAAGATGTCCGGGCCGGACTGCACGCCGAAGCTCTCCGAAAATGGGGATCCGCGCCACCGGTTGCGATTCCGACCTATGCGCCCATAGCTACATGGGTCCTGAGTGTTGCTACAGTAATCGCGCTGGCCGGCTACTTCGTGCAGATGCTCCCTCTAAGCCCGTTCCTTTTGGGCGTGCTGCTCGAGATTGCTCTGCTGATGCATTTAGGACCCGTGCTGACCCAGATCTTCACGGGCGTGGAACTGCCGGCCAGCGATCTTCGACTCCTTGCTGACGTGCTTTTGCGTTTTGAGCGCGAACAGTTCCAGACTCCGCTGCTTGCGCATCTACGGGAGCGTCTCGAAAGTGAGGGACTACCCGCGTCCCGGCAGATCGCGCGCCTTCGAAGGATTGTCGAGTACCACGATTGGGGACGAAACCAGATGTTCGCGCCGATCGCTCTCGTTCTGCTCTGGCACGCGCACCTCGGATTCGCGGTGGAACGGTGGCGCGTTCACTGCGGTCGCAAGATTGGCGAGTGGATTGAGGCTGTCGGCGAAATTGAAGCCTTGAGCTCGATTGCAGGCTACGCGTCGGAGCATCCCGAGGATACCTGGCCCGAACTGGTCGCCGATGGACCGCTGTTCGACGGCCAGGGCATCGCGCACCCACTGCTTGCGGCGGGCATCCGCAACGATTTGCGACTCACGAAAGACCTCAGACTGTACGTGGTCAGTGGATCGAATATGTCCGGTAAGAGTACGATGCTTCGCTCCGTCGGATTAAACACTGTTCTCTCATGGGCAGGGTTGCCGGTGCGGGCCCATCGGCTCAGAGTGTCCCCTCTGACGGTCGGCGCCGCTATGCGAGTCCAGGATTCTATTCAAGACGGCAAATCGCGCTTCTATGCTGAGATCACACGGCTGCGACAGCTTCTGGATTTATCGAACGGCTCAACACCATTGCTGTTTCTGCTGGATGAACTGCTAAGCGGGACCAACTCCCATGATCGGCGTATCGGAGCCGAAGCGATCGTCAGGGGCCTCGTGGAAAGCGGCGCCGTCGGACTCGTAACCACGCACGATCTGGCCTTGGCGGACATCGCCGAGCAACTGGCGCCTCATGCGGCGAACGTCCACTTTGAGGATCACGTCGAGGACGGCCACATCTCATTCGACTACAAGATGCGGCCGGGAGTGGTGGAGAAAAGCAACGCGCTCGAGTTAATGCGAAGCGTAGGACTCAACGTCTGAGGTGATTGGCTGGAGTTACGAACCACGCGGCCCCAAACGCGTCGATCGGGTTTCCGGGAATTTTCAAGCGCTCACGAGTTCCTGCGTTGCTTCATTCGCCGCAACTTGCATCGGCAAAATACCGGCCTGCTGATTTCCATCGATATCGAGCACTTCGCGGAACGTCGCCTCGATCGTTCGCACGAGCATTGCCCATTTGATGAAGCCAGTTGCTCCAAAACTGTTCGATGGAAGGAACCTCTTTTGTCTGACGAATCTCCCGAAGAATGTCTTTCCGGAAGGCGGAGAGGTCAAAACCACGCATCATCGCGGCGCCGACATCGGTGAGATTTATCCGGTCATTCAAATCGATACAGAGAAGATCCTTGCGGAACGTGTATTCCCCACCCTTCTTGCTTGTCATCGATACCAATTCCTGAAAGGTGATAGCCCCCGAAATAATCTTTGCGTCACTGGTCATGTTGAGTAGCGTGGTCGCGGTTGTCGGCGCCTTCACGCCGATCGGTGGACTTGCGTCATGCAGACGGATCTGAGCAGGGCCGGAGATGCCGATCCAGAGATCGCTCGGCAATTGTGTCATCGAAAAGTAATTCGCGACGATGGACTCCAATTCCCTGTCTTCCAGCTTTTCGATCTCGCTTGCTTTGAACCGTGTGGCTTCCTCGGCGCGTTTCTGGAAATCATGCTGATACTGCGTGTTCTCATACAATCGGTTGAGAATTTCAGAGGGCCAATTCGGGAGAGGATACGTCCAGGCAACCGGAATGATCTCGACTCCTAAATGTCTGAGTCGAACAGTGATCATGTGGATCAGTTTTTTGTTCGTATTCTCGATGTAGACCCGGCCATCGTTGAAATCCAGGAGCACCGGAACCTGTTTGCGGACCGCTGCGGTTATGCCGAGCGTATCCTGGTCAACGGACTTCCTGTCACTGGCCTGAAGAAATTTATACGGCCGATCGAGCAGGCTATAAGAACGCTGCTCCTTGATGGAGGCCACGTCGCTGACGTCCTTCCATTCATTCGAGACGGCCCACAGTCCGTACCAAGGGACCGTGGGGTGAAGCCGGAACTGCGCCTCGGCGACCCCATAACCCTCGCAGTCCAAAATCTCTGCGGCAAGGCTCAGGTCGGAACGCGCCTCCAGTTCCGACATCGCATATCCCGCGAGTTCCGGCTCGTGATCCGAACCAACGGGATGCTCTTCATCGAGACGGGGACCGCCAAAAGGATTGATGCCTATCGTATCGGCACTGGAATACCGCGTGATGGCAGATGCCGCCATCTGCGAAGCAACAACCATGATCGCCTTGTCTTCCAGCGTTGTTCTGAAGGTCTCGAGTGACTCTTTCCCGAGCCCGAAAATGGCCCAGGTACCACGTCCAAACATGTGCAGTCCTATTTTTCGTTGTACTGTGGGGCGATTAGCGCGGCAAGTGCGAGGGAACGGTCGGCTGATCGATCGGAAAGGTGTGTTCCCGCCAACGTCCGAGCCTGTGCACCCACGGCTTTGGCGGTTGGCGCCTGACCCACCCTTTTTACCATGTCGTCCGCGGCACTCCGCAGCGGAGCGGACCGCCGATCAACTCTCGAAGGTCATCCTCGCAGCAAGCACAGCCCGCCGGATGGGATGTGGCAGATCGTACCGATCGAATTCTTCCAGACCGCACCAGACTACCGCCCGCGATTCCGCGGAGCACTCGGTTTCCAATGATTCCGCCTCGAACGCAAAGATCAGGTCATGGTGCAGATGAAGTGGCTCCCTTTCATTCGCGGGAATCGGATGAACATCAATGTTCACCAGGCGGCCTTGCTTACGCGGCAGTCGAGCCCCTGTCTCTTCGATCACTTCACGCTTCGCCACGCTGTCAATCGTCAGGTCTCCCGCTTCACAATGGCCGCCCGGGAGAAGCCAGCGCTTCAGCCTGCGATGATGCACGAGTAGCACGCGATCCCGCTCCGGTCCGAGGACCACACCCGTGCAGGTGACGTGGCCCGGCGCATACGTCATCCGGGAAAACGGCTCGGACGACCAAGACAGGAGTGCAAGCGTTAGGTCTCGGCTCTTCAAAGCCTCTCCATCACTCACCCGGCTAAACGTCCTGGACCATTGGAGTCACATCGGAAGCAAGCAGACCTGTCATCTACGGCAGATTATAGGGGAGCACGTCCGCTCGATGTAGAATTGACCAGCGAGCCCCGCGATGCGAACCGAACCGATTCACCCACGAGATCTCCAGGGCGTTTTCCCCGTTCCCCCTTTGGCACGGAAGAACGACGGCACGAGAGCGATCGACTTCGCCCAGAACGACCGTATTCTAAGCCACATGGTCGATGGCGGGATTACCCGCTTTGTGTACGGCGGTAACGCGTTCTTGTATCACATATCCCTCTCGGAGTACGAGCAACTGCTCGACTGGCTTTCCGGCGCCTCGGACGACCTCTGGATGATCCCGAGCGCGGGCCCGTCTTTCGGCCGGTTGACCGATCAGGCGGCCATCTTGCGGCGATACAAGTTCCCGTGCGCGATGGCGTTACCGTGCGGCGATCCGCGTGATCCGCTCGGCCTGGAGCGTGGTCTTCGAGAGTTTGCCGAGAAAGCATCGACTCCGCTGGTTCTGTATCTGAAGGAAGAGAACAACTTCGGCGCCGATAAGATGGCAGGCCTCGATGCGGTCGCCCGAATGGTGGCAGACGGAACGTGTGTCTGGATCAAGTATGCTGTCGTACGGAAGGATCCCAAAGAGGATGCTTATCTCGAGGCGCTACTCGCCCGGGTGGACAAGTCGAGAGTTGTGAGCGGCATCGGTGAGCGTCCGGCGATCGTCCACATGAGGGACTGGTCGCTTCCGGGATTCACGACCGGATCGGGCTGTATCGCTCCGGCCGCCAGTCTCGAAGTGTTTGGAAATTGCGTCCGCCGGGACTACCACCGCGCCGAGAGTTTCCGCAGCTGGTTCATCCCGCTCGAAGACCTGCGCGACGCCTGGGGGCCGGCCCGAGTCCTGCACGCGGCCACCGAACTCTCCAGCATCGCGACTACCGGGCCGATTCCGCCGTTCGTGACTCCGCTGAATGACGAGCAGTTAAGTGAGCTGGAACCGGTCGCCCAAGATCTCCTGTCCGCATTTCATCTGACAACGCGCGAAGGTTGATTTTCTGCTTCCGTTGGACTCGGATCCGGATCTCAATCCACTTCCGTGTAGTGTATTTCTCCCAAAAACTAAATTCCACTGCCCCACGTCAAAGCTATGTCGCTGATTTTTGGTGTACCCTGGACGTAATCAAGGGGTCTTGACGCTGGCGCCATACTTGCATAGACCTGAATGGTCGTGGTCTACTACCCCGTAGTTTAGGTGGGCGGTGAGGGAACTCAAGGTCCAATTCGCGAACGCGTTACTCGTCGTTCTGACGGTAGCTGCGGCCGTGTCTGCCTTCGTAAACTTTCAGCAGAATTTCCATCCTGAAAAGCGTTACCGGTTGCCCGAAGATGGCGTGACTTGGGTCGACCGCAAACTATCGGACGGCCGCAATTCCGTGCAGGCACTCATGGTCGAACCGTCGGGGCCGGCGGAAAGGGCAGGGATCAAAGCGGGAGACCGTCTTCTCCGAATCCAGGGAGCGCCGGTAGAGCAGGCTATCGACGTCGTTCAGATGCTTTTCACGGTCAAGC
>CAWGVL010000022.1:0-11362 GCA_963825845.1 Bryobacteraceae bacterium | reverse complement strand
TTTGCTCAGATAGTTTTATTCGATCTTACGCCCAAGGAGATTTTCGATGGCATCGGCGAGCATATTGGGAAGAAATGGCTTCTGAAGCGGACGAGAACCCGTTCCTGAACGCCTGCCGGCAACGATTCAACCGGCAAACGGGTACCCACTACACAGAAGATTTCGCATTGGCATTCCGTCTATCTCAGCGCCATATCTTTTGCCCGGTTGGTCAGGCAGCGTGAGATCCGCCACGAGAAGATCGTAGATATCGGGATTCTGATCGAACAAAGCCATAGCCTCGTTCGCACGCAATGCCGTTTCGACGGTGTAACCGATCTTCGCCAGATAGGTCTTCATCAGTTTCGTCAATGGCGCTTCGTCGTCCACCAGGAGGATATGCGCTTTCTTCTGCAAATCCATATGAATTACCAAATAGACAGTGGTATTTGGACGGGCTGAAACTCAGCCCAACTGCAATCGAACTGCCGGTGCGCCCCTGGAGCGCGGGCGAGTTGAATTTCCGGCGATCGAACTGGGCGCTCAAATTCCAATGCCGGGCGATCTTATAGTCGACACCACCGCCACCCTGAAGCGTTGAAAAATCGCCCAATTGAACTCCTAGACTATGGTAACGGGAATATGCAAACGAAAGCCCGAGAGATAATTTCCTCGTTCCGGCATAAGTATATCCGGCGTCAATTCCTTCCCGACGGGACGTAACGTAAACTCCATTCCCCGGTCCGATTCCAGTACGGTAGCCCGCCCTTAAACTCGAACGCTCTAACTGGTAACTTGTCGACAACTCGATTTGTGGCTGTATCGACACTCTCCTGAAAGCTGCTACCCCTGCTTGGCGCCCGAGAATAGCCGCGATTTCCGGACTTAATTCCACCAACTGAGTTCCGGTCGTCTCCACATGGTAGAGACCCGCGAGTGTGTTTACACTCCAATTGCGGCTGATCCGTCTGCTATACGTTCCTCCGAACCCGTGGATATCGGATCCGCCGTAAATTCGTGGATATTCGAACCGTATGTAATTGTAAAAGGCGCCGGCAGTGTCGACTCGGGTCAGCCGGTAATCATAATTGGCTTCCGCAAGATACCCCTGCATACTGATCAGGGCTCGACTGGTGCGTTTCACAATAAAACCTTCGCCAATCAACGTCGCGGTCGCTCGCGCGGACTTACGGTAGGAGACTCCGGCGCTCGTCTGATTGAAATACGTTTTTGCATCATATACATCGTTGAGCGGCACACCGAAGTTGTCCTGAGTGACAGAAGCAGGCGCGGAAAAACCTCCGAACGCCCGGTTCGTCATCCCTCCCGCTAGCCTCGCAAACATTGTCAGTCGGCGAGTAGGCTCGAAATTATAGTCCAGGGATAGAGCCTGGTTCGTGCCGTCATACGTCTTGAAATTGGTGTTTTTCCGGGTATCGCCACGATAATCCAACCCGAGACTGGATCTCCGCCACGACTTCGACCCATATCCTCCGAGTTCCACCTGAACGCCTTTAACGTCCTGCGGAATGACATTGCCCGATGGGTCCACTCGTGGAGCGATGAGACCGGTTTCGATCGTACCGCGAACGGCCGCGTAAACATTCAGGCTTACCGGGGCACGGCCACGATGGCCCGGTCGGTTGCCTCCGCGACTCAACAGCGATGGTCCACCGTACCCCTGAGCAAAGAGGCTGATCGGTGATAACAAGGCGATTGAGGCGAGAAAAAGAAATGCAGCGTATCGACTCAACGTTCCAGTCTCTCCCGCGTATGCGGATTATGTCAAGCTTCCCCGGTACTAAGGTGAACACTTGAGTCTTTTGTCTTCTACTAGTTAGCAGTGTTATGCCCTTCGGAACGGGCATTCGTGAAAGCCAAAATGTTTGTGTCTCCACACGAATATGTATAGATTCATACATCTGATGGCGGCGTCTGACTCCACGAGCTTTGGAGCATCGGATCGATATAGTAAAGACCATATGAAGCTGATCCGATTCCGCCATCGCGGAAGCTTACACGCAGGTCTCGTCCGTCCCGAAGGCATCTTACCGATAGAAGCAATCAACGCCAGGACGGGAATCCAGGCGCCCAATGACGTGCTCCGCCTCATTCAGCAGGGCATCGACAGCCTTCGTGATCTGCCGCCCGACGTGGAGTCGCTCCCGGAATCTGAAGTGACACCGGTCCTTCCCTACGACGTGCCGCCGAAGATCTGGCTCATCGGCTTGAACTACAAGTCGCACGCAGAGGACATTGACGCAGTGCAACCGGAGGAACCGGGCAGCTTTATGAAGCCGGCATCCTGCATGTTTCAACCTGAAGGCGCGATCGAACTGCCTCCACCCGATGTCTCCGATGATGTCGATGCCGAGGGTGAGTTGGCGATTGTCATGGGAAAGAAATGCAGGTTCGTGCCTCCCGAGCACGTCAAAGATGTGATCTTCGGCTACACTGTTACTCTCGATCTGACTGCGCTGGACGTTCTCCGCAAGAATCCGCGTTATCTTACAAGGTCTAAAAGCATCGACACGTTCTTCAGTTTCGGGCCGGTAATCGTGACCGCCGACGAAATCCCCGACGTCGATGCCCTCGAGGTGATCACCGAACACAATGGACAGGTTTGCTCCCGCGATTTCGTGCGCAATATGAGGACCCGTCCGTACGAACTGGTCCGGTATCATTCCGACTTCATGACATTCGAACCGGGTGATCTGCTATCGACCGGCTGTCCCAAGGGCGCACGGATTAAGGCCGGCGATACAGTGCGCGGTCGAATCAACGGAATCGGCAGTATCGGCGCGACCGTCACGCAAGGCCGCCGAATTCCGTGGTCTCCCTCTACCTAGCGGCGGCAGCGGCTCGTTCGGCCTTCGGCAGCGTGAAATAGAACCGCGCGCCCTCACCTGGATTTGAATCGATCCAGATCCTCCCGCCGTATCGCTCGACAATCCGCCGGCATAATGCCAAGCCGATACCGGTCCCTGGCACCTCGCGTCCGTGAAGCCGCTTGAAGACTCCAAAGATCCGTTCGTGATACTCGGGGCCGATGCCGATGCCGTTGTCCGCAACACAGAACTTCCACTTGTCGCCATAATCCTCGGCCGTGATCTCGATGCGCACGGGCTTATGACTGCGGTACTTGATGCTATTCGAAAGAAGATTCTGAAACAGTTGCGTTACGCGCCCGAAATCGACCGCGACAGCCGGCAGAGCCGAACCCACTATAACCGCCCCCGACTCTTCAATCGCCTTTGTCAAATTTCCAACCGCCCACTCCAGCGCCGGCTGTGATTCGGCGCATTGAGATGCGTCGGCCCCATCGCCGTGAGTCACCCGCGAGTACATTAGAAGGTCGCTGATCATCTGCTGCATCCGCGTCGTATTGTCGGTAATGTATTCAACGTAATCGGCGATGTCGGGCGTGAGTTGTTCACCCAGCCGTCGGGCTAGCACGCCTGCGAAGCCCGACACCATCCGAAGCGGCTCCTGCAGATCGTGCGAGATCGCGAACGCGAAGTGCTGCAGATCCTCATTGGATCGTTTGAAAAGAGCGTTCGTCTTGCGAAGCTCCTCTTCGATATCTTTCTGCTCCTGGATATCGGTGCTGGTGCCGAACCAGTGCAAGGGCTCGCCGGTGTTAGATACCAAAGCGAATCCCCGAGCGATATGCCACCGGAACTCCCCGTCGTTTCGTTGCAACCGGTACGTCGCCTCATAGGGTCGGCGTGACGAAACTGCTTCGATCCAACGTTTCGCCGTCGGCTCCCTGTCATCCGGATGCAATGCCGTCATCCAGCCGCAATTGGCGGCGTCCTCGGCGCTCTGACCCGTGTATTCAAGCCATTGCCGGCTCAGGTAAACGGCCCGGCCTTCCGGCGTGGCAGTCCACACCAGATTCGGAATCGTCTCGCTCAGAACACGGAAACGCTCTTCGCTCGCTCGCAATGCCCTTTCGGCAAGCTTCTGCTCCGTCACATCCTGCAACACACTCACCGCGAAACGAACTTCTCCGGAACCGTCGAACACGGGCGCCGCGCTGCAGTTTGTAATGTGAAATACGTCTGTGCCGCGCCGATGAACGTTTACTTCAACTCCGGAAACGGTTCGTCCCCGGGCAGCAATCATGAGCGGCCACTCCTCGAACACCAATTCCTGTCCCTCGGAATTCGACAAAGCATGGCTCGCCTTCAGAAGGTCCGCCGAGAGCGGCATGTCATTCTGATTAAACCCGTGTAGCGCCTGCCCCGCGGCATTCATCGTGATGATTCCGCACTTCAGGTCGTACATGACCAACGCCTGAGTCATGCTGTTCAGGATGGCTTCCAGTTGACGGCGCCGCATTTCCTCACTGGATGCTAACCGGGCGATGTGTTGCTCCTGGCGCGTTCGTTCATCGACATCGAGATGAATCCCGGCCCATGCCAGAATGTCACCCTTATCGCTCAAAATTGGACGGCCGCGGCTGAGCACGTGGTGATACTCACCATCCGCCCCCAGGATTCGAAACTCCTCCTCCCACGGCTCACCTGTACGCAACGAGCGGCTCCAACTAGCCGTATAGGAGTCACGGTCTTCTGTAGCAATTCGTTTGCGCCACTCACCCGATCGGGCTTGCTCCACCGTACACTCTGTTAGCGCCAGAAACGAGTCGCTGATGAACATCAGGCTTCCGGCTGAATCGCTCATCCAGAGACCATAGGGAAAGGATTCACTCATTTCCCGGTGGAGAGAATCGGATTCCACCGCCGTCGGCCTCGTCTCTGAAATCTCATGCCGCGAGACACGTTCCTGCTTCAGAGCCCGTCGGAGCTCAACCTGAGTCAGCGCAGTGCGAAGCGCCGCGCGGGCTGAAGAGAGAAGCAGCGCAGGGCTCGGATCTCGCAAACAAAACTCGACTCCCGCGTCGAGTAGCGCGATCTCCGCGCTTTCGACATGCGTCACACTGAGAATCACTACGATCGGCAGTATGGTTGTGATGGTTTCCGATTTCAGGCGGGAAACAACAGGTGCGATGTCCGCCTCAGCTTCCGCTGAAAGCAGGATCAAGGAGGGCTCTAGCAGCCTCGAAATCTCGATGAGACGGTCTGCAGTCGCCAGTTCGATCGTTTCAAAACCATCGATTCGAAGAACCTGCGATCGCGCGTTACGAAGGTTTTCCGGTCCTCCGATGTTCAAAACTCGCGTCACATTGTTCAATACGGCTCCTGACGTCGTCAGCATTATAGCCCCGCTCACATGTCCGTCTATGGTAGACGCCGTTTTCACGACTCGCTAACTACTATTTTCGACTCGATTGGTAGACTCTAAACGTATGCGCCAAGCTGTACTAGCGATTTGCGCGGCCGCCACCCTGTATTCAGCCGAGCCGCGCCAGTTATTCAACG
Organism: Bryobacteraceae bacterium; assembly: GCA_963825845.1. Lineage (GTDB taxonomy): Bacteria > Acidobacteriota > Terriglobia > Bryobacterales > Bryobacteraceae > DASQDN01. Next base: position 5,996 of record CAWGVL010000022.1, on the reverse strand, counting down.
GCAAAGACCTGACCGGGTGGGAAATGGTCGGCCATGGCCGGTTTGTCGTCGAAGACGGGATGCTCAAAACCGAAGGTGGAATGGGTCTGCTGTATTACACAAAGCAGAGGTTTGGGAATCAGACCATCCGAGCCGTCTTCAAGACCGCCTCTCCGAAAGCCAACTCCGGTGTGTATATCCGCATGGCCGAGGTACCTCCCGATCCGTGGTATGGCGTACACAATGGCTACGAGGTCCAGATCGACAGCGGTGGCGATGAATGGCACCGGACGGGCGCAATCTACTCGTTAAGCAAATCGACGAAACTGTCCCAGAAGCCGCAGGGGGAATGGAATACCATGGAAATCGAACTGGCGGGTCAGATTACACGCGTGAAACTCAACGGCGAACTGGTCAACGAGTACGATCCTTCGACCCCGTCACCGGAGCGAAAGCAGCATTACGAGCCGACGCGTGGCCCTCGTCCGGATTACGGATACATCGGCGTGCAGAATCACGATGCTGGCTCAACAATTTATTTCAAGGAAATCAGCGTAATCGAAACCGCGAAGACGATCGACAAAGGGGAACGCGATCGGATCATGAGTTACTTCCACTCCGCTCGCAAGCAAGTGCTCGATCAAGTCGCCGGACTCAGCGAGGCGCAGTGGACCTTCCGTCCAGCGGCGGACAAGTGGTCCATTGCCGAGGTGCTTGAACATCTGACGCTCACCGAGCCCGGTCTCTTCGGATTTGCGATTTCCGGGTTGAAAAACCCAGCCGCAGGTCCATCGGCAATGAAGGACGAAGCCGTGGTCGCGGCAATGAAGGATCGCTCCAAGCCGGCCCAGGCTCCCGATATGTTCAAGCCATCGGGCAAATGGACCACGCGCGAAGCGCTCGTGAGCGAGTTCAAAGCACGGCGCGATGCCAACATCGTGTGGCTTTGGGAAACTCGAGACGATCTGCGCGGCAAGTTCGTTAAATTCGGTCCGGGTTTGGTTGACGTGTACCAGATGCTCCTGGCGATCCCCGCGCACAACGAACGGCACCTCGCCCAAATCGCCGAGATCAAGGCATCGGCCAATTACCCGAAGTAGTAGCCGCTCAGACTCTACGAATGTCCGAGCACACGATGCGGCTCGTAGGCGTTCTCCAGTTCCTTCAGTTCTGAGTCATCCAACTTCAGGCTGAGCGCGGCCACCGCATCGTCGAGGTGCGACATCCTACTCGCTCCGATGATCGGCGCTGTAATGCCGGGCTTAGCGAGCATCCACGCGAGCGCCACCTGCGCGTTCGGCACATTGCGGCGCTTTGCCACGGCAGAGACGTGATCCACGACCGCGAAATCCGAATCGGTATAGTACAACTTCTGCGCGAAATCGTCCGTCTTTGCGCGCGACGTTTCGCCGAAGTCCTCCTTCCTGCGATTCCCGGCAAGGAAGCCTCGGGCCAGCGGACTCCACGGAATGATACCGATGCCTTGGTCCCGGCAAAGCGGGATCACTTCGCGTTCCTCTTCGCGGTAAACCAGATTGTAATGATTCTGCATCGTGACAAAACGGGACAACCCGAGTTCGTCGGCCTTGAACAGCATCTTCGCGAACTGCCAGGCAAACATCGATGAGGCGCCGAGGTAAAGAGCTTTTCCCGCGCGAACTACATCCGTCAGGGCGTCGAGCGTCTCTTCGATCGGCGTCTCATGATCGAAACGGTGAATCTGATACAGGTCGATGTAGTCGGTCCCCAGACGTTGCAGGCTGTTATCGATGGAATGCATGATGTGCTTCCTCGATAGCCCGCGCTGGTTTGGATCGCTGCCCATTGCCTGGTAGACCTTGGTCGCGATAACAACCCGGTCGCGTCCGGGTCCGAAATCTCGCAGCGCGCGACCCAGGATCTCCTCGCTCACGCCCAGCGAGTACATATCGGCAGTGTCGAAGAAAGTGATCCCGAGTTCCAGTGCCCGTTGGATGAATGGACGGCTTTCTTCCTCTTCCAACACCCACTCGCGCCACTTCTTAGATCCATAGGTCATAGCGCCAAGACACAAGCGGGAGACCTTTGTTCCGGTGTTTCCGAGTCTGACGTATTCCATTACCGTTCAGTATTACCTGAACGATATGTTGCCTGCCCATAAGTGCGCGCGGAGCGCATAAGTGCCGGTCGTCTGTTTTTTGTGATACCGCCGGAAGAGGCCTCCTTTGCGCGCTCCGAATGCCGCCATGTCGAGATCGCCGGCATTTACGGAGGCTTCGATTTCGGAATAGTCCGCGGGGTCGCCGACGCTGATCTTCAGATCTCCGGCCCTCAGATTCACGGTCTTGTCTCCGCGGATCCCCCGGATGTCGACGTCGCCGGCTGTACCATTCATGGCAAGATGCGTCTTCGCCGGAACCTCGATACGAATGCGCACGCTACGGTTCGGACCGTCTTTGACCCGAAGTTTGGCCGAAGGTCCGGAGTTTTCGAACGCCACTCCGATGTCCCGCAAGTCGTCGGAATCGTCCGCGGAGCAGGACACACGGACCGTTTCGCTGTCCACGCCTATGATGTCGATGTCGCCTGCGCGCAGGTCCAACGTCAGCACGGCGCCTGATCGCAGCTTTCCTTCGAAGGGCCTATCGCAAGTGGCTGTCGTTTCCGCAAACACTGTCGTGACCAGTGCAAGCGCGAGCGTGGAAGCGGAGAGAAGAGCCTGCATGCCACTCAATACGAGCACCGGCGTGAAAAGTTCCCGATTCTGCCCATGCGACACTGACAATCAAATGCGCGAAACGATTCGTTGGGGTGTACTCGGAGCGGCGAAGATCGCTTTGGTCAAGGTCATACCCGGCATGCAGAAGGGCCGGTGGTCGGAGATCGCCGGAATTGCATCGCGAAATCTGGAGAAGGCAAAGGGAGCCGCCGAGAGTCTCGGGATCCCGAAGGTCTATGGATCCTACGAGGAACTCCTCGCCGATCCCGAAATCGACGCAATCTACAATCCTCTTCCGAATCACATGCACGTGAGTTGGTCGTGTAAGGCGGCCGAAGCAGGAAAGCATGTGCTGTGCGAGAAGCCCATTGGGCTCAGCGCTGGCGAATGCCGTGAACTCATCGCCGTGCGAGACCGGACGGGCGTGAAGATAGGCGAAGCCTTTATGGTCCGCAGTCATCCCCAGTGGCTTCGTGCTCGTGAAATCGTTCGCTCCGGAGCCATTGGCGACCTGCGAGCGATCAGCGGCGCGTTCAGCTATTTCAATCGTGATCCGGAAAACATCCGTAACATCCCGGAGTGGGGCGGGGGAGCGTTGATGGACATTGGATGCTATCCTGTTCAGATTTCGCGATTCCTCTTTGAGGAGGAACCCGTTCGCGTTCTCGGCTGTTTCGACCGTGACCCCGATATGAACACCGACCGGCTCACCTCAGGCATTCTCGATTTCGGATCGGGCCAGGCAATTTTCACCTGCAGCACGCAGATGGTTCCTTATCAGCGTGTGCAGATCTTCGGCACGAAAGCGCGCATCGAGTTGGAGATTCCGTTCAACGCTCCGCCAGACCGGCCTACACGCCTTCTGCTCGATAGCGGAAAGGATGTATTCGGTTCCGGCATTACTGTCGAAGAGTTCCCCACCTGCGATCAATACACACTGCAGGGAGACCAGTTCTCACAAGCCGTCCTTGGGTCGGGTGAAGTGCCCACGCCCCTTGAAGATTCACTGGCAAATATGAGTGTGATCGATGCGCTATTCGAATCCGAAGCCAAAGGCTCCTGGATGTTCCCGAAGTCCTAGGCTAACTTCGTATCGGACACAGGCTTCAGACCACATCGGCGCCGCGCTCGCCCAGAAGTTCCCGCAACACGGACCGGTGGCAGCGTTGCTCGTCCTCGCAATAGCAGCCCACGGATAGATTCGTCTGGTGGGACAGGGCGGCCAGCATGTCCAACTCCCGGCTGCGATCGGGAGCGCTCATCTCGCGCCGGAACTTGCGGCTGAATGCGGCCCACGTCCGTTCGTCCAGCGCTTGCAGCGCCTCATGTACCAGTTCGGCGCTGGGTGAAAGGTTCGGAAACCAGACGTCATAGTAGTTGAGCCGGGCGAAGTCCGATTTCGGAACGCCGCGCGGAGGCCGTCGGACCGTTCCGAGGCGCAAACCTTCCCCGGGCTTACGAGGTGTGCCGAGCCGGACGATAAAGATCGACATTGATCCGTCCAACGCCAGTGTATTTGAAAGTCTTGACGTGTTATAGCCTGAACTCCACCTGACAGACATCGGCCGTGTAGTTTGACTCGGCGGACATCCTTTCTAGATTCCGAGATCGCCCGCTTTCGCAGAGCGGCACGAGAACAACAAACAAAGGATTGATCTCCTGAACGGTCACAAGGTGGTTCCCGGGCTAGCTTAGCTACTTTTCGTCGCAAAATGGACCGCTGAACGTGTGACAGGCGAAGATTGGACGCTACGGTTGGTGCTAGAACATTCACTATTGATCCTGTTTCGGAGTCGCCGCACAATGGATGATGACTCGCCGCAAACAAGGTCAACGAACACTCTGGGAAGGCATTGTGGACGAGGATGTTCGCGCACTCTGGGAACCGTGGATGATTGAAGCCGACCATCTTCTGGAAGACGAAGAACTGATCGAGCAGGTATTTGAGGCGCAAGGCAAGCGGCATGAACACAGTGCCACTAAAGGTCGATCGCAAACACCGGCCGAACTGGTGTTACGGCTGCTGCTGCTCAAGCATGTCCGTAACTGGAGCTTCGATGTACTGGAGCGCGAAGTGCGAATGAACCTTGCCTACCGCGACTTACCCGCATCGGTCTGGGTAAGGTTCCGGACGCTAAGACGCTGGCGCGGATCGCACAAGCTCTTGGCGGAGAAGTGATCGCGGAACTGCATCGGCGGCTTGTCGAGATCGCTCAGGAGAAGGGCGTGATTCAGGGCAGGAAGATGCGCGTTGATACCACGGTGGTTGAGACCAACATTCATTACCCGACCGATTCCAGCATGCTCAGCGATGGAGCGCGAGTGCTGACGCGCACCATGAAAAAGATCGAACGCAAGACCGGAGGCAAACTGAAGCGTAAAGTGCGGGACCGAACGCGGAGTATCAACAAACGAGTGATCGCGATCGCCACGGCCAGCCGCCATAAGGGTCCGGAAGGCGAGGCCAAACGCAAGAAGCAATATCGGGAACTGCTCCGATACTCACGCCAAGTCCTCAATGACACCCAACGAGTGATCGCCGAAGTGGACGAAATGGGTGCCAATAAGCATAAAGGGCTGCGGAGTTTGCGTGAGCAGTTGAATGTCATGGCGGGTAGAGTCGGGCAAGTGGTGAAACAGACCAAGGCGCGCATCTTCGCTGGCGTGACGCACTTGCCAGGCAAGATCGTGAGCTTGTTCGAGCCCCATACGGAAATCATTCGCAAAGGCAAGGCAAGCAAGCCAACCGAGTTCGGCAAGATGGTGCAACTGCAGGAAGCGGAGAACCAGATCGTTACGCACTACGATGTGTTTGACAAGCGTCCAGCGATCGCGAATTCTTCGCCGAGGCCTGGCAACACACAAGCAGATCCTGGGCCGGGCGCCGACTGTAGCGACGGCCGACGCGGGATTTTACTCGCAGGTCCAGGAACGAGCTGCTCAGGAGCAAGGCGTGAAATGGGTCGCGATCCCGAACCGAAGCACCCGTAGCCCCGAGCGGAAGACGAAAGTAAAGAGCCGATGGTTCAAGCAAGCCCAACGCTGGAGTACCGGATGCGAGGGCAGGATCAGTGTACTGAAGCGACGGCATGGGCTGAATCGATCACGCTATCGAGGAGAAGAAGGAATGAAGCGATGGGTGGGGTTGGGCGTTATCGCCGATACCCTGATCAACATTGGCAACACACTGGCGGCCAGAGCATGACGGAACGGCTCCCATGTGGGAGCGTCGTCCCAAGCCCCGTTTCTAATCTCAGAAAGTACGCCACGATCAACCAGCTAAGTCAGAATCGCCTATTTTGCGACGGAAAGTAGCTAA
>CAWGVL010000021.1:0-53836 GCA_963825845.1 Bryobacteraceae bacterium | reverse complement strand
CGATATCCGAGAACATTGGTGGCGAAGATCGCGACGGCACCGCAAATGAATACCAGGTAGGTGAGATCTCTCCGGCCTCGGGCAAAATAGCGGGAGAACGACGGATCGCGATGACCACGGCAACAAACACCCACGCCGACCAGAGATTCCCCTCCGACGCTACAGACCGTGTGTTCTGAACCGTGATCTGTAAATACGACGAGCGCTGCGCCAGAACGCTGTCAATCCATATGCCAGGCATGCGATCGCAGCCGCTCTCGGCCAGGCCCACAGATCGAGGTGCGTAATGTAGACGGCTCCACAGCAGTCAGCGGGAACAACATGGCTAGCGATGTCGCTCCGTAGAAATTATTCGACACGACCATCGCGCAACAGATGGCTAGCGACGTGCCAGCGACACTGGCCGCCACTTTAGAAAAGCACGATACGAGAACAGCAGCGCAAGGGGAATCCACGCGAGAGCAGTCATGTGCGGACCCTCGCCATAGCGCACAGCACGTTGCAGCCGGTACGGCATCCGCACGGCGAATCGTCTACCTATTTCAGGCACGAACAGGAACGACGGAGACACCAGCGCCGTAGCAGCGGCAGCCAGATCAACCCCGCCGCCCTCGAGTTACTTCCGCAACCGCGCCAGTAAGATACACGGCTGCAATCCCGAAGCAATAGAAAGAACGCGATGTAAATGTGATACGCGCGGACCGGCAGGACTTTCGGTACGACTTTCGCAATCGCTGCCGTCCCGTAACGCAGAGCAGGCGGATAGACGTAGTCGGTCCGCGTGCCGCAATACCAGTTTGGCTGCCAGTTCGGATGAGGCCAGTGATCCTTCAGAAATCGCGCATCGGCGATGAACGTACTCTCGATCGATCCCCACTTATCGAGGTATTCACCCTGGAACAGCGGTCGGATCAGAACGCGCGGCAAATAGAAATACGACAAGCCAGTCGATGAGCATAACTCAGGCGGTGGCGACTCACGGATGTGCAGGCTCGTCACCGCGCCGGGCAGCGCCCGAATATCGGCGGTGAAGACTCTCAAACTGGCGCTGTCGCTTCATGCCGTTCCTGTGGAACTGATACCGCATCAGCAACCATAGAATCGACAAACCGTAAATCGAACTCTGCACAAACGATGCGGAAGATGCCTGAGGAAAATACCGCGTCGGCACCGGCACCTCGGCGATCCGCAGCCGTAACTCGACGAACTGCGCCATGATCTCCTGGTCGAAAATAAAGTTATCGGAGTTCATTTCGCAGATTCACTGACTCCAGCGCATCTCTGCCGTACGCCCGATAGCCCGTGTGATACTCCGACAAGTTCAACCCGAATACATGATTTTCCAGCGCAGTCAGAAACCGGTTGGAGATGTATTTCCACCACGGCATCCCTTGCCGCATCGCATTTCCGCCGAGCAGACGCGAGCCGAGAACCACGTCGGCCTTTCCATCCTCTATCGGGCTGATGATCTGCGGCAGCAGCGTGGGGTCGTACTGATAATCCGGGTGGACCATCACGATGATGTCTGCGCCGGCCTTCAACGCCTCCATGTAGCACGTCTTTTGATTAGCGCCGTAGCCGTAATTGCGATCATGCACAAACAGTTCAAGGCCGAGCTTCCGCGCGATCTGAATCGTCTCGTCCGAACTACCGTCATCCACAACGATGACGAGATCCACCACGTCGCGCGGTAACTCGGCATAGGTCATGCGGAGCGTGCGAGCCGCGTTATAAGCGGGCATAACCACCACGACTTTGGCTTTATCGGACATGCGCCGTGACAACGAACTGATACGCGAAGAGCGTCTTCCGTACCTTGGCTAAACCGTAGCATACACGTTCCGCGAGTCGCACCGGCCCCGAGTGCTCCCACTTCGGCGGCATAACCAGGCCCACCGGGATCGCGCTTGATTCGACCGCGGACACGCTCCAGCCTGTCGAGTTCAACAAATCCACCCAACCCCTCCACATGTAAAAACGCACATGAGTGCGGTCAAATAAACCCTTATCGTCTTGTGGAAATCGGCCGGCCAGAATGTTCAACCGAAAATACACATTCCCGCTATTCGGCAGCGAGGCGATCAACGTGCCGCCCGGCTTAACTACATCATGGAGTCGGCGGAGCATACGGCCGGGGTCGCGCAAGTGCTCCAGAATATCTGCGCAGAGTACATAGTCAAAACCTTCGACCAGATCGGGCAGGCCATGCTCCAGGTCGGCCTCTACCAGACGCACCGAGGCAGGAAACGGCTTCGAGTAACCGTCAGGCCGTTCGATTCCCGTAACTGCAAATCCACGCTGTGCCAGCGACGCCCCCAGATACCCGCTGCCGCAGCCGACGTCGAGAACGGTCCGGCCATGACCCTCGCGCGGGAACGCCGCCAACAGGAGTGAGTGACTGCTATACGGGCTGGCCTTGAACGTGTATACCCTGGTCATTCGGGCGCTTTACACTCAAATGCGGCTGCATCGTCGATACTCCCTGAGCCGTTATGTCGTGCCACTTGTGGATACGGGCAAAGTGGCCGCGTTCGCTGAGTGTCGACGTTGGTCGCGACGATTCGCTGTGGGAGTTCACCCTTCTCAACCCATCCTTCAAGGGCGTTGAACATTTCGCCGCCCCTCTCACCATATGCGCCAAAACTGTTTGGGCCCGGCCCACCCCCGCAGTGCTGAACCCCGGGCGCGAGATAGAGGCGCACAAAGGCGCCAGCCATCTTCGATCCCATCGAGCGTTGGATCTGTTCGTAGTAGCGGATCGTACTCGGCGCAGGAATAGCAGGATCGTTCCAGCCATGAAACAGAATGAGCTTGCCCCCGCGCCGGCGGAACGTTTCAAGATTCGGATCCGTAGCGTTGAGCGTTGACGCAAGTTTGGCCTCTACAGCCTTCAGATCGCGATCGAAGTCGAACTGCCGGTAGTCATATTCCGGATTACCGAAGGCAATATAACGAAGGAAGTCTGTCGCAAACGCTCGCTGCATGCTATTCGGTCCGATGATCCAGCGATCCCAGCCGCCAGGGCCTGATTCGGCGCCCGGCGGAAAGCCGTCGAAGATTGGATTTCCTTTGGAATCTCGTGGACCGGAATAGATACGACGCAGCGTCTCGGCTTCGGCTGCTCCGAGTGCTTCCAAATTCGGACGGCATTGATCCGGACGATCGACGATCCCATCCTTCAGCCCGCCAGATGCGTCGCAATCTCGCAGAACCGCACTTTCGATATCAGCTAGCTTGTCAGTGGCTATCGGGCCCCGCGCGAGCGACTGCTGATTCCAGATGAATCCCGCCATCAATCCCGTGAAGTTGTTCGCGGGTGCCCGGCAATGATGCCATCGTAATCTTGCGGATAACGTTGCGCTTCCATCAACGCCTGCCTTCCGCCATTGGAACAGGAGGCAAAATACGAGTAGGCCGGTTTCCGGTCATAGAACGCTTCGATCACTTCCTTACTGCGCTCCGTCATCAGATGAATCGCCCTGTATCCGTAATCGATTGCCCTCTCGGGGTGTCTTAAAGCCCATTTCCCGTCGGTCGCAGCGCCGGAATGTCCGGTGTCGGTCGATGCCGTCGCGTATCTGCGTCGCAGGGCCGCCACAAGGCCGGTTGTGCTGCTGTAATTCAGGGTTCCCGCGAAGCCGCCGTTGCCGACACCTTGAAATTTGCCGTTCCACTCCGCAATCGGCAGCCAGACTTCGACTCGCACATTAGAATCTTGGGACGGACGAAGCACCGCTTCGACGCGACAAAAATCCGGCAAACCTGACATCGTAGTCTTCTCGCCGGGCGGGATGAACTGGGCTCCACTCTCAACATGTGCCGATACGACGGTCGTGTCGGGAAGCCGCAATGAAACAAGGCTATCGCACGATGCCCCGAGCAGCGGAACAGTGGCAAGAGCAACGAACATGCTCCATGAGTACATGCTCGGTATAGTACCCGATAAGTTCAGTTCCGAACGAGCCCGGTCCGTCGCCTGACATCATAATTCGAATGCTGACCTGACCTCGGCTATAGTCCAAAGAGCACCCCCGCAACGACGCGGGGCCCTATTCCAAGGAGCAAGAAACTACAGATGAGTACCTCTCCCATCACCGGAGCCGACTTCAAACAGCAACTCCGCGATGGCAAGCCCAAGATGGGCCTGTTCATCAATTCGCACAGCACGACGGTGGCCGAGCAGCTCGCTCATACCGGTTATGACTGGCTGCTGGTGGACACGCAGCACGGACCGATGAGTTCGGAGACCTTGTCCGCGATGCTGTGTGCGATTGCAAGCGGAGGCGCGAAGTCAATGGTTCGCGTCGCCGGCTATCATGACCGCGGCGGTATCCAACAGGCTCTGGACCTCGGCGCGGATGGTGTCCTCGTGCCATACATCAACACCGCCGAAGAAGCTCGTCAGGCGGTAAGTTGTGCGCGATATCCAACGGAGGGCACGCGTTCTGTATATTTCCCGCAGCGCGCAACCAATAAAGCGGGCCTGCTCGGTTACGTCGGAAACGCCAACAAGAACGTGATCGTTGCGCTGCAGGTCGAGACCGCTGAGTGCATCGCGAATATAGAGGAGATCGCTGCTGTACCGGGTGTCGACATGCTGTTCCTCGGCCAGAACGATCTCTGCATGTCCATGGGCCTCTATGACAAATACGAGTTCCCACACATGTACACGTCTCCCGAATTGCAGGAGGCCACCGACAAGCTCGCGCAGGCTGCTCGCAAGAACAACGTTATTCTCGGCGTATTCCTGTTCGGGACGGCGAGAGTCGGTGAGTTCCTCGACAAAGGCTTCACGTTCGTCAGCGTTGGCAACGATCTCCACCACGTGCTCACACAAGCCACGTCGTACGTGAAAGAGCTCGAAGCGATCGCGCAAGGCCAGAGGAAAAGCTGGTCCCGGTCCGCAACATCCTTGATCTGAGTTCCCCATAAGCCCGGGCGCGCCGAGCGCCCGGGGTGTTACCATCGTTCCTTCGTCAAACATGCGACCCGCCAGGCTCAGGGCTGTGTTATCTGTGTGCGCGGGCATCCTGATCGCTATCTACTTCTGGAAATTCACCCACGTCAGTCTTCGTACGTCCTTCAGCGATGACGACTTGATGAATCTTTTCTTCGCCTGGCGGGATCCGGTTTCAGAAATCATCAAGGCAAATTTCTTCATCCCTACGAACGTAATCCGTCCGTTCGGCGCCTTGTTCTACGCAACGTTCTATCACCTGTTCGGTCTCGATGGATTGCCGTTTCGTGTATTCTGCTACGCCGTACTCTGGTGCAACGTGCTGCTCACGTACGTATTCGCCTGGCGTCTCACAGGATCGCGGGAAGTCGGCCTGATCGCGGTTCTCCTTCATTGCTATCAGGCCAACTACTTCCCGATGTATTACGGTTCGGGATACTGCTTCGATGTCTTCGCATTCTTCTTCTACTACGCCGCATTCATTCTCGTCCTGCGTCAGAGAGGGTGCGTAGCTATAGCCATCCTGTTCGCGTGCGCGGTCAACTCGAAGGAAGCAGCGGCATCGCTACCCATCGTTCTTCTCGTCTACGAATTGCTCTACAATCCACCCCGATCGATCGCGTGGATCTGGCGTGAAGCCCGACCCGTCTTGGTCACCGGCTGCATCGGATGCTTATTTCTCTGGGCGCGATTCACCGGCCCGAACAATCTCCTCGCGCATCCCGCCTATGCCCCGGTATTCACACTCGAGAGATACCTGCTCTCCACGGCGAACTATCTGAACGAACTAACCTCGCACGAAAACCTTTGGACACCGCAGCGAGCAGCAGTTCTCCTCGGAGCCATGGCGCTACTCGCCCTCGCCGCAAGGAGCCGCCACCTCTGCTTCGCGTGGTTACTGATCGTAATCGGATCAATGCCAATCGCCTTCGTTCAGCCAAGGGGAGTTGCCGCCTACTACATCCCCCTGGTTGGATACGCCATTTTCTTCGCTCTAATCGTCGTTCGCGCCCGCGAGTTCATCGTCCGGTCCCGAGCCCCCATCCCGAACCTGACCTCTCAGGCAATCCTATTCACACTGATCTTCACCATCAATTGGAAATACCAACAGAAAAACGAGCGCCGCTTTCCCGATTACTGGACCAACCTCGAAAAAATCAACGCAACAATTGCCGAGTTCCGCAAACACGGTGAATGGTTCCCAGAAGGGTCGGTAGTGCTGATCGCAAGCGACCCATTCCCTGAAAACGAATGGGCGTCAACATTCATAGCGCTCCTAACACGCAACGACCACTCACTGGTAATTCACCGCGAAGGCAAATCCGCTCCAGCCCAAACCTATGACAAAATAATCAGCTACAAAAACAACAAATACACAGAAATCCAGCCATAAGTCTCTTACCCGTGTTCATCGGCGTATATCCGTGGCCAATAACATGCCGCCCGCCACACTGAACACGTAGCCGTGCCTGAAACCGGGTTGTGATATATATGAGGCCGGGTAAAGGAGGCAAAGCCACTTGAAAGTCTACGAAGGCAAGGAGATTCGCAATGTCGGTGTCGTGGGCCACGGGCATTGCGGAAAAACGATGCTCACGTCCGCCCTTCTCTATACAGCCGGGGCTGTGAACCGTCTCACCCGGCCGGACGAAGGGAACACGGTAACGGACTTCGACGAAGAAGAAATCCAGCGTAAATTTACCATCTCCACCGCTGTCGCTGTCGCCGAGTGGAAGAAGACTAAGATCAATCTCCTCGATACTCCCGGCTTTAACATCTTCATACAGGACACGCGCGCATCCCTGCTCGCGGCAGACTCCGCGCTCATCGTCGTCGATGGCGTCGCCGGCGTGGAGGTCCAAACCGAAAAGGTCTACTCGTTCGGCGAGGAGTATCATCTGCCGCACGCATTCTTCATCAATAAGCTCGACCGCGAGCGCGCCGACTTCCAGCGCACTGTCGACAACATCCACGAAATCTTCGGCCGGGATTGCGTTCCCATTCAACTCCCCATCGGCTCCGAGAAAAACTTCACCGGCATCATTGACCTCATCTCCATGAAGGCGTACACCTATACGCCGAATGGCGACGGCAAGGGCAAAGAAGGTCCGATCCCTGCCGATCTGGCCGACGCCGCGAAAGCAGCGCACGATGGCTTGGTCGAAATCATCGCCGAAGGCAAAGATGAGTTGATGGAAGAGTTCTTCGAGAAAGGCACGCTTCCCGAAGAACACATGATCGAAGCCCTCCGCGAAGCGACCGCGAAGGACAAGCTCTTCCCGGTCCTCTGCGGCTCCGCATCCCTCAACATCGGAACCGACTTGCTCCTGGATTTCCTCGTCGAGTACTTCCCGTCGGCCGTCCAGCACGATCCCGTGCACGCCACCGCAGGCGATCAGCGCGTCGACCGCACCATCGCCGACGGCGAGCCCCAATCGGCATTCGTCTTCAAAACCATGGCCGACCCGTTCGCCGGCCGCGTCACCTACTTCAAGGTCTATTCCGGCGTCATCAAGAACGACGACCATCTCCTCAATATGCGGACCAATTCCGACGAGCGCCTCGCGCACATCGGCGTTCCGATGGGCAAGCAGATCGTCTCCGTCCCTGAACTCCATGCCGGCGACATTGGAGTCGTCGCGAAACTCCGCGACACCTTAACCGGCGACACGCTCGCGCCAAAGAGTTCACCCGTCGTCTACGACCCGGTAAAGATCCCCGAGCCCTCCATCGCATACGCCATCTCGGCGAAGTCGCGCAACGACGAAGACCGCATGGGCAACGCGATCCATAAGATCCTCGAGGAAGATCAATCCCTCCGCTTCTACCGTGACCCGCAAACGCACGAGTTCCTCCTTGGAGGCGCGGGACAGCAGCACGTCGAGGTAATCGTCAGCCGCCTGAAGCGCCGCTACAACGTCGATGTCGCCCTCAATGCGCCGAAAATCCCTTATCGCGAAACCATCCGCGGCCGGGCTGAGGTCCAGGGCCGCCACAAGAAGCAGACCGGCGGTCACGGTCAGTTCGGCGATTGCTGGATTCGCATGGAACCCCTCGATCGCGGAGCAGGCTTCGAATTCGGAAACGAGGTCTTCGGCGGAGCCATCCCCAGGAACTTCATCCCGGCAATTGAAAAAGGCATTCAGGAGACTGCCGTCAACGGCTACCTCGCTGGATATCCCGTCGTCGACTTCAAAGTCACCGTCTACGATGGCTCCTACCACGACGTCGACTCATCGGAAATGGCCTTCAAGCTCGCTGCCCGCAAAGCTTTCAAAGCGGCAATGGCAGTCTGCAAACCCGCCCTTCTCGAACCCATCATGAACGTTGAAGTTCACGCGCCCGTCGAGTACGCAGGCGACCTGATGGGTGACATGAACGGCCGCCGCGGCCGCATCTCCGGCATGGACACCAAAGGCTCCACGCAGATCATTCAAGGCCCAGGTTCCGATGTCGGAAATGCTCAACTATCAGAACGACCTCATCTCCATGACCCAGGGCCGAGCCTCGTTCACAATGGAATTCGACCATTACGACTATGTCCCCTCGCTCCAAGCCGACAAAATCATAGCCGCCGCGAAGGCAGCGAAGGCCGGAGTCGAAGAAGAGGAAGAGTAGAGGTCGAGTGGACACCGACAGTTCCAGTAGTCGCCGGGCTTTTCTGCGATTCCTTGCAGGGAGCCCGGCGCTATTGCATGCCCAGCAACCGCTCGAGCTGATTGCGGACCCGAGCGCCAGCATCAACGTTTTCGACTTTGAGCCAATCGCCCGCAAGATGTTGCCGCCGGCGCATTGGGGCTACATGGCCACCGGTGTCGATGACGATCTCACTCTGAAAGCCAATCGCGAAGGCTTCAGCAGGCTGCACCTTCGACCGCGCCGCCTTATCGATATCAGCAAAGTCGACACACATACCGAGATCTTCGGAACGCTGTGGGAATCGCCGATTGGTCTCTCACCGATCGGCAACATGAAGGCGTTTCACCCCGAAGGCGAACGGCCCGTTGCCCGAGCCGCCCGATCCAGAAACACTCTGCAAATCCTCTCTACGGCCACGAACACCTCATTCGAAGATGTCACCGAGACGCTCGGTCGCCAGCCGTGGTACCAGCTCTATACAACGTCACGATGGGAGTACACAGAACGCCTCGTGAAGCGCGTCGAAGCCGCCGGCTGCAAAATCATGGCCGTCACCGTCGACACGCAAGCCGGCCGTCACATTGAAACGTTCGAACGCTCCAAGCTGCAGGACAAACGCCCATGCGCGTCCTGTCACGGGACCACCCGCGCGGATTTCTATCGCCGCAAGCCGATGTTCAATGACATGGATCACGAAGGTCTCATTACGACCAATCCAGCCATGACCTGGAAGCATGTGCGCCAGCTCCGCGATATGACCAGAATGAAGCTCCTCATCAAGGGCATAGAGACTTCTGAGGACACAAAGCTCTGCATCGAGCACGGAATCGACGGCGTCATCGTCTCGAACCATGGAGGCCGGGCCGAGGAAAGCGGACGCGGAACAATCGACTGCCTCCCCGAAGTGGTCGAAGCTGCCTCCGGGCGCGTCCCCGTCATCATCGACGGAGGCTTCCGCCGCGGCACCGACATCTTCAAGGCGCTCGCCTTAGGAGCCCGCGCCGTCTGCATTGGCCGACCCTACATCTGGGGGCTGGCCGCATTCGGTCAGCCCGGAGTCGAACGAGTCATAGACCTTCTCCGGGTAGAACTCGAACTCGTAATGAAGCAGTGCGGCGTCCGCTCCATAGCCGAAATCACGAAGGCGCATGTCGGCTACACGGATCGCCGTGGCTGATCGCCTGAATCATGTTCAACTACACCGACAAAACCGCCCTCATCACCGGCGGCACCAGCGGCATCGGCCACGCCATCGCCGAAGCATTCTCTGCAGCGGGAGCTAACGTATTCGCAGCAGGACTGCCGAGCCAGGCAGCAATCTCTCCAAAGATTCACACCGAACACCTGGACGTAACGGACACCAGCGCGGTCAGAAATCTCCTCGCCCGGATCCCGCAACTCGACATTGTAATCAACGCCGCGGGAATCATCCGCCGCGATCAGGAATTCGAACTCGACGTATTCGAGCAGGTCATCGACATCAATCTCGTAAGCGTAATGCGCGTCTGCACCGAAGCGCGGCCCCACCTCGCGCGCACACGGGGCTGCATCGTGAACATTGCCTCGATGCTGAGCTTCTTCGGCGGTCCTCGTGTTCCTGCGTACAGCGCAAGCAAGGGAGGAATCGCCCAACTCACCAGATCACTCGCGATCGCATGGGCCCCCGAAGGAATCCGCGTGAACGCCGTAGCGCCCGGGTGGATCGCGACCCCTCTGACGCAAGCTATCCAGGACGACCGCGAGAGATCCGCCCCATTGATGTCCCGAACCCCCATGGGCCGATGGGGACGCCCGGACGAAATCGCCGGACCCGTGCTGTTCCTGTGCTCGGCGGCGGCATCTTTCATGACCGGGGCTATCGTTCCAGTCGACGGCGGCTACTCGGCAGCATAAAATCAAGACAACGCATGCAGACGACACATCCACTCTCTCCGCATCAGATCGTCACCACAGCCGTCCCCGACGACGAACGGATCTGGGTGCCCCAGGCGCCGAACGTCTGGTTCCGCCCCTTGATGCTGAACACGTTGAACGGTCAGTGGTGCAACCTGCTTCGCGTCAGGCGGGCCGGGATCCTCAGCCGCCACCGCCACCCCGCGCCGGTTCATGGCTACGTCATCAAAGGCTCATGGCGCTACCTGGAACACGACTGGGTCGCCCGGGCAGGGGACTACGTCTTCGAGCCGCCAGGCGAGACCCACACCCTCACCGTCGATGCCGACGTTGAAGAGATGATTACGTTCTTCAACATCTCGGGCTGCATGTACTACGTCGACGAACAAGGCAATCACACCGGCTTCGAAGACGTTTTCACGAAAATCGACATGTGCCGCAAGCACTACATCAGCGCCGGTCTCGGAGACAAGTACGTAGACCAATTCGTGCGCTAGGCGATCTGCAGCCCGAGTACCCGCGCAAAAATCATGGCCTGGGCAGGATCGACGATCGCGCCGCGCAAGTCGTTCATGCCCACCAGCATGCCTTCGACTTCAGAGGTGCGAAAGTCAGTATTCTGCAGCTTCGCTCCCTGCAAGTCCGCTCGCGCCAACTCGCATAATCGGAAAACCGAGCCGGTCAGATCCGCGTTCTCAAGATCAGCCTCATTCCACTTGCACCCGACGAATTCACAAGCGCGAAACGTTCCGCCCTGAAGCTGCGCGTATCGCGCGTCACCGTTCTGAATCAGCACGTCCTGCCATTCGAGACCCGTCGCCGAGAACCCTGTAAGCCGGCAATCGATGAGTTCGACTCTCAGGAGCGATATGCGATGCGCACGGATATTCGCGAGGTCGCACCCGACCAGCCGAACGTCCTTCCATACAACTGAGCCGAACTGCCCACCTGCGAGTTGAACGCGCTCCAGCACAGAACCTTCAATTCGAAAAATGTTGACTCGAAGGTTCGTTCGCTCCAGACTTCTCACCAGTCCATCCTCAACCGTGATGGACTCGCCATCCTCGAGTACCTCTGTAGATTCGAGTTCAGCAGGAAGATCAGGCGAGTCGCGCTTGAAAGCGCCGGTCTTCTTTGGTCTCGCTATTTTTCTTTCAACTTCCGGCGTTATCGCAAGCGATTCCCCAATCTCCCGGATCTGATCCGCATGACGTCGCGCGTGACCGTCGATGAGTTGAAGCAACTCCACGCCGTTCAATCTTCCGAAGTAAGGGTGTTTAATGCCGACGGAGTACAGACCCTCTCCCCGCTCCTGCGCCAATTGAATGCTGCGTTCCCGAACGGATTCGAATTCATCGAGAGCCGCAGCCAGAGTCTTGAAGCGGCCGCGCGGTCGCAATATCTCCGCCGCATCCACCTTTGTCAATCGACTTCGAATTGTAGTGAAGAGCCGCATCTCCTTCTCGGCATCGCGCTGTGGTTCAATCACTCGCCCCTTCAATATCCAACGGAGGTAGCGCTCCTCAACGAAGGCCACATGCTCGATGCACTCCAGAACCGACCAGCCATTAGAAGTAGTCTTGGCCGACGCATGCTCCGGCGATATCCCGCGAGCAGCCTCGAGAAAATCCTGCCGGCCCGCTTCCAGCATCGCAACAAAGCCCATGAACGACAGTGTACTCACAGTCTGGCGATACCTTTTCAAGCATTTCCGGCGTATGATAGCCAGCTATGGTCGGCACAGTGCTCGGCCACTATCGCATCATAGAGAAGCTCGGCTCGGGCGGCATGGGCGAGGTCTATCGTGCAGAGGACCTTCGGCTTCTGCGGCAAGTAGCCATCAAGGTGTTGCCGGCCGACGTTGCCGGCGATGCGACCCGAATGCAGCGGCTTGAGAGGGAAGCGCGAGCCGTGGCTGCGCTGAATCATCCGAACATCGCTGCTATCTATGGCCTCGAAGAAACAGACCACTCCCGGGCTCTTGTACTCGAACTCGTACCCGGACAGACCCTGCTCCAGCGCCTTGCCCGCGGAGGCTTGCCCTTAGACAACGCGCTCTCGATCTGCCTTCAAATCGCTGCCGGTCTCGAGGCCGCGCATGAGCAAGGCCTCATCCACCGAGACATCAAGCCGGCCAACATCATCATCACACCAACCGGCGTGGCCAAGATCCTGGACTTCGGCTTGGCGAAGACAACACGGTGCGGGACGTCCGATTCGCAAACGCTGACGGTGAGCGCTGAACTCACCGCGCCAGGGACAGCCACAGGCACAGTCAGCTACATGAGTCCGGAGCAGGCGCGAGGACTGAATTGCGACGAGCGCACCGACATCTGGGCTTTCGGATGCGTCATGTACGAAGCACTCACAGGTCACAGGTTGTTCGCCGCCGCAACTGTAGCGGACACGCTGCTCATAATTCTCGGCAGCGATGTGGATCTCAGCGGTCTGCCGCCTGCGACCCCTCCGCGCATCCGCCAGCTAATCCAGCGCTGCGTTCGCCGCGATCTGAAGGGCAGACTTCACCACATCGGTGACGCGCGCCTGGAACTGGAAGAGAACACTGTCGAGACGCCACCAGCGATCGCCGGTACCGCGCCCCGGCGACGGCTAACTCTACCCATAATCCTCTTAGCAGCATTAGCGGCCGCGATAGCCGGGTGGATAGTGTACACCAGGCTAGCCCAACAGAAATCAGCGCGAAGCGTGCAGGTGTACCGACTGACGGACATAGTGGGTCTTGAGGAGACACCAGCCATTTCACCCGACGGCAAGAGCATAGCCTTTGTAGCCGAGGTCGGGGGCCGGCGCCAGATTTGGCTGCGGCTGCTGGCTGGCGGTACACCACTGGCAATAACGAAGGATGATGTCGATCACTACGGTCCGCGCTGGTCGGCCGATTCCGCCAGCCTCATCTACTACACATCATCAGCGCAACCCGGTGAGCCCGGCACGATCTGGGAGATCTCAGCCCTGGGCGGAACACCGCAGCGGCTCGTCAACGCACTCGGGCCGGGCGATCTCAGCCACGATGGGAAGAATCTCGCCTTCCATCGCTTCCGGCAGGGCGCGATCGAACTTGTCGTAGCTTCACGCGACGCGTCCCAGACCCGCACTGTCGCCAAACTGCCCGGACCACTCCACTACAATCTACGTTGGTCTCCCGATGACCGGCGAATCGCATTCGCGCGCGAAGTAGGCGGCACGGACTTCGGTGTGAGCCTGCTGGTTCAAGACCTCTCCGGAGGAGAGCCGAAGCGAGTGCTGGATGCCGCCAACCAACTCCAAGGGTTTGCGTGGACACCAGACGGGTCCGGGCTGATCGTCAGCTCTGCTCAGGGAAGCACAATGTCCTACCCTCCCTCGTACAACATCTGGAAGGTGCCGCTCGGGCACGGCGCTCCCGTACAACTCACGTTTGGGGAGACCTCCTACGAGTCTCCCGACATCGCAGCAGACGGCCGGGTGGTTGTCAGCCGGGTGCGCGCTCAATCCGACGTCTGGAAATTCCCGATCGACGGTGATCCGGCGGACAACGCCAAACGCGGTGTACAGATTACTCGACAAACCGGGCAAGTGCAGACCGTCTCCGTCAGTCCGGACGAAACCGAAGTCGTGTTCTTATCCGACAGCGGCGGTCACTCCAACGTGTGGGCTGCGCGCACGGCCGATGGCGCAATGCGTCCCATCACGCGGGAGTTCGGTCCTCGGGGACTGATCGCAGTGCCACTCTGGTCGCCGCGTGGAGACCTGATCAATTTCCTCTCGAGCCGGAACTCGGCTACATCGGATGTGACTTTGTGGGTGGTGAAGCCCGACGGTAGCGATGCGCGAGATCTGCGGATCAACGGTGTGTGGGCCTGCTGGTCCGGTGACGGTCAATGGCTCTATTATTCAGACCTGAAGGAAGGCGTCTTCCGCATACGAAAGCTGCCGATCAACGGCGGTGAGCCGGTAACCGTGCGTGATGACAATGTAGTCGCCTGCGCCCTGCCTCTCCATGGTTCGGTGCTGTATTACGGTAAGATCCTTACACAAGGCACCGGGGTCTTCGACTACGAAATCCGCGTCGCCAAACCTGAAAACGGCCCGTCGGAGTTCATCGGAAGAGTTTCCGGATCGCGTGTTCCCGGAGGAACGGCAATAAACTTTCAGCCGTACCTCTCGCCCGATGAGAAGTGGCTCGCAATGGCGCTAACCGATGGCTCCACAAGCAATCTCTGGGCCCTGTCAACTTCCGACCGCACATGGCGAAAGCTCACCGACTTCCGCCCGAAGAACGTCGTCATCACGCGCCGCATAGCTTGGTCAAAGGACGGGAAACATCTGTACGCATCAGTGTCGGAGGTAGACGCCGACATAGTCATGCTATCGGGACTGGCTTGGTAATGTCATCTGCCAGATAAAGAAACAAAATGACGAAAACGCTGAAAACTGTCGCATGCCGGCCATCGAGGATCGGCATCCCCTCGAGTGTCTCTCGTTACATGAACCAGGTGCAAACAAGTGCCAACGTGGCGGCAAACACTGCGGCCGTCGTAGTCCAACCAAGCGCGTTAACCCACCGGCTGTTCACACGATCTCCCATGATCACGCGATTATTCGTCATCAGCATAATCAGCAGCAATAGCGGAGGTGTTGAGAAGCCGGTTTTGGCATGCAGCCCATGCTTCCAACCAAGTACTTGGCACAAGTCGTAAGCTGCGCCGGTCGTCATTACTGGGACTGCCAGGAAGCCAACCGCGATAATCCCTGCGGCGAACAGAATACTCCCGGCATCTCCGGCGAGAGGCTGCAATGCATCAGCGGCTTGGCCTGCACTTTCTATGTCCTTTTTGTCCGCTTTGCACAAGGCAGACGCCGTCGACAAGATGATGAAGTACATGACAAGTTCGAGAAGACATACCCGATCGAACATCCCATCGGGCCTGACGCAATTCTTCATCCGTTGCGCCTTTGCGCTGCCACAAACGCTTGCGACCCATCGCTATCTCTTCCTGCACCTCCTGGTTCGATTGCCACGTATACAATTAGGCGGACAGCGTCGTTCCAATCACCGCTACCAGGATCGACAGAAATTCTTGTGTGAAGTGGATGGTCGGGAGAAAAGTTACACGGAGCACTGGACCCAGCTCAGGCTTTGCCACAAGCCGCTGAGCCGATGTACACGAGCAGAACGAGCGCAAGCCATCGGAAGATGTCGCTGATCAGTGTACAGGAGCCCCAAATCTGAAGCGCCGAGGATCGAGAGTGCCGTTGGAACCACGATCCACGGCACAGGTATAGGATCAAAGAGGTTAATCGCAGCAGCACACATCATCGAAACGTGGCAGGGGCAGTCCAAAGAAACGATGGTCCGAATTTGGCGCCCACTCGAACGTCCCTGTGTTACTCCCCGTTGTGATGCTGGAGGAACGTCTTCGATGGGCATCGATGGGAATTAAGTTCGCTGTAATAGTTCGAACAGCAAGGTAGGCGCGTGCACGTACTCTGTCTCTGTTGGCATTGTCAGAAGACAAACTAGGCCTCCAGCCTTACAGATTCGATTCAACTTGTCGTTAGACCCATTGGCGTGAACTCCGTTTCATTGTCCGGGACCTCGGAACTATCGTGAAGCCCGCTGCGACGAACTGCGTCTCAGACTCGTGAAGACACTGAGTGTTCTAGCGGCATTGGCATCATGCCTCGTAGGCCAGACAGTAGAACCCGAGATGACAGCCGACCGGCCAGGATTCCGTAATTCCACGCACCTGGTCGGTCCCCGAGTGGTGCAGGTGGAGAACGGCCTCACCCTGTCCGCCGATCATACGCTCGCGATGGAACCCGAAATTCGAATCGGAACGCTCAGTTGGCTGGAACTACGCTTGGTTGCGGACGATGTCGTACTGCGGTCGTCTCCGGGAACAGGCATCGCAGGGACTTCGGATCTGCAGCCCGGAATAAAGTTCCCGGTGTTCAATCGCGTGAAAGGTACGCGCGTTGTAGCAATCCTGAAATCCACCGTGCCAAGCGGTCACTCATCGCAGACAACGGGTGGCTATGAGCCCGGTGCGGAACTCATCTGGGAGCACAAGCTCACCGAAGATTTCTCATTCTCGGGTACATGGAACCTCACGCGCCTGAAACGAGAGCGGTTTGTATGGCAGCGGGCCGCGAGCATTTCCGCAAACAATAGTTTCGGGGAGCGCCTCCGCGCGTTTGCCGAGGTTTATGTTGTGAGCCCGAAGGAACTCGGAGCGGGCAATCAGTGGGCGCTAGACGCAGGTGTGATGCGCGTCATCGGTGACTTCCTTATGCTCGACGTCGCCGCGGGTCATTCTATCCATGGGCCGAGCGACTGGTTCGTAGCGGTAGGCTTCTCCGTGCGGACGCGAGTCCCGCGCTTTGCCGGCGGGCATTGAATGAATCGCGGGCCGAAACATCCCAGTGACGGACTTTCATTGAACTGCTGTACAACGAGTTCGAGTCAGGGCTGAACAGAAGAGTGGCGATTGGAGCCCGGCGTGTCGGCGCGTGTTCGTCATCCGTAATGCCTCGGGCCACTCATTTCGAACAGGTCTCCCCGTATTGTTGTTCACCGTCGGCTATGACGTAATTATGGATTGCAAAGTACGCAACTGGGTCGCTCAACGCAAACTCCAATTCTTAGCGCGCCGTCGAGCTAAGTTGCAGGCACTCTCGCGGTTCATTCACAGCTAAAAAAAAGACCGCAGTCCGACATTTCAGAATCCAGCGTTAGAGGTGCATGATGCAACAGGATTCTTTGCCTCGTCCTGATCTGACCAGAACGACTCTCGGGGTGCTGTTCATTGGTGCTCTAACTGTTTCCACCGTATGGATATTTCGTCCATTTCTGTCGGCGCTCCTGTGGGCAACGATGATCGTGATTTCGACATGGCCAGTGCTGCTGGCGCTTCAGTCCAGAATGGGCGGGCGGCGTGGCCTCGCCGCCGCTATCATGACGGTTGCGCTGTTACTCGCCCTCGTGATACCGCTGGGTCTGGCAGTCGGAGCGCTGATCGGCAACATTGATGACGTCATCGTGAAAGCCAACTCACTGCAACAACTGGAGGTACCACCTCCTCCTGCCTGGGTCGCCCGGCTTCCGGTGCAAGGTCCCGCGGTATTTGCAGAATGGCAACGCCTCTCGGAGGAGCCCGGCAGTTTGGCTGCCAGGATAACCCCGTATGCTGGTCGGGCTCTGCGATGGTTGGCTGCGCGAATCGGCGGAGTAGGCGGCATGATCCTGCAATTCTTACTTGTCGTGATCATCTCGGTGATCCTTTATCTGAATGGCGAAACCGCGGCGCGAGGTGTCCGCAGATTTGCTATCCGACTGGCGGGAGTGAACGGAGAAACGGCTGTTATCCTAGCCGCGGCCACAATTCGGGGCGTGGCCATGGCCGTAATCGGCACGGCGATCGTTCAAACAGTAATTGCGGGAGTCGGACTTTTTATCGCCTCGGTCCCTAACGCGGGGTTACTCGTGGCGGTTGTGCTGATCTTCAACCTGGCCCAACTTGGACCATGGTTGGTGATGCTTCCGGCTATTGCTTGGAAGTTCTACATCGGCGACTCTTCCTGGGGAGTAGTTTTACTGGCGTTCACTCTCGTGGCAGGCACAATCGACAATTTCGTAAGGCCAATGTTGATCCGAAAAGGAGCCGACTTGCCGTTGTTGATAATATTCGCCGGTGTGATCGGCGGCATCATCAGTTTCGGGTTTATGGGACTTTTTGTCGGACCCGTGGTCCTGGCGGTAACTTTCGTTCTCGTACGCGACTGGGTCAACAACCAACTTGAAGCGGAGAAGAAAGCCGTCGCCTGACTCGGGTATTGACGACGCTAGAACGCTTCCGACAGCGGATTAGGGTTTTTCAATGCCTGTTTGTTACCAAATAGAGGCATCACTGAAATGCATCTTTGTGAAAATGGAGGGTATTGTCGACGGTCCGGAACTCATCTCGGGTCAGCGCAAGCCCCTTAGTTCGAGGGCGGCTACTCGCGATTACTCGATGCTAAGGCTGTTACTAAACTGCTCGTAACCGCGGATTGCCTGGAAAGCCTCTTTAAGTCGGCGCCATAGTGAGGGGTGCGGAGATTTACATTTTGTCGCCAACGCAGATTTTCGTCTACGCAATCATGCATATGCATGAAGGTTATGCGTTCGAAGCCGAGTGCTTTGTTGGCGGTGACGACTCGATAGGGGCGGTATTGTGATTTACGGAATCGCCGGTGTGCCGTATGTCGCCGTTGCGGGCGGCATGAAGAACACGGTGACACAGCAAACCGACAGCGGACCGGCCTTGGTCTCAATCCTTGCGCTGCCCCAAGTAGCGATGGTCGCCTGCGATATCCAGACACCGTGGAAGGCCTCGGCATGACCTGTCTGAGGGTTCTCCCAGGAGTGTCTTCCTTCCCCTCTCGACATAAAACGCAGCCATACGGCGGCCATGTCGCGGGAGGTACTCGCGCTTCATCCGGTCGCAACGCGTTCCTGGTGTCCGTCGGGACACAGCGATCGCAAGCAAGCGCCTATGCTCGACAATGAGCGTAATCGCCTGGCCGATTGACGCCCGGTACTTCCGTGCAGTACGCGATGTACCACGGCCTTTTCGACGACCACCGACGAACTCATTCCGCGTCAATCTATTCTAGTCGGAACCGAGAAAAGCAAGTTTGGGTAAAGTGACGTTCACAACCAATTTCTCTAGATATAATCAATAGCTTACAGCCATTCATTTGGAGGCCTGTGCCTACAATGAATATAGGAAGACCAATATGACCAAACTCGCCGCCAACCGAGCCAACGCGCAGCACTCCACCGGGCCCAAAGACACCACGAAAACCCGCTTCAACGGCGTCCAGCACGGACTCACCAGCAAGCAAACCGTCATCCCCGGGGAAAGCCAGGAAGAATACGACAAATTCCATGCCGGATTCCTCCAGGACCTCAACCCGCACTCGGCCATTGAGCGAACGTTAGCTGATCGAGCCATCGCTGCCGCCTGGAGACTCAAGCGCTTCCAACGCATGGAAGCCGCGTACTTCAACGACCGGATCAACGCTTTCCTCGAGGACAACCCTGAAGCCGGCCCGGACTCCGCGCTAGCCAATCTCTTCATCGATCCGGCCGAGATCGCGAAGACCAAACTCTTCCTGCGCTACCAGACCACGGTGCAGCGCGAATACGACAAAGCCATCTCCGAATTCCGCAAGGCCCGAGCCGAACGCGAGAAACAACTGCTCGAAGAAGCCGTGCTGCAAGCTGCCCTGGAGCGTCAAACTCCACAAAACAAAGGAGCCGCTGCTGCCGTTGGCTTCGCTTCGCAAAACGTCGACCCGAACGCGTACTCAGCTTTCAGTGCTGCCGCGCCCGCCCGCGTTTCAGCCGCGGCTTCGATAGGATGACGCGTCAGCAAGCGAAATTCCGAACAAATCGCAAACTTGCGCTACCCTGAGTTTTCATGCCGGAAAAGCCGTACGACCACAATGAGATTGAGGCGAAATGGTACGCTCGCTGGAGCGCCGAGCCTGACCTGTACAAACCTGCGCAGGATCGCTCGAAGCCCAAATACTACGTGCTTGAAATGCTGCCTTACCCCAGCGGCACGCTGCACGTGGGCCATCTCCGCAACTACGCCATCGGCGATGCGCTCGCCCGCTACAAGTGGATGCGCGGTTTCAACGTCCTGCACCCGATGGGCTGGGACGCCTTCGGCCTGCCCGCGGAGAATGCCGCGCTGAAAAACAATCGGCAGCCCCGCGAATGGACGCTATCCAATATCGCCGCCATGAAGCGCCAGCACAATCGAATGGCCTTCAGTTACGATTGGGACCTCGAAGTTTCTACATGTGAGCCCGAGTATTACCGCTGGAATCAGTGGTTCTTCCTGCGCATGCTCGAGAAGGGCATTGCCTATCGACGGAAGGCCCTGGTTAACTGGTGCTCGGAGTGTGGCACCGTTCTGGCCAATGAGCAGGTAGTCGACGGCTGCTGCTGGCGTCATGAGACCACGCCGGTCGAGCAGCGGGAACTCGAGCAGTGGTTCTTGCGCATCACGTCCTACGCCGATGAACTACTGGACGACACGGACAAGTTGGAAGGCGGCTGGCCGGATCGCGTGCTCGCAATGCAGCGCAACTGGATCGGCCGCTCTGAGGGAGCCGAAGTTGATTTCACCGTCGAGAAGTCCGGCGAGAAAATTCGCGTTTTCACGACGCGCATAGACACGATCTACGGAGCCACGTGTGTGATCCTCGCGCCCGGTCACCCTCTCGTCGCAAAGCTGGCATCCGAAGAGTTGACCCCTCGGATCAAAGCGATGATTGACGCCCAGGCCAATAAAGACTACGGCGACGTCGAGAAAACGGGTCTCTTCACCGGCTACTACGCGATTAACCCATTCAGCGGAGAGCGGGTTCCCGTCTGGATCGGCAACTTTGTCCTGATGGGCTACGGAACGGGAGCTATCATGGCCGTGCCCGCTCACGACCAGCGCGATTTCGAGTTCTGCACAAAGTACGGCATCGCTGTCACGCCCGTAATCCGTCCCATCGACGGCGAATTGGCGGATCCCGCGACGATGACGCAAGCTTTTCCGGATGACGGCATCGTCGAGAACTCAGGCGAGTTCTCGAAATTGACCAGCGCGGATGCGCGCGCTCGTATGAATGCGAAGGCTCAACGTGAGGGCTTCGGCGAAAAGGCGATCACTTATCGCTTGAAGGACTGGGGCGTCTCGCGGCAGCGGTATTGGGGAACTCCGATTCCGGTGATCCATTGCCCGAAAGATGGAATCGTCCCGGTACCCGAAGATCAGCTGCCCGTGGTGTTGCCGACCCATTTGAAATTACTGGCAAGGGCCGATCGCCGCTCGAAAACGTACCGGAGTTCTTGAATACGACATGTCCAAGATGCGGTGGCCCTGCGCGGCGTGAGACCGACACGATGGATACGTTCGTCGATTCGTCGTGGTACTTCTATCGTTACTGCGATGCTCACAACGATAAGGCTCCATTCGATTCGGCAAAAATCGCGTACTGGTTCCCGATCGATCAGTACATCGGCGGTGTCGAACATGCAATCCTGCATCTGATCTACTCGCGCTTCTGGACGAAGATGATGCGGGACATCGGCCTTATTAAAAACGACGAGCCCGTGAAACGCCTCTTCACTCAGGGCATGGTCATCAAAGATGGCGCCAAGATGTCCAAAAACAAAGGCAATGTCATCAGCGCTGACGACATGATCGAACGCTTCGGCGCGGACACAGGCCGTGTCTTCGAGCTGTTCGCCGCACCGCCGGAAAGGGACCTGGAATGGACGGACGCCGGCGCCGAAGGCTGCTATCGGTTCCTCGGACGCGTCTTCCGCTTCATCACAAGAAATCTCGGGGACAACGGACGAACCGAAACGACGGCTGCGGATCGAAAGCTGCAGCGCAAGCTGCATCAGACCCTGCGCAAAGTTACGGACGACTTCGAGACCCGCTGGCACTTCAATACCTCGATCGCTGCCGTGATGGAACTCGTGAACGAAGCCTACGCGCTGGAGTCGGAGTTGTCATCGCCCGCCGTAGCCGACTTCATCGAGAAACTGACGTTGCTCTTAGGTCCGTTCGCGCCCTACATGACCCAGGAAATCTGGGAGATGATGGGTCGCGACGGTGTCGTGTTTCGCCAACCCTGGCCTGAGTTCGATGAAGAACTGGCCAAAGAGGAGGGGGCCGAAGTCATTCTGCAGGTGAACGGAAAGCTCCGTAGCAAAGCCACAGTCCCCTTCGGAACCGCGAAAGAAGAACTGGAACGCATCGCCTTGGCCGACGAGAAAATCCAGACGCACATCCAAGGCAAAGCAGTGCTGAAAATCATCGCTGTCGCCGACAAGCTGGTCAATATCGTTGTAAAAGGCTAAATATGAACGTAACGCTCACTCCGGAACAGCAATCCGCGCTGGATATCTGGTTGCATCCCACCCGGTCGCGATTCCCGACGCTCATAGCGGATGCCGAGCGTGGCGAATACCTCGAAATAACTCGGGAGAACATGCACGCCTTCTTTGAGGAAATCTGCAGAGAAGGCCGAGAGGAATTTCAGCGTAAGAAGCTTTCGGCGCAAAAGTGAATGTCGTAGCTTTCCTGCGCGCCGCGCTCCGTTGTCAATCTAATCGCTCCTGTAGTTCGTGGAGCCAGAAATATCAAGCGCGGCGTCTGAACGCAACGACCGCCAGGGGAGGCAACGTAACCGACACACTAAACGGCCGGCCATGGCTCGGGATAGGCTCCGTCGAGACAAGTCCCCCATTCCCCATATTGCTGCCGCCAAATAACTCCGAGTCGCTATTCAGGATCTCCTGGTAAAAGCCCGCGTCTGCAACGCCGAACCGGTACTTCTCACGAGGTACCGGAGTGAAGTTGCAGCAGAATAGAACAAACGATCCATCCTCCGCGCGCCGGAGGAACGCAATCACCGAATTGTCGGCATCATGGAAGTCGACCCACTCAAAACCGCTGTGGTGAAAATCGACCTCGAATAACGCAGGCTCCGATTGATAAAGCCGGTTCAGTTCTTTGACAAATAGTTGCAGCTTGCTGTGCACGTCGTATTGCAGCAGGTCCCACGGCACGGCTCCATCGTTGTTCCACTCCCAGGGATTCCCGATATCCGATCCCATGAACAGCAGTTTCTTGCCCGGATGCGCCCACATATAGGCAAGAAATGCCCGGCAATTTGCGAAGCGCTGCCACTCATCCCCAGGCATCTTTCCTAGCAGCGAGCCTTTCCCATGAACCACCTCATCGTGCGAGATCGGCAGTACGAAGTTCTCGGTAAAGGCATACAAGAGACTGAAGGTGATGTTCCCGTGATGATACTTGCGATGAATCGGCTCCTCAGAGATGAAATGCAGCATGTCATGCATCCAACCCATGTTCCACTTCATCGTGAATCCGAGCCCGTTCAGATACGTCGGCTTTGACACTCCGGGAAATGCGGTCGATTCCTCCGCGATCGTCACCGCGCCTTCGATCTTGTGCGCAACTTCGTTGAACGTGCGAAGCAGCGATATAGCTTCCAGATTCTCGTTCCCGCCGTACTGGTTCGGAACCCACTCGCCCGCCTCCCGCGAATAGTCGAGGTACAACATCGACGCCACCGCATCCACGCGCAGTCCATCGATGTGGTACTCCTTCAGCCAGAACACTGCGTTCGAAATCAGGAAGGTCCGAACCTCGTTGCGGCCGTAGTTGAAGATGAGGGTGCCCCAGTCGCGATGCTCGCCCATGCGTGGGTCAGCATGCTCGTACAGCGCCGTACCGTCGAAGAAAGCGAGTCCGTGCGCGTCTTTCGGGAAGTGCGCCGGAACCCAGTCCATGATCACGCCGATGCCATTTTGATGACATGCGTCAATCAGGAATCGGAAATCGTCGGGCGTGCCGAACCGTGCTGTCGGCGCATAATAGCCGATCACCTGGTACCCCCACGACCCCGAGAACGGATGCTCCATCAAGGGAAGCAGCTCGATATGGGTATAGTTCATCTCCTTGACGTACTTCACCAGGGAGACAGCCATCTCGCGATACGACAAACTCGTGCCGTCAGGTTTGCGAAGCCATGACTCGACATGGACTTCGTAGATCGAGATCGGTCTCTTCAACCAGTTCGTCCGGGCGCGGCGCTCCATCCAGTCGTGATCATTCCACGTGTACTTCGTCAGGTCGGCGACGACAGATGCGGACTTGGGTGGTATCTCGCAGGCGAACCCGTAGGGATCGGCCTTCAGTTGACGATGACCCAGATGGCGCGACCGGACGTAATACTTGTATGGCATTCCCGGACCAAGTTCCGGAACGAAGAGTTCCCAAATGCCGCCGTTGCGCAGGCGCATCGGATGTCGCCGCGTGTCCCAATGGTTGAACTCTCCCACTACCGTGACAACCTCCGCATTGGGAGCCCAGACGGCGAAACGAACTCCGGTGACGCCCTGCGACTCCGTAACGTGAGCGCCTAACGTTCTGTAGCTCTCGTAATGAGTACCCTCGCCGTGCAGATACAGATCGAAGTCGGTCAACAATGGGGGAAATCGATACGGATCGTCGACGATCTCGACAGCGCCGCCCCACAGATGAACACGGAATCGGTAGTCTAGCGGCTCACGGCCGAAGTTCGCGCAGTAGAAGCCATGCGCGTGCTTCTTCTGCATCGGTACGGCTTCTCCGTCGATCAGTACCTCGACGGATGAGGCGTGCGGCATGAACGCGCGGATGACCCATCGAGCCTCGCCGTCTTTGCCGTCCGGAAGCGCATGCGGGCCAAGGATGCGAAACGCATCGCCGTGATACCCGCCAACGATTGCTTCAACTTCGTGGTTTGCTTCGACAGCAGGGAGTTCGAGGGCCATCGACCGCTATTATGGCAAGTAGTGCTCGCTGAATTGCATTTGCATCTCGAAGGTTCGATCGGGCCCGAGACCTTGGTCGAGATGAATCCGTCGCTAACCGTCGAAGAAGTTCGAGGCAAGTTCGACTTTGACGATTTCGCAGGATTCCTCAAAAGCTACGTTTGGGTGAACAAACAACTCCAGTCGGCCGAGCACTATGCGCTTGCCGCGAGACGCTGTTTCGAGAAGCTTTCGGCGCAGGACGTGGGATATGTAGAGGTCACGCTTTCTGCCGGCGTGATTCTTTGGAAGGAGCAGAATTTCCAAGCCATCTTCGATGCGCTCGTGGCCGAGGCATCGCAAGCTCCGCTTCAGGTGCGATGGGTCTTCGATGCGATTCGGCAGTTCGGGCATGAGGGTGCGATGCGTGTCGCGGAGCTGGCGGTCGAACGCAAGGACGATGGCGTCGTAGCCTTCGGAATCGGCGGTGATGAAGTGCGTGGTCCGGCCGAGTGGTTCCGGGACGTCTTCGCATTCGCGAAGCGAAACGGCCTCGCGCTCGTTCCGCACGCGGGCGAGACGGACGGACCGTCATCGATCTGGGCATGTTTGGAACTCGGGGCCGACCGCATCGGTCACGGAATCCGCGCTGCCGAAGATCCGGAATTGATGCGCCGCCTCCGGAATGACAACATTCCTTTGGAGGTCTGCATCACGAGCAACGTATGTACCGGTGCTGTACCGTCACTGGCCGAACATCCGGTTCGCAAGCTCTACGACGCGGGTGTGCCGATCACGATCAATACGGATGACCCGGCGCTGTTCCGGACATCGCTGCACAACGAGTACGCCATCGCGCGCGACCGCTTCGGAATCAGCGAGCCTGAGCTTACCGCGAACGGCTTCCGCTACGCGCTCGACTATCGCCCGACCACCTTCTCGAGCGCTTCGAGTTCCTTGCCCGCTTCGGACCAACGTCCCTGAGACGAAAGTTCACGATACCGGCGAAGGTGCTGCCGTACCTCGTCGATGCTGGCCGGCGCCGGAGCAGGCGGGGGGGCCGCGCTGCTTGTCTGTTGCTGTGAGGCCGCGGAAGAAGGCGCAGCCGGCGCGGTCGGCGTAGCGCCTGCGAGTTCGGCAAGCGCCTCTTCGTAGGTGTCGCGGTAGATAAGCCTGTTTCCGACCGCGAGAACCACCTTCTTCAGTTGCGGCATCTTTGCCTGCGATGACTGGATGTAGATCGGCTCGACGTAAAGGAACGTCTTGTCGATCGGCAGCACCAGCATCTGTCCGCGTAACACTTGCGAGCCTTGCTGGTTCCAGAGCGCCAGGTCTTTCGCGATATTCTGGTCTGAGTCGATGCGAGCCTCTATCTGCAACGGACCGTAAATGAGGCTTTGCTTGGAGAGCTGCAGTACGACGATCTCTCCGTAATGCGCCGGATCGCAGCGCGCGGCCATCACTCCGATCAGGTTGTCCTTACTTCGAGGAGTGAAGGACTGCATCAGCAGGAACTCGGGTTGCGATTCGCCCGGGAGGGTCGCCACGATGTACGTCGGAGCAACGCCCTCGCCCTGCTGCGACTGCGAGTAGACATTCTTGGCGATATCCCAGAGGTCCTCTTTGTTATAGAAGGCCTCAGGCTCCTGCATATGGAACGTCCGGTAAATCTCGGTCTGCGCCCGGAACAGCATCTCAGAATAGCGGATGTGCGGCTGCAGAGTCGCGGGCATCTCTGAGGCCGGACGGAACAGGGCGGGGAACATTGCGCGCCAGGAGCGAATGATGGGATCGGCCTCGTCAAACACGTACATATGTGCGGTGCCGTCATACGCGTCGACAGTAGCTTTCACCGAGTTGCGGATGTAGTTGATATTGCCGATCGTGCCCATACGCAATCTGCGTGAGTAGGGATGTCTCGGAGTGGTTGTGAAGCCGTCGATCATCCACACGAGCCGGCCTTCAGCGGTGACGACGAGATACGGGTCGCCGTCCCATGCGATGAAGTCGGCCAGCTTCGAGACTCTCTGGCGCACGTCCCGGTTGATGATCATCCGGCTCTCCGGCGTCAGATAACCGGTCAGCAGAAGGTTGCGATCCGTGTATGCGAGCGCGGCAATGATCCGCATGCCGAGGCCGTTAATCGGAATGCCGCCTGTCCCGTCGTATCGGTTCTGTATGTTCTCGGAACCGGCAGGGTAGTTAAATTCCGCTTGCTGTGTCCGGACGAAGACCGGTTCGTGAGTCACTTCGCCGTAGTAGATCTCGGGACGCGTCAGCTTCAGACTGGCGGTGTTGATCTTCGGCGGCGCGTCCGCAGCGAGAAACACAGGCTGGCCTGTTGGCGTGATGCGATTCGCCTCCGCCATTACGAGGCCGTATCCGTGCGTGTAGATGAATCGCCCGTTGATCCAATTCGTCCGCGCGTCCGACAACTGCCGTATGTCCAGTTCGCGTGGAGTCAGCATCACCTGCTGAATCCGGCCATCGATCATGTAGCGGTCGACGTCTGTGTCGGCGAACACGTAATACTGCCGCAAAGCCTGCAACTGCGTGACGGTCTCATGGAAGGCGCGCCAGTCCCAGAGCCGCACGTTGTCCAGCAACGGTTTGTTCTTCGCGACATCCACAGGAGCTTCGAACTGCGCGGGATGATGCACTTCCTGTAGACGCGAGTCCAATCCGTACGCGGCGCGAGTCGCCTCGATATGGCTCTTGATATACGGTTCCTGCAATACGAGCTCGTTTGGCTTCACGTACACGCCTGACACGATCGGCGGGATAACGGCCTTCAGGATCAGAAGCACGACAGGAGCAGCCACCCACTTCCACCGTCCTGCCAGGACAAGCAGCGCTGCGATGACGAACGCTGCGATCGACATCCACTGGAGTGGGATGCCGATGTTGGTGTTCACGTAATCGGCCCCGACCAGAAACCCGTGGTCGTTGTCGAGGAAGTCGTATCGAGCCAGGAACGACTGTACCGCGAGCCCGATCAGGACCAGCGCAACCAGAACGCGAAGCAGCAGCGGCTCTGGTCCGCCGCGCAAGCGGAAGTTCTCGATGTTAATGGCGAGCGGGCCGCCCTCTTGCCTTTCCTGGAATTGCCGGTAAACCATCCAGCCGCGAGCGGCAAGCCAATACACGATGGTCGCCACAAACGCGACCACAAGGAAGTAGGTCAATAGCAGCGAATAGAAAGGAAGGTCGAAGAAGTAAAACGGAAGAGCATTGCCGAATACCGGGTCTTTCCACCCGGCTGTGGCGCCAATACCGGCGCGATGCGCGCCCAAATACCGGATAATCGTCCAGCCGTCGATCGTTGCCAGACCGACCAGCAGTCCTACGAAGAGCAACACGATCGTTGCAATGCGCGAATAGTGGCGTTGATGCCGCAGGCCTGTGTCCGCGATCTTCAAGGCGCGCGCGTGCGCCATCCACAGTACGACAAACGCGACCAAACCGGCGACCACCTGGGGCACAAAGCTGTAGAGGATGATGTTCTCCCACGTGGAGAGTTGACCCATCTCCTTCCACCAGGCGTACTCAATGATGATCGCGGCGACAGAGCGCCCCGCTATCAGGATCGCGATCAGCGCGGCGAAAATCCAAACCATGGCCTTGTCCCCTTTAGGTGTCGTGACGCCAAACGATCGAGCCGTTGACTATTGTGGCGACCGCTCCGCCGCGGAACTCAGTTCCATGAAAGGGTGTGTTGCGGCTCTTCGATGGAGAGTGATTAACATCATATGTCCAGCGGCGCTCCGGATCGAGAATGGTGACATCTCCCGGAACTCCAACTGCCAGCGTGCCGCGGTTCAACCGCAGAACATTCGCTGGGCCCGTCGTGTACAGGTCGACCATCTTCATCAGCGAAATCCTGCCGGGATGTACGAGCTTCTCGAACGTAAGCCCGAGTGCGGTTTCGAGACCTAAGATACCGAAGGGGCACTTCTCGAACTCCTGCATCTTCTCGCTGCCCGGATGTGGAGCATGGTCGGTGGCGAGCGCATCAACAGTGCCATCCGCGATACCCTCGAGCGCCGCATCGACGTCGCAGCACGACCGGAGCGGCGGCTTCATCTTGTAGTTCGCGTCGTATGCCTTCACGTCCGTGTCGGTGATCGAGAAGTGATGCGGGCACACCTCGCACGTGATCGGGAGACCCTGCGCCTTGGCGTACTTCACCATGGCGACCGCGTGCTTCGTCGAGAGATGCGCAACGTGGTATCGCACGCCGGTGAGCTGAGCGAGCAGGATGTCCCGCGCCACCATCACGTCCTCCGAAGCGGATGGAATCCCGCGTAATCCGAACCGGGTCGATTGCATACCTTCGTGCATGTCGCCGCCGGCGCTGAGGTTGAGATCCTCGCAGTGGTTGATGACCGGCAAATCGAACGACTTCGCCGACTCCATCGCCCGCCGCATGACGCGTGCATTCATCACCGGTCGCCCATCGTCGGAGATGGCAACCACACCGGCCGCTTTCATCGAGCCGATAGCCGCCAGTTCTTCGCCTTCGCTGCCCTTGGTGATCGCGCCGATCGGGAACACGTTGACGGCCGCCAGGCGGCGCGCGCGTTCGACGATGTAGTTCGTGACCGTGGCGCTGTCATTGACGGGTTTCGTATTCGGCATGCAGCAGACGGACGTGAACCCTCCAGCGGCCGCGGCCCGCGATCCGCTCTCAATCGTTTCGGCGTGTTCGAAGCCCGGCTCGCGCAGATGCACGTGCATATCGATGAAGCCGGGCGCCACGACGAAACCCGTCGCGTCGAATACCTCCGCGCCTGTTCGATCGAGATTCGGCCCGATTTCAGCAATGACGCCATCGCTCAGCAACACATCCGCGACTTCATCGCGACGGCTGGCCGGATCGAGCACGCGTCCGTTCCGTAGGAGTAGCTTGCTCATTGGAGTATCCGTTCAAGCACCGCCATGCGGACGGCGATGCCATTTTCCACCTGGTTCAGAATCACCGAGCTTTGCGAATCCGCCACTTCGGACGCGATCTCGCGTCCGCGATTAATCGGACCCGGATGCATGACGATAGCACCGGGCTTCGCGAGACCGACATGCTCCAGCCGCAGCCCGTAAAAGCGGAAGTACTCTCCGGCGGGCATAGGCGTTTCGTGCTGCCGCTCCAATTGGACGCGGAGCATCATGACGACATCGGCATCCTTGATCGCTGATTGGATCGTGTGCTCCAGCGTCACACCCGGAGCAATGCGCGCCAGTTCACACGGCAGGAGGGGCGCAGGACCGCAGAGCACGATATCCGCCCCGAACTTCGATAACAAATGGATATTCGAGCGGGCGACCCTGCTATGCGCAATATCGCCGATGATCGCTACCCGCAAGCCGTCCAGCCGTCCGCAGTGATCAACAATCGTGCGAGCATCGAGCAGCGCCTGTGTCGGGTGCTCATGCGTTCCGTCACCTGCGTTGACGATCGGTGTAGGCAGATAGCGCGATAAAAAATGCGGGGCGCCCGAGGCGGAGTGGCGCATGATGATCGCGTCCGGGCGCATAGCGACCAGCGTATTCAGGGTGTCAACGAGCGACTCTCCTTTGGACACACTGGAGCCTTGCGCGGAGATCGATACGATGTCGGCGCCGAGATGTTTCGCTGCAATCTCGAAGCTGACCCGGGTGCGCGTCGAAGCTTCAAAAAAGAGGTTCACCACGGTGCGCCCACGCAGTGTGTCCAATCTTCTGAACGATTCACCGCTCTGGGGCTGAAAGAATTTCGCGCGGTCGAGGATGGCTTCGATTTCGGCTCGGGAGAGTTCCTCGATGCCGAGGAGGCCGGGTTTCGGATTCATGAAGTTGTCGTGGAAGTCGCTTCGGCAATGCCTAAAGGAGCTGTTGTGAGAACCGTGAAGTAGAACGTAGACCCTACGCCGGGCTGGGACTCGACCCAAATGCGTCCGCCGTACCGCTCCACGATCTTTTTCACCATGGCAAGACCGATTCCTGTTCCCTCGTATTCCTTCCCGTGCAGTCGCTGAAAGATACCGAAGATCTGCTCAATGTATTCGGATTCGATTCCGATACCATTGTCGCGCACGCTAAACACGATCTCGTCGGGCCGCTGTTCACTACTGATACGTACAACGGGACGCCGTTCACCGCGATACTTAATGGCATTCGATAACAGGTTCTGGAATACCTGGGTCAGCCGCACGGAATCGTAGAGAACCGATTCCGGAAGGTTCTCCCATGTAACAGAAGCGCCGGTTTCGGTGATGGTCACTTTGAGATTCGTGAGTACATTTCGAAGCACCGATTTCACGTCAACTGGAAAGAGATCGTCGTCGTTTCCTCCTCCTGCTCGTGAGTAATCGAGCAGGTCTGTGATTAACGCATTCATCCGCCGCGCGCCATCGACGATGTAGTTGAGGAATGTATCGGCGTCCCCATCGAGTTGTCCCGCGCATTTCCGCTGCAGAAGGGTTGCATAGCTGGAAATCATCCGCAACGGTTCCTTCATGTCGTGCGACGCGACGTACGCAAATTGCTGAAGATCTTCATTGGATCTTTGCAACGCTTCGGTGCGAAGCGCAACACGATGCTCGAGTTCCTCATTCAGATGCCGGATGCGCTCCGTTTCGCGGCGTTGCAGCATGTACAGAGCCGCGATGAGTCCGAGGTTGAGAAACAGAATGGCCGCAAAAATCTGAAAGGTGGTATTGAATCGCTTCCGCTGTTCTGCGCTGCGATCCGACAACCGGCGATCCTCCTCCAGGCGCATGTTGGCGACGACCCGGCGGATATCATCCATCGCCTTTTGTCCGCGGTTGGTCAGAAGCGCCTGAGACGCGGCTTCCCGCCCCAGATCATCGCGGAGTTCTATCGTTTTCTGAATCTCATCGAACTTCTCGGGGATCAGTGATTCGAGGAGGGTCAGCCATCGTGGATCGGCTCCTAATGTCCGCAGTTCCCTGATATCCTCTTGGATCTTCGGGCGAGTGTCCCGAATGATCTTTACGGGCTGACTCCCCCCGTTAAGAATGTACTCCCGCTGGGCGACCTCGACATCCTTGATTTCGGAGAATAGCGTCTCGATCCGTCTGCCGATGTCATTCGTGACAGCGACGTGCTGGAACGAGTCCTCGAGTTCAAATACATTCCGAGTGGCCAGGACCCCGAGCACAATAGGGATCAAGATCAGCAGCCAAAAACCGAGGCGAATCTTTTGCTGCGCAGTCCAGTCCATAAGAGATCGCAATCCGCTGTTCGGCCTCGAGTTGCCTGCAAACCAGCCGTGCGGCGCCCTACACTCTCTCGACCAACAGTACCTTCTCCATATTGTCAACCTCCTGCAACTTCACTTCGATGATCTCGTTTTGAGTCGTCTGGACCATTCGTCCGACATACCGAGCCTCGATGGGAAGTTCGCGCCAGCCGCGATCGATCAGCACACAGAGTTGGACGCGTGCCGGACGACCCTGATCGAAGAGCGCGTCAAGAGCGGCGCGAATTGTGCGGCCAGTGTACAGGACGTCATCGAAGAGGATAATGTCTTTGCCGGTGACACTGAAGTCGATTTCGGTGTTATTGAGGACAGGTTGCACGCCGACGGTGGAAAGGTCGTCGCGATACAGGTTGATATCCAGAATGCCGGTGGGGATTTGGATGTTCTCGAGCGCTGCAATCTTGGCGGCAAGTCGGTGCGCGATAGGAGCGCCGCGGCGACGGATACCAATGAAGGCGAGCTTGGAAATGTCTTCAGTTTTCTCGAGAATCTCATGAGCGAGCCGGACGAGGGTCCGGTCTATTTCGGAGGCGCTCATCAACTGAGACTTCTCGCGGATCTGTATCGTGTCGGCCATGGGCGGATTTGACCTCAGGCTAACATGCTTGCATGTTTAACTGGGGTTGTAGCGCTGCAGGGCGCGAGACAGCGCTCCGCGCGGCTCGACCACGGTAGATTCAAGGTTCAGCCAGTCGGCCCAGGCGCGGAGTTCGCCGTGAAGAGACGGGATGACCGCCCGCGGATCAGCCCCGGGTTCGATATGGGCTGCTCGCACCAGCAGCCTGCCGTTGGCGCGATCCGCTTTGAGGTCAACGCGCGCAACAATCCGCTCGTGGAGAAGGAAGGGCAGGACATAGTAGCCCCATTTGCGCTGCGCCTCCGGCGTGTAGATCTCGATTCTGTAATGGAAATCGAACAGGCGTTCGGCTCTTGGTCGAAACCAGATGAGCGGGTCGAATGGCGAAAGGAAGGTTGCTGCGGTTGCGCTCCTCGGCGCTTTGGCTTCGATATGGAGATATGCCAGGTCTCGCCAGTTCTCCACTTTGACGCGGCGCAGCCGGCCTGCTTCAACAAGTTCGTCGAGGCGAGTCCGGCAGTCCTTTGGAGACATCCGATAATAATCCGCGAGATCGGCGGCAGTGGCGATGCCGTGGGCTCGGCCTGCGCGGTCGAGGAGTTCACGCTCAGCGTCCTGCCGAGGGACAACGCGGGTGAAGTGATCCTGGGAGATGACGCGCTCCGGCAAATCGTAGAGGCGCGCGAGATTCGATCTCCGGTCGGCGACCGCGAGAAATCCGCGAGCGAAATGCGCTTCCAGGACGGCTCGTGCGACGGTGCCGTACCACGAGCCGGCCACACCTGGAGAGATCCCATCGGGGTCGGCAAAGTCCTCGGCTGTTCGGGCCCCCCGCGCTTCAATCTCTGTGAGAACACCTGCCACGTAATGCGAATATTCGTTCAGGAATCGATCGAATCCATGGGGTCGAATGCGGTGTGCCTCGCGGCGGTAACGCAGCAACGGCCAGAGGTCCATTGGGACGATGGATGCTTCGTGTGCCCATTGCTCCGTGAACTCCCGATTCTTGTACACGAGCTTGTCGAGAAGAGACCGGTCGTAGGCGCCGAGTCGCGAGAAGAGGACCTGGAAGTGCGCAGGGACGAGTACGTTGACGTAGTCGAGTTGAAGAAGACCGAGCCGGTTGATGGTCCGGCGGATATCCGCGGTCGTGATGCGGCGATTCGGTCTTGGGCGATCGAGTCCCTGAGCGCAAAGCGCGATGCGGCGGGCTTCTGCGAGGGCGATGCCGGGGATGCTCCCGGCCGCCTGCGGACGCATTGAATTAATCAATAGCGTCGAAGACGGGACCTGATACGCTTGGTCAGTTTTTCGATATCGTCCAGTTTTTTGAGCGTGCTGACGGATAGAACGTGGCGGTCGTTTTTCTCGAGTTCGATCTTGAGTTCCTCGGTCAACTCCATGAGTTTGCCTGCATCATCGAGTGATTTCTCATGATCCGCCTTCAGAATTTCTTCCTTCTGTGACTTCCCGTTGGGCAGCCTTTGGTCAGCAGGATCGATGACCGGTTCCTTCGGGATTTGGGCCGAAATTACGGCTGTGAACAGCACAATAAGGAGGAGAATGAGGCATCGTTTCCGGAGGGGCATAAAACCGCTACTGCTATCATACCGGGATATGCAGCGAGTGAATGTAGGCATTGTCGGTCTGGGCAATGTCGGAATGGGCACTATCGCTGTGCTCACGGAAAACGCGAAGCAAATCAGAGAAAAACTCGGCTTCGATCTCAAGATCAAGTCGGTGTGCAGCCGGTCTGTCATGACCAAGGAGATGCCCGCGGGACTGAAGGGCGTCCACAAGACCGCCGATTGGCGTGAGATTGTTACTAACCCGGATGTCGACATCGTGGCGGAATTAGTCGGCGGAACCGGTGTTGCAAAGGACATTATCGAGGCGGCGGTAAGAGAGCGAAAGTCAATCGTCACGGCGAACAAAGAATTGATGGCGCTTTCCGGAGCCGAGTTGTGGGACACGGCGATCAAAGCAGGAATCAACCTGGCGATGGAGGCGAGTGTCGCGGGCGGCATTCCCATTCATGCCGTATTGCGGGAAGGCATCTCGGGAGATCGCGTTACGACCCTGTTTGGGATCCTGAATGGCACATCCAACTTCATTCTCACGGAGATCGAAAAACGGCGGGCGGACTTCGACGAGGTACTCGCGGAAGCTCAGCAGCTTGGGTACGCCGAAGCAGATCCGACAGCCGACATCGACGGCTACGATGCTCGATCAAAGCTCGCGATATTAGCGGCGCTCGCGTTTGGTGAGAAGATTACACCGTCCGATATTTACACGGATGGAATTCGGCGAATTCAGCCGATCGATTTCCAATACGCTCACCGATTAGGGCATACGATCCGGCTGATTTGCGCGGCGAAGCAAACACCCGAAGGCCTGATTCTTTCAGTTCGGCCGGCGCTAATCCCGATGTCGGCGATTATTGCTAACGTGAAGGGGTCGTACAACGCCGTATGGGTCCGCGGCAAGTTTGGTGAGGATACGTTCTACTATGGCCGCGGCGCCGGCCCTCATCCGACTGGGGTTGCGGTTGCGAGTGATCTGATGCGTGTGGCGCGAGAGATTCGAAGCGGAAGTCCGGATCGTGTTTCGCCGTTCGCGCATCCGAGACTCGGAGAATACAAGCCCATCCCGGTTACGTCACAGAAATCGGCGTACTATCTGCGCTTTCGTGTGGTCGATCGTCCGGGGATCATCGCCGCGCTATCGAAGATTCTTGCGGACAAGCACATCAGTCTCGATGCGGTGTTGCAGCTTCCCTCGGAGTCGAAGGACAATCTCCCATTCGTCATTACGGTTGAGCCGACGTCGGAGAAGTCTGTTCGTGGCGCATTGTCGGAGATGGCGGAACTCGATTTCATGGCGGAGCCGCCTCTTGCGATGCCAATGGAACAAGGATTATGAGGTACTTACTCTATCTTGGGCTGGCGTTACAACTCGCAGGCCAAGTTGCCCAAAAGGCGAACGAGCGATATCAATCGCCGGAGCACCGGAAAGGAATGATTGGCACGTTGACCGACCCGAGTCGGGATGCGCGTCAGAAGCCCCGTGAACTTGTAGCCGAGTTGGGGATCAAGCCGGGCATGACGGTGGTCGATCTCGGAACCGGGCCCGGGTACATGCTGCCGTATCTGAGCGAGGCAGTTGGTCCACAGGGGCGGGTCGTTGGCGAGGATATTTTCCCGGATTTCCTGGGCAAGGCGAAGGAGCGAGCAGCGAGCCTGAAGAACGTCAGCTTCGTGCTGGGTACCGCGAAAGATACCAAATTGGCCGAAAAGTCAGCCGATCTGGTTTTGGTGCTGGATGTATACCATCACCTTGACTATCCGGGGGAAACCCTGGGCCAGTTGCGCCGCGCGCTGAAACCCGGCGGACGACTCGCGATTGTGGAGTACCACAAAAACGACGTTGCGATGAATGGCAACGCGAAGGAGCATGTCCGCCTCGGGGAAGCGGAAGCAATTGCTGAAATCGAAGCGAACGGGTTCCGGTTGCTGTCCAAGAAAGACTTCGTGCCGGAGATCCAGTGGTTGGGTCTTTTTGAGGCGAACTAGGTCGCGATCAGGCGCGCTGTCGCATCTTCGACGCGAACTTGCTTCGGAACTTCTGGACTTTGGGACGCACGACGAAGAGGCAGTACGGCTGCATCGAGTTGCGCTGGTAGTAATCCTGATGGTATCCCTCGGCTACGTAGAACTGGCTCGCGGGCTCGAGCAGCGTGACGAGGGGGGGTCCCAGATTTTCGCTGCGGTGATTTCCTGCATAACCTGTTCGGCTATCTGGCGCTGCTCGTCGGAATGGTAGAAGATGGCGGATCGGTATTGCGTGCCGACGTCATTACCCTGACGGTTTAGCGTAGTCGGGTCGTGGATGGTGAAGAAGACTTCGAGGATGTCGTGGAACGTGATGACCGCGGGATCGAAAGTGATCTGGACCACTTCCGCATGCCCAGTGCGGCCTCCACAGACTTGCTCATAGGTCGGGTTCTCGACCTGTCCGCCCATGTAGCCGGATTCCACTTTTGTGACACCCTCCATCTCGAGGTAGACTGCCTCTAAGCACCAGAAACAGCCGCCGGCAAGTGTGGATATCTCCATATGATTCATGATGTACCAGATGCGACGGGCTGTGCGATTTCGCGTCTAAGAATGAGCCTGGAGCGGGAGCGATGCGATCCGCCGCTGAGCCTCCTTTCTGAATCTTAGAAGACGAACACGAGTCTCGCAAATAACTCCTGTTTCGCATCGGCATCTGCCGCGCGGCTCGGTGTCGCTGCTGGCGCGCGCCACACGGCCGATGAAAGTTCAATACGGGTTGACATACTCGTCGTGAAACCGCTCGAGCGCTTTGGCGTGCGGCACCGGTATATGACTGTAGCCCATGTGCTTGCGGACCACCGCGCCGATCCTTTGA
This sequence comes from Bryobacteraceae bacterium, assembly GCA_963825845.1. Classification (GTDB taxonomy): domain Bacteria; phylum Acidobacteriota; class Terriglobia; order Bryobacterales; family Bryobacteraceae; genus DASQDN01. The sequence continues at coordinate 16,701 of CAWGVL010000021.1, read as the reverse complement.
TTCAGCTCAGCCATTGTCATTAGAATTCCGCGGACGCGACTTGGTCTGTTCGAACAGCACCTTGTTTAGCAGCCCGGCAACCGTGCGATTGATGAACCCGCCGCTCCCGCAACCGATGAGCGACCGAGATCTGCGCCGGCCGCTCATACTGCTGGTCGCCGAAGTCGTGCAATTCCCGCTGCAAAACGCGCTTACGTATCCCGGCGGGATAACGCGCTAGCGCTGTTTTTGCTGCTCAGTTCGTTTCGGAAGGCCTTTGCCATCGCGCCGAAACTCCTGATTAATCGCGAGAAAGTCCGCGCCTTTGGCTACCATTGCGCGCACCTCCTCCGGTTTACGCCCGTGATACTCGCTGAGGAACACGATATTCGCTTCCTTCACGAAGTCGTCCCCGCCGAGCGAAACCTTGTTGGCTTGGGCGATCTCGGACCACGATTTGCCGCTCTTGCGTGCCGCAATCACCTGGTTCGGAGAAGCGGACGACCGCCGCGCAATCAGCAAAACGGCAGGGATCTCCTGATCGGGAATCCCTTTTTCATGGATAGCCATGATCGCTCGATTCGTGTTCCGGAAGTAGTCGGACATCGAATCATAAAAATCGACCACCGGATCCTCTACGCCCGTCCCAATCCGATTGCGCTCCGTGGATCCCGAAGTCTGGCCGTGGATTTGCATCGTTGCACAGAGCACAAATACAAGTGTCAATGCAGGTTTCATCGGACCTCCGCAAGGTAGGACGCGACTCAACCGTGAGATGTGACTGTAGATCCCTGCGCAACAACGGCACGGCCCTCGCCGACCTGCTGGCGCCACATTGCGTAATACAGACCCTTCCGCTCCAACAACTCATCGTGATGACCGTATTCAACGATCTTTCCAAGCTCCAGCACGTAGATGCGGTCGGCGTGAAGCACAGTCGACAGGCGGTGTGCGATGAGGATGGTGATCGCGTCTCTCGTTCCCGCGACATCACGTATAGTTTGACTGATCCCTTCTTCAGTCAACGAGTCGAGAGAGGAAGTGGCTTCGTCGAAGACGAGGAGTTGTGGGCGACGGAGCAGCGCACGTGCGATCGACAGTCTCTGCTTCTCACCCCCTGAGACTTTTACGCCACCCTCGCCAATCACAGTATCGAGTCCTCGCTCCGCTCGCGCGAGCAGCCCTTGCACCGAGGCCTGCCGGAGGACATCGATACATTCCTCATCGGTTGCATTCGGGCGCACGAACAACAAGTTCTCTCGAATCGTTCCGGAGAAGAGCTGAGCGTCCTGCGTAACAAACCCGATGCGCTCCCGGAGTCGCTCGATGTCAACCTGATCTTCCGGGACGCCGTTATAGAGAATATGACCGATTTGCGGCCGGTACAAGCCTACCAGGAGCTTCACAAGCGTCGTCTTCCCCGCGCCGGATGGCCCAACAAAGGCTACGGTCTCGCCCCGCGATACCGCGAACGAGATTCCCTGGAGCGCGGGATGATTGGCCGACTGATGCTGGAATCCGACATCGTCGAATACCAGCTTTTCGAGGCGGTCAATCGCCACCGGCTTCTCCGGCCGGGGTTCAGGCGGCATGGCGAGAATATCCTCGAAATTTTGCAGGGAAACTTCGGTTTCGCGATAGGTATTCACCACATTCCCGAGTTCCTGGAGCGGGCCGAAGATGAAGAAAGAATAGATAAAAAGCGAGAAGAACTGTCCAACGGTGATTCTTTGTGTGAAGATCAGGTACAGCATCAGGAAGAGGATAGAGGTCCTCAGCAGGTTGACGAATGTACCCTGCACAAAACTCAGACTGCGCAGGTAGCGGACCTTCTTCAACTCGAGCTTAAGGATTTTGTCGGTCGTAGCATTGAGTCGAGCGATCTCCTGTTGCGCGAGTCCGAGGCTTTTCACGAGCTCGATATTGCGAAGCGATTCGGTCGTAGAGCCCGCGAGCGCGGTAGTTTCCTTGACGATCGCCTTTTGCACCGTCTTGATTTTTCGGCTAAGCAATGAGCTGAGACCGCCCAGCAGCGGGATTGTCATCAAGTAGGCAGGAGCGACCGACCAGTGCACCTGCCACGCGTAGATCATCACGAAGACTACGCCAATCAGAGTCGTAAACAGCAGATTGACGGCAATATTAATCAGCTTTTCGACGTCCGTCCTGACCTTCTGAAGCTTGCCAAGTGTTTCGCCGCTCCGCTGATCCTCAAACTGCGAATACGGCAGTTCGAGCGAATGCCGTACTCCATCCGCGTAAATGCGCGCGCCGACCTGCTGCGTGATGAGGTTAACGAAGTAGTCCTGGAAATTCTTGGCTACGCGGGAGATAAATGCAACGCCAACCGCCATTCCCAACAGCACGCTGACACCCCGGATGAATTCGGCGCTGCTGTACTCGGTGTAGCGGGTTGCGTACGAATCGATAATGTGGCGAAAGATCAGCGGATCGAGGAGAGAGAAGATCTGGTTGATCGCCGCCAGAATGAGAGCAGCCACGACCAACTTCGCGTGTTTCCGTAAATACCGGTAGAGCGTAGCCATCTACTCAACGTTACGCGAGATCGAGAAAGAGTTGGCGGTCAGGTCCGCCGAACGTTGGCCTCATGGCTCCGGATCCGATTGTCTTCAACTCCTCGTTCTCCTTTACGTTTCGACCGTTCGACCGATCTATTCGTCGATTGGATGAAATTTTGCTCCCGGGAGATTCCTGTTCCATCTAAGTTCTCATGGATGGAAACCAAGCGTTTGGCCGTACTCACTGCTCGGATTTGCGAGGGGCTTATCGGGCGGCTTTCTCCCGGTGGACCGAAGAAATGAATCTCTTCCAGGCGTATGTAGCGGATCCTACAGTAAACTCGGCCACGCTGGAGAGCGCCGCTCTTCGAAGCAGGGTTGCCGAAGAAGCGTACCGAAATACACGGGATGCGCTTTGGCTCTGTATGAGGCAGTAATCGACGGATTTCGCTCTGCATACCGTAAGCACAGTAGGCCCACGGCGATAGAGGCCCCAACCTCCGTTTGCTACGATACAGCTATTCCGCTGCTGCCCCCTGACCGGCTCGAATCACGCTTACATTAATGTTCGTGGCGCGTCAGACTATCGTTCAAGCCGCGCCTTGGGGCGGCGATGATGTCAGAGACCCACTCGACCGGCCAACCAGAACGCGAATCGCATGATCAGCGCCTATCTCCCGATTGGCGTCTTGTCCTCAACGACCCGCGGACCTATTCGTTTATCCTTCTAGATCCGGCCGGTCAAATCGTCTCCTGGAGCGCGGGCTCCCAGACTTTGCACGGTTACAGCGAGAAGGAAATCCTCGGTAAATTCATAGGCGTGCTGAGCGGCACCGAGCACAACCGAGCCGGCGAACCGGCGCGCTTGCTCGAACGTGTGCGAACCGAGGGGCACCTCACAGAGGAGGTTTGGCGGATCCGGAAAGACGGCTCGTCATTTTGCACAAAGGTCGCACTCACCGCATTGCACTCTGATGGCGGCGACCTGCGCGGATTCGCAGAGATAGCTTTCGATGTTACGGAACAGAAATGCGAGGAAGACAGGGTTCGCCGGGAACACGAGGAAAGAGAACAGAGCTGGGAGGATAACGAGAAGATGTATCGCGCTCTCATGAACTGCATGACGGCGCACATCGCTGTGCTAGACCGGACAGGGACGATCATTATGGTCAATGACGCATGGGAGCGGTTTGCGCTGGAAAACGGCGTCGGATCACTTTCAAGCGTCGGTGTAGGCGCTAACTATCTGGACGTGTGCCGCCGTTCGCTAAGCCATTGTCGGTATGCTGCCCTTGCATTAGCGGGGCTAGAGGCAACGCTGCGGGGAGAAGTTCCGGAGTTCAAACTGGAGTATCCGTGCCACTCGACTGAGCAGAATCGGTGGTTTCACATGTCTGCGACCCCTTCGAACGTCGACGGCGGCGCCTTGGTCGCTCATACTGACATTACCGACCGCGTACTGGCGGAGCGAAGACTGCAGGAAAGCGAGGCGCACTATCGCGCGATTATCGAGAATGAATTAGATATCGTCACAATCCTCGACGAAAACGCAATTATCAAATTTGATAGTCCCGCTACGCAACGCATCCTCGGCTACAGCCCCGAGGAACTGATTGGAAGAGATGTTTTCGAGTTCATCCATCCCGATGATGTCCCAACAGTGAAGCGGGAACTCGGCTCGGTGCTCGCAAGCAGCGATCCCTCGAAGCCGGTTGAGTTCCGGTTTAAGCATAAGAAATCCGGATGGCGGGTAGTCGAAAGTATTGCGCGGAATCTGCTGGTGAATCCCTGGGTTAACGGAATTATAGTAAACTCTCGCGACGTAACCGACCGCCGGGAGACCGAGGCGGCTCTGCGGGAGCAGGAGGCGGCGCTCAAACTCAGTCACGAACGTTTGCAAGCGTTGAGTGGGCGTCTGCTCGAAACCGAGGACCGGGAACGCCGCCGGTTGTCCAGAGAGCTGCACGATGATCTGAATCAAAGACTTGCAGTCTTAGCGGTGGATATGGGCGCCTTGCGGAATGCACTTCGGGACGCGCGCCCGGAAACTCTCGATCACGAGTTTTTGGCAATCCAGTCTCGCATCGTTAAAATTTCTGAGGATGTTCGCACCCTCGCCTACCAGCTTCATCCGTCCATTCTGGACGATCTCGGCTTGGCAGTCGCGCTCCGGTCGTACTGCGAGGCGTTCTCGCGCCGGGAGAGTATCCGGGTCGACTTCGTTCACCGTAATGTTGACCGTCATGTGGCGCCTGAAGTTGCGTCCTGCATCTATCGAGTGACCCAGGAAGGATTACGAAACGTGGCGAAACACTCGGGCGCCAAGCAGGCTTGGGTCTCGGTGATCGGAACGGCCCGCTATGTGAACCTCACCGTACGAGACGCGGGAGTCGGCTTCGAAGCGAACTCGATTACGGCGCGCCACAGCCTGGGTCTGACAAGCATGGCTGAGCGAACTCGCCTGATCAACGGAGTGTTCCGAATTATATCCAACGAAGGAAAAGGAACCACCCTCCAGGTTCGGATTCCAAGGGAGGTATCTTCGTCGTGAGCCGGCCGCGAGTTCTTCTGGCAGACGATCATTCGCTCGTACTCGAGGGTATCCGTAAGCTACTCGATACAAAGGTAGATCTCGTAGGAACGGTCGGGGATGGCCGGGCTCTGGTGAAGGCGGTTGAGGACACGAAGGTAGATGTGGTCCTGCTGGACATCAGTATGCCGCTCCTGAACGGAATCGAGGCCGCTCGTCAAATCAAAAAGATCTCGCCTCACACCAAGCTCATCTTTCTCACGATGCATTCGGATCGCGATTACGTGATTGAAACCTTGCGTATCGGCGCATCGGGCTACTTGTTGAAGTGGTCGGCCGAAGCTGAACTGGTCACGGCGATCAATGCAGTGATGGATGGTGGAGTGTATCTCACCCCCGCGCTGCCCGATATTACTGAGATCCTTTCGTCACGATCGAGCGCTCAGCGTAAGAATCCAAACTCGCTTAGCGTTCGAGAAAGAGAAGTGCTTCAACTAGTTGTGGAGGGTAGATCCGCAAAAGAAATTGGCGACATTCTTCACCTGTCGGCAAAGACGGTTGAATTTCACAAGTACAACATGATGAAAAAAGTTGGGGTTCATACAACCATCGAACTGGCTAAGTATGCAGTAGAACGGCAGTTATTCGGGCCCACACCTGGAAAATCCGGGCCGTCCCTCGATTAAGATTATTACATTAGAATACAGAAAATTTCCTAGTAGTCCCAAAGTACTAAGTCGGATACTCTGGTCCTGTCACCTTAGACACAAAGGAAGGGAATGCCGATGTTTGAGCGTTCTTCGTGCGCGGGATCAAACGTCCCGATCCGTCTTCTGGCTGTCACGCCGGAAGATTCGCACTATCGTGGGCTGCAAGGCGCGATTGCGGGTACCCACTGGAATCTATATCGGAGCCGAACCATCGTTGAGGCTTTGAGCGCCGTCATCAACCATCAAGTGGAGGTGATTGCAACGGATCGTGATCTGGCGGACGGGACCTGGATGGATCTGATTCAGTGCCTAAGGTCTTGCCGTAACGCTCCCCGCGTGATCGTATTTTCTCCGGTTGCTGACGATCGTCTCTGGATGGACGTTCTTCACGGCGGCGGGTACGACCTTCTAGGAACTCCGTTTGAATGCGCGGAGGTCCAACGGACTATTCACAGAGCTTGGCTCTCGTGGGAGAAGCGGGCAAACGGATTGCGCTCGGTATGGTTTCCCGTCGAAGAACCGCAGCCGCATCCTACTCCAAATAAACGATTTATGAAGAACTATGCCGCTGGAGGCCTGAAACGGTGACATTGACCTTGGATGTTTTGTTGATCCTGGCACTCATCGGAGTCGTCGTTGCAATCCGCGAAGTTCTGCATTTTTATCGATGGACCGATCACGTCCGCCGGATGCGATCCAATTACCTGCTGGCCAACGTCCGGACGGGCATGTCGCGTGATGACCTTTACCTCGGACCCTGATAAGTCGGATGTCGGGCCTCCACAGCCCATGATCGCTGCGCCTCTCCAAGAGAGGCGCTATCAACTGCTGTTGCGGTAATTTCCCCGACCCTCCAGCCGGCCTTTGCCTTGAGTCGCCATCATTCGTCATCATGAGATAAGTGCCCGTAACGCGGGCGCAAACATCCGCGATGACAAGAGCAAGTTCGGACAAAAGGTCGAAACGAACCTCCTGGATGGCCGGAATGAGTTGGGTCTGGCACTTGGGCGGACTGACCAAGACCGAACTCGCCCAGCGGGTTTGGAGAGAAGCACAGCGGGATGATGTTCTCGATCGAGCGGCCCAGCTTTCTTACTACTTCCTCCTCTCGCTCTTCCCCCTTTTGATCTTTTTGTCGGCTGTCCTGGGGCAAGTGTTCGCCGGAAACACCGAAATTTACTACCAACTGTTGAATTACATAGGCAGAGTGATGCCGGCATCGGCCTACGAAGTTGTGCGCACTACTGTCGATGAAATCACGGCCGGATCGAGTGGGAGGAAGTTGTCGATCGGTCTGCTTGCCACATTATGGACCGCATCCGCTGGAATGAATGCTGTCATCGAAGGCCTGAATGTGGCGTACAAAGTAGCAGAGCGAAGGCCGTGGTGGAAGCGCCGAATCGTCGCGATCAACCTGACGATCGTCTTGGCGACGATGTCCGCAGTCGCGCTCGCGATGGTGCTCGGCGGCGCACGGTTAGGGTCTTTCCTTGCAGAAAGATACGGCTTGGGCGAAGCTTTCGCCAAGCCGTGGTTCGCGCTTCAACTGATATTCCCGCCGCTGTTCATGATTTTCGTATTCGCAACTATCTATCGCTATGCGCCGAATACCCGGGCGCAAGGCTGGCAGGCGCTTATGCCAGGGACTTTCGTCGGCGTCGCTGTCTGGCTGGTCGCCACCGCGGCTTTCCGGCTTTATCTGTCGTACTTCGGCGCTTATGGAAAGACCTATGGATCGCTGGGCGCAGTGATCATTCTTATGCTCTGGCTGTATCTTTCGGGCGCCGCGGTGCTGATCGGCGGAGTAGTCAATTCGGAAATTCGAAAAGCCGCTGCCGCTGCGGGGGCTGCCGCTGCCCGAGAACCAATCGACGCCGATTGAACGAGTCCCCTCTGCGGGTCGAGCCGCGCGGCGGAAAATCGCCCCACGCTACGGTGCGTTATAGAATTATCAGCAGCAAGGGGATTTTCTGTCCATGTTTAGATACTTCCAGGCAGCACTCTGTTTAATCGTGCTCGCAACCTCGCTGCGCGCGCAGCAGGATGCCCGTGGAACTGTATCGGGCCATGTTACCGATACCACAGGCGCAAACATCGCCGGCGCAGACGTGAAAGTTATCAACGTCGCGACCGGGGTAGACATAGCCATCAAAACCAATGAGAGCGGTAACTACACCGTTCCGTTCCTTATCCCGGGCATGTACACGGTAAGCGTAGAGACCCAGGGTTTCCGCAAGTTCCAGCGGGAGAACGTACAGGTACGCGTAGGTGATATCGTTACCGTGGACGTTCAACTGACCGTAGGCGAGGTTTCGGAAACTGTCAATGTTACGTCTGAAACACCGCTCCTCCAAACTGCCGAGGCCTCATTAGGGCAGGTCGTGGATGAGCGGCGGATTCTCGAATTACCGCTGTTCTCAGGAAATGCAATGGAGTTCACGTTGTTGGCGCCTGGCACGGTTAACGGTACGGACATGCGCCTCCGAAAGGCTCCATTTAATAATGCTCCGTCCCAATTCTCCACAGACGGGTCGGGCCTCTTCAACAACGAATTCAATATCGACGGGGTAGTGAATACGTTTTCGGACGGCACAAACGTGCGCGTCGCGTTTTCTCCGCCGCAGGCATCTTTAGCCGAGTTTAAAGTGCAAACGTCAGTCTTCGATGCTTCATTGGGGCACACGACGGGATCCGTGGTCAACATCTCCACAAAGAGTGGAACGAATGATATCCACGGAAGCGCTTGGTGGTGGCTGCGTCACTCCAAACTCGATAATCCGACCATCTTCCAGAATCGGGCGAATCAAAAACTGCCCTTGTACCAGGACAACCGCTATGGAGTCGCCGGCGGCGGCCCGGTCGTTCTTCCGAAGTTGTACGACGGTAAGAACAAAACCTTTTGGTATTGGACTTGGGAAGCGAACAAGTTCGGAGATCCGAACGTCGGCGCATCGCAGTCGACCGTACCGCGTGAGGCTTGGCGGAACGGTGACTTTTCTGACCTGCTCAGGCTCGGCAGCAATTACCAGTTGTATGATCCGGCGACGATTCGGCCGACTGGAAATGGCACGTTTAGCCGAGACCCGTTCCCAGGCAACATCATCCCCGCCAACAGGATCAGTCCCATCGGTCGCTCCATCCTGAACCTGTATCCGCTGCCCAACCAGCCGGGTGCTGCCAACGGCGCGAACAACTTTTTCCTATCGGGCAAGGCGCTCGAGGATTACTGGACGACAATCGGACGTGTAGACCATGTATTCAGCGACAAGGACCGGCTGTTTGTCCGTGTCCATCGTGATTTCTGGGAAGAAGACAAGAATCGCTCGTTTGGCAACGACGTGAACGGAATCATCCTGAACCGCATCAACCGGGGCCTTGCTCTGGACGAGGTTCACATGTTCGCACCGACTTTCCTGTTGAATTTCCGATATGGTCTTACGCAACAGATCTTCCCGGAGCGGCGTGTAAGCCAAGGCTTCAATTTGGCTTCGCTCGGGTTCGCTCCGGAGCTCGTGAATCTGTTTCCGCAGGAATCCGCCGTTCCTAATGTGCGGATCGGTTCGATGACACAGTTGAGTTCATCGGAATCGGGCGATGGATCCGCATCGTCTATGGTCCATTCGTTCGTCGGGAACTTCACCAATGTCCGTGGGAGCCACACTCTGAAGTTCGGACCGGAGTTCCGGTTATACCGCGTGTTTTCGGATCGCCACTCGGCGGCGACGTCGCCGATCCTCGAGTTCAGCAGCGAATGGGGACGCGGTCCTTTGAATACCTCGGCAGCGCCGCCGGTGGGCGCGGAACTCGTTTCTGTGCTGCTCGGAATACCTGGGGGGAATGCGCAGCGTACCGGCAGTTTCGCGACGCAGGACAAGTATTGGGCCGGCTACTTCCAGGATGACTGGAAGGTATCAACCAAACTTACGCTGAATCTTGGATTACGCGTCGAGTATGAATCGCCCGTGACGGAAAGATTCGACCGCTCCGCTACGCAGTTCGATCCGACGGTGGCCAATCCGATTGCGGGCGCCGCTGTTGCCAACTATGCGCGGAGTCCGATTCCCGAGATCCCGGTCTCTGCCTTCCAGGTCAATGGCGGACTGATGTTCGCCGAGGCCAATGGATCTCGTGAGTTCTGGAATTCAACCGGCTTGTTCTGGTTGCCGCGTATCGGCCTGGCTTATCAGGCAACCAGAAGCACTGTCGTGCGCAGCGGCTACGGCATTTTCTACGGATCCCTGGGCGCTTTCCGCACGACGGCGAATCTCGCAGGCTTCAGTCAGACGACTCCGATTCAGCCTACCCAGGACAACGGACAGACGTTCACGGCGACCTTGGCGAATCCGTTTCCGAATGGGTTGATCGCGCCCCTCGGCGCGACCGGCGGCTTGGAAACAAACCTTGGGCAGAATATAACGTTCTTCCCGAGGGATCGCAAAGCGCCGTATGCGCATAGGTGGTCTTTCGGCGTGCAACAGGAGATGAAAGGCGGATTCGTGGTTGAGAGCTCCTATGTCGGGAACCGCGGTACCCGGCTCCCAGTAAACCGAAACATCAACGGGACACCCGCTCAGTACTTGAGCACCTCTCCAACGAGGGACCAAGCTGCCATCAGTTTTCTCGGCGCTCAGTTTCCGAATCCCTTCTTCGGAACCAATCCTCAGTACACCGGCACGATTTCCAGAGCTAATCTGCTACGTCCGTATCCGCAGTTCGGAGACATAACGTATCCAGATCCCGTTGGGTATTCGTGGTATCACTCGCTCCAGTCGCGGATAGAGAAGCGCTTCGGGCAAGGGTACACACTTCAGGTGTCGCACACATGGTCCAAAGCTATGGACGCGACGCAGTTTCTGAATCCGACGGATCCGATGCCTTACGAGTCGCTTGCGGACATCGACCGTGCGCACAGGATTGCGGGCTCGGGTATCTGGGAACTGCCCTTTGGACGTGGCCGCCGATTTGCGTCCGACATGGGAAGCTTCACGAACTTCTTTCTGGGTGGGTGGCAATTGAGCGGCGCATATCAGTGGCAGAGTGGCGCACCAATCAACTGGGGCAATGTCCAGATCATCGGTGACTCCACAACCCTGGCGCTGCCTACTGACCAGAGGAATGCGGACCGTTGGTTTAATACGAGCGTGTTTAACACGAACAGTTCGCAAGTGTTGGCCAACAATATCCGAACCTTCCCGTTCCGCTTCTCGAACGTCCGGTTGGATCGCCAACGACGGCTGGACTTCTCGCTCAACAAGACGTTCCCGATCGGAGAGCGCTTCCGCATGCGGTTCCGTGCGGATGCATTTAATGTGGAGAATACCCCCGTACTGCGTGGCCCGACCACGGATCCCGTGAACGGGGCATTTGGACGCATCACGGCGCAGGAACCGCCTCGATCGTTCCAGTTCTCGCTGAACTTGCAGTTTTAACCACCGACGTGGATGGTGGCACACGCTGCCGCCATCCACCTCAATCTCAAAACCTATTCGTCCGAGCGGTCGCCCATCTGCGCCTGCTTTGCTCCTTTTCCAGTACACGCGAAAATAGACTTCAGCGATGATTCACTACGATCCTCATCGATGGCTGGACCACTTCACTTCTTCGACATCCGGGGCTCTCTGGTGAAGGAGATCGGCCTGCGCGTCGGTCTGTGCACGCTTTGGGCAGTAGTTGTGGTGGTGTTCCACTACAACGTCATGCAGATGAACACATCCGTATTGCTGCACTCGCTGGTCGGCGTGGCCTTGGGCCTACTGCTGGTGTTCCGAACTAACGCATCGTATGACCGTTTCTGGGAGGGGCGGAAACTCTGGGGAGGCATCGTGAACGAGACGCGCAATGTGGTTCGCGGCTCCAGCGTCTACCTGGCCGAAGCGCCGGACATTCTAGACAAGCTCACCTGCTGGACCGCTATTTTCCCTGGACCGTGATGAGCACGCTGCGAGGCGAATCGAATTTAGGTCCCGCAGCGAGCCAACTGACTGCGGAAGAACGGAACTCGATCGAGCAAGCACAGCATCCGGCTTTGCATGTTGCCCAACGCATGAGTCAGTGTCTTCAGCAAGCGCGGAGACAGCGCCTGATAACGGATGTGATTCAGGTATCGCTGGATGCGAACGTTCAAGCTACTCATGGATTACGTTGGCGGCTGCGAGCGCATCCGCAAAACCCCGCTGCCGTTCGCGTATGTGGTTCATCTTCGGCGTGCGCTCGTTATCTACTGCGTTACACTCCCATTCGCGTTGGTAGAGACCTTCGGGTGGTTCACGATCCTCGACGTACTGTTCGTAGCGTATACCTTTTTTGGCATTGAGGAGATTGGGGTTGAGATCGAAGGTCCGTTCGGTGACGATGCAAACGATCTTCCCATGCAGAGCTTCTGCGAAACAATTCACAACAATGTTTACGCGTTGACCGGCGTGACTCACCCGCAGCGCGAAATCATGCCAGAAGGCCTCTAAGTGTGCCTTATCGCATATTTATGTGCGATACAATTACCGCGAATCTTTATGACCTTGCTACGTGCCGCCGCCGTCAGTCTCCTCGTTTTGGGTCTTCACGCGCAGGACAGCGCCGATCTTAACGTCGTCCATCGAATCAAAAACGAAGCTTTCAAGAAGAGCAAAGTCGCCGAACACCTCGAAATGCTGACCGATCGATATGGACCGCGTCTTACCGCCTCGCCCGAATACGATGCTGCCGCCGAATGGATCTCGGCTCGATTCCGGGAGTGGGGGCTTGCCAATGTCCATCTCGAGACATGGGGGCCATTTGGACGATCCTGGTCATTGAAGCGGTTTTCGCTTCACATGACTTCTCCCCAATACTCGCCCCTGGTCGCGCTGCCGCTCGCCTGGTCTGAGCCGACGAAGGGTGTTGTAAGCGCCGAGCCGGTGCTGATTCCACTTAATGACGTCGATCTCGATAAGCAGGAAGCCGACATCGCGAGAATTCGTAAGGACCATTCCGGCAAATTGAAGGGCAAGATCGTCATGATTACCTCCCCTCGTCAGCTTGCGCTACAGATGAGGGCGGCAGCAAACCGCTACACGGACCAGGAACTTGCGGCCGAGGTCCTTGCACCGGCGCCGGAGATCGGGAAGAAGTTCGATTACTCGCGGCTTGCGGTACCGGAGAACGCGGACGAGCGCAGGCTTTTCCTGCGGGAAGCTCCGCCTGCGTTTCGCGACGCGCTGAATGAAAAGCGAAAGGAACTTCGCAGACAGTTGCATGAGCTTCTGCGAGCCGAAGAGGTAGTCGCTATCTTTTCGACCGACAGGCGGAGCGACGGAGGGGATGTGTTCGGTGAATCTGCCGGGTGGTACGAGTCAAAATGGCCATCGCCGCTTCCTATGGTCACTTTGACTCCTGAGCATTATGGCCGCATCGCACGGTTGATCTCTGCGAAGACGCCGGTGAAGATTGAAATGGAATTAAAGGCGGATATAGGGGCGACCGATGTGCAGCCAGCCAATGTCGTTGCTGAAATTCCTGGTACCGGGAAGCCTGGTGAGATTGTCATCGTCGGGGCGCATCTTGATTCCTGGCATGGCGGGACTGGCGCTACGGACAATGCCTCGGGAACCGCCGTCGCCATGGAGGCCATGCGAATTCTAAAGACCTTGAACTTGAAGCTTGACAGGACCGTTCGAATCGTCCTGTGGAGCGGCGAAGAACAGGGCCTCCTCGGATCGAAAGCGTATGTGAAGCAGCATTACGGCGATCCTGCAACGATGCAGCTCAAGTCGGAGCAGGGAAGCGTGGCGGCGTATTTCAATCTGGATAATGGCAGCGGCAAAATTCGCGGTGTTTACTTGCAGGGAAACGACGCGGCGCGACCTGTGTTCGAGCGCTGGCTGGCTCCATTCCGCGACCTTGGCGTGACAACGATCAGCATCCGGGATACCGGCGGTACGGACCATCTTTCGTTCGACGCGGTTGGAATCCCAGGCTTCCAATTCATTCAGGATCCGTTGGACTATATGAGCCGAACGCATCATTCTACGATGGATGTCTACGACCACACCCAGCCGGCAGATCTTATGCAGGCGTCCGCCGTGATGGCTTCGGTCGTTTATCACGCAGCGAACCGGGCCGATAAGATGCCCAGGAAGTCGGTGCCCGAACCGCAGCAAAAGTGGACTCCTGCGCCCGTCAAGACAGATTCAGGCGCGCAGTGAATCCGTCGCGTCGCGTATCTGCCTCCTAGATCCACAGGATTGCCAGCCGACTAACTCGGCTGTACACTCTCATTGGAGGTAGCATATGTTTCACCGCGTCCCTCTGCTGCTGTTGTCAGTGCTCTGCTTTCCAAGCCCGTCACAGCAAACCCTTCCCAACGGAAAACCCGACTTCACCGGCAAGTGGCAGTTGGAGCAAAAAGGCGACCAGAAGTCTGCTGGGTCGATGTTGATTATCGAGCAGAATGCTTCCGAGATTCGTCTGCGCGATGCGCAAACCGCAACCGATACCGGAACTAATGTGAAATGCGGAACCACCGGAAAAGAATGCGCAGCGAAGGTGGACGGCCATGATGCCCGGGTCACATTCTGGTACAACGGGCCCACGCTGGAGGAAATGAGCACCAGCGGCGACAAGGTGACGAAAATACGCCGGACTATATCCGCAGACGGCAAGAAACTGGTAGTCGAAGTGCTTTCGATCGTGCCGACCGGCAAGGATCCCGAGAAGCTCACGTTTGTGCGATCGGATGCAACTGAGCAGCGCGCGGACACGAAAGTGCCTTAAGCCGGAATGTCATTGGCTCCACAATGGAGCGTAAGGCTCACAAGCTGGGGCCTGTCGACTAGTCACCTGCCTGCGGCTGCGGAACTAGTGCCCCCTGCTCCATCCGCCGTTCGCCACGCCTCTCGATAATTGTGTAAACGACCGGGATTAGAATCAGCGTTATCAGCGTCGAACTGACCAACCCGCCGATCACGACGCGCGCCATCGGCTCCTGCAGTTCGGATCCTTCACCAATTCCCAGCGCCATCGGCAGCAACCCGAGTACAGTCGTTGCTGTGGTCATGAGTACCGGCCGTAAACGGCGGCTCCCGGCCGTGATGAGCGCCTCTCTTACCTCATAACCCTCTTGGCGCCGAAGCTGGTTGGCGTAATCCACAAGGATGATCGCATTGTTCACTACGATGCCTGCGAGCATGATCACGCCCAGGAAACCTTGCATGTTGAAGGTTGTGTCCGTCAGGACGAGAATCCAGAGAACTCCCACCGCCGATACCGGAATCGAAAACAGGATAATGAACGGGTCGCGAAGACTTTCAAATTGCGCCGCCATGACCATGTACACGAGCGTTATCGCGATCAGAGCAGCGAGCGTCAACTCCCAAAAAGCCTTCTGCTGTTCTTCGTACTCACCGCCATATTCAAAGTGATAGTCTTCGGGCTTGGTTATTGTGCGGAGTTTCTCGTCCAGGTCCCGAATGACTCCTCCCAAGTCCCGGTCAGCAAGCGTCCCCGAGACAAAAATGACTCGCTCCTGATTCTGTCGTTCGATAGAAACGGGTCCTGCCTGACGGCGCATCGACACGACGGAGGAGGCCGGAATCGTCTGTCCGTTTACCGTCACGAGAGGAATGCTTCCGACCTGAGATACGCTGAGCCGATCTTGCTCTTTGAGGCGGACGATGATGTTGTATTCATCACCTTCCTGACGGAACATCGAAGTTCGTGTTCCGCCGATCGTCGTCTCCATCGCCTGAGCGATGTCCGATACGTTCAGACCTAATGTTGCCGCTTTCAGCCGATCCACCGTCAGTAACACTTCCGGTGTGCCCGGCTCGCGATTCACCTGCGCTTCCGCGACACCGGGCGTCATTAACATCGCGTCGCGAACTTTTGTGGCCAGGCCATCAAGAGTGGCAATGTCATAGCCGCGAACCTTCACCACGAGGCGGTCGCCGCCACCGCCCCCAGAGGTGAGCCGTCCAAGCATTCCTGTGCTGACGCGTGTCCGCACATCCATACCGGGCGCAATGCTGAGCGCGGGCGGAGTCCATCGCTACGTCTCGAGCCGAGCGTTCGCGGTTGTTTTGCGGGACGAGTTGGATGCGTATCTCACCGATGTGTTCGCTCCCCGCCGGCTCCGCTCCCACTCTCAACCATGATGTGTTCGGCTTCGGTACGCGCTCCCTCACAATGCGGGCGAGTCGTTGCATGGTTTTATCGGTGACGTCCACACGAGTTCCAGGCTCCAACCGCACGTTGACTCAAACTTCCCTCATCTGCCTGGGGGCTGAGTTCTACACCAACAAGAGGAGTAAGGAAAAGGCTGCATGCGACGAGCGCAGCCGTCGTACCGAGCGTTGATTTCGGGTGATCGATGGCCCAGCGGATGGCTCGCCCGTAACGCTCGTTCAGATTCTCCTGACCGCGTGCTGCCCAGTCCGACAGCTTTTCGATGATGGGTATCCGGCGTTTCGTATTCGATCGCAGAAAACGAGAGCATAGAGCGGGTACGACGGTCAGGGCGACTGCAAGCGAACACAGTAAGGAGAAACGACGATTGCCAATTGCCGGAAAGTGACGGATGAAACCCCAGACGTGAAAACGACCGGGACGAATACCGCGAGGGTCGTGAGAGTGGAAGCCGTGATCGCGCCCGCCACTTCAGAGCTTCCTTTTACCGCGGCCTGGAACATACTCATTCCATTCTCGCGGTGGCGGAAGATGTTCTCCAGAACTACGATCGCGTTATCTACGAGCATGCCGACTCCCAGCGCGAGCCCGCCGAACGAAATGGTGTTCAATGTGATGCCGTTGAAATACATCAAGGCGAAGGTCGTGATCACCGAAACGGGGATCGCGATTCCGATAATCATCGGTGCTGGAGATGCTTCGTAAGAAGACGAGAAGGATCAGGACGGCCAACGCGGAACCTTGAATCGCCGAGTCTTTCATGTTGTTGATCGACGCGCGAATGAATTCTGCGCTGTCACTCGTG
>CAWGVL010000020.1:0-195417 GCA_963825845.1 Bryobacteraceae bacterium | reverse complement strand
CCGCCGGCCTCCGAAAGGAAAGCCGGCGGTTTCGTTTCTACTCGTCTGTCGAAACTACTGTACGTTTAACGTCGCGCCTTGCACCCAGTGGCTGGTCACGCCCAAATTGTCAAACGCGATTCCGTAGACGTTCTTGCCGCCTGCGAAGGCGCCTACATTGAACGTCAGTGGTAGGACAACGCTCAAGTTGGCGCCTGCCGCCGAGACAGCCGCGCCCGTTGTATTTAGCGTGCAGCGGCTATTCCCCAGTGCTCCCGGGGTACCCGGTGTGACTCCGGTCGGCGATACCAAAGCCGAGCCGGTGTCGTTGATCAGGTTCAGCGTATTGCTCCCGGGGAAGTAAACTACCTGGCACGGCGATCCTCCTACGATGCGATCGCTGATCATCAAGTGAACTTGCAAAAGCGAGCCCGCGCCGCTCGGGTGGGCGGCAGTGATCGTATACGTCACATTCGAGCCCGCTGTGTTTGTCGGAGTAATGCCACTGATGGCGGGGCCAATACGGGTCTGTGGAGCACCCGGCAGTACCCAATTGCCGAACTGCGTCATTCCGGTCCAGACTCCATTCACATCCAGAGCCTGCATGAAGGCGCCGAGCACCGGTCCCAACGTAGCCTGGAATATAACGGGTACATTCACGCTCATCGTATTGCCGGCAACAAACGCCGTCGCGTTCTGCACATTCACCGTACATTGATTGTTCGTTAGAACAGCGCCAGGCGTACCGAGCGGTATCCCCGATTGGCCGCCGAGCCAACCGGTGCCCGCATTGTCAATCAGCCGCATGCCGTTGCTAATACGGTTGTACTCGACAAGGCACGATCCCGTTGCGGTGTAGTTCACAACATTCGGCGTGGGCAGGAACAGCATGTAGCCGAGGTAGTGCTGCGTCGCGCCACCCGTATGCGTAAAAGTACCCGTAAATGAACCCATGTAGCCGGAGCCGGTAGTCGGAATCAGCGACAAGACTCCGGGAGTGCCGCCACCGCCGGAGCCGTTCACCGTCCATGTTCCGGCCTGGACCCAGCCGCTGGTCAGCCCGGCGCTTTCGCTGGAGGCGATCAGGTACACATTCTTCAGACCGGTGAAACCCGTCCCAAAGGTCAACGCATAGTTCACAGTCGTATTTAATGCGCCGGTTCCGGCGGCTGTAGATCCCGAACTGGTGGCGACGTTCAGTGAGCACTGGCTGTTGCTCAAAGTGACAGCGGTTCCAGCGGTAGCCGGAGCGCTCCAGGAAATTCCGTCGTTATTGATCAAACGGAAGGCATTTGTCGCGGGCGAGTACTCCACCAGACAACCACCCGTGCCATTCACAACCGTGTTCATCAAAAAGTACACACGGTCGATCGGCGCTCCGCCTGGATTTGCGGTCGCGTAGGTAGCCGTGAATGTTTGGGCAATTCCTCCGCCCGCATTCGGCGAAAGGCTCACAACTGACGGCGCCGCCGTCGAAAGCCCGGCCTGCGTAATTACATACTGAACGCCGCTTACCGAGATATAGCCGGTTCGCGCGACGCCCGTATTTGCGGCGATCGTGTATGTAATGTTCGCCGTTGCTGAGCCCGTGGCGGGACTGGTAATCGTGATCCAGCTCGAATCGCTCGCTGTCGCATTCCACGGACAATTTGTAGCGTTGACGAAGAATGATCCGCTGGCGGCATTGAACGCGAAGGTCGCCGCAGTGGGAGCCAGGACAATGTCACAGCCGGCGATCTTTGCGACGAACGCGTCTTGAGCTCCGCCCATGGTTGCTTGCTGAGCCCCGATGCGCGGGAAATCGACCGATATGGTGCTTCCGGCGAGGTACAAGTTCGATTGATTGTCAATCGCGATGCTCGAGGCGACATCATCCGACAGACCGCCCAGATAACTGGACCAAACGCGAGCGGTACCGGCCGCGTTGATCTTGGTGATGAACACATCGGACGGGCCGCGAAGGGTAGCCTGCAAAGGGGAGCCGACCGGGAAGTTGTTCGAGGTCGTCGTTCCTATTACGTAGGCATCGCCGGCGGCGTCAACCACGATATCAGCGGCATTATCGACGCCGCTTCCGCCCAGGTATGTCGAGAAGACATAATCTGTTGCGGTCGCATTCAACTTAGTAACGAAAAGATCCCGGTTCCCAGGAGGTCCTTGCAAGGTGTTCCGTGTGGGGAAATCGTGGATTGAATCGGTGTCGCCGGCGACGTACGCCTGACCGGCCAGATCCACGGCAATTTCAATTCCCTCGTCGTACTCTCTACCCCCAAGATAGGTGGAGTATGACAGGGCGCCGTTGGGGTCGAGTTTCGTCACAAATGCATCCGTATAGCCGGGCCGGACGAGAGTGGTTCGCACCACGCCGGACGACACGGGGAAGTTGAGCGAAGTTGTGCCGCCGGTCAGATAAACGTTGTTTTGCGTATCGACAGCCACGCCGTTGACGGAGTCGTTGCCGACACCACCCATATAGGTGGACCATAAGCGAACTCCGTCGGGATTCATTTTGAAAACCCACCCGTCGGTGACGCCGCCTTGAAAGGCGGCGCGGATGCCGCCGCTTGCCCAGAAGTTGGTCGATCGCGTGACCCCGCCGAGGACAGCGTTGTTGCCGCCGTCTACGACGAGACTGAGGGTTTGGTCATCTTCGAAGCCGCCGATGAAAGTCGAGAAAACGAGTGCGCCGCTAGGCGCCAACTTCACGAGAAACGCGTCCGTCTTGCCCCCGATGGTGGGCTGCATAGCATTTCTCAGCGGGAAATTCGTTGAATCGGTGCTACCGCCAATCAGGATATTGCCATTCGCGTCCACGCCCACAGCAGTTGCCGAGTCCGCGCCGGACCCGCCGATGTATGTCGAGAACGCAATGCCGGACCCCGAAGGAGAATACTTCACGACGAAGGCGTCCGTAGCGCCGCCCTTGAACGTTGTCTGGCCGCTGGTACCGGTGATCAGAGGGAAATCCGTGGATGCTGTGGATCCGACTACGTAGGCCGCTTGCGTCGAGTCGACAGTGACCGCGAAGCCGCTTTCCACACCGCTGCCGCCAAGATACGTCGAGTACACGAGGATCGGATCGATAACGAGCGTCTTCGAACGATCATATTTGCCGAGAGCAAACCTGACTTCTTTCTTGTGGACAACGTAATTCGAAGCGATATAACGGCGTTTGCCGTCGATTTCCTGATAAACGACGGGTTTTAGTTGGCGTAGCGGACCGTATGCCGTATGCAGCAGAAGATCGCCGTTGTCGGTGGATACCCGCTCAGCGTCGAACTTCAGCCGGATTGCTCCCGGATCTGCGCCGGGCGCCACGACAAAATCGTACTCGAGCTGTCGCTGGTTGCCGTAGTAAACGACATCGATGCCCGGATAGATGCCCTCATAGGAGACGCGCCCGTAATGCTTCACACCGGTCAACCACCGCTTCGGATCGTTCCCATAGATGTAATTGCTGACGTTCGATTGTGGCTCCAGCGCGCGAATCGCCTCGGCGTCTTTGGAACCAGGCATGGTCATTCGAACGGCAGTCGTTAGCCGCTCGCCGCCCGCGGAGGTTCGCGCAAGAGACACGACCGCCTCGTTGCCGGAGGTCAAAAAAAATGTATATCCGGCGCCTCTGGACAGATATTTCACTTGTCCATCGGCTTGACCCGCGTTCGCTTCGAACGTCAAAGGCAACTTGCCGTAGTCAGTAGTGGGTCTGGGACCTGCGAGCGCTGTCATGCACACAGCAGCCGCAGCTACGCCCCACACCCCAACTTGTCGGTGCTTGGTCACGAAAATCCCCCTTTAGGTACAAAGAAGATCTTATCCGAATGTACGATTGAATGCTATTAAGAAGTTCTAACCCGAACACCTCAGATGACAAGAGCTGCCGTCGGCCTTCGTATCATGAAAAAGCGCCGGTTTTTGAGGCGTCGAGCGTCCGTTGTAGCGTGCTAGCGCGGGGACTATCTCGATATTTAATAGGTGTTTTCTACTGCCTATGCCATTCGAGGTTAGGAATCCGCTGTATGTCAGAAGTTCCAGTGGGCACGCAGTGCGACGATGCGTCCATGCGTTTTCTCCCAAGCGAGAACGTCGGTTACAGATAATTCCTAATCGTGATTGGCCGCAGCTTGTTCTTGTCAATCCGGCGCTCCCCAGCCGGTTCAGCAGTTCCGTCCACAAGGGCACAAACCGTATCCCTTCCGCATTGTGTTAAAAGATGTGCTCTAATTTAGCGGTCACTGCTTTCATAGGAGTCCACATGCCCACGATTACCACCAAGGACGGCACGGAGATCTTCTACAAGGATTGGGGTTCGGGCCAGCCGATCGTGTTCAGCCACGGCTGGCCGCTGTCGGCCGATGATTGGGACACCCAATTGCTTTTCTTCCTCCATCATGGTTATCGCGTTATCGCGCATGACCGCCGTGGCCATGGTCGCTCGACCCAAACTGCTGATGGCCACGATATGGACCATTATGGCGACGACCTGGCGGCACTTACGGCGCATCTCAACCTGAAAAATGCTATCCATGTAGGCCATTCCACCGGCGGCGGTGAGATGGTCCGCTATCTGGGTCGGCATGGCGAAAGCCGTGTGACGAAAGCAGTGCTGATCAACGCGGTACCGCCACTGATGGTGAAGACGGCGGCCAATCCGCTCGGCCTTCCTAAAGAAGTGTTTGACGGTTTGCAGGCACAACTCGCCGCCAATCGATCGCAATTCTATCGTGACCTGCCGACTGGGCCTTTCTATGGCTACAACCGACCGGGCGCCAAACCCTCGGAGGCCATCATCCAAAATTGGTGGCGCCAGGGCATGATGGGCGGCGCTAAGGCGCATTACGACAGCATCGTGGCCTTTTCCCAAACCGATTTCACGGAAGATCTCAAGAAGATTACCGTCCCGGTGTTGGTCATGCATAGCGAAGACGATCAGATCGTGCCCTATGTCGCCTCCGGGCCGCTGTCCGCTAAGCTGCTGAAGAACGGAACCCTGAAAACTTATAAGGACTTCCCGCATGGCATGCCCACCACGGAAGCGGAAACGATCAATTCCGACCTGTTGGCGTTCATCGCAAGCTAACCGGTTGCGAGGCGATCGGCACTGGACGCTGGAAATCAAATCATCTTAGTTGGCATCGAACAGCCGTATGCCCACAACCGTTTGGAAAGGATTCATCAGCTTCGGACTGGTATCGATTCCCGTCCGGCTGCACGTAGCTGCTCGGAGTAAAACACTTCCGTTTCACATGCTTCATAAGAAGGACCACTCCCGAGTCAAGGAAGTGCTTTACTGTCGTGAGGAGGATAAGCCTCTCGACCGAGCTGACATCGTCAAAGGGTACGAAGTTGCGAAGAATGAATACGTCGTGATTCAGGATGATGAACTGAAGAAGATTGCGCCGCCCACAGCTCGCGTGATGGAAATCCTCCAGTTCGTCAAGGCCTCGCAAGTAGACCCCCTCTTCTTCGATAAGTCGTATCACGTAGCGCCAGACGCGACGGTTACGCGCCCGTATGCGCTCCTCCTCGAGGCCATGAGGCAGACCAAGTACTATGGGGTGGCCAAAGTTGCGATGCACAATCGGGAACACATCGTAATCCTTCGCCCCTCAGGCAACGAGTTGGTGCTGCATACTATGTTCTTCGTCGATGAGATTCACGACTTCGACTTGGGGGATGTGACAAAGGCGGCGTTCAAGGCGAAAGAGCTCGAGCTGGCGACCCGGTTGATCGAGACGCTAGCGGATAAGTTCAAGCCTGAGCAATACGAAGACGAGTATCAAGCGAACGTTGAGCGTTTGGTCGAGCAAAAGCGCAAGGGTGAGAAGGTGACGTCGATAGCCAAACCTCGGAAGGCTCCTGTCATTGATCTCATGCAGGCGCTTCAGCGCAGCCTGAGCGAGCAGTCGAAGGCGAAGGCTTCGACTGCAAGATCCCCCACGAAGAAGGCGATTCGATCCAAGCGACGAACTGCGGCATAACCTTCGATCGCGGGCATTCGCAAATCGCATTTAGCGCTGAGACGAGACGATTATGGACCAACAAGAAAAACGCGTGTGATTACCGTGGTCAAATCGTTGCAGGAACCGAAACTGCCATCAACTTCGTTTCAAGAGCCCTTGGTGCTGCCTCTCCACGATAACTCCCATCAAAGAAGAGCGAGTGAAGGCATCTGCGAGCAGTGTTAGTTGTTAAACAGGATGAGGACCACTAACCCAGTCAGTCTGGAAACTGGTCTTGAACAGAATTAACTCAGGCGTTTAGGCGCCGGATTGTTCAGGCCTGTTCCCGCGTCTTCAGCGCAGTGGTGACCGAGGCTTTCAGTGGAGGCAGATGATCCGTCACGGTATGCCAAACCGTTTCCAAATCTACCCCGGTCATACTCATGACGTAGAAAGTTGCCGATTCCCCTGATGTTGCGCCACGGGACGCCGGGACACAGGATCTCGGCATGATCGCTTAGCCTTACAGCCGCTTCACTGATCTTCTGCAGGTGACGTTCGACGGCGGCGATGCGCATCGGTTCATCACCAAACCATCAAACGAAACGCCGGCAGTGAACTCCTCGATCAGGAGGATGGAATTCAGAATGTCGCGAAGGGATTGGTCGGGGGTTCTAGAAGACAAGTTCGGCCTCACGGTCGAAATTGCTCTGAACTTCTTCCTTCACGCGATCAGCATCGCATAGATCGGCTTCCACGCCCAAGACATCGGAAATCATATTCTGTAGGCCGGCGAGGTCAATCAGCGACAGACGCTTTGTTTTATCGAACTGTGCGGCCACGTCAATATCGGAATCCGTTGTCGCTTCTCCCCGTACAACCGAGCCGTGCAGGTGAAGATGGATAATCCCGGCCGCCTTCAGCGCCGGTTCCATTTCCCGTAGTTTCGCCTTTACGACATCCTTGTTCATGGCGCGCTCTGCCGTACTTAATTGTCTCCGATTGCCCGGTCGCTCCAGCACCTATGCCTTACATTTGAGGCCCAATAATGCTTCGCACCAATGAGAAACGTAATCACCGACGGTTGAGTCGAACTGCCAGATCGATGTATTCGCCACCGTGTGAGAACTCTGTCCTCTTCTCCACACTTCCATATCGAGCTAAACGATGCCTTCGTTCCACACGAGTCATTTTGGACAGCTGGAGTACAGCTCCGCCGACACGATCGATTTCGGCGAAGGGCTGCCGGGCTTCGAATCGGAGCGGCGGTTCGTCGTCGTTCAACAGCCCGTTCATCATCCGCTCGTATTCGTGCAGAGTTTGCAGTCTGCGGCGCTTTGCTTTCCCGCGCTGCCGATTCGTGTGATCAGCCCGGGTTACGAGCCTCAACTGTCCACGTCTGACCTTGAACTGCTTGGCTTCGTCTCGCAGCCGCGCATCGGCGACGAAGCCGCGGTGCTCGCGCTTATCGCGATTCATGAAGAGGATCCGACCGCAAACCTGCTTGCGCCGATTGTCATTAATCTCCAATCTCGCGCTGCCGCACAATGCATCGATCCGGAAATGCGGTATTCGCACCGTCATGCGCTAGCATTCGCAGTGGAGACGGCGTCATGATGGTGATGCGCCGCCGCGAAGGCGAGAAGATTCTCATCGGAGACAACATTTCCATCCACATTGCGCACATTGGTCGCAACAAAGTGAAGATTGCGATCGATGCTCCGCGCGAGATCTCGATTGTCGCTGAAGAGATGAAGAATGTGCGCGAAGAAAACCTCGCGGCTGCATCGGTCGACGTGAAAGCGCTGTACGCAAAAATATTCCCTCAAACTTCCCCAACGCCCAGCGATATGTAACCTGAGGCGAGGGTCCTGAAAAGCTTCGAGCCTCCCGCAGCATGATGCAGCGGACATAACTCAAAAAGAGGATTTTCGATGCTTTCCATTCAAACCAACGTCAACTCGATGGTCGCGCAAGAGAACCTGCGCGTGAACAGCAACTTCCAAGGTCAGACCATCACGCGCCTGACCTCCGGCTACCGCATCAACTCGTCGGCAGACGACGCGGCCGGCCTGGCGGTTGCGAACAAATACCGCAGTGACGTAACCGAGTTGATGCAGGGCGTTCGCAACGCCAACGATGGTCTGTCTACCCTTCAGATCATTGATGGCGGCTTGAACAACATTTCGAAGATGCTGGACCGCCTGAAGACACTGGCGACTCAGTCAGCTTCGGGAACCTTCACAGGAAACCGTTCCACCCTGGATGCCGAATACCAGAGCATTCTCGGTGAAGTGAATCGCCAGGCCGCGAACGTCGGTCTGGGCAACGGTGACACGCGAGCGGCGGCGAACAACCGGACTATCTCCGTTTACATCGGCGGCGGTTCTGCCGCGGCTAACAGCCGTGTTTCCGTTGATCTTTCTGCTTCCAGCAACCTGGTGAACGCGTCGGGCCTGAGCCTCACGGGTACGTCGATCTCAGGCAACACCGTCTCCGTTCAGTTGTCGGCGACCGATTATCGCAGCGGCTCCTATCTCGATCAGAACAGCAGCCAGACGTACCGCTTCGGCACCACGAATGGGCAGGTGAGCGTAACGGTTCAGGGTGACGCGGACGGCTTGACCGGCAACGATATCGTCAGCCAGTTGAACTCGGGTCTCGCGGGCACGGGTCTGACCGTTTCTATGTCGGCTTCCGACGGTTCGCTCCAGATTTCCGGTTCGGGCTCCTATGCCGTGGCTGTCGATGCCAAGGCTGGCGCCGGCGCGCAGATCCAGGCTGCCGTTACAGACGCGAACGCCATCAATAACAGCGGCAAGTACCGTCAGGTTGGCGGCACGGTTAGCGCAGCGACAAGCGCGAACCAGACACTCACGTTTACTCCTTCGGGTGGCTCGGCGACAGTCGTCACCCTCGATACCACTACGGAAACCTCGGTTGACGCTGTGTTCAACAAGCTGCGTACGGGTCTTTCCGGTACCGGAATCGATGTGATCCGCATCGGCAACGAAGTGAAGTTCGAGAGCTCGGCCGACTTCACGCTCACTCGTGGAGCGGATGGCGGTGCGGGTGGCCTCGGCGGTGTCGCTGCCAGCGCGAACCTCAATGCCACGGACAAATCAAATACCTCCGATCCTACGTCCGACGCCATTTCCGCTCTTAGCGCGATTTCGTCGGCGGTATCGAAGCTCGGCTTAGTGCAGGGCAAGATCGGTACCGGCCAGAACCAGTTGCAGTATGCCATTCAGCTCGCGCAGTCGCAGATCACCAGCTTCTCGGCTGCTGAATCACGCATCCGCGACGCGGATGTCGCTCAGGAAGCTGCCAATCTGACGAAGGGGCAGGTGCTTCAGCAGGCTTCGATCGCTGCGCTCGCTCAGGCGAACTCGGCGCCGCAAGCTGTGTTGTCACTGCTCCGCGGTTAATTCCATTTCCACTCCATCCGCCCGTCATTAGACAGGCGGTCCTCTGACGAACCCGGGCATGGCTCTCTCTCAATCCGTGCCCGGGCCTTTTTCCAGATGAGGTAAATATGGCTTCGAATATCTTCACAGGCGCAAGCCGCTACTCCACTGACTTCCAATCCGTCATCGATCGAAGTGTCAATATTGCGTCTCTGCCGCTGCTGCAGATGCAGCAGAACAAAGTAAAGATCTCGGACGAATCGGCTGCACTGAAGTCCTTGGATGGCAAGCTGGCGTCGCTTGAAACAACGTTGACGAACCTGGCCAACAGCTTCGGCTCCGGTTCTTACTCCATTTCGAACTCGGATTCGTCGACGGTCTCAGCCCGGATCTCAGATGGCGTGGCGGAAGGAACTTACACCGTCAAAGTGCTGGACATCGGATCCTATGCCACGGCTTCGAGTAAATCGAACTTAACAGTGGTTACCGATCCGGCCACGCAGAACATCAGTGAGGCGGAGAGTTTCTCATTGACGATCAACGGTGGAGAGGCAATCTCCATCGAACCGGCTGACAACAGCCTCAAATCGCTGGTAGAAGCCATCAACAATGCGAATGCAGGCGTCCGCGCGACCCTTGTAAACCTCAGCCCATCGGGTACGGCGGAATACCATCTCTCAATCCAGAGCACTACCCTGGGTTCAACTACGATCAGCCTGACAGGCGATGGTGACGAATTGCTCGACAGCGCTACGGGAGGATCGCAGGCGCGCTATATCGTAAACGGCCGCGTTGAAGAATCCGTGAGTTCGAGCCGCACGGTCACGTTATCGACGGGTTTGACGATCGATCTCGTAAAGGAAAGCACATCGACCGCAACCATTCAGGTGACACGCGGCACGGGCAATGTAAAAGCGGCGATCGATGCCTTCGTCAACAGCTACAACGGCGTCATTGATGAGTTAGGAAAACATTACGGACAGCAGAACGGCGCGTTGTCCGGCAATAGCCTCGTCTTCACCACAAATAACGTCCTTCGCGAGATATCCTCGTACTCCACGGGTAATAGCGGTATGAGCTCGCTGGCGTCACTCGGGATTCTGACAGATAAGTCGGGAAAGCTGTACGTAGACGCAGCGGAATGGGACAAAGTAAAGACCAACGTGTCGGGTCTGCAGGCGTTTTTTGGGAAATCGGACTCTTCGGGATTCTTGAAGGCCGCCAGCGACCGGGTAAACGGGCTGCATGCCGAGCAAAGCGGCATTGTCAGTAACGCTATCAAAATCACGGCCGAGCAAGCAGTGAGCGCCGATGCGCGGATCACGGAAGAACAGCGCCGGATTGATGATCTGAAGACGGATCTGCAGAAGAAGTTCTACGCTGCCGACGCGCTGATCGCATCTCTGGAACAGCAGGCGACGTACTTCATCAACATGTTCGCCGCGATGAAGAGCAACCAGGAATCGATCAATGGCTGATGAACTGGACGATCTTGCTCATACGTTGAATCGCCTTATTGAACAGGAACGCTTTGGCGACGCGCAAGCCATTCTGCCGCAATACGCCGAGGTCCTGGACCGGAGATTGCGCGAGAACGGCGGAGAGGAATCGCTGAAGCGCGCCATCAAGACGTTTCACGGGGCGCTGGCCAAAGCTCGTTCCGCACGCGCTCAACTGTCAGCGCAATTGGCGGACGTGACGCGGGCGCGCGCGTATACCGGAGAATGCGTCGAAGCACCTTCGGGATGGCAACTGCTCGGCTGAGCGTTATGCGTGTGAGCGAAGTCTCTTCCGCCAAGAGTCGATCGTAAGCGCGAGTCCTTCATCCAGTGTGTGCTTCGGCGTAAAACCGGTCGCGCTCAGTCGGGTGACATCCGGGATGAGGCGTTCGGGTTCGTTCGCAGCGGCTGGTACTGCGCCCAATCTCAAGAGCTCTGGCCTCCCGATGAGGCGCGCGATGGATTCAACTACATGTCGCTGCGTGATGGCTTCGCCGGACCCGATATTGACATTCCCCTCGACGGAACTGTCCAAGACGGATACGAGCGCTCGAGCGACGTCTTCTACATGCAGGAAATCGCGAACCTGCTCGCCGTGCGTTGTTGCAGCCGCTTCGCCTCTTAATAAGGAAGCGATGACGGATGAGACCAACTTACGTTCAGGTTCACCCGGTCCATAGAGGAAGAAGATTCTCGGCCATGCGTGACGAATCCCTGTCTGCCGGCACAACGCCGATTGCATGACGGATAGCGCGTACTTGCAGGCTCCGTACAGAGTGGCAGGCCTGCATGGCGTTTCATCTTCGAGGCAGATCGAATGTCCCGTCTCGTATTCCGAGCAGGTGCCTGTTGTGACTACGCGCTGGCCCCCATTTGCCATGAACTCGCGGAGCAAGTTCAGTGACGCTTCAACCCATCGCGTGTTGTCGAGCGAAGTCCAAAACTTACCGTGCTCGACATACCACGCCATGTGCAGCAGATGAGTTGGCCGAACGTATTCGATGAGCCGCTTCGAATCGGAGGCGTTCATCAAGTCAGCCGTGTGTACTTCGCAGCCTTCAAGAACGATAGGCCGGATGTCGACAGCATGCACTTCATAGCCGCGTTCAAGAAGATACGGCGCTGCCTGCCGTCCGATGAAGCCTCCCGCGCCAGTGAAAAGCAATCGCTTCGTCATTGAACCCACGGGCTGATGCGGTAGTTGGGATACGCCTGGTCTTTCTCCGAGAGAATAGGATTCTCCAGAGGCCATTTGATACTGAACGCGGGATCGTCCCAGCGAACCCCATCATTCAACCCAGCGGCATAAAACTCACTCATCTGGTAGAACATCTCCGCATCATCGGTCAACGTCTGAAATCCATGCGCAACACCTTCGGGCACATAAAGCGACTCGCGATTGTCGCTGGTGAGTTCAAATGTCTCATGCTCCAGGTACGTTGGCGAGTCCGGCCGCAAATCGAGCAGCACATCGTATACGGCGCCACGGAGACAACGGACCACCTTCACCTCGGGCTTCGGAGGACGCTGAAAGTGCATGCCGCGCAGAGTGCCGCGTTTCTGGTTGTACGACAAGTTGCACTGCGGGTATCGGGTGATAAGACCATGTGCGGCAAACTCTTGCTCACAAAAGACCCGCGCGAAGAATCCGCGGCTGTCCTCCCGTTTTTCAAGACCTATCCGCCATACGCCGGGAAGACGAGCTTCGGTGAAATGCACGTTCAGAATACCTCGATGGAAGGAATCGGAACGACAAACCGGCCGCCCCAATTACGAATCGTAGCCATTTGCGACGAGATCTCTTCGCGAAGGTTCCACGGCAGAATCAGGAGGTAATCGGGTTTGTCCTCGAATACACGATCAGGCGAGTAGACGCGTATTCGAGTACCTGGAAGTAAAGTGTTTTGTTTATAAGGGCTTCGGTCTACCGTGTACTCGATTAACTCGGGTCCAACCCCGCAATAGTTGAGCAGCGTGTTGCCCTTGGCAGGAGCGCCGTACGCGACGACGCGCTTGCCCTCGCGCCTGGCGCGAACGAGGAATTCGAGGAGATCGCACTTAACGTCTTTGACCTGCTCGGCGAACCTCATGTATGTATCAAGGTTCTTCAATCCGGCGTCTTCTTCCGCTTTCCTCAATTCAAATACACGCCTCATTTGTGTTTTACTCGTGTCCTCACTGTGCTTGGCGAAAACGCGCAGCGACCCGCCGTGTGTCCACAACTCCTCGACATCGAACACCTCGAGATGGAACCGCTCAAGTACTTTTTCTACAACCAGAAGTGACAAGTAGGAGAAGTGCTCGTGATAGATGGTGTCGAATTGGCGGTGGCGAATCTGCTGCATCAAGTGCGGAAATTCAAGCGTGATTACCCCATCGGTTTTCAACAGGATCTTCAGACCTTCGACGAAGGACAGCAGATCCGGTACATGCGCAAGAACGTTGTTGCCGAGCAGGAGGTCCGCCGCATATCCCTCTGCTTTCAACTGCCGCGCAGTGTCAGCGCCGAAGAAAATATCCTTGGTCGGAATGCCCTTGGCGCGCGCAACCTCCGCGACATTCGTCGCCGGTTCGACACCAAGCACCGGAACGCCTCGCTCATGAAAGTACTGGAGTAAATAGCCGTCGTTGCTTGCGATCTCGACTACTTGCGAGTGTGCGCTGAAACCGAAGCGCTCGATCATGTCGGTGGTGTACTGCTTTGCGTGCTTCAGCCACGCGTCGGAAAATGAAGAAAAATAAGCGTAATCGGTAAAAATATGCTGGGGACTCTCGAACTCTTCCAGTTGCACCAGCAGGCATTGGTCGCAGACGTACACATGGAGCGGGTAAAACGGCTCCATTGACTTCGCTTTCTCCAACTTTATATAAGAATTCGCCAGCGGGGACATGCCGAGGTCGGCGAAGGTGCAGGTAAGGGCGCTCGAGCAGAGCCTACAAGTGGACATTATTAGCGAATTCTTTGGATAGAAACACCGGCATCGTCCGGCCATCTACTTTCAGTGGTTAGCGCAATGAGGTTGTGTGTGATGCAGGTCGCCAGACACAGCCGGTCTCCGAGAGAGATGCCTTTTTGCCAGGCCATGGGCGCGAGGTCCGCGCTGGCATCCGCTTCGGCTTGCGTTACTGGCAGTACAGGAATTTTCAATTGTGCGACGTGTTTACGAACAGAGTCGGGGGTCCATCCAAGCTGAATTAGCTTTGTGAATACTTCAGTTAAATTCGCCGAGTTGATCGCGCATTCCTGAAACAGCCCCTCGACTACGTCCGCTCCCGGCTCTACTCGCAGTAGGGCAAGTAAGGCCGACGCATCAAGTAGATATTTAATCGGCAAGCTCCGCCTCTACTTCGCGCCGGCGATCTTCGCTTAGCTCCTCCGATAACACCCTATCCGGGTCGACCGAGCGGAAGAACGCCTGTGCCCGCCGAAGCGCTTCTCTTTGAGACATCAACATGATGCGTCCGTCTTCTACAGAGACATTCAGTACGTCGCCTTCACCGATCTTGAGCTTGCGACGAACTTCTGCCGGTAGCATGATCCGGCCGGAGCGATCTACGGTAGCCGAAGCCATATTACCCATTATAAGGAACTGTGGGTAGAAATAGTTTCATACCGCATAATCTGCTCTGCGGTAACTACATCCATCGGTTCGCCAGCTTCGAAACGGCGGTACCACTCGACTGTAAACGCGAGCGCATCACCGAGCCGCAGGTTCGGCCGCCATCCCAACGTATGTCTTGCGAGGGTGGAATCGAGGGTTAATAACCCGGCTTCGTGCGGTCCGCCGTCGCTCTGAGCCTCCCAGTGAGCGCCGTCACCCCACAACTCCACAATAGTGTTCACGACCTTGCCGACGCGTTGCATGTCCGCCTCCGAAGGGCCGAAGTTCAGCGCGGGCGGTAGGTCCTTGCCTTCGTAAAGACCTTGAGCATAGGATAAATACCCGGCGAGAGGCTCCAAAACGTGCTGCCAAGGTCGCACCGAATGCGGCCGCCGAACAATGATGGTCTCTCGGCTGCTTAGCGCCCGCATGCAATCGGGGATCAACCGGTCTTCGGCCCAATCGCCTCCGCCGATTACGTTCCCCGCCCGGACACTGACAAGCCGGGTAGGGCCGCTCTCGAAGTAAGAGCGTCGGTACGCTGCGGCGACTAGCTCCGCGCATCCCTTACTGCTGCTGTACGGGTCGAAGCCGCCCATTGGGTCCGTTTCGCGATATCCCCACAGCATCTCGCGATTCTCGTAGCACTTGTCGCTGGTTATGTTTACAATGACGCGGGTTTCTTCAAACCTCCGAACCGCCTCGAGCACATGAACCGTGCCCATGACGTTCGTGGCATAGGTTTCGACGGGATCCCGGTAGGATCTGCGGACAAGCGGCTGCGCCGCCATGTGAAACACGATGTCAGGCCGGCAGCATGCAACGGCCTCGGTTACAGCTTCCAAATTCCGCAGATCGCCAATGATGCTGTCTACGCAGCTACCTATCTTCGAGGCTTCGTACAGACTAGGCTCTGTAGGCGGCGGCAACGCGAACCCAGTCACGTGTGCGCCCAGACGAGCCAGCCATGACGACATCCAGCCTCCTTTAAAGCCGGTATGCCCCGTCACGAGCACACGTTTCCCTTTCCAGAATGAATCATCCATGCCGATTAACCCGGAAGTTTAGCATGCATCTTAGTACTTTCGTACATATGCGTGGTACGGTAAAGCACTGAATTTAGGCCACCTAACGAAACATCTACTCGCTTTTTTGATCTTACGTGTGATATTCAGGTGAGGGGTCCGCTCACCCGCGGATGAGGAGAACTAATTAATATGATTTTTTCGCTCGATTGGCGAACGCTCGCCGCTACGTTGATCGCGTCGCTGAGCTTCGCCGCGACCGCCGCTCACTCTGGAGTTGGCGTAAAACCGTCCGGGCAGGCATTGCCCTTAGTCTTTGAGCCGAACCAAGGTCAGACGACCATGCCGGCGCGTTACCTTTCGCGTGGGGCAAACCACGCGTTGTATCTCGGCCCTAGTGAATCCCTCCTGCTGTTGCGTTCGAACGGCGCTGCCGGCGAGGCTATTCGCATGCGCCTGGAGGGAGCGGACCGTAATGCAGTCCTCAGGGGTGAGACGAAGCTCGGAGGGTATAGCAACTACCTGACCGGGAATGACCGGTCACAATGGCGGACCAACGTTCCGCATTTCGGCAAGGTAAGATACACCGACGTTTACCCGGGCATAGACCTTGTGTACTACGGAAAGGAAGGTCTTCTGGAGTACGACTTCGTAGTTGCTCCTGGCGCAAATCCTGGGCAGTATTCGTTTCCGGATGGATGGCGCTCGAAAGATGAAACTGAGTCCGGAAGGCGATCTTGTGCTCACTTTAAACGACGGTGAAACGCGGCACAGGAAGCCGATCATTTATCAAGACGGAGCCGAAGGAAGGACGCAAATTGCGGGAGGATACTCGATTCGGGGAAATCAGGTCTCCTTCAATCTCGGCGAGTATGATCGAACGCGTCCATTAGTGATCGATCCTGTCCTGTCGTGGTCAGGGTACATCGGGGGTACTTCCGCGGATACAGGGACGGCAGTAGCTGTTGATTCACAAGGAAATGCTTACTTTACCGGCCAAACCCAATCGCTAAGCGGATTCCCAACGACAAATGGATTCCAAACCTCTCATGGCGGTAGTCCCGCTGTGTACACAGACGCGTTCGTCACAAAGCTCAACGCAGCGGGAAACACAATCCTGTATTCGACCTACCTCGGCGGCAATGACCTTGATCTCGCCCAGTCCATTACGGTGAACACTGCGGGCGAAGCGTACGTGACGGGCCATACGAACTCCACGAACTTTCCGACGAATAACGCGTACCGCGCTACGTTGAGCGGCGTTCTGGACGGATTCGTTGTAAAAATCTCTGCCAGTGGGAGCGCACTGCTGTACGGCACCTATATCGGTGGATCCGGCATTGATTATGCGCATGGGATTGCAGTTGACAGCGCTGGAACGATGTATGTCGCGGGGTACACGACATCGACAGATCTTCCGAATACGCTGCCGGGGCAAACGCTGAGCGGGGAGACAGACGGATACGTCATCAAGATTCCTGCTGCAGGGAATCAGGTTGCGTTCTCAGCTTATATTGGCGGATCGAATGATGACTATATTCTGGGTATCGCAATCGATCCATCCTCGAACATCTACGTAACAGGCCGAACGAACTCAACAAATGTGCCTCACAGCGGTACTTTTCAAAGCGGGAATGCAGGGAATGACGATGCGTTTGTGAGCAAACTGAACAGCTCAGGAGCTCGTTTGTACTGGACCTATATCGGTGGTTCGGGAAACGACATCGGCCGCTCGATCGCGGCGGATGCAACCGGAGCGGCATATATTACAGGTGATACATCATCATCGAATTTCCCGGTCACCGCGGGTGTGCTCCAATCTACGTTTGGGGGTGTCGCCGATGCTTTCGTCACGAAACTGAACCCGAGTGGAACCGCATTGGATTTCTCCACGTACCTCGGCGGGAACGCCTCCGATATCGGGTACGGAATCGCAATCAATGCTGCCGGCAATGCGTACGTCACCGGCCAGACCTTATCGCCAAACTTCTTACTTGTCAGTTCGATCAAGGCGCCGGACCAAAATATGCTGGACGCCTTTGTAACGAAGCTGACTCCGAATGGAGCGAAGGCAGTCTATTCAACGCTGGCCGGTGGAGCAAGCACCGAGCAGGCGAACGGAATCGCTGTTGACACGGCCGGCAGTGCTTACATCACAGGGGTGACGCTGTCAAACAACATCGGGAGCTCGATCCCGGGCGGGGCATTGAATGGAACTCAAGACGCCTTCTTCATGAAGTTTTCCGACTGCGCCATCTCGTTCGCTCCGTCGTCGGCTTCGCCGGGCGTGAATGGAGGGTCGGGCGCATTTTCGGTTAACGCGCCTGTAAATTGCTCTTGGACTGCGTTCACTACCAACTCCTTCGTGCAGATTAACAGCGGGACTGGTACGGGACCGGGAACCGTTAACTATACAGTTTCTGCCAATTCGGGCGCCGCACGAACCGGATCCATCGCCGCCGAGACCGCCACTTTCACGATCTCGCAAGCTGGATCAGTAGTATCCTCGACCGCGCCATACAATATCAGCGTCACTCCGTCGTCAGGATCAGGATCTTCGTCGACATTCACAGCGCGGTACGGCACGGCGCGACCGGGTGGGGCTCCTATCAACCGGGCATATCTGCTCATCAATAACACGGTGAATGCGGTAGGCGCGTGCTATGTCGAGTACACGGTTTCGAGCAACAGCTTCCGCCTGCTGAACGATTCCGGCAACACATGGCAGGGGCCGTTGACACCGGGAACTGCCGCGACTTCCGCCAACAGCCAATGCACCCTGTCGGCGACCAGTGCGGCCGCTACTGCAACGATTCCGACGTCGGCGGTCTCGCAATTAGACCTGACGATCCCGCTCACGTTTTCTTCCTCCTTCGCCGGCGCGAAGAATGTGTACCTGCTCGCAGTAAATGAATCGCAGAACCTGAACAGTGGATGGGAAGCGAAGGGAACCTGGACGGTGGCGCCTACAGGCCAAGTGGGAGTGGGGACACTCACACCGTCAAATGGATCCGGCCTGAGCAATCGTTTCACCGGAACGTTCACGCACACGGGCGGGGCAACGCAGCATTATCTCGGCTACATGTTATTCCTGCCGACCCCGAACGTCGTGAATTATGTGGCGACGGGATCCTGCCTGGTCGAGTACAACCGTATCAGCAACGGGATGAGACTGATTGATAACGCGGGGACGGGTTGGCTCGGCGGACAATCAGGCATCACGCTGGGCACGGCCGGCGCGACACTATCGAACAATCAATGTACGGTCAGTGTTCAAGGCGCGACGGCTTCGGTGAATGGAAACACGATGACGGTGAACGTGACCGTCACGTTCAAAACCGCAATCGGTCCGGTGTTGGGCACGTTCCTTCAGGCTCTGGATGTGAACGGTACGTGGACGGGGATGACGCAGATTGGAAACTGGATGGTTCCGGGTGCTCTGCAGACACGTCCGGGACCGACGATTGCGGGTTTGACCCCGGCAACTGTAACCGGTTCCTCAGCAACGTATACGATGTCGGCAACGTCGCCGGCGCTGGCTCTGATGCATCTCCGTATCAGTTCAGCAATCGTCGAACAACCGGCGTGTCACGTCGTGTACTTCCTGGGGACCAACAAGTTGAACCTGATCGATGCCGCCGGCGCCGCGTTAGTGTCACCGACGGGTGTGACTCCCGGATCCGCGAGCACTCTGACCAATGGCTTATGCACTTTGAACTCCGCCGGCGCCACGGTAGGCGCATCGGGCGCAACGGCGAACGTAAAGGTGCCTATGACCTTCAACGCAGCCTCGTTCGGAGGCGCAAAGAATGTATACGTCAACGCGTTCGATACCGGTGGTCTGTTGAGTCAC
Organism: Bryobacteraceae bacterium; assembly: GCA_963825845.1. Classification (GTDB taxonomy): domain Bacteria; phylum Acidobacteriota; class Terriglobia; order Bryobacterales; family Bryobacteraceae; genus DASQDN01. The sequence goes on along the minus strand of CAWGVL010000020.1, from coordinate 176,110 downwards.
TGGGTACAGGGCGGAGTCATTACCGTCCAGTAGTTTCTTTCTTCACGCCAGGCCCACTCTCTGCGGTACGAGTGGGCCTGGATCGTTGTGCGCCCTCTGTTCTCACTGTGCCGAGATGCAAAGACCGGCGAAATGTGAATCGCGAAGCCCGCCTATCGACATCAAGAAATCCAAGCAAAGCGCTGCCCAAGGAAGGAGCCGCATGGTTAAGCGAGATGCTGCGTTGGTTCTGATCTCGATTGGAATATGGGCATTTTCTCTGCCGGTTTTAGGCCAACCGGCGTCATGGCTCGATCGTTCACTATCCAACTGGAACCGCGATGGGAAAGTGCTTCCGGCATTACCCGAACCAGCGACGCAAAGCTCTCCTCAACCGGAGAGTCGCTGCCGCGAGGAGGTTCGCCAACCCACAAGTGCGGCGGAGAGAGCTGTTGTACGAAGAGGCTGGAAACTATATGGCCCTGTGCAGAGCTATGAAACGACGATGGTATTTACGGCGCTGGCCGGCTTCGATGGGATGTGCCGCCCGCTGGGCTATCAGGCGTTTCTGTATTCGGAAGGGAGGTATGCCGGAACGCTTTCTCCCGTTCCGATGAACTCGCGTACGGACGGGTCGCTTACGAGAGTTCACCTCGGCCGCTCGACAGCCATCACTGCCGAGTTTGCCCGCTATCGCGATTCCGACCCACTCTGCTGCCCGTCAAGGACGAGCACAGTCGAATACCGGGTCCGAAACGACGAAATCCCGGATCTGGCGCCTGTAAACGTCACGACGAGGCCGCTGGGTCAGATGCCGGAGCAAACTGGAGGCAGTCAAGACAGGAAGCAGGGATCTCTGCTGTCCGGAAAGCGATGGATCCTGAGCGCGATGCGAGAGTACCGCGTGAGCGCTGACAAGCCCTACATTGAATTCGACCAGGAGCAGTATAGAATTTCAGGCGATAGCGGTTGCAACCGGTTCTTTGGCAATGTCCAGATTACCGGCGCGTCCTTGAAGATTTCGCAACTCGGCAGTACAAAGCGAGCGTGTCTGTCGGAGGACGCAAATCGTCTGGAGAACGAGTTTCTCCAAACGCTGGGGAAGACAACGCGATTCTCGGTGGAGACCAATGAGTTACATCTTTTTGCCGGCGAAAGTCTTGTTCTCACTTTCGTCAGCAAATAGCGACTCGGGCCTTCGTGAGTGGGCGGGTACGCCGAAGCATTCTCGCGACACCCGCTGCCGCAAGTGGGTTAGCGGAATTGCGTCATCCCGTGGAATGTCCGTTTACCGCGGCTAAAACGCGGTGAATCGTTAATGAGCGGCACAAACCCCGACCTACTGCGTGTAGCCGGATTATAGGTCGACGGTACAACAGCGGTGGCTTCATTCGAATATGCGCTCTCAACATCGTTGGTATCCACAGCGGTCGTCACGTAGTAGTACGTAGCGCCAGAAGCAACAGTGCCATCTGTATACGATGTTGCGTACACTGGCCAAACAGCGAGTTTTGCATATGGCCCACCGGAAATCTCGGCTCGATAGATGTAGTAGCCTTTGACATTCAGCGAGCTACTCGCCGTCCAACTCAGCGCCACTGTATGGGGAACAGGGTCTGCGACAGCTGATCCTGTGACGTTGGGGTCAAGCTGCTGCCAATGCGTGAGCAGGCCGTTATTGTCGAACGCATTTACATAGATGTTCTTGGCGTCGCCGAACGTGGCGGGATTGAACAAGACAGGAATCCGGAGGGTCACGTTGTTGCCGGAGTTGGCGCGCGTCAAACCCGCGCCCAACACGGTGCAGCGGCTATTGACCAGAGTCCCGGTGTTGCTGCCGGCTGTGATGCTGCCGATCACCAGCGCCGATCCAGTGTCATTGATCAGATGGACACTGTTCGCGGCAGGGAAGAAGACAATCTGACACGGCGCCCCTCCGACGATTTGTGAACTGATCAGCAGGTGAACCACGGTAAGGGCCGCGATACCGCTCGTGTGCCCGACCGTAATGTTGTAGGCCGTGGATGATCCAACTCCGCCGGCGGGCGCGCTGCCGACGACGTACGGACCGGGTTTGGGACTTACCACCGGGAACGCCAACCAGTTGCCGAACTGCGTCATGCCGGTCCAAACACCGTTTACGTCGAGTTCCTGGAGGAACGTTCCGAGCACGCCGTTCAGCGGCGCTTTGAAAGTGACGCGCGCATCCACGTACATGTTGTTGCCGCTGAATCGCGCTCCTGATTGTGTCGTATCGAGCGTGCAGTAGCTGTTTGATAATGTTGTCCCGGCCGCCCCCACAGGGACGCCGGACTCACCACCGAGCCAACCAGTTCCCGCATCGTTGATGAGACGCATGCCGTTGCTAATGCGGTTGTATTCGACCAGACATGATCCCGTCGCGACGTAGTTCACAACGTTAGGTGTCGGTAGAAATAGCATGTATCCGAGATAGTGGCCGGCCTTCCCGGATGGATGGCTATAGCTCGCTGTGAACACTCCGGTGATAGCGGCGCCGGACCGCGGAGAAAAGCTCAGAACAGACGGCGATCCTGTTGCTGGAGTCGGTATCGGCCCAGGACTTGGCGATTCTCCACCCGTGACCGAAGTATTGAACGCGCTTGAATCGGCAGTGCTGATCACAGCAGTCGGCGTTGATTTGAATTCAACGCGCAGCGTTGAGCCGGTCATCGTCTGTTCTGGGACCAGGAAGGTGAACCGTCCGAAGTCGGGAAGGTTCTGCACAAGCGGAATGTAGATCCCGCTGGATGTATCGAGATAAGAGACGTCGACATACTGCGAGTTGACAGGCGATATCCATTCGACTTGCTGAAGGGTCCCGATCTGCAGAGTGCCAGTCGGGCCGGTCACCTGCGCCGCGCCACCTCGAATGTTGACGAATCCGTCGCTGGAATCGGCGATTGAGGGGTCGTCAGATGCGCGTACAAGGAATGACCCACGGGTTGTGGGAACATCCGGGATGGTGACCGTCACTGTGTCACGCGTGACATCAGACACAAGCACCGTACTGAAGTCGCTCACATCCGATCGGTAGAGTACATCGACGGCGTTGACAGCCGGTGTCTTTTTCCACGCGACAACAGCTTGTCCGCCCGCCGGCACACGTTCATTCCCTTGCGGCGTGAGCAGTTCGATACCTGCTTTCGCGATGGTGAATGCGCCGGAGCGGCCGTTCGCGTTCAGCGATTGATTGATGCTGTTTTTGCAATCGATATAGATCGTGTAGTCGGATGCTTGCGCACTGTTGGGAACAGTCCAGCGGTATATACCAACATTGGGATGATTGATCGCGATGTTGACTAAGCCGGTGGCGCCGGACTCGTAGTAGATATCGACATATGTACACCCCGCCGATCGCCATTCGATCGTCTTCTGGCTGCCGATGGACGCGTAGGTTCCGGCTGTCGGATACAGGATCTTGATTGACGGTTGCTTGCTCAACGCGTCATTCGAATGCGGAAACCGATCCTGATATGGCCCGCTCATCGCGCCGCTCATGTTGTAGATGAAGTTGGTGTATGGCGTGTTCGGATTATGCCCGACCCAGTAGTTGCCTTTCAGAACCGGCCCTCCATCGAGCCCGACGGTCGCGGGAGCGAATACAAAATGCTGCATTGGCGTAAGATGCCGGTTCAGAAAGTATGAGGAGTTGGTGGTGTCGGCGTAGGCGTACAATCCCACTTGCAAACGTAAGAGGGTGTTTTCGAAGACACGGTTGTTGCTTGTGGTCTGCAGGAAGATGCCGCCGGAAGTGCTTCCGGGCGCCCCCTGGATGAAGTTGTCAAAAGCCGTGTTGGAGCTGGACTGCCGGAGGTTGATGCCCGCATTTACAGGCAAGTTGAACGCGTAATTCCCTTGCACAACCGTATAGCTGGGAGCAGGGCCAACGGCATAGCTCAATCCCGCAGGTCCGTAGATGAAAAGGCCCCCTTGCGAATTGTCCCAGGTTACATTACCGAACAAGTGGTTGTAGCTGGAATTGAAAATACTGAGGCCGTTCTCCGGAAAACCATTGACTGAGTTTGCGTAGGCAAGATTACCGTTCGATTCAGAGGTAAACCAGATGCCCGTTCCTTCGGCCACGCCCGCCTGCCGTGCAGTAGAGGATACCTGGTTGCTCCCAATGTAATTGCCGGTGCTGAAACGGCCCGTGGACGATTCTTTGTCGAGAGTAATCCCGTCATGCCGTACACCGGAAATGGCGTTGCGAATAACCCTGCTATTCTGTGCGCCGATGAGCAGGATGCCGTGAAAACCGGAGCCGCTGATAGTGTTGCCGGCTACAGTTACTCCTGCGCTGTTCTTGACTGCAATGCCGTGCTGGGTCGTAGTCGCCTGAATCGTGTTGTTCGTGATGACGGAGTTATCGCTGGCACTGTCTGCAAGGATGCCATTGGCGTTGGCTCGGACGATGAAATTTCCGGTGACGGTTGAGTTCGGGGACTTCGAGAGAAGGATGCCGTGAGCATTCGCTCCTGTGTTTTGGACCGTGTTGCCGACAACGTACGCGGATGCGCTGTTGTTGATTTTGATCGCTGAATCGGGGCCGCCGGTGGTTCCGACGGTGCATCCCGTGACAATAGCATTCGAACTGCCGTTGTCGATAAGGATCCCGTTCACTTGAGCGTCGGCGACTGCGACGCGATCAATTACAGCATTGGCGACCTTGCCAACGTATACGCCGTGGCCCGGAGAGGCGGCGTTCGTGTCGACGTTGACACTGCGGATCACGATATTGGATGTTGCCCCACCTCCGGGATCGCCTGCGTAGATTCCCCAGTTGCCGCCGGCGATATTCATAGCCTCGAGCGTGATGTCATTTGCCGAAAGCTGAACGGCGACAACGCTCCCGCCAGGAACCTGAATGGTCGGGGGTGTCAGCTGATTACTCCTGATCGTGAGCGCTTTGGTGACCACAAGCGTTCCCGAGAGGGAGTATGTGCCCGGGTTGAGAAGGAGCGTAGATCCTGCCGGCGCCGAGGTTATCGCTGCTTGGAGGTCGTCGGTAGGATTAAGGATGATCTGGGCAGATAAGACGAAAGCCGCGCAAAACAGAAATGATGACAGTACGAGCCATTTCATGGTTTGCTACCAGCTTTGGTCCGGCAATTAGACGCTGTCCTTCCTTGCATGTGACAGCCGGGATGGTCTTGCCGTATCCTACGTCCTAGGTTCTTATCGGCGTATGACCAGAAGATCTGCCATTCTACTGCTTACCGCAACCGCGACCGGCGCTGCGCAAAGCCTGTCGCCAGGAAAGGCTCGCGGTATCCCCATGGCGTCTGTCGCCATTGAAGTTTATAGCGATTTTCAATGTCCGGCGTGCAAGGCGCTGCATGAGGAGACGCTCCGTCCGCTTGTCGCCGATTACGTCGACAAAGGGAAGGTATACCTGATTCACAGAGACTTCCCGTTGCCGGTGCATGCGTATGCTCGGGAAGCGGCATGTCTTGCGTGTGCGGCCGGACGTGTCGGCAAATATGAGTTGGTTGCCGATACGCTGTTTGCGCATCAGGCCTCATGGTCGAAGGATGGGAAGGTGGAGGATGTGGTCAGTCGCGTGCTGCCGGCGGCCGATGCAAAGAAGGTTCTCGCGTTAGCGAAGACTCCGGAGATTCTGGCCGAGGTGGAGCGCGACGCTCAGAAGGCTCGTGACGCGAAGCTGCAGCAGACGCCGACGATGATTCTGACCCATAAGTCGAAAACGTATCCGGTATCGGGTGTTGTTACGTATCCGATTCTGCGACGATTTATCGACCAGTTATTGACGCAATGATACAGCGCATCACGCTGGTGCTTCGCGTTGTGCTGGCGGGCGTATTTCTTTATGCGGCGTATACGAAGCTGCGGCAACCGTGGCTGTTGTTCGCGATGTCAATCGACGCGTATGGTCTGCTGCCGGAATGGGGCGTGCTGACCACGGCTCGAGTGCTGCCGTGGCTCGAGCTGGCGATCGGGGTCTTGTTGCTGACGGGTTTGGCGTTGCGGGTTGTGAGCGCTGTGGCCGTGGCACTACTCGGCGTGTTCTTCGGGATTATGATGCTGTCGTTCGGGAAGGGAATGGGGATCGATTGCGGGTGCTTCGGGGTGGGAGAGGCTCTGACGGCGAAGTCGCTTATACGGGACGGGGTGCTGTTGCTATCGGCGGTGATGTTATGTGTGATGGCGTTTCGGCAGGGGCGGATCGCGCGAGGGTAATGGATTCAACTGCTATTACCGCGGCCTGAGAACAGAATTGATCCGTCAGCCAGTGTGTGCCGGCATACAGGGTTGCGGCCGGCGTGGAGACGCAGAAAGAATGTTTCCATCTCACCCGATGTGGAGCCGGGCGGAATGAGCACCACCCATTCAGAATCCTTACGCAAGAGATGTTTGAGCCGTTGTGGCGCTTGATCGTAAAACCACACTTGGACGATTTGTTCCCTGTGTGTGCTCATCTAGGACCTCGGTGTTGGTTTGGGAAGGCGCGACGATAGAGGGTACTTTTGAGTAACTGCGGAGACAAAACCACAGTTTTCTGTGCTCAATCGCTTGCAGAATACACTCAGTGTGGTACACTCGGTCTTTCAGTACTAGTACTAAAGTTTGCTTTAGTGCTTGGACCTCGATTCGCTACTACGAGTGTCGAAGTGCGGGGGGGGGCGGATGTAACTTGCTCCGAGCGCGTTCACAGTATTTCGTGCGGGCTCGCTGCGAGACTTCCCACATTCCAAACAAGGGGATTGACTAGTTTGTATACGTAGGCTGCTCTGTTGAATTGAATACAACAAGAAGAAGCGAAATAGTCAGACTATTCAATACGCTCGCGAAACCACATAAGATCGCCGTGTGTTTCCGGGGATGGCAATCGTTGTCTCAGGTTGCTGACTTTTAGCTTTAATACGGATTAATAAGTCGCGGCAGGGGCGTGAGGCGTATTGTGTCTGCGCGCGGAAGCCGGGCATTTATATGTCGATAGGGAATACAAGGCCATATCGACCGTGTGTCGTGTGTCTACGGTGATTTGTTGCTTTTCATCGTAATTGCTGGTGTTTCAGTTACGTTTGGCTATATACAGCCAGTGAGACAACTGCACTCCTAACCTGATGGTATTTAGAGGTGATATGACTGCTTATAAACTCGCCGCGGCGATTTTCTTAATATTGTGCGCGCAGGCCACAGCCCAAACGTCCTTCTGGAACAATTCGGCGCTACCCGCTAACCAACAAGAGTCCGATACTCAGTCGGTTACAGTCGGATTGAAATTCTACTCTGATGTCGCAGGATCAGTCACGGGTATCCGCTTTTATAAAGGCGCTCTTAACACCGGTACGCACGTCGGAACGCTATGGTCGAGCAGTGGCGCGAAACTAGCAAGTGTTACATTCTCTGGCGAAACTTCCTCCGGCTGGCAGCAGGCCTCGTTTTCCTCTCCCGTGAACATCGCGGCGAATACCCCTTATATTGTCGCGTATACTGCTCCATACGGCCGTTACGCTGGCGACCAGTACTACCGCTGGACAAATCTAAACGCTACGCCGTTACATGTGTCGGGGGCATCTCCTGGTATGTACGCATATGGGTCGGGTCCAATGTATCCGACCAACACATGGAACAGTTGTAATTATTGGGTCGATGTCGTTTTCAAAACTTCGGGCAGTACGACTCCGAGCACATACAGCATTTCTGGAACAGTCAGCGGATCCGGCACAACAACTGTAACCCTATCTGGTCCGGTTTCACGTTCAACCCCGACGGACAGTCTAGGAAAGTTTACGTTTGGAAGTCTACCAAACGGATCCTATGTCGTTGCTCCGAGTAAGTCGGGATACACGTTTACGCCAGTAACCAGGTCAGTCACGATCAACGGTGCTTCCGTTACTACTGGCGTCACCTTCACCGGAGCAACTGTGGCAAATCCAGTTCCTCATACTGTATCCCTGAGTTGGAAGGCGAGTACCTCGACGAATTTGAAAGGATATTACGTATATCGCGCTGATGTCGCTGGTGGGACGTATGCGAAATTAAACGGCTCGCCGATATCTGCGACATCGTACACAGATAGCAGTGTTGCTTCTGGCCGTACCTATTACTACGTAACAACTGCGGTGGATACCAACAATGTTGAGAGTACATATTCCAATCAAGCGACTGCGGTTGTCCCATCACCCTAAAGTCGCCGTTACATAATCACTTAGTCGGCTAAAGTCTTCAGTGCGCGCGGCAGCATGAGGCTCTGCAGAAAGTGCACTCATGCTGCCGTGGTGCATCTACCAGCCATATATATCCCGCCGGTTGTCACCATCGCTTTCCTTCCGACTGTTCTCCACAGCGAGCCATTTTACCTAGTATTCGCACAATAAATACTTAGTACCAGTACGCCCACTATAGGCCGGTCTAGTACCTGTCGAAGAATAAGTAAACCTAATTCAATCGAAGTGGGAGAGAACCCTTGCCTGCTCAGACAGGAAGAGGTGTATCCGAAAGACGACGTTTATGGTCTGTGCGATTGAGCTGGTCACAGTGAACGAGGCATAAGGTGATGCATGACTATTTATAAATTAGCTACAGCGATGTTGTTGTTTTTGTGCACCGAGGCTGTTGGCCAGACATCATTCTGGCCGAACTCGTCAAGTCCGAGTACACCGGAAGTTACGAACGACACAGGGTCCGTGACGCTGGGACTAAATTTTTATTCGGATGTACCCGGGTTCATAACGGGCGTACGCTTTTATAAGGGTTCACACAATACCGGAACGCACGTGGGAGCCTTGTGGACAAGCGCCGGGACCAAACTGGGCAGCGTGGCGTTTTCAGGGGAAACGGCCTCGGGATGGCAGCAGGCGAACTTCTCAACTCCGATCAGCATAGGAGCAAACATAACGTACGTAATCTCGTATCTTGCTCCGCGCGGGTACTATGCATGTGATCAGAATTACTCATGGTCGACGGTGAACGCGACGCCACTGCACGTTTCGAGTACATCGCCTGGTGTGTATGCGTATGGCTCCACGACTCGGTTTCCGAATGGCACTTGGAATCGAAGCAATTATTCGGTCGACGTGCTGTTCAGTCCCACCGATCCGACCACGTCTACGCCAACTACAACATACAGCATTTCGGGGGCGGTAACTGGGTCGGCCGCAACGTTAACCTTGTCAGGAGCACTTTCGCAGTCAACGACGACGGATGCAGTGGGCAATTACAAGTTTTCCGGTTTACCGAATGGCTCGTATGTCGTCACGCCGGGGCAGCTAAACTACACCTTCTCGCCGTCAACGGCCTCGGTGTTGATAAGCGGCGCGTCGGTTGCCGGCGTGAATTTCAGCGCGACTGTGGTGCCCACTCCGATGCCGCACACCGTTTCGCTGAGTTGGATAGGTAGCACCTCAACGAATGTGATGGGTTACAACGTTTATCGTGCTGAGGTTGCAGGTGGAGCATACGCGAAAATGAATGCCTCTCCATTGTCGACAACTGGTTTTGTGGACGGTACCGTAGTGTCAGGTCGCACTTACTACTACGTTGCGACCACGGTGGACACCTCAGATCTGGAAAGCGCATATTCTAATCAGGCGGCGGCGCTAGTACCAACACCGTAAGCCGGACGCCTCAGGCAGATGCCGGGGTTGTAGCGCCCCGGCAGTGATTTGCTATGTAGGCAATATGTGCCTTCCGCTGCTAGGCTTCAGGTCGACCTGTGGTGAGTCGCGCGGTACCAACCGCATCTCCACGTGGGCGAACCATTCTTGTGGGCGGCTTTATGTTGGCGAAGTTACTTGTCGCCACGGTGATTGTGGTAGTACGCAGAATAGGCGCTGTCGACCTTCTCAATGCCATTTAGGATGAGACCTATGATGTGTTTGCGGCCGAGAATTGCAATTGCGTCCTCGACGGCCTTGGCAGGGGTGGACCCTGCTCTGGCGACCATCAAGGTTCCATCTAAGTGTTGTCGAAGCGCTACGGCATCACTCAACGGAAGAACGGGCGGGGAATCGACCACAATCCAATCGAACTGAGACGACAGCTTCTGAAAGAAGGTAGCGAGTTCTTGCGGTTGCAGCAATTCTGTCGGACTACCTACGGAGAACTGACCCGCAGACAAAAAATACCACCCAAAGGGCTCGACTCGCCGGATCGCGGAAAGTGGGTTCAGTCGACGCTGCAGACATTCCGTGAATCCAACATGCGGGCTAAGATTCAGCTGATTATTCAGAGATCCGCGGTGAAGATCGCCATCAACCAATAGAACCGTCCGCGTTCGTTCCTCTGCCAGCGCCGTTGCCAAATTCAGCGAAGTTGTCGACTTACCTTCCCCTGGCATGGAACTCGTCACAAGAACACTCTTCAGCTTTCCTGCGGCCCAGCATTCGCGAAGACGCATTCGCAGCAGTCGGTATCTGTCGGCCGCGGCACTCATGGGATCCGTGTGGAAGACCACACGTCCAAAATGTTGGACGTGTACCTCCTCGACCTGTAGTTGCTTAGGTTCCGGTCTGAGCGTAACTGGCTGAGGAACGCTCTGTGGTATGTCGGCGTTTGCACAACGGTCAGCATCGACGACACTCTTACCTGCGGCGTCGATCAAAGGCAGGGCTAGAGAAGCCACCTCTCCTTGCGCCTTACTCAATGCATCGAAAATCTTGCTCAAGGGTTCCCCCTAATCGAGGCCGAACAGAACGCGCCAGCCGCGTCTTGGGGCGTAACGATCCAGTGTCGGTGCTACCGACGGTTCATTGGTTTCAACTGGCGCTGGCGACGTGGCATTCAAGGGCTCGGTTTGTGTGTTCGCAGGCCGATGGTCGACGATACCAGCGCCTATATCGGCACGGGTCAAATGCAGGTCCGCCGCCACGGTTGTTATAACGGTCGAGTCGATCGTCCGCTGCTCCTGCGCGAACCCGAGGATGAGCGCATTTTCACAAATCGCATTGATCAGACGTGGAATACCTGCACTACTGGAAGCAATGGCGCTTATAGCACTGGCATCGAAAGGCGGAAGCACAGCAGAACAGCGGCTCCAGCGATGCCGGATATATGCGGCAACGGCATCGGTCGTGAGAGGGCGTATGTGCAGGCGCGTGGATATGCGCTGCTTCAACTGGCGCAGATCGTACCGATCCAGCATGTGCGCAAGTTCATCCTGGCCTGCAAGAATAACCTGAATGAGCTTTTCTTTATCCGTTTCAAAGTTTGTCAACAGGCGAACTTCTTCGAGCAAATCCATGCTCAGTCGCTGCGCCTCGTCGACGACAAGGACGGCCACCTTATTTTCTTTGTGCACTTGCACAAGGAATTGATGCAGCTTTGCCAGGACCGCGTCCTTCGCGCTCCCCTCGACGTTGATGCCAAAATCTGAAACACAGGTGCGAAGAAACTCCGCCGGGCTCAACGTCGGATTCACTACGACACTGAACACTGCGCGGGATTCAGGCACAGACCTCATCAACGCACGTAACAGGGTAGTTTTACCGGTGCCGGCATCTCCGATCAGAACCGACATGCCCCTACGGGCGAGCACGGAATACATCAGGCTAGCGATAGCTTCCCGTTGTTCTTCTGACAGGAACAGGTACTCCGGATCCGGTGTCAGAGCGAACGGGTTTGTACGTACGTTATAAAACTTTTCGTACATTGGGGCGCTCTTATATTGTGTTCGTCCCTCAAGAATAGCAAGCGGTGTTACGATTTGGACCGGCTGATCTGCCCCGCCAGCGGTGTTATTCGGCTGTCGAACTCCGCTGCAGCCGGCAGCCGTATAGCTACCCATGGTGATAGACGTAAACCTCAGCAAACGCGACTACAACAAGAAGTGCTGATGCTGCAAAATACTCGAGAACCCTTCGCCGAGACCGGCTTCTCTCCTCAGCTGCAGTGAAGAAGAGTGGAATGCCGATTGCCATAGGTACCTCAAGCCGACGCATGGCATCGTCTTCGGAACGAAATGAAGAATGCTTGAAGTCAACCAAAAAAGCGAGCACACACCCGCACACAACGCCCGCTAAAAGACCCACAAGGCTGATCTTCAAACGCTTCGGGCTCGAGGGAATCGTTGGCAGGTTGGGCGGATCAGCCAACCTGAACTGCTGGCCTTGCTGACGTTTCTCCAGGTCCGTTGCCAGTTGCGCTTCCTGCTCCTTCTTCAACAGGTCGGCATAGTGCTGCTTAAGGAGGTCGTAATCGCGCTGGATGGAAGTGAGCTGCTGCTCACGCACAGGCGTGATGTTCAAGCGGCTCTCGTAAGCAGCTATATTGCCCTGTAGTTTCTGCTCCGTCGATGACAGGTTATCGATCTCGAGTTTATTCGCATTCAACTGACTCCGGAGTTGCGCGACCCCGGTGTCCTGCTCAAGATCGGACGATTCGTTGGCAGTAGACTCATGCTTGTCAGGGCTGTCAGGCTTAGCCGACTTCAGGGCTTCCACCAGTGTCTGCTGGAGAGCGATCTCCTTGTCCTTCTTCTGGATCTCGGGATGGCGTGGCGTATAGCTGACCAGGAGAGTCTTTCTTTCAGCCTGCAAGCGAGTGAGGTCGTTCTCTGCGATCTGCAGCGGAGTGAGACTCTCACCAGTGCTGGACTTAATCGTCCCGAAGGGACGCTTTGCGCGCCGTCCGTATTCCCCTAGCAGCGATTCCAGATAGAGCCGCTGCTGCTGCGCCTGGCTTCGCCTTGCCAGAACAGCATCGAGCTGCGATTGAAAGCTCGTCAGAATGCCGATATTCCCTTGCTGCTGCTCCGGCAGTTCTCCGAGATACTGCATCTTAAAATCGCGGAGCCGCTGCTCTTGCGCCTGTAGATCTTTTCTAGTCGCTTCCAACTGCTCGTGTAGAAACTGCGATGTGGTTGTCGCCTGATCGGCTCTCGTTTTGAGATTCTGCTCGATGAATAGGGTAGTGAGCCTTTGCGTGACGGCCTGCGCAAGATGCGGCGTGTCAGCTACGAATGCGATCTTAAACGCATTCACGTCGCCTCGGCCCAACGTCCGCTCGATGGGCTCGACCTTCAGATCACGGCGAACCAGTTCAAGTAGTTCCTCCGGCTTGAGACGCTGCCTCTCTTCCGGATGCAGCCCAAGCTCTTCAACGATGGCGAGCAGTCGGGGCCGGGATAGCACCTCCTGGATCATGGCTTCCAGAGCTTGACTCGGATCGGCGGTTGATGTCGGAACGACGTAGCGCTCAGGCACACGCTGCTCTACGGCGAAGATCGTAGCCTCAGAAGTGAAGCGGTTTGGCATCTTGAGGGAAAACGCGACTGTCCCTAAGGCTACAAATACAGCCGTGCACATGATCCACCACCGCCGCCTGATCAACAGGCCGGCAGCTTTAGTCAATGTTTCGTTGAGGTCGCCTTCGAGTTCCTGGGGTGTGTTGTCTGTTTCCTTGGTATTCACGGCATTACCTTAAGCACGATGTCCACAGGACAGCGGTGAGTTCTGGCGAGCTCTGAGCCACTGTTCGAACATCACGACACTAAATAGCACTTTATGGTTGTCCTCGCGTCCGGACTGGTGTTGCTTCAGGGTTCGCTGCACTGCCGCGAAATCTAGGTACTTGTAAACTTCTGAGCGGCCGTCTAGGATCGAGTCTATAACGGGGTTGCACGAAGGACCGCGGAACCAGTCATCTACGACATTCACGGCGAATCCCCGCTTCTTCCTGTTTAAAATCCGTTTTGGCAGTACGCTGCCGCAGACACGCCGGTGCAGCCATTTCTGCGAGACGCCGCGGATCTTGAGCGCTGCCGGCAATCTTTCGACGTACTCCACTACTTCCCTGTCCAGATAAGGAACTCGCACTTCAAGACCGTGCGCCATCGACAGCTTGTCCGCGTACATCAATAGCTCGTCCGGCAATGTCGATCGCAATTCCAGAAATTGGAAACCTTCAAACTCACCTGTGTGCTCCGACAGTTCAGCCAGATCGCGCCAGCACGAAAGGAGTGCGCCGGATGAGTACTCCCTGAGGACGTCGGCCTGGAACAACGAATCCATCTCGCGGTCGGGGAGCAGCGACAGGATCTGCTGGTATCGCTGCAGGCGGTCGGGGACGTCCAACGAGTGAATGCCGCGCTTGAGCGTCTCGTTTCTCGGCAGCGCTGCTATAGCACTGGCAAGAATGCGCCGGAGCGGAGATGGCAGCCCCGCCCACAATCCCGCGTACCGCAGACCCAGGTGCCGGCGGTAGCCGCCAAACAGTTCATCCGGCCCCTGACCCATAAGCGCAACTTTGACATCTTGCCTGGCCCGTTCGCAGACGAAGTACATCGGCACGATCGAGGAGGAGGCGATCGGTTCCTCCAGCTGTGAAACGATCTTTGGCAGAAACTTAAAACTGTTCACGCTCAGAGGCACCGGGGTATGCTCGGACCCCATCAGCGAGGCCGTGTCCTGGGCGTCGGCCAGCTCGTCGTCCGCGAACACCGAGCCGTAGCCGGCCGTGTATGTCCGCCATGACCTCCCATACAAATTCATGAGTGCCAGCAGCAGCCCGGAGTCCACGCCGCCGCTGAGGAGCAGTCCCACTGGCACATCGCTCAGCAGGTGCCGCTTCATCGCCCGTTTGTACAGCTCCGTCAGCTCATCCGTTGCCTGCTCGATCGTTTTGGGAGGAGAAAACGGCACCGGCCTGGATTGATACCACCTGCGAAGCGTATACTTGCCGCGTTCGAAGATCAGCATCGTTCCGGGAGCGAGTTTCTTGATCCCGGTGTAGATGGTGTACGGCGATGGCGTATAGCGATAACGAAGAAAAAGATTCAATGCGGTGGGATCGACATCCGCCGACTGGCCGGGAACAGCCAGGATGGCCCGGATTTCCGATCCGAAGTAGACCGTGTCCTTTTCGATCTTGTAGTAAATCGGTTTGATGCCGAACGGGTCGCGCACAAGAAGCAGCCGCTTGCGCCGTACATCCCAGATCGCCAGGCCGAACATGCCGTTGAGGCGGTCGAACACCCCATCCCCCCATTGCTTGTAGCCGTTGACTATAACCTCGGTATCGCAAGTGGTCCGAAAGACATGGCCGTAGCATTCCAGTTCGCGCTTGAGTTCAGGAAAATTGTAGATCTCACCGTTGAAGACCACCCAGACGGATTGATCTGGGTCTGACATCGGCTGGTGACCACCTGCGAGGTCAAGGATTGATAGTCTG
This sequence comes from Bryobacteraceae bacterium, assembly GCA_963825845.1. GTDB lineage: Bacteria > Acidobacteriota > Terriglobia > Bryobacterales > Bryobacteraceae > DASQDN01. The sequence continues at coordinate 160,978 of CAWGVL010000020.1, read as the reverse complement.
CGAAAACCGAGTCCGACAGAACCATTGATGTAATAACCTTCGTCATCTGGTCCTCGGTGAATGATCGTATCCGCCATGCCCTGGATCGTCGGCCGAAGAACAGGCGCGTCTCCTAAGAAGTTGTATTGCCCGCAGATGCCGCACATGCTTATTTACCTGAGATGAATGGCCGGTGCTTAGACGACAATCGCGGGAGTGCGTCGCTGATTGTCCTCGCGCAGGAAGAAACAGAGGCTCCTGAACATTTGTGCTTGTGCCCAGCGATGCATGGGAACGTTGTCCCACCCGAGCAGAAGCCGTCTGGCGCGGAACGAGCCGTCGCGCTTCTGCCAGGGGCCCAGCTCCAGCAATCTGTTCAGAATGTTGTCCAGAGCGACGAAGCGTCCGTGCAGCAACACGGCCAGATTGATGCACTCGGCGTAGTCATAGAGTTCGTTGCGGTAAACCGTTAGACGAGGCCTGCGGGAGAATGGCTTCGGGAGTCCGTCTGCATCGAACAGGTTCTGGACGTAGTACCCCACCCCGCGTTCGATAGCCCTGGTGCACTCAGCGTCTCCCGTGAGAGCTTCAATCTTTGCAAGTGCCTTGAGGACGAAGCACGTGTGGAAGTGATCGATGAAGTCCCTCTGCCCATCGGTCGAGTAATACCAGGATCCGTCTTCGTTCTGCGCTTCGATTACGAAGCGCATGTTGCGTTCAGCGATCCTGCGGTAGTCGGAACTGGATAAGTCCAGCGACGCCCGGGTCAGAACGAATGCACGGTAGGCGCTCGCATTGATCACACCGCACGGATCGTTCGGATCGGGGGTATACGAGCAGCTCGACGCGCGCTCCGACGTTTGCCGGTCATGGTAGTCGTAAGCTGCGTGTTCGGCGATCAACTGGAGGATGCGCTGCCACTTCGGGCTGGAATCTATGGACAACACCTCGCGGAACGCTTCGTACATGTACGGGACGCTCGTGATCAGAGGCGTTCCGTGTTTCATCGTGCCGTTTCTGGTTTCCCAGTCGAACGGGTAGCCCCAGCCGTAGCGCTCATATCCCGGGCAGCGGGTGCTTTCGAGGACCTCGAGGAAATGCACGGCGCGCCTGTAGTGCCGTTCGTCTCCGGTGGTTTTCGCAAGGAACGCGAACCCCATCGCGTAATGCGCATCGGCGATTGGAAACCGCTGCTTGATATGGAAGAGCGCCCGCGCCGATGGCAGGAATGCCTCGCACAGAATCATCGGCGATACGGCCGCGATCCCGAGCATCGGGCGCTTGTAATACAGCGCCTTAGCGCGACGTCCAAGCCGGCTCCCAAAGAAGCTCTGATGGTCATACGAGGTCTCCCCGTACCCGTCGAGCCAGGAAATAAACCGGCTGACCGCGGCCTGCACTTCAGCGGAACGCGCTGTGTGGTTGTCCTGCCGGAGGGCGGCGCCGCGTTGTTTAGTTTGCTGCCACGTCGAACTTGTCAACTCGCCTAAACCTCAATTTCGACTTTACGATCACCTTCAGCTTCGCCATCTGCTCTTTGCGATGGAAACGCATCAGCTCATCGGATACGGGCCGCTGAGTTTGACGTCATGAAAGCCCAGATGAAGCCTGCTCCCAAAGCCGCCGCGCCGGTGACATATGGCCTTTTGGCGGCGCGGTATGCCACCCTGCAGATCTCCCAGAGCGGATGCCCTCCGAGGTAGTAATCTTTCTCGCCGTAGGAGAACAAGGAGGCATGCACGCCTCTTTCAGCGGTACCGAGACGGCGATAGTGAAAGAATTGCTTCTCCCGGAATGAACGGGTCTTCCAGCCGATCATGCGAGCGGTGGTTACGGCCATCCAGTCGATGCCTCCGGCCCTGTGCGGCGATATACCCGCCGATCTGTTCGAAGCACTCGCGACGGAACAACTGCACCTGACCGGAAACGTGATTCCGTCCCTTCGAAGCTGTCGGTCTCGGAACTGTATCCGTCTTCGACGAAGATGGTGCCTGCCACACCGAGATCGGGATCCTGCCGAACCTGAACATCAAAAACTCCAGGTAGTCCGGGTCGAAGGAGACATCGGCATCGAGATTGCCTATGACCTTATGACGGGTCGAAGCCACTTTCTCCATTCCGGCGTTGAAGGCATACACCTTGCCGGCGAAGCTCCGGTCCCTGTGCTTCGGGAGTTCCACGAGTTCTATCCAGTGGTGATGCGGTAGATACTTGGAGACGATCGCTGCTGTGTCGTCGAGGGAACCGTCATCGACGATGACCCACTTTAACGGGCAGTAGCGTCTGTCTGATCACCGACTGGATCGTCTGCTCTATATAAGCCGCCTCGTTGCGGGCCGGGGTAATCAATACGTATAGAACGGTTTGTCTTGTGAAGCTCATCTATGCCTCTCGTTATCGTGGGTGCTATCGTGAAATCGGATTCCGCTAGGATCGGAAGCTGTATCGTGGTAGCACGTTGATTTATTACTGCTTGGCTTGACGCCGTCGGATCCTGAAAAGTTTCTTCAATACGGGTAGAAATAGATTGCAGAAGATTGCTCCTGGTTGCGGCCGTATGGTACTATTGGTCTTTCGTACTAGTACGGCTGGGCTCTACCTGGCTAAGGCTAATACACCTTAGTACTGCCTGATATTAAGTTGGGCCCGGCTTAGAGTCTTCGTTCCATTCTTATGGGGTGGCGACGACGATCTTACTTAGTAGGTAAGGAAACGACACCGTTGCCCTACGCTAAACCACGCGCGAGCGATTTCAACACATGGTGTCCAGTTCCAAACTCACTCTTTTTTTTCTGGCGTGTACTGCTTGGGGCGCAACCCGTCAAGCCAGCTCGTGTTCGGTAGACGCTGTACAGTCAGCGATCAACGCAGCAAGTCGCTGGCGACATTGTCACTGTACCTGCGGGCAGCTGTTCCTGGTCTGGTTTGAAGCTCAGCAACGCCGTCCACTTACAGGGCGCCGGGATTGGGCAGACCCGGATCACCCTAACCGGAAACAACACCATTACGAAGGCAAGCGGCATTATCCGAATATCTGGCTTCAGTTTCATCAAGAACGGTGGTGGAAGCGAAAGCAAAGGCTTTCGTTGGCGGTTCCTGGAAAGGCGCGTCAACCGGTGATTATCGAAAAGAACGATTTCGTAATCAGCAGACACGGACTTTTTGCACTTCAGGTCGCTGGTGGAGTGATCATCGCGGGTAACTCCTTTACAGGTGGGTGGGACGACTCTTTCATCCAACCAAAAGATAATGGCGATGCAGGGAACTCCTGGGGCATCGCCGGACACAATGGGAAATAAAGATACCACCGGAACGCTCAACCACTACATTGAAGACAACACATTCTATGGGGGAACCAATCAAGGCATCGACGCTGATGACTGAACGCGAGTAGTGTATCGCCACAATGTGCTGACCTATTCATCCTTCAATACACACGGAATGGATACTTCGCCTGTTGGCGTCAGGCATTTCGAAGTTTATAAAAACACCTTTCGTCCATATGGCGGCTCGACTCAGATTGCTAACCAGAGTTGGGCAATCTGGATCCGGGCGGTACCGGGGTAATTGTAACAATCAGATCGATAACCTTGCCGGTTCTTATTGGGGCGATAAGGCGGAGATCAAACTTTCGATTCGTGGAGCTGAGGATGTCCGGCCACAAGGCGCCTGTACCAACGTCGGTATCCCGGTTCCCCGCCAACTCGGTCAAAACCATAACGGCACCAGCTATTCACCGACCCTATCTACATTTGGGCAATACAGGAACAGTGGCCATCGGGTCAGGTTGGGGCTGGGGAAATCCGTGCGGCTTGTCTTTAGTCAACTTTTCCAGTGGGGACGCGACGGCGTGAACTCCGGCGCTCCTAAGGCCGGGTACGCGATCTACACTTATCCGCACCCGCTGAGAGCCGGCACTTCGCCAACCCCACCGCCGCCCTCGACCCCCAACCCGCCGTCGAGTCTAAGCGCTAGGTCAGTAGCATTGAGTCAAGTTGAATTCATTGGAAGAATGCTCCGGGCACAAGCGTTTGTTCCGCAGTCTGCGCCGGCACTGCGCTTCAGCCCGGGAGCACCGTCCTGGTCAGCTTCAATCCGGGATTTAGAACCCGGCCGGGCGGCTACAGGCTTTATCGGAACGTACGGCGTTGATCGGCGGCCCAACGATGACGGCTTTTCGCTGCTTTCGACCAGCACCGCGCTCAATGCAGGCGGACGCTGGCGAGTGCATATGCTCGAGCGTCAACATCACGTCCTCGAGGGACAGCGTGGGATATCGGCGCTTACGAGATGGGACCGTTTCAAAGCGCGCTCCTCCGACCGGCTTCACCGCCACGTCCGAGTATTCCGCGACTTTTAAAGTGCTCAGGCGGCGGGAAAAAAATCTGGCTCGGATGTCTTCGAGAGAATCGGCGGCATGGCATTGGACCGGTGCGGCGTCAGGCGTCCCGGTTCTCGGCTTGAGCCAGATTCTCGTGCCCACGCCCGCCGCTTCCGCCGCGGCAATGTCTGATACTTTGTCTCCGATCAAGACACTCCGTTTCAGATCCAGATCATAATCAGCCTGCGCCCGCAGCAACATGCCGGGTCTCGGGCTTACGGTCCGGGGAATCGATTCGATACTCCCCCAGTCCGTGAACGGGATGGTACGGGCAATGATAAACTTTCGTGATCGCAATCCCTCGCCGCTCGAATTCTGCGATCATCCATTCCGTCAGTTCGAAAAACTCCGACTCGGTGTAGTAGCCTCGTGCGATGCCAGCCTGATTCGTGACGACGATGATTAAGTAGCCAAGCGATTCTGCGGCGCTGCAAAGCTCAAAGATGCCTTCCTGGAAAATAAACTCCTCGCGGCAGTGCACGTAGCCTGTTTCGACGTTGATGACGCCGTCCCGGTCTAAAAACAGCGCCTTGCGCCTCGACATCTCGATCAACCTGCGTGTTGCTCCACCGCAGCGGAATCCTGCATCAGCGCCGATTCTACGGCGTCACAGAGCGCGTGGCCTGCGAGAATGTGACACTCTTGAATGCGCGGCGTGAGGTCCGACGGGACTGCGATGAGTGTATCGACTAAGCCCTTCAGCTCCCCACCCGAAGCCCCGGTAAGCGCGATCCTGTAAAGCCCCAGACGGCGCGCCCGCATTACGGCTTCGATTACGTTTTCGGACTTCCCGGACGTACTAATGCCAACGACCACATCGCCCGGGACGGCGAGGGCCTCGAGCTGCCGGGCGAAGACTTCGCGATATCCGTAGTCATTCCCTATTCCCGTGAGCGCTGACGTGTTGCCGTTCAGAGCGACAGCCGGGAGGGGACGCCGTTCCCGCAGGTATCGGCCGACGAACTCTGCGGCAAGGTGCTGCGCGTCGGCGGCACTGCCGCCGTTACCAAAGAAAATGGCCTTGTGACCGGACTTGTATGCCGACACGAGAGCCGCGGCCGCCGCTTCAAGCGCCGGCAGGCAGTCCTCGACAAAGCGGCTGTGAACGGCCAGACTACTCTCGATATTGGCCCTGAGCAGAGCGGATGTGGTTTCACTCAGCAACATGTATCTGCACCCGCCCGGAACTCGCAATTGGAGCGTCTGAGATCTGCGGTCGAACCCCGAGCCGCGTCCTCCACCAGTCGAGCATGTCACGCACGGTCATCATGAGATCGATCTCTTGTTTCCAGCCGGTGAGGCGTCGGAACTTTGTGGTGTCGCCCGCGATTACAGGCTCATCGCAACCTCGCATAAGCGCAGGATCCTGGTCGACCTCGAATCGCGTTACGGTATGGGCAGCGATGGCCGCGATCAGTTCACTCACTGAATAAACCTGGTTAGCACCGACGTTATATACGTCACCCGGTTCGCACCGCTCCGCTGAAAGCCAGAGGGCCCGTACCATATCGCGAACGTCCAGTATTGCTCTCCGGCTTGTCAGATTGCCCACCTTCAACAGGCCGGGCCGCGACTGACTTTCGATTTCGACTGCTCTCATCGTGAGGTCCGAGCAGACATCTCCCGTTTTACCTACGCCTGTTGTGTTGAAAATACGAATCCTTACGGCCGGAATAGAGTAGTTCGCAAAATACTGAGCTGCGAGCAGATCCTGAGCGACTTTGCTAACGCCGTATGGATGCAATGGCCGAAGCGGATGATCTTCCCTGACCGGAAGATCAGAACTAGCAACGGGCCCGTACTCGGCACTGGAACATGCGACTACGACGACGGGCATAATCCCAGCCGCACGCACACACTCAAAGACATTTATGGTTCCACCCGCGTTGATCTCCATAGTCTCGCGTGGTTTGGAAAGCGATACGGTCGGATAACTCTGAGCAGCCAAATGGAAAATGCGGTCCGGCTTAAAGCTTGAAATCAATCTGCCCAAACGTTCGGCATCTCGAACGTCACAATGCTCAAAGGACCAAGACATGGCTGCCGCAGGGTCGCTGATGCCCAGGCCTAGCACGGAGCAACCGGCCGCGGAACAATACTCGGCTAAAGTTCCACCAATAAAGCCGGCGGCTCCTGTAATCATGACTTTCATTGTTGAACTCCAGTCGTCGTTGATTTTGATACTGCTTCGGCGTCCCGCAACAATTCCTGCGAATTGTGGTACCGGTCGGGCGTGCCGATATCTAAACATCGGCCCTGATGAATGAACGCCTCAAGGGGAACGCCGTCCTCTAACCACCGCGGGAATATTTCATGCTCAAGCGAGATTTGAACGCGCTCGGGTAATTGGTCGATGGTTTGCCGCGACAGCACATAAATGCCGGCATTAATATAGCGGGCGCCGTCCAAAGTCGTCTTTTCTCCGAACAGCAATACTTTTCCGCCGGGACCAACAAGCACGGTTCCGCAATCGCTTCGACCGTCGGCTGGCACAACGAGCATGGAAAGATCCGCTTGCACTTCCCGATGATGCCTGACGAATTGCATGAGATCGGCGCCTGTGTAACTGTCACCATTCATAACCAGTACTTCCTCGGACGTGAGTAGTGGGGCAGCATTCCGCAAGGCGCCGCCGGTCCCGAGCGGCTGTGATTCATCGGAATAAATAAGTTCCAGGTTTCCAAATCGTTCTCCGAAGAACGATTTGATCATCTCCTTCTGATATCCAACGGCCAGGATCACCCGCCGGAAGTCATTCCGCTCGAGCTGGCGAAGCAACAACTCCATGAACGGGCGGCCAGACACAGTCGCCATCGCCTTAGGACTATTCCCAGTGACACTCCGAAGCCTAAGACCGGCGCCGCCACAGAGAACAATCACGTCAGGCGTGTTGCGCATAAACATAGGATCTTTCGTTCACAAGTGACTGGTCATACAACTCATCCGGCTCGTAAACGACCACGTCGCTGCCCCTCGTGGAGAAGTGGAAAGGAATACACATCAGCTCTTTAAGGCGGGACCGCAGCGCTGCCCGGCGCTCCGGCGGCACAAAGAACAGCATGAATCCTCCACCTCCCGCGCCGAGTAGCTTGCCGCCGATCGCGCCCGCGCTCAGCCCAGCTGCATAGATGTCGTCAATGCTGGCGCTCGTGATCTTGTTTGTCAGGCTCCTCTTGAGCTTCCAGCTCTCGTGTAGAAGACCGCCGAACTCATCGAGCGAGCGCTGTGGATTTGCGAGGATTGATTCGCCTTCGTAAACCATCTCCTCCATGGTTTGCAATTCTTTATGCCGGTGCGGTGTCAGCCGAATTTGCTCCTGCGCGATCTCCGATGCTGTCCGTGCAAACCCGGTGAAGTACAGCGCGAGATGGGCCTCGAGGGCCCTCAACCGGCTATGGTCGATCGGCATCCGGCTGACGTCGATGGTTCCGTCAGTGTTGAAGTTGATGCGGTTGAAGCCTCCATAGGCAGCACTCACCTGATCCTGGGCCCCGACGGCCTCGTTCAAGAGAGTTTGTTCGACAAAGATGGCGTCGTTCGCGAGCGTCTGCTTGTCTCGTATCTGCCCTTTGAGTGCATACAAGGCCAGAAGCAGTCCGACCGTGAAGGCGGAGCTGGTACCCAACCCGGCGCGGGCCGGAAGGTCGGCAATATGATGGATCTCGAGACCTTCGCTCATCTCGAGGTATTGGAGGCAGCCTCGAACCGATGGATGCTCTATGGCATCGTTGTCGAAGTACGTTCTCCACCTTCGAATACGAAACCCGGCTGTGGTACTCGAAAAAGGGCGGCAAACGCCGACAGCTTATGTAGCAGCATTTGTCGATCGTCGTTGCAAGCACAGACCCGCCGTGCTCGCGATACCAGATCGGGTAGTCAGTGCCGCCTCCAAAAAAGGAGATACGCAGTGGTGTTCGAGTGATCACCATGGAAACACGCCTTTCTCTTTACGAATTGTGGATGCCCTTACTAACGAGTTGAGGGGTTCTGAACGACCGGTTGCTTTCGAGGTCATACAAGGTGCGGTCCCACGATCTCTGCACTGACCATCTCACGCCTCGAGCCGTCATCTGAAAACGTTTCGCCGCACTCCACCCGAACAGCGCTTTGACCCACGCGTACTTCCAGGACAGGGAAGGCGTCTCCAGGCTGCCGCCGAAAGATCTTGCCAGGCGCCCGGCGTCGGCGACGATCTCCGGGTATTCGGGATAGAAGTGAATCAGCCAGTTATTCAGGTATTTGACGCAGGCGGCCTTGACCATATCGCTGTCTTCCAGCGACCGGATGTAGTCGATGTGGAGCCGCATGGAGTGCCAGTGAGCACGAATCTTTCGCTCTGAGCTTCCGATATAGCTCAGGCTCGTATTTCCGGACGCGCGGTAGTAGACCCTTGAGCCCGGGACGAAACGTACGCCGTCGCTCGCCATCAACACCCGGCAGAAGTATTCCCCGTCGTCGTCGCCCAACAGGGCCGTGTTCCAGGGTCCGGCCGCATCGGTCAACTCGCGGCTGACCAGCCAGGTTGCCGTCTGCATGTGCCGGTTATGAGCGAGTTTTGTTGCAAGCCACTCGGTGGGGCTCAGGTTGCACCACAACTCTGTCGGAACAAAGGTCGCACGATAGTAGCGATACAGGAACTCTCCCCACTCCGAGGAAAGCAGGGTTCGGGGGCCGCCGCGCGCGTGCATCTGGAGCGCGATCTTGTCCGGCGCCAGGAGATCGTCCGCATCGAGCCACTGAATGTAGTCTCCCTCGCTCCGGCGATAGGCTTCGTTCCGCGCCGCCGCAGCCCCTGCGTTTGGCTGTGTGAACACACGAACCCCGTGCCGTTCAAAAGCTCTCGCGACAGCCGCAGTCTGGTCGGTCGATCCATCATCAATCGACGATTATTTCCTTGCTGTCCCAGGTCTGCGCGACTGCAGACCGCAGCGTTTCCGCAATCCAGGCTTCCGCATTGAAGGCGGAATCAGAATCGACACGAGTGGGTTCACCAAATCTCCTCCAGGTGGCGGGTCAACGCTGTATTTCTTGGTACGCGCGTATGGTGATATCGGCGACGAGATCCCACGAATACCGTTGCAAAGCGTAAACCTCAATTTGGTGCGGCAGGCGGTCAGGTCCGCATACATCGAGGAGGAGAAGTACCGCTCGATTGCCTGCGCCAAGTCCGCCGGATCGGCAGGCCTGCAGATCAGTCCTGTTTCGCCTTCGATGATCTCTTCGCGAAACGAGCCTACCTCCGTGGCGATCGTGGGCAGCCCGAAGCTATAGCCCAGGGACAGGACCCCACTCTGATAAATGTCCGTGTACGGAAGGACAAGCGCGTCGGCGGCCTTGAAATAGACCTCTGTTTCGTCGTCGGGATATACGTAATTGCTGCAGTACCTTGTCGCGAGTCGGACCGTTTTCAATGCGTCTCCGCATTCCGAGCCAGTACTGCTCATGCTCTTTCTTCGGCTCGCCGGCGATGATCAGTCGGTACGGCCGCGCACTCGGACGACAGCAACTCGAATGCTTCGATGAGGTACTCCAGGCCTTTGTAGGGCTGGATGCGCCCGAAGAACAGGACCGTGCGCTCGGATTCCCTGATGCCGAGCTTGCGCTTTGCTTCCGCCGGAGTGAGCGGACTGTGTACAGCCGCATTGTTGATGCCGAAGGGGATGACGGTGACGGATTCCGGACGGACGCCGAACTCGAGAATCAGGTCGGTCCGCATCTTTTTCGTATGTACGAAAATGCGGTCGGCCAAGCGGTACTGCACCTTCAGTGTGAGCCGGTTCAGCCACGAGTCCCTGCGGTCCCGTTTTGCCGTGTTGACGTTATGGGCTGTCAGCGTAATGCGTTTTCCAAGCATCCGAAAATACACCATGAGGACGGTACGGTCGAAATACACGAACTTGTTGTTCCAGAGGATGTGGAAGATGCGGGATTTCGTACGAGTCGCATACATTGCCAGCCTGAGGTAGAAGCCGAGCAGCCGGGTGATCTTGTGAAGGACACTGACGTCATGCCGCCACCCCTTCTGCCAGTTCAGAAACTCAATTCCATCATTCGAGTGCATCTCCGGACTGTCCACTTCATCACTGCCAATCACTTGTAGGCGCACGCCATGGCCTGCCAGAGCCATCGACAGACCATACGCATAGGGCAGGTCAAAACCGCCGGTCAACAGGCTCACAGGCACGCCTGTGCTTTTCGATCGGGCAGTCGAAAGTTCACTGGTGAGCGTCGTCGAAGTGGTCATGGAACGCTCTCCTCAACGATCTCGCGGAATCTGCGTTGGCTCCATCCCCCATCGACGCTGCGCGTTCGCAGACCACTCACATCTGCCGCCACAACCTGCCGTCGAGCACGGACGGCCGGAATACCGACGAGCGCCAGCAGCACGAAAAGCCACGGCAGGTTTTGAACCCTGATCGTAGCCTCGGTGAAGTTGTACGGAATGATGATGACTGAATATGCGAGAAGAAGTCCGCCCCACGCTTCCCGGCGGCGGATTGCCTTTATCGCTCTCAAATACGCGATAAACAGCATCAGTGCAACTAGCGCCAAGCCAACCGACCCGAGATTGATGAAGATCTCTATAAAACCGTTGTGCGCCTGTGTGGGCCGCCACCAGTATATCTTCCAGAGTGCTTCGATTCGCCACCCCGTCCAGAAGCTTTCGTATCCGGCGCCGACGATCGGGTTGACTGGGATTTTGAATATCGCGTCCCACAGCTCAGTCCGCCCGGTCAGTGTCGAGTCTCTCTGAAGTAATCCCAGGGCACTCCTATCCAGGAACAGAGCTCCAAAGGCGACTCCGATCATCGCAAAGGCAGCGCAATGGATAAGTGCCGGCATGCGGGACATTGCGCGGCTCCGTGCCATAACGATCAAGATCGTTCCCATAACGAAACAACTCAGGGACGTCGCGGAACTTGACTTCGACAGCAGCCACACGGACATTGCTAGAACCGCAGCGGCAATGAGCGCAGGCCTGCGCCGCCGCGGCCATTCCGTCAGTGTATTGGTCAGAAGCCACACCCACCCTACACCCCAGTACAGGCAGATGGCGCCCAGGCCATTCTTGTTATAGCTGATCCCCTGAAAGTACTGCGCTCCGGTCCACGCATCGTAGTCCTTGCCAAGGTGTGGGTAATACTTGATGAACAGGACGGAAACAGGCAAGAGCACAAATCCCGTCCACGCCAGCAGCCGTTTCAGAGCGTGAACCGGATTCGAGTCCGAGAGAACGATGAGCGCGATCATCAGGTCGCCCAGCAGTTTGACCCACCGCTTCAATGCAACCAAAGGGTAATCGGACCAGATCAGGCTGATCAAGCAATACAAACAGAAAAGCAGAATGGGCCAACTGTGCCGTAACAGCTTTATTACTCGGGCCCGTCTCTGAACGAGAACGACGGCCGCAAGGGCATAGAGCACCGCATAGACAGCTGCATCGAGCGGGCTGCCATCCTGAAGGTCCTGCGCGCTCGCGATCCGACCACCAAACCACGCCGACACGGGCCGGGACGCAACAATAAAGAAGTACACAGCCGGAAGCCACAACGCAAGGCTGGTCCGCTGCTTATTATCCCGGCGCTCGAGTATGAACAGCGCTACTATGCCGGCAACGAAGACCAGCAATGCAATCTGGCTCGGCATTTAGGAATCGGCGAACTGCCGGTGCACGAGTTCAAGCGTCAGCAGACTATGAATCGTGGTCGTGTGATTCTCGCGTCCCGTCGTATGCGAACTGACCACGGCTTCAACCTTTTCCCGTTGCAGGAATGGGCGCGAAAGGGTCATTGGATCAAGCAGGATCTGCCTGACATAATCCGACAACCCGTCGCGGTACCAGGTCCGAAAGTGAAGGAATTTGTGCCTTCCACGGAAAACCGTTTCAATCTTCAGGGGAGACAACGCGTGATCGGCGCGGGCCAGCCACTGAGGCATCCCCATATCGAATGCGTACTCGCACTTGAACGACAGTTCCCGTAAAATCCGGCCTGCGGTGGCTGCAATGCCGTTCGAGTCGGCCCTGACTCCGCGATCGGAAGGAATCGAAGCCAGCGCCGGATTGCCTTCCATGATCAGGCGCGCGCGGATGTCGGCGTGTTCAGGCGCCGGAGCTCTGTACACCGTGCGTACAAAATCGTTCGCCAGAAATGGTGGCCGGATAGCAACTTGCGTCTGCTCAAGCGCCTCAATTCCATATTGCGCCCACGGCGTCTGTCGAAACGCGGCAAATGTCACCGGATGGGCTTGGCGTGCGCTGGCGTATGAGCTCTCCGCGTTGGCGATATCTTTCAGCAGCTCCGGCCGATACAGGCCTGCCTCGGGCTGCACGGGTTTGAAGGTCGTAGCCTGCCTCAATAGCTCGCTGCCCCAGGTGCCCACGATCTTGGCTGGTGCGATCTCTCGCGCGCGTTCGCTGACGTATAGGTCGGGTGAATTCGCAACAGTTACGCAGCCTTCGGAGAGGAATGCGGTCCGCTCGGCATAGTGATCGAAGCGCGACAGGAATTCCTCGCCGACGGTGATCACCTCGTGCTTCTGGTTGCAGACGCTGGCCACCTGGCGGCTGATACGTACATCATGGCTCTCTCGCGTCGTGCCCCCGAATGTGTAGCAGGGGAGCGATCCTGACCGAGCCTTGCTCCATGCCATGATCACGCGTGTGTCCAGTCCGCCCGTGAGTGCAATGGCTACCGGTTCTCCCCCATTGACATACCGTGGAAGAACGTGCGAGATCACGTCGCGCATCTCGCGATAGTAGGCTTCGGCGTCAAGCGGTTCCTGCTGTTCCCAGGTCTGGGGATCGAAGTATGTCTGCTGCTGCTCGAGCGAGCCACGACGAAAAACCCAGGCGGAAGCAGGCGGAAGCAGATGAACCTTTTCAAACAGGCTTCGGTTCTGCAGGGTGCATCCGAACGAAATGAACTCCCCAAGGCTGCCTGCGTTGACGGCTCGAGTCTCCGCACAAACAGCAAGTATCGCTTTCGCCTCCGCGGCGAAATAGAATGCCTCTCGTGACTTGTAGAAGTAGACCCGCTGCATGCCGTACCGATCGATGAACAGAGTTGCGGTTCCACGATTGCGGTCCACAATCACCCCATGAAACATTCCATTCAGTCGACTGTAGAACGCCGGGTCATCCTCGTATAAGTGGACGAGGTATGCTGGACCATCCGGCGGAAAGTCGTGACCGCGCTGCCGCAGCTCCTGCGCTATTCCCGGTTCGGGGTAATCCTCGCCGGAAAAGACGAGCGTGATATCGTGCCGCTCGTTGTGCACTGGCATGGCTTCCGAGAATGAGCCTTGGCGCGCCACCCAGCCGAGGTAAACGCCCATCGACCGATCAGCCCACGTGCCGCATGTATAGAACGGCTCGTGGTGAATCGCTTGGACCATCCGCGCCAACTGCTCGCGAGCCTGCGGCTCAGGCATTTCGGTTATCAGTCCAACCAGACCAGGCATTTTCAGTCCCTGGCAGAAGTCTCTGCCGCCGTATGGAACCGCGTGTCGTACCACCAGCTTCTGTATTCGCGAACTTTCGCCATGATCTGTTCCGGCAAATACTCGACCAGCCGGCGGTGCAGCCCCAAATTCAGCGCGGCCGCGCCGAGTGGCGTCAATGGCACGTAATAGCGGGGAGGTCCATTTGCCGGAACCCGTTTACTTCCTTGAAGTGGCTGAGACTGTCGCCCTTTTTCTTGCCATAAGTGAAGTGCTCGTAAACCAGGTAAGACAAGCCCCGATCGGCACAGGACCTCACCGCCTGCGCGATCATCGCGTTCGTGGGTGCCTTGTCGCGGTACCGCAGCATGGCCAGGATGTTCACGGCACACGCGTGAGTCCGGCTGTCGTCGATCGTCAGCTTGACGAAGCCGATGAGTTTGTCTTCAAACAGCGCGCCGATGAAGAAGCTGCGGTTGAGAAAGGTTCCGGCATACCGGCGTGCTCCCTCGATGTCCATTCCATAGTGGGGAAACCGCCTTCCCTGCCGCACCGGAGTCTCGTTGTGGATCTCAACGATTCCACGAAGCAGTGCTTCATCGAACGGCACTTCGCGGACGATCACACCCTTCTTCTCGGCCTGCCGGGCCCGGTTCCTCCCGATTGACGGGATCTGCTTAGTCCACCAGTGGTCGTATGTCGAAATCGGCAGGACCGCAAGGTTGTCCCATTGCATCGGATAAACGTACTTTGGCGAGGTCTCAGGCGGCCTTTGCAGAAACGTGAACAAGTCCACTCGCGAGCCGCACGTCCGCAGTGCCGCAATGAACGTTTCCGGATCTTCAGGGAAGGTGTACTTCTCTCCATCAATACGGGCCGTGCGGAGCATACGCCCTTGGATGGCTATGTCCTTTTCACAAATCTTGATCATGCTGTTCTCAGAGGGACTGTTGTCCCGCTAGTACATACCCGGCTCACGAAACTACCGGCGGGAATGAGCGTGTCCTGACACCGCCCCACTACGGAATGCACGCGTAACTGCAGCTCAGGCGTGCCGCTGTATTCCCCGGCGATTAGTTCTACCGTTTTAGACGAAAACACAGCGGAGCGCCGTTTTCTGAACCAGGCGACTGCCTCGGACGCTGTCGCAAACCAAGCCCCGCGCATTTTCAGTTCCTGTATCAAATGCGTGTAGAACCCCCCCAGTTTCGCTCCGGCGAGATGCTTCGGTCGGTGCCAGTTTACAGTGATGCAGCCTCCCGATGCGGCAGCATGTTCCAAAATGGCCTGCACCTGACGGCGCGCCGCTTTGGCTGACAGGTCCTGCCGCTTGGGAAAGAACAGCGCCGTATCCATGATGATTAGAGGTAGCTCGAGCAGCCGCCGGGCTTTGAGAGGCTTGTAAGCCTGCGCCGTTCCCGTCCGGTATCCGATCGCTTCGTTATAGCCGACGGTCGAATCATAATCGGCTCCGGCCCTATCGAGAACATCGGGTGACTGCTGCTCAAAATACAGCCAGTGCATCCGCACCCCACGGGTTTCGAATGGCGCGAAGCGCTGAAGCTGCTCCATCTCCTCACGGGCTTTCGTGCCGTCACACCATGCATCGATTCCGTGCAGTCCGATCTCGCACCCGGCTTCGCTGAGACTGTCGATGCTGTCTTTGATATCGGCGACGCCGTAGCCGGAAGCTCGTTCCCGAGGCGCCGAACCGCCATTCACTCCCCGGCCGGGTTTGCCCTGGAACGGAATGACAAAGAAGGTTGATGGCAGCCCCGCTTCCAGTGCCGGATAGTGCTCAAAGTCCTTCCAGAAGTCCCTCGCCCAGCCGAGATACACAAATGGAAGCTTCAATGCAGCGCCCCAATTCGCGAGCAGTTGACGACACCTGTCCTCCGGCGCGCGACTTCGACGACGGATCCGAAGATCGCGCGATACAGGAACCCGACGCTCGTGTCATCGAAGCGATGCAGGCGAAGAAACGGTGTTACTCGTGGTCAGGCAAGCGATGAACCGGTAACCTGCAGGCGCTGGCGGATTCTACCAGGGAAACGCCAGTTCTCAACGATCAGATCGCGCAGCACCGCGATATGTAGTTCCAGCGTGGGGATTCCGGCATTCGCGACCGGCTGCCCTTCATCAAGAAGAAACCGCACCTCCGGAAACAGGTCGTAACCGATTCGGGCGATCACAGTGCCGCCGGGATTCTCTTTGTAACCCGCCGCTTTGCCCGACTCCTGCGTCGATGAGCAGCGCAGGTTCATGGTCCGCAAAAACGGCACACTCACCATACACGGGAATGCTTTGACCGCGATAGAGAGCATCCGGCCGTTTCCCTGCACCGGAACACTGGCTGCCTGCCGGCCGCTGTAAACGATGATGACTTTCGCTGCATCGGGCGGCACATGAACATCACCGGCGCAGAGCACGACGTCGTAGGGCCGGCCGGAGTCGTAAACTTCCCACGGGGTCTTGAACAGCTCGAGAATTCACTGGATCACTGCCAGATCCGTAGGGGCCGACACGACGCCGATCATTGTGCTGTTTCCTTCGAGGTCCAAACCGTAGCTGCTTTTGCCAGGACGTCGCTGACTGTGTTCACGAGCGTCTCTCTTTCGCGCCGCCACGTATCGAGCCAGATAGACCTGCTGCCCATGCTGCACGACAGCTCGGGCATGTTCGGGATGACGGTAGACGTGCTCGATAACCCGAGCAAGGTCATCCGAGTCGCCCGCTTCAAAGAGAAGCGCCTCCGGGCTGAAGTAGTCCTGGATCCCGGCATTCGCGGAGCGATCACCGGTTTTCCGAGCGCCAGGCACTCGAAGATGCGCGTCGGAGTATTTATCGCGAAACGCGTTGCGGTGATTTGGGATGAGTCCGACATCACAGGCCTCTATCTCCCGGACCACCTCCTCGAGGCGTTTCGGTCCGAGATAATGAACGGAATCCTGGAGCCCCTTCGTCCGGACCTCATCCATCACCCGCTCGAGGAAAGGAGTGCTCCGTCCGCAGATCCTCAGCTCCACTCCGGGGATCATCTGCCGGATTTCGAGACCGCATCGACAGCCAGGTCCAATCCGTTCCGTTCCACAAGGGATCCGTGATACAGCAGCACCAGCTGCTTTGGAGTCACGCCATCCGGATTGTGAACCGAGACGCCGCGAAGGGGAAAGATCTCCTCGTCCGGCGAGTTCATGACCACCCGGATTTTTTCAGGCGGGCAGCTGCGCTCGGCGAAGATCCGCTTGCACGAGGTGTTGACCGTGATTATCGCGTTGGCATATGCCATGCTCCATTTCTCGACGAACCGCAGGACGCGGACACCCACCGTATTTTCGTGAAGGTTGAAGATGGTGGTCATCAGTTCCGGCATGGGGTCGTGCATGTCGAGAATCACCTGGCGCCCAGCAGCTTCGGCACGAGCGCGCTGAACACCAGGAAATCCGGCATATTGTGTACGTAAACAACGTTGTAGCGGCGCTTCAGTGACCTTGCAGCCAGAATGCCCGCCGACAGGGAAAGAAATGCCGAGTATTGATAAAGATAGGACAGCCCGCCTCCGCGCCGGTGAGTAATCGGCAGGCGCGTGACATCGAGCGCGTCCTGTTTCTCCCGTCTCTGCGCCTGATCCTCGGCGAGACAGATCAGGTCTACCGTCATCCCGGCGTCAATCAGCGCATCCACGGCGCGGCGGGGTCGCGGGTCGGATGGATACGGCGAGAACGCGATCATTGCCACGCGCTTCGCATTTAGACCGGACCTGGTCGGCGGCACCGCAGGATCGTTCGCTACAACTTCAGCTGGAGAATGCATGTGCAGTGAACTACCGCGTTGACTGAAATCCAACCGCTGCCTCATTACGCAGATCGGCCAGACTTGCTCTCGATGGCGTCAGGAACCGTCGTTCCCTGAGACACCACAGCCGCCGTCCTGAGCCCATTCGTGCACCGGCAGGCCAGCGGCAAGCCTTTTTTCGCCTCCGATGATAGTAGTCGTCATTCAGAGCCTCCATTCCGACCGTCGTTGTTTATCGGACACCAGGCGCGTTCAGGGTTTCAGCACTACTAAGCGATCCCGGATCTCGCAAAGGGCTCGTCGAGACAATGCCCACGCCGACGGCTTGGGCATCTCGACCTGGTGGTAGTCGACGGTTTCTAAGGCCGAAGACCTGAGACGCACCCGATCGCCGGCCGCTACCGTAAAGGGACTGGCGGTTCCAATTTGCGCCCGCTCAGAGGTTAGCGTCTGACATGTCCAGTTCCCTCCGGCCGTGAAGGCTAGATCGGTATCCTCTCGACCCGCCACGGCAAGGGTACGAATACCGTCCGGGATAGGTACGTCTATGCAGCACGAATACGGCTTGACCCGACAGCGTACTGTCATCACGGCGATGCAGATAGTTCGAGCGCAGGATAGCTCCGGCACTGGACCACTGAACATTGCCGACTGAGTTGATAATGCTGGCGGTGTGAGTAAGGATGTCGAGACCGCTCGCAACTGTCGTGTGGTGGCCGCATAGAACGATTGGATTGCGTAGAAATGCTGATATGACGATTGGCCCTTCGGAGGCTTCGTTGAGGTCAGAGCGTGCGAGCGCCGGGAAACCTCCGTCCGTGATCTCTGCGAGACCCATGCCATAGGTGGAGGCCCACTCGCGTTGCGGGTTCCAATCCCGCAAGGACCACAGCGTCAAAGACACCCCTTCTATGCCGAAGGACAACATGGGCACAACAGCCGCATCTGCTAACGCTTCGTGAGGCGGCACCATCACGCGTTCCACCGTCAGTCCCGTCACCCGCTCAAATCTCTCGATCCGGACAAAGCCCGCGCAAACAATCCCAGAAAGCGCTCGTGCGACCGGGATTGGCCGAGTTCGTGGCGCGTGTGGTCGTTGCCATGAATCAGCAGCGAGACTTGCGCCGTATTGTCCTTGAACAGGCTGACCGCCCGCGGCAGTGAGCCCCAGGTATCTAAAGGTACGGTCGCGAATGCGACGTGGAAACCGGCTTCCCTTGCCTCGTAAACGAGTTTTTTGAACGACACATACCCGTACGACGGCCAGCGAAGGTTCGGATCATCAAGAATGTAGCAAGCGCGCAAAGGCGGCGTCTGCCAACCCAAACCGGCCGAGACCTCTCGCAGGAAATGAACCAGCGGCAATAACTGGATAAAGTGACCGCCGTTGAGATAGTCGAAAGGTTTTTCGTTCTGCTGGAGATCCGGCAGCGGCACCGAGACGATCTGGCCAACACCCGGGCGAACAACCCATACCGGCGTCTCACCGTACTTTGCCAGGATCCGATCGCCGACCTTCGGCGTAATGGCAGAGAGGAACGGCCCCGGCCGGTGCGAGAGACATCGGCCGCGCAACGGTCGTTCCAGGTCTTGAGTATCCGCGAATCGAACTGTATCTTTCGTAGCTGCAGGCCGAACGGTGCCGTTACGGCTCACATGAAAGCACCGCAGGGGTCTGGCGCTGATTTCATCGAGGACCTGATCGTCGCCGGAAAGGCTCAGGAGGACGTCTCCCTCCTGACAATCGGAGAACGATGGGCAATCCCTAAAGCGCACAGGTGTTACATACTCCAACGCCTCCAGCACCGGCCGCTTCAGGCATGTCGTTGAAGGATGAACGTAGACGTCCTGACGTACCATCTTCAGCAGCTCACACTCTTGGAATCCTGGTTTCGTCTGAGCGGTCTCAGCGATCGGTAAAATTGCCTGAGCCTGACGCCTTCGTCCGCAACACGGCGCCACAGGATGCAACCGGACGCGCAGGGTTCCCTTGCACCATCGTTGCGGGCGGCACGGACTCCGCCACGACACTTCCGGCTGTCACCACGGCGCCACGGCCGACAGTGACTCCCGGCAGGATAATGGCGCCGGGACCGATGAAGACGTCCTCCTCGAATTCGGATACCTTCTCGCTCGCGAAAGTGCGCAATGAGCATCGCACGTACGCTAATAACCGTGTTATTGCCGATAGCAATGAGATCGGGACGTGAGGTTTCGAGAGACTACGTCCGTATCCGATCCACACATTGCGCCCTATATTGACCCCACGCAATCGGTGCAGCCAAACTCGAACCGACATAGCGCCAGGCGCGAAGTGCGCCACAAGGTGAAGAACGCGATTCTTTAAGCCGATGATTACCTTCATGCCAACACGCCGCTGTTCACACCAATTGACATAACCGGGCCTCGCGACTCACGTCTCCCGTCAGCCGGACTACCGAAGGACACGGGTACGTTCGCATGCAATCCCAAATAAAGCGATCGTCACCTTCACGACTAAGCTCCGAACTTTCAAAGAACCTGAGGCATGGTTTGTTTTTGGCCGTCTCGCGATAGCGCGCCACAACGCGGTCTGCGGCGTTACGCCTGGCCCACTCGATGCCAACGTGCAACATCGTCTGCTCGATTCTGCGGCCCATCACGCGGCAGCTGAGGATGAAGTCGACAATCTGTAGCCGGTTTCCTTCGGAAGTCACGCCAAGAACACCGGTCAACCCGGAGTCGCCAAATCTATCTGAAACGTAGAATCCCCACACCCGGTTCGTTTCCGCACTGGCCCAACCTAACAGTTCTTCCTCGGTCATCCGTCTCGTGCTGAGATTCATCTGGTTGGTCTTGTTCAGCAGTTGTGCGATCCGCGAGAGATTCGCGGGGTTCAGCGCTTCTACCGTGACGGTCAGTTCAAGCTTGGTTAGCCATTCGTCCGTCGAATTCACGCTCGTCTTGAGTTCAGCCCGCTGGCGTTCCGTTGTATACATCTCGGAGCGATGGCGATCCTCGGCGCTGATGATAGGCTTGTCGAAACAGTTCAGGGTTCGCAGCGCGTCTGGGTAGAGCCGTATGTCCTTAGGCCAGTCGGGCACAAGCACGTCGGGCAGAGCATCCTTTACACGCTCCCGTTCAAACGGGTTGTCATCGATGAACACAGCCGCATCCAGGCCGAGATTCAGCGAGGAACAGAGGTCGGCGATGTTCTGGGCCTTATCCGTCCAGTTGATACGCCATCCGGCGAAATCGTCCACACGAAGGACCATCTCCGGGTGCCGTCGAATTGCCTCCAGTGCAACGCCTTCCTCATTCTTGCTGGCAATCGCCAGGATGATACCGCGCCGTGTCAGGGCCTTAAGCTCGCGCTGGAAGTCAACGAACGCCTCCCCAGCCGGATCGTGACCCCCGAGGGTGAGTTGTTCCCATCCCACATCTCCGACGATTCCGCCCCACAGTGTGTCGTCCAGGTCGACGATCAACAGCTTCCGCGTCCGGCCTTGAAGTCCCCGAAGTGCAGCCTTAATATCGCGTGCAGCGGCCTTAAATACATCGTTACCGAACGGTATCTTGCTCGTGTACCACAACCGCGGATTGAAAGCCTTGTCGCCTGCAACCTCGATCCACTTGCTCGCATTCAGCGGGATCACGCTCAACTGACCATCCAGATTCTGAAGGAGCCGCAGGTTTGCCTCCATCAGCAGGCGGGCAACTCCTAGTTCAGGAGCCAAATCCAACATGCCGTGACCATGGTGAAACGTGGGCACGACCCAGGTTATTACGAAGGTCGTGTGCGCCCACTCCTTAACCTTCAGCAGCGTTTCACAATACTCATCGACTTCGCGCAGAATCGTAGACGTCTCCACTGACAAACCTGTGAGCGCGCCTTTCAAGCTGGCAAGGACCGATTCCGGCCGGCTCCATACGATGGCGAAATCCACCGATGATATGCAGACGAAGGCCGTCGGGTCTAGCAGCGTCTGTATCAGCTGGCCGTACGGCGCAACCTCGCACGCGACCTCAGGCCCGCCCGTGGCGCTTCTGAGATAGGACGCCAAATTCTCGATGTTGAAGTCCGAGATCAACAGGCCGTTCTTAATATCGCTCATATCGCTTCACCAGCGAGGCAAAATCGTATTCCTGACAGTTACTTCGCTACAGACATGCTTTGCGGTAGCACACGGTTGATACAATCTGCGAGGGACCCAACGTTCCGAAAAGCGTCCGTCGATCCGGATGCTGCAGCCACTTCGGACAGAACGATCGTTTTGCCGAACACTTCCTCGCACTTCTCCTCTACGAGAGCGACAAAGTTCACGAAGCTTAACGAGTCCAACGCACCCTCATCCAACGACGTATCTGGGGAGCATGCAAGATGCTGGTCCTTACTACGTTGTTCGTTCAACTCCGTCAAGCTCTCGTAGAGCACGTCAATAACGATGTCTTTGGTAGTACGCATTCGAACTCCAGATTCTGATAGACTCCTGCGCTTCACTCTCCCGCATGGCGGTGAAAAGCCTGACCTATTACTCCTCGCCTTTCCGCCATGTTTTAATGCAGGAGTCCAACACATACTTCTGGTCGCCATTCTCCTGCCTGGGCGTCTGACCCTCGGCAAGGCATATGAGGCCTACGGTCCGGCGCCAATTAGCGCCTGCACAGCCCGGCGCGGTCGTGGATCCGATGGAAAAAGGAGAGAACGTAATCATCGCTGCACGCATTCCGTTCAGGTGTGTACCGCTCATGCGGTTAGCAGGCGGCGATGATTGCACCGTGGTGTCCATGAACTAAGATCGCTTTGCGCCGTGTGGCTGTGAGTCTGGATCATGCCGCTGCTCAGCTATGAACAGCGTGTATGACTGCTAAGCCATGAATATCAGAAGCAGACTACAAGTTTGTACACTAGGGCCAGACAACTCCAATGGGGCAGGTTATAGAGATCGCGAGGGAGTCAAAAACCTTCGTTCTCGCAGATAAACTGCTGCCGTTCTGAGGCCATCGGCAGCAGCATCGGCGAATCGTAAATTGTCAGCCACAGTACGCCGACATAGTGCTGCAAGTTCGGCAGATACGGTTTCGAGGCCAAAATGTCGCACAACGAACCCTCGTGCGAAGTGGCCAAGAGCTAAACGCTCGTCGCGATTCTCGGCCAGTCGGCGAATATCTGCTACTAGACGAGCATTACTTGATCCTCCACTACCCAAACCATAAATACCCTTGTAGTAAAAAAACGGAGCGGTAGTGGAATCCAGCACCGCGGAGAAAGTCTGTTCGCCAACGATGATGACCGGCTTACCGAATGACATGCCACGAAGGGCTGATCCGCCCATCCCGACCACAATATCGGCTGCGGCATAGGCCGGCCGCGGATCAATCAGCGGTCCCGCCAATACCACTGCGTTACGCCGGAGCTCCGCGTTTACTTGGTCGGCGAGTTGCTGCAGTTTGCCACGAGCCGTCCCGTCGCCCACAATCACAAGGCGTAGAGGCAATTCTCGTCCTAGAGTGCGGACGGCATCAATGGTGCGCAAAAGACTTTCTGCCTTCATCCAATCACTTAACCGGGACACAGTCACTAAAAGGATGTCGCTGTCTTCAATACCGTATGTATTACGGAAGGACGACGAATCCACGACGTGGGGGGCGTTCTGATGTACGTCGACAGGCGGCAGCAGAAGTTCCGCTCGTGTGCGCCCCGCTGCCTTCGCTTGATCAACGAGTTCCGGTGTCCCGAATGTTGTCGGCAACCTCTTGGGCAGGATGCGAGTCAGACTCATCATCATATCTGTTACAACCATTGGCAGGCGTAATCGCAGATGCAGTGCGTAATAAGCATCGATGCACTGCCACCAATCCCAGACATGAACAAGATCCGGACGTTCTTCCCGTACAGCACTACAAAGAGCACGGATGCGTGCTGGTGATGGGTGGAAACGCGCCTCGGGCGCTTGCAATAAGCGGAGGTTCTTCTTTTCAACCAGTTTGGTCATCGGGCCAGGACCGGCAAAGAGAACGACATCAAAGCCGTGAACATCGCGGAGTGCTGCGGCCAGTTCGATGCTGCTTACCTGAGTTCCGCCTATCTCGAGATGCTGCGCAAACACCAACAGTTTCATTTAGTTAGGGAGCCCGTTCCGCGGTGACATGCGCAAAGCCAAACCGAGTGAGCAATTCGCCGACGGGACGAGGAATCTGATCGAAGCACAAAAGCGTGAGGAGAACTCGAATTGAGTAAACACCAGTGAGGAGTGCAGCGAGAAGTCCTAATACAACCGCGAACAGGAACGGAAGCATAACAAACGCGCAAAAGACAACGGCGATGGACGAGATGAATAAGAGGCCGGTTTTCCGGTTCTCGCCGGACCAGCGAAAATGACTAAGGTGGCGCACGATCGGGTATATCAAGAATGCGTGAAAGATATAAGAACCAAAGAATGCGACACCGGCGCCCGCGACCCCCAAATAACTCACACATAGCCACGTAAGGCCGATATTAACGAGTGTCCAGGCCAATTCGCTGCAAAAAAACAGAAGCTGCTCGCCCTTGGCAATGATGATGAAGCCCATAGGCCATGTGATGACACGCAGCGCTACCCCAAGACATATCCATCGTAAGATGTCGACCGCGCCGCCGAATTTGGAACTGTAGAACAGTGCAATGACTATCGGCGCAAATGTGAGAGTAGCTATTATCCCCGGTCCCGCTAACAACAATCCCACCCTCGCCTGTTCGTTGACCAGGCGATTGCATGCAACATTATCCTTGGCAGCCGCGGTCAAACGGGGATAGAAGTCTGCCCCCATAGCCTGGAGAATAATGCCGATGTACAGTCCGCCAAGCGTCCACGCAGATTGGTACAACCCGGTTGCTTCGGATCCCACTTTGTGAAACACAATGAGCCGGACGGCATAAGCGCTCCCCATCATCATCAGAGCGCTTGCCATGAATGAGAACCCAAGTTTTAAAAGGGCGGCTGCTTCTGCCGCGGTCTCCGAGGCATTGATGGAAAGAGTCGGGACCACTATCTTACGGCTATACCACCACGATGCAATCAGCAGCGTAGCACCGACTCCAACTATGGACGGCGCCACACCGCGCTCACCGAAGAAATATAGGATGGCGATCGTGGTACAAGTACCCAGGGCGGCGCCGAGCACGTTCATTCTGGCCAAATCAGAGATGCATCGCATCCCTTGCAATAACGCGCTCTGGCCATTGGAGATCAAACGAAAGAACACGGCCAGTGATAACAGAGATACTGGAATGGCATACTGAGTACTGCCAAAGGTAAGCTCAGACATCTGCCGGGACAATGCAAGTAGCAATACGGCTCCAAGCACTGCCAGTACAACGGATGTACGCCGCACGACGGCAGCAGTTCGGGCAATCCGGTCTTTATCTGCCGTTCCCACTGCCTCTGCAATCTGACGCACGCCGCTGCTATTGACACCCATTCCGGCTACGCTGACTCCGAGGTCAACGATAGATCCGTACAGACCTGCTAAACCAACACCCGTTGGTCCGAGGATGACAGCTACTGCCTTGGTGCGAATAATCCCGATGACGATATTCATCAGCGAAGAGCCACCAATCATCGCCGATGATTTCAGGATCTGGCCGTAGCTGTCTTTATCTGCAGTCGCTACCCTTTCGGTAACCTCGGGTGGCGGTGTCAGAGGTGCTAATACTTGGGTATCGACAGGTATGGATGACATCGGTCGCGATTCGTTAACCGTTGAAGAGCATCTAAACCGATTGCGAGAGAGAGCCTAGTGAGATTCTCTTACTTCTGGCAACCTGACTCGCAATGCCCTGAATGCACTCAATCACATAATCCTGATCATCTTCGGTCAAGTCGTGGAAAAGAGGTAGAATAAGCGTCGAATCAGTTACGCGGTTTGTTACAGGAAGCCGAGTCTCCCAAATGCCTCCCTGGTGATAGGGCGCTTCGCGGTGAATTGCCATAACACCTCGACGAGAGGAGATCCCGTGATCGAGTAAGTGCTGCATGAACTCATCGCGACCGATCGGGGCTGCACTGTTTAGCCGGATCACGTAAGACTGAAAATTGTGGAGATGATGAGCGGGTGCAACAGGAACCTGCAGCCAAGGGAGCGCGGAAAGGCGTTCCGAATAGCGTTGCGCCAGTTGCCGTCTTCGGGCAAGCATGTCATCGAGGCGAATCAACTGGCTTAGACCAATTGCCGCTTGCAGGTCGGTCATTCGATAGTTGTAGCCAACCTCTTCGTAGCTCTCGATCATCACCTTGGCGGAGCTGTGCCGCGCAACGTCCGACAGAGTCATTGCGTGTTGTCGTAGCTTGCGCAGCCGCGCTGCTAAGGTTGGGTCGGCGGTGGTGATCATTCCACCTTCGCCAGTAGTGAGGATCTTCCGAGGATGGAAGCTGAAGCAAGCCATCGACGTATGAGGCTGACCAATGCGGCGGCTCTTGTACTCAGCTCCGATAGCACAGGCGGCATCCTCGATCACCAGTAACCTATGTCGGCGAGCCACGTCATTGATCTCGTCTAGGGCAGCAGGCAGCCCGATCTGATGCACGGCCACAATTGCCTTCGTCCGAGGTGTGATCGCAGGTTCAATACAGTTCGGGTCCATGTTGTAGGTCGACTCGTCGACGTCAACAAAAACCGGAACCGCTCCGGTGTGAACAATCGCATTGGCCGTTGCGATAAAGGACAAACTAGGGCACAGGACCTCATCCCCAGGGCCGATACCTCCCGCGAGAAGCGCTAGATGCAGAGCCGTTGTGCATGAGGAAACAGCTATGGCCTGTGCCGCATTCACATACTCTGCAAACTTACCCTCAAAGTCAGAGACTTTAGGCCCCTGCGCTATCCAACCGCTCCTAAGCACTTCGACAACAGCGCTTTCCTCAATGGATCCCAAAGCTGGTCGACTTACCGGGATGTTTTTCGATACATTTCGGCGATCGGAGGGTACTGTAAATCCGCTCACACTCATGTGATCACTCCGCAGCAACTGCCCGAATGGCGGCAGGTTGGCGGCCGGGAAAGATTGCATCGGCGGCATTCCGTTTTCCGCACGCTATCCCGACACCATAATAGGCGATGCCGTGCGACTCGACGGCATCGCGATCGAAGAATCCTCTCCCGTCGACGATGGCACTTAGACCACCTTCAGCTAATTCAGCTATTTTGAGGTCTCGGTACTCCGAGTGTGCTGTGTTGAGGATCAGGATATCCGGATTTCCCGCACTGACTGTGGCGCAAGGCGGCAGCCCAAGGGCCATAATTTCATCAACGGTATACAGAGGATCGTGAAACTGAGCATCTACGCCTCTGCGCTCGAGTTCCATTTTCAATAGAAAGGCAGGAGAGCAGATATGCTCGCGCACACCGGGCCGGAAAGCGACCCCAAGGACGTTGATTCGCTGTCCACGAATAGACCCATAATGCCGTTCAAGCCGGTCAAGAGTACGGGCAACCTGCTGATCGTTAATCGTACGGGCGAGCTGAGCTATACGTGCTGGCTGGCCAATCCGGGCGGCATCGTGTATCAGAAAGTACGGGTAGATGGGTGTGCAGTGTCCGCCAACACCGAGGCCCGGCATCAAAAGAGCTGCCTCACCATCGGTGTTAGCAGCCTCGCGAACGCCGGCAAAATCGACGCCAACGGATTCGGCGTATGCGGCCAGTTCATTTGCAATCGCAATGTTAACGTCGCGATATACCATGCCGGCCAGCTTCGCAAACTCTGCCGCCTCGAGTGTGGCGAGATTCGTGACTGGACTACCTAGATACGTTGCGTAGAAATCCTCGGCTCGAGTTGCGCTGCGTTCATTAACACCGCCCACTATTTTGGGTATGTTAGTCAGATGCGCGAGTACGTGAAGGCTTTTTACTCGTTCCGGAGAGAATGCCAGATCGAAATCAATACCAGCGCGGAGACCCGAGCTTTCCAACAGCGGACGCAGCCGGTTACGCGTAGTGCCCACCGGAACTGTCGTCTCAAAGGAAACCAGAACTCCTGGACCAATCCCTCTCCAATCTGGGTCGCCACGGATTCCAATGCCGACAAATCGACTCTGTTCTGGGAGTCGAGCAGAGCTGGAACTATCACTACCACGACATCGGATGCGGAAACCGCTTTCGTCGTCGAAACGGTTGCGCGGAGGCGACCATGAGTCACCGCGTCTGTAAGCAGGGTCGCGAGCCCGGGTTCCTCGATTGTGCATACGCCGGTATTAATCTTGTCGACGACGTCTTGATTGATATCACAAACTATAACTGCGTCTGCACGTGTGGTTAACCTGCAGGCCAACGGAAGGCCCATTTTTCCGCCACCTATTACCGTGATGATCATCGAGCGCCTCCAGTAGACTTTGCAAGAACAGGGTTTGAACGAAACCATTCAAGCGTTTTGCTGATTCCTTCATCGAGGTCGACCTTGGGCTCGTAGCCTACAGCGGACCGAATTGTATCAATAACGGGCAGACGGACATCCACATCAGCACGGTCTAGATTCTTCCATCCGATGTCACCTCCGCCCGCGATACGGCACACGCGTCGTGCTAACCCAATCGAGCTCTCTACTGCACCCGGATTTCCAACATTGAATACTCGGTTACGACCACTGTCCGATTCCATTACCGCAACAAGCGCATCGATAAAATCCGATATGTAGCACCATGCTCGGACAGCCGCCCCATCGCCATACACCACTAACGGTTTGTTGCCGCTTGCAGCCGAGCAGAAATTGCTGATAGCGCCTTCCCCTACCTGCCTTGGCCCATATATATTGAACGGCCGAACGATAGTGTATGCCACACCACCGCTCTCGCACAGGTGCATCACGGCCTGTTCTCCCGCGAGTTTGCTGATCGCGTATACCCAGCGGGGGTTGGTGACAGGTCCGACGGATGCGGGGCTGTCCTCAGTTACCCGTACCGCATGGCTGCCATAAATCTCGCTGGTAGATAGATACACCAGCCGTGAAACGCCTGCGGCGATTGCGGCTTTCACGACGTTCATCGTACCCAGGAGGTTGACTTCAAGCGTCCGAGCCGGTTGTGCATAGTAACTAGATACGCCAGCAATTGCCGCGAGGTGAAATACGCAATCCACTCCTTCCATCGAAGCAGCGAGCCGCGAGTTGTCGAGAACGTCACAAGTGATCACGTTCACAGAGGATCTTCGTGCCTCGTCGACGAATTGCAACGCATCGCGATGAAAATTGTCTATGATTGTGACGCGACATTCAGGAGCCAATCGAAGCATCAAATGTGTTCCAATGAATCCTGCGCCGCCCGTTATGAGTACGCTTTTCATGACCTGTCCTGAGAAGAACTTTGTATTTTGGACAACTTGCAGTAACCTTGTACTCTTCCGCAGTAGGCGTGTTGCCTGTGTTGATCGGACTATAAACTTGTCTTGCGCAACGTTGTGGTCCCTAAGCCGTTGAAACCTATGCGTCCCTACGGTCCCGAAGGACACGCGCCGGCACGCCGGCGACTATAGCGTAGTCCGGGACGTCGCGCGTGACGACCGCACCGGCGCCGACGATAGCATGAGGCCCGATGTGCACACCAGGAAGGATGCTGGCGTTCATCCCGATGTCCGCACCGAAGCCGACCGTCACAGGCTTGATCACCAAGTCGGTTGTAATGATCGGCGCCTCCATCGGTATAGCGGTGTGGACAGAACCAAGAACCTTCGCACCCGGGCCCCAGCCCACATAATCCTCTAGAACGAGATTGCGCGCGTCGAAGTAGGCTTGTGGCCCAATCCAGACATGGCTCCCAATTCTACAGGTACCGTCGAAGCGTCCCTGGATCATCGTTTGGGCTCCGATAAAGACGGAATCACCGAATTCCATGGTTTCCGGGTGCTTGAGCACAACATTGCATCCGACCTGTAACGCGCTACCAACCCGCTTGCAGACGGCGCGCATCAAAACCCCACGCATTAGGACGTCGAACGCATTGTCGCCAGACCTGAAATGCGCGAATAGATCGATCAACTCTGGCCGTGATTTAGATTCGACAAGAAAAGCAACAAACTCATCCTGCCACGCAGGATCGGGCTGCGACTGGTAGCGCCCGAAGGTAGCCGTCACTTGCTTGGCAAGTGAGCCAATGGAATGCTGTGAGTTGAGGTCAGACATTAAAAGGGGACAGAAGAATGTGTGACTTACGGTTCCGCGACCAACATCGATTGTGTTTGCGTTTGGTCGACGACTCGGATCATGCGAGCCGGATTACCCACCACGATTGTGTTAGGAGAAACGTCTTTCGTCACAACACTGCCGGCGCCTACGATAGCATTCTCCCCGATGGTGACCCTCGCAAGAATCGTAGCACCGGATCCGATAGATGCGCCGCTCTTTACGACAGTCGGTTCGATCTTCCAGTCCTGCTCGGTTTGCAACGTCCCGTTGGACGTAGTGGCGCGCGGATAAAGATCGTTAATGAACATCACGCCGTGGCCGATGAAGACGTTGTCCTCAATGGCCACTCCTTCACAAACAAACGTATGGCTGGAAATTTTGCAGTTCTTGCCAACGGTAGCATTCTTTTGGATCTCAACAAAGGCGCCGATCTTGGTGCCGTCACCGATCTCGCAACCATATAAGTTGATAAACTTCGACAACTTGACGTTGGCCCCGAGCTTTACATCTGGAGAAATACAGAGGTAGGTTTCCATTCTTTGACTTTCTTGACGCTAGTACGCGCCATCGCCCGAAATAACAGCGGAAGGCGTCATCCAGAGGATCTTAAGGTCGAGCCACACAGACCAGGTCTCCGCATATTTCAGGTCGAGGCGAACCATCTCATCGAAGCTGACTCGGCTTCGCCCCCGGACCTGCCACAGACCGGTTATGCCGGGTTTGACCGCTAACAAGCGGCGCCGATGCCAGGTGTCGTAGCGCGCAACCTCATAGGCGAGAGGTGGTCGAGGACCAACTAATGACATTTCTCCGTGTAGGACGTTCAACAGTTGCGGTAGTTCATCGAGACTTGACCTTCGCAACAGCTTGCCGACACGCGTGACGCGGGGGTCATTTTTCAACTTGAAGACACCGTTCTGCCCCGCTGCTGTCTCAGCGTCATGCTTCCCGGAAATGAATCGTGCGACATAGTCCTGGTGGATACTGTCATCGTTGGCGATGTACATGGATCGGAACTTCAGAAACGTGAACATGACGCCGTATCTACCAACCCGTTTCTGCCGAAACAGCACCGGACCGCGTGAGGTGAGCTTAATCGCTAGGGCAATCGCCAGAAATAAAGGAGAGAGTAAAGCCAACGCAAATAAGCTGCCTAGAACGTCTATGGCCCGTTTTGCAGCGCGCGACTTGCGTTTCGGGTCCTGTTCCGGCGTTTGATCTGGGTATAGAGTCAGATTAGGGGGGTATCCTTCACCGGACCCGGGGTTGTCTTCGGGGTAGACATGAAATGACAGGCGTATGTTGTTTAGGTCGTCAACACGCAGCGTGTTCCATAGGGCTTCGGTAACCTTGTTCAGAAGCACCTTGGTTATGGCGTGTGCGTCGCCGTCTCCGATTTCCGTAAAGATGACTCCGAACACTGAGCCATCCTTATACCAGCCCTTTGCATCCGTCTCCCTCGTGGACACAGACAGAGTGTCAGTGAAGTCAGTAAACGCCTTCGTGTTGTCCCTGTATTGCAGCAACCGGCCGAGGTCCAGGAGCATCAATATAAATCGCCTGCCTGAACGATCAGTCCTTTTCCGCTCCAAACGAAGCAGCCGTGCAAAGGCCGCGTCGTCAAGACACAATGCGCCTATCGATCTGCCCCTTGGATAACCGTTGCTGGTAGTCGATCGAGATTGTGTTGTGCCGTTGCTAATAGGAGCCGATTCGCTACTAGCGGCTTTGGCGGCTGCACCGTACTCTGACACGTATTTGCCTCCGGCGTTCAGGCTAAAAGTGTAGGACACACTTCAGAGGGTTTCTATTAGCTGCTCCGGGTGCAGCGTCGGAAAGACAAGAAAGGGTGGGCAGCGGACATTTCACGATGCCGCCGTCAAAGATGCAAGACTGTCCTGAGAGGACCCTGTAAAGGCGAGTACTGCCTTTCCAACAGCCTCTATGTGCGCATCTGTCATTTCTGGATACATCGGTAGCGAGAGCTCTTGGGCGGCAACCTGCTCGCTAACAGGGAAATCGCCTGCATGATAACCCAGATCTGCATGAGCTGGTAGAAGGTGTATGGGAAATGGATAGTGAATGCCCGTCTGCACGTTCTGTGACGCCAACGACTCAATGAGTTCACGCCGACGGTTGGTAAGAACAGCGTAGACGTGATAAACATGCCTATCACCAAGTCGCTCGGTCGGCAACGTTAAACCCGATTGTGAAAGGACTGTAGCATAAGCGGCCGCATGTGCACGGCGGGCCTCCGTCCACTGTTCAAGATACTTCAGCTTCACTCGAAGAATAGCGCCCTGAATCCCTTCCATACGATAGTTGAAACCCTTCAGGACGTGCTCGTATTTCTTCTCTGCTCCCCAATCACGTAACATTCGGATCGTTTTTGCGAATTCAGGATTGTTGGTGGTGACCAAGCCGCCTTCACCGTATGCGCCGAGGTTCTTCCCAGGATAAAAACTAAAGCACCCCATATCTCCAATGGATCCGCAGCGGCGTCCGCGATACTCGGCCGCGTGCGCTTGAGCAGCGTCCTCGATGACAAGTAGGTTGTGGCGGTGCGCGATTTCTACGATTGGGTCCAAATCGGACGGATTCCCATATAGATGGACCGGCAATACGACTTTTGTTCTGGATGTGATCGCCGCTTCGATCTTATTGACATCCATGGTATACGTCGTTGGATCTACATCTACGAACACCGGTGTGGCCCCGGTGTAACGAATTGCCGCGACGGTAGCCACAAACGTGCATGGGATGGTGATGACTTCATCGCCTGGTCCGACACCTGCTGCGAGCAAAGCCAGATGAAGAGCACTGGTCCCCGTGTTGACGGCTACACCATGTTCAGCGCTGCAGAAAGCCGCAAACTCTTCTTCGAAGGCAGCAACTTCACTTCCTAAAACAAACTGCGCTGACTCCAGAACCTTCGCTACTGCCGGAAGGATTTCATCTCTGATCGCCGCATATTGCAGCTTCAAGTCCATGAACGGTACATTCATGCCGTTGTGTATCCTTCCCTATGCCACCGTAGCGTGGGCCAGAACGGACGATTCCACTCGGACCGATCGACCGCGCTCTCGGATGGATCTCGTCGCCGCTTCTAAGACGCTTACCACGCGTAGGCCGACCTCTCCGTCAGTAATGGGCGTGGTTCCATTCTGTATACAATCTGCGAAGTGCTGGGCTTCCACTTGCAATGCTTCAGTTACGTCCAGCTTCGGCGCGGACATATCACCCGACCGGTAACTGACGAGCATCTTGTAGACAGACTCGGGGCCGTTCTTTACGACGACACCTTTGTCATAGACTTTGATCTTTTCGCTGTTCTCGATGTCGTCGTACACGATCATGCTCTTGCTGCCTCCGATCAGGGTGCGCCGGATCTTCACAGGCGATAACCAGTTGACGTTGAGATGCGCTATGATCGACCCACTGTAGAACACACTGACATATGCAGTGTCTTCGATGCCGTTGACATGGCTAATACCCGTCGCTGAGACCTCGAGCGGTACCTCTGGCAAGATGTAATCCATGATCGACAGATCATGGACAGCCAAATCCCAGATAACATTGACATCGTGTTGAAACAGGCCGAGGTTGACGCGAGTGGAATCGTAGTAGTAAACATCCCCAAATGAGTCACCATTAATTATTTCGCGCATTTTCCGCACGGCGCCGGTGTAAACGAATGTGTGGTCCACCATCAGCACCAACTTGCGTCTGGCAGCCTCGTCAATGAGGCGGCGAGCCTCATCGGAGTGGGCCGTCATCGGCTTTTCCACCAGAACGTGCTTGCCAGCTTGTAGCGCCTCCAGCGCCAACTGGAAGTGCGTAGACACTGGTGTGGAGATGGCGACGGCATCGACGTCAGGATTATTTAACAGATCGCGATAGTCTGTCACCGTTTCAACACCTGGATAGCGGCGTGTAACCAATTGCAGACGGTCACTTCGCATGTCTGCCACGGCGATTACTTGAGTGTCGGGCGCTTCAGCAAAATTCCTAACTAGGTTTGGTCCCCAATATCCGTAGCCAATTACTCCGATGCGAATCATTTCGCTCTCCTTCGTGAAAACCAGCGTTATGCTGTTTATGCACGCGCGCTGCTCAACTGCAACTCGCGATGCTGCTAAACGAAACTAACGGCAATGTCCGACCGAGGACGCCTTGCCGAGGACTGGAGTGAAGGGCACGCACTTGCCTCTCCGCTCCCGGTAACCACGACGGCGTGGAAACCGTGTTGCTTGGATGTTACGAATCTGATCTTGTCCTGCCACCCTCCGTCTTCGGAAGATCGCGTTTCTTCGGAAGGCCGAGTTGTTCCATGGTGTACAGCAACGACCGATAGCTTATGTCGAGTTCCCGCGCAGTTCGTCGCCGGTTCCAGTGATTCCTTGTCAGGCTAGTTAAAATCACTTTATATTCGCAATCGCGAACGGCGCTGCGCTTAAGATCCTTCAATGAAATAGCATCCGACATATCCGGCATTAACGGTGCAACCGCTTGCCTCTGTAGGTCGGCTATGATGGGTTCGGCGCGACCCACAATAATGTAGTGCTTTACCGTATTCTCGAGCTCGCGAATATTGCCAGGCCAGTGTGCGCCCATAAACAACTCGAGAAGGCGCGAGCTGAACGGTTCGGACTGGCGTTGGTAAACATCCCCGTATAGCGCTAGAAAGTGGTACGCAAGTCCCGGTATGTCGACCCGCCGTTGCCGTAACGGAGGAAGCCGCAGGTTGACCACGTTGATTCTGTAGTACAGATCATCGCGGAAGGCCCCCGATTCGAGCTTTGATCTGAGCGAAGTCTTTGTGGTGCATAGGATTTGCTCTCCCGGGCCGGTTCCCGACAGCCGCGGATCCTGTAGTAAAGCAAAGACCGAAGTCTGGGAGCTTACATCGAGAGCCGTTATGTCATCGAAGAGAATAGTGCCTGCTGGCGGATCGATCGAACGCGACAACTCAGGCTCGTCCCGATCGGGCTCTGAGGCCACGCCGAATATACTTCTCTCGAGACCGGATAGAGACAATGCGGCCGAACAGTTGATCTTGACAAACGCGCGCGTATGCCGGGACGATCGCGCGTGAATGGCTCTCGCAAGTACTTCTTTTCCCGTACCACTTTCACCCTCTATCAAAACCGGCAGACCGCATTCGGCTATGCCGTCGATCTGAGACCGAAGCTGCTGCATCGGCTCAGAACGTCCGAAGAGTAGTTCGTCAGTCATCACGCGATCAGCAAACCGATTCATTGTCGAAGGCCAAAGGTAATATGTACATGCCTCAGGGATGAACCCGTCGGCCTGGTTTGGTTAACGCTGTGATGCGGTTGGAGCGGGTGTAATGCAATTGCAATGCGTCTGTGCACTCGGCAGTGGAGTGCGCCGACGAACGCTGGACAGCTAAGGTGTTGTCTTCGTAATTGTACGCGTTTGAAGTGGTTCAACACACAGGCGATCCATCTCTACCGCGACAGCTCGATTGATTAACGAGACGGAGAGGACCAACCGTGACGTGCCTCGGTACTGGACGAAAGATCCTTCTATGCCGGCCAACGGGCCTTTTGTCACGAGGACGACGTCGCCCTTCTGTAGACTGTCGTACGGCTCGATCGGCAGCCCATTCGTGAGCGCAACGCGGATGGCTTCGAGATCTCTCTCAGATACTGCCACCGGAACGTTCCCGTTGCCGACTACGCGTTGAACGTTAGGCGTGACAAGAATCGGCATACGGCGCTCGACGTTAAATCGGGAGAACACGTATCCGGAAAACAGTGGGACGGAAAGCGTTTTGTTCCGGTCAGACCATACGGTCCGTTTCGTATAGACCGGCAGAAAGCACGCGTACCCCTTCTGTGATAGTGCGCTTGCAACGTATTTCTCTTTCTTTGTTACGACCTGAAGTGCATACCAACTCAACTGTTCAGTGTTCGTGTCCATGAAACTGGTGCCGATACGAATGCCAATCTGATATTGTGCCGCGTACCGTGCCGTGTACAACGTGCGATAGCTACGCGGACGCTGCACAGGCACAACAACTCGGCGCGTGTCATTGAATGGTAGAGACATCATCCCCTAGATGTCAAGAAAACTGGTACTTATGTGCACAGTTTCGTACCAGTCAGCCCCAAGGTCCCCAGTGGCACAGGTGTTGTATTTTACATGCGTCACCTGATACGACGATGGTTGTGATGCTCGTGAGTACATAGCTACCGCACGACATGTCCCACACAGTGGCGCATACGTTATGAATGTATCTTCCATACACTAAGGCGTTCGCCGGAGGCTGTCAAGGCCAAAACAGGGGTATGCAAAAAATCGGTACTTCACGCATACTAGGTCTATAAACCGACGGCTCACGGAGATACGCATCTGTCGTAAGCCACGATGACACTGGTGAGATCGCCTCATCTCTCCAGTAACTGCGCGAAATGCATCCGCTTCGGGCCACGCAGAACCGTATACTCATTAGAATGACTCTGTTCGGAGCAGAACGAGCTGACGAGCTATGGGCCATACAGTCAATGAAGCATTACCTTGCGCGATCTCTCCACTGGTACCGTAGTGCGACGACAGTACTAACGATATGGGCAGTACTGCTACTGGTTATCGCTACCGGTGAGTTGCTACCGGGTAGCAGTGCGCCCATGAGGCTGCTCTCCGAACTTGCTCTAGGCGATAAGATCATTCACTTCTGTGCTTATGCAGTTCTCGCTTTGTTGCCTGCTTTGGGAGTGCGCTTCCCGATTGCTGCTCTTTGTATTGTGGTAACCGAACTCGTCGGAGTGGCGTTGGAGTTCGTGCAAACGTTCGTGAGTGGGCGTAGCTGTGATATTTATGACATTGTCGCGAATACAGGAGGCGTTATTGCCGGAATCGGGTTGGCAATAATACTCCGTACTCGGCTTATGCGGCGCTCGTAGTTGCCCCGTTAGCACTGAAGATGAGTACGTATCAACCTGAGACATTTACAATTGCGGTCGAGTGCCTGGGAGTGCGTCTTGCAGTTGAGTGCCGACCGGCCGAAGCAGCGGCCGTTTCGGCTCATGTGCCATTCGGCTCTACACCTGCTAGTCCGGCGGATGCTCCGCACAAGTTTATTTTCGAGGCAGACGCTCAGGATGAACTCTTTCGGGTGCGACGATGTTCGCCCGCGAGGGCACTTCCATGGCAGCCGATGTCAACCGCATTGAGAATCCTGCAAAAGGAACTGCATATCTGCGTCGCAGAATATGCCACAACCCGGGTTTTCATCCACGCCGGCGTCATTACATGGCGGAACTGCACCGTCGTGCTACCGGGGTTTAGCCATGCAGGCAAATCCACGTTGGTATGGTCTCTGGTTCAGGCAGGCGCGGTGTATTACTCCGATGAGTACGCCGTGTTTGATGAGAACGGAGGTGTTCATCCATTCACATTGCCGATCAGTTTAAGGGTGATTGGCGGAGAAACGCGATTCGTCGACCCGAATCGAAGTGGAAGTGGACCTGTGCGCCCCGCGTTATTGCGTTTGCGAAGTATAAGCCCGGAGCGGTGTGGGTGCCGCGATCCCTGACACCTGCCGAATCGATGCTGCAGTTGGTTCGACACTCGATTGCGATACGAAGGCATCCCT
Source organism: Bryobacteraceae bacterium (assembly GCA_963825845.1). Lineage (GTDB taxonomy): Bacteria > Acidobacteriota > Terriglobia > Bryobacterales > Bryobacteraceae > DASQDN01. The sequence continues at coordinate 123,628 of CAWGVL010000020.1, read as the reverse complement.
CCATAGTTCTTCCGATACTTAAGACGATAAGTGTGCAAACGCAAGGATTTATTGGGAGGCGGGGTGAGGCCGTTCAAATCTTACAGTGGTTGAACGAATTAGAGCAGTAGTAGCGGAACAGCACTGCGGTCACCGAAGTGCAATTCACTCAAGTCATTCAATGAATATCCCTAATTAGTAGTGAGCCACGCAGAGCCGTGTGCATCGCTGCGGGTGCGAAGAGTCCGCTGACCGTACAAACGTGTGTTGCTGATCGATTCTGACGACACTATCACCGTTACGTCATCTATGGGAGTGATGTTAACGCGGGGGGAGGGCGTGCATGGCAAAGGGATTCCAAACGTATGACGATGTGAGTACTTTCTGGTGAACCGATGTAGGCGCTACATCTGAGAGCGTATATGTTAAAGCCTAAGTTGTAAGCATTGATTCGAATCACATTGCATGCTACACTTGCCCAGCTATATGAGCTATAAGGTAGGTGCTTAAATGTCTTCTATTCAAATACCGAAACATCCTTTAGCGCGAACGACTGAACTGATTTGTGAAGAACTCTCTGGTGAATGTGTTATCTATGATAGCCGCAAAAAGAAAGTGCATCGCCTGAACCCAACGATGACATGGATCTGGCAAGCATGCACAGGGACAGCGAACGTTGAAGCGATCACTGAAGCGTTTGAGCGGCAGTTTAATGTAAGCGGCGGCGACGAAGTCGTCCTCGCGGCGTTACTGCAACTCGAGTCGCTCGATCTGCTGGAACGGCCAACCGATGTGTCTGATATGACAGCTGTCATCGCCAATGCAGCCGTAAGTCGTCGTACAGTCCTCGGCAGTTCGCTTCTATTGCCAGCTGTGGTTTCGATTCTTGCGCCCACGCCTGCCGCTGCCAAATCGGGCAATAACGGGAATGGCAACACCGGGAACGGGAACGGCGGCACGGGCAATGGGAACGGGAGCGGGAACGGCGGCAGGCGGTAACAAAAGGTTGGATTTGGGAAATGGGCTCGATGCCGGCTTTTTCTACCGCTGACATCGAAGCATTAATCGCGTTATGCCGTCATGACTTGGGAACCGAGCCGGCCGGCGGAGTTCGCATTGATCATGACGGCTGGGAAGGTGTCATTGACGCAACGCTGGATCATGGCCTTATCGGTCCCCTACAGTGTGCTGTATCAAACATGCGCTCTGTGCCCGAGAGGCGTGGTCAATACAATCCAAACTGCCTACCTTGCTCAAGCCGGCCGCAACTTTCAGTTAATACACGCGCTTTCTGGGGTGCTCGCCGCACTGCGGAAGTGCGATATCGAATTATGCGTCCTGAAAGGGCCGGCGGTTGCTCTTCTTGCATACGAGCAGATTACGAACCGCCAGTTTACCGATCTCGACGTTCTTATCCGGTATGAGGATCTGAGCCAGGCCGAGGTCGCCCTAGCCCAGCTCGGTTTTCGACGCGCGAGCACCGGCGCCGGCAGGTTCCAGGGTGAAAAAGACATTCAGTTCATTCGAGACTCCGACAATGTGTTACTTGAATTGCATTGGGCGCTCAATGCTCCGGCCCGGCGTTTTCCGATCGAGATGACCGGGATATGGGAGCGCCGGCAAACTGTCTGCTTTCAGGATGAGGCGATCCCCACTCTCGGCCTTGAAGATACCCTGATCGGCTTATGTATTCACGCGTCCGTGCACGGTTGGTCGAGTTTGAAATGGATCTTCGATATCGCCCGACTTGTTAGGTATAAAGCTGCACTTATCGACTGGCAGTCTCTTCTCGATTGCTGCCGTACTATTGGTTGCGAAAGAATAGTGGCAGTTAATCTCCGACTTGCCATAGTTCTTTTTGGTATTAAGCCTCCGGATGCAGTAGCAGCGCAAATACTCTCGGACGAGTGGACAACGCAACTTGTGGAGCGATTTCAACACGCTATCCTTTCCAATGAGCCGCTTAACCGAGCCGATTTGGCTCTATGCGATATCCAGCTCCACGATCGGGTTTGGGATCGTTTCTTGATTGCATATCGGCAACTTCCCGCTCCGGGGCAAAAAATCACCGTCGGTCCGCGACGGTACATCAGCCGTCCGCTGCGACTGTTCCACTTATATGGTTGCGATTGGCTACGGATGGCGCTAATCGGGCGCTGACCTGACCTACTGCACCGTCCACGTTCCTCCTTGTACCCAATGACTGAGCAGTCCGCTGTTGTCGAAGGCGTTTACGTAGATCTTCTTTGCGCCGGCGAAGGTTGCGGCGTTGAAGGAGATCGGAATCGTGATGGTGACGGTCTGGCCCTGGTTCGAGGTGGCCCGGACCATGCTGCTTCCGGTTAGAGTGCATCGGCTGTTCGCTACCGTACCGCCGCCAGGACCAACCCACGCGCCCGACATGTCCGTGCCCGCGTCATTGATCAGGTTCATCAGATTCACCGACGGCACATACACCACCTGGCAAGGCGTTCCACCCACAATCCGGTCGCTGACCAATACGTGAACCATCTGGAGTTGTGCAAGTGCACCGCCGGGATGCGAGGCCGATACGGTTAAGACGGCCGATTTCCCGGCCCCGCTCGACGGCGACAGCCCCGCCACCATAGGCCCTGGTCGCGTATTCGTCCCCGGCGCAACCCAGTTTCCGAACTGCGTCATGCCCGTCCAGACTCCGTTGACATCGAGGGATTGCAGGAACGTTCCGAGTACTCCGCCGAGTCCGCTCTTGAAGGTCACAGGAGCACTGACCGTCATTGTCGTGCCGTTCACGCTAGCCACGACCTGCGCTACGTTCACCGAGCATTGCGCGTTCTGCAGCGCGCCCGCCGATGGGCTGATCGGAATACCCGATTGTCCGCCCAGCCACCCGGTTCCTGCATTGTCGATCAGTCGAACACCGTTGCTGATGCGGTTGTACTCGATGAGACATGAGCCAGTCGCTGTGTAGTTGACGACATTCGGCGTTGGCAGCAGCAGGATGTAGCCAAGGTAATGCTGCGATGCGCCACCGCTGTGTGTGAACGTAGCCGTAAACGTGCCCGAGGAAGCCGCGCCGCTCAGTGGGCTGAACGTTGACACCGCAGGGCCCGACGGAACCGCCGCGCCGACCGTCCAGGTTCCTTTTGACTGCCATGATCCGGGCTGGCCGCCGTTGTCAATAGGGAGCAGGTATAAGTTCTTCGAGCCAGAGAAGTTGGTTTTGAATGTAATTGCGTACGTTACGGTCAGGTTGTTCCCGGAGACGGAACCACCCGAGCCCGACCCTGTGAGCGAGCACTGGCTGTTCGACAGCGACCCGGATCCCGGGGTGATCGGCCCAAGCCACGTATTTCCTGCATCGTTCATTAACCGAAGAGTATTGCCGGGACGATTGAATTCGACAAAGCACGCGGCCGTGCCGGACACGCTTCCGTTCACGAGGAGATGCGCGAGCGCGATATCGCCTCCGCCATTTGCATCACTGTAGACGGCGGTGAACGTTTGTGTCGTACCGCTGCCGCTCGCCGGAGATACCGAGACGTTGGCCGGTACCGCCGGCGCGGCTGTTCCGACGGTATATGAGCCTGCGGCCTTCCAACCATCGACAAGGTTGGCTGTATCCGACACGTTCAGATATATGGTCTTTGCGCCGTTGAACGATGAGCTGAACGCGATGTTCAGATTCAGCGTAAGTGTCGCGCCGGAGAAGGACCGGCTGCTGGCCGCGCTGTTCACCGTGCATTGTGAGTTTGCCAGACTGCCGGAGCCGACGGCTACAGGACCGATCCACGTAAGCGCAAGATTGTCACGCAAACGCAGGGTATTTGTGGCGCGCTGGTATTCCACTTCGCAGCCATTCACGGCACGGAGACTCGCGTTAATAAGGATGGCTGCGCGTTCGATGTCCGCGCCGCCGGATGTTCCGGAGAATGTCGCTGTGAACACTGTTCCTACGCCGCTGGCGGAAGGTGTCGAGACGGTTCCGGCGGTCGCGAACTTGGTCACACCAGTGGCCGTAAAGTCGCTCGTTTCGACGCTGCCCAACGCACCCGAGTCATTTTTGAACGTGATCCGGTACCGACTTGTTCCTATCAGCGAGGCCGAAGTCATCAACACGGCTGACCCGAAATCGGGCAGGTCGGACAGGACAGTCTGGAAGCTGTTCGTCGCGGGCACGAACGCGGCGATGTCTATATATAAAGATCCCGCCATCGAGGTCCAGCGGAGCGCACCCATCTGACCGACCCGCTGCGTAACCGCGTCGAGCGAGGCAGTCGGCGACGCGGTAATGGCGGCGATCTGGCCGTCTGTGGAATCCATCATTGCGGCATCGGAAGCGCTTTGAATCGCGAACTCGGCGTCAGGGGAAAGCGTAGCTGGCGCTGTAACTGAGACTGCATTACCTGTGACGTTGCTTGCGAGCGTGGTGTAGGCGCCACCGGAGGAAGCGCGATACAGGACATTGACTGCGTCGGCTACGCCGGCTCCGCGTTTCCAGCTCACGACGGTCGAGCCATTTGCCGTGACGCGATGATGACCGTGCGGCGAAAGCAGCTCGAGGCCGGCTTTCCGGATGTTGAAGGACTCCGACGTCGCCGAGACACCGAACGATGTGGCGGCTGAGTTCTTACACTCGACTCGAACGGTGGCAGCGCCTACGGCGTTCGGCACTGTCCATTGGTAGAAGCCAACATCGGGATAGTCGGACACAATCGGTGTGTTGTTCACCGACAGATCTACATAGGTGCATCCGCGCGACAACCACTGGATCGTCTTTTGAGATCCAGCGGCGAGAGAGCGGCCGGCGACAGGCTGGAGCACCTGCGAGACGGCCGGCGTTTCCCCCACGTTGTCCGAGGGGAAAGGATATCGATCGACGTATGGGCCTCCGGTGTTCCCGGCCGGGGTATAGATGACGCCCTCGAACGGCCCGATGCCGTTGTGATTCGACCAGAAGTTGCCGCCGAGATAGTCGCTGCAATCGAACGCAATCGTTGCCGGCGTTGTGGCATGATGCTCGATCGCGTTGAGGTGCCGGTTACGGCAATAGGAGTTCGACGTCACATCGCTGAAGGCCTGGACACCGATCTTCACATCGCGAAAGGTATTGCCGTACAGGAAGTTGTTCTGCGTGCTCTGCAGCAGCATGCCCGCCTGGGTCGCGAGCCCCTGCCCTTTGACGAAGTTGCGGATCGCGGCGACATTGCTCGCCTGCCGGAGGTTGATTCCGGCGTTGCGAGGGAGGTCGAACGCGTAGTTCCCGGTCAGGTATACGTTGGCGGGTTGGGCTCCGTTCGTGTACTCCTGATTGCTGCCGTTTACGAGCCGGCCCGGTCCATATATAAAGATGCCGCCTTCGCCGTTCGCGCTGGTGGTGTTGCCGCGGAACTCGGCTTTGCTTGCATTGAAGATAGTAAGGCCGTTCTCGGGCGCGCCCGAGGTGCGATTGCCGAAGACCAGAGCGCCGCTGCTCTCCCAGTTGATCCAGATACCGGTGCCGGTTGTGCCGCCATTCGCGTACCAGGGTGACGAGATGAAGTTGCGGCCGACATAGGTACCAATGCTGGTCCGCTGGCTTCCCATGTTCTCCTTTGTGACGGTGATGCCGTCGTACTTGTGGCCGGTGACGCTGTTCCGCTCGACACGGCTGTAGCTGGAGCCGATGAGCAGGATCCCGTGGAAAGCCGATCCGAGAATATTGTTCCCGGCGACGATGGCCGAGTTGCTGTTCTTGACCGCAATGCCATGCTGCTCGACCGTGGCGTTGACGGTGTTGTTGATGACGGTCGCGGTGTCGCTGTTGTTGTCGAGGAGAATACCGTTCGCGAATGCCGAGTTGACGGTATTGCCGTCGATGATGGCATTTTTGGCGTTTGTCAGCAGAATGCCGTGCGCTCCCGAGCCGGTGTTCTGTACGATGTTGCCGATAAGCTGCGCGCCGTCGCTTGCGCTGATTTTGATCGCCGAGTCCTCGGCCACGGTGGTTACGACCGTGTTGCCGGTGAGCGTCGCGTTGGAGCTGCCTTCATCGATGAGAATACCGTTGACCTGCGCGGTTTCGACGGTGCAATTCTGAACCACTGCGTTCGTGACTTTCCGGACAAAGATGCCATGTCCGGGAATGGTGGTCGATGGCGTAGTACCGACCGTCACGTTGACGATCTGGATTCCGTTATAGGCGACGGCTCCCGTGCCATCCCCCGCGTAGATTCCCCAGTTCGTTCCCGAAATTCGCAGCCGCTCGAGACGGATGTTGCTGGCGCCGAGTTCGGCCGCAACCACCGCTCCGCTGGGCACAACGACGTTGGGCAGCGCTCCCCCGGCTCCCTGGACAGTCAGACTCTTATTAATAAGAACCTTCTGCGACAGGTTGTACGTGCCGGCGTTCAGGGTAATGACAGAACCGGCGGTGGCGCTATCGATCGCTGCCTGGAGGTTGTCGCCAGGATTCAGGGTCACGTTTGCCCCAAGGGCGGGTATGCAGAGGCACACCACGGGCATCAGAAGAACGCGTATAGAGGTTTTCAAGAGTGGTTAGTGCATTATTCGGCTGCCAATTCTCTGAAGTTTACGGGGTCATGCGCACATGGTGAGTGGCGGGGGCGCTCCTTTACAGTCGCGGCTCGGTTGGACGTGGCGTTGCGATGGCGTCTCGGGTTCGCTTTGTAATTTCATGTCGCGGGGAGTGAAGGCTACGATTTTGACTTCGCCGGTCGATGATTCCTGCTCGGGTTGCGGCTCGGTTTCGAGATCTTCGAGGACGGGCTCGGGCAGCGAGGACGGCTGACGGCTGAAGCGATCGCCTTGGAGGGCCTGGAGTTGTTTGAAGGCGGCGTTGTAGGCTCGGCGCGCGGCGGTCTGGTAGCGATGGAGTTTGCGCATGCCGTCCTCCTCGTTGTTCATATTGAGGAATGTGAGGACGTGGCGCGTGTGGGAGTCGAGATAGTCGAAGGTTTCGGCGTGCGTTTCTTCCTGACGCCACATTTCGAGCTCGATGATGGCGGATTCCATGGCGCTAATGCGAGCCAGGCGCCAGGATGCGGCGATGAGCTGAAATACGAGGTCTCGCTCGACGAAGTTAGCCGGGGCGAAGGCATCGAGGTAGCCGAAGGAGAAGGCTTTGAACTGGTCGGGTGACTCGTTCGAGAGCAGGACGATGTGGCCGCCGGCGAGATTGTGGCGATTGCCGTTTTGGGCGGACTTCGCTTTGCCTTCGGGTGTTTTCGGGCCTTGCGATTTGGCTCCGTTGGTTCTGGATGCTTCAGTTTGTTTGTCAGTACGCATGGATCTTCCTCCGGCTAGAGGGTACCATCGCCAGTTGGAGGTGGAGTCCGTAACGTATTGATTGTAAAGAGATAGAGGCGCGTGAACGCATTAACGGCCTTGCCTCTTCAGGTCCAGTTGATAGAATGACGGCTTATGTCCAGCGGGAACATTCTAGACGCTTATGTGCGGTCTGCGCCGTCCCCGCAGAATGCGATCGACATATTTAAAGGTGAGTGGGCATCTCAGTTTCCCGCGGCTCTGGGGGCGCCGGTGCAGGCCGGAGGAATTCCGCTGTTTGAAGATGGCAGGATGATCTGGGCCATCAACGAGCTCGGGGGAATTCAGAATTTTCGAACGTTGGAACTTGGACCGCTTGAGGGCGGACACAGCTACATGCTGGAGTTGTACGGGGCCGCCTCCATCCTGGCCATCGAGGCGAACACCCGAGCGTACCTTAAGTGTTTGATTGCGAAAGAGCTTCTCGACATGAAGCGGGTCAAGTACCTGTGCGGAGATTTTCTGGAGTACCTGAAGGCGACGACCGAACCGTTCGATTTGATTGTGAGCAGCGGCGTGCTGTATCACATGCGGAATCCGGTGGAGTTAATCGGGCTGCTGGCCAACCACACAAATCGGATTTTCATGTGGACGCATTATTACGACAACAACCGCATTCAATCAGACCCGAATCTCCGGCATAAATTCCCTTCAAGAAATCCGGCTGAAGTTCAGGGATTCAAGCATACTCTTTACCGTCAGGAGTATCAGGTTAGTTTGGATGTCGCGGGTTTTTGCGGAGGCAGCGAGAGCCACAGCAACTGGCTCAGCCGGACTGACCTGCTGAATTGTCTGTCGCATTTCGGGTTCAAGGACGTGCGCATCGCCCATGAACAGCCCGATCACCCCCACGGCCCCTGTTTTTCGATTGTCGCGATGAAGTAGATGACCGCCTCGAGATTAGGTTTTGCCCGATAACGATCTGGAAAATTTCCGTCTGGAGTTGGAAGAACTCCGCGAAGCGCTTCGCGACGAGAAAGCCGCCCGCGAGGTCCTTCGACAGCGCGTTGCGCAGCAGGAAGCGCAGATTCGCGAACTGCAAAACACAACGCGGAATATCCTGCAAAGCCGCATCTGGAAAGCGCTTGTGCATGCGGGCGGGGCGCTGCTCGGAATTCACCAGCGGCGTCAGCTAGTCCAACGCCGATTGCAGTTCGGGATGCGGAAGACGCTCGGGTTGAAAGCGACTCGCGAGGCAGTTCACATCAATCGAGAGTCGCCAGCTCCGGACTCACCGCCGCTTTCCGGAAAGATCAAGGTTTCGGGCTGGGCGGTGGCCGAAACCGGTATCGAGAAGATCGAGGTAAGCGTCGGGGGCAAGCTATATCCAGCAAAAAGCGGCTTGCGACGACACGATATCGCGCTGCAATACCCCACGTATCTGAACTCGGAAATGTCCGGGTTCAGGGTGGTTATCGACATTTCGCATCTACCGGCGGGTCCGCACGACATCCAGATCTACGCGACTACCCGGCAAGGCGCGTACGCAGAATATTCCTTCACGATCGATGTCCGGCACGGCACGGAATTGCGGGTGCGGACGCAAACCGAGCTCGACCGGCTGCTACAAACGCTGCGGAGAAAGCCGGTTTTTTCCGTGTTGCTTCCGGTGTATGACACGCCCGAGAAGTGGCTTCGCTTAGCTATTGAATCGGTGCTGAACCAGCAGTATCCGCATTGGGAGCTTTGCGTGGCGGACGACTGCTCAAAGGAGCCGCACGTTCGACGGATTCTCGAGGAGTACCGGGCGCGGGATGCTCGCGTGAAGGTGGCGTACCGCCCGGAGAACGGCCACATTGCGCGCGCTACGAATTCGGCGCTCGAGCTCGCGACTGGAGAGTTTATCGCGCTTCTCGATCATGACGATGAGATCACTCCCGATGCATTGTTGGAGATCGCCATCGCGCACAACGAGCGTCCGGAAGCGGACTGGATCTACAGCGACGAAGACAAGATCGACGAGGATAATTTCTGCAGCGATCCGTTCTTTAAGCCGGACTGGTCGCCCGAGTACTTCCTGGCGTGCATGTATACCTGTCACCTGGGTGTGTACCGGACGGCGAAAGTTCGCGAGATCGGCGGCTTCCGGCCGGAGGTGAATGGCGCACAGGATTACGACCTGGCGTTGCGGCTGATGGCGCGCAATGTCCCGATCCATCATGTGCCGAAGGTACTGTATCACTGGCGAACGCTGGCGACTTCGACGGCGTCCGGCGGTGATGCAAAGGATTATGCATATCCGGCGGCGCAGCGCGCCGTGGCGAACTACCTGAAGGAGGCCGGGCTTGAAGGCGAGGTGCTGCCGGGCCCGCGGCACGGCTTCCACCGCGTGCAGTTGAAGATTCACGGAGAGCCGAAGGTCAGCATCGTGATTCCCAGCGCGGCACGCATTGTCGATTACGAAGGCACGCGGATCGATTTGCTGCGAATGTGCGTCGGCAGCATTCTCGAGAAGTCTACGTATAAGAACTACGAGATTGTTGTCGTTGACAACGGAGATCTGCGACCGGATCTGAAAACGTGGCTGTTGGGCAAAGCTCGAACGGTGACCTATCAGTCGCAGCGTTTCAATTTGGCGGAGAAGATGAATCTCGGAGCGCGGCACGCTACGGGCGAGCATTTGATTCTGCTGAACGATGACATCAAGGTGATCAGTCCGGACTGGATCGAGCAAATGCTGCAGTATTCGCAGCTCCCGGACGTCGGCGCAGTGGGGGCGAAGCTGCTGTTTCCGAACCGGCGGATTCAGCATGCGGGGATTGTGCTGCTGATGGGCAATCCGGGGCACGCGTATTACGATCATCCTCCGGAGGAAATCGGGTACTACTTATCGGCGGCGGTTCCGCGGAATTACCTGGCTGTGACGGGGGCGTGTACGATGACGCGCGCGGCTGTGTACCGCGACGCCGGCGGGTACAGTGAGGATTTCCCGTTGAACTACAACGATGTCGATTATGGGTTGAAGCTGCGGGAGAAGGGATACCGGATCGTGTACACGCCGTATGCGGAGTTGTTTCACTACGAGTCGGTCTCGAAGGAAGGCGCCGGGGGGGTGCGACCGGGCGAGCTAGAGAAGTTTCACCGGAAATGGCGAGACAAGTATTTTCTGGATCCTTACTATAATCCGAATCTTCCGGCGGATTACCCGTATTATTATTGTCCGGATTAAGGAGACCGTCGAAGGCCGGGAGGGCGACCGTCAGCGTAGGCTGGGCGGATGGCTGACACCGTCTCCTTCAAGCGCTTGGTCCTGCGGGCCGTTCTTCGTAGGTGTGAGCCCGGCGGTTATCCGAGTTCCACGACATCTTCCGCGCGATTCTTGCCTGGACGGCGAATCTGGGATAAATCATCCGCATCCACGGCCAGGACTTCGACAGCTTCCGCCCGGGTACGATGTGGCGTCATTTGATTATGACAACTTGGGTCATTTGGGATTCACGTCGCAGAATCGTCCAAGCAACGAGGAATGGGGTAGAGGTAAGGAGGTGGTTAAAATGTCACACTCTTCTTAATCACGCCGATATCATCCGCCGGGCGGAAGGCGCATGAAGAAAACCCTTGACTAGCTTGCGCCGTCAGAGCCATTATATCCGTAGCGGATATATGGAGCCTTTGACACCTGCCGTGTTCCACATTCTGCTCTCCCTGGTCGATGAACCGAGGCACGGATACGGAATCATGCAGGAAGTTGCCCGCAGCACCAACGGCGATGTCAGTATGGGACCCGGAACGCTGTATGGAACTCTGCAGCGGATGTGCGCGGCGGGATTGGTGGAAGAGTGTCCCAGGAGCGGTCTGCGCGGCAGGGATGAACGCCGGCGATACTATCGGCTGACCAAAAGAGGACACACGTCTGCCGTATCAGAAGCCGAACGTCTCGAGCGGCTGTTGTCTTCGGCATACAACAAAGCTCTCATTCACCGTCCGGGGACAGCATAGGGGAGAACCGTGGCGATTGCTGAGCGGCTGTATTCCATGCTTTTGCGTACGTACCCGGCTCGTTTACGGGCAGATTTCGGCATCGAGATGCTGCAATTGTTTGCCGATCAACTCGCTGACGCGCGTCAGCGGCACAGTACAGGTCGGCTTTACGCGCGCACCTTGCTGGACTGGTTGCAGACTGTGCCGGCGGAACATTATTCCGAATATCGTCGCCGACCGGCCGCAGACAGGACACGAACGCCCGTACACCGCCTCTTCAGGCGCGGTCTGGTCTTTGCGCCCAATCCGAGCACTGCGGTTCTGATTACCGCTGGCATCCTCGCCTGGCGGTGTTTTCGCAAACTTCAGGAGAAAGGGCAAGCTTAAGATTTCGTTTTTTTGGTGTTGCCCGCCGTTCTGTGTTTCGCGCTGACGAGAAAATCGCCCATAAAACTACAGAGGTATGGCCTCCCGATCACCGCCACCCGCTGCGATTGACACGTCAACGCAGGCGGCGTTGAAACAAGCTGGCTTTGAGCTGGTGGTAGAGACTTGTTTGGGTGCAGGTCCGCAAGGTTTTCGGCGATTTTGCTCTACACAGTTTCCCGAGTTCGCTGAACGCGCGTAAGCTCTGGGGTACTAATGGGCGGGCAACACAAGTCGCGAGTCTGCCTGCATATGACAGATCGAATGTCCCAAGCGTAGACGAGTCGGTATCGCCCAGGTCGCATCGGTCGCATCGCAGTGCCTTTTGACGGATTAACCGCAGCGCCCCTCGGGATATCCGAGACTCCTCGTCGCCTACGTGGTGGAGTGGCGATTGAGGTAACATCGGGCTCGGTGCCATCCCTTGCTGGCGTTGAGAGCGTCTCGATGAAATGTGGCGTTTAGGAGTATGGGGTTCACCTACGCGTCGAAGAAAAGCGATTTGCTCCAAGTGCACCAAGGCGAGGATATCTGCGAGCGGGCCCGGTCATAGAGCTCCATGCGTGAGAAGCCGGTAGTGTTTAAACGACACACGCCCAACCTTAAAGCTTCGCCGGCCATTTTTGCCGGCCGTGAAAGATGGCAATCAGTTCTAGCCGGTCACGGCGAACTCGGTAGGGGATGAGGTATGGGGTGTCCGGGATAACCAGCTCTCGTGTTCCAAGCACTCGACCGGACCGGCCCATTTCAGGTTGAGATTGGAGAAGTTCAACGGCGGAGAGAATTCGCTTCGCAACAACCGAGGCGTTCTGTTCGGAATCTTTCTCGATGTACTCTCGAAGTGAAACAAGATGCCGGATAGCCCGGCGCGACCAAACGACTTTCATCGCGGGGCTTTTGTCTCGCCCCGTTTACCCCACGAGCCTAGCCATTTTGCGACCTTTTCATGACTGACACCGTTGCCGACATCGAGCTCTGCAATTCCAGCTTGGAGCTCGCCAAGCTGCCACTCCTCGGACTCGACGTAGACGGCGATAGCTTCTGCGGCAAGGAAAGACTTCGAGCGCTTCGCCCGTTTCGACAAAGCATCGAGCCGCTTCTTGGTTTCAGCATCAATGCGGATGGAAAGGGTCTCTGTCATGAGTTGTGCTCGCCTGTATACATGTTCCCACAATACCTGAACCCTGCGCACCGGGGTAGCGGCTTGGCCTTTACCGCGAGGATGAGCGCCCCAGAATGGGGGATGGAGAAAATGGCGACGTTGACGCATTATCAACACCGCACAATGCAACGGCAGGCTCAGATGGGGCTCTCCGCGACCATTTCCAAATCGATGTTCTTCCAAGGTCATGTGAAATCCCCTTTTTTGAGCCACTCAGCCAGTGCACGTGTTTTTCCGCATGCCTACCATGCGACTCGTTGTCAGAATCGAGGCCGCTTGTGCGGTAAATCGTAACGATGCGTGCCGCGGGATGTTCTCTTCGATTCGATTGCAACCACACTGAACGACAGCGGACAGCGGCTGTCTTACGAAATGTGGCAAGGGGTTTTACGCCGAGCACAATCGGCTACATGATTGACAACCCGAAATACAGGGCTTGAGTGAGTATTACTTTCGACACGATGGTGAACACTGCCTGTCCGAAGGGTGCATGACGCTATTCTTCCCGAAACAGCATAGGCGGCGGTCCCAATAGAACGGCTCGTTCCGTTTACAATCGAGAGATCGATGAATCTTTGGTGTAACGCCGTCTTTCATTCCGTTCCTTACGTCCTGCTGCACGCCGGATCCGCTTACTAGGACTTCGTTATCCACGAATCGTGGCCACTTGACCTAGGTTGATCGAAGCGAGCGCATCAAAGCGCAGCAGGGACAAGCGGCTTCAAATCCGACAGGCGATTGGTTCGGCCGCACAGAATGAGCAAAGAGATCCGCCGGTGTGCCAGACTCTGCTGATCCGGGATGTTCTGATCTACTGTCACAATCACGTTGAAGCCAGCGGCTTCAACGGCCAACAAAAGAGTCCCATTCTTAAGACCAGCGAAGCCGGCGTAACGGGCCGTGTGGCAGTCGTGCTCTTTAAAGAAGTGGCGCAGCCGCTCATCGACGCACTCGTCGAATAGAATGCGCATCAGACGCGCGCAAGGAGTAAGTGTTTCGCTTCCTCAAGGGCTTGGATTGCGAGTTCGCGGCTCACCGTCGGGAATCCCTCTAGGAAGTCCTCAAGGGTCTCCCCGCCTTCCAGGTATTCGAACAGCGTCTGGTGGCGAAGAACTCTGGAATTGGCGGGCAAACTCCCGTAATATTCGCCGTCGGACATGAAGACGGCTTGCTGGTTCTCCTGGCTGATCGCATCGAGTTTGATTCAGGCGCGTTCGAGCAGCGCGAAGAAGGTTGCCGACAGCGTGACCGAGTTCGAGACGTACATACGTAACAATCGCGAGTTCATTCCGAATTTCGGTGAGCGCCGCCGAAACGGCGAACCGATCAGCACGTCATTCCGCGGGAGCCGACGATCAATCAGGTGGTCAGCGGACGGTTCGTGAACAACAAGGCGGCTTGCCCCCGACCTTCTGAAAGTCTCCATTAACCCGGGCGTCCGCTGACCCGCAATAGAAAGCTACTCGCTTTTACTAGTGCCTGCCACGTCCGGCTGTTCGCGACGGAGTTGGAGATCCGGACGGCTTCCGACGCGGTTGCCTGCGCTTCTTTTACGGCGCCTTGCAATTCGAGGATTTGTTTTTCGAGGGCCTCAATCTTTAGCTGCGCCTCATAGGAGGCACGCTCAATCGCATGTATCCGCTCCTGTGAAAATACATCCGCCACAGGACGGCAAACCGTTTCGACTGTTTCCTCCATTGCCTCGATGCGACCTTTGATCTCGTCGAGATCTCCCGGAGTATTCTGCAGACTATCGTTCACTCTGATCCTCTTCGTCCTGCGATTCGCGGCTGCGTACGCGCCGCATTGTCTATCCTGGAGTCATACCATAAGGCTGCTACTGATCCTATGAACGTCGCGGGCAATACCCTGTGAGTATTCCTTCCTATTTTGAAGAAGATGCGTATCTTTATTACAATCCCGATGTCGCGGCAGAAGTGGCGGCGGGATTTCGACCGTCGGGGTACCATCATTGGCTTTGCTATGGCTGGAAGGAATTTAGGGCCGGCGCGCCGCGCCGCCATGCAGCAAACCGGGCCGTGTTTGCTCCCCGGTTTGACAGGCGTCCTTACGGAGTAAATCTCTTCGGATTTCAATCGACGCCGAGCGGATTGGGGCAAGTGGCGCGGAGTTGCCGGACTGCACTGAAAAGCGCCGGGTATCCATTGCTTACAACAGATGTACCTGCCTGGACGGAGGCGGACGCGCCGCGTGTTCCGCCACCGCGTGAGCAGAGGTATCGGATCAATCTTATCCAGCAGAATGCCGACATGATGCCTTTGTTCGTCAAGGCGTATGGGGAAGAGGTTCTCCATGGGTCGTACAACATAGGGTTCTGGTTTTGGGAACTGCCATCCGCGCGTTCTGACTGGAGCCACTACTACGAGTACGTGGACGAGATCTGGGTCGCCAGCGAGTTCTGCCGCCGATCATTCGCGTGCCTGACGAAGCTGCCCGTCGTTCGCATGCCCCTGGTGGTGGAAGATTTGGAGAGGCAGGCCACGCACGACCGCTCGCACTTTGGGCTGCCTGAATCCGCTTTCATCTTCGGCTACATTTTCGATGTCAACAGTTCTGTGCAGCGGAAAAATCCGCTGGCTCTGATCGAGGCATTCCGGCGGGAATTCGGGGACTCCGCCGATGTTCTGCTGGTCTTGAAGCAGTCGCATGGCGGCGGCCCGCGGAACGCAGCGGCCGCCGTAGTCGAGAATGCTATTGCCGGCGCGGCCAATATCAAGGTGATGGATTGCGAGTTCACAGCTGGAAGAGATCGCATCTTTCCACAATGCGCTCGATTGCTTTGTATCGCCGCATCGCAGTGAAGGCTTCGGGTTCAATCTCGCCGAATCAATGTACCTGAGAAAGCCCGTGATTGCGACGGGCTACGCGGGAAACGTCGACTTCATGGATGAGCGGAATAGCTATCCCATCGATTACCGGCTTGTGCGGGTGGAGGAGACTGCCGGGCCGTATTTGAAGGGCGCGGTGTGGGCGGAGCCGGACGGCGATCATCTGCGCAAGCTGATGCGAAAGGTGTTCGAAGATGTCTCCGATCGGCAGAATAAAGCGGCCGCGGCTACAGAGACGATCCGACAGCGATTCAGCAGCCAGGAAGCGGGGCGACGGATGGATGAGCGGTTCCGTGAGCTCGGATTGGATCAGCCCCACGTGCGGCGCAGCGCGTTTTCACGTCATTCGACACGCGGTACGCCTCGGTTTGTGCATCCCAGCACGCCGGCTTCGGTGCTTGATGAGATTCGATCTCTACGGCATATGCCGTTGATTAGTGTGATCGCCGGCGCGAAGAATGCGGCGTACATTGAGTCTGTCCAGGCCCAGTGGTACCCGTATTGGGAGCTGTGCCTCTATGGTTCAGAGATTGTTGAAGAATATCGGGGGGTGGACCGGCGGATTAAGGTGATTGCCGGGACGCGCGATGATGCTGTCGAGATCTCGACGGGTGAGTACGTGATGGATCTGGAGGGCCCGATGCCGCCGGAGTTTTTGTTTGAGAAGTTTTGCCGAAATATACCTTAGGATGCAGGTCACTGCCGCGTGACTTTGTCGCGTGAGGATGTCTTTTTGGCTCGCGGACGTGCGGTATGGCGCTTTGCAAAAGCGCCCGTAGCAGATTGTACGATGTACGCTGACCGTGTCAGTCCCGCCTTCTTTGCAAGGCGGTCGATCTGCTCTAGTTGGCTTTCCCGCGCGGTGATATTGACCCGCACCGTCTTTTCCGAGGATTGCAGTGGAATGAGGAGGGCGATTGCTCCCTTCATCGCAGGATCGTTCGCCAGATCGTCGAGCGTTGAGGGAACGGGGAGTTCGTCGCCGTCTTCAAGCATGCCTTGAACGTGAAAGCTCAACGCTTCTACCGCCATGCGCCGTGCCTCTTCCAGTGTTTTGCCCACTGTGACGCAGCCGGGAAAATCCGGGAAGCTCACGCCGAAGTCTGAAGTCGGGTCCTTATGCAGATAAGCGATGTATTCCATGATGCTCTCCACTGTATTCACCGCAATCTAATCTCCGCTTGCTTCTCGATGCTTTTCAGCGTTCCTGGCGGTATGTCCCTTTTGGGATGCGGTACCGTGACGCGACCTTTCTTCGTCGGGTGCTTGAACTGCTTGTGGCTGCCGACCTGATTGACTTCATACCACCCATCTTTTTTCAGTTCCCTTATAACGTCCCGACTGTCCATCCACCTTTATCCCTAACGATACCCAGGCTACACACGGGATACACACTGTTTATTGGAGCATGACTACGCCGAGAGTTTGACCGCAGCGGCTTTATTTGCCCATCTGTCCAGGCCCGAGTGGCATCCTATTGGTAGCTGCGCATCTATGGTCTCGAGGTTGTTTCGTATCGACGATCGCACCGGAGAGCAGCGATGGATCGCCCTTGGAGCGGCGCAACCTACTGTGGACACCACCATCTTGTTAGTGGTTGCGCACGTGTACGGGGAGAATGAACATGGCGAAGAAATCATCCGCATCATCTCTGCACGGGAAGCGGACAAGCGTGACATCAGACGATATCAAGCGCAGGCAGTGGACAAAGGCTGAACTCGAGGCTGCCCGCCGTATTGCCGCACGGCAGGTCGCGGGCGACGATTCGAGCATCAACTACGACGAGATTCCTCGCTTAACAGAGGAGCAGCTGGCGAAAATGGTGCGTCTGCGTGATGTCAGGCCGAAAGTACCAGTGAGCGTACGCCTTGATCCGCGCGTCCTGGAGTGGCTGAAATCGAAAGGGGAAGGCCACCTGACGCGCATCAATGACATTCTCACCAACCTCATGGAAGCAGAACGCAGGGCCAAATCCAGACAGTAGCCGAAGCCGGCAAAGCCGAGGGGGTCAACCTTGCGCTGCTGGAGAGCCCATCAATTATGTCCGATGAGGACGTGATTGGCGGTCTCCATATGACGCAGGCCCAACGGCAGGGGCATCGGCGCGTCTATCTCAAAATGTTCCGGTTGCAAGCTGCCGATGACACGAAGTATCTGCCGTACCGCAAAAAGCGGTAGCTTCGAATCTTGATAGTATGCCTTCTCCACAGAGTAGGTCACCTTACCGTCCGCAACGTGAAAGCGAATATCTACCCATAGTGACGTACTGCCCCGCAGAAGCGGACGGAGGACAAACGGAATCGTTCCCGGGCTTTCGCGTTCCACCGCGTCGAAGTCGATAATTGTGAATACCGACAGGTAATTGTACGGAAATACCTTGACCGTCGCGGACCTCACCCCCGGGCGGGGATTTGTGGCAAGCGAGTAAACCAGATATTCATTAATCTCATTTTCGGTCAGTCGGAAATCTACGCGCTGAGGGGGAGTGGCCCGCAACCGGTCAAACAGGCTGAGGATCTTCGAAACGGCGGCTGGAAGGGTGGGTTCGATTGCTGACGGGGATATTTTCGCGGCGCCCGTGCGCTGTAGGGCTGCGATGGCGGCCAGAGAACTCAACCGTACCTTAAACACCACTCTTCGGTTCTCTTTGCTCTCCGATTTAAAATCCTGCATAGCTCGCCCGCTGACCGATATCTTCCCGGCCAAGCATTCGCGGAGCGCCTCATCGTCCAGGGCAGTCATTGACCTCCGCACTACTTCCCTGGATCGGTCCTGGCTGAGTTTGAGATTAAGATTTTGGCTCTTCTCGACAGGCAAACCGCGATTCAGCGCATCGTCGGCATAACCTTCGACGATCAGCGATTCTACGCCCGCGCGGTACTTTTCACTGCAGACGATGCCCGCCAGATTCGGCATCTCCTCCTTCAGGAATTTATTGCCCTCAGGCTTCAAACTGTAGCGATCCCGTTCAAAGGTGAGCGAATCCCGTGGACCGTCGAAGACAACCGTGTAGGGATCATTCTGAAGAATCTGCGCTCCAAGACCCGTCGCTTGTAATTGTTGCCGGAGGTCACTCGCCATTGTCCGCGCGACGGACGTGTTCACCGAAGCCTGGCGGTTCAGAAAAACCAGCAACAGGAGCACGAAGATCACCATGAGCGAGGTCATGAGATCTGTGAAGGAGTGCGCCAGATGATCAGAGCCGGATGTTTTCCGCTGCATGCCTCGCGGTTACCGTTCAGAAGAAACGGCTGCGTCCACGCCGCCTGAACGAGCCTGCTGCGCCGTGAGAAGACGCTGCACATCCAGCAGAATGCGGCTCTGTGACAGAAATGGAAAGATCTCCTTGCACCGATGGACTACCTCATCGTACGCCTGTGAGATTTGGCGTTCGCAGATCTTCCGTTCTATAAAAGTGAAAAGTACGCTCAAAAGAAGCGCAAGAATAGACGACAGGAACTTGCCGGCAAGTCCATTGATCAGTGTGTCGATGCCTGTTATCGGATGAAGCGGATCCGTTTCGTTGTAGGTGACACCCGCCAGACCCTGAAGGATGGCAATGAACGTTGCAAGCAATCCGAGCGCTGTCAAAATGGTCGGTACCGCTTGGTGAAAGGACGCATGATAGAGCTTAAAGACGAGATCGTCTTCCGTCAGAACCTCCCTGATAGGTCGCGTCAAGAACCACCCCTGGCCTTCGCCCGGCGCCGTGTACAGCTCTAGCGATTCTTCCAAATTCAGCCACCAGTCCTTCGGTAAGCCTCGCAGCATGTTTCCCCGCCGGCGAATCTCGGCCATTTTTTCCGAGGACAGTCCGGTTGTCTTTTCGTTTGTTGTGAGAGGTTTGATCGAGTCGAAGATTTTAAGGAACTGGTGGTGCGCCTGCAGGACCGCACGCCGCTCGCGCAGCATCCCCGCAATCAGTATGGCCGCAAGCAGCAGCAATACGCCAAGCGCGAGTTGAATAACCAGCGGAAAACCGGATAGCAGCTTTGTAGCTGTTACGAGCGCAATGAGCAGAGCAGCGACAACGATGCAACCGAACGTCCATACAACAAGAGCACGTAATCCGAGCCGGGCTAGTTGCGAAGTGGCAGGATTCCACCAGTGATCTTGACTGTGCATGAGGGGGTTACAACGCGAAGGGTGCGCGCTTCACACGACCCCTTTGCCGAAACGACGGAAGCGTTAACTCTTCAACAAACAATACATTTACTTGTGACGAGCATAGCATAGCCTCGGCGCTACATATGTGCTGCTTTACAGACCGGCCGGCGACATCCAGATCCCACTGGCGAGTCCTCGACCCGGGCATCTTCCTCTATAGCGCAAGCTCATTCTGTAGTGTGATAGCCTTGAAAACATTAGATTCATTTCTGTGTACAATTCCAGCTCATGTACAAGCAAATTACCGATTGCCGTTTGTGCTATGGCAAAAACCTCGCTCAGGTTCTCGACCTCGGGTTTCAGGCGCTAACAGGCATCTTTCCAAAAACAAAAGAAGAAGATGTTCCTGCCGGCCCACTCGCGCTCGTGAAATGTAGCGATTGTGGGTTGGTGCAGTTGGCGCACAATTACGACCTCTCGATGTTGTATGGCAACACGTACGGTTACCGCTCGGGACTGAATCAGTCCATGGTGCGCCATCTACAGGGGAAGGTGGCTGGAATCGAATCACTCATCTCGTTGGGTTCCGGCGATTTGGTGATCGATATCGGAAGTAACGATGGCACTTTGCTGGGTTCTTACAAGACTCCAGGATTACGTCGTCTGGGGATGGATCCATCGGGCGAGAAGTTCCGGCAGTATTATGCGCCAGGAACAGAACTGATCCCGGAGTTCTTTTCTGCTGAAGCCATCCGCAGGCATGCGGGCAATCAAAAAGCGCGCGTAATTACATCCATCGCTATGTTTTACGATCTGGAGCGGCCGCTCGATTTCGTGGAACAGGTGACACAGGTGCTTGACGATGATGGAATCTGGGTGCTTGAACAGAGCTATCTGCCAACGATGGTAGAAACGCACTCTTACGACACCGTTTGCCATGAGCACCTGGAATATTACACGCTGAAGCAGATCCATTTCATAGCCACCAAACTGGGGCTAAAGATCGTCGATGTGGCATTGAATGACGTTAATGGCGGAAGCTTCTCGGTGACCGTGGCCAAAGCCCACTCTCGTTATCCTGAAGCTGTCGACCAAGTTGGCCGGATGCTGAAGGAAGAGGAAAATGCCGGTTACGATACGACTCGTCCGCTCGAAGGTTTAAACGCTGCTATGCACCGCCAGAGAGACGAACTGCTGGCGTTGCTGCACGACATTCGCCGCCAGGGTAAAGCCGTATTTGGCTATGGAGCCTCCACCAAAGGAAACGTTCTGCTGCAGTTCTGCAACATCACGCCTGATTTGTTGCCGTATATCGCGGAAGTGAACGAAGACAAATTTGGCGCTTATACTCCGGGAACGAAGATTCCGATTATCTCCGAGCGGGAGGCTCGGACGATGAATCCCGATTACTTCCTGGTTCTTCCATGGCATTTCCGCCACGGGCATCGTTCAAAAGGAGAGCGCGTATCTCGAGCGAGGCGGGCAACTCATCTTTCCTCTGCCCGCATTAGAAGTGGTTTCCGGCACCGCCACTCCTTCCGTCGGCTGCAGCGCCGTTATCTACGCGGAGTTCTGGTTGATGATGATCGTAAGCCGCTGATATAATTCGCGGCGGCAATAAATGGACTAACTTTTCACTATCTGTTGGCGTCATGTCGGCACATGAAGACATTCATCTTCGCGGATACTGAGGCGAAAGTCAGGATAGAGCGTGCGTTGGCCGCAATCGACAACACACAGCAACGTCTATATCGCCGACCGTTAATAAATGATTTCTTGACTTTTTGGCCGCCAGTAATCGTGGAGCAGAAAACTGGAAATCTTCTAAACTGCGCGTAGGTAATTGGCGGCTACGCACGTATCTAAGCGGTAAGTTCTTTCACACATTGGCTGTGGTCCCGACAGGCCCGATTCCCAAGCACTTGCCGATTGCGGCCCTGGTGCGAGTTGCCATAGGGCTTCAGAAACTATTCTCTGGGATCGATGCTTAATTGAACACTTTCCTGAAACACTGGTCAAGAGGCGGTTATGTTGCACCTCAGGCAACGGGCTGACGCGAAGACACGATGTGTTACCGTGGACGGAATGCCGCGAGTAATCACGGAAATCAAAGACCTTAAGGCCGAAATTGATGCTGTTTCCCAGATTGCTGCCTCTGGTGATGCGGGTTGGGCTACACAACTCGGATGTTTCTCCTTTGCTCCGAATGTGGATCATCTTCAAGCAATGGATCCACGCTCCCAGGCATACTTCGAAGAGCAGTACCTGTTGTATGAGCAGATACGAGGTGGAGTTTACGAAAGCAGCAACGAACTACATGGTAGTGAGCCATTCCCCGGTATATATCCATACTTCACGCGTAACCTGCAGGAAATCGGAACGCACCTGATTCGGATAGCTAACGTTGTTGGGTCTTTGCCATTGAACGCCGGAGATACGATTCTCGAACTCGGCTCTGGCTGGGGCAATCTTAGTCTGACCCTTGCAAAGTCTGGCTTAAATGTGACAACACTCGACATAGAGCCCCGATTCAAAAGGATCATCGATGAGCGTGCGGCAGCCGCGGGGGTACAGATTCGCTCACGTTGCGCGGATTTCTCGACTGTTGTCGACGATCCTGACACTTATGACTGTGTTCTTTTCTTTGAGGCTTTTCATCACGCCAGAAATCATCTTGAGTTGTTCCGTATTACGCAGGAGCGCGTTGCTCCTGACGGTGTAATGGTCTGGGCATCCGAGCCGATTTGGGAACACCTGACGTTGCCATGGTCTCTCCGGCTGGATAGCCTTGCGCTCTATTGCATACGCCGTTTTGGCTGGTTCGAAACTGGCTTTACGGAGAGCTACTTCTTAGACATGTTACTGCGATCCGGCTGGACATGCACGAAATCAGAGCTGACAGGCATTGATGCGTCGACTGTGTTCATAGCACGACGAGCCAAAGGGAAATACAAAATCGGGGAGATTCTACTACCCCCACAACAAGCGCGCACCTGGCATCGACCGGAAGGTACGCACCGCTGGACAACTGCGGAGAGCGTGATACGCCTTCCTGAGCTGAACGGTACGATAGACATCGATGTTCATGACCACTCGAACAGCCAACGTCGAGTGCGATTAACAGTCGGTCGTAATACCCGGGAGTTTACGCTAGAACCGGGAAGAGCTACTCGCCTAACGATTCAGTGTGATTCGCAAGATTCGCTGCTGAAGATCAACAGTGATACATGGCGACCCTCGGATCACGGTTCCGATGACCCTCGAATACTTGGGGTTGCCGTCGAGCAAATGTTATTTAGATAGCAGCTCGGACGACGTGTATTGTGCTTAAGTGTTGCTAAATGACTGTTCATTGCTGTACGCCGGGATCCGAGTTCTCAGTTGTTCCCAAGTGATCGACCACGGCACCTTATATGCACAAGTGAAAAGCGATCATTTCCGTCCATCAGATCACCTATCAGCAGACAGCCGAGTATTAGTCGGTCGATCCGTCTGGGCCACTCAGCGGTCCAGCAGCAGATATTCATCATGTGTCACAGGAGTGCACGAATGCCAGTGCGACCATCGTCACTGTGGTACGTCATCTCGAAAGTACTGATTTCAGCGCTGATGATGGACAGTGCTGTAGTTGCACAAGTATCCTTTGTTTATAATAACGAGCAAGTAAAAGCGATTACTGTCGATAACATCAATGTGCTCACCGGAGGCGGCGTTTATCTCGTTGGATCGCGGCTTGGTGATGATACGCCTGAAACCAATTACATCTCCGTAGGCGGAAGCTCTGGGCGAATGACGAATAACGGTCCTCCCTTCAGGCTTACCTTTTCCGAGAAGAACGAATACACACTGACTTTCACGGCTATCGTAGGGCCGCTTAAAGAACCTGTGCAATCACTCAGTATCGCGTTCGACTTTGATGTTTCCCTGACGCATGCTTTGGCATTTCCGAAACATGAGTATCGGCTTCAATGTACGGGGAAAGCCGACGGACCGGCAATGGGATCAGGGCTGATGTTTGATCACATTCCGCAAGCATGCGAAATCAAGAAGGCGAATGGTCAACATCTGGGTAATGTGGGCGCATTGTACGTGGATGATCCGGCGATACCGTGGATTCAGTTCGAAGGTAAGCTGGCAAATGTGAGGGTAGTGATAACGCGAGGTGTACACGTCACTCGATTTGGATTTGTTAACCACTTTGCGACGCACAGTGGGCAGGTAGAGTTTGGCCCCATACAGACAGGGCAACTTGCCATTCTCGAGGGACACATTGTAGTGTTGCAAAAGGCAAACCGGTAAGCGGGACAACTGTACGTTATACAGCTCTGGGGCTACGGACCGCTGCCTCCGATCGCTAGGACGATCCTGAAGTCAAGTAGCCGAACATATTGAAGGTTCCGTAGGACTCCGTGATCAAACGCGCGATGGCCTTTTCTTAGCACCGCGCGTGTAAAGTAGCCGATCCTAAGCGGCGTTTTCGGGCGCCAAAGAATTTCGGATCATAGCATCTGACAATCACAATTCATCATTCTGCAGCAAAATGTGATTTGGCGAATTCATATAGGCGTTGGTCGACTTCCGTTAAGCGACAAATCAGATTTATAGTGGTGTCGTCTATTTCCGTTCGCCGCGGCCTCTCCGGGTTTACGTTCACCGCTTCAGAGGGCTGTGGAAGAGGCCATGCCATGCACCGGCTGATCCGATGCAGGGAGTTCGCCAGGTCCTCAGTGAATCCCACCGTTACGAAGCCGGCCAACCGCTCTCTTGCGCGTTCGAATAGCGTGTCGGCGTCATTGAAGGGATCAGGATATTGCATCCGTTCCTGCAATTCGAAGCGAGCCAGGCACTCTGAAGATAATGTCTGAGCTACAGCGGTTGGATTACGCGGTGAGACGGTTAAATAGCCGGCCTGATAATTTTCAACCATATGCCGGGTCATCGGGTGAACACAAAACTCCGCCAACGATAGCTGTTGAGCGTATGAATAAGATGGATGATCCGTGGCGCGCCGAACATGATAGTAATGAGAAATTGTGCGCTCCACCGGATCACGCAGGATCGTAAAGGTAGCGAGTTGGCGGCCCAAATAGGGCTCCAGGTGCGCCAAAAAATGACCTCGGAAAAGATCCCATTGATTCAACTCGTGTCCGGTAACACCAATCAGCTGATCCCACAACCACCACGGACACAATTTGTCAGCGGGGAATATGTCTTCAAGACAACGCCACACTGACATTCCCGCTGTTTTCGGGATGTGGAAGAAATAGACTCCCTGTGTCTGTGCTCTCGTATCAGTTTTCAGGCAGTTTCCAGCGACTTCCTTTGTTTCCATTCTAAACATATTTTACCTGCACGTCTGAGAAAGATGACGGCTTCCCCGGAACTACTCCGCTGCATTTCTTAGAAATGCGGACCCATAGGCGACCTAGGGACAACTGCCCGGCAAAAATGGAGAGGGACATGCCGACCGGGCTGTCAGTCTATGCGAAGCGATGGCTGTGTCCTGCTCAATCCTGGTGTATAGCCGGGGGCTTTGGTCTGGCTGACTGACGTAGAGCGGTTGGCAGCCCGGGGGTTAATTGCGTTCCGAAAGCCCCGCGGAATAGGTGTCGCTGGCGATACCGGCTTCACGAAGGCCGGCCCTTAACCATTCCCGGACATACTCCAACTCGCCGGCGTCGGGCCATTTAAAATCGGACTGTGAGATCACATCTAAAAGCAACTGCTCCCGCGACCCCCGCGACCGGAGATACTGCGCATGAGCATTTACTGTCTCACCGGTGGAGCTGCGTTTAAGGACGAGATCGTGCAGATGATAACTAAACTGATAATCGGATGGGGATTCCGCTAATACCTTCTTAACACGCGCAAGCAAACCGTATTCGAGGTACCGATCCGAGTACGAAAACGCGGAAGACAATTCATTAGCTGGTTCGTAGTCGCCTGCCGCCTCCGAAAAGATGGCGGCGATCGTACGATTGAACCGGCCGGTGTTGTTCCAACTCAGTACTTTGCGTTTGGCAAATAATTGTCCGCTCTGGACCATTTCAAAGCTTCTTGCAACTATGCCAAGGCCATTCACAAAATCGGCGATGCTCTTGGGCGAGCAGAGCAGAAGGCTATTGCATTCTTCCTCGAGTACTTCCTCAATTTGTGGTAAGCGTGTGGCGACCACAGGAGTGTCATAATGAAGCGCTTCGATGATTTGGGGAGGGAAATTACCCTCCATAGTCGAAGTAAAACTCAACGCCGTAGCGTTCTCATACAGCCATCGAAGGATGCCTTCATGGGCGCTTTGGAAAAGGATGATGTCATTCGTGGAAAGTCCACCCGCGGTCAGGCCCAATGCTCGCGCGGTTTCTTCCACAGGGGGATAGCTTGAAAGAGAGCAGGTTAAAGCCAGCTTCAGATCGGGCTGCTCAGATCGGAGTTCCTGAAATACATGCAGCAGAAACGCCAGTTCTTTGTTGGGCCGGTTGGCTGTAGGATAAAACAGAAAACGCCGGGGAACGAGTAACTCTTCCAGACCGACTCTTTCGTTGTCGTTCAGACTCGGCAGCGCACCGGCCAGCAAGGGCATTGGCGCTACCCTGATCTTGTCCGGAGAAATCTGTAGGCTCGAATCAGGCAAATACGATTTTGTGAACTTAGAATTTGTAAGAACCGCACTGGATCGCTTTGCAATCTCCCGGCCAACGTGCGCATTCTCCTGATCCCTCTCCAATGTGCCCTCGAAGGAGACGCCGGGATAGAAGTGCGGCATGTAATCCGGAACGTAGAACACAATGTTACGTTTTAAACGTCTCGCTTCGGGGAAATGATAGTAGTGTGGAACGAATACCGCGGCGGCTTGTTCCCTCTGGTCGATGACCTCAGCCAGTTCCTTGCGGCCGAAAGCCCGATCAGCCACTGTTCCAGCTTGAGAAGCTTCCGCCGATCCCGCTGGAAATGCTCTCTCTTCCAAGAATCGGAAAACTTCATTCCAGCTCACCTCATCCGTATCAGCTTTATCGGATTCGAGCATATTATGAGCATCCAGAACGTACAGCTTCATACGGCCGGACGACAGGACATCGTAATAAAAGCTGACCATCCGCGGAGCTTGATAGGCATAGCAGCTTATAACCAGGGTGTACGACGTGTGCTCGAGAAGCGCCGCTATAACCTTGGTGATCACATGTGAGATGCCGTCGAGAGGGTACATGCTTCCGGTTGGCACGTGCTCACAAATCAGGTCACCGGGCCAATGACACAGCAGCCATACTTCACGGGATGGAGCTTCTGTGCGACATGCATATATCACGTTGTCCACGTCGCTCGAGAAAGCGGCCGGCTTTTCGGAGTCCTCAAGCAACTCGCGGAAAACGCGGTCAAAGACAGGATAGACGTGGTCCGGATGATATCGCCGGACAATCTCCGCCTGAGAAGCAATAACTTCCGCCATATAAACACGATCACCACGGCGCAGGCGCTCCATAGCGAATTGCTGCTGCTGAATACCTCGCGCCAACCCCGGGACATTTCCGTTCATCATTCGCTCGAGCAGTGATCCCTGCGCGAAGATAACGGGGCCTCCGATTGTCATCATCTCGACCGGTTGTAAATAGCAGACGTTGTAATCGTGATACGGGTAGAAAAAACCCGATGCTTTTTGATAAGCCCGGAGCAACTCCTTCCGCTCCAATGTACCGGCGACACGAATATCATCCATCTTTCGCGGCTGTACGCCGTAGAAGCGCAGATACTTGGCGGCAAAATGAGCGTTCAGGTGCTGGTACATCGCATTGTAATAAGAATGGTCAATATTGGGTACATTGACCATGATCTCGCCATTGTGCTCTGTGTGCTCCCACGTATTTTCGTAGCCGTAGATGTCGTCTGAAAGGCAGTAAGGAACAACCCTGCAGCGATCTGTAAGCCAACGATGCTCCCCGAGCAGAGTTTCCTCAGCGAATGGGAGGAAATAGAAGTCCGATCTCTGCAGCAGATGCTTGAAAAGACGCAAACCGGCGAGGTGTGCGCAGATCTGGTAGGTTTGACCATAAGTCCTGTAAATGACTTTCTTCCGGAATGTTTTTAGAACCGGCTCCAGCCAGTGCGGTGAAATCGTCACCAATACGGCATCAAAATATGTGTTGAGCAGTTCGGCAATTTCGGGTTCGATCTGGTTGT
Source organism: Bryobacteraceae bacterium (assembly GCA_963825845.1). Lineage (GTDB taxonomy): Bacteria > Acidobacteriota > Terriglobia > Bryobacterales > Bryobacteraceae > DASQDN01. Next base: position 95,707 of record CAWGVL010000020.1, on the reverse strand, counting down.
AGAAAAAGTTGTATTCTGAGAGCCGCTGAAAAACCTCGGCAGGAAGTGTGGACGGCTGCTTCCGATCCCACTCCATATTGGCGCTCTGGTCGTAAGTAGTCGATAAATATGGGGGGTTGAAGACTTCATAGCCGAGTTGTCGCAAGCGCGGCAACTCGGTTTTCGTTAACACCTTGTGCATGCCCAGCCAGAAGAGCCTCTTTGCCGGTCTAGGATTTTTATCTATCATTGGAAGTCCAGTTCAGTGGATACCGACAACCCAGCACCATCCGGGTACTCGCAGCCGATCGATAACTATACCATCTCACCATGCGGTTATCCGGCCGAAACAGTCCTATGAAAATGCGATAACCGTGCTCTGTGGTTTTTGGCATTGTCATGTCTCAGATAGCTCCAAGAACTCAGCAATCCGGCTTGAGTACTTAGAAAAGCTATGCTTCTGCAAGAACTCCTGCCGTTGTTCTTCGAAGGCGGTACGGTCTGAATTCGCTAAACATGCGGCCAGGGCTTCGGCGAGATCATGCGGCGACAGTCGGTCTACTATTCGCGTGACGTAGCCGGGAGTGTCGTTTGAAGCGGCGAGACTCTCATTGGCAACACTCGGCATACCAGCGCTGATGCTGTCAACTAGCCCCGAGGATAGCTGACCATAGTCGGAAGCCCGAAGATGGACGGCGCAATCAGCGGCCAGCAGAAAGTCTCTGTACACATCGTCGGCTAAGTAATTGTCAAACGAATGCACGAAAGCATCATAGTTCTGCTCCCGAATCCAAGCCTGACCCTCAGGCCAGCGTCTCATGTTACCGGCCAAGTACATATGAACGTTTCGTTGACATCTGCGTAGTTCCTCGACTGCCGAGACGCATGTCTGCCGGCGCCTTACCTTTTTTTACCGGCCCGAAATGTGCTACCACCAGCTCCTCCTCAGGGATGCCGAGCCGTTGCCGTGCAATGCGGCGAGCCGATTGAGTGAGCTCTTCAGCTCGAAAGACGTGAGTCGGTGGGAACACCAAGGTTTGCGCCTCATACCCGAACCGTTCCTTGATCTGCTCGCGGAACCGCTGACTGTGAACAAAAAGTGGGTTGGCGCGCTCCAGAATAGACTCAATGAAGCGGGTTTCGGGGTTTTCGTTGTCCAGCCATGAGGCGGCCTCTGCTTCGGCGACAGACCTGCCCAAAAAGCGCGAGGCGACCTCCGTCAATCCCTTCAGGCCAAGCTTGCTGAAATATAGATGAATCAGATGCGAGTCGTGTAAAATTACCGGACCGCCATACCGCTCAAACAGATCAAGAACCGGAACATGGAGGTAGGAGTTTCCGAGCACCGCTATAACAGCGTCATAGCGGCTCGAATGATACGCAACGGGTGTAATGCGGCCGGCATCGCGAACCCCTCCTCGCACACTCAGAGGCCGGGGCGCATCTGTGTAGAGGTCAACGTCTGCAAGCGATGACAGAGACTCTAAACTTAACCGAGTGAACCGGGCCGCACCCGAAGCATCCGGTGTGCAGGCAGATAGAATTGCCAACTGTGGCCGCAAGCTGCGAGTTACGTAAAAGGTGGAACGCGCGCCTTCCAACCCATCCGCTATTCCCTCCCAAAAGCGCTGTCCGGCAACTTGCTCAGTGAAGGAGACCGACAGCTTAGACTGTTTCCGAATCAGCGACTCTCTCCAGCTTCCGTCGTCAATCACGCGATGGAGCAGATTCGCTAGCGTGTTCACGCTGGTTGCTGGAAATAGAGCCTCGGTATCCTGAATGAGTTCTGCGTGTGCAGCGCAGGAAGAAGCCAGGACTGGACATCCACAAAGCGCCGCCTCGAGGATCGGAAAAGGAAATTCTTCCAGGTATGCAGGCAAGATCACCGCGATCGCATGCCGGTAAAGACTAATCAGCTCCGGGTCCGAGAGATGCCACCGGAAGTGCAGCGCGCGCGCATTTTGAATAGATCCCGCCAGGTTTTGTCTGGCTGTCTCGTCAAAATCACCCACAATGATCAGCTCATATGGGCTTTCATAACGGCTGTTTAGCTCCTGCAACGCATCGATAGCGAGCTTCGGATTCTTCCACGGCTCAGGCCCGCTCACGAGCAAAAAGAATGGCGCAGCAGGAGGCGTCGGCAATCCGGTGGTTGGAAGAGCTTCCAGGAAGGACGGCCGGACCGCTGTACCGGTCACGACGATGTCCGAAGAAGGAATGCCCAGCTGTTCTGTCAAACGTCCGGCGGTGGACCACGAAATCGGAAAAAAACGCGATGCCGTTCTCAGCCTTGCCAGCTTTGAAAGAAATGCGAAGCGATCACGCGGTATCCGCGGATTGCCAGGCCAGTCGTTCGCCACGAAATCATGCACAACCGACGCCTTGAACAGCATTGGATGTAATGACAGCCGAGCAGAAAATCCGGGCTCGTGGCTCAGCGGCGAAAGATCCAGGAAGATCGCTCCCTTCCGCGGGGAGAAGTTAGGATTTAGAACGTATGTGACCTGATCGAAATGCTGAGCTATGTCCGGCGGCAGCGAACCGAGATCCGGATCAATGAGTGCTACCGCTCGTACATCTGACAACGGCCCGCGCAGACGCGCCCGAAGCAACGCAGCAGCATGAAGGCCCGCCGATCCAAACCTGGTCTTTGTATCTTGAAGACACCGGCAATCTGCAAAGAGGACGGCGGGCTTCATTCACTCGGACGAGGCTTTCATCAGCAAGCGATTTGCTGGAGTCAGATTCGCCTGTACCCGCACGGTTGGTTGCACAACAAGAGATAAGAGCAATTGTTCAATTTCTTTCCAAAGTGCTTCCCGCTCCGCGGCTTGAAGTTGTATTTCCTCGAGCAGGGTGTGAAACCTGTCAGTCAGAACGTCTTCGAGTGGCCTATTCTGATCTGCCGCTGACTCAGGGAGTCTTTTCAACAATTCTGCACTCAACGTACGCACCTGCTCCAGATGATAGGCCTGCCGGCTGACGTTCTGGTCCATGACATGCAATGAGCTCATGACCGAACGTTCCATCATGTCCCACTGGCCGAGAGAATTAAGATGCACAGACTCTATTTTTTCGGGTATGCGCCGTAGCTCGGCCGAAAGCTGGTCGATGCGCGCATGCACCTGCGCCATCTCCCCGCGTAACTGCCGCATCTCGACAGCAGGATACCCGAAAAGGCCCCGTACAACAGGCCGGATGTATGGTGTGAAAACGCTCCTATAAAAAGGAGCCCACAACCAAATAAAGGGGGGACGATCGAGAAAGCATCCGGCAGATTGAGAATCCATTACTCTGGCGCTCCGTATCCTTATGCCTGGGGGTTAATAAATTGGCGATGACTGCCATCCATATAGATTGCGCGCCCGATCTCCTCAACTAACCTCTGCTCAGTTACGCGAGCCGCCCATAATCTGGCCGTTCTTGCATCGCCTTCCAAGTCCTGAATCTCACGCTGCATGGAGCAGATGCGGCTCACTGCTTCGCTTACTAAATGTCGCAGTTCGTGTACTGTCAACTGCAACTCCTGGCTCGGGGGCTGCCATCGGATGGACAGTGGTTCGGAAAGGCGCCGTCCCATATCGTCCAGCTCCTGGCGGGTTGCCGCAAGCATGCCTGCCATTTGATCCTGGAACACAACTTCGCGAAACAGCTTGAAGTCGTCGAACACATTCGGGGGAGCAGTAAAGTGCTGCCGGAGTTGTGAGTGTTCGCGAGCTACGTAGAATCGATTCAACCCGTCAAAGTAGGCGAACTCGTATCCCTGTGCGAGCAGAAAAGGCTCCCACTCCTGCTCAACACCTTCGTGGGTCGATGGATGAACAGACTCGATAAGAACAATACGGGGCCGAAACTTCTCCCAGTTGCACCCTTTTAACACAGAGAGTTCCCATCCCTCCGTATCGATCTTGAAAAAGTGAGTGTCCGTTGGAATGTCGTTCAGCAAGTCAGCTAAAGGCTGAATTTGAACCATGACTTCATTCATGCGGTCGTTATGCTCAAACAAAGTCGACCATTCCGATCTCAGGGTTGATGTGCCACCATTCTCATACATGTAGAACGTGCGCAGCTCATGGCATTCCCCAAGAGCACATTGGAGATTCCTGTCACGAGGCCGCTCAGAGAGCAGACGCTCATAGTAAACAGGATGGGGCTCAATATTGACGCCCAGACCACCCTAAGTCATAGAAATGCTTTGTGACGGAATCCACTACCGGGTCCCAAGCGCCGGCATCCACATAAAAACCATCGCTAAGTCCGCGGAAAGCTCGGGATAACATTATGTCCTCAAAGTTTTGCGCGTAAGAGATCATTAACAACCTAATCGTTGAATACGATAGCTATTACCGACAACAAACTCAACCGAACAGTATCAAATCTCCCGGCCCGGGTAGGACTTGTATTGGAATTCCGATCTATGACTAAGGGGTAATTGTCGCATACCTCTCTAGAGCAGCTCAGTGACGGTCCTATGCTACCGGCATGAGCCCGCTTGTGCGGCAAGCGGAGTCTCGTCAGGAAGCTCCTATTGTGCAATTAGACTCCCGTGCTGGACTTGTTAACCGACAATTCTGGAGAACAGCGGACGTGATTGGTGGTTTACCCATTACTTGGAGCGCCTGCGAGATGCCCCTGGTACGCCTGGATAACCTCACGGATGTCGCCCTGCAGGACAACTTGACCGTGATCGAGCCATATCCCCTGGTCACAGATCTCCAAGAGGATCCCCGGCGAGTGCGAAACGCACACAAAGGTCTTACCTGTACGACGCAACTCACGCACGCGATCAAAGCACTTCGCTTGAAAGTCCTGGTCTCCGACCGCAATCACCTCGTCGACGATCAGGATGTCGGGGTCAACATTGATCGCGACCGAGAACGCCAGCCTCACAACCATGCCACTAGAGTAGGTCCGCAGCGGCTCGTCGATGAAATCACCTATGCCCGAGAAATCAACGATCGCATCGTACATGTCCTCTGTCTGCTGCTTCGTGAATCCAAGAAGAGAAGCGTTCAAGCGAACATTTTCAGCCCCGGTCAAGTCAGGATGAAACCCCGATCCGAGTTCGAGCAGCGCCGCAATCCGGCCGTTTACCTCAAGGGAGCCCTCGTCCGGTTTCGCGAGACCGGTGATAAGACTCAACAGTGTACTTTTACCGGCGCCGTTCGGTCCCACGATTCCGATGCTATGGCCGTTCTCAACAGTCACCGAAACATCCCTTAGCGCATAAAACGGCTCCTCCGCGTGTTGGCGCCTGAACCATCCAGCGACATGCTCACGCACGAGCCTCTGGCCAGTATGGCGTCGGAAGATCTTCGACACGTTCTGACATTGAATAACGTGCATGGTTACAGGTAATTGTAGAAACGCCGCTCGAGCCTGTGGAACGTAAGCCAGCCGATGGCGAGCGTTAGTATCGAGACGGAAAAGAGCTTCGTCAGCAGCGTCAATGCCGGTGGCTGCGCCTGGAGCACGATGGTGCGCATCGCGAGCACAATGGCGGCTATCGGGTTGAACTGATAAATATCCTTGTACTGCTGCGGGATAAGCGAAAAATCGTAAATGATCGGGACCAACCACCAGAGGACAACGGTCGCAGACTCAACAACATAACGCGTGTCGCGAATGTAGACATTGACCCCTGAAAAAAACAGCGCGAGCCCAGATACAAAAATTATCTCCATCATGAACAGGGGGACCATCCAGAACCAGTTTCTATTCAGGTCGACTCCTGACAACAGTGCTATTGAGATCAGAATCGCGATCTGGATGAAAAGGTGCAGGCACGTTGCCAGGACAGTGCTGATCGGAATAACTTCCCTTGGAACGGGAACGCGCTTGATGAGACCGGCGTTTTCGATCAGCGATCCGGTTCCGCTTAGCCAAGCCATCGTGAAAAAGTTATATGGCACCAGCCCGCACAGGAAAAACACCGCGAAATGAGGCGTCGGTGAGGTGAAGATCTTGGTAAACACGAAGGTCAGAACACCCATCATCACTAACGGGTTCAGGACCGACCACAGTACCCCCAGCGACATGTTGCGGTAGCGAATTTTGAAGTCCTTCGCCACAAGGTTTGTAATCAGAAATCTATAGTCGCCGTTCCACATCAGTACTGTCGCAGATGAAACTTCAAGTATAACTTGCCCTCGGGCCATTCGTCCCTCCCGCTCTCGGGCAGTAGCACGGACCACAGCAACTTGCGAAAGAATTGCCTGGCCGCAAACGGTCCCGCCCGGATTGGACGAGAATATCGATGACAACGCCGTTTAGATCGACGGCTCGCCAGAGATAGTGAGTCGGAAGATGTGAGGCAATTCCGCCGCGAATATGTGCCTCACCGGCGTTGCGAACGGACGAGCGTCACGCTGGACGTGAAGACATTAGGAGGACTAATCAGATGCTGGAAACGATGTATAAGTTGGCACTGAACTTTGTCGCGGTGCTCTCAGGCGCCCTCGCTTTGTTATCGGCGCAAACGCTCTACACAGAAGCGCAGCACCTATCTGTAAGCCCAACTGTAACGAGCACCCCCGTGTTAGCCGCTTTTGACCCTCAAGGCGGGTCGAGCATGGTCCAGCGATTCCTTGTGAAGTACGAAAATGTCATTTCTACAGGCGGCCTTCAATACGTTCAGGTGCTATTCAATACCGCGCTAAGCGGAGTTAACGCTTGTTATGTCATCTATTACGGATCGACCCAGCCAGGACTCGTTAATGAAACCGGGTTCGCAGGGCTGGTAAACGACTCCGGAATCGGATTTGTCGGCACTTTGACTCCTGGAAGCAACAGGACGCTCGAGAACAGTCAATGCACCCTGCGCGGGGAAGACCTGAAGATCTGGGACAACGGTTACATCGTGCTCCTGACACTCGAGTTCAAGCCCTCCTTTACCGGAGCGAAAGCTGCCTATACACGCGCTATGGACATGGCGAATATGGACGGTGGGTGGGTTCACGCCCGTGATTGGCTGGTTTCGCGCAGTCCTGGCTCTCCGCCATCAATCGTGTCGGTGATTCCAGAGTACGGGCCTGCAACTGTGCAGACGTTCTCTATTCTGGATACGCATGACGATGGTGTCGACAAGCTCACGTCCGCTGAGTTGCTATTATCCGCTCACCGACCGAGCACGGACCTTACGAACACGTGTCACCTCACTTTCAACATTTCAGGGCGTCAGGTGAGTTTGACGAACGATGCTGGCACGGCCACGGTTGGAAGCATTGCCCTCGGGTCAAATCAGGCCGTGGAGAACAGCAAGTGCATCTTATATGGCCTGTATTCCTCTGCAACTGCGGCTGTGAATAATCAAACGATCACTCTAAAGGCTGCAGTCCGTTTCAAGCCTTCAGCCGACGGATACTATGGGGTGTCCAGCCGAGCCAATGCAATCGGAGGACTAACGTCCGGGTGGAAGCCCACCGGTTCATTCTATGTGGCTAGTGGCAATACGGACGCATCTCCGGGCTTTCGCTCGGCCGAACCAGCAAGTGGGCATGGTTCCGCTCAGATTTTTAGTGTCACTGCATACGATGCAAACGGCAATCACACCCTTACGTCGGTTCAGTTGCTCATCAACACTCCGCAAACCGGCGTGGGTGGCTGCTATCTCATATACAGCCCGCAGTCGGGTGTCATAAGCCTGATTGATGATTCGGGCTACAAAGTTCAAGGTTCTCTGATGCCGCGCATCGTCGGCACTGTCGAGAATTCAGCTTGCACGCTTGACGGCGCTACCTCGTCCGCGACGTTCTCGCCCTCGAGTGATGACGTTACACTGGTGTTCGGCATCAGGTTCAAGCCCGGATTCTCCGGGTCGAAGGGTACTTTCGTTTATGTGACCGACATAAGGGGTAACGTTTTTCCCGCAAGACTCGGTTCCTGGAACGTTGAGTGACATTCGAAGAGGCATTGTCATGTCATGAGGGTCCAAGTGTGTAAACACCTTCAGTGCGAAGCGCGCTTAGCTCCTCCAGTCTTTCAATAATTTTCGCGGCTGAATTATCCCAGGTCCACCGCGACAACGCCTCAGCCGAAGCCCTGTCTCCTTTCGCGCGCGCCTCACCCGGATTCGTGTACACATGCCGCATTAGCCGCCGCAATTCGGAATACGACGGATCGGCCCATCGGAACCCCGCATAGTATGGACACTTCGCAACGGCAGGAATCAAACGTTCAATCGCCAGCGGGTAAGCATTCCCGGCATTCATGAAGTCGCATTGTGCGCTCCAGTCCGTCGCAATCACCGGCAGACCGCATGCCATAGCTTCCAGGATCGGCATGCCCCAACCTTCCCCTCGCGTCGTCAAAACAAAGCAATCCGCAGACCGGTAAACCATTCCGAGTTGATAACTAGGAACCACCTGGTTTAGCGATACGTGAATGCGTCCACCTGCGGGATGCAACTCTAACCGGCGAATCTGATCGTGAACATCCACACTCACATCCGCATTTAGAATTTTGCACACCAGAACAACAGGCTCCCTGGAAAGGAACTCGTCGTTGAAAGCACGCATCAATAGTTCGGGCGCCTTCCGCTCTCCCCATTCAAAAACCGAAAGGAACGTATACCGCTCAGAGACACGCGACGTCCGTATTTGCGGATTGAAATACCCGGGATCGATCCCGAGCGGGATGACATGAATCGGACGTGTGACGCCACTGTCCCGGAACGTCTTCACGTTGAACTCCGAGGGGCACCACACCTCGTCCATCAGGTTCGCCTGCCGGGCCCACTCAGGCGGAATCCCGTCCGTTTCGAGCATTGTGAACCCAACCTTATACGCCCCAAAGTTGCGGTAGAAAATATCGCCTTGTCCGTAGACTACCTGCGGGCGTTGAGCATCCAGCGGCCTCGCGCGAATGATCTCCGCCATCTTTGTCTCGCTCTTGTCCGGCTCGTCCGGCGGGAACAGCGTACCCGGACCGTACACATACTGGTAAGCGACATGAACACCGTTCCGGTCGAGCGCAGTTGCAAGCTGCCGGGAACTGATGGCGTACCCAGTCGGGAAGTTCATGAGCGAGTGCCATCCAATTTTCCGGGTGTATCGTTTCAGCAACTTCGATTCCCATTTACGCCGGAAGACCTTCTGCGCGCTTTCGAACATATTGCTTTGCTGGTCTTCATTGACGCGCGTGGATACATCCTTGTGATGAATGACTCTTACGGAGCCAGCACAGACCACTCGGAGGCCGCGCTCCTTCACACGAAAGCAGTAATCCGTGTCTGCGAAGTGGCTGAAATAGTCCTCATCGAGTAAACCGACCAGCTTCAAGGTTTCCCGTTTCAGGTACACGCATGCGAAAACGACGCCCTCCACGTCGTTGGTCGCAGGAAACTGGTGGATATCCCTCTCAAATGCGCCGATCTGCTCCCCAGAGAAACTGTCTACACACAGGTAAGTTCCGACATGCTGAAGGGTTCCATCCGGCCGCGCCAGACGGCAGCCGACGACCCCGATATCGGGCGCACCGTAGGCGACGTTTTGCAAGGCGGCAATCCAGTCTCGCTGTACGATTTCGGTGTCATTGTTCAGCAGAATGACATCCGATTCCGGATCCGCGCGCTTTATTGCAATGTTGGCGCCTTTGGTAAAACCGAGATTTTCACCATTCAGAACAACGGTAAGCCCGGTCCGTTTTGCTAAATACTCTATCGTGCCGTCGGCGCTGCCGTTATCCGCAACGATGATTTTGTAATCCTTAAAATCTGTTTCTTCCCGAATGCTCGCAAGGCACGCTTTCGTGTAAGCAAGACCGTTGCAGGTGAGAACAATGATGGAAACCGGCTTGTGAACCGCCATCAGGGACGTTCTCCAACGTTCGGTTGGCGTTGGGCTTGCTGAAGTTGCTGCAGCGTCCGTTCGACTGCTCTTAAGCGTTCTTCAACATCGATAGCAACCTGCTGCTGGTTTGCCTGCTCTTCCAGCTGCACCTGGGCAAAGTCGCACATCGCGGACGCGAACCGCTTCGAAACGGCTATTTGCCACCATAGTAATCGGTTTATAAACCCGACCATCAACAATCCGAGTCTGCCTCGAAATGTCGGTGGAGAAGGCGGCAGCGAGCCGAAGGAGGCTGCCGCAGCTTCGAGGTGTTGCGCGGACCTCGATAGATTGGAACCAACCGTGGGGGATTCACCGACAAAATCAACGGCTGACCGTGTTCGCGAGGCGCTAGAGACTTGCAAAATGCGTTGCTGCAGAAGCGAGAGCAGTTCCTCGGCGTCCATAGCAGTAGGCTTGCTTAGAGACATCGAATAACCTTGGACACGCGAATACGATTATCGCGGGTGACCTCAATCCTTGGCTATTGCTGCTTCGGAAGCGAGATCGTGCTGCACCATCTCCGCAACAAGCGTGCAAAAATCTATCTCGTTAGCCCATGCCAGCTTTTCACGAGCCTTTGCCGCACAGCCGATAAACGGGATCTTCTCCGTTGGCCGGTAGAACTCCGGCGCAACCCGCACATACTTCTGCCAGTCGAGTCCTACGGCGTTGAAGGCCGCCTCCACAAAGTCGCGAACCGTTCTTCCCTGGCCTGTTGCTACGACATAATCATCAGGAGTCGGGTGTTGCAGCATTAGCCACATCGCGCGGACGTAATCGCGGGCGTGTCCCCAATCGCGAATGGGATCGAGATTCCCCAGCCGAAGCTCTGTTTCTTTCCCGAGCTTAATGCGCGCGGCCGCTCGCGTGATTTTCCGGGTAACGAAGTGAGGTCCTCGCCGTGGAGATTCGTGGTTGTACAAGTACCCGCAGCACGCAAATACCCCATGCTGCTCGCGATATACACGCATCAACTGGTACGCCGCTACTTTGCTGACACCATATACATTCCTGGGCCGTAGCGGTGTCGTCTCGTCCTGCGGCGAGACGTCAACGTCTCCGAACATCTCGCTCGATCCCGCGAGAAATAACCGGCAGTTCGGCGCTCCGCGACGGAGCGCGTCTAAGACGTGCAATGTTCCTAAAATATTAATCCGGACAGTCGAGAGTTCTTTCTCCGCGACGAATGTCTGGGCTGCCAGGTGATAACACTCAGCCGGACGCGCGGCTATAACCACGCTGGCGACCACGGCCGGATCTTCGAGTTCGCCTTCGTGCCGGTGAATGCGGTCGCTGTTCGGTTCACCCGCCCGGAACAGACCATGCACCTCATAGCCCTGCGCCAGCAGATACTCAGCGAGGTATGAACCGTCCTGACCCGTGATCCCTGTGATCAGCGCTCGCCGGGCACTCATGTGTTTTTATCGAAGTGCCGCGACAGAGTGACCGGCGTCTCTCAGTACCGTTTCACGTTTGGCGAGCTCGAGATCATGATCGACCATCATCTCGACCAAGCCCCGGAACGATACTTCGGGCTTCCACCCGAGCGCTTGACGCGCCTTGCTAGAATCGCCGAGCAGGTAATCGACTTCGGTCGGCCGGAAATATCGCGGATCGATTTGCACGTACTTCTGCCAGTCGAGTTCGAGGCGTTCACCGGCGATATTCAGGAAGTCGCGAACCGAATAGGCCTCGTTTGTGGATACGACGTAATCGTCGGGCTTCTCCTGTTGCAGCATCAGCCACATGGCGCGGACGTAGTCTCCCGCAAAGCCCCAGTCACGTTTGGCATCCAGGTTGCCGAGATAGAGTTGCTTCTGCGTGCCGAGTTTGATGCGCCCCAATGCGCGAGTGATTTTGCGAGTAACGAAGGTCTCGCCGCGTCTCGGCGATTCGTGGTTGAACAGAATCCCGTTGCACACGAAGAGGTTGTATCCCTCTCGGTAGTTCACACCGTACCAGTGCGCGGCGACCTTGCTGACTGCATATGGACTCCGCGGGTAGAAGGGTGTGTTCTCATTCTGCGGTGGCTTTGCTGCTCCGAACATCTCGCTCGAGCCTGCCTGATAAAAGCGGACACTCCGTTTGCCTCGATGGTTATGGTCGCGTACGGCTTCCAACAACCGGAGTGTTCCTGTTGCAGTCACGTCCGCCGTATACTCCGGCTGGTCGAAAGAGACCCGGACATGCGATTGCGCCCCCAAATTGTAGACTTCATCGGGCTGCACCTTCTCGAGGATGTGGCGCAATCCGGTGCCGTCGGAAAGATCCCCGGCGTGGAGAAACATACGCGCATCGGGTTCGTGCGCATCCACATACAGATGCTCGATTCGATCCGTGTTGAACGTTGAACACCGACGGAAGATTCCGTGAACCTCATACCCCTTTTCGAGGAGAAACTCCGCGAGATAGGATCCGTCCTGCCCGGTAATCCCTGTGATGAGTGCTTTCTTCATTTCGATTCGCTTAGCGCCAGAGTTTCCAGGGCGCTTTGCCGCTTTCCCAAAGGTCTTCCAGATGATTCTTCTCGCGCAACGTGTCCATAGGCTGCCAGAACCCCGGATGCTTGTATGCAGCTAGTTGGCGCGATGCGGCCAGGCGTTCCATAGGTTCGCGCTCCCACACCGTCGCGTCACCCTCAATCAAATCCAGTACATCCGGAGACAATACGAAGAATCCGCCATTAATCCACGCGCCATCGCCGACGGGCTTCTCCTGAAAACCCTCGACGGAAATACCGTTCATCCGTAGAGCGCCGAACCGGCCGGGCGCCGTCGTTCCCGTGACCGTCGCCTTCAATCCATGACTTCCATGAAACGCAATGAGTTTCGCAATGTCAACGTCACCGACCCCATCGCCATACGTGAGGCAAAAAGGCTGGTCCGTATCCAGATACCGGGCAACGCGCTTAATACGTCCGCCAGTCATCGTCTCCAGACCCGTGTCCACCAGAGTGACACGCCAGCTTTCGGTGTTGCGTTCGTGCGTAATTAGCTGGTTGTTCGCAAGGTCAAATGTTACGTCGGATGTATGCAGGCAATAATTTGCGAAATATTCCTTGATAATGTACCCTTTGAAGCCCAGGCAAATCACGAAATCCGATAGCCCGTAATGGGAGTAGATTTTCATGATGTGCCATAAGATAGGCTTCCCGCCGATCTCCACCATCGGTTTGGGCCGGTTTTGAGTTTCTTCCGAAATGCGGGTGCCATAACCACCCGCCAGGATCACGACTTTCATGTGGAACTAGCAGGGTATCACGCTGCGCTTCAGCGCCACACCAGACGCAATTCTTCACCATCCAGATGGGGCGTGAAGTACGGGTCCGGGGCGTCGAGTATGTCGCCCCAGCGTTCCCAGAAGCGCTCACGCTCCTCAACCTTTGTGCCGGACGCGCGGGTCGCGCACTCGTCGTGGCGTAATACCGCCGCCGGCTCGAAGATGACTTCATATCCGGCTTTTCGGGCGCGTATGCACAGATCCGCGTCGTTGTAGTTCACCGGAAACTCCACATCGAACCCGTGCAGTTCTTCGAAGACTTCGCGACGGATTGCAAGGCACGCGCCGGTCACGGCCGAGACGTTCCGCCGCAGCTCGAGCCATCGCCATAGATCGCTCGCAAATTTGCCGCGTCCGATATGGCCGGTCCCCTCGCCGATTCCTAGCGCGATCCCGGCATGTTGAATTGCGCCGGATGGATATACGAGCTTGGCTCCGGAGATCGCTACATCGCGGCGTTCCACCAGCGCCACGAGTGACTCCAGCCAGCCATTCCGCAACGCCGTGACATCGTCATTCAGGAACAACAATGAGCGATGCTTCGCCTCGGCCGCGCCGGCATTGTTCATATCCGCAAAGTTGAATATCCGGCCATAGGAAACGACATCGCATCCGAAGGCCTCGGCTACCTGTCGAGTTTCGGTGCTCTGATGCTCCACTACGACGATCTGGGGCTTCAGGCGGCCTGTAGTGCTGCGAATCGATTCAAGGCATCGCTCCAATAGCGTCGGTGTGCGGGAGCAGATCACGATCGTGACACCGTGTGTGACGGGTCCCCATCGCACGACGTAAGTGTGCGCCGCCGGGCCATCGGATACCGGAACTTTCACTCCATTCGCGTGCAGGGCTTGCTCCAGCGCTCGGCGTCCCGCAAGTTGGGCGTGCGGCTTCGCTCCCGCAGATGCGGCAGTGGATCCCTCGTGCATGCGCCAGTGGTACAGGACGCGAGGGACATGCCTGACGGAAGCGCCTTCGCCTGCGAGCCGCAGCGCAAGATCGTAATCCTGTGCGCCATCGAAGCCCTCGCGGAACCAGCCTACCTTCGCGACGAGCTCGCGCTTTGCAACGAAGAGGTGCCCGAAGTACATGCAGGACGACAGCAGCTCGGGGGACCAGTCAGGTTTGAAGTTTGGCCGCGTTCTCTGCCCTGCCTCGTGCATCCAGTCTTCGTCGGAATACAGGACATCGGCCTGGTCATACTGCAAAGCTTCGACTATGAAATGCAGGGCTGTCGCGGGCAGCACATCATCCTGATCGAGGAATGCCAGGTAATCGCCATTGGCGAGCGTCCCCGCTCCGTTCAGGGTTGAGGCGATGCCGCAGCGCTCGGCCGGGAACGCCACCTTAATACGCGGGTTTTCGGCTACCCGCCTACGCAGCCAGTCGTCTAGCCAAGGTTCCGCCGGGCCATCGCAGCAGACGCACAACTGCCAGTTCTCATAAGACTGCCGCTGCACCGATTCGACAGCGGCTTCGATCCATTCCCGTCGCGGCCGGTACACCGGCATAAGGATGCTGATTGTCGGCTGATATGGCCATGCGTACGACTCCTGTACAAGCTCGGAAGGCGGCGGTAGAGAAGCCTGCTCGGCGGCGATCCACGACGCGTATGCCGGATCGGCAGTGGATATTGCGGATTGAGTCAGCTTCGCATAAAGAGGATGCAGGCGCGAATGGAGCAGGACTTGGCCGAGCCGTCCCTTTGTCGTTGATCCAGCCTGCCCAACGGCGCGCAAGGCTCGGAAGACAATGCTGTTTTCAACGCGCGAGAGTCGCTCTTCGAGCCGCGACTGTTCGGCTTGTGTCCGTCGGGCTTGGCCTTCCAGCTTTTCCAGGATGTCGACGAGTTCTGTGAACCGGGGGTCGCCGCCTGCCTCAGCTTTCAGCCGGGCAATGCGTTCGCGCAAGTTCATACCGGCAAGCAGTCATCATTGTACCTTCGGGTGCCGGCATGAGGCGTCAACTCGCGCCGCGAACTCGGATTTTGCGTGGAAAAACGGGATAAATGGGCGGCACTCGTGTATGTGGGCTTTTCTTCTATGGTTCGCCGTTGTGGCCACTGCGGCAGAGCCTTTGTGGAATGGCCCGGGGGTGAACCTGCTGGGTGGACCTTCCCGCGACGGAAAAATTCTGTCCTATGTCGATCCCGCAACCCGCAATCTTGCGATTCGCGACTTGGCCACCGGTCAAAGCCGCACATTAACGCAGCAGAAGCGTGGCGAGTACGCTTATTTCTCGTCCATCTCCCGGGATGCGGGCCGGGTCGCTTACGCCTGGTTCAATGCCGAAGGTTTTTATGAGCTCCGCGTCATCGGAACCGATGGCGCAAATTCGCAAACGATCTTTCGCAACGAGGAGGCCGGGTTTGTCCAGCCATGTGGGTGGACACCGGACGACCGCTACGTTCTGACTCTGCTTTTTCCGGAAAGACAACATCAGCCAGATCACTCTGGTTCCGGCGGAAGCGGACCACCGAAGGCCCTTCGGTCCCTGATGTGGGTATATCCCAAGCGCATGGACCTTTCGCCCGATGGCAAGTACATCGTGTACGACTCGTTTGCCAAGGACAATGCGGGTGATCGTACGCTGTTCGTTTTATCGATCGATGGTAAAGGGTAAAGGGGAGAGCAAGCTCATCGACACACCGGGCGATTATCTGTTTCCGTTGTGGACTCCGGATGGCAAGCGTGTCATTTAGATCGCCGATCACAGCGGCACGACAGACTTATCGGCGCTCGATGTGATCGATGGCAAGGCGGCAGGTCCGCCGCAACTGCTCCGCCGTGACTTGGGACGGATGCTGCCGATGGGTATCACTACAGGCCACCGGTCCATCTATGGCGTGCGGAGAGGAGAAACCGACGTCTTCGTGATGTCGCTTTCGACGCTGCAAGCTGACGCGAAGCGCGCGAGTGTTCGCTATCCGGGGAGAAACGTAAATCCGACATGGTCGCGCGACGGGCAGCAGCTTGCGTATCTGTCTCGCCGTGGTTCAGAAAACTTCGGCCGGGAGGCGCGGGCTATTGTCATTCGCTCACTCGCTTCCGGCGAGGAGCGTGAGCTACTCCCGCGGCTTGCGCATACGGAGCAGGTTCGATGGTCGCCGGATGGCGCGTCGCTGCTGGTCAGCGGCAGTGACGGAAAGGGTCGCGCGGGACTGTACATCGTTGACGTGAAGAGCGCCGCCGTAACTCCTGTTGTCCGCGATGCCGATGCGGCGACAAGACCAACCCGGAGCCTCACTGAAACCTTCGGGCGGCAGTTTCCGGGCGTTCTTCCCCGATAAGATCGCGCCAATTCCATTCCTGTCCGTTGCTGATCACGTCCTCGCGTTACGTCAACAACTACTACCATTCCATGGCGGTATTGAATTTCCGCTATCGGTTAAAGGGTAAGTTGGTATCGGCGCCCAAGCCAGATACCGCCGTCTTTCGCACCTCGGGGATCACCCAAGGTGCACCATTTTGTGGGCTGAACTACTGATCAGGCTGAAATATGTGCCGATACTCGCCGTGGCAGCACGACGTCGCGCTTCCCAGACGCTGCTGCGCATCCAACTCGAAAGAAAATTGCAAATGCGGGGGATCAAACATCGGTGTATGGCAGTAGACTGAAGTCTAACTCCACCGGAAATGCCGGGGTTAGTTGAAACCAGGAGAGCTGTCCAGCCTGCCTGTAACGGAGGAGCAGGTAAAGGGACGGGATGTATTCCTTTTCGCATGCGTGCGTGATGTGTCACACGATCCGCGGAACGCGTAGCGATGCTGAGGCCCGACAACGACAGCACGGACTCCACCCTGCAGCAACAGCCCGAGGTACCCGGTCAAAATCGGCGCGAGATCCGGCTTTCCGTATAGGAACAACGAAGAAGCGGCGGAGTACGGGGTTCGCCGCGAAGTGCTGGAGAAGGTCTGGAGTCGTAAGCCGGGATTTTACGGTCCGATAGATTCTCGCGATGTACCGCTGGACTGTTGTTCCGCCACGCATTCCAAACATGCTTACCAACAGTTGGGTTCGAGGAGGAGCTATGCAGAAACGTTTTTGGCGGAGGAGCGCGAGGGCCGTGGTATTGCTGGCGGCGATAAGTCCCGCAATCGCCCAGGTTAGATACCCTGACCTTCGGGTCATCGTTCCGACCGACAGATTCTCAATTGCACAGACGCCAACCGGCCGAGAGTTGCGCTACACGCACGATACATTCAACGGAGGAGCCGCGCCACTGGCGATTCAGCCGTTCTATAACTCGGCTGTTGGCAACTATCAAGGACGTCAATACCTATACACTCTTAGCGGATCCACCTGGTCAATCGCCCAGACGATTCCGGTTGCAGGCGCTTTCGAGTTTCATGCGGCCCATGGGCATTTTCACTTTCCTCTCACAGCGTTCGGGCTTTATACGGTCGCTGCCGATGGTGGGACCGGCGCGCCTGTAGCGATAAGCCCTAAGAATGGCTTTTGTATAGTCGACTCATTTCTCTACGATTCAACGCTCCCGAATGCAGGAGCATTCGGTAACTGGGGCTCGTGCTCAGACCCGACCTCCTTGCGCGGACTCTCCATCGGAGCGGTGGATGAATACGACCGAACCGACCCTGGTCAATCCATACCCATCGATGGGCTGCCCGACGGAACTTATTGGTTTCGGGCCATCGTAGACCCGTACAACTACCTAGCCGAAAGCGACGAAAGTAATAACGAGACTGACGTGAAGATCAGTATTGTTGGAAATATCGTGCAGGTGTTGCAGAGTGTCGTTCCGATGTTACCTTCACCACCCACGGTTGCGATCACGTCGCCTTCAAACGGCGCGAGTCTTTTGGGCATCGTAACTCTCGTCGCATCCACTTCGAGCGGAGCTGGCATCCAGTTCCTGATTGATGGTCAGCCGCTAGGAAATGTTGCCCCGGCTGGAAGCACTTCCTGGGATACAACAGGCGTTCCAAACGGGACGCATTGGCTCGCGGCGCAAACTACGGATTCGAACGGCCGTACGAACACTTCAGCCGTGACAACCGTGACAGTAGCCAATGGCATCTCGCCAGGCAACCCAGGATTACTTAAGATCGACAGCAGTATATCGTTTGACGGTCACGGGACGGTCAGCGTGCCGGTGACGACCACCACCACAAATACAGTACTGATCGCCTTTGTTGCCGCTGGAGGGCCGGCGACTCCGGTGCAGGCGGCGACGGTGAGCGGAGCTGGGCTTATCTGGACGCTCGTTCGGCGCAGCAATGCGCAGAATGGGACGGCCGAGGTATGGAGCGCCAAAGCAGCGAGTGTGTTGTCGGGCGCAACAATTACTTCGACTCTGACAAACGCGAACTTCGATCAGTCTCTCACAGTCGTGGTTTTCACCGGGGCTCTCGGGGTCGGAGCGTCGGCGGCCAACTCGGCGCCCAGTGGTTCCCCGCAAGTCTCGTTGATCTCCACGCAGCCGGGTTCATGGACATTTGGCGTCGGGAACGATTGGGACGCCGCTACTCCTCGTATCACGGGGCAAACAATGCTGCACCAGTGGACGGATGCCTCTGCCGCGAATACCTTCTGGATACAATCGCAACCGGCCCCCGTCGTCGTCAGCGCAGGCACATCTGTCACCATCAGCGACATTGGACCTACGCTCGACCGATGGAACCTGGTTGCCGTTGAGATCGTACCGGCAGCGCCTCCTCCTCCCGACATCACACCCCCAACAGTGCAGTTAACCAACCCTGTTAATGGGTCGACGATAGCCGGAACCATCGCAATCGCCGCGACGGCGACCGACAATCAAAGCGGCGTGAGCGTTACGTTCTACGTGGACAACGCACCTGTGGGCGCACCTGTAACCGCACCCCCATACACCATTCCGTGGAACACCAAATCGACAACAGGTGGAATTCACGTGCTTACTGCGGACGCGGTCGACACTGCCGGCAACATCGGACATGCCACGCCGGTATCCGTTACCGTGGATAATTCACATCCTCCGAACCTGATTGGAAAAGATGTCACGGTTTTCGCCGATGGGCAGGGCACTATGACGACACCATCCTTTTCCACTTCGATCCCGGGAGACCTCCTCGTCGCTTTTGTGGGTTACGATGGTCCGTCGAATTTGCCACAAACGGCAACGGTGAGCGGCGCCGGGCTGACCTGGAGCCTTGTACAACGCAGCAATATCCAGCCGGGCACGGCGGAAATCTGGGCGGCAAGAGCGACGGGCGTGCTCTCCGCTGTGACCGTAACAGCCCAAACGGGATCGGGCGGTAGCTATCACGGATCCTTAACGGTAATTGCATTTACCAACGCGGCGGGAACGGGCATCGTGGGCCGTGCCAGCGCGCCCACTGGTCCACCCGATATTTATCTTCCGGGCATCGAAGGGGGGAATTGGGTATTTGCGGTAGGCAACGACTGGGATCATGCGGTCACCAGGACACCGGTCAGCGGGCAGACGCTGGTTCATCAGCGGGTGGACACGCAAGTCGGCGACACTTTCTGGGTTCAGTCCACCGCAATGCCATCGGCAGCCGACGGTATTGTCACCATTCACGATGACGCGCCAACCAATGATCAGTGGAACTATGCCGCCGTTGAGATCGTAGCCACACGCGCTACCGAGTCATGGACCATTTCGGGAACGATCACTCCCTTGCCGGCAGGAACCGGCGTGACTGTGACTCTCAGCGGAACAGCAAGCGCAGTAGCCACGACGAACAGTTCGGGCAGCTATAGTTTCACTGGCCTGACCAATGGGTCCTACACAGTAACGCCGAGTAAGACTGGCTTCTCCTTCAGTCCGGGAAGTCAGGCGGTAGTGATAAACAACGGAAATGCGACCGTTCCCAGCTTCACCGCGACTGCGGTATCGACATGGACCATTTCGGGAACAATCACGCCCTTGCCGGCAGGAACCGGCGTGACTGTGACTCTCAGCGGAGCAGCAAGCGCAGTAGCCACGACGAACAGTTTGGGCAACTATAGTTTCACTGGCCTGACCAATGGGTCCTACATAGTAACGCCGAGTAAAGCCGGACTTACGTTCGCTCCGGTAAGTAGCTCGTTGACCGTCAACAATGGCAACATCGGGGGCGTGAATTTCGCCGCTAATTCACCTCCACCGCCAACTTCGATTTCAATTGACACCACGGTATGGGGCGATGGCTCAACCGCCAGGCCTACTATCAGTACCACCCCGTTTTCTACGACGTCGGGAAACGAGTTGCTGCTCGCTTTTATCGCGACTGATTACGTTTCGGGAAGCAACACGGTAGTGACGAACGTGACCGGCGCGGGATTGACTTGGGTACTGGTGGTGAGGACGAATACGGCGCCCGGAACGGCGGAAATCTGGCGCGCATTCTCGCCTTCGGCGCTGAATAACGTGACTGTCACCGCCGCCGTTTCGCAGAGCGTATCGTCCTCGATCACCGTGATGAGTTTTAGAGGCGTTAATACGTCCGGCAGCAATGGTTCAGGGGCGATCGGCGCGATCGGTAGGGGAAGCGGCGCGTCCGGCGCCCCTACCGCGACGCTGGTGACTACCCGAAACAACTCGTTGGTGATTGGCGTAGGAAACGATTTTGATCGGCCCATTGCGCGGAGTCTCGGGCCGGGTCAAACACTCGTGCACCAGTACATGCCTCCGGTTGGGGATACCTATTGGGTACAGAGACAAAGCAGCCCCACCCCGGTCAGCGGGACCAGCGTCACTATCAATGACACGGCGCCGACCGCAGACAAGTACAACTTGAGCATTTGCGAAGTGGCGCCATAGCGGAGTCTGCTATGAGGTGAAGGCATCTTTGCAGATATTTCAGCAAATTGGGTGACATTGGCGGGTTTCCGCTATGGCTTTCATTCGGGAACTCGTCCAGTTCGTAGCCAACTCCGGATCGTCTTCCGGTCGTCCACATCCGACCAGCGATCCACGAGGAATTGATGCCTGAGAAGCGGCACGGCGGATGAGTCAATGCATCCACGATGCTGATCTTAACTGTGCCACCTTTGGCATGAGCTATCTGAGCTGTGCCACAGTCGCGGGCAAGCGACATTGGATACGCCCCGCCACGCTGTCGAGGAATCCCGACAGGTGACGGCACTACACACAGGCTGCTTGTAAGGCTACGGCGATTGCAGCCATTTTACAGGGCCTTTTGATTGCCCGTAGTGCAACGGCTCGGGTATCGAAGGCGAAGGCTCATTCCAGCCGAACTAAATGAGGCCTATTCTGGCGCAGGCAGCATGGCCTACGTCTGCATGCGATTGACAGTACCAGGCTAAACGGACACGCTTCCCCGAATCCCGAGATCCGGGAATTCCAGCAGTCGAATCGCGTACTGACCGATTAGGGGATAAGGGTACCTTTGGTCCGAAGATTTGCAAGCAGGGGACTATTAGAGAGATTCTCCGGATATCCCGAATAGTTGGCAAATACTGTATTCGCTTCGCGAGCTAATCCGCGCTGGCTATTTGCAGTTTAAAGCTCAATAACAATCTTCTTCGCAACAGGCGAAACCATCACAACGCGACCGTGACCCGGATTGGATACGCGTCGTAGCTTTACAAGCCCGACAGAATGCAGGGCCGTCACATCGCGACTGACCGCCTCGCGAGGGCGGTTGAGGCTGTCAGCGAGTGCCGTGATACTGATTTCCTTCTCCTTCACTTTCCGATACACACCGATTCTTGCCCGCGTGAGCGTTTTAAAGGCGTTCTCAAAGGTGAGGATCTTCTCTGGTTCGAGCAGTTCTCCACGATCCAGCTTTTTGGCCCGCTCCAAAGGAGCGCTTCCGAAAACCTTCAAATCCATCTCCGTGAATTCTGAGCCTGTTCATATTGTTTCCTTCTTACGCAATGCAGCGACTTCTCGGGAGAATCGCTCCGACAGCTTCTCGTAACCAGGAACATTTATCTCTTCGACTTCCCCATAAAGTGCCGGTGATGATACCCATGCGCCACGTCGTAACCAAGAACACGTCCGTATCACCGCGGTATATGAAGTGATTGATGAAGGCTAAGTTGTAACGCACAATCTTTCCTGCCGAGTCCTGCCAAACTTCCTCGCGGAGCTTAGCTCGCCCCACACGGCACGAGATGTCAGCCTCTTCATTTACTGTCTTCAGGACGCGACTCTTCGCTGCCACAATTCTGATCGTAACGCAGGTGTGACGTTGTAGATCATGGCTGTAGTTCTTACGTACGACGCGGCGTCGGAATTAAAGAAAAGCCCACCAAGGGCCTGTTTAATCACCTCACTGGCCGCAGAGTTTGTCCTTTCCCCGAAAACGCCGATCCAGTGATTCGCGAATCTCAGATTCTCATCCAGCTTTAAAGCGGGCATGTGGCACGTGAAGCCACTCAGCTCGACGGAGACGGTGTAGTCGCCCGGCAGCACATAGTCGAACAACTACTTACCGTACTCGTCGGTGACTTTGTGCGCCTGAACGCCTGTATTTTCGTTTCGGAGAGTGACGGTAGCGCCGGCAACGACAGCGCTGCTCGGATCGCTTACGAGACCTTGCACTTTGCCCCGCGTATCCTGGGCAGGCGCTAAGAACGACTAGAGGAACAACAGAGTACCCAAACCGCAGCAACGCGAACTGACATCGCATTACCCCCTTAAGGTCAGTCGAAGAGATAGGACCTCGTCGAAAAGTGTGGGCATATTTTGACAGATGTTTAGGGGGGCGGTCAAGGGAATGTTGCGAGCTGTCAGGGCCACGTGAGAATGTCCTATTTTGTGCCAATGAGAAATGTCCTATTGACAGAAGCCACGTCGAAAAACGGCAAGTCACGCCCGACTAGGTTGAATCGAATTCGGTATAGAGAATAGAGGAGATTTTAATGTCGCCGAAGACGCAGACGGCCTTAGCAGTCTACTCTGCGATCTTGAGCAGTTTCGTTGCAATTGCGGTGTGGAATAATGCGGCCAAGCAAGGGCGGCCCAAGTGAGCCCCACGCGATCACCACGCAAAGGATCAACATCGGCGAGCCAAAACGGAACTCTTCGAATGGTGATCTCAAATCGCACCCGACTTCCAGGCGTGATCGTCAAGGCACGGAGCAGCCGAAAGTCGACAGGCCACAGGCCGGTATGATCTTCTACAACGATGAGGGGTCGGAAAACGGCGTCTGATCTTTGGCGGCAGGAAGAATGAGATGGGGCAGGTTGTGGACTCCGGAGACAGCCTTTCGTTCGACAATACGGAGAGAATCAAATCCTTCAATTAGCCGGCGTAGACGACGTACGGATCGGTTTGGCCGTTAGCGACAACAGTCGCCGAATCTGCTGGGTCGAACTGATGGAGGACTTGCCAGCGTTTCGTTGATTGATGGCAAGGGACGAAAAACGCCTTTCGTTAGAAGTCACCGCAGAAGGCGTCCCGAGCATCTCGTTTCTTGATACAAATGGCTCGGCGGAATGGGCGCAACCGCCGTACATGAGCACCGGCATTCCTCAAGATGTAATGTGTCCGTAGCCTTTCGGTACCATTACAGTTACCTGACAAGGATAGTTGAATGGGTGAGCATTTGAGGCTTACACTATCATCCGGATGACATGTGTGGCATAGCTGGAGTAATCGGTACAACGCGCGCACAGGGCCGGCACTTGCTCGGTCCGATGTTGTCCGAAATGTCGCGTCGTGGGCCCGACGCCGAGGACATCGAAGTTTGGGATCACGCGGCGTTAGGACACCGGCGGCTTTCTATTTTCGATCTGTCTGACTGTGGCAGGCAGCCGATGCTAACGCCCGACGGCCACGCCGGCGTAGTCTTTAACGGAGCAATCTATAACTTCCGTGCGCTTCGGGCTGATCTAGAGAGTCGCGGATATCAATTTCATAGTGAGAGTGATACCGAAGTCCTCGTACACGGTTATTCAGAATGGGGCATAGACAGTCTGGTGGGCCGCCTTCGCGGCATGTTTGCGTTCGGATTGTGGGATGACCGGCTTGGCAAGCTTTTTCTGGTACGCGATCGCCTGGGTGTAAAGCCCCTTGTTTATTCCACGAGAGGAGACCGCATTGCCTTTGCTTCCTCGGTCCGAGCTCTGAAATTGGCCGGCATTGGTGGAGCTATCGATCCTCGAGCGGTCATCGAGTTTCTCGAATATGGCTTTGTCACAGACAACCGGAGCATCTATCAACATATTGCGAAGGTACCTGCCGCTCACATTCTTGAATGGTCGAATGGTCGAGTGTCGACGCGAAGATACTGGGCACGTCCTACTCCTGGCGGTCCCGTGCCGTTCGAAGAAGCGGTTGAACGCACAGAGGAACTGCTGCTGGAGGCGACCCGCATCCGGCTGCATGCCGATGTACCGATTGGCTCTCTGCTGAGCGGTGGCGTCGATTCCAGTCTGGTCTGTTGGGCCGTCACACGCCATGGAGCTGACATCACTGCATTTACAGTGGGCACTCCTGGACACCCGGTAGATGAAACCAGCGACGCTATGGCGATAGCGCGGAAACTCGGCCTTCGCCACGAGATTATCCCGCTTTCGCCCGATGCAGCGCCGCCGGTAGCAGAACTGGTTTCGGCCTACGGAGAACCGTTCGCGTGCTCCTCGGCATTGGGTATGCTCAGCGTCGCGAAAGCGGTGAAGAAATCGGCAACTGTTCTACTTACAGGCGACGGCGGTGATGATGTGTTTCTTGGGTATCCAGGCCATAAGCATCTCTGGCAGGCTCAGCGTTTGGCACAATTCCTTCCCGCATCAGCGGCGAGAGCCTGGTATACAGCACGACGCGTACCGGCGAGCATCAATGGACTGCGGCGCCCGGTCCATTTCCTCGACTATGCGGCGGGAGGTCTGGGAGCCGTCGTTCAGGCTCCCGACGGGCTTTCGTTTTATTCACGCCATAGTATCTTCGGAGACCGGCTCGCCGGCGCGCAATTACCCGAACGCGAGATGGCCTGGTCATCAGAAGGAGGGCGCCACGTCTTCGACGATTACCTGGATTACGAGCATAATTATCGTTTCCGCGGTGAATATCTCACAAAAGTAGACGGAGCGACGATGCATTACGGGCTTGAAGCCCGATCGCCGTTTCTTGATCACGAACTCTGGACATACGCCGCCACTCTGCCATACGGTGTCCGCATGCACAAAGGTAGACTGAAGGCTATCTTGCGTGAAATCGCACGACGACGCATCGGCGAGAGTGTCGCCACCGGTTCCAAGCGCGGATTCAGTATCCCAGTCTTGCGTTGGATGACCGGTAAATGGAAAGCGACCGTCGAGGAGACTTTCAGAACGTCTCATCTGGCCGAGCAAGGCTGGATACGCGGTGAGTCTCTGCTTGCCGAACTCGCCCGCGCGGAACGGATTGGAGTCGCGAGCAACCAACTCTGGTACTGCTACGTCCTCGAAACGTGGTTCCGTGAGCAACACCTGAAATCGGAGATTCAAACCAGCGTTGCCTAAGACTGCGACGGAAAAGGCGTGCGTGAGCAAAAATGCTACGCTAGGGTGACAGGGTCCCGTCCGGGGGCTCGGGTGACCCCGTTGCAATCGACTTTTCCACAGCTTCTTCCGCGGCCCCACTCTGACCTAGCGCGCGCAGGAATACCTTCGGCCGTTAGCGGCAACCCGCTTCGAACCGTAGCCGGGCTGACGATGCTGATGTTCCTGTTCACTGTCCAGGCGCGACTGCTCGAAGTATTCTACGTACCCGGCCTGGCGATGATTCTGGCCTTGTTCGCCTTAGGGGGCGCCATTGTAGGCGGCGATATCATCGACGCTGTCCGTAGCCGGGTGGGCTTGCTCCTGATCACCCTAACCGTCTGGATGATTGCAATTACTCCTATGAGCGTGTGGCCGGGCGGAAGCATCTCAATGTTGAAGGAGATTTGGATCAAGAACGCGCTCGTCTTCTTCATATTGGTACCCGTTCTGGTCAAATCCAACGAGTGCGTCAGAACTTTCTATGTGATGGCGGCGGCCACCGCCACAATCGTAATTCTCAGCTTCAAACACGCCACAATGTCGTCGGGACGACTTCATTTTTACAGTGGTACGCTTGCTAATCCGAACGATTTAGCTTCATATTTGCTCGTCGGCGCTCCATTTTGTATGTTCGCGCTGCAGCGTGCTGGAAACGCCATGAAGGCAATCTGGCTTGTTTCCCTCGTGATGGTCTTAAACATGGTTCTAAAGACCGGTTCGCGCGCAGGCCTGTTGACGCTGGGTTGCATTGCGATTTACGTATTTTTTAAATCTCGCCCGATGGTGAAACTCGCCATGGGAATGATTGCGCTCCTCGGCGCGCTTTGCGCCCCATTTCTTCTGCCACGTTCGGTCCTGGACCGTTACGCCTTGATTTTCTCGACCAGTTCTGCGAATGAATTGGACTCACAACAGGCGGAATACGCAGCCGGATCGACGGAAAGCCGTACCAGGATGTTGCAGTTGAGCCTGGATTTGACCATTCACAATCCGATTTTCGGAGTCGGACCTGGCATGTTCGCTGTGGCGGGGGCGGATGCGGCCAAAGAAGAAGGGCAGCGCGCCGCGTGGCTACAGACTCACAACCTGTACACACAGGTGTCGAGCGAAACCGGAATACCCGGGTTTATCATATACTTGTTTACGCTCATAGTCGGTTTCCGGAATATCGGGTATGCAAAGAAGCGTGCGGGACATTTTAATCCCGAACTGTCGGATATGGCGTCCTGGTTACGCGTATCTTATCTGGCGTTTCTGTTTACCGGTTTCTTCAGCAGCACCGCTTTCCATCTGAATATCATCCTGCTGCTGGCTTTCTCGCAAGCTCTGCGGAATGCCGCGGATCTGGAATCGCGCTTTGCGCCAGCGAATAGCTTCCCTACTTTCGGCCCCGCGCAGGTGGGTAGGTAACCCATGTGCGGCATCGCCGGATTTGTGAATGTAACCCCACCGGTTTCAAATAGCGGGGTTGCCATACTTTCCCGGATGACGGGAGTTATCCAACACCGCGGTCCGGACGATAGCGGTCATTCCGAGTACGATGGCCGCGTTTTCCTGGGCCATCGCCGGCTGAGTATCATCGATCTCGCCGGCGGCCATCAGCCGATGACGAACGAAGATCGCAGCATCTTCATCGTCTACAACGGCGAGATTTTTAATCACTCCGTCATCCGCGGAGAGCTCGTAAAGGCCGGTCACCAGTACTCATCGCATTGCGATACCGAGACTATCATCCACGCTTACGAAGAGTTCGGGCCCGCCTGCATTGATCGGTTCCGGGGGATGTTCTCGTTCGCACTGTGGGATTCCGGCCGACGCCGGCTATTCTGCGCACGCGACCGTCTGGGCATTAAGCCTTTTTATTACTATTGGGACGGCCGGGTGTTCGCGTTCGCATCCGAGATCAAGTCTTTGCTTGAGCATCCGGCGATCTCACCCGCCGTCGAACACGAGCTGCTGCCGGAGTATCTCGCTTTCGGCTATAACTCTGAAGAACGGACGCTTTTTTCAGGCATTCGCCGGTTATTGCCCGGACATCACCTGACACTGGACATATCGGACTCCCGCCCGTCATTGCAGATTCGACAGTACTGGGATGTACCTGATTCCGCTCCCGACCTATCTCTAACCGAACCAGAGTGGATCGCCGAGTGCCGACGGCGTCTCGAAGAGACGGTGCAAATGCGCCTTATGAGCGATGTGCCCCTCGGAATGTTTCTGAGTGGCGGCGTCGATTCAAGCGCCATAGCGGCGTTGATGAAGCGCATGGTCAGCGGACGAGTGAAGAGCTTTTCGGTGGGTTACGCCGAACAGGAGTTCAGCGAACTCACCTATGCTCGGCAGGTCTCGGAAGTCATCGGAACAGAGCATCACGAAGTCGTCATCGGGATGGATGAGTTCTTCAATGCTTTGCCCCAGATGATCTGGCACGAAGACGAACCGATCCCGTGGCCGTCCAGTATCTCGCTGTATTTCGTTTCAAAACTGGCTGCAGAACAGGTGAAGGTGGTACTTACCGGCGAAGGCAGCGACGAGTTATTTGCGGGATACGGACGCTACCCATTTTACCTGTGGAACAGTGCGTGGCTGAATCGCTACCGCGTTGTACCTGGGCCGGTACGCGGCGCGATCCGGCAGTTCATTGCGTCTACTGACCTTTTGTCCGCAACCTTGCGCCGGAAGCTGCAGCATACGTTCCTCGGGCTCGGCGATAATCTCGAGTCACTGTATATCGACAACTTTTATTCGGCGTTGTCGGCACGTGAGCAGCAGCGGCTCGGCTATGCAGCCGACGCGTCGCCCTATGGGAATTTCCTGCGTTACTGGAATCAGCGGCCCCATGCATCACCGCTGGCCCGAATGTTGTACGTCGATCAGAAAACCTATCTGGCCGAACTCCTGATGAAGCAGGACCAGATGAGCATGGCGACATCCATCGAAAGCCGGGTTCCTTTGCTCGATCACACATTCGTCGAGTTCGCGGCACGTGTGCCGGAGGATTTGAAATTGCGCGGAACGACCGGGAAATACATCCTGAAAAAGGCGGTAGAAGACTTGCTGCCGCACGACATTTTGTATCGAAAGAAAATGGGGTTTCCGACGCCCGTACGCCAATGGCTGATGGATTCGAAAGCAGCTTCGTTATTCGCCATTCTGCGCCAGAAAGACGGGTTGATTCAGTCGTGCCTCGAGCCACGCGCGATTGAAGACCTACTCGACCGTCATCAGCGTGGACTCGAGGATGCGACGGATCGCATCTGGCGGCTGCTCAATCTTCAAATCTGGGGCAATACCTTCTTGACGGGCAAAGGATCGGCGGAGCCGCTTCTGGCGGGCTCCGAACAGTCAGCGTGAAGATCCTTTGGGTGAAGACCGATTTTCTCCACCCGACTACTCGTGGGGGCCAGATTCGTACGCTTGAAATGGTAAAGCGGCTGCACAGGCGACACCAGTTGCATTATCTTGCGTTCGACGAACCAGCCAATCCGGAAGGGTTGCGTCGAGCGGGCGAGTACTCGGCGAAGCAATACACGGTACCCCACACTGCGCCGCCTAGAGGATCGCTCGCCTTTGCGGGACAAGTCGCGAAAGGATTGATTTCGAGCTTGCCTGTTGCGGTGTCGCGTTGGACTTCTTCGGCCATGCGACGGCAGATCTCGGAACTGATGCAGGCTGAACATTTTGACTCAGTAGTCTGCGACTTTCTCGCGCCTGCCGCAAACTTTGAAAACCTCTCGCAATGCGTCCTCTTCCAGCACAACGTTGAGAGTGTCATTTGGAAGAGGCATGCGGAGAACGCGGCGGATCCGGTCCGCCGCGCTTACTTCGGACTGCAGGCAAAGCGCATGTTCAACTTCGAGCGCGACGTCTGCCGGGCCGCCTCATCCGTCGTTGCAGTTTCCGACGCTGACGCGGACATGATGCGGAACATGTTCGGTGTGCCCCAAGTGTCCTCTGTTCCCACTGGTGTCGACGTGGAATACTTCACCGCCGGCATTCGCACGGACACGGAAGCGGTAGCGGATCTGGTGTTTGTAGGCTCGATGGACTGGATGCCAAATTCCGACGGAATGATTTGGTTCGTTCGCGAAGTTCTGCCGCTGATCCGCGTGAAAAAGCCGGCCTGTACTGTTGCGATCGTGGGACGTCAGCCTGGGCCTGAGATCCAAGCGCTAGCAGAGCGCGACAAGAAGCTTCGCGTCACCGGCACTGTTCCAGACGTCCGGCCATATCTCTGGGGATCTAAATTGTCGATCGTTCCACTGCGCATTGGAGGAGGGACGCGGCTGAAGATTTACGAAGCGATGGCTGCGGGCACAGCCGTCGTCTCGACAACGGTAGGCGCGGAAGGACTTGCTGTGGAATCCCCTGTTCACATCCGGCTCGCCGATCAGCCTCAGGCCTTTGCCGACGCGTGTGTCGAATTACTCGACGACGCGGGGGGCAGAAAGGGGATGGCCGACGCGGCCTGGCAGCTAGTGTCCTCGCAGTTCTCATGGGATCGCGCGGTCCGGCATTTCGAGCAGGCGCTGGAACGAGCGGCCACGGCGTAAGCGAATGACCGCTGTTCTGGTTTTTTGTACCGCGGGCCTGTTCATTGTTTACGTACTGTTCGGTTACCCTTTGCTTCTCGCCGCTCTAAGCCGGATCTCCCGCCGGAGCGTACGCAAAGCCCCGCTCGAAAAATCTGTTTCGGTGCTTCTGCCCGTGCGTAACGGTGAGCAGTGGATCGAAAGCAAACTCGAAAGTATTCTCGGCTTGGACTACCCGCCGGAACTCTTGGAGACCATAGTGGTTTCAGACGGATCGACCGACGCTACAGCGGACATCGTCCGATCCTATGCCGCCCGAGGTGTGAGACTCATCGAGGTACTGCCTCGCGGGAAAGCAGTCGCATTGACTGCAGCGCTGGCCGAAGCCCGTGGCGAGATTCTTTTCTTCACTGACGTGCGGCAGCGGCTGGAAGCGAATAGTCTGCGCGAGCTTGTGGCATGCTTCTCGGACCCCGAGGTGGGCGCTGTTAGCGGTGAGCTTGTCATCCTCGAAGGCGAGACGCTCGAAGAAGCCAACGTCGGGCTGTATTGGAAATATGAGAAGTGGATTCGTAAAGGGTTGTCGAGTCTCGACTCGATCCATGGCGCGACGGGATGTATTTATGCGATGCGGCGTGAGCTTGCCGTGCCACTGCCCGCTGGAACGCTGCTCGATGACGTGTACCAGCCGCTCGCAGCATTCTTCAAAGGCTATCGTGTGATTCTCGACGAAAGCGCCCGCGCTTACGATCTTCCTACCTCGCTTAAATCAGAGTTTAGCCGCAAGCTCCGAACCCAAGCGGGAATGTTTCAAATCATGCGGGCCTACCCGGCTTTGCTTGGGCCGGGTAATCGCATGTGGATTCATTTCGTGTCGCATAAGCTTGGCCGCCTGCTGTTGCCGTGGGCGCTGATTGCAGTGTTCGTCTCATCCCTAGCGCTGCCACGTCCGGCATCGACTCTCGCGGTGGCAGCGCAAGTGGGCTTTTATGCGATCGCGTTGGTGGATCGATGGATGCCCGAAAGTAGTCGCTTAAAAAAACTCTCCTCTCCAGCCCAGACGTTTACGGTACTCATGGTCGCGGCGCTATGCGCTCCATTCGCGCTGTTTACCTCTCCTGACAGAGTTTGGAAACAAACTGTTGTCAGCAGGGCTCGTGGTTCGAACGTAGGATAAACAATCACGCAGTTAGTTGCTAAGTAATTTTCCCCACTCCGACCCATATTGTTCGGTATCATACATCCTATCTTTTCCGGGTAATAGTACTGTGATAACCCTATGTACTAGTACCTTCCTTCATCCGTACTATAGTGAGTACTTATCACTATGATTCCTCTGCGACTCCTTACGATACCTGTGTGCGCGAGTTTGGTCTTAATGGCCCAAACCACCGCGGAAACCGAGGCAATCCGACAATCGCTAGATACGATTCAGCAAAAGGCTACTACTCTCAAGGCGATGATGGACAGTTCGGTAAAGCCGACGAACTGGAGAGACCTGGTCATTGCTGATTCGAACGCGATCGTTACCGCAGCGACAACAGCGAAGACGACAGCAGAAACCGTAGCAGCAACTAGTAGTAGTACTACTACGGGGCGGTGCGATCACAGTTCCGCCCGGCGGAAGTATCCAGAACGCATTAAATGAGGCCATTCCCGGTGACACAATCATCTTGCAGGCGGGTGCTGTTTATCCGGGCCCCATTACATTGCCCACTAAATCCGGCACCGCCTACATCACGATCACGACCTCAGCGGCCGCGTCTCTACCGCAAGGCGCAAGGGTTGGACCTGCCCAAGCATCATTGATGGCCCGGATTGTAGGTCAGAATGGAGGGCCAGTTATCTTGACAGCTACTGCAGCTCACCATTATCGGTTGATCGGGTTAGAGATTTTAGCGCAGCCGGGAGTGTACGGTTCAGATGTTGTACAGCTTGGTCGTGGCAGCGAGACAAGCGATAGTCAATTAGTGTCTGATATCGAACTTGACCGCCTATGGATCCATGCGGAAGCTCCCGCATGGGCCAAGCGCGGCGTAGCAATGAACGGCAAGCGATTGGTCTTGAAGAATTCAAGGGTATCCGGGTTCCGTAGTACCTGGCAGGAAACACAGGCAGTCTGCGCATGGAATACGCCGGGCCCGTTGCAGATATCGAATAACTATCTTGAGGGCGCCGGAATGGCTTTGATGATCGGCGGGGCCGATCCGACGCTTATAGGCTCGACACCGTCCGATATTCAGATCATCGGCAACCTGATGAGCAGACCAGTCGCGTGGAGGACGGAATCGCTCGTCATCAAGAACGTGATGGAGTTGAAGACCGGACGCAGGGTCTCCATTACAGGAAACATTTTTGAAAACACGTGGACTGCCGCACAATCCGGTTATGCAGTAAATATCAAACCGGGCACGGAAAATGTCAGGACGCCAGCCATCACAAGCGACGTGCTGTTCGCCAACAACATCGTGCGGCACGTAGCGGCCGGCCTTACAGTCGTGGGTACTAACTCCTATGGGGGAAAAGTATCGAACGTCACCATACGAAACAACCTGTTCGACGATCTAGGTCCGGCATGGGGTGCTCGTTTATCACTGTTTACTGTATTTGGGGGTGTAGCGGGCATCACGGTGGAAAACAATACGGCGGCGCCCACGGTGTCCATCAACACGCTGCTCCTTTCCGACCTTGCCCCATCCAGCGGCCTCACTTTCCGCGGTAATATCGCTCCCCGGGGTACATATGGTGTGTTCGGCAGTGGATCCGCCGAGGGAACCAGAACGCTTACCGCTTACTTCCCTGGCGCGATCTTCACGAATAACGTGATATACAACTCCGTTCAGGGTTTGGCTCCTTACTACCCGACGGGCAATTACTTTCCTCTGACTGCGACTGAAGTCGGCTGGACAAATGTAACAGGAGGCAATTACACGCTAGCGAGCACAAGCACCTATAAAGGGACAGGTGTGGGTGGGCTGAATCCAGGCGTCGATATGGCTGCCTTACTTTCTGCAACCGCCAAAACTGTAGCCGGACGATAGACTACAATATCGAGGCTGTATATTTAAACGTAATGCCTCTACGCCAGGGTCTTTTGCTGTTGGTCCGTTCGCTTGAATCGGGCGGGACGGAGCGGCAGTTGGCGGAGATGGCTAAAGCATTGCATCGCCGAGGTTGGGACGTACACGTCGCGTGTTTTCATGACTCCGGTCTTCGCGCCAATGAATTGCGCGAAGCCGGAGTTCGAATTGTACGTTTACCAGTAAAATCGTTCCAATCGCCTGTCTGCATATTGCGCGGACTTTTTTCGTTTGGGCGATATGTGCTGCGCCATCGAATCGATGTAATACACAGCTTCGATGCTCCGACGAACATCTTTGGCGCCTTAGCCGCCAAGCTTTTTGCCCGCCGGGTTGTACTAATAAGTCAACGTTCGTTCCGGACACTTCTGGCCAAGCGGGAACATATGGCGTTGCGAGTGATGGATCGCATCGCCAACGGCGTGGTCGTTAACTGCGAAGCGGTGCGAACACATCTCATCAGAGACGAGGGAATCCATCCGGAACGGATTCGGTTGTGTTATAACGGCCTGAACACCGATACGTTTTTCCCCACGCGCGATCACATTCGACCCGAAAATCTCCGGGACGGGCTAATTATAGGTACAGTTTGTGTGCTACGGCCGGAAAAAGGACTGGATGTACTTCTAAAAGGGTTTGCAATCGCTGCCGAACAGCGGCCGCGGTTGAAGCTCTTGATCGTGGGTAGCGGCGCACTCCGCGATCACCTCGAGCGTCTAGGGCATCAAATGGGCGTAGCGGAACGTATCATCTTTCAGCCCAATACCCGTGACGTAGCGCTGTGGCTCAACCGCATGGATATATTCGTCCTTCCTTCGTTATCGGAGGCATTTTCGAATGCGTTGATGGAAGCCATGGCTTGCGGAACCCCAGTCATCGCCTCACGTGTTGGCGGCAATCCTGAGTTAGTCCGTGACGACGAAACCGGTCTATTGTTCGAGGCCGGCGACTCGGAAGGACTCGCAAAACAATTGGTCCGGTTGGCGGATGACCCCACCGCTCGCCAAAAATACGCAGCGGCCGCGACTCACTTCATCCGCACGAAACTGACTGTCGATACCGCAGTGAATCGAATAGAAGAAATCTATCGTGAGTATCTCGGACAAGCCGTACGCACACAATCCGCTTAAGTTGTTAATCTCACTTCTCTGAAGACGCTGCTCGGGCAGCCGCCCATACTCCCGCCACATCAATGATCGGCAAACCGCTCGCAGCAATGGCACGGGTGGCTTCAACCGATGGTTTTTGCGTGATTACCAAGCAATCGGCCCATTCGAGGACAGCCTGAAGATTTTCCTGCAGAAGCCGGCTGATGTGCGGAATAGCATTCAACAGAAAATTTCGGTTCGTTCCGTAAATGCTGTCAAGACTGACATGGGCATCATAGATACGCAAATCCCGGCCCTTGCCGATGAGGTACTCCAACATGCTCACAACAGGGCTTTCTCGCAGATCGTCGGTATCTTCTTTAAATGTAAGTCCTATTACGCCAATACGTTGCGCATTCGCATCTAGCACCGTCTGAATCGCGCGTTCCAGATGCGCCTCGTTGCTCGGCAGAGCGGACGAAAGCAGCGGTAGATTGACATCCATGCGATTGGCGCGGTAAACGAGCGCGCGGAGATCTTTAGGAAGGCAGGACCCGCCAAAAGCGAAACCGGGGCGCAGATACGCCGGTGAGATATTAAGGCGCGTATCGCGGCAGAACGTCCGCATTACTTCCTGACCGTCCACACCGAGTTTCTCGCTCAACGCGCCGATTTCATTCCCAAAACAGACTTTGACGGCGTGGAATGCATTGCAGGCGTATTTGATCATCTCCGCGGTGCGCAGAGATACGAGACATGGCTCGATATGAAGTGGCGCATAAAGGTCACCCACGCGCTTGACGGCCGCGGGATTCGAGCCACCCACAACGATAAGCGCGGGCTCGATAAAGTCACGCATCGCCGTGCCTTCGCGAAGAAACTCCGGGTTCGAAACCACCGAAACGTCTTTGAAGTCCTTTAGTGCAGATTCAACGACTTCCTCACACGTACCCGGAAAAACGGTACTGCGAACGGCAACGATTAACGGCTTTGCATTTTCGGTTAAAAACTCGCGAATTTCTTCGACAACTCGGCGGAGCTGGTCTAGGCCTAGGTTTCCATTACGTTCCGAAGGAGTACCGACGCAAAGCAAAGCGATATCAGCATCGCGGAGCGCATCATTAGTGGAGGTAGTGGCGGTAAGGCGTCCCGAATCGACTGCCTTGCGGACGGATTCGGGAAGACCGAGCTCAAAAAATGGCGCTTCGCCGCCGCGCACTTTTTCAACCTTGTACGAATCTTTATCGACACCCGTAACCCAGTGGCCGATGTCGGCGAAACAGGCTGCGGTGACGCAGCCGACATAACCCAATCCAAACACCGCAACATGCGAGCCTTGGCCTCCGGTCGTAACCTTCATCTGATTCAGTATAAGGGGCATGACTGACAGCATCCCGGCAGGCCGTTGTTATCATGCGATGGCAGGCCCAGTCCATGACTTCCACGGCACCTGTTGCACATACGCCCGCTTTCCTGGCCGACCTCGATGATCCAATCCGAGGAGCGCTGAGTCTTGCTAATCGGGAAATGAATCCTGAAACGGCGGATCCCCTACTTCAGGACATCTTGACGATATATGGTAACCGCCTGAACACGAAGACGATGCAGGCGCTGGGTCGGCACGCCAAGAACGCCGCGCGCGGAGTCGATCCAGCCGCGCGCGCCGCAAGTTTTCGCGCGATTGATACCCCGGCCGCTCAGTGGTACGCGGCCGTGATGCTCGAATCGACAGGCGAAAGCGCCCTCGCGGCCGAGGTGCTCGACGCGATGAACGACGTCAGTTGGGGTGAGGAGCGGGCGCTGCGACTCGAGGCGCTGGCTAGGAACTGCATCCGTTCCGGACGCGTATCGGAGGCGTGGCTTCCGTTACGGCATGCGGCGCAATCGGCGGCCACGCGGCAGACTTTGATTGCCTTAGACAAACTGCTAGAGCAGGCGCGGCAAACCGCCGCTCCGCCGCTGAAGACAACCCGCCGTATTGCGGTTCTCGGGAGCGGAGTCCTCGATTTTTGGACTGGGTTGCTCCGCCCAACACTGTTCGGTTACGGTATCGGCTGTGAGGTGCGAGCGGGAGGGTACGACCAGTATCAGCAAGAGATTCTGGATCCGGCATCGCCGCTCACGGAGTTCCGGCCTGAGGTGGTCGTGCTGGCCACGAATTGGCGCTCGCTCGGATTGCCCGATGAAACAGGTCAACCGGCCGAGACGGTCCGGGCAATCATGGATCAGATCGAGACACTCTGGCGGGCGTGTCAACAGCGATTCGGAGCGGCTGTTATCCAGATGAATTTCGAGGTGCCGGAAGTAGACTCTTTCGGCCGTCTTAGCGCGGCGGCTGCGGGAGGACGGACTCGAATCCTGCAGCGTTTAAATCTGGAATTGTGGGATGCGGCGCAAAACACAGGCGCGTCGATTCTCGACGTCGAGCAGCTTGCCGCGACCATTGGCAAACGCACCTGGAGCGATCCCGCCATGTGGATCGCGGCCAAGCAGTACCCCTCACCCGATGCCGCGCCGATGCTAGCCCGGAATCTCGCCGCTTTGGTACGAGCCTTGTGCGGACTGACCTCGAAGTGCGCCGTACTAGACCTTGACGGGACACTCTGGGGCGGGATCATCGGCGAAGACGGGCTGAATGGCATACGGCTGGGCGGCGACGCCGAGGGCGAAGCGTACACGGCATTTCACAAATATCTGCTTGGGCTGAAACGGCGCGGAATTCCGCTCGCCGTGTGCTCTAAAAACAACGAAGAGGACGCAAGATCAGTATTTCGGCAGCATCCAGAAACGATACTCAAGGAAGAAGATTTTGCAGTATTTCTAGCGAATTGGGAGCCCAAGCCGGACAATTTGCGGCGGATCGCGAGCGCTCTCAATATCGGTATCGACAGCCTGGTATTTCTGGACGATAATCCGGTCGAGCGGAACCTCGTCCGCAAAGAACTGCCGGAAGTGGAAGTGCCGGAATTACCTGACGATCCGGCCCGGTACCCTGCGGTACTGCACGCGACATACTTGTTCGAATCGCTATCGTTGACCGACGATGACCGGCGGCGGGCAGAGAGTTATCGCGAGAACGCACAGCGGACAGAATTTGCGGCAGCCAACACGAATTTAGATGATTATCTGGCGAGTCTTCGGATGAAGGTGGAGCTTCGGCCTTTTGACGAGGCGAATCTCCCGCGAATCGTTCAGCTAATCAACAAAACCAACCAGTTCAACCTGACCACGCGACGAACGTCGGCGGCTGAGGTAACGGCATGGATGCAAGATGCGGCTTGCTACACCCAGTTCATGCGGCTGCAAGACCGTTTCGGTGACAGCGGGATCACGGGTATTATCGTCGCAGTTCGTGAGGGTGAATCCTTGCGGATCCATAACTGGCTGATGAGTTGCCGCGTGCTGGGCCGGCGTATCGAAAATCTTATGCTCGCCTCCGTCATGCGCCACGCCAGGCATACCGGCGCTACAGCTGTTACTGGAGAGTATCTGCCAACGGCAAAAAATGGGCAGGTAGCCGACGTTTTCGACCGTTTTGGCTTCGAACGGGTCGAAGACCGTGAAGACGGCGGAAGGGTTTACAGAATCACGGTTCCCACCGAAGATGAGCT
The DNA here is from genome assembly GCA_963825845.1 of Bryobacteraceae bacterium. Lineage (GTDB taxonomy): Bacteria > Acidobacteriota > Terriglobia > Bryobacterales > Bryobacteraceae > DASQDN01. The sequence goes on along the minus strand of CAWGVL010000020.1, from coordinate 57,872 downwards.
CGCAACATGGTGCGAAGTGACAGATACGGCAGCGGCGAAGTAAGCCTCGCGTGCGAAAATGGCATAGATAATGAACCCCACAGACCAGCGGCTGCAGACATTATTTCGCGAATTTTTCGGCGACGATTCGATTGAGCTGAAAGATGACATGACCTTTCAGGACATTGCCGGATGGGACAGCATAGCCCACGTAAACCTGATTAACACGATGGAAGCCGAGTTCGGTTTAAAGTTCGGCATCCGCGATCTGATGGGTATGACGAGTGTCGGGGCAATCCGCCGGGTTCTGGGTGACAAGCTCGCCACCGGCCGGACCACTGCTCAGTGACGAAAACGCCAGGCAGCGGGCCAGTCCGAAGATAAAGGCCCATTATGGACGGTCGAACCTTACAAAGATATCTCGCGCGAAGAATGGGACGGGTTTGTATCCGGTAATCCCGAAGCAGGTTTCGGACACACATCGGCAAATTTTGCGCTTGCCGAATCACGAGGCGCACGGAATGAGTCATTCGTCGTTCGCACCTCTGACGGACACATCCTGGCGCTGATGCCGATGTTCGTCGTCGATTCTAAGGAGCTTCGGTACATTCCAATCAGGTCACTCGTATCCGGGATGTTTCCAGCCGGTCCGCTTTTCGCGGTTTCCAGTTCGCAAAAACAACGCAAGACGCTGCTGGCTGATATCGCCAATCATGCCGTCGGCATTGGCAAAAAGGTGGGAGCGGACGAAATCCGAGTATCCTGGCCTACGGTAATCGGCGGTGAACCGGCCCTTGCACGGCTCGGCTATCTTCCATTGCGCGACTTCGGCTTCACTGAAACCAATACGGTAGGCTTTCTTCTCGATGTCACGCAGCCTGAGGAACAGCTACGGAAACGGCTGAACGAAAACTGCCGTCGCAACATCCAGCGGGCTGAAAAAGCAGGTGTAGAGATTCGTCGGATTTCCAATCGATCGGAATGGCTTAGCTGCGATGATCTGAACCAGATCACGCTCGGTCCGCTGGCGCATTCCCGCCGGGAACTGGAAGTTATCTGGGACGAGTTCATCGCCAACGGACTGAGCACTCCGTTTGCGGCGATTCATGGCGGGGAAATCGTAACCATGATCCTGACCATAGATTCGGCCGCCTCTTCGTACTACTGGATTGGCTGGAACCGCCTCGCCGAACACGCTCCGGGGGCTAGTCATCGCGCCATGTGGGAGGCGATCCTTACGTCCGCCCGGGCAGGCAGGAAATACTTCGAACTGGGAACGAAAGAGTTTCTGAACCAGAAAATGATGACTATCAGCCGCTTCAAGGAGTCGTTTGGGGGATCACCCGTGTATTCCGTAGGTGGCGTGCGACAATGCCGTCCCCTCAAGCGTGCTCTGCTGGATGTCGCCACCGCTTCCCTGCAGCGGCTCCGCACGAGAAAGTAATAACGGCCTCAGGCCGCCGCCGTGACCACGGCTATGTAGTTGCCTTTATGAAAACCGTGCTCGCGATTCTCCGGCGGCGGCAGCGAAGTCTGCGGCGAGATCCATTCCCATTCGATCCGTAAGTCGCTGTCTTTTATCTGCTCACGGCATTCGGTGATGCTACGGTAAAGAAAGATATGGTCTTCCTGCGCGATGTTCACGGCCATTGTTAGAAATATACGGCCGCCCGGGCTGAGATACTCACGGCTTACGCGAAGCGCTTGCGCAGGGTCTGGCAGATGCTCCAGAACCTCACAAAACGCGAGGGCTTCGTAACGCCCCAGACGTGCAGGATCGACTTCGTCGAGAGGAAAATATCCTTCAAAGCGCGGGTTCAGATCGGAACCGGTGTACTGCAGGAAGCGTCGCGCCTCGGTTTGAACCGTAGGATCGATATCGTAGCTTTCCACCGCCCAATGCGGCAGGATTTTACCGGTGAGATATAACTCATATCCCGTTCCCGTGCCGATCGAAGCGAACCGGCCACTCTTGTTTGCGGCAAGCGCTTCCAGAAACCGGACGAACTGCGCCATGACTTCGAACCGGTGATTCGTGAAGACGATAGATAACAGAAGCGCGATGTTGTAGTCATCGCGATCGACCGTGGCAGACGGATCCCCAAGCGTTCTTGGGGTTGGATCGCTTTCGAACTTCTCTTGTAAGCCAGCCAGCCACTCTGCCCGCGCAGCGTACGCTGTCAATGCGCCTGGGCCATAGCGTTCCGCTACATAGCCTACAATCGTATCCGCGACCGCCCCCAGGGCCTCTCCGTGGACGTGATAAACCACCGTCGAGGCGAGAGCCAGCCGCAGATGGATGCGGGAAAGATCCTCAACGGCTTTGGCATATCGTGGATGAGCAAGTAGAAACTCGTCAAAGCTGTCCGTCTGCAGCACCAGCCGCCTCCTGTTTCCATACACGCGTGCGCCAAAGGAATCGATCGTAAAAATAGGTGGCTTCATGGATAGAGCCAAGCCGCTCCACCCACCATCGCGGTATCGTAAGCTCGGCGGGAACAGTAAAGTAAATGCGGGATGTATCTGGGAGTTTGGCCGCTGCCTGAAAAGCCTCGATGAGAGCGTTTGGATAGTAGTCGCTTTGGCGGTATTCGGGATCGGTATAAAAGTTGTATATATTCGCGGAACCGGGCGGAAGATCGATGCGGTGCCCCTTCAACACAAACGTATGCGTCTGACGCTCGATCATCCAGCCGTAGCAGATAAGCAGGTCGTCTTTTACAAACGTAAAAACATGTTGGCCCTGGCGAATACGATCCTGCCACATGTTGCGAACCTCTTCGCGCGTCATAAACTCTTCTTCTGCGAAGGAACGGCTTAACTCGAGATCCTGGATTTGATTCCGGCGCATGATGCCGCGGCTCGGCAACAGCAAGGCATCCTCAGCCTTCATGAAATACAAACGCTCTTCAAGGTGTTGATGAACCCTATTGCGGACGGAATGCAGAATGCGTTGTGGAGTCAGACGCGTTCGAAGGCGAGATCGATCAGGTCCCGCCCGATGAATCGACATCGTGTCATTATACCGACACTCCTCGGTTGATCCCTCCGCATTGCCATTGCTTCTTAGGTAGGGCGGCCGCTTGTGCATCGCCTCGGCACTGTTCTCTGTGGATCAGGCAACATGGACTGAGGCACCCGCCACCGCTCACCGCGCTGGGAGGGGATGGATCTTCGGTAACAACACGTTAGTGCCTACGGTTTGCGGCGCAGAGCATATAGCGTGCGGCTCGAGCCTTCAATGTGATGTTTTCGCAAAATATCAAATCGGTTTAATGCGGTGTTTTCAAAAACCGTTTCAGTAAGGTCCGCGTGCAGATGATCACGACCGCGGGTAATCCGGCGGAACATGGAATCGGCGGGCGCAATAAATTCGATAATAACCAGATCACGCGTCAACTCCGCCGCAAGGTCGATAATTTCCACGAGAGGAATGCGATCGGTGACCATCATGTGATGAATGACGGCAAGCATCAGCAGAGCGTCAAAGTGACCGCGGGCCCGCTGAATGAATGACGGACATTCATCATTTCTCCAACCGGTGGCGGGAGTCGGTCTACTCAGATTTACTACAAGTGGAAGGATGTTAAGGTTTTCCGCCCTGCTCTTGCGCCAGACCTCTCCAGCAACGACCGGATCATAATCGATCGCCACGACACTTGCACCCAGTCTGGCCGCGATCGCGCTGAACTGCCCGGTGTTGCACCCGATGTCGAGCACACGACTTGGCGCGAACTCTTTCAACGTGTCATGAACAAATCGTTCTTTTACCCCGGCTTGATCTGACGAATAATTGTTATTACAGACAGTGTAGTCAGACCACGCAGACGAAAGTCCCACCTTAGGAGCGAGCTTGTCCAACTTCTTTCGCAATCCGCGCAGCGTTGATTCAAGGATGAACGTGGCCTGCTCGGGGTTTTTTAACTTCCTGGCCTGATATATCTTTTGATCGTCGGGATTCCGTCTCGCCGCCAGCCACGTCGGCATGGAAACGAGCGATAGAAATGACGGCTTCAGGCGCTGCAACGGGCTGCTCAATCGGTAGACTTCATCATGCTCCAGACCATCACGCCTCGTGGTGAATACTTCACTTAGCTGAACGCCGTAATACTTGTACGCGAGCAACGGAAGCAGAAACATCCGGGTAAACTGCGCGTACGGCAGCCACATGGGATCATGCGGGTCACGTCGTTCGAACGACAACAGATCGATGAAAACGGGATTCGGCCCTCGGAACAGTATGTTGTACGGAGTTCCGTCCTTAAGTCCGATACCCTCCGGCAGAAGTTCCAGCGCAATCTGGATCGTGAGCTGTCCTGCTGCATGGAGCATCTCCGCACACCATTCATATGGGAACGAAGGAAAATCGATTCGTTCATGCTCGATAATTCGGCCAGTTCCCAACCCGGACAGAAGTGTCTGTAGACGAGGTTCTTGACGGAGTTGAGCGGTCTCTTCAGCAGTCAGCGTACGCGTAGAAACAATCTGGCCTGAATTGCTGAACTTTTGTCCTGCTTGAGAACGTGCGAATCCGTCGTAGTCGTCTAAGCCGTCATCCTTGATGAACCGAAAAATCCGGCCGTCTAATGGGAATAGAAAACCTGCAGGGTCACGGAACGATGCAGATATGCGTGGTGTTCCGCCGGAAGCGTTCAGCGCTGTGGGTGCCTCGTATGCGCCAGGGATGCCCGTCATCCGTACCAGTATACGTATACATACGACTGTAACGTTCAGATATGAGACGGGTAACGGTCATCAGAAGCGATTTGACGAGCTCCACGCAGGATTCGAAAGGGCTTGGCCGGCTTCATTGGGACATTAACTGAACAGTTGCGACTGTTACCGTGCGTACATACGGTTGAAATGTCTTGACAACAAGGCTGTAACAATTGGTAAACTGCCGAGCAGAGTCATGAGCCACCACTTGCGCATTCCCATTCTGTTGCTTTGCCTATTTGTCGGCGTCGAGATGGAAGCCAAGGCATATACGGATCCAGGGACAGGAGCCCTTATCTGGCAACTGATCGCCGCAGGGTTTGTCGGCGGAATGTTTTACCTCCGCCGCCTTCGACTGCTGGTTACCGGTTTTTGGAAGAAGCAACAGAAAGACCAGTAACCTCTACCCGCGTTTTTGCTGAACCACGCACTCGGGCTGTTGGGCGAATCGCATCGATGCGAAGAGTGCCATCTTCGTCTCAGAGCGCCTTGACGCCGAAGCTTAATCTCTCAGCTTTGAGCTTACGGTCTCCTTACGCAGTACTTTTTCATAATTCCATCTACGGATCGCGATAAATCCGAGTTCTTCGGCGGTCGCGCTCAGGATATTGTCCGCCGCGGACGCGATGAGATAAACTCGCGGTGCGCCTTGGTCGAGGCGTTTCTGTACAAGCCGGCCCAAGAAAGTGGTGGGCAGCGAAGTCCCGCAACTCTGCGGTGTAAACCAAAAGCTCGTCAGTACCGCCGAACCAGGCTCACACTCAAATGTCACGCCCGGAGCTTCAGGAACGGGGAGAGGCCCGTCTGGAGCAACCGAGCAACCCCACGCCACAAGTGAGTCTCCAACCAACGCCGTATGAATCGAATGGCCGGCTGTGCGAAGCCGGGCGCAGGACCGTGCCAACCCACCAATGGCGAAATCGGTGTTAAAGTCGCCTCCCTTCCAGAGCAGCAAATCGGTCATCCGGTTCTCGCTTAGCGTGATGTCGGCCGGCGCTCGGCACGGACGAAAACCCTCGCTGGTTACCTCGTACAACACAACACTCCGACGCTCCCACACGGGCGCAGCGGCTGCCCGTAGCGCGCTGACAGGACCGGCATAGCGAAGACGCGTGGCGACATTTCCGGCCTGCCGTGCGAGTTCCTTAACCTTGTCCTCCCATGCATCGGGGCCGACGGCCTTGGCAACCGCGGATTTGACGAGTTCCACAGCCGCGGTGCGTGCCCGAACTGCTAGAAAATCCCGCCGACGAGTAAAAATACTGATCGTTTGCAACTCGAAACGCTGATTCCCGATACGACGTTTGAACTCGCTATCGCCGATGGTCAGGTCAAAACCCTTCAATCCCAATTCCTGCGAGTTCTGAATGATCCAGGAGATGAGGATCAGCGCAGGGGAGCGACCCTCATCCTCAATGCTGATCGATGGCGCGCCGAGAAGAAGCACATCGCGCCAGACGAGACCGACGTGACCGGCAAGAAGCCGTCCGTCTACGCGGAGCGCAGTGACATGCGCCTTGACAAGAGGATCGGCTAGCAAACGGTCGTAAAAGTTCTGCTTCCGTTCGTCATCAAAGGAAACATCACGGCCCGCCTGAAGCTGGCGGAGTGAGTGCTGTTGGAAGAACTCGTCGCGGAACCGAAGCCAATCCTCCGGGCGAGTGATGACGTCGAATGTGACTTCACCCTGACGTTTGAAGTGATTCAGGTGTGTTTTGACACGGCTGAATTTCTTGTTCAGGTTCTCGCCTTCCATTGGAAACCACCGCCAGCAGGCGTGCGGATGCACATGAAAATCGAGACTCTGTTCCTGGCAGATCCGGACAATGTTTTCGGGCGTATCGGAGGCGGGGTCGATCCAGCCGACACGCAAGGGGCCGCTAAAACGATTGGCCCGGAACACACGGATCAATTCCCGAACGACGGTTCCCCGGTATCCAGACATAGCGGCGACATCGCGATAATCGGCCATGCTGCCACTGGCGAAAATGGCTTCCCCTGAGCGACGGTCAACGGCAAGCGGCACGATTCCCGTTAATCGGTCGCCATCGCGGACTGTAATAACGAACGGCGTATAGTCCGCGCTGTACGATCTGTACCAGTTCATGCACCAGCCCGGCCCCTGAAAAACACTGGCCAGCGGATCCGTATGAACTATGTCATTCCATTCGCGAAGAGACGCATCCAGTTCGCGCTCGAGTTCAGCCAAACTGGTTATGCAATAGGTGGCGATAGCGCCGGTTTTCTCGGGCATACGCTTCGCGCCTACGCAGTCGCTGCCGTGGTCTTGTGCGGACTGGGAAGTCGCTGTGCAAAACCACACAACCATGCTTCGAACTCGACGGCCGAAGTGTTTGTGTGGTCGAGGAAGCGCGGTAGCAGTAAGGGGTTGTCTCCAACAGCAGCGAGACCGTGAATGCACGTCGTGGCAGACCGGACCCCATTCTGTTTCAGCCAAGGCAGCATTTGGTGAGCCCAAACACCGCTCGGATAGCAGAAGTGATCCGAAGAAATACCGGTCATTGAGGTAATACGAGTTTGGTTGTCTATGATTTCACGACTAAACAACGATTCGTTAAGCGGGACCCGATGCCGGTGCGTGTGCAAATCCACGGAGACAACACCAGACTCCGGCAGAGTTGCTACCTGATCCGGAGTCATCAGGTTCATAATGCGCTCTTCCAACGAAAAGCGGTCGATGTCAATGCCCAGGTCGCGCGCGAGACGTCCGAGTAGGGCATTCTTCTCTTCGGCGGTCAGACGGTTGGAATCAGCGTGATGCACAAACGCTTTGTGAATCGCTTGCCGGACGTCGGGATCACTGATATTGGCTGATTCAAAACCCGGTAGCGCAGTTACGCGGACAATACCGGCTTCGCGCTTACGCCAGAGCAGATACGACACCGACAGATACGGCACCGGCCGATTATTATCTACATAGTACGTGGTCAGGTATACGGTTGCTGGAGCGCCGTGCTTCTTCAAAACGGGAACCGCGTGGCTGTAGAAATTATAATAGCCATCGTCAAATGTAAGAACGACACTGCGCTCCGGGAGACTGCCTCGGGCAAGACCTCGCACCGCCTCATCCAGGCCGATGATTGTATAACCGTTCTCCCGAATCGTAGTCAGACGGGCGTCAAGAAATTCCGGGCTGATGAAAAGGTATGGATTCCATTCGTGCTCGTCGCGCAACGATACGCCATGCCACGCGAGAATCAGGGCTCGATCGCGGCGCCAGAGCGACCGGCCGAGACGCCGGAAGTACCCGGAGGCTTTGGCTGCCCGCAAGACGGCCTGTTTGGCCGCGCGTTTCATTTGCATTGCAGCACGAAAGCCGTTCTCATCATACCCAGAATATCGCAGGGATTTAGCCGTTCGCCGTGACAATGAAGTGATTGCTGGTTCCGTGGAAGTCAATTCCGGAAAAGCCGGCCCGGCGAAGCGCGATAGTCATCCCGCGGCGAGTTTGAAAGGACTCACAACGATTGTTGCCGAAATCGAACGTGCGGCCGGTGAAGTGCAGTCCGATGCCGTTGAGGACCACATAGGAAGCATAAATTTTGCCTTTCAGATTACCGCGTACGAATTGCGCGATGGGAATCGCGACCGGGTGGAGCGTCAGCCAAATGCGGCCTCCAGGTCGCAAAACGCGTCGCATTTCGGTCAGAGCCGATGAAACATTCATGTAAGGCAGAGCTACCCGGGAATATACGAAATCGAAGCTGGCATCGGGGAACGGCAAGCTTTCACCTCGCGCGGCGGCCAGGAGAACATGGGCAGTCTCGGGCCACTTTGTTCCGATTCGCACTGCCTCCTCATCAATATCGACACCAACACGGCGTTTGCCTGCAGGAAGAGCGATCAATGTCTGGCCGGCCCCGCAGCCGATATCGAGGACCGAAACTGCGCCGCGCGTATCGGGCACAACACGCCTCGGGTTCGACGGGTCTAAGGCAATGCGAAGTTCCCGCTCGTGATACTCAATGGCAGAACTATTCATTGTTTGCACATCGATGACGGAGAGATAGCGGCGGCGACCCACGACGAGCAGCGCCGGAAACTGGAAGTCATTGTGTCCGAAAGAAGGATCAGAAGAATAGTTCGGCGGAAGCGCTCAAAACCTATAATGCCCGCCGGCTCCAACGCACCAGTATCCGGTATGCGTATGTCATGCGCAAGGGTTCCCGGTCACTGCAACAATCGCGCCTCTGCTTTTCCCGTTCCTTCGAAACCTGGCGCCGTCGCATCAGCGAGTTAGGCTGTGGAGCGGGCACGAACAACGACGTCCAACCCGAGTTGCTCGAGCCGTTGTACCAGCCGTTTAGTCGTGCGTTCGGGATGCAGTCGGTCCAGGTAATCCGCTCCTGGATCGACGTAATCGACGTTCACGGCTGAACATTCGGTGGATGGTAACCAGCACTTTGTGGGCGCCCGCAACGGCGGCCTTCTTCATGGCAGCGTGCCGCCGATGCGGAAGAACATCGTGGTCAGAAATCCGCCATCCTTGCGCCGCGCGATGGCCCATGCGGTTTGTGTCAGCATACGTCGAAGATACCCGTCGCCCTTGCGAGTTTTCGCCGATTTGCGCTGCCGCGCTTTCCGAATTGCCCGGACACAAACCGGCCCAGCTCGCCAGTTGCTCTGGCGTCGGAAACTTGCTCATGTCGACGCCAATCTCTGTAATGATGGTCCAGCCCGTGATCCGCTGGATGCCGGGCACCGTGCGCAATGCAAAATGTGCGCGTCGTAGGGGATCATCTTCTGCCGGATCGGACCTCCATCGCATCGACTTTCTTGTCGAGCCGTTCCAGTTCATCCGGTAACTCGGAAAGCATGAATTGGAAGTGTTCCGTGATCGGGAGGCGCCGCAGCGCTTGCGGATCTCCTCTTTCTTCTGCTTAGGGAGCCTTTCGCAAAATCTGCGAAGATCTCCGGTCGGTTCAGCTTGGTTGTTGCTAAACCCTCCAGGATGGACCGGCCCGTGTCCCCGACGACATTGCTCATTACCGAGGCCAACTCGATGTTGGCCGTCTCCAGCAACCGGCGAATGCGGTTGATCACGTTGCTGTAAATGCGTCCGCCGCCGTGTGAGATCTCGCAACTCGCGAATCGGCGCCAGTGGAATGAAACTCCGTCGGACCAACGCGTACTGGTGCAATCCCGCCAGCCGTTCGCAATCGATTTGATCCGTCTTCTTGCCCGGACTTCCAGGCAAGCTCCACACGCGGGTTGTTTGAAATCCGGATGCAAGCGGCCACCGACCTCTGGTGAACATCAGCCCTGCACAGGAAGGAACGGTTACTTGTCTGATCTTGACCTCCTCTGCCGCGAAGCGAAGGATGCTTGGAAAAATGATAACTTTCCTTCACGTGCATTCTGCCTCGAGGCAGAGGCCACACTGCGTTGTGCACATGTACAGCACGAAAGCGTCCGGACCACATTCACTAACGGGCAATAGCTCCAGAAACGCGCCGGCCACAATTCGCGTGCAGCCAAATCTTCATATCTGAAGCTGCTTTTCCGTTTCACCCTCATTTCTCGCACACCGCCGGTGAGTCATTCACACGAGTTAAGTTTTCGTGTTTTCTTGCACTTAGGCATAATTAAAGCCATTCTTTGCTTGACGGCGTGATACAAGTTAATCGCGGGACGTCCGTCCCTGCCCGCAGGATCCTGCCTGCGGATTTCGACTAAGGAAATTACCAAAATGAAGTGGTATCGAAGGGCGGGAGCCCATATGTTCCTGCCTATCTTGGGCTTTTTGTTTGTACTGGCAACGATGTCCGCGCAAACGCGCGTCGATCTGCGCTCCCAGACGAAGAACGTCGACTTTTCAAACGCAGTATCCACGCGCCCATTTCCGGTCGGGTCAGCCCTGCCGGCTACATGTCAGGTAGGGGAAACCTGGTTCAAGCCGGATGCGCCTGCCGGGCAGAATGTGTTTATATGCGCCGCTACCAACACATGGTCGGAGATTCGCTACAACGCGGTCATCACGGCACCCTACAGTACCGTACGGTCACTCGGTGCTGGCCCCTATTTGAATGTTGTCTGCACCAGTGGCACGGAAGCAACAACAGGCGAATGCACCCTGGCGGTCGATACCAGCAATCTAGCGACGCCGGATAGTAATAACGTGTTAAGCGGAATCACATCGTTTCCAGCCACGCCTGTCCAGAGTCTCTCCTCCGGATCAACGATCCTCTGCAATGCGACGAGAGTCGCCGTTTCAGCGACGTCTGCGGTAACTCTTACATCGACCCCGGTGATTGCGGATCCAGTTCGCGATGGCCAGGTGTGCATCATTCAAAACACGGGGTCCAATGACATCACATTGACTTCCGGTAGCAGCCAAAACCTTAAACTCGCCGCGGAAACAGTAATTCTTAAGGCGGGTCAGCCGATCATGCTCATATGGGATCAGGGTACTAGCTTGTGGACACAGACCATATCTGTCGCGACACCCGCTCCGGATAGTAATACCGTGTTAAGCGGAATCACATCGTTTCCAGCCACGCCTGTCCAGAGTCTCTCCTCCGGATCAACGATCCTTTGCAATGCGACGAGAGTCGCCGTTTCAGCGACGTCTGCGGTAACTCTTACATCGACCCCGGTGATTGCGGATCCAGTTCGCGATGGCCAGGTGTGCATCATTCAAAACACGGGGTCGAATGACATCACATTGACTTCCGGTAGCAGCCAAAACCTTAAACTCGCCGCGGAAACAGTAATTCTTAAGGCGGGTCAGCCGATCATGCTCATATGGGATCAGGGTACTAGCTTGTGGACACAGACCATATCTGTCGCGACACCCGCTCCAGATAGTAATACCGTGTTAAGCGGAATCACATCGTTTCCAGCCACGCCTGTCCAGAGTCTCTCCTCCGGATCAACGATCCTTTGCAATGCGACGAGAGTCGCCGTTTCCGCGACGTCTGCGATAACTCTTACATCGACCCCGGTGATTGCGGATCCGGTTCGCGATGGCCAGATGTGCATCATTCAGAACACAGGGTCGAATGACCTCACATTGACTTCCGGTAGCAGCCAAAACCTTAAACTCGCCGCGGAAACAGTAATTCTTAAGGCGGGTCAGCCGATCATGCTCATATGGGATCAGGGTACTAGCTTGTGGACACAGACCATATCTGTCGCGACACCGGCTCCGGTTGCTTCCCCGGCTTCCACCAACCCCAAGGCTGTCGTTCAAACGCTCAGCACCACCCCTGTTTGCAACAACACGGCGGGGCTGATGACAACACTTACCATTCCAAGCGGTCTGACCATTGGCCAGACAGCGCGTATTACAGTTCATGTTGGGAAGACCAGTGGGGATTCGATGCAGTTCCGCATCAAACATGCCACTTTGAACGGAACCGAGATAGCGTATCTATCCCTCGGGGGTACCTCCCAGAGTGGCGCGGTGATATTGGAGGTTACTCAGTTCTCGCCGACCCTCGCATCAACGATAAGCGTGAGCGCGGCCAGTACGGCTGCGTCTTCCAGTTTCGCCAACGAGATTACGCGCAACAGTGGCGATCCACTCGTGCTCTCAATCACACAGGCTAGTTGCGCCACAGCCGGGCAGAGCGCGTTCATCAAATCAGCAACCGCGTCCATCGTGGAGGCTCCATAATGCGGCCGATTTTGGCGTTGATCCTGTTGCCCCTACTTTCTATGGCCGCCATCGATTACGGCGGCCATCCATCAGCATGTCAGTCCCGCCCGTGCGTGTATACGATCTCATGCGCGGGCGCGGGCACGATATCGGAGATTCAGACGGCCGTTGACGATGCGCACCGCGGAGACACCATTAAACTGCAGGCCGGCTGTACGTGGTCGACAGCCTCCGGCAGCGCGGTCTGGCTGCGGCGCAACCCTCCAGGGTCAGCCGGACGCGTTGTAATTACTTCGACCGAAGAAGCAAAGCTGCCTGCGCCTGGCACTCGGATTACTCCCGTGTATTGGCCATTGGTGCCGAAACTGGAACTCACCGGTGGCAATGGACCGTTCTTTGCGGTTGCGAGCGGCTTCGAAGGCGCCTCTGGCGGAATTCCCGGAACGGCAGGCAAGCACTGGGAATTGCGCGGCCTTGGGTTCTGGATCGACATCGCCAACCCATTGTCTACGGTAGATATCACCAACGGGTTTGTTCGCATAGGCGACAGCGGCAATGTCTGGAGCAAGGCCGCCGGACATTGGACGTCTCTTACCGTATCGAATAATGTAGCGCAACTAACAACTAGTGTGAACCATACCCGCTCCGTGGGTGATCTCATACGAGTAGACCACCCGAATCCAGCGTTTAGCGGCGTCAAGACAGTTACGGCGGTCCCCACTCCTACGACACTCCGGTTCGCAGCCACAGTCGCGGACGGTACGTATACCGACAGCACAATGTATTTTGCGTATCCGGCAGACTCATCGCAGTTGCCTGACGACATTGTCATCGATCGCTGTATTTTCCAGCAAGGCGGGTTGTCGAAAGTACGCCGAGATATTCTGCTGAACGGCGCAAAGACTGAAATCCGTGATTCATTTCTTTCGATGGCACGCTCATCGGGCGCGGACTCTCAGTTGATCACCGTTTTAGCGGGTAGCGGACCGATAGCAATTGAGAACAATTACATGGCAGGCGCTGTGAGTGAGAATTTCATGAGCGGCGGCGATCGCAACACCTTAGGATCACCGGTCAGCGGAGTGTCATTGCGCTACAACTATCTCGCCCATCCTCCTTATGAAGCCCGTACACGAACCTGGGCGCTTCTCAAGGCTGATGGAGACCCAGTCCTTAGAGGCCGTGTCGTTCGGCCGACCGTCAATAATGGTTTTTTTTATGTCGCTCTCAACACCGGTACCATCGGCGCAACGGAGCCGCAGTGGTGTACGAGTGGAAACGGCTGCACAACGACAGACGGTACCGTGACGTGGAGCAGATTCTACTCCTCAAGCGTGTGCGTCTGGTGCATCAAGAATAATTTCGAGATTAAATCGGCGAAAGACGTCACGATCAGCCACAACGTATTCGAGTACATGTGGAACGCAGGGCAGAATCGAGCAATTAATATAAAATCGGAGCAGCAGTCGTTGTACGGCAATCCGACTTTTGCGAATAATTGTGTTCCGACTCTCCGCGGAACCGTCAATACCAACGGGAAAATCGTGACCGCCGACACGGGCATTTTCCCGTGGATGGCGAATATGTGGAACGGGTACGGGACAAATGCCATGGGGATTAAGATCGCCGGTGTAGACTACACGATCGCGAGCTTCGATTCAGCCACGCAGCTGACGCTCAACTCTGATGCGGGGGTACAAACGGCAGCGCCATTCCTCTATGGGACCGACCCATCGGTACGGTTCTGCCAGGCTGCACTGACGCAGAACATCATGATGACGCATAACATCGTGCGCAATACGTTGTCGCCGTTTGTTATCAACCCGGGCACCAACGCTCACCGTGGCCTGACCGGCAACTTCATCATGCGGCACAATTTATTCGAGCGCACGGATCCGACGGTGTGGACAAACGAGACAGGCGGCGCCTATATCGGCTCAACGGCGACCAGTTCGATCTTTTTCACTCCGGTTGTCAGCGGCTTCGTTATGGATCACAATACGATCCTCGCCTCAAATACAGCCTGGGCTGTTTATGGCGAGACGTTCGCTGTCACATACCCGCGGGATACGGTCATCACGAACAACATCTTTGGCAAGCACACGAATGGTTTCTACAGGTCATCCGAACACCCGGATTTGGCGTCTCAGATGTGCCCCGGCAGTACCTGTCCTGCATCGCAATGGAGCCACAACATACTGGCGGGCGCGAATGTCTCGAGTTATACGGCATCTCCTGGAGCCGTTGCGAATCTTTGTCCGGGTTCAGGAGCGTGCGCATCGCCCAATTATGGACTTCTGTTCCGCGATTTCGCAGCGCGGAAATTGGATGTCAAACCCGGCACGGCATTTTCGCGGAAAGCCTCGGATGGAAGCGACTACGGAGCCGACATGTCGCAATTGCCGGAGATCCGGGAATTGTCCGTCACAGCGACCGATCATCTGGCACTCTTCCGTTACCGAGTGACGCAGCCGATCTCGCACATTGCATGCGTTGTCGAGGTGAGCGCAACGCCCGATTTCGCAACGTATGCGGGGGAATTAGGGAATATCGGCAGCTATCCACGTCAGGATTCCGATAGCAGTGACCGCTTCCCACGGGATGGCCTGCAAAGAACGATCGTCATAGGACACAGCGTACCGCTGTCAGCCGCGACGCTCTATTACTACCGGTTGCATTGTGGCGGGGATTTGCGTACGGGGAGCTTTACTACATTGCCTGCGGTCTCCGGCCTGGAAGCACGGTCATTCACGTTCCGTGCGGATTCCACAGGCCCGCGGACCATCTTCTATGGTTACCGTTATTCGCAAGCAACAGGTGAGATCGTTGCGGGGCAAACAGCGACGGCCAATTGCACTGTTGGCGAGTCCTGCTCCGTGACTTATAGTGTAAATCGCGGAAGCGTTTTGTACTGGCGAGCAGGTTCCCAACCTGTTCAAGTGGAGACGATTCGATAACCCCCGCAGACGCGGGGATTGCGGCAGATTTAACCGTTCAGCGGTATAATAAACCCTTCGAAACGAGGTGTTTACAGTGCGCGTTCGTGTTGCCGTGATGTTGTCGTTACTCGTGTGGCTCAGCAGAGCAGCAACGCTGAAAGAGCCTGCCAGATGCGATTCCCGACCCTGTACATATATCGTGACCTGCGCGAGCGCAACCTGCACAGCAGCCGAATCGGAAGAGGTGCAGGCTGCGCTCTACGATGCCCAGCCTGGGGACACCATCAAATTGGAGGCGGGAAGAACATTCCTGTCTCCGGGATGGTGGCTGCCGTCAAAAGACGGTAGCGCAGGCTGGATTACCGTAACCACGACACGAGACGGGGACTTGCCGGAGGCAAACACACGAATTACTCCGGCATGGGCTCCGCTTTTGCCCCGATTGGTCGCAACAACCCCACCCAGGGGCGTTCTACTTACAGAAAATGGACCGCTTCCTCGACCGGCCGAGCGATACCGGCTGATTGGATTGATGTTCGTGAATCGTCCCGGCGCATCTCTTTCAGGCGGCCTGTTGACCATAGGAAATCCGACAACTTTTCGCCGTCCGTTCACCGTTGATCCTGTCATCGATACGCTACAAACTACAATCGTTCACGTTCTCGAGACCGGGCAATACGTGCAACTCGTGAGCACCGGTAGACTTCCGGGCGGCCTGCAGCCCGACACTCGTTATTACGTGCAGAGTATAAGCCCGACCGTTTTCCGCCTGTCGCTGACCAGAGGGGGACCGCCCGTAGACATCACCGACACCGGCACCGGCGAGCATATCTATATTGAAGAGGGCGTATCCCGTCCCGAACACCAGCCGCGCGACATCACAGTCGATCGCTGCTATTTCACCGCAACATACGGAGACAATGTTCGTCGAGCCATCGGCCTGCACGGATCAAATATCACTATCCGTAACACTTTTATTGAGTATGCGAAGGATTTCGGCACCGATTCGCAGGCAATCGGCTCTTATAACGGAATCGGGCCGTATACCATAGAAAACAACTTCCTCGAGGGCGCCGCGGAGAACATCATGTTTGGCGGCGCAATCGGCTGGGAGATCGCCAATCCACCGCTTGACCCACAAGGCGTTACATCGGCCGATATTGTCCTGCGATACAACTATCTACCTAAAAATCCCGCTCGCTTTCGGCTGGAACCCTGGAAACCGGGGCTTTGGGTAGAAGCAGGTAAATCGATCAAGCCGGCGGACGGATCCAACGTTTCCTTTATTGCCACGAACTCCGGATTCACCGGCGCAGTTGAACCGCAATGGCCGGGAACACGCGATCAAACAACAACGGACGGCGAGGTAGTGTGGCGGGCATGGTCTCCTACCGGCGCTCTTCGCTGGGTTGTAAAAAATAACTTCGAACTCAAAGCGGCTGAGCGGGCGACAATCCAATACAACGTCTTCGACCGAATGTGGACGGACGCCCAGCAAGCATCGATTAATCTCAAAACCGAGAACCAAAATACGCGCATTCCTGCGGGTGAGTATGCTGCCCGAACGGAAAATATCCTGTTCCGCGACAATATTATCCGTTCAGCTCCGGCGGCTATGACGGTTAGCCGCGGCCTCGGGGGCACGGCGCGCAACTGGAATATCCGAAACAACCTCTTCCACGATATCGATGCGAAAAAATACGGCGACGCTTGGGAACGCCAGTTCCAATTCATCAATCTTCCCTTCCCCGGACTTGTATTCGAGCACAACACCGTGGTCAGCACGTTCTCAGGCGCAACGATGCTACTGGACCGGCTGGGTTCAGAACCGCTGAATGAGCAGGTCGTGTTCCGGAACAACATTCTGCAGCGCAGTTCCATCACCGGGGTGCGAGGTTCGGGAAGTTCGGAGGGCACACCGACATTTGAGATGTATATGTGCGGCAGCCAGCCGTGTCAGGAGGGACTGGTCAGTCCTAACGTGATTGCCGGCGCCAACCGGAACATCTATCCTCCTTATACGTTTAATCTTTGCCCTGCGGCGGCAGCTTGTGACAGCGATCTTTCCGGGGCTAAGTTCACGGATGCATCGGATAATGACTTCTCGCTGGCGGAGGACTCTCCTTTTCGAGGCGCCGCATCGGACGGCGGCGATCTCGGCGTGGATATGCGGACGCTTCCTCAAATTCGCCGTCTGCGTGTAGATACTACTGCAACGAAAGCCGTGTTACATTACCAGCTTTCCGAGCCGATCCAGCACATCCCCTGTGTCCTCGAGGTCGGCCGCCGTCCTGATTTCACGGATCGCGTAGCCGATGTGGACCCTGCCCTATTTCGTCGAGCGGATTCAGACCGCCGGCCAACTGCGCTTACCGATGGCGCTTATCACACATTCGTAATTGGGTCCGATACCAACGAGACCGCGATGGGCGGCAGCGGTTACTCGCGCGCGCTCGAGCCTGCGACCAAATATTATTACCGGCTGCAGTGCGGCGGCGATGCCCGGACAGGTGAATTCACCACGACGCTCACACGCGTCGCAGTCGATGTTAGTGTACCGGTGCGAGTACCTCCGTCGGATGGAGTAATAGAAGCCGCTATGGAGTACGGCTATGTCGAAGAGGGTGCGCCGAAGGAATTCCGGCAAAGCACGGAGGCTGTATCCTGTTCGTCCGGCTGCGATATTACTGTCCCGGCCCGCAGCGGTTCAGTCTTGTATTTTCGGGCGCGGTACAAAACGGCTGAAGGAGACCAACTGTCAGCAGTCCAGGCGGTTGCATTACCTTGAAGCGAGGCGGTCGTCTGCCGGATGGGTTGTTACCATTTGGGTGATAACGCCGCGTCCCCGGAACGCTCATGGGTTCTAGCCATTCGGAACTGCAATCGACGCTAGAGGCGCCGAACGTCATTCGTGATGTTCACGGTAAGCCCGTGCTCGACCTGGATGCCAGATGTTTGTACTCATTTGGACATCTGATCCGTTGCACGGAAAGGCTGCTCCTCGACTTATTCAGTGAGGGCCTGCTGTCAGGCACGACGCATACGTGTATCGGGCAGGAACTCTGTCAGATGTCGGTGGTTCGCGCGTTGACGCACCCGGATGACGCAGTGTTGTCAAATCACCGAAATCACGGGCATTTTCTAACTTATTCCGGCGACTTCATCGGGCTGGTCGCAGAAATTATGGGTCGCGAGCGAGGTGTGTGCCGCGGAATCGGCGGCAGCCAGCATCTGGCTTACCGTCACTTCCACAGTAACGGCGTGCAAGCTGGCATGACTGCTATCGCGACCGGACTTGCCTGGGCTCGGCGGCAGCGCGATAGCCCCGGGATTGTCGCAACGTTCATCGGTGATGGCACTCTCGGACAGGGGTTGGTCTACGAAAGCCTCAATATCGCCGCCACGCGTAAGCTCCCGGTGCTTTTCGTCGTCGAAAATAACAGGATCGCGCAGACCACACCCACCGCCGATACGACGGGCGGCTCCATCGATGCGCGCGGAGCCGCATTCGGTATTCGCACGTGGCGCTGCGACGACGCGGACCCCCAATTCGTCACCGAAATCGAAGATATCGTGAACACTATCAGATCCACCGGCCAGCCCGCATTTCTCGTGATTGATACCCGACGCTTGGGGCCGCACAGCAAAGGTGACGATCTGCGTGAAACCACGGAGATGGAGGCGATCCACCGCCGCGACCCGCTCTCCCGCCTCGGCGACACACTTTCGGCCAATGAACGGACGGCTATAGAGGAAGCGAACCTGCGGTTTCTATCGGAGGTCCGTAAGGTTGCGGAGACGAGTCCCGAGTCCCGTTTCAAGAGGCGTCCAAAACATATTTTCACCGTCGGAAGCTCCGGCGCCCCGTCCGAAGCTGGGGAGACAAAACAGGGCATCAACGTCCGGTCAGCACTAAATGGAGCGCTACGGCAGATGTTGCTTGAGAATCCGGATGTGATGGTGCTCGGTGAAGATTTGCACGATCCGTACGGGGGAGCGTTCAAAGTAACAACCGGCCTTTCCACGGAATTCCCTGATCGCGTAATCTCCACTCCCATCAGCGAAGCCGGAATTGTCGGTTCGGCTATCGGGCTCTCTTTAGCTGGCTTTCGGCCGGTTGTCGAGATCATGTTCGCTGACTTCGTCACGCTGGCGATGGATCAGATCTGCAATCATGCGGTGAAGTTTCCAGGCATGTTCGACGGTGTCAGTGTGCCGTTGGTAATCCGGACACCGAGCGGCGGTCGGCGCGGCTACGGTCCCACGCACAGCCAGAGTCCCGAAAATCTGATGGCCGGCGTGCCGGGTCTGACGGTTCTGTTTGCAAGTCCGCGCCACGATTCCGGACAGTTGTTGACGCGTGCCACGATCGACTGGCCTTTCCCCACAGTGTTTTTCGAACACAAGTTGCTCTATGGCGCAATGCAGGACCCAGCTGGCTATACCGCGCTGCCGGCCGACGCAGCCGACCCGGGCGCCACGCTCTTTCCGACCTTGTCGCGCGGCGGCGCCGATCCAGACCTGACGATCGTCGCCTATGGCGGGATGATTCCAGTTGTCGAAAAGGTCGCGCTGAAATTTAAAGACGAAGAGATTGAAGTCGAGATTATTGCGCCATCGTTGCTCTCGCCGCTTCCGCGAAATACGCTGATGAGTGTGCTCTCTAGCCGCAGCCGGATTGCCATTGTCGAAGAGACGCACCTCGGCGCCGGTTTCGCCTCGGAGTTGGCGGCAACGCTGCTCGAAAACGGCTATCGGGGGCGGCTCCGCCGCATCGCTACACCTCCGGTTCCGATTCCCGCCGCCCGCAGCCTGGAATCTCAGGTAATTCCGAGCGAGCGGGACATCATCGAGGCGCTGATACCTTTATTCCGAGATTAATGCCGATCGCACTCCGCACGCCCCGTATCAACAATAACGACGACACCGTCCGCGTAACGAGCATTCTGGCGGAAACCGGCTCAGCGGTGCATAAAGGTCAATCGCTCGCCGAGATCGAGACCGATAAGGCCACCTTCGATGTGGAAGCGGAGCAGGATGGCTACGTACTGGCGATTCTCCATCAGCCCGGCGAAACGGTGGATGTCGGCTCCGTGTTGTTCTGGCTGGGAGCAACTCCGGATGAAGCTGTCCCCGAAGCAACGAACGTCACACCAGTATCCGAAGCACCGGCGTCTTCGGGAGCCGAGCCTACCCTAAAGGCGGCCATTCTCTTATCCGAATACAATCTTGCCGCGGATCAGGTCCCTTCTGCCGGACCTCGCTTGACCGCTACGGAAGTCGAGTCCTTTATTCGGCAGCGCGGTCTACAGAAACCGAAACACCGGACAGCGCGCGCGGAAGAACCCGCCGTGACCCTGCCTGCCGCGCCGGGAACACGCACGCCGTTGACACCCGAACAGCGCGGGATGCTCCGCACGGTCATCTGGCAGCGCGATGAAGCGGTGCCGGGTTACGTAGAGATGCAATACGATCCGGCGCCGTGGGAGGCTTGGGCGACGGAGTATCAGCGGCGTGAAAAACTGCTCCTCTCACCCTTGCTATCTCTGATGGCCTGGCGCTTGGCGCGACTCGCTGCGGAAAACAGGCATTGGAACGCAACGATAAGCGGAGGAGACAAGTACCTTTACGATTCGGTCAACCTGGGGTTTACGGTCCAGAGCGGTTCGACTCTCTATCTGGCTGTGATCGAAAAGGCCGACGCACTCTCCCGCAAGGAATTTGTGGACCGGCTCGGGATGCTGCAGCGGAACGCGATTGGCAACCGTCTGAAGCCGCACGAAATGTCGGGCGCTACGATTTCGTTCAGCAGCATGGCACGCTGGCAGGCGAGCCGCCATATTCCGGTTCTGCCGCCAAACACCGCCATCATCGTAGCCCACGCTGCCGCGCGTGACGGATCCGGAACGATTGGCGCTACCTACGATCACCGTATTCTAAGCGGCTTTGACGCCATTTCCGTTCTCCGCGGGATCATCACCCCCGGCGAGACCGAATAGGAAAACATGACGCCAGCAACATCTGAAACGAAGAACGCAATCCGGCAGAAAGTTATCGAGATCGCCAAGACTCTCGGCAACGACGCGCGCGGCTTGAAAGATAGCGACGTGATTCCCGAAACCGGTCTGCTGGATTCGGCCGGAATTATGGAGCTGATCATGTGGTACGAAGGCAATTGGGATCTGTCCATTGCTCAGGAAGACCTGACGATCGAGAATTTCGGAACCATTGACGCCATGGCGGAATATCTGGACCGAGCGCGTAAATGAAGGCCGCGCCTCCGCGCCTCACATGGCCCGAGGGCAAGTCCTTCGCGTTTACGATTTTCGATGATCCCGACGCGCAGGTTCTGAAAGACGGCCGCGAGGTTTACTCTCTGCTGGCCGATCTCGGATTTCGTACGACGAAAGGCGTGTGGCCAACCGGGCCGCTCCGGGAGCGGAACAGCACTGGCGATACCTGCGCGGATCCGGATTACCGGGACGATGCTCTAAGTCTTCAGGAACGGGGCTTCGAAATCGGCTACCACAACAACGCCCCACATTCATCGACCCGCGAGGAAATTATCGCGGGACTCGACGCGTTTCGCGAATATTTCGGACACGACCCGGTAACAATGGCGAATCACTACAACCGCGAAGCCATTTACTGGGGCCGGGCGCGGCTCACTGGCCCATGCCGTTTGCTTTACCTGTTGATGACCCGAGGCAACAGCATCGACGAGTTCAGCGGCCACATCGAAGGAGATGAAAGCTTCTGGGGCGATGTCTGCCGGGACCGTATTGTGTATTGCCGCAATTTCGTCTTCCCTGAGATCAATACGCTACGGGCCTGCCCAATGATGCCGTATCACGACCCGCAACGACCGTTTGTCAATCAGTGGTACGCATCGTCGGAAGGAGCCAATTGTGTGAGTTTTACCGCCATGCTGACCGAAGCGGCGCTGGACAGGCTGGAGGCCGAGGGCGGAGCCTGCATCATGTACGCGCATTTCGGACACGGATTTGTCCACCACGGGCGTATAAACAACCAGTTCCGCACGGTAATGGAGCGATTAAGCCGAAAAAATGGATGGTTTGTCCCGGTGTCAACCCTGCTCGATCATCTGCGCTCCAGCTGCAACGGAAATCACGTTTTAACACGGGGCGAACGGTCGCGGCTGGAGGCAAAATGGCTGTGGGCAAAAGCGCGGCTCGGCACTTCGTAGGTGGAAGCCAAACTATAGGTGAATACGGCCGTCACCGTCGCCACGCGTGATGTGGATCGCATCGTGCCCGCCTCGTTGCGCCGCTTCCTCAGACAGGCCCTTCGACATAGCAAGAAGATAGTTCGACGGACCGGGGAAGAATCCCGCATGACGGAATGCATTGCGCCAAAGCAGGTGCTGCTGATTGGTAAGCACCACATCGGCTCCGGCGCGTGCCAGCATCCGTGCACTCAACCAAACCACTGCCCCGGCGGCCTCCGGCGCGGCAACGCAGTCGAGCACGGTACCTACCCGCAGGTTTCCGAAATACTTGTGATCGCGCATTTGCGTATTCAGGCCGGCCGCCCATCCTACCGGACGTCCCGCTTCCTTCACCACCCATGCTAGTGTCCGGCCAGAGCCGAGTGGGTACAACGTGTCCAGTGTCGAGGTGTCACGCAGCACACCGAATGAACACCGTTCGCGGAACTGTTCCCAAAGTTCATCGGCCCACGAACCCCACTTCTGCAGCGGTTCAATTGAGTAACGACGGGCCGACAACATGGCCGGAAGGGACAAGCCTCGCAAAACGCGCAGTCCTATCCATCCGGCCCCGGTGAGTGCCGCCACAGAGGCCGCCATGCGCTTTGTGACGCTGCTGCGCAAGGTGCGGACCTCGCGTAGGAATCGGCCAGCGTTTTCCACGCGGAACAGGAACGGTACCGAAAACACAGACCAGTTTGAAGCTCGCAGCAGCCGCGGCAAAGGATTACCAGGGTCACCCATACCGACGACGAATAAATACGGCCGCTGCTGCTGTATATACCGGATCATCTGCATGCCGACTAAACCATATTTCTTGTCGCAAATCCCCTCCGATAACGGCGACTGGTAGTTGGCAACCATCTGTACGGAGCCATTCAACCAAGCCGGATGCAGAAGTTCGATGAATCCACCGCGCGCTTCCCCATCTTCCATGGCGATAAACTGCGTTGCGGAAACGGCGGAGGGCGGCCTAGCGCGCGTTGCTGGAACCGATTCTGGCAGCAGGAAATCGGTCGGCGCGGCGCCAGCGCGCATTCGGGCGTTGAAAGCCGTCGTAGCGCCCAGTTCCTGCTCTGTAAAGGGAACGATTCGGATCATGTATGCGGGGGTTAAACAGGTATTATAGTAACGCCGTGCGATGCCTCCGCCGGGCAACCTCCGCATGATTTTCTGCGCACCGAACGACTTCTCTCGATTCAAACTGGCAATGCGTCACATCCGGCGCTTTCCGGAAATTTTCCGCTGTATCGCCAGCATGAGCAATTGGTGGGAAGTTACATCGGCCTATGTCGGGCTTGCCCCGCCATCGCTGCCGTTCGAAGCACTGTTTCGGAACGGCATGCGCCATCGTTTCGAGGAATTCTATGATCTCGAGACCCTGTGGCAGATTTTTTTTCACCGCGTCTACGACGTACGTCCGTCGGACCGCGTAGTAATCGACGCCGGAGCGAACATCGGTCTGTTTGCTTGTTACGCTACACGCCGTAGTCCGGCCGCACGGGTTGTTTGCATTGAGCCGTTCCCGGCTACATACGAACGCCTGCGCCAGACTATACGGGCTAACCGGCTGGACGACCGCGTCACTTGCCTCAACCAGGCGCTTGATTCGAGCGAGGGAACCGCTGCCATGACTAGCGCTGCCGAAGCAAGCCAAATGTATCGACTCGCTTCGGGAGACCGAGGTGCTGGCAGCGTCACAGTCCGGACTCTTACTCTTGCCCGCTTGCTTGAGGATCTGGCCACCGATACTATCGACCTCCTGAAAATGGATATCGAGGGTAGCGAATACAACGTTTTGCTCACCACGCCTCGGGAAATCCTGCACCGTATTCGGCGAATCAATGTGGAGTATCACGAACCTGCGGCAGGCGCCTCCGGCAGTAAACTCGAACTCATCGCACATATCGAGGCATCGGGCGGACGGCTCATCCGGGACGATGGGCACGCTAGAAAATACGGAATGCTCCATTTCGACCGGCCGGACTGACCTAAGGTATATCTGGGGCGGTAAGCACAGCCGAGCCGACGTATAATAGGCAGTTCGGCGGTTCCGAAGTACCGTCATATCTTGAATCAGCCGGATCCCTCTAAATCGCCCCGTATGAAGCAAGTCATCCGTAAAGGCCTGAAGGACATAATTGTCGACGAAGTACCGGACCCGGTCGTATCGGCTCATCATGTTCTAATCCACCCGATTTATTCGCTGATCAGCGCCGGAACGGAAACCGCCAGTATCCACCAGGAAGGCATCATGAAGGAGGTCGCCGACAATCCTTCCCATGTGCAGCGCGTTTTAAACGTCGCCAAGGCGGTGGGCCCTTTCAAGACCTATGAAGAAGTGAAGGCGAAACTGTTCTCGGACTACGCAGTCTTGGGGTACTCCGGCGCAGGATTCGTTGTGGATAAGCACGCCACTGTTTCCGATATCAAGATAGGTGACCGGGTATCGTACGGCGGCGAAGGCACAGGCCACGGCGAAGCCATCATGACGGGCCGCAACCTGGTTGCCTGCATTCCGGACGAAGTACCGTTCCAGCACGCCTGCTTTGCCACACTCGGCAGCATTGCGATGAACTCGGTGCGGATCTCGGAAGTACAGATCGGCGAGTACGTGGCAGTTATCGGTTTAGGACTGGTGGGTCAGCTTGTCGCGCAGCTTGCCACCGCGCAAGGGGCTAGGGTTATCGCCACCGATTTGAGGCAGGATCGCGTAGAGCTCGCCCGGCAGCTTGGCGCCGAGCACGCTTTGACCGGCGGGGCCGGTTTCCTCGACAACGTCATGTCGATCACGAACGGCCGGGGTGTGGATTGCGTCTTCGTAGCGGCGGCAGCCAAATCAGCGGCTCCCTGCCAGTTGGCCTTGCAGCTCTGCCGTGATCGCGGCCGTATCGTGGTCGTTGGCGCGGTGGAGATGAGCTTTCCTTGGAACGATATGTATCTAAAGGAGATTCGTCTCCTGATGTCGCGCGCCTACGGCCCCGGTAGCTATGACGACGATTACGAGAAGAAGGGACGTGATTACCCGCTCTCGTACGTTCGGTGGACTGAGAACCGCAATATGGAAGAGTTCCTGCGGCTCATCGGGCGTGGAATCGTCCGGGTTCAGCCGTTAATTACTCACGAGTACCCTCTCGATCGCGCCAGCGAAGCGTATCAGACCATCATGGCGCCGGGCTCCCCGAGTCTGGCCGTGCTGCTCGAGTATCCGGCCGCTTCGGCGCCCGATCCGGTGGCGCACTATAAGGCCAAGCGTCGGGTCGATCTCCCCATTCCGGGGGATCGCAAGACCAGCGGTTTCGGTGTAGCTGTAATAGGGGCTGGCAATCTGGCGAAATGGGAACATCTGCCGATACTGAAGAAAATGGATGGCGTAGAACTCCGCGCCATCCATTCCGGCAATGGAGCCCGTGGGAAAAGCTATGCGCAGCGCTTCGGCGCAGCGTACTGTACAACCGAATACGAAGAAATTCTCAACGACTCGTCAGTGGCCGCCGTGCTGATTGCCACCCGCAATCCGCAGCATGCCCCGCAATCCGTAGCCGCTCTCCGCGCTGGAAAGCACGTCTTCGTGGAGAAGCCGATGGCTCTTACCATTGCGGAGTGCCAAGATTTATATCGCGCAGCCCAGGAGAACGGGCGGCATTTGACGGTGGGCTTCAATCGTCGTTTTGCACCTTATTACGTGGCGGTGAAGAACGCTCTGAAAGGGCGTGTCTCCCCCGCAGTCGTGAGCTGCCGCATCAATTCGCCCGGCATCTCCGGCAATTATTGGATGGCTGATCCTTCGATCGGCGGGGCCATCCTTGGTGAGGCGTGTCACTTCGTGGATCTCATGTATTGGCTGCTCGGCTCGGAGCCGGTTGAAGTTTCAGCATATTGCCTGCCGACGGGCAAACAGGATCCAGTGGGCGAGAACAATATAGTGGCCTCGTTCCGATTTGCCGATGGATCTATTGGGAACATGACATATTGCACTGTAGGGAGCACAACCTCGGGCGGTGAGTTGGTGGAGGTTTTTGCGCAGGGTATCGGCGCCTCGACCGAGGACTTTAAGCGGCTCGCGATCAAAGGCAAGACCCGGACCCGGAGTTCAAAAATGTGGCCGGATAAAGGCTATGGCGCGCAGTTAAAGTCATTCATCGATCGCGTGCGGTCTGGTCAAGCCCCGAAGATCGACGTCGTAGACGGCGCGCGAGCGACAATCGGGTGCATAGGCATGCTGGAATCGGCTCGGACGTCGCAGCCTTATTGCATAGATACCCTCGCGATACTGGCGCAGCCGGCCGCGAGCGTGCGAACAGCACAATGATTGCATCGCGGGCGCAAGACGGCGCGCAGCAGACCAGACCCGCGGCAAAGCCCGCCATCCGTGTCTTATTGATCGCGCCGTCGCTAAATATCTTAGGCGGCCAAGCCGTTCAGGCGCAGCGGCTTTTATCGGAGCTGGCCCAGGACTCCTCCGTCAGCATCGATTTCCTGCCGATTGCCCCGGTATTCCCGCATCCGTTCCGTTTTCTGCAGTCGATCCGCTACCTGCGGACGATTCTAACGTTTCTGTACTACCTGCCGTCTGTTTTTTGGAATGTGCCGCGGTACGAGATCCTGCATATCTTCTCGGCTTCATACTGGTCGTATGCGTTGTGGTCAATGCCGCCGATGCTGTTAGGCAGGCTGCTTGGCAAAAAGGTCATCCTCAACTACCGGAGCGGTGAGGCTGACGATCATCTCACCAACTGGAGTTCGGCGCTGCCTACGATCCGTAAGGCGGATGCGATTGTTTCGCCATCCGGCTACCTGGTGGACGTATTTGCCCGGTTCGGTCTGAAGGTACAATTCATCTACAACATCATCGATCCTGGTCAGTTCCGGTACCGTAAACGCCGCAAACTCCGGCCGACCTTCCTGCACAACCGCATTCTCGAACCGCTTTATAACGTGCAATGTACGCTCCGCGCGTTCCAGATCATACAGCGCAAGTACCCGGATGCCACCCTTACGGTCGCTCACGACGGGATCTCTCGCCCAACTCTGGAAGCGTTCGCGCGCGAGCTGGGTTTGCGTAATACGACCTTCATCGGGCGAGTTCCCCACAGTAAGATCGCCGACCTGTACGATTCGGTCGACATTTACTTGACCAGCCCCGATCTGGACTGCATGCCCGGCTCGATCCTCGAATGCTACGCTTCCGGGTTGCCTTTCGTTGCCACAAAGGCCGGCGGCATTCCTTATATCGTGAAGGACGGAGCGACAGGCCTTCTCGTGGACTGCAACGACCACGATGCCATGGCCGCCTGCGCTCTCCGACTGCTTGAAGATGACGAACTCGTGGAGCGTCTCACCCGGCAGGGCAGGCAGGAATTGGACAAATACAGCGGACGTTCCGTTCGCGAGCAGTGGGTCCGGCTGTACCGGGACCTGGTAGCCCGCTGATGGGACCCGAAACTGTTTCCGCGCCGCAGCGGCCAAGCCTCACCGTTCAAACCGCGTGGCTGCTGGCGGCCAAGACCATTGGGTTCGCAGTCAGCTTTGCCGTTCCCCTGCTGATGGTCCGCGTGCTCAGCCAGAACGATTTCGGTTTATACAAGCAGGTTTTTCTCCTGATGGGTTCAGCGATTCCTTTAATCTCGCTGGGCTTTCATATGAATGTGTTCTATTTCCTGCCGCGGCAACCGCAGGATGGGGGGAAGATCGTGCTCAATATTCTCCTCGTCAATGGCGCGGTGGGAATCGTTGCGTTTCTCATCCTGCTGCTGTTTCCACAGGTTCTGCAATGGCTGTTCGGGAGCAACGAACTCGTAGCGTACGGCGGCCTGACGGGAGCCCTGCTGTTCGCCTGGCTGTTTGGCTTTTTTCTTGAGATTGTCGCTACGGCCAACCAGGACGTAGGCTACTCCAGTGCTTTTATCGTGCTCTCGCAGCTTACACGAGCGATTGTGATCGGCGGGGCCGCTCTGTTGTTCGGCACGTTGAGCGCGGTACTGTGGTCGGCGCTGTTTCAGGGGCTGCTCCAGGGCGCCATCATGCTTTGGTATTTGGAAAAGAGATTTCCCGGATTTTGGAAAACTCCTGACTGGCGCCTGATGCGCGAGCAGGCTCATTACGCGGTTCCGCTGGGCATTGCCGGTTTTGGATGGATGGCGCAGAACGATCTGCACATGTACTTCGTCGCCAATCGGTTTTCCGCGGCTGATTATGCCGTTTATGCGGTGGGTTGCTTCCAATTGCCGCTCACGGGCCTGTTACGCGACTCGGTCAACTCGGTGGTACTGCCACGTGTTGCGTTTTTGCAGCAGCAGGGCGAAGGCCGCCAGATAGCCGTGCTGCTGGCCAGCGCGATGCGTAAACTGAGCGCTGTCTACTGGCCGATCGTCGGCTTTCTCCTTGTCACGGGTTACGAATTTCTGATTTTGATGTTCACGCCCCGCTACGCCGCAAGCTGGCCCATTTTTGTCGTGAATCTCTGGATCATTCCGCTGACGATGCTGATGATCGACCCTGTGATGCGGGCCTACAAGGAGCACATGCCATTCCTGCTCAAGGTTCGGTTTGCCTGCACTGCCCTACTGGTACTCGCCATTTATGTTGGCATCCTGCTGTTCGGAATGCCCGGAGCGCTCGCTGCCGTGGGGGTAATCATGCTGATCGAGCGCCTGGTACTGACCTACAGGATGGTCAGGATTCTCGGGTTGTCGCGGGGTGATCTGGTCCTGCTGGTGGATGTGGGTAAACTCGCGATCGCTGCCGCGATAGCCGCCGCAACGGCGGCGCTGTTGCGCCTGTTGCTGCTGGGAACGCATCCCCTTGTCATTCTGAGCGCCACGGGTATCCTCTATTGCACGGTTTATGGAGCAGTAGTACTGTTCCTAAAAGTACCGCAGCCGGATGAGATCGCATTGGTTCGAGGTAAAATTCTGAAGGTCCGGCGTAGTTTGAGATTCGTGTGAGAAGGGACGGACGCTATACTTGACGAGTTACGCAACACCCATGAAAACCACAGCAGCTGCTTCCCAGGCGCCCGCGGCGCATTTTACTGAACTAACAGAAAAAATTACGTCGAAAACAGCACGCGTAGGCGTTGTCGGGCTGGGATATGTCGGACTGCCACTGGCGGTCGAGTATGCGAAAGCCGGATTTCGAGTCACCGGTATCGACCTTCAGGAAGCGAAGGTGGACCGCCTGAATGCAGGTGAGTCTTATATCCAAGACGTCCCCACCAACGAGGTAGCCGAATTCGTAAAGAATGGCCGATTATCGGCCACTTCCGATTTCAGCGTCATTAGCGAGCTCGACACGATTAACATCTGCGTCCCGACACCGCTGAGAAAGACGAAAGACCCGGATATGAGTTATATCGTGTCCGCATGCGAACAGATCGCCAAATATTTTCATCCCGGCATGCTGGTGATCCTGGAATCGACCACTTACCCCGGTACCACGGACGAGCTTGTACGGCCGATGCTCGAGCAGTCGGGACTGCAAGTCGGTGAAGACTTTTTCCTGTGCTTCTCTCCTGAGCGTGTCGATCCGGGTAATCCGAATTTTCAAACCAAGAACATCCCGAAGGTCGTCGGTGGTACAACTCCCGCGTGTACGGAGATGGGCGGGCTATTCTACCGCCAGGGTCTCGAAACCGTGATACCCGTCAGTTCGACGCAAGTCGCCGAGATGGTAAAGCTTCTCGAGAACACGTTCCGCATGATCAACATCGGTCTGGTGAACGAGTTAGCGATTATGTGCTCCCGGATGGGCATCAATGTATGGGAAGTGATCGAGGCGGCCGCCACCAAGCCTTTTGGATTTATGCCATTTTATCCGGGGCCCGGACTCGGCGGGCACTGCATTCCCATTGACCCGTTCTACCTCTCGTGGAAGAGTAAGCAGGCAGGCATCGAAGCGCGTTTCATCGAGCTCGCCGGCCACGTGAACGGCCAAATGCCGCATTTTGTCGTTGAAAAGGTTCAGAATGCTCTCAACGATGCTTCGAAACCGTTGCGTGGCTCAACTGTGCATATTTCCGGTGTCGCCTATAAACGCGATATTGATGACGTGCGGGAGTCGCCGGCGCTGGATATCATTCACCTGATGACGCAACGCGGCGCGAAGGTTACATACTCTGATCCGTATGTGCCCAGCCTGAGGATCGACGGCCTCGATTTGGAGGCCCAGGATCCCCTAGCCGCAGCCAAAGCCGCCGATTGCGTCGTGATCGTCACGGATCACAAAACGACCGATTACGCAGCCCTCGTCAAGGCGTCCCGGTTGATTGTCGATACGCGCAATGCTTTGAAGAAATTCAATTCGCCGAACATCGTGCGTCTATAGCCGACGGTAAAATACAACAATGTCGTCCCATGCTGTTGAGATTGAACGCGGTGAGCGATTTGAATTTGGCAAAAACTGGCGCCGTTTTCTTTCGACGCTGGATGATAGACGGATCGCCGAGGCCGAAGAGTCCCTCCGCAGGATGCTCGAGGTTACGAATCTGAAAAACAAAACTTTTCTCGATATCGGATCCGGCAGCGGTCTGTTCAGTCTCGCGGCGCGACGGTTGGGCGCAACTGTGCATTCTTTTGATTTCGACCCCCATTCGGTCGGCTGCGGTCTCGAACTCAAACGCCGCTACTTCCCCAATGATTCGGGTTGGACGATCGAGGAAGGATCCGCATTGGATCCCGATTACGTTTTATCTCTCGGCAAGTTCGACATCGTGTATTCGTGGGGCGTGCTTCACCACACCGGAAACATGTGGAAGGGCCTCGATAATGCATGGCAGGCAGTAGCCCCAGGCGGAAAGCTCTTTATCGCGCTGTATAACGATACCGGAACACAGGCGCAGCGTTGGCTTTGGATCAAGAAGACGTACAATAAGCTGCCCGGCTTCTTGCGGGCTCCATTTGCAGTGCTCGTCAGCGCTCCGGATGAGTTAAAAGGAATTCTGCGCGGCGTTCTGAAAGGCAAGCCAAGCGAGCGGTTCAAAGAATGGACAAGCTATAACAGCCGTCGCGGCATGAACTATTGGCACGACTTGTTGGACTGGGTCGGCGGATATCCCTACCAGGTCTCGACTCCAGATGAGATCTTCGATTTCTACAAGGAGCGCGGTTTTACGCTGACGAAAATACGGTGCGGCCGTATCGGTCTGGGCTGCAACGAGTTCGTCTTCATGCGTATCAAGTAACCGCCGCCGACCTCACGAGCAACAACCGGGCGTCGGGCCGATATTCTCAGCTCGGCCAGCGCTCAGACGGAAACGCCATCACTTGCAGATCCCCTGGACGCACCGCTTCGTGCTCCCGTATCGGACTGCCGTCGAGTTCCGTCACGCGATACCCGTGCGACCGCAAGAACTCGATACAGTCCTTCGCCAATTGTGTCGAATGCAGTTCGATGCAGAAGATGGGCCGGTTGGCCCGAATCACTTCTTCCCCGCCCTGGAGCACCGATAACTCTTCGCCTTCCACGTCCATCTTGATGAAGTCCGGCGGCGGATAACTGCCCACCAGCGCGTCAAGCGTAGTCGTGCGGAACTTCAATTTCGGACGATTTGCCGGCACAGGTTGTCCCGCGATAATCCGGCTTCCATAAGCATTGTCGGTAAGCGCGAACTCCACGTCGCGAACATTGCCCGACACGACTTGTTGTACCGGATGAATGTTGATAAGACCATTCGCCTCAGACTGCCGCCGGATTTCGGCCAGCGCATGCGGAGCCGGCTCGAACGAATAGACCGCGCTCGCTTTGCGAGCCATCAGCAGAGATAGATAGCCGATACTGGCTCCGAAGTCGTAGCACACGGAGCCCTGCGGCACGAAGCGGTCGACCGCAGCGAGCGTATCTTCCTCATACGTGCCGGCCAGATGCTTGTGTGAAATGTGCGGCCCGGGTATGAGCTTCAACCCAGCGAGTGGTCCCTGCGGGATTACGACGGCCCCGCCTCCGGAAACCATGCCGCCATACACTTTGCGGAGCATGACATCGAGCGCACTCTGGTTATGCAGCCACCGTTTAAAATTCCCCGGCAGCGCGCGTGCACAGGAAATAGCAAGATTGCGAACGAAACTCAATCGGCCTCCGATTTTTTCCCAATTATGTCATCCGAGCTGGCAACGCAGGCTTTCGCTCGCTGCGCAGCCAAGCTTGGAACATGAGTACGGTCCAAAGCCGCGCGCTCATGTCGCCCGCCCCACTTGCATGCTGATTCCACGCCGCCTGCACCGGCTCCGGGTTCAGCCAGCCGTCTTGCCGCAGCATTCTAGGATCCAACAGGTCACCCGCCCAGTCGCGGAGCGGTCCACGCAGCCAGTCCTGTATTGGAACGGCGAATCCTGCCTTGGGCCTGTCGAGCAATTCGCGCGGAACCAAACGATACGCCAGTTGCTTCAGAATCCATTTGCCGGAGCCATTCCGACGCTTTAGAACCATCGGCAAACGCCAGGCGAACTCGAATACTCTGTAATCGAGCAGCGGGCAGCGAGCTTCGAGACTCACCGCCATGCTCGCGCGGTCCACTTTTACCAGGATGTCGTCCGGCAAATATGTCGCTGCATCCAGGAGCATCATAGCCGGTACCTCTCCATCTACCGTATCGATATACCTGGGATCCACGAAAGTAGTGGCCGGTTCGGATGCCCCGCGGGCCAGTTGTTCAGGAAACTCCCAAATCGACATCATCGCCCTGTAGGCAAGCCCGGTCGATTCATGGCCCAGGATGGAGGCCATTCGTTGCAACCGCAGCTTCCCGCCCTTTACCCCCGCGGATGCGAAGACGGCGCGCAGCAGATTGTCGGGCATTCCCGTCATGCAAGCCGCCGCCGCCCGACGCAATGGCGCCGGCCACCGCCGGTTTCGAGCAAAGTACTTCGCGCATTGATGATATGTCGAATATCCGCCGAAGAGCTCGTCTCCGCCATCGCCGGAGAGGGCGACGGTCACGAAGCGCCGCGCTAACTGCGAGACGAGAAAGGTCGGAATCTGCGAAGAATCGGCAAACGGCTCGTCGTACATGACCGGCAAGCTCGGAATTACGTCACGAGCCTGCGAAGGAGTCACATACAGCTCTGTGTGATCCGTTCCCAGATGCTTAGCGACAGCGCGTGCATGCTGCGCTTCGTCATGCGTCTCTTCATGAAAGCCGATCGAGAACGTCTTCACCGGATTGGAACTGATCGACTGCATCAGCGCCACGACGATAGACGAGTCGATTCCACCCGAAAGAAAAGCGCCGAGCGGCACATCCGAAACCATGCGAATGCCAACAGCATCCCGCAACAACACTTCAAGCTCGCGCAGCGCCTCCTCCTCGCCGGAAAGCGCAGGGTGAGCTAGCGACCTACGCGCCGCATCGAGAGCGGACCAGTACTGTTCCGGTTCGGCGTTGCTGCCGACGTCTGTGGAACGGATGGCGAGAATCCCACCGGCCGGCAATTTATAAATTCCTTTATAAATCGAATACGGTGCAGGAATATAGCCGTGCCGCATATACAGCGCTAGCGCATTCCGGTCAATTTCGCCCTCGAATGCCGGGTGCGCATGCAGCGCCTTCGGTTCGGAAGCGAACAACAGGACTTTACCAGCCCATCCGTAATACAGCGGCTTTTTACCGAGCCGGTCACGGCAAAAATACAACGTCCGGTTGTGTCGGTCCCATACGGCAAAGCTGAACATGCCGTTGAATTTATCCACTGCGCCTCGTACACCCCACTCCTCGAAGGCCGCCAGCATGATCTCGGTGTCGGAATGCCCTCGGAAGCGATGACCATGGGATTCGAGTTCCCCACGAATTTCCCGGAAATTGTAGATCTCTCCGTTGAACACGATGACGAACGCGCCACTCACGCTGTGCATCGGCTGATGCCCTTCGGGCGAAAGATCAAGAATCGAGAGCCGTCTGTGTCCGAGCGCAATGCCTGCCGCCGGGTCGACCCAAATCCCTTCGTCGTCGGGACCGCGGTGCGCAATAGCGTCGGTCATGCAGCGATTCACTGTCTGTAAGGCTTCAGCATTCATTTCTGAAGCACGATCGAGAAATCCGGCGATACCACACATCGAAGTTACATCGTAGCAGCGGAGCGAGCTATTCCCCGCGGTATAAGGGGAAGATCACTGCCCTGTCAAAGACATGCGAAGTCCCCGAGAGATCGCGTTCCGGCTGCGTCAGGAAGCAGCTAACCTCCTGCTGTACGCTTTTCCGCCCCGCTTGAACATCGAGGCGCCTCTATGTGTCTCGAAGCTGCCAGACCCCGCGGCTATCCGCGCCGCGGCAGCCGGCAGCCCGCTGGCACAGCAGATCGAGGCGCTTGCCGAAGGCTTCCTCGCTCACCGGTTTCCGGTGCTGGGCATCAATATCGAAACCGGCCCGGAGATCGATTGGAGCCGCGATTACGTTCATGGGGTCAGTAATCCGGCTCCATATTTCAGGCGGGTGAAATATCTCGAGTTCGCGGACGTGGGCGACCACAAGATCATCTGGGAGTTGAACCGGCATCAGCACCTCGTAGTGCTGGCGCAGGCATGGCTGCTGACCCGTCGTGAAGATTTTCTGAACGAAATCCTATGGCAATTGGAGCACTGGCTGCAGGCTAATCCGTTTCAGTGCGGCATGAATTGGACTAGCGCGCTGGAAGTGGCTTTCCGTGCGCTGTCCTGGATTCATGTGTATCACTTCGCGGGCAAGGCGTTCTCACCGGAGTTCCGTCAACGATTCCTGACAGCCATTTATCATCATGGGCTGCACCTGGATGCCAACCTTTCGATATACTTCTCGCCCAATACGCACCTGCTAGGCGAGGCCGTGGCGCTGCATGCGATCGCGGTCGCCTTTCCTGATCTGCCGCCGAGCACGCAGTGGCGAAGAAAGGCAGCCGGCATCGTTTCCGAAGAGATGGACCGCCAGGTGCGTGATGATGGCAGCCACTTCGAGCAATCCTCGTACTACCACGTTTACGCCGTCGATCTCTTCGCCCTCCATGCGGTTCTCGAAGAGACAGGTCAGCGCTATCGGGCAAAGTTGGCCCGGATGGCAGAGTATTTGATCGCTCTGCTCGGTCCGGAACGGCAGATGGTGTTTCTCGGCGATGACGACGGCGGACGCCTGTTTCATCCTTATGGCCGTCGTGACCAGTTTGGCCGCGCGACCGTGGCGCTGTGCTCAGCCTTGCTGGGCCGGCCCGAATGGTTGACGCATCCGGAAGATCTCTATGAAATCGCGTTGTGGTGGCTGGGAACAAACGTCCTGACCTTGCCCGCCTCTCCTGAGCGGGCCCACCCTGCCTCGGTGTTTTTTCCAGACGCAGGGGTCGCTATCCTCCATCGAGGAAAAACTCAGGCGATCGTCGATGCTGGTCCGTTCGGCGTCTGGGGCTCTGGCCACAGCCACTCGGATACGCTCAGCGTGACGGTACGCCATGATAGCCACGACGTATTGATCGATCCCGGAACTTACACTTACATCTCCAGTCCGGTGTGGAGGAATCGATTTCGCGGAACCGCGGCGCACAATACGGTGCGAGTACAAGGCCGCGATCAGGCAAATCCGGTGAATGCGTTCCGGTGGGCGGACCAGCCGGAAACCGAAGTCATCGAGTGGTCTGAGACGGGACGGATCGATGCTATATGCAGGTACTCGGGTATCCGACATAGGCGAGTAGTTGAGTTTCTGGATAGACACACCTTATGTATCCTCGATGTGGTGGAGGCCGAAGACCGCGAACTGGCAGCTGAGCAGTTCTGGCATCCGGCGCAAATTCTGGCACGGATTTCGCCGCACTGCTTTGATTTGGCAACTGGGGTGTTTCTTTGTCTCGCCGGTCCGGAGCCCGCAGAGATGTCCGCAGGTGGAGATTATGGTTGGCGGTCGTCCGCTCCCGGAAGCAAGGAGTCTTCGCCGCTGATCGTCCTTACTCGTCGCGGCTCCGGCAGTGTAGTTTTTGGCGCAGCTCTCCGCTTCGATGCGGCGCCGGTAGCCGTGCATGTAGAGACGAGGGAAGGTTGGCGGGTAAGGCTGCTGGATGGTACCGAGATGGCCGGCGAGATGTCCGTACCTTTCATCACTCGTTGACCGCATACTCCAGGGACACGATACCCGTCTTATAGACCCGGTGATTCTTGAGCGTCAGCTTAATTGTTTTAGCCGGACTCGGCAGTAAAGGAATCCCCTGCCCTAGCAGGATCGGTATAACCGCAACTTCCACCGTATCTACAAGGCCCGCTTCCGCTAGAGTACGGAATAGCAAGCCCCCGCCGAACAGCATGATGTCACGGCCGGGCTGCGCTTTGAGGGCCGCTACCGTATCTGCTGCGTTTTCCGCCACGATCGTGACACGCGGGTGATCGCGCTGCTGTAGTGTCTGAGAAAATACGAAGACTTTCAGGTGCGCCGGAAGAGCCTCCCCCATGTCTTCCATGCTTTGCAGGCTGTTACGTCCCAGCACTGCCGTATCAAATTGACCGAAGAGCGCGGCGAAGTCGATTTCAGGGTCGCTGATGATCCAGTCGTATTCACCTTTCAGTCCCGCGATGTATCCATCGAGACTTGCCGCAACCACATATCGAAGTCTTCGCATACAAACCAAGTTTCGCCCCGATTGTCGGCGGCCGGAGGCCAGCGTCAGGCAAGCGAACGACGGTACGGGTCAGGAGTACGGGGAATCCGGCTTGACCTCAGGCCTGCAAGGGCGAATCTCGAATTTGTGCCGGCCGAAATAATGTTAGGCCAGTGATGAGAACCGCTCGTTGGCGCAGAAAAAGCCAATGAGGCTGCAATCGGAGGCGGTGACTGAGAGTAGTCGTCGTAAGCGTCCGAAGCATGTCCCTGCCAAACGTGAGGAAGGCACGTCCACCACTGGGCCTCCCAAAAGCGGCGCCACACACACAGTCTATGGCGATTGCGCCAGGAGACTCTCGTCCTCGCTGCGAGCTTTCCGAGAACTCCCTACTCGCGCAGCATCCACGAAATCACATCGGCATGTGTCCGTACCTTCCCAGTGCGAATTGCCGATATGAGCTCCCGTGTACGGACAACTTGGAAGGGGTTACGAATCATAACCGCATCCTTCTGGCCGGCAATCTTGATGAAGAACGGAACCGATGCGCTGCTCCGCTGGTGAGTTAGTTTTGCTTCTTCCGGTGTCCATTCGGTCGCCGACTCCCAAAGCTCCGGTCGCATCGGGTGGTCAGAGGTGACAATAAGTGTCGTGGTATCCCATAGACCGGCTCGGGTCATCGCCTCACGTGCTTGGCCGATTGCCGCATCCACGAGTTCAAGGTTATCGAAGTAGTTCGCGTTGTCGGTTGATGCGAAATGGTTCTTCGTACGGTCGTATATGCCGGGTGAATGAGGAATGTTCCAATGAATAAAAACAAATTCTATCCTGGGATCAGAAGCTAGTGCCATCGCATTGGCGCTGATCTTGCGGTAAATGTCTTCTCGGTCCTCCCGAAAGATGTAGTGCATAGGCGCCCGCTGGATGCCTAACGTCTTCCCGACAGACGTACGGCTCAGGCGATTGGCCATCGTGTTCCGAATGGACCCGAACACGCCAAAGTGGCGCATCAAAGCTTCGTCACGAAACGATGCGCGCGCATCTACCGGCAGATAGGATTCGCAAACATCAACGGTGTCGTCCAAGACACGGCAGTACGGGTGATACCAGCCCACTATCGCTGTCCGTAATCCCGCTGCCTTTGCGTCGGTAAAGACCGTCGACTGTTCATCCCACACGGAAGTGTCCTTTTTGCCATAGTTCGCATAGAGCGTCTTGAGATCCGAGGGGCGGACTTTCGTCAAACGCCGCCCAAGCAGCATTGACGGTATAGATTCGAGTGTGTATGATGCAGCCGAGACTGCGCCGCTAACGTAAATCGACTCTGACCGAAGCTGGTCAAGCGCCGGCATTTCAACGTTCTTTGGCCGCAACGCGAACGTCAGTTCATCGTCCCATTCGTCGAAGATCATCCATACCACTCGGGTTTTGGCAGGATTCGATGGCGCTTTCGCATCACGCCTCGGTCGGTTGAGGAACTTCGATGCGGGCGGCTGCCTTAGGATGTTCCAGACGGCCATCGCCATTTGAATAGGAACGAGTAAAGAAAACGCGAGCAGAATCGATGCCATCGCACGACCGACCTTGGCGCTGTACACCATAGCAGCCGCAGCGGCGATCAGCACTGCAACTGCAATCGTCGTTAATTTCGGATTGTTGGCAACGTCCCGAGCTACCGGGATCAATAATAGCGGCGAAACTGCAAAAACAAGCTGCTGCGCGCGTGGAGAAACCCTCCGAACCAGCCGCGCAATACAAAAGAAAACCAACCCGAGCGCCAGAATGAGAGCAAATGTCAGGCCGAACATGAAAAATGAATACGGCGCTGAACGGTAATAATTTAGACGCTCTATATCTGTAGTGGCGTAGGTCTTGTAAGCGGGGACCAGAGCAATTGCGCTTAGGGTTATCGAGCCTGCCAGGTCTTTGAGGGGGGATACCGAGCGTTTTTCCATTAGGCAAATCGCCCGTCACAACATGGTAGCAATGCAGACGATCGGACATGCATTGTTCGTCCCAACAGACGCCGGGAATGCTGATCTGCGTGGCTTCAAAGACCCAGTTTTGCCGCCGGATTTTCGCGGAACAAGGATGCGTCGCGAATGTAGCGGCGTACCATCTCGAGCGATCGGTGTCCGGTTTGACGCATGATGGCGAGTTCGCCGGCGCCATTCAGGTACGCCTGAGTGGCGAGGCCGGCGCGCAAGGAATGGCCGGCATATTTATCCGGATCGAGGCCCGCCGCTTCGGCGGCGCGTTTTACGACCAGTCCTACGGAATCTTTGTGAAGTCGGGCTGCGCCTACTCGTCCATGCCGGTCGACGCCGCGAAACAACGCTCCGTCGGAGATGCCCGCTATGGCCTTCCATCCGGTGAGCGCCCGTACCGGGCAGGTCGACGGCGTGGATCCATAGGGGATGCCCACGTCTCTTCCCTTCCCTTCCGGATCGGTTTTCGACCGCCGCAGCTTGATCACAAGACCATCCTCGATGGGCAAAACATCTCCGACATTAAGGGCGGCCAGTTCGGAGCGGCGGAAGCCGCCCGCGAAACCGACGAGCAACAGCGCTCGGTCGCGGCGCCCAGCCACCGTGTCGGGCAAAGCCTCGACCATGCGTCGGACGTCGGCGGTCAGCAGCGGAACTTTCGTTTGTTGCGCCGTTCCCAGCGTACGGCGAATGCCTTTCAGCGTTTCACTTACGGCCGGCTGCTGCATCGTGGCGGGTGATGGGTGTCCGGTAATCTGATGAGCTTTGCTGATTGCGGTCAACCGCCGGGTCATCGTTGCCGGCCGGTGCGTGGCAGCCAAGGCGGTGAGATACAGGGCGATGGTTTCCGGGCTGGCTGGGAGGGGACACAACGTGTGTTGACGGCACCAACCCGTGAAATGGTCCCAATCGGACCTGTAGGCCCGAACGGTAGACGGAGCTTTGGCGGCGCGAACGAAGGCCTCCGCCTGATTTTCGAGGAGCCGCATCGCCGGCGCCGGCAACGCGGTGGCAATCAGATCGGGCGCAGTGCTCTGCCCGGCGCTCATTGTTCCTCCGCTTCTTCCGCCGAACGCTCGAGTTCGCGGGCAAGCGCCCGAGCATCAGCCGGCGACAGCACCAGCACCGCGCTCACGTGGAGGCTGCGTGCCAGCGGGGCGCGGACGATTTCGCCCGGATAAAAACTGCACAGGACTTGGCTGTGTCCGTGAGGATCACGATCGCCTTTGACCAGCGCACCCTCACAATCGGTGACCTCGTCGGGAAGCGCCAGCACTGCGTCATCCCCAAAGCGGATGGTAGGAGGAGGCTGGTCATTTCGCATGGAACCAGAGTATACCAGCCGCTGGCACCTGAGAATCTCCAGTTATCAGATTTTATCTACGCCATCATCTTGCGCGCTCGCGCATAATCGCATTTATCTGGTGTTATCCTATGGCGGAGGTTCCGATGCCGGATAAACCTTTGTGGCTCCACCGGTTACCTGAAGCGATTCGGCACCTGGAAGCCGCCGATGATCCGTGGGTAGATCGCGCGAGACTCGAGTCCGTGCTTCAAGTGGGTCGCCGCAGAGCACAACAACTACTCGCGTGTATACCTACTCGGGTAGTTGGAACTAGTCGGGTCGCGCTGGCCACTGATGTCATAGCCTATCTTAAAGAGGCGAGCGACGGCGAGGCAGCCCACTACGATGCGCGCAGGCGAAAACGGATGTGGGCGACCCTGGGCGACCCACCTGTACTTGTGGAAGTCTCGGAGTCCGTCGTCCGGCGTCTTGCCCGTAGCGATTTTGAAGGATTGCCGGACGGGATCGAACTCGGGCCGGGCGCCATCGTAGTACGTTTTGCGACTCCCAATGAAGCCCTGGAGAAGTTGGTTGCCCTTGCCATGGCAATCGGCTCCAATCGCGAGGCGTTCGACACGTTGGTCAGTATTACTTAACTTGGCGTCGACTCACCCACTCACCGAGCAGCTCGTCGACCAGGTCGCTGAAATCGCGGTCTTCCATCAGCAGTTCACGCTTGACCAGCCGATAAAGGTCCGAGCGAACATACGTTGAGATCTGCCGGTATGCCGGGTCGCTGCGCTTCCCTACCCTGGGTGCCGCGAGACCGCCGGCTTCAGATTGCGCGCTCCCCACGCCCACCTCGCCGAGCAGGTCTGCAAACTTATTCTTCGCCATTTCTACTTGAGTATACGACTATCCGGGTTGTTGCGTATGTGCACACCCGGTAACCCGAACTACTCAGCTATCCGGGTGTCTGAGTTGTCGCGTATGCGGACCTCCGTGTAGCTAAGGAAACTGCCTCCTCGCCTACCCGCCGGTATTCGTCCCAAGCTTGCAGACCTCTCGGATCCTTCAACCCCGCAACCGTTGTCCCCTCCAGAACTGCGCGTTGAAACGCAACGAGGCGTGGAATCGAGGCGGCAAACAACGGCAAGCCCATCTGTTCAATCATTTCCTTCGCATCGTCGCCATCGCGGCTCGGACGCGGCGGCACCACGGTGAGTAAAACGCGATACCGGTCTGCTCCGATACTCTTCAGGGCTGTTACGGTCAAACCCAAAGCACGCAAACTTAACGGATCGGGAGTGCAAGGTATCACCAGAAGGTGGCAGCCAAGCGCGAGTGCACGAAGATCTTCTTCGTCAGGTCTCGCCTTTGTGTCAATAACGATGTGCTCGAATTCTTTGGCATGGAGCGCCGCCTGGCGTTCATCG
Organism: Bryobacteraceae bacterium; assembly: GCA_963825845.1. Lineage (GTDB taxonomy): Bacteria > Acidobacteriota > Terriglobia > Bryobacterales > Bryobacteraceae > DASQDN01. Next base: position 16,137 of record CAWGVL010000020.1, on the reverse strand, counting down.
ACGACCTTGAACGGAAGTTTTCCTGCCCTCGCCCATTCGCTCACCGACCGGTTGGGATCTCCGTCCACTAGAAGTGCCGGTGCGAGCGCTTGCAGGTAAGCAGCCAAGTGGATCGCAGTGGTCGATTTGCCAACTCCGCCTTTGAAGCTCGCAACGGTGACTACCATGAGTATCAGTGTACTCGCGTACGCACGCATCCTGCTACTCGTCGGTTTATCTACTCAGGTACTCGGCTACTCGCGATTATTATTACTTAGAACCGCCTAAAGGGGGTTTCGTATCGGTCCCAATGATAGACTTGCCTCTTTGGCCTCCGTACTTTCTCAATGATCCGCCTGTTCCGTGTCTTCGTCCCAACAAGCACCCTCGTCCTGTTGCTGACGGAGATCGGCCTGGTATTTGCCGCCTATTTCGTAACTCTCTACGTGCTCCTCCCGTACGAACCGGAGATTTTTCTTCTGTACGAAGACGGCATTCTGAGACTTTCCCTCGTAGTGCTCGCCGTCGTCCTATCGCTCTACTTTCAGGATTTGTATTCAAACGGGCGCATACGATCCAAGGTTCTACTGATTGAAAAGACGATTCGGACGATTGCCATCGTTTTTTTTAGCCAGGCGTTAATGGCCTATGCGGCTCCCACGCTGCTGATGCCGCGATGGACCATCCTGGCGGGTTCTACCGTCCTGCTCTTCGCCCTACCAGCCTGGCGCTTGATGTTCAATACAATTTTCTTTCGAGCTCTAGCGCCGCAACGCATTCTGTTTCTGGGATCGAATACAGTCGTGCAGGAGATCGCCCAGCGGTTATCGGACCGGCCGGAGCTGGGTATGTGCGGACTCGGATACCTGGATAGCTCTTACGAAATCGGTCACAAACTCGCCGCCGGCTTACCCGTGCTCGGGGGGTACCAGGATCTCCGACCAATCGTCGAGAGCCGCAAACCCGATCGCATCGTGGTAGGACTGTCCGAGCGTAGACAGTCGCTGCCGATGTATGAGTTGTTGGACTTGCGCTTTGGTGGCCTCTACATCGAAGAAGCAGCCCGAACGTATGAAGCGGCGTTCGGACGCGTAACGACCAAGGCCCTGCGGCCTTCATACCTCATCTTTTCCTCAGATCTCGGTCCAAGACCGAGGAGTCTGCAACTGCAGTCCATGTATTCGTTTGTCATCGCAGCGATCGGTCTTGTGATCGCTGCGCCCATTATGCTTCTGGTGGCGCTGGCGGTCCGGATCACTTCCAAAGGTCCTGTCCTGTTCCGTCAAACACGGGTTGGCCTGAATGGCAAGACTTTTACTATCTATAAATTCCGGTCCATGCGTGTCGACGCCGAGGCGAAGACAGGCGCTGTCTGGGCGGTAAAAAACGATCCTCGGGTGACTCCGATAGGGAAGTACTTGCGTATCCTGCGCCTTGACGAACTGCCGCAGATATTGAACGTGCTGCGGGGTGAGATGTCGATTGTCGGCCCCCGGCCAGAGCGGCCCGAGTTCGTACAAACATTGTCCGAGATCATCCCGTTCTATCGTCAACGCCACAGCGTGAAGCCCGGCATTACAGGTTGGGCGCAGATCAACTACAAGTATGGCGAGACCATCGATGATGCCATCGTGAAGCTCGAATACGATCTTTACTACATCAAGAATTTGACTTTGTCACTCGACATGTACATCATTTTCCACACGTTGAAAGCGATGCTGGTCGAACAAAGTGGGCAGTGAGTAGCTGAATACGTGAGTAGTCGGATAGTTATATACTCACCTTTATGAGTACGTATCAAGCCACGTACGCATAGCGGCTACAATCCGTCCGCTGGAACGACCATCCCCGTACGGATTCACCCGGCGCGCCATGTTTTCATATTCCACAGGATCGTCTAGCAGGCGGCCGGCTTCGCGAACGATATTGGCTTCATCGGTACCGATCAGACGCGCTACTCCCGCTTCGACAGCTTCCGGGCGTTCCGTTGTCTCTCTCATCACGAGAACCGGCTTTCCCAAAGAAGGCCCCTCTTCCTGGATGCCTCCAGAATCGGTCAGCATCAGGTAAGCGCGGCTCATCAAATCGATAAAGGGAACATAGCTGACGGGATCCAGCAGAACGACGTTGGTCTGTTCCCGAAGCAGCCGATCCGTGATGGTGCGGACATTCGGATTCGGATGCACGGGGTAGACGACCTGAACATCCGCACGGCGCGCAATCGCCGCCAAAGCCCGGCAGATGCTTTCAAAGGGAGGGCCGAAGCTCTCTCGACGGTGAGCGGTGACGAGAATCAATTTCTTAGACGGGTCCAGCCACGGCCATTCCGGAACCTCCAACTTGCCAGTGGCAATACCTCCTACAGTCCGTTGAACAGCGTCGATCACTGGATTGCCGGTCAGGAAAATGGAAGAGACGGGCACTCCCTCGCGTCGTAAATTCTCGGCCGCCGACGCTGTCGCCGGGAAGTGCAGGGAAGTGAGACGTGTGGTCAACAGCCGGTTCATCTCTTCGGGAAATGGATTTTGGACGTATCCCGTACGAAGACCGGCTTCCACGTGGGCCACTGGAATCCTCGCGTAGAACCCTGCCAGAGCGCCGCACAGAGTGGTTGTCGTATCACCTTGAACCACAACCAGGTCAAACGGGTCCTGCAGAACATCCGCCAATCCCGTCATAATCCGCGCAGTTGAGTCAAACAGCGACTGGCCCGGTTCCATGACGTCGAGATCATAATCCGGAATCACTCCGAAGACATCGAGTACCTGATCCAAAAGGTCCCTGTGTTGGGCCGTCACACAAACGTGGGTTTCAAAGTCCGACTCATGCTCCTGTAATGCCGCGATAACGGGGCAAAGTTTTATCGCTTCCGGCCTCGTGCCAAAGACAAACAGAACTCTCCTCATCAATCACGATCAGAATATCGCCCTCTTACGATCAAACCCACGGGAGTGCTGTTTTGGGCATGTGCTTCAGCGTAAATTTGTGCGGTCTTCTGTGTGCTTCATCGTAAAAAACAGACCCACCGTGTGTGCTTCATCGTAAAAAAGGTACCCTCAGCGTGTGCTTCATCGTAAGAGACCTCCGGACCATCCGGTCATGGAATACCTAACTGACTGTTTCTATTGGAGAAATCCTGTTACGGTCAAGCACATGAGTTTTGGGCACGTATTTTCAATAGTTTACGATCAAGCACATACGATTTACGATCAAGCACATCCCTCTTGAGAGCATATGGTTTCTTCAACCCACTGATAACAAATTACTTGCTCTCTTTCCACGCTTAGTGGCCGGCGCTCTTTGGAATGGTTATGGTTTTGGAGTTATGGATATAAAACATATGGCATGCCGCTTGGTATGTGCTTGATCGTAAAGTCCTAGGAGATGTGAAGAGGAACAGTGTAAAAACAATAGAGGCGCATTACGTTCTTCGAGTATGTCCAAACTTGTTCCGAAGCCCTCTCTTCTTCACCTGTCAGTCGAGGAAGAAAACTTGGCGGCCATTCCGTTTGCCGTGCTCGAGCGGCGAGTTGGTAAGCGAATAGGCAAGCTCCAGATTGAGGGGACCAAAGTACTGCCGGACGGCACGGAACTTCTGGTTTCCTGGCAAGTACAAGGCAATGCAGAACTCGGCTTACCGACAGAGCAGGACCTGGACATTTTTGTCGCTCTCGGCGTCCTGACATTCCAAAACAACTTTGCGAAGACCGTAACTTTCACCGGGCGTGAGATCGCAAAGATCCTGGGCATCCAAAGCGTTCACGGCAAGTTCTATCAACGGCTGAAAATTGCCATGGATCGCTTCATTCCGCTGCGATTCCGGGGACTGGCCGCAACGGACCGGCATGAAGATGTCAAATGGCTGAACGTGTTTCAGGAAGCGAGTTTCACGCTTGACCGCGATACAGGCCGATGCGTAGGGTCGGTCACGTGGACGGACAAGCTCATTCAGTCAATGAACAGCGGATTCTTTCGAGTCCTCGATGCCGGACGCTACATGGAACTGGACGGGATTACGGGGAAGCACCTGTATCGCTTTCTCGCAGTGGCGTTCGAAAAAACGGACATGATCCTGATGGATGCGCGGAAGCTTGCGACGGAGCATCTCGGCATCATCAATCCGCCGAAGTATCTTTCCCGTTTAATGCAAACGCTCGAGCCCGCGTTTGATCAACTAATTCGCATAGAAGTGCTTGGTTCGTACCACATTGTCGAAGCCGAACGTTGGGAGATAGCACTACGTAGACATCGTAACTATGTGCCTGAGCGTAAAATGCTTCTCTCACCTGATCCGGATGATACGCGTGAGCTGAATCAGGTGTATTGCATGAAACGTCTGGAGAAGGCGGCGGTTCCGGAGAAGCTTGCTCAGCGCTACTGTGAAGCGGCCAAAACGAAAGCCGAGTTCTACCAACTCGAGCGAGCGGCCCGCTTGCTTGAAGCGCTTGTAGACAACGGCGTTGTCATTCATGTCGGATTGAGCTTGATCCGCAATGCTCTTGACGCCGGTGTTATGACGGCCGATGGCTTACGAGCGCTCGATATTTGTGAGATCGCGCTCGATACGTGCCGGCAGAAAAAAACCGCCGGTCAGCGAATGAAAAATCCGGCGGGATTGCTCGTAAAGCTGATGAAAGACCCGGACTCTTTGCTCGGGAGCGAGGTTATCGACAGCGCTCGAAAGGCCTTCCGTCAACAAGAGCAGGCTATCTTCGCTCAGCAGGAAGTGGCCGAGCAGCGTGCGCTCGTTATGGAATACGAGCAATACCGTGATGAGACGGCGAGATTATTGTTCGAAGAACTACCAGACGGTACACGTGTGAATCTCCGGAAGGAGAAGATAGAACTTTTTCGACAGCAGGGTCGGTACGACAAGCTGGACGTAAAGGCGCGCGAGCAGGAGATCGACAACCTTATCTGCCACGATATTGCTCGCAGGGAAGTGCCGCCTTTTGAGAAGTGGTATATCCGCCGCCGCGCACAGCAGGCCGTATTACCGTTTGGCCCGGACGCCCCGCTGCAGGCCATTGCGAATTAGGCGCCCGCAAAAAACTCAGAGATCTGACCGGCTACATACTCGAGGTCGTCTCGCTGCAACTCGGGATATACGGGTAATGCGAGTGATGTTTTAGAAACGCCCTCACTTACGGGGAAATCTCCCTCTTTGTAGCCAAGATACGCAAAGCAAGGCTGCAGGTGCAGAGGCAGTGGGTAATAGATTTCCGTGCCCACTCCGTTCCGCTGTAGATACCCGCGCAACTCGTCGCGGCGCTCGCATCGAATCACAAACTGGTTGTAGATGTGGCGAGTCTGATATGGAGCCGGTCGAGGAACGACGACGGGAGCGCCAGCCGCTTCCAGCAATTTCCGGTATGACTCCGCATTCCGCTGCCGTGCCGCGCTCCATCCATCGAGGTGGCGTAGCTTGACACGTAGGACAGCCGCCTGCAGAGCATCGAGCCGCGAGTTGATCCCAACAGACTCGTGATAGTACTTTACGCGGCTGCCATGCACACGCAGAGACCGCAGTCGTTCGGTCAGAGCCGCATCGTTTGACGTACAGAGCCCCGCGTCTCCGAATGCCCCCAGGTTCTTCGAGGGGAAGAAGCTGAAGCACCCGATATCGCCAATGCTGCCCGCGCGCCGTCCCTTGTATTCAGAACCGATCGATTGCGCCGCGTCCTCGATAACAGGGATTCCTTGCTCGCCAGCCGCAGCAATGATTGGGTCCAGATCGGCACAGCCGCCGAAGAGGTGAACGGGTATTACCGCTTTGATATTGCCGGATCGAATCACTTGCGCCGCCTGTTCCGGATCCAGGTTGAAGTGATCCGGCTCGATATCGACAAAAACCGGGACGGCTCCCAGTCTCGAAATTGCGGCTGCGGTAGCGAAGAAGGTGTACGGCGTCGTTAGAACGCGATCACCGGGACCGATGTCCAGAGCCATCAATGCCAACAGAAGGGCATCGGAGCCGGAAGCGCACCCAACCGCGTAGTTGGATTTACAGTATTCCGCCATCTCCCTTTCGAACACCTCGACTTCTTCGCCCAGGATGAACTTCTGAGACACGACTACCCGCTGGATGGCGGATAGAACTTCTGGCTCGATTGCCGAGAACTGCGGGCGCAGATCGAGCAACGGGACAGGACGGAAATGCTTCGATTCTTCAGGCAAAGCCCATTTTCCCATCGGGACCTCGAGCGCCTGAGAATACAGACGGCGCTCGGACACTAACACTTTTGCCGCGCTCCCTGTGTGCCGCGCTGTGCCTGTCATGCGCCCTGCTCCGAGCGGCCACCGGGTTTCCGGAACTGCCGGGGTTCTTTACAGAATCGGCAGCCGGTATTTTTCAAGCTCGTGGCGCTCGACTTGCCGTGACGGCGGGGAAGGGAAGCGTGTCTTTTGGCGGAGTTACGCTCCGGCACAAGGGAGCCAAGCTTGGGCAACCTGTTGGGGTCGATCCCACCGGAGGTGTGGTCAACAGGTATAGCGGAACCCGGTCCAGCACGGGACTGGTATATCGAGCGGTTGAGTACAGGGACATCTATCCCGGCATAACGATGAGGTTGTCGTTTGAAGGCCGGTCAATAAAAGCCGATTACATCGTGGCGCCTGGCGGCGACCCGCGCGTTATTCATTTTCGATACGGAGCAGCGACAGCCGCGCTCGAAGAAACCGGCGATCTGATCGCGGGCGAGATTCGGCAGCCGTCGCCGATTGTTCTGCAGGATGGCGTAAAGCTGCCGTCCCGCTACGACATTGGTGAAGACGGTTGGGTTCGTTTCGTAATTTCTCCGCACGATCGCACGCGCCCATTGCTCATCGACCCTTACGTCGTGACGGGACGAGCTTACGTAGGCGGGGGCTTGACCGACCGCATCTCCGCCATGGCGGTAGATGCGTCCGGCTTCATCTATCTCGCCGGTGCGACAGAGTCGACCGACGTCGCAACCCCAGTCCGGCCGCGAGCGGCCGGCGTCGAAGCGTACATCCTCAAGGTGAATCCGGCCAACCTGCAGGTCATCTATGCGACGTACCTTGGTGGCGCAGCGGACGACCGCGCGCTCTCGATTGCAGTCGATGCTGGCGGTAGCGCGTATGTCGCGGGACAAACCGGCTCGGCGGATTTTCCGGCGCTGCCGGGATTCCACGGAGGATCGACCGATGGATTCATCGCGCGGCTGAATGCTACGGGGGCATTGCAGTTCGCCACGTTTCTCGGCGGGAGCGGCGAAGACACGGCCAATGGCGTGGCAATCAAGCCGGACGGATCCGCCTGGATAGTCGGCGAAACCACATCATCGAGCATGTCGTTGTTCGGCGTCGCCTACCAAAGCGTCAACCGTGGAGCGCAGGAAGTAATGCTGGTCCGAGTCGCGTCGAACGGCTCTATTACATACAGCGGGTACTTCGGCGGCTCAGGCAACGACCGCGGTGTCGCGGTCGCGCTCGACAGCGCAGGCGAGGTGTACTTTACAGGCGGCACGACCTCAGCAAACTTTCCGGCCGCGAATGCGTACCGCAACTACAACGCAGGCCTTCAGGATGCGTTCGTCGCCAAACTCAGCGCCGATGGAGCGACGCTGCGATACAGCACGTATCTTGGAGGGTCGAACGGATCATCGGGACAAGGCGAAACCGGCAACTGGATCGGTGTCGACTCGGGTGACGCCGCCATCGTTGTAGGCACGACAGCCTCGAATAATTTCCCGGTAACCGGATCGGCGTTTCAACCCGTCTTCGGAGGCGGCGTGACCGATGCGTTCGTGGCGAAAATTAGCGCGGCCGGCAACTCGCTGTTGTACTCGACGTTCTTCGGCGGAAGCAGTGGCGAGGAAGGGCGAGTAGGCGCACAGGCCTCGGACGGAACGTTCTACTTCGGCGGAGACACCTCCTCTCCCTTTCTGCCCGGTATCGACGCTATTCAGGCGCAAGGCGGGGACATTGACGGCTTCTTTGTAAAGCTGAGCAGCAATCTCGGCAGCATGCTCGCGTTCAGCTATCTCGGGTATACGGGAACGGAATCGCTGACGGGTCTGGCCGTAACATCGTCGTCGATCATTCTTGCGGGCAGCAGTTCGTCGCCTTCGTGGTTTCCGTCCGGAGGCTTCAAGGGTTGGTATGACGGCTGGGTCATGACGATCAGCGAAAGCGCCCTGTCCGTGCAGATGAACAGCACTCCGGCAGGCGTCCCATTTGCCCTCTCAGGGGCGGGATGCTCCCCGGCATCGGCGACAACCCCGGCGACGCTGACATGGAACAACGGCGCGAGTTGCACCGTCAGCTTCAACTCGTCACAAGGCACAGGCGACACACGGACTGTATTCCAAAACTGGTCTGACGGAGCTACAGCGAATCCGCGGACCATCGTGGCCTCAGCTGGAACGCTGTCGTACCAGATGCAGTTTGCAACCGAACATCGACTGGCACGCACAGTCTCCCCGGTGGGGGCCGGGACGGTCAGCGCCTCGGATGGTTACTACAGCGCCGGATCGGTCGTGCAACTCACTGCGTCGGCGAGTGCAGGCTACCAATTCAGCGGCTGGTCCGGTAGCGCGACGGGCGCGGCCAATCCAGTGACGGTGACCATGGAAGTCCCTAAGACTGTTACGGCGAACTTCAATACGCTGGTCACAATAAATAACGGCGCGCCTGTGCAGGTGACCGTAACAGGCACGGGCTGTGCGGCGGGAATCTACTCGACCGCGGTCACGCTCGCATGGAGCCCCGGTGCGATTTGCTCTGTGACGGTCCCTTCCTCACAGGTGTCCGCCGATACACGCTGGACGTTCGTCAAGTGGAGCGATGGGTCGACTGCGAACCCACGAGCGATCACGGCCGCTGCCGGCGCGGTGTACACGATCGAATGGAATACGGAGTATCGGTTAACGCGTTCGGTCGCGCCCGCGAGTTCAGGTACGGTCAGCGGCGCGGATGGATTCTATGCCGCATCGTCAACAGTCCAACTCACGGCTTCACCCGCGGCGGGCTATCAGTTCGCAAATTGGTCAGGGGGCGCATCGGGCTCCTCCAACCCGATCTCGATTGTGATGAATGGACCGAAAGCGGTAACAGCGAATTTCGCCGCGCGTACCGCATCGGTTTTCATTGACAGCAATGTTTCCAGCCTGCAATTCACCACATCAGGGACCGGATGCAATCCCGGTACCTACACCGCGCCCGCGTCGTTCCTTTGGGGGGAAGGCACGGTATGCACGATCAGTACACCGTCGGCGCAAGGAGGCGATGTGCGATGGGCGTTTGAAAGTTGGGCCGATGGGCCAATCAGCAACCCGCGCGACATTACGGCAACGTGGCCCTCATCGGCGTACACACTTCGCTTCGGCACACAGTACAGGTTGACGCGATCGGTCACAGGGCAGGGAACTGTGAGTGGCGCGGATGGGTTCTATCCAGCAGGGACCTCGATTCAACTCACAGCTGCGCCGGCCGCTGGCTTTCAGTTCACTGGATGGAGTGGGAACGTCGTCAGTGCCGACAACCCACTCACGTTTCAGTTGAACTCGCCCTCAACCATCACCGCGAATTTTTCAGGCGCCCCGGCATCCGTCACGATCACGAGCAACGTATCGGCGCAATTCACGGTTGCGGGCTCCGGATGTCCGGCGGGCACATATACAGCATCGACCAGCATTATCTGGACGTCTGGTGTCGCCTGCATCGTCACGGCAATAACGCCACAAGGCGGACCTGACACAAGGCAGGTTTTTGCGTCTTGGACAGACGGACTGCCGATGAATTCACGAAGTGTAACTGCATCACCTGGAGCAGTCTTTGGATTGCTATTTACGGCCGAGCACAAGCTCACGCGAACGACCGCAGGGCCCGGAACCATCAGTGGGTCGGATGGATACTATGCTTCGGGATCAACCGTGCAACTCACCGCGACTCCGTCGGCGGGTTATCAATTCACGGGATGGAGCGGATCGGCGACCGGCGTTGCAAATCCGCTGACAGTAACCATGGATGCCTCTAAAACCATCACGGCGAACTTCGTGGCCGCGCCCACGAGTGTGCGCATCGAGAGCAATATCTCCACACCATTTAGCGTATCGGGCGCGGGATGTCCGACCGGCTCTTACACTACGCCTGCAACGATTACATGGACGACCGGCACGAGCTGTGACGTCACTGTTGCACCGACGCAAGGAGGCCCCGACACACGCCAGGTGTTTACCCGGTGGACCGACGGCGTCACGTTGAATCCCCGCGCCATCATTGCTTCTCCAGGGGCGAATTACACGATGCAGTGGTCGACTGAAAACCGGCTGACTCGAAGCGTATCCGGGCAGGGCTCTGTCTCTGCTTCCGACGGATTCTACACAGCGGGCTCGAGCCTGACCCTTACTGCCACGCCTGCCGCAGGCTATCAATTCACGGGATGGAGCGGATCGGCCAGCGGAACAGCAAATCCGTTGACAATCCTGATGGATGCTCCGAAGGCGATTACGGCAAGCTTTACGGCAGCACCGACAACCGTCCGCATCGAAAGCAACTCCGTCGTGGCGATTACGGTCTCAGGCTCCGGATGCCCCGCAGGCGCCTACACAACCCCCGCGACGCTTACATGGATGAATGGAGTAACGTGCAGCGTTACCGTGCAGCAACCCGCGGCCACTGCCGACATCAAACCGGTCTTCTCTCAATGGGCCGACGGTCCCGCGTCGCTCTCGAGAACGATTACCGCTTCGCCGGGAGCGGTCTACACAATCGTGATCTCGATCGAGTATCGATTGACGCGGCTGGTTTCCGGATCTGGCAGTGTCAGCGGTTCGGATGGTTTCTACGCGGCCGGCTCGACTGTGCCGCTCACCGCCACTGCGGGCAGCGGGCAGCAGTTCAATGGATGGAGCGGGTCTGTCACCAGCAGCGCCAACCCATTGAATGTAGGGATGGATGGACCGAAAACAATCACCGCGAACTTCGGGCCCGCCCTGAGCAGCGTTCGTATCGAAAGCAATGCCGCAGCGCAGATCAACGTCTCGGGCGCAGGATGTCCGGCCGGCGCCTATACCGCGCCGACAACGTTGACATGGACCACCGGCACGAACTGCAGTGTCAGTATTCCATCGCCGCAAGGAGGACCGGACACGCGTTCGGTATTCACCCGCTGGTCGGATGGATCGACGGCGAATGCTCGGACGATTACGGGAGCGCCGGGCACCGTATATACACTCGTGATGGCCGCCGAGCATCGGCTTACCAGGACGGTGTCAGGCCCTGGCTCGATCAATGGGGCAGATGGATTCTATGCGGCGGGGTCGACGCTTCAGCTCATCGCGACACCGCAATCGGGGTATCAATTCGCGGGGTGGTCCGGATCGGCCGGCGGCGGCGCAAATCCCCTGACGGTGCTGATGGATGCTCCCAAGACAATCACGGCGAATTTCACGGCAGCCGTCACGGCCGTTCGTATCGATGCGAATGCCGCGGTGCAGTTTAGTGTTTCCGGCGCGGGATGCCCTGCAGGGACGTATACCGCTCCCGCGAATGTCGTTTGGACAAACGGAAGCGCCTGCAATGTCAGTGTCACAACCCCACAAGGAGGCCCCGAATCTCGCTGGGTGTTCACGCGGTGGAGTGACGGATCGACAGCAAATCCTCGTACGGTTATAGCGACCTCCGGCGCGGTATACACGCTGGTCATGGCCGCGGAACACCGTTTGACACGAACGATCAACGGCCAAGGTAGCGTCTCGGGCGCCGATGGGTTCTACGCGGTAGGATCGACGGTACAACTCACGGCCACAGCTGCGGCAGGGTATCAGTTCGGAGGCTGGAGCGGAAGCGCTGGGGGTATGGACAATCCTGTCAGTGTCCGAATGGATGGGCCGGTGACGATGACAGCAAACTTCACTCTTCTTCCCGGCGCCGCTGTGGAAACGCTCGAGCCATTGGTGGGATCGGGAGGCGCGGGCACATTCACGGCCACGTTTTCTCATGGTGGTGGGGCGAAGCAGTTGTATCTCGGGTACATGCTTTTCCTGCCAACACCGAACGTCGTGAATTATGTCGCGAAAGGATCGTGTCTCGTAGAATACAACCGGATCAGCCACGGCATGCGATTGATCGATGATGCGGGAACGGGATGGCTGGGACCGGTGTCGGGTGTCGTAATCAGCCCCAATGCGGGAACATTGACGAACAAGCAGTGTACGGTCAACGTCGCGGGTTCATCGGCATCGATTTCCGGAAGCACCATGACGGTGAGGGTTCCCGTGACGTTCAAGGGCGCGGTGACGCCGGTAATGGGAACGTTTCTACAAGCATTGGATGTTACCGGCGCCTGGACGGGAATGACGCAGTTCGGGAATTGGGTACCATCGACGTCGACTCCGAAGACGGGGCCGTCGATTGCCGGTGTGGCCAGTTCGACGAGTGCCGGCTCTTATGCGGTGTATTCGATTACGGCGTCCCATACATCGGGCGCTTCATGGCTCAGCATGATTCATCTCCTCCTCAGTACGGGCATTACCGCAGGGAATCCCTGCCAGGCCGTGTACTTTCCCGGAAATAACACGCTGAATCTGATCAACGACACGGGCGCTGCCCTCGTATCGGCGGCGGGTGTCACGCCAGGGACTGCCGGGAGCATCGCCAACAGCCGGTGCGCCATTAATACGGGGCTCGCGTCACGTTCGGTAGCCGGAAACAACGTGACTGTCACGATTCCTTTAAATCTGCAGACAAGCACATTTGCGGGTACGAAGAAGGTCTACGTGAACGCCTTCGACGCCTTTGGACAGTTGACCCACTGGGTTCAAGCAGCCACGCTTACCGTACCCTGACGCGCATTCGCCTCTACCGGGCATAGAGAATTTCCTGTATGTCGAGCTACTAGTGACACAGGCACTTGCTTTTGGCCTATCTCTACGTATTACTTTGGAGGCGACAGATATAGTGGGCGCACTTCTTGGAATCGCACTTGTGATTGCAGCCATCGTCGGTGGTTACCTGATGGAGCATGGCAACATTCTCGTACTACTCCAGCCGGCCGAGTTGGTGATTATCGGCGGCGCATCGATCGGGACGATGCTGATCGCCAATCCTTTCTACTTACTGAAGCAGATCGCGTCAGGACTGCTGACGATCATAAAACCCGACCGCTACAGCAGGAAGTACTACCTAAATACGCTGCAGATGCTATACGCGCTGTTCACATTTGCAAAGAAGAATGGAGATCAGGCATTCGAAGCCCAGGTTGAGGATCCGGCTAACAGCGCAGCGTTTCAGTCGTTTCCTGCGTTTCTCAAAGATCCCCATGCGCGGGATTACGTCTGCGACACTTTGCGAATGTCGTTGATGGGTGGGACGCCGTACGATCTGGACAATTTAATGGAGATCGATGCAGATACACATCATCGTGAGTCGACCGACCCCGTCGGCGCGCTTCAGTCAGCGGCGGATGCGCTTCCAGGCCTTGGAATTGTCGCCGCGGTTCTTGGCGTCGTTATCACGATGGGAGCCCTCGGAGGTCCGCCGGAAGAAATTGGACATAAAGTAGCCGCCGCGCTGGTTGGAACCTTCCTCGGGATTCTCGCGTGCTACGGATTTATTGGTCCGTTGGCTGCACGGATGATGAAGATAAGCGATGCCGAGCACAATTACTTCCTCTGTCTTCGCAACGCGGTGATCGCGTTCACGAAGGGCAGCACGCCGTTGATGGCCGCGGAGGCCGGCCGCCGTTCGATTCCCGCCCGTATGCGACCTTCCTTCAAAGACCTGGAAGCAAGCTGCAAGGGAACTCCGGAAGCGGCAGCAGCCGCAGCGTAGGCGCATGACATGGCTCCGAATGCAAATCTCTCTCCTGTAATAGTCGTTAAGAAGAAAGCCGCCCATTACGGATCGCATGGGGGCGCCTGGAAGGTCGCGTATGCGGATTTTGTGACGGCGATGATGGCGCTGTTCATCGTCCTCTGGTTGATGAATACCGACCAGAAGACCAAGTCAGCTATCGGTGGGTACTTTCAGGATCCGTCCGGGAAATCGACAGATACCGGGAATGGCGACGCGGGCAACGGCGAAAACCTTGCTGTGTCGAAGCAGGATCTTGAAAAGCTGAAGCAGAAGATCGAAGAAGCGTTCAAGCAGCGCCCCGATTTTCAGACGGCGCTCAAAGACAAGATCCAGATGACGGTCACTTCCGAGGGTCTTCGCATCGAGTTCCTGGAAACAGAAGCCGGACTGTTCTTCGAGTCAGGCAGTCCCGTTCCGACGCGTAATGGGACGGACCTTCTGACAGTGCTGGCGAAGCAAGTAGGCGCGTTGCCAAGCAAGGTGTTGATTGAGGGACATACCGACTCCCGTCCGATCACTCGCCAGGATGGTTATACAAACTGGGAATTATCCTCCGATCGCGCAAATGCGGCGCGCCGCCTGATGCAAGCGTCAGGTGTGCAGGCCGACCAGATCACCCAGATTCGAGGCTACGCCGACCAGAAGCTTCGGGATATGGCTCATCCCGACAATGCGGTAAATCGCCGAATTTCGATTGTGGTTCTGAATCATCCGGCGTAAGCGGAAGTCCGCAACTAAGGTGGGAAAGCCTCCTGGCTTCCCCTCTGTCAAACCGTCAGGTTGCGACATGCCGGACAGACCCCAACTTAAACCGGAGGAGGAAGCGGAACATCGGAGTTTCATCCGGCCAAAGATCATACACGGTATTGGGGCAACATCGATACATGCCCTTGGTGAATGAGTTAGTTGTTTACCACGTGAGCGCTCGAGCATAACCGCTGCCGGGCGTACCGCACCAGCGCCATACACGCAGATAACCTTGGTTGCGTGGCCGTCCCTTGCTGTTTGGGTCCGACGTTGTCAGTAAACAACAAAAGATTACTTTATTGGCGGGAACGGCGCGCGGCGTTGGTGGACAAAACCATGACCGCATTTTCAACCACATCAACGGGTATCGGCGGACTTCTCGTAACACCTCTTGAATGTGGTGTTGTGTGATATGCCTATTCTTAGTACTAATCTAACCGAGGTACTAGCGGCCGACCTTGCAGCATGATACGATGTTCCTTTAACAAGAAAGCCTATGCCCCCGCAAAGAACAATTAAGACTGGTGTATTTACGTTCGTATTGACTGCGGTTGCTATCCCTTTGTGTGCCCAGACCGGCGGGCCGCCGGCTCTGCCCACGGGCAACACGGGCATCGCCGCTTCTTTCCCCAATGATGCCAACATTAAAACCCACGGCAATGTGCTGTTTGCCGACGGTTTTGAGACCTACACGTCGATTAGCCAGCTGACCAGCTCCGGCAATTACAACAACTATTATCAAGGCTCTAATCTCGCCCTGGACAGCTCGGTATTCTTCAGTGGTACAAAAGCCATCCGGTTTAGAATGCCGACCACTGGCAGCGAAGTGAGCAACGCGATCGAAAAACCCCTCTCTGGGCAAGACACCCTATTCATGCGGGTGTATGAGCGTTTTCAGCCAAACCATGCCGGAATGCAAGACGCCCATAGCGGCATTAGGATAAGCGGTGGGAACTATCCTGGCCCGGGTCGCAGACCAAATGGGACCGACTTCTTCCTCGTTCTCATTGAAAACTCCCGGTACTTGGGCGAAGGAGAGCCCGGCTACACCAACGCTTACGTGTACCATCCCGAACAGGACGATCTTTATGGCGAACATTGGTATCCCGATGGGACCGTCTCCAACGGAACACAGAACTTCGGTCCCTATTTTGTCGCCAGACCCAAGGTTCTTCCGGCCCGAGGAGCATGGGTCTGCTATGAGGCCATGGTCAAGCTGAACACGCCGGGGAGCCGGGATGGCCGCTTGGCGGTATGGCAGGACGGGACGCTGATCGCCGACTGGCAGAACTTGCGCTTCCGGGACGTCTCCACGCTCAAGATCAACAAAATCATGGTGGAACATGGTGGCAAAAGCTCGAGCCAGCAGAATGACAAGTGGTACGACAATTTGGTTCTGGCGACCTCTTACATAGGTCCGATGTCGACGGGCTCGACGCGGCCGCTGCCGCCAACGGGGCTGAGTGCCACGGTCAAGTGAGTTGGAGAGCGGTGCACCGCTCGGCCCAACGACAAAAGCTGATTCTATAAGGAACTAACTGGATGATGCACTAGGTGTGTGGTTGAGTTTTGGTGCTCGGAAATTTAAAA